>NZ_QVFV01000001.1:136758-1336758 GCF_004212215.1 Leptolyngbya iicbica LK
TACAATCACCGCTAGCTTCTGCTAAACGAGGTGTCTGCGATTCTCTGATAGGCTCGTACAAAACCCCTACAGGATTAGCCCTTAGAGGGAGGCTTGGGAAATCACATCCGTCGGCGTTCACTCATCCCCCTCCCCCACTGCGACCGCGCTCGACTCTGCCGCAGTTTCATTGCGGGAACGCGGACAACTGAGCCACACTGTCTCTGTAACCAAGGTGGAGTGAAAACGAGGCTGATTAACCGTTAGCTGTGCCCATTCGGCAGCGGTGTAAATCTGCGCCTCCACCGGTACGGGAATGGACAAAAAATTCCACTGCTGACTTCTCTGAGTAAAGGACACATCGCTCTGGCGCAAAATCATGACCACATCTAAGTCACTGCCGACCCCGGCATCACCGCGAGCATAAGAGCCAAAATAGCCGATCGCGATCGCGCCGGTTAAATCTGGCTCATGTCGAGCTACCCATTGCCGCAAGGCCTGATCGACTTCGTCTCTACTCGGCCATCGCAAGATCGATGAATTCAAGGATCGCACGGGCATGACCAATTGCCTCCTGGCTTTGAAGGGGACCGTAATGATCAAAAGGTGAGCCTTCTGGATGACTGTCCGGATAGCGAGTGGGAATATAGAAATTGTCCAGCACTCGGGCTCGTTCAATCAGCAATGGGGGCAATGCTAATTCAGGTGGCAGTTCTGAGAGCAACCGCACCAGAAGATGTCCCCAAGCTTCCTGACTTAATGATAAATGCAACGCTTTGATAGCCTTCTCAGAAGCCTGATGCGCTGCAAAACAGGCCCATTCGTGACGGGACTCCGAAGCCGAGGCGATCGCCTGCTCCAGGTCTCGTTGGGCTTGATTAAACCAATCTTGTGACCGATTCGGCATGGCTAAGCCGTGAGCAACTTAGAAGTTGCCGTGGGAAGTGAGGGCCGTTTGCAAGCGCTCGATGACTTCATCGACGGGAATCACCCCAAGTTCACCTTCGGCGCGGGTGCGGATGCTGAGGGCGTTGGCCTCTTGTTCCTTTGCGCCGACGATCGCCATGACGGGAATCTTGCCTTTTTCGCCGTTGCGGATGAGTTTGCCGAGGCGATCGCCACTGGTATCCACAGTGGCGCGAATGCCCGCTACCACCATGCGATCGGCGACTTGCTGGGCATAACCCGTCAGCTCCGTGGTCACGGGCAACAGGCGAATCTGCTCCGGCGCGAGCCACACCGGGAAGTCCCCAGCATATTCCTCGATCAAAATGCCAATCAGCCGCTCCAGCGACCCGAACGGGGCGCGGTGAATCATCACGGGGCGTTGACGGCTGCCGTCTTCCGCCACATATTCCAGGTCAAAGCGCTCGGGCAGGTTGTAGTCGACCTGTACGGTGCCTAACTGCCACTCGCGATCGAGGGCGTCGTTGAAAATAAAGTCCAGTTTCGGGCCGTAGAATGCCGCTTCCCCCGGCGCTTCAAAGAAATCCATTTCCAGAGTTTCCACCGCCCGCCGAATCGCGTTCTGGGACTTCTCCCACACCTCGTCGGAGCCGATGTACTTATCCGACTCCGGATCGCGGAAACTCAGCCGCGCTTTGAAATTCTTCAGTTGCAGGCTGCGAAAGACTGCCAGGATCAGGTCCACCACTTTCAGGAACTCGTCGTCCAGCTGATCGGGGGTGACGAAGAGGTGAGCATCATCCACCGTGAAGCCCCGCACGCGGGTCAAGCCGCCGAGTTCGCCCGATTGCTCGTAGCGATAAACCGTGCCAAATTCTGCGTATCGAAGGGGCAGCTCCCGATAAGACCGCAGCTCACTCTTGTAAATCTGGATGTGGAAGGGACAGTTCATCGGCTTCATCACAAAGCCCACCTCACCCTGCCGAGACTCGTCATCCTCCGCCATCATGGGGAACATGTCTTCCTGGTACTTTTGCCAGTGCCCGGAAGTTTTGAACAAATCCACCCGTGCGATGTGGGGGGTCACGACGGGCAGGTAGCCGCGCTTCACCTGCTCCTGCTTGAGAAAGTCTTCCAGCGTCGATCGCAGCAGCGTCCCCCTGGGCGTCCACAGTGGCAATCCTGGCCCGACCTCATCGGCAAACACAAACAGCCCCAGTTCTTTACCCAGGCGGCGATGGTCGCGCTTCTTCGCTTCTTCGCGGCGGCGCTTATATTCGGCGAGTTGTTCAGGCGTTTCCCAGGCGGTGCCGTAAATGCGTTGCAGCTGCGCTTTTTCCGCATCGCCGCGCCAGTAAGCCCCGGCTACACTTTCCAGGTCAAAGGCTTTGGGGTTGAGATCTTTGGTCGTTTCCACGTGGGGGCCGGCACAGAGATCCCACCAGTCTTCACCCAGGTGATAGAGCGTGATGGGGTCTTCCAGTCCTTCTAAAATCTCCAGCTTGTAGGGCTCGCCCAGTTCATTAATGCGGCGCTGGGCTTCTTCACGGCTCACTTCTTCTCGCGTGACGGGCAAGCCCTTGTTGATGATTTTGATCATCTGCTTTTTGATGGCTTTCAAATCCTTTTCCGTAAAGGGATCGGGATTATCAAAGTCGTAGTAAAAGCCGTAGTCAATCCACGGGCCAATAGTGACTTGGGCCTTGGGAAAGAGCTTTTGCACCGCCATCGCCATCACGTGGGAAAAGGTATGGCGAATGCGCTTGAGGGTGTCCGACTCGTCGGTGCGGGGGAGATGGATTTTTTCGGGAGAGTCGCCAGCGTTAGCCATAGTGAACGGAGAAAAGAGTGCGATGTGACCACAGCCAGTCTACTAGGGAAAGCGGGTGTGGCATGGGGTTTTTGTGATTATTTTCATCCTAATCGGTACGGGGGGAATCGGGGGAGGTGGGGAGTAGGTGGGTATGAGGGTGGCAGGGTGGTTGGGTATGAGGGTGAGGTGGGGAGTGTGAGGGTGGCGGGGTGGTTGGGAGTGTGAGGGTGGTTGGGTGGTTGGGTATGAGGGTGAGGTGGGTGGAGTAAGTGGCAGGGGTGAGCGAACCGGGGCGCAGGGGGGAGGGGGAGAATCGGAGCAGGCTGTGGTCCCGATTGAGGGTATTCGGTATCTTGGCGTCTCGGGCAAACGGGCTGGCCCTGGGTCGCCAATGCCCGCATATTGGCTGGGGTCGAGCTATAGCCTCAGGGGGATGTGAGATCGGGCGCAACCGGGAAGGATTGAGAGGTTACATTTCCACAATTTCAACATCTATTTGCATGCCCCAAGATACTGCCTCTATGGCTCCGGCTAAAGCGACCCAAGCAACAGGATTGGGCACGTTTGGGGGCGTTTATACGCCGTCGGTGCTGACCATTTTGGGGGTGATTATGTACCTCCGGTTTGGCTGGGTGGTGGGCAATGTGGGCTTGTTTGGCTCGTGGATGATTGTCACGTTGGCTGTCAGCATTACGTTGCTTACGGCACTGTCGATTTGCGCGATCGCGACTGACCGGGTGGTGCGCGTGGGCGGGGCCTATTTCATGATTAGTCGCTCCCTGGGCATCGAGACCGGGGGCGCGGTGGGCATTCCGCTGTACTTTGCCCAGGCGTTATCTGTCGCCCTGTACACCATCGGTTTTGCCGAGAGTGTGGTGAATGCCTTTGGGCGGTTTGACCAGACCTATGTGGCGCTGATTGTCACGATCGCGGTGGCGGTGCTGGCGCTCACCTCGGCTGAAATTGCGATCAAAGCGCAGTATTTCATCATGGGGGCGATCGCGCTCTCGCTGCTGTCCCTGGCGCTGGGTTCACCGCTGGAGGCGACTCAATTAGAGCCCTGGGGCACGGAGGGCGGCGAATCGTTTTGGACGGTGTTTGCGGTCTTTTTCCCAGCGGTGACGGGCATCATGGCAGGCGTCAACATGTCCGGCGACCTCAAGGAACCGACCCGCTCGATCCCCATTGGGACGCTGGCGGCGGTGGGGACGGGCTACCTGATTTACATGATTCTGCCGTTTTTTCTGGCCACCCGCGCCGATGCCGCCACCCTGGTGGAAGATCCGCTCATCATGCAGCAGATTGCGCTGTGGGGACCCGCGATTTTGTTGGGTATTTGGGGGGCCACGTTGTCGAGTGCGATCGGCAGCATTCTCGGGGCGCCGCGCATTTTGCAAGCTTTGGCCCGCGATGGCGTCTTGCCGCGTTGGTTGGGCTTTTTGGGCAAAGGCAGTGGGGCGAATGATGAACCCCGCATTGGGACGGCTGTGACCCTGGGGGTGGTAGTTTTGGCCGTTGTCATCGGCGATTTAAATCTGATTGCCCCGGTGTTGACGATGTTTTTTCTCACCACCTATCTGGTGCTCAACATCTCGGCTGGGGTCGAGGGCTTTCTCGACAGTCCCTCCTTTCGGCCCATGTTTGCGGTGCATTGGTCGCTGTCGGTGTTGGGGGCGCTGGGCTGCTTGTCAGTGATGTTTTTGATCAATCCGGTGGCCACCGTCGTCGCTGGGGTGATTGTGGCAGTGATTTTCTTATGGATTCAGCGGCGCGAATTGCGCAGCACCTGGGGCGATGCTCGCCGGGGCATTTGGATGGCGATTTTGCGCACTAGCCTGTTTCAACTCGGGCACGACCCGGATACCAAAAACTGGCGACCCCACATGCTGGTGCTTTCCGGTTCGCCCATGCGGCGGTGGGGCTTGATTGAGCTGGCCGACACCCTCAATCACAATCGCGGCCTCTTCACCATTACTAGCGTGTTGCCGCCGGGGTCGCGCAGCGTCATCCAACAAGAGGAGATGGAGAAGAGCATCAGCAACTACCTGCGGGAACGGCAGGTGCGGGCGCTGGTGCGGGTGCTGACGGCTCCCGATCCTTTTGAAGGGGTGGAGCGGTTAGTGGAAATTTATGGGCTGGGGCCGCTGGTGCCCGACACCATACTGCTGGGAGATAATGAAACGCCGAAAAATCGCGATCGCTACTGCCACCTGATCCGCACTCTGCACCAGGCGAAGCGCAACGTCGTCATTTATCGCGAAAATCCTGAAACCCCCAGTTATCGCCGTCGCCAGATTGATGTCTGGTGGGGCGGTCTGCACGCCAATGGGGCGCTGATGCTGATTTTGGCGGAGCTGCTGCGGGATGGGTTGGACTGGCGCAAGGCGCAAATTCACCTCAAGCTGGTGGTGCCGGACGAGCCCGCCGCCGACCTGGCCCAAGCCAATATCGATGATCTGGTGCAGAACTTGCGCATCGATGCGGTAACCCAGGTGCTGGTGGCCAATGGGCGATCGTTTGACGAGATCTTGCACCAGTCGTCGCGCCACGCCGATCGCATCTTGTTGGGCATGGCCGAACCGACCGACGACTTCCAGACTTATTACAGCAACCTGCAAGAACGGCTGCAGGGATTGCCCTCAACCATGTTGGTTTTAGCGGCCCCCAACTTCGCCTTTGCCGACGTGTTGCAAAGCTAGCGGTCAGGATAGGGGGCGATCGCGTCCCACCTTGACACGCCCCCCGCCGCCCCGTAAGGTCAAAGCCTATTGGCTGTTTTGAGACCTCACCCCTCCTCACTGCCCAGTCCCTACATCGCCCACCTCAACATTGGAATTTCACTACCCATGCGTTGCACCATCATCAGTCGCGCCGGACAAGTCCTCGCCTACGGTCGCCTCTTCATTCGTCCCCTCGATGACGGGACCCTGCGCCTGGATTTAGAAACCGATCGCGGTCGGGTGCTGGAAGGAGGCCTGATTGGCGAAGACGGTGACATGTCTGAGGCTGGAGCAATTTTGTCCGCCCAGTTTTTTGATGTATGGGGTATGAGCGACCTCACCCTCAGCATTCAATGCGGCGAAACCAGCACGCCCCCCAACGCCGCCCTGCCCCCCTCTGCCGACATCGACATGTCGCTACTGTAGGGCAACTAAAACCTCACCGCCTGCGGCACCTCTCCTTGCAAAGGAGAGGATTATTCACATGCTGGCAAAACTTGTCCTGAATCTGACCGGAGTTCCGGTCCCTCTCCTTTTGAAGGAGAGGTTAGGTGAGGTTCTACAACCCATCAAACTGCCGCAAGCGATTTCTGAACCCCTTGACCGACAGGCAATGCGGCAACTGTTGTGGGATCGCTAGATTTTGTGGAGACTTGGCAACTTCAATCAGGCAAATTTGCCGTATCTTAGGGGCGGTATCCTACCGTCGAGTTGCCCCCTCAGGGTCACGGTGCTACCTGTTGTCGCGATTGGGACTCACTGCCTGTGACTACTGCCGCCAAGCCAAAATCTTTGCTCACCCTGACAAATCTGGTCTCCTTTGGACTGCTGCTATTTGTGCCCCTCGCCGTCTGGGCCGAACACGCGGAGTGGGACCCCTTAGTGGTGTTTGCCGTGTCCGCGATCGCGATCGTCCCCCTGGCCATGTGGCTCAGCACCGCCACGGAAGAAGTCGCCGTGGTCACGGGTCCCTCTATCGGTGGCTTGCTGAACGCCGTCTTTGGCAATGCGACTGAACTCATCATCGCCGTGGTCGCCCTGAAAGCTGGGTTGGTTGGCGTGGTCAAAGCGAGTATTACGGGCTCGCTACTGGCGAATCTTTTACTGGTGATGGGGCTGTCGATGTTGGTGGGGGGTATCAAATATAAAGAGCAGGAATTTGCCTCCATCATTGCCCGCATCAATGGCTCCACCATGACCCTGGCGGTGACGGCCCTGGTGCTCCCGGCGTTGTTAATCCAGACCTCGCAGGTGGTCGCCCCCGAGACCATCGAACACCTGTCGGTGACGGTGGCGGTTGTCCTGCTGGTGGTCTACATATTGACTCTTGTCTTTTCCCTCAAGACCCACAGCTATCTCTATGACGTGGGCGTCGAAGATCTCGAAATCGATCCCGCAGCGGACGAACACGCCGAAAAGCCCAATCTCTGGCTGTGGGTCGGCGTGTTGTTGACGGCCACCCTCGGCGTCGCCTTCGTGTCGGAAATTTTTGTCGCCGCGTTAGAAGAGGCCACAGCCACCCTCGGGTTTACGGAACTGTTTTCGGGGGTGATTTTGGTGCCGCTGGTGGGCGGCGCGGCGGAATATCTGACCGCAGTGCGCGTGGCCGCCAAAAACAATATGGATCTGGCGGTGTCCATTTCCATGGGGTCGAGTCTGTTGGTGGCGCTGCTGATTGTGCCGGTGTTGGTGTTGGTGGGGCAGGCGATCGGGCAGCCCATGGATTTGAATTTCAATTTGTTTGAGGTGGTTGCGGTCATCATCGCGGTGGCGCTGGTCAATCTCATTAGCCTGGATGGTCGCTCTAACTGGCTGGAGGGGGTATTGCTGTTGGCGACCTTCGTCATTTTGGGCACGGCGTTTTACTTCCACCCGGTGTAGGCATGGGGCTGGAATCCTGCGCGTCAGGCGGTGGGAAAAAATGGATACCGTTGAGGATGCGCTGAGGGACCGGGTGCCTGGGCAAAGTCATGAACCGTGCTGGAAAACCGACTTAGGCACCCGGTCCCTGGGGGGCGAGGCGATCGATCAACCACAACACCTCCGCTGCATCGTCGTAATCGAGGGCGGGGTCCTCGGCCAGGGCCGGGTCGCGAGAGCCGTTGAGGATGGCGACCATCGCCTGGATGAGCCGCTGGAGGGAGTCGGGTGCTTCTGGGTCGTTGGTCAGCTCGGCAAATAGCGACTGCACCTCATCGACCTGCTGCTGAGCCAGCAGCCCCAAAACGTGGTCAACCAGCTTGCCGCCGCCATACTGCGCATAGCCCCCCTGCTGCCGATAGGCCAGGTAAGCATCACGGGCCTGTTGCCATGCTGCCCAAGCCGCAGCACCTTCATCGGCAGCAGTCTCAATATTTTGTAGACTTGCGAAGAGAGGCCAAATTTCTCCAATAACACCAAGGTGTTGCCTGCATTCAATCGCTCTCTGAATTTCCCTTCGTGCCTCTCCATACCGCTTGATTTCATACAAGGCGTCTGCTAGATTTTTGCGATCAATGCTTTCACTTGTCAACTTGCCCAAGGAGCAGTGAATATCAGCAGCCTGTCTACAAAAAGTTATTGCCTCTTCTAACCGATATAAGCAGGAACTATAGAGGCTACCCAACTGACCTAAACTTACCGCTTTTCCTGCCAAATCATTTGTTTGAGTCCATATTTTAAGTGCTTTTCGATAAGCTGTTTCTGCCTCTGGATATTTTCCCGCTCCTTGATAAGCTATGCCTATTTGGTGGCAAGCAAGAGCGATTTTTGCAGGCATCCTCAACTTCTCGTATATCTTTAACGCTACTTCGAGACTCTCGATAGCTTCACTATGCTTTCCTTGTCTGCGCAGCAGGGTCGATAAATTCAGTCTGCACACTGCTACGTCATGAAAAGAATTACGTTTGCTAGCCTGCTTAATCGCAGTTTCATATATCTTTTGAGCTTGCTCTAATTTCCCTAACTGCATCAGGCAAGTCGCTTGCTCTGTCAGAGAAACATATATCATCTGATGATTATCTCTTTCACTTGACAACTCATATAACCGCTGAGTTTCGACAAATAACTCTAGGGCAGAGTCTGCTCGACCAGCTTCTAGCAAGACCATTCCAAGTAAATAGTGTGCCATAGCTATTGACTCATCAGCCCCTTTGTATGCTGTGGGACCAATGACTTTAGATTTCGCCAGTAGTGCTTGGGCCTTTTCGTAAGCAGATTGTAGTTCACCCTTCTGTAAAAGTCGCTCAATTAGCGAACGCTCATTTTCGAATAGAGTATATCCCCATTCTGACGAAAACTTAGCTATATGCTCTCGAAATCTTACCGCTTGTGCTAAAGCTTTTGTTTGCCCCAAGCTCGTTGTCAACTGTTCAATTACCCCAGCAATAAAAATGGATTTTTCAATCATTGAATTAT
This sequence comes from Leptolyngbya iicbica LK, assembly GCF_004212215.1. Taxonomy (NCBI): domain Bacteria; kingdom Bacillati; phylum Cyanobacteriota; class Cyanophyceae; order Leptolyngbyales; family Leptolyngbyaceae; genus Leptolyngbya; species Leptolyngbya iicbica. The sequence goes on from NZ_QVFV01000001.1 coordinate 145,573, forward strand.
CTAGGGCTACTTGTTGCTCTAACCATTCTAATAAAGCCATTAAGTTAGGCAACTCAAACAAAGCCAAACGAGAAGCCAAGATGTTATTGCCACCTAAGATATTGTTTCTTAGAAAATAGACGAATTGCATTGTAGCAATACCCCAACTTGTTTTAAGCTCAGAAATTTGCTCTGGAGATTGCTGTGATTTTAAGTAAGCAGGCAGGGCAGGGTCGAGGCGCAGGTAGGTGTATTCCTGCTGCTCTGCTATGCCAACTTCAATCAGTCTGGCAGCAATGGCTTCGGCCTCTTCAACTTCAACTCCCATTACCAATCGCAAGAGGATTAGATTTCCCCCTCCATGCACCACCGCCAACCGCTTCACCCGCTCCTGCGCCTCCTCCGGCAATCTCCGCAGGGACAGTTCCACGCTGGCATACAGCGAATTCTCCCGATCGCCCGGATTCTCGGCCTCCAACTTCTCCATGAGCTGGGTCAGCCGTTGGGTCGTCAACGCTACCCCGGTACGCACTTCCCTCGCCAGCAGCACCAGGGCGCGGGGGTGACGGTTCACGGTTTCCACCAGTTCGGTAATTTCTGCCGGGGTGGTGGCGTTGTCGGTGGCGGGGGGTTCCCAGCCGTGTTGGGCCATCACCTGCTCCACCAGTTGAATGGCGTCCTCTTTGGTCAGGCGATCCAATGTGACAGTGCATTTTCTGGGTTGGGCAAAGGGGGCGGGCAGGGGTTCGCGGCTGGTGAACAGCAGGCGACAGCGAGGATCGGCGGCGAGCAATTTCTGGCAGAGGGCCAGCAGTTCGGTGACATCCGCCACGCCTGCGGGGTTCTGACCCTGGGCATCGGGCAGCACGCTTTCTAGATTGTCGAGCACAATCACTGTGGAGAAGTCCCGCAGGGCGCGTTCGATGGGTTGCAGGGCGGCGGTGAGGTCGTCGCCGTACTGGGCCACCAGGTACTTCGGCACCAGTTGGCGACCGATGATATCCAGCACGCCCTTTACGTCCTGCACATTCTGGGGCTCCACGCTGACGAAGGCCGCCCGCTGAAACCGACCCGACTGCACCAACCAGCGGGCGAGTTCCACTGCCAGGGCCGTCTTGCCCAGGCCGCCGCTGCCGCGAATCACGGCGTAGGGTTCCTGCTGGAGCAGGCGCTCCAGGCGCAGCAGTTGACGGCTGCGACCGACAAAGTGGTGCTCCGGTTCGGGGGGGAGCTGGCCCAGTTGGATCTGGCGGCGCTCTCGGGCCAGGCGGGCGGCGGCTTCCCCCACGGTGACGGTGAAGAGCTGGGAGTCGGCTTCATCCTGGTAGAGCACGGGCACAAACCAGTCCTGCAGCTCCAGGTTGCCCGCCCCCATAATTTTGCCCCGTTCCGGGTCGCCGTAGAGTTCCTCCTGCCCGGCCAGCATGGCATCCCCCACCCGTTTGCCCTCGGCCAGGGTGCGGTAAAAGGGCTCCACAAAGCGGCGGGCGGTTTCCACCAGTACCGAATGGCTCATGGCCACTACGGAACCCACCCCTTCTTCCAGCAGCCGGGCGGCGACGGAGGCCATGGGGTCATCGGTGGCCTGGGCGGTCTGGCAGGCTTCCAGAAAAATCAGCGGCACGCCGTAGTGCTGCAGCTCCGCCGCCAGCTCTGGCGCGTGGATGAGCTTCAGCAGGCGCTGGCCCAGCTTGTCGCTGTCGCGGGGGTCTTCAAAACAGAGGGCACCCAGCCCCACCCGGCGGTCGTACACGCCGTGGCCGTCAAAGTGGACGATTTCGTAGGGGTCGTTGGCGGCTCGGGCCTGTTTCAGGGCGGCTTTCATCGCGGGGAAGGTGGGCGGCGAGAGCAGATCGACCTTCACCAGGTCTGACCCCAGGGTGTCTACCGCCTGCACCAGGGCTCTGGCGCTGATGCGGTGGTCGATGTAGCCAACGGGGTGACCGTCGCCATCCACTTCGGGGCGGGGGCTGATCAGCAGCACCCGGATGGGCAGGTCGGCTTGCAGCGTTTCCGTGCGCTTGCGGTTGGGCAGTCGCCGCCGCACCCGCACCCCGTTGGCCCCCTGAGAGAGGTAGCCGTCGCCGTCGTGGAGGATTTCCCAGGGTAGGGTGAGCAGGTCGTTGGCGGCTTCGCGGAACCGGGCGGCTGCGTCGTCGGGGGTGCCTTCGGGCGGGTCGCCATCCACCTGCACAGAGAAGCGACGGCTGCCCGTCGTGCGTCGCCATTCGGCCAACGGTTCCCGTGCCGACTCTGCCAGGGTCGCCGCCTGATACAGGGCCTGCCCCCACTGGGGCAACTGTTCTTCAGTTTTAATCGCCCGCTGCTTAAAGACGCCCGTGGGCCACTGGTAGTATTTCTCGATGTACCAGCGAATCTCCTCCAGTTCCACAGGACCGAGGGGCGCGGTGAAGGTGTACTGGCGGCTGGTAATCTGGCGGCTATCGGCGTCAGCGGGAATATAGGTGAGTTCCGCCATGGCGGTGGCGCGGCGAATGCCCCCACTCTCCACAATTTGCGGATTTTTGAGTTCCAGCAGCAGTTCTTCAACGGGTTCGACTTCGACAGTTTTGCCCCCTTGCCAATCGTTGGGGAGTTGCAGTCCCAGGGCTGCCGCAATGCGTGGTATCGCTTCCGTCAAGCCCGTCGGCCCTGCCTCCACAAAAATGTAGAGCGGGTCGTTGGGGAAGAGCATCGCCACCATGCCATCCGGGTCAACCCCTGGCAGCAAAACGGGAATGACCTTGTAGCCGTCGTCGCGGGCTTGAGCCACCTCCAGCGCAAACTGGGTTTCTTTTGGCACCCATTTGGAGTTGAAGGTGTCAGGGCTAAAGACGACCAGAAAATGATCGGCGGCTTCAATGGCGTCTTTAATGGTGTCAGTCAGCGCATCGCCCCCGGTCAGCTCGCGGGAATCGACCCACGATATTTGCCCGTGGAGTTCGAGGATTTCTCGCAGCTGTTTGACGATCGCATCGTCCTTCGTCGAGTGGGAGATAAAAATATGGGCCGACATTTCTCTACTCGCTGATTTTTTTGATTTTAGCCGCCGCCACAGGATTGGGCGAGTTGGGGTGGTTGAGGGGACGGGTCCCTCGAAGGGAGTACGTGTTTAGCGTCGATTTAAGCAGCGCGATTTTGCCGCACCATGGCTTGGGCGACTTGTTCGATGAACGAGTCGCCTCNNNTCGGTCATCCTATCAGCGCGATAGTCACTACCTTAAGCCTCCTTTTCTCTGCTGGGAGGAATGACAACCGAACACAGACGCTAAACACGTACCGAAGGGACCCGTCCCCTGAAAAGGCTTGTCGCTCTCACGGGTAGCGCTGGGTAAACTCATGGACACTGAAACGTCGCTTTCACCGTCCCCATTTCTCGGCCCGCCACGGCGACTCACCCACCGTCTGATCAATCTGTAGCTTGGGCCGCATTTTCTCTCGGGGCAAATCAGTTAAAGGTAGAGTAGTTAAGTATTAAGCTGAGGCTCCATCGCCTTTGACAGAGGGGATAGGATTGTTGATGAAGCATCGTGCTAATTTTGGGTAATTGCCACGATGTGGGTGGTAGCTAACTGCCGCGATCGCCCCCGTTTTCCGCTTGTCTGCTCGCTCTCGATTTCCCTATTCCCATAGCTTGTAGTAGCAATCCTCCACTATGGCAACGTCTAACTCCAGCATGTTGGCGACCTTCTCCCAAGTGAGTCCCCAAGGGGGCGGCTTAACCCGTCGGGTCAAAGATCTACCGGCGCCTCAGTTCATCGATTTATTGGATCAGATCACCCGGGAGTTTGAACACTTCCTGCGGGCGATCGACATGATCAACAACGAATCGCTGGAGAACATGCTGGAGCAGATTTTGGAGGCGTTTACCCTCAAAATCGGCCAGATTCTCCAGGCCGATCGCACCACCATCTTCATGGTCGATTGGGATAAAGAAGAACTCTGGTCCAAAATTGCCCAGGGCGACGACGAAGCCCGCCTCGAAATTCGCGTCCCCGTGGGCAAAGGCATTGCGGGCCATGTGGCCGCGTCCGGCGAATGCCTGAACATTCCCGATGCCTACGCCAGTGATCTCTTCAATCCCAAGACCGACAAGGAAACGGGCTACCGCACCCACAGCATTCTCTGCATTCCCGTTTTCAATAAAACGAAGGAAGCGGTGGTGGCCGTGGTGCAACTGCTGAACAAGCTTGATCCCAGCAACCAGCCCACCGCTTTTGATAGCCAGGATGAGCGCAGCTTCCGCGAGTTCGCGTCATCCATCGGCATCATTCTCGAAAGCTGCAACTCCTTCTACGTTGCGGCCCGTAACCAAAAGGGCGTCTCTTCCCTACTAAAAGCGATCTCCTCCCTCGAACAAAGTTTGGATTTGGAGAAAACGCTGCAATCCGTCATGGCGGAAGCCCGCGATTTGATGAGTGCCGATCGCAGCACCCTATGGCTCATCGACGAAACCACCAACGAACTGTGGTCAAAGGTGAAATCCGGCGACGGCAAAACCATGATTGACCTGCGCATTCCCGCCGATCGCGGCGTGGTGGGCTACGTCGCCACCACCGGGGAACCTCTCAACATTCCCGACGCCTACCAAGATCCCCGCTTTGATCCCGCATCCGACAAGCGCACTGGCTACCTGACCCGCAATATCCTTTGTATGCCGGTGTTTGACTCCTCCGGCAAACTGATTGCGGTCACCCAGCTGATCAACAAAAAGCAGGGCTCCTTCAACAGCTCCGACGAAGAGTTCATGCGGGCGTTCAACATTCAGGCGGGCATCGCGCTGGAAAATGCCCAACTGTTTGAAGACGTGCTGGTCGAAAAGCAATATCAGAAAGATATTCTGCAAAGCCTGTCTGATGCGGTCATCTCGACAGATCTGGAAGGTCGCGTCGTCACCATTAACGATGCCGCGCTGGAACTGCTGGGCTGTCCCGAATCGACCGACGACACCGACCACACCCTGCGAGAAGCCTGGGAAAAGCAGCTCATTAACCGCTGCGTGTGGGACATCATTCCCCTCGAAAAGTTGCAGTTCCGCCTGGAAGATAGCCTGGAAACTGGGGCCAAGCACTACGTGCCCGAGCAAACGCTGAAGGTCGCCATTCCCGCCGCGATCGCCCTCGCTGCCGAAGGCCAAACCATTGACCCCGCCGAGGCGCTGCTACTGCTGCCCGACGCCGACAACGCCGACCAGTTTTGGCCCTGGGGACACCGCACCGACGCCACGCCCCTGAGCAAATCTCAAGTGCAACTGCTGGAGCGCAGCATTAACCTGACGGTAAACCCGCTGACCAATCCCGAGGGCGGCGTGCGCGGCGGCCTGCTGGTGCTCGAAGACATCAGCCAAGAAAAGCGGATGAAGACCACCCTGTACCGCTACATGACTCCCGGCGTGGCCGATCGAGTCATGGCCCTGGGCGAAGACATGCTCATGCGCGGCGAACGGCGGGACGTCACTGTCCTCTTTTCCGACATTCGGGGCTACACCACCCTGTCGGAGAATCTCGAAGCCGACAAGGTGGTGGAACTGCTCAACGCCTATTTTGAAACCATGGTGGAGGCCGTCTTTACCTACGAAGGCACCCTCGACAAATTCATTGGCGATGCCATCATGGCCGTTTATGGCGCGCCACTACCGCTGCAAAATCATGCTTGGGCGGCAGTCCAGTCCGCGTTGGATATGCGTCACCGCCTCGCCATCTTCAACGCTGAACGGGTGGCCCAAAAGCAACCGGAAGTGCGCATCGGCATCGGCATCAGCTCCGGCGAAGTGGTCTCCGGCAACATCGGCTCCCAGCGCAAGATGGAATACACCGTGATCGGCGACGGGGTGAACCTCAGCTCCCGCCTGGAAGGGGTAACGAAGCAGTATGGCTGCGACATCGTGTTGAGCGAGCACACCTATGAGCTGTGCGAAGACCTGATTTGGGTGCGGGAACTGGACAAAACCCGCGTCAAAGGGAAGACCCAGCCCGTCAGCATCTATGAGCTGATTGACTTTAAGAAAAATGCCCTCGACCAGACCTCTCAAGACTTCTTGGCGCTGTATCAAGAAGGGCGAGCTGCATACACCAGCATGGAATTCAAAAAAGCAATTGCCTGTTTTGAAAAAGCCGCCCAACTGCGCCCTAGCGATCGCGCCGTCGATGTCCACATCAATCGCGCCAACGCCTATCTGGTGAATCCCCCTCCCGCCGATTGGGATGGCGTCCACACCATGACTACCAAGTAAGCTCAGCCATGCTGTAGGGTGGTATCGAGGTAACGAGACCCACGGTTGCCACGGCTCGTGTGAATTGCGGTTAACCGCGCGTGAGCAGCACGGGTTTGGGCCGAGGCGATCGCTCCGTCAAAAATCGTGGTCTTAACAACGACTGCAAAATCAGCCAAAGCGACTGCCATTCATTGGGCGAACAGCGACTTTGCCACTGACCAGGACGGCAAAATAAGAGCTCCGTAATGTGGCGTTGTTGCGGTAAATCGAGCGGCGCAAATTGCAGGGTCAAAGTGGGTAAACCATCGACCGGGCGCTGCTGCACCAAAGTGGCGGGCAGGGTAAAGTGCTCATCGACGAGAGCGATCGCAATTGGGGTTCCCGTCACCGCCGCAGAGGGCAAAGTATCGACTTTGGTAAGTTCCACTTCCGCCGCAATCTCAGAAATCATGGTGGTGGTGCCCCACACACATTGTTCAGTCCCGTCGGGCAGAGTGAGCTGCAGGCGAGCCACGCGGCGCACGTTAAACCACTCGTAGGGACTGGGACGCGGGGCATCGAGCAACACCAGCAAGGCGAGCCCCAGCATCATCAAGTTATAGCTGCTCCAGAGCCAACCAATGCCCACCCCGCGCCAATGCTCAGCCGGACTGGCCATGGTCATCAGACAGTGCCCCAGATTGACCCACAAGCTCAGCGCCGTAAGCCCAAACATCAGCATCAACGGCCAAGCTAAGGCCCAGTTGAACCGATAGCGATCGCTCGCCGTGCCTTTGGGCGTGACTTTGAAGCCATTGCCAAAGGGTCGCACCATTACTTGAAACACGGTCACGGCGAGAGGAAAGGCCAGCACCAGGGAATACACATCGGAGAGCAGGGCGGAGCGCGATCGATAATTTAGCCAGGAAAAGACGCTCAGTTGCACCAGGTAAAAGGGCAGGAAAAAATACAACAGTTCGGTCTCTGTGGCCCGCAGCGGAATGACGTTGAAAAAAGCGTAGGCCAGGGGCATGGCGAGAAAGCCGACGCGAGCCACGCTGCTGAACCAGTGAATCAATCCCTCGAAGTAGGCGAGACGCTGAATCGGCGTCAGTCCCGGAATGGTGACCGGATTCGATTTAATGAAAAAGGCTTGCAGGGTGCCTTGCTCCCAGCGCACCCGTTGCAAAGCGTGGGCGGCAATATTTTCTGCCGCCAGACCCGCGCTCAGTTTTTCGTTCAGATACACCAGTTGATAGCCCTGGGCAGCGATGCGGATGCCCGTGAAAAAGTCTTCACTGACCGCTTCGGTCACAAAGCCACCAATATCGGTCAACGCTGAGCGGCGCACGACAAACGATGTCCCCGCACACACCACGGCTCCGGCCCCATCGCGCACCCGCTGAATCTGCCGATAAAACACCTCTTCTTCGGGCGTGAGCACATCTTCTAAACCGAGATTGCGGGCGATGGGGTCAGGATTGTAAAAGCTCTGGGGCGTTTGCACCAACCCCACCTGCGGATCCTGGAAAAAGCCTACCGTGCGGGTAAGAAAGTTCCTCGTTGGCACAAAGTCCGCATCAAAACAAACGATGAGCTCGCCCTGAGTTTTGGGCAGGGCGTGGTTCAGGTTACCGGCTTTGGCGTGGCGATTGTCGGGGCGGGTGAGGTATTCACAACCAAGTTTTGCTGCCAGGGCCTGAATCTCTGGGCGGCGAGTGTCGTCGAGCAAGTACACCGTTTTGGGTTCGTACTCCATCGCCTGACAGCCGATGATCGTCCGCCGCAGAATAAACTCCGGTTCGTCATAGGTTGGGATCAGCACATCTACAGTGGGGCGATACTCGCCACTGGCGACCATTTGCGAGAGCTGATCGGCGGCTTTATGGCGATCGCGCACCCGCAGCAGCAAAAACAACTGCACCAACCCGCTAAAGAGGATCAGCAACTCTAGCGCGAACAAGCCCAAGCTAAAGACGCCGTTCAACGGGGTGCTGAGGTTGAGGGTCGAGGTAGTGCGCCAGGTCAGATACCGCAACGTCAAGACACCCAAAATGCCCACGACCACGGTTCGGGACCAGGTTTGCGGCGTCGGTGACACCCGCATAATGCCCCACACCACCAACATCAACGCTGTCGCCCAAAACCAAAAATAGTGACCGATCGCCATCGGCGTCATCGCCCATGTCGGCGGATGCTGCTGGAGATAATCGAGCTGTTCAAAAATGGTGCTGATGGTGTCGTGACCGCTAAACCAGGCGATCGCGATACCAGCGGCGATCGCTAAAGCACCCATCATGAACAAGGTGGCTAGTTGGGGACGCCAAGGCTGGCGGAAAAACCGTGCAGAAGTCATAACTCTCAAGAAGCCAAATGAATGACAGTGGGAATATCTGCATCCGCACCGCAGCCCAGCGACCGTCAGTGACCGTCGTCAAAACTCAACTGCGACCTCTCCGCAGACTAGGCCATCATTTAGATAGAAAAATCTCTATCCAGAAAATAACGCTTTTATAGCTTCTTTGCATTGCTTAATTCTGGGGTGAGCGATCGCTGAGAGTACGATAAGAAATCGCCCTGGGCGTCAAACATGGGGGGAGTCTCTCAGCCCACTGGAACTCTGGATCGCTACTCGGGAATCGGGCCGAGAGCTCGCTGCGTTGGTAACGCCTCAAGAGTCGGCAACACCATGATCGTTAATGAGGAATGGCAGCCCCTGGGGCCGTTTGCGCCTGCACGGCGGTAATGGCGACAGTATTGACGATGTCTTCGACGGTGCAGCCCCGGCTCAGGTCGTTGACCGGCTTGCGGAGTCCTTGCAAAACGGGACCGATCGCGATCGCCCCGGTTTCCCGCTGCACCGCTTTATAGGTGTTGTTGCCCGTGTTCAAATCGGGAAAGATTAGCACCGTGGCTTTGCCCGCCACGGCAGAGCCTTTCATCTTCTGCGCACCCACTTCGAGGTCCACCGCCGCGTCGTATTGAATAGGGCCTTCGAGGAGTAAGTCAGGACGGCGATCGCGGGCCAACTTCGTCGCAGCCCGCACCTTTTCCACCTCTTCGCCCTTACCCGATTCCCCTGAGGAATAAGACAGTAGCGCCACTTTTGGGTCAACGCCAAAAATGCGGGCCGTATCTGCTGAAGAGATGGCAATTTCCGCTAGCTGTTCCGCCGTCGGATTGGGGTTGATGGCGCAGTCGCCGTACACCAGCACCCGCTGTTCTAAACACATGAAAAACACCGACGACACCACCGAGACGCCGGGTTGGGTTTTGACAAACTGTAGGGCCGGACGAATGGTGTGCTGCGTCGTATGCACTGCGCCCGAAACCATGCCATCGGCATCGCCTTTGTACACCATCATGGTGCCAAAGTAAGAGACATCCATCATCACGTCGAGGGCATTGTCGAGGGTGACGCCTTTGTGCTGCCGCAGTTCAAAAAAGGTCTGAGCATAGTCTTGCAGGGCCGGACTCTCGGACGGATGCACCACATTCACCTGGTCGAGATCCAGCCGCACCTGATATTTTTCGATCACCCGCTGCACGTCGTGGCGATGTCCCAATAGCGTCAGTTTGACGATGCCCCGGTCGAGCAACATGGCCGCCGCTTTGAGAATGCGGGGATCATAGGCTTCGGGCAGAACGATATGCTGCAACTGCGACTTCGCCCGTTCCATCAGGTTGTAGGTAAACATTTTGGGCGTCATGCCCCGGACCCGCACGGCACTAATTTGCTGGTCTAGGCGCTGCAAATCTACATGCTGATCGAACATCTGGATGCTGAGGTCGATCTTTTCGCGATCGTCGGGCCAAAGCGTACTGTGCACCTCATTGACCTGGGCCGCCGTGGTAAAAGTGTCGGTCTTGACGGAGAGAATCGGCAGCGGGTCGGGGATGCCTTCGATCAGGCGAGCGATCGCCGGTTCGGGCTGCATTCCCGTCGAGAGCAAAATGCCTGCCAGAGGCGGATAGCTGCTGGATTGATGGGCCTGCAACATGCCCGCAATGATGTCGCCGCGATCGCCCGGCGTAATCACCAAACAATCCGGCTCGACCCAGTCCAGACAGTTCTGCAACTGCATGGCCGCCACGATGCGCTTCGTCGCGAGATTCTTAAGACGGCGATGCCCGTACAGCACCTGGGCTTGCAGCTGAGCGGCAATATCCCGCATTCGGGGACTCGCCAACCGGGGATGCCTTGGAATCACCGACAGCAATAACCCCCGCATGCCAAAGTGCCGGAACAATTCTTCCTTCAATTCATTAACGGCATCCGGGGCCGCATTGTTGAGAATGATGCCCGCAATGTCGCACCCGACTTCTTGATAGGCTTCCACCGCCATCTCCACGGGGCCTAAGGCTTCGGCCACGGAGCGATCGTGGGCGGTGCCCAAAATCAACACGGGTGCGCCCAAGTTTTTGGCAATTTCCTGATTAAAGCTAAATTCAAAGGCCAAATTTTCCGCCAGATAATCCGACCCTTCGCAGAGCAAAAAGTCGCCCCGCGATTCCAAAGCTTTGTACTTGCGAATGATGGTGTCGATGACGTCGTCAGTGCGATGTTGGGCGATCAGATCTTGGGCTTCGCGCGATCGCAACCCAAACGATTCTTCATAGGTTTGCTTCAGCTCAAAATGGTTGACGATGAGGTGGATGTCTTCGTCTTGCTCGTGCTCGGGGGCGATGACGGCAGCTGCTGGCCCAGGGCCTTGAATCAACGGGCGAAAGAAGTGGACTCGCGTCGTCCGCCGCAACAGCAACTCGATAATGCCCAGGGAGACCAACGCCTTGCCGCTACCGGCTTCCGCCGTACTGATAAACAATGAATTCGTCATTGTGAATTCTCCTGGTCAATTCGCGCGGTCATGTCTACCCTGCCCGGTCACCTAAATTGAATCTCGGAAAACGCTCTGCCCAGCAGATATTAACCATGACTTTTGAATTCACCGCGCGATCGCCCCAGAGCGGTATTACACTTTGCGTGAATAGTGCATTTTTGCGCTGAGCTTCGGCTATGATTCTATAGTTCTTATGAACTATTTAGAGCATTATGGTTCAATACACCCTGACTCAGAGTCCCGAAGTGATTCTCAATGTGGCGGGTAAAGATTCTCGCAAAGCCCGTGAGAAGGCGATGGATCAGTTGGTAGAACTGATGGATGATGGCCAGTTGCCCACCAACTTGGCCGATGGATTTGACCCTCAACAATTTATTGAAGTGAAAACGCCTGAACCGACGGCTGATGTCAAAAACCAGGAAGATGCGGTGGTCGAAGCGGTGCAAGTGCTCAGTCACCTCGCGACCCTGAAAATGAAGATGCAAGATTCTCGTGAGGAAGCGCTAGAGGTGCGCCAACTCATTGACTTGTTGTTTAGCGATGAGCCGATTAGCGAGGCCCAAATTGCCAGCTTGAAAGACGGCTTCAAAACCTTAAAAGGATTTGCCCAAACCAATCTCAAGTACCGGGATGCGCGATCGCAGGCCGAAAGCGCGCGGCAAATTTTGGATGAAGCACTCAAGCCCTAGTGACCCATCCAGCCACTGGGCTCCCTTCATGGGGTTTTATTGCAAGTTGCGATCGCATGTTAAGCCCTGCTGAGTAGCCGAAAACCGCCGCTTTAATTTTATTGCAAGTTGCGATCGCATGTTAAGCCCTGCTGAGTAGCCGAAAACCGCCGCTTTAAAATGAGATCAAAGAGACCCATCGTTTACGGAATCGTGATTGGCAAACTGATGGGCCTCCAAAAGCGATGCCGACCGCTTGGTGACGCAGGGTTCGCTTGTGGCTGACACAGCTGGCTCGAATCTTTGCGAAATCGAGTAGGTCAAGTTTGCGGTATCGCGATCGCTCCAGTAGCCGAGTACCTAGTCAGGAGGCTGTTATGTATCGCAAGATTTTGGTGGCTGTTGATCACTCCGCCTTGCAAAACTACTTGCTCGAGAAGGCGATGGGTCTAGCCAAGCTGATGAAAGCAGACTTGATCATTGTCCACGCCCTATCCGCATACGATGAAGGCAGTCCTGGCCTCCCGATGCGGGCTTATCATTCCTACTACCCCATCAGCGACAGCGTCGCCTGGGAAACTTACCAAAAACGGTGGGAGGACTACGAGCAACAGGGCCTCAATGAACTGCGACAGTTAGCCGATCAGGCCACCGCCGAAGGGATCAAAACCGAGTTTACGCAAACGGCAGGTGACCCAGGCCGAGTCATTTGTGACATGGCTGCTAGTTGGCAGGCTGACCTGATCGTGGTGGGTAACCGGGGACGCTCCGGCCTGAGTGAATTTTTCTTGGGCAGTGTGAGCAACTACGTGATGCACCATGCACCTTGTTCGGTATTGGTGGTGCATAACACGGAAGTCCCGAACGCCCAAGCAAAGACTGCTGAAACTGCCGAGACAGCAGGGGCGATCGCGTAACCGCTCGCCCGGTCTTGGCCGCAGGCTAACGAGTGTCACTGATTTACCGACAAGGTGCCGTCGCATTGAGGTTGACTAACCTGGGTGCGACGGTTTTGTGTGCGGGGCGATCGCTGAGGGGACGGGTCCCTTGGTCAACTATCAACATATCGGTTGATGTCATAGGGACCCGTCCCCCTAGCCAGCAAGCACTTCCGATCGAGGCAGTCCGGCGATCTCGACCTCGTAATACCAGGGATGATTGACACTCTGGGGAGATCGCCCAGGGGCAGCCGCTCGGTGAGCCGTGACGACATCCCGCTGCTCGATCGCTGACAGAAGTCTCTACAATTCATAAGGGCACGAATCTTTGAGCACTATGGCGGGGCAAGACTCGATTTCGCAGCGGCACAGCAATCAGCAAAAGCGCGATCGCGCTTGGCCCTTTTGGCCCGTCGTACCACTCTATCCTTACGGTCAGCGACCCACCCTCATGCAAGAGGTGGTGCCAGGCACAATCTGGACGTTTGACCAGTACCAAGGCATTTTTTATGTGGTGGTGCCCATTCGCATGACGGTGGTGCGGCTGCAAACTGGGGGCTTACTGGTTTACGCGCCAGTGGCTCCCACACGGGAATGTGTGGCCATGGTGCGATCGCTCGAAGCCCGTTACGGTACCGTCCGCTACATCATCCAGTCCACCACCACCGGAATTGAGCACAAGGTATTTGTCGGGCCATTTGCCCGGCGCTTTCCCCAGGCGCAGATTTACGTCGCGCCGAATCAGTGGAGTTTTCCACTCAATTTGCCGTTGAGCTGGTTGGGCTTGCCCGCCCAGCGCACCCAGATCTTGAGGGACGATCAACCGCTGCCGTTTGCCGATGAGTTTGACTGGGCGACTTTAGGCCCCATCAAGCTCGGGCTAGGGCCGTTTGTTGAGGTGGCCCTGTTTCACCGTGCGACCCGCACCCTGCTGTTGACCGATAGCCTGGTGTCGGTGCCCGCCGAGCCGCCAGCGGTGCTACATCTCGATCCCTTTCCGCTGCTATTTCATGCCCGCGATCGCGCCGATGAGGCGATCGTCGATACCCCTGAGGCGCGGCGACGGGGCTGGCATCGCATCGCTCTCTTCGCCTTTTTCTTTCAGCCCAGCACCCTCGATACGCCCACCCTCGGCACCGCTTTCCAAGAAGCGAAGTCGGCCCCAGACCGCTCGCGACGCGCGTACTTCGGTTTATACCCGTTCTATTGGCAAGCCGATTGGGCCGCCTCGTTCGAAGCGCTCCATGGCGGGGGGCGGCCCTTTGTGGCGCCCGTCTTACAAACGCTGATTTTTAACCGGGGCCTACAAGAGGTGCAAGCCTGGGTCGATCAAGTATGCCAATGGCAATTCGAACAGGTGATTCCTTGCCATCTCACCGCCCCAATCGCGATGGGGCCGACTGAGTTTCGAGCCGCGTTTGCGACGATTTTGCAACCGCAGACAGCCCAGCGCGATCGCCCCCTGCCTACCCGAGATTTCGCCTTTCTCAAAGCGCTGGATGAGGGCTTGGTCAGACGTGGCATTACGCCCCCTGCCAATGCCGCCACCGCCCCTCAAGATGTGCTGTAACTAGCCAGACATTCACCCCGGTGCAAGTACCGTCAGCAGCCGTTCCCAGCGGCAGCCCGGGGTCATCAATATTCCTCAGATTTTTGTCCGAATTTCCGTAGTGTGATGACATTGTTGTGTTAGGATTAACAACCGTGGATGGCGGGTCGATGCCCGAGTGGTTAATGGGGGCGGACTGTAAATCCGCTGGCTATGCCTACGCTGGTTCGAATCCAGCTCGGCCCATCCACGCCCGCCCATGTAGCTCAGCGGTAGAGCACACCCTTGGTAAGGGTGAGGTCACGAGTTCAATTCTCGTCATGGGCTTTTGAAATACCAGTGTTTTTGTCGAATAACGCTTTGTTTGTCAGCGATCGCAAACGCTGATTAGCCGTTAAGGGTAGAAAGCCTCTGGCAGACAGGAGTGCCCCCACGGAATTCCTGGCTTAATGCACAGCATTCGGCAATTCCCCGACTACCCTAGTCACAGGGAGACCTGTGCTCCTGTGTTGGCCTGCCCCCGCGATCGCCCTCAGTGACCCATTCCTCACCTCCTCCAGTAACCCTGTGGCAGCGGCTGTCTCAAGCTAGCTGGCAGCGGCGTGTGGTGCCAGGACTGACGGTCATTGTCTTGATGGTGGTGCTGCGGCTGCTGGGCGTTTTTCAAGAGTTAGAGTGGGCCGCGCTGGATAGCTTTTTGCGATGGCGACCCGCCGAGCCCACCGACGATCGCCTGCTGATCGTGGGCATCACGGAAGCAGACATTCAGCAGGTGGGCACTTATCCCATTCCTGACGGGGTGCTGGCGGCCTTAATTACCGAACTCCAGCGTCACGATCCGCAGGTGATCGGGCTCGATCTGTTTCGCGACTTGCCTATCCAGCCCGGTTCTGACCAGTTGAATCAGCTGATGGCAGAGTCCCCCGAGCTCTTTGGCATCGAAAAGGTGTTGTCATCGGCGATCGCGCCCCCGCCCGCTTTGCCAGAAGCTCGCGTCGGCTTCAACGACTTTGCGCTGGATGACGACGGCTTTGTGCGTCGCGCTTTTCTGGGGGTATTTCCGCCACCGGCTCACCCGGAAGGACCTGAGCGCTTTCGCTTTTCCTTTCCCTTTGTGTTGGCCGAGGCCTATCTGGCTCAAGACAACCTGTATTTAGAAAACGGTCGCCGTCACCGTGACAATATGCGATTTGGGACCGCTGAATTCTGGCGGTTTCGGCCCAACGATGGGGGCTATGCGGGCGCTGACGCCTCGGGGGTGCAGATGTTGATCAACGTGCGCAGCGGCCCGACCCCCTTCACGATGGTCTCTCTCTCGGCCGTGCTGGCGGGAGAAGTGCCCCCTGATCTGATTAGCGATCGCGTCGTGCTGATCGGCGTCACCTCCCTCGGTCAAAAAGACTTGGTCAATTCGGCGGCGGTCAACACGCTCAATCCGGGCTTGGTCTACGGCGTCGAAATGCATGCCCACATCACCAGCCAAATTCTCAGTACCGTGCTGGACGATCGCCCCCAAATTAACGTCTGGCCCAACCCGTGGGAATATCTGTGGATCATTGCCTGGGGCGCGATCGGCATGTTGCTAGTGGGGTTGATTGCGCGTCCCGCCTGGTACTTGCTAGGTGTTGGCCTGATTGGCCTGGGACTGTTTGTCAGCAGCTACGTGGTGTTGTGGCTGGGGGGCTGGTGGCTGCCCGTCATGCCCACCCTGATTGCTTTTACGTTGAATGGTTTGGTGCTGCCGGGATTTTATCTCTACGACCAAACCCTGCGATCGCGGATCGCGGCCCGCCAGCGGGTGATCGAAGAAACCTACGACGCCATCCACAACGGCCCACTGCAATCCCTCGCGCTGCTGCTCAAGCAAAAAGAGGAACTCTCGCCTACGGTGCAGGCCCAACTCGCTGACTTAAACCAAGAACTCCGCACCGTTTACAACCGACTCCAGCAGGAGTCGCTGCCCGCCGAAGAGCAGTTGCCCCTGGGCGGTGGTAAAGTCATCGACCTCCGCGACGAATTGCATGAAGTGCTCTACGAGGTCTACATCGCCACGCTGAAACGCGACTTTCCTGGCTTTGCCACCCTCAAGTTTCAAGTGGTGAAATTTGAGCCGATGCAAGAAGCGAGCTTATCCGCCGACGATCGCCGAGCACTCTGCCGCTTGCTCGAAGAAATGCTGTGTAATGTGGGCAAACACGCGATCGAGGCCAAGCGCCTGACCATCGCCTGTTACGCCACCGAGACCGATAACATCATTCGCGTCGCCGACAATGGTAAAGGGCAACCCCTGCCCGACACCGCCCCCACGCCAACCACGGGCGGACGCGGTACCCAACAGGCCCAAGCCCTGGCCCAACGGCTCGGCGGCACCTACGAGCGCGAGTTTACGCCCACTGGCACCCACTGCGAACTGCGCTGGCCTACTCAGCGGCCTCGTCCTCGCTGGTGGCCGCGATCGCGGTCTTAGGGGTTCTCCAGAAATGAACATGTCCGGCGGCGGTGCATGACGCTGCGCTCATGCACCCTACGAGGGGAAAATTCATTTCCAGAGATCTCGTTAAATCTCGTGAAGAACGGCAGCCAGATGACCGATGCCGACAGCGGGCTAACCTTTACGCAACCTTAAGACGCGCAAGTTTCGCTCGATTTGCCCACACAATAGCCACTAGCTGCTTATTGAGATGACCATGACTTCGACCACCGTCACGCAAATCACGCTCAACCTGCTGCAAGGTTCGGTGCGATTCAATTTTTCTCACACCGCTGCTCAAGACCTCAAGGCGGCCCTGACGGAACTGGTGGGCCAACTCAAGGCGATCGCCACCCAATCGCCGACCTCAGGTAAGCGAGCAGTCGTACCCACGATGGAATATCAGCACACGGGCGATGTGTTTTTAGAAGTATTTTGCAATCCGAACATCTGGCCCAGTCCGTTTGCGGCCAAGCTGTTGATCACCGTGCGAGACGATCGCCTGCGCCTCACCACCGAAGCCGAGTTGCCCCGCGTAATCGAAGACCTCAATCAGTTTTTGAATAGCTGAGGCCGTTGAGCTCGGGCTGCTGCCGTGGGTAACCGTCGTGACCAGGGGCAGGGGGGCTGAGGAGCAGGGGAGCTGAAGACTTGAGGTATCGTGTTTTGCGTTCCTGCCTTCTCGCTCCCCTGTCGAGGCGATCGCCTTAGCTAGAGACGATCACTTTTGAGTCTCCTGGGGCATGTTGCCCATGATTCGTTGGGCCAGGGTCTAGCGTATAAGTTTGGCGTGGAGTCCCAATATCGATGCCCTGTTCTGACAAGGCTTGCCGCACTCGCAGTCGATATTCACGACCCACGGCCCACTGTTGCGACGGCACTGTTTGAATCCAGATCGTGATCGTCATGCCTCGATGCGACACATCATCAATGCCGAGCACATCCGGGGGGGCCAGCATCTTGTCTTGCCATTGCGGCTCGTTGTAAAAGGCTTGCGACAGCTCCTTGAGGACTCGTAGCGCCTTGGCCGGATCAGTCTGATAGGCCACATCAATACTGAAATTAACTCGTGACCAACTGCGCGTCAGGTTTTTGACCTGGCTGATGGCGCTATTGGGAATGGTCACTAGCTCACCGTCGCTACTGCGCAACTGGGTCACTCGCAAGTTCAAATTCTCGACCAAACCGGAAGCATCGTCTAAATCACTGCCCAGATCAACCACATCGCCGATCGCAAACTGATCTTCCGCCAAGATTAAAAATCCATTGACCAAATCTTTGACCAGGCTTTGGGAACCGAAGGAAATCGCTAGACCAAAAATGCCGCCAATGGCAACGACTGACCCGGTGGGCACTCCTAATATGCTGAGTGCTAACAAGAGGCCAATACTCACAAAAATGATGGTAATCAGCCCCTTGGCCGCGCCTGCGATCGTCGAAATGCGCAACTGCCGCCGCTGCAAGTCGCCAAAGGTCAGCAAGTCGCCAAAGTCAAACCCTTCGCGCTCAGTGGTGAAGCGATCGATGAGCCGACGCATGACGCGAATGACTAACCCGGTGACGAACCAAACCCCGAGCAGTTGAATGGGCTTACCAACAATGCCAGCACTGAATCGCTCTAGATAGGGGAATTGCCGAAACAGCTGGTAAATGCCGAGGTACCAAATCAACACCACCAACCAAAAGAGCAGCCATTGCAGTAAGCCAAAGAAATTGAGGCGGCGATCGAGGTTCCAAACCTCATCTAAATTTTCTAAAAAATGAGCCCGATTTTGCCCGGCTTGTTCAGCGGGTGACGGTGGCTCTATCGGCCTTTGCTGTGGATCTGCCTGAACGTCCACGGATGGCGGTTTGCTCAGGGCCTTTTTGCGATTATGCAGTTGCCGCTGGTAGCGTCGGACCCACATTTTCAGCGCTACAAAGATGCCTGTGAGCACAATCAGTCCAAATAAAACGGCGGCGGCTTTCAAAGCGTCTTGGCGAAATTGCCCCGGCGACAGTTGTTGAATGCCATTGCGCAGTTCTGCTGAGAGAATGTCGCTCCACTCTTCTCCGAGTTCCTGAATCGGGACGCCATGATAGTCGGCATCGGTTTCGGTCACGGTGACTAAGACGAGGGGTTGGGTGTAGTTGTCATCCCGCGTGACGATGACATCGACATCGTTGAGTTTAGCCAGGCCTACCGTCAGAGACTCCAAATCCATGGGCGGATCGCGACGACGCAAAACGGCACGCTGAATGCGGGCATTGACTTCCTCGGCCCGGCGCTCAGCCGCATTAGCCGGAATATTGGCGGGAGCGCTGCGATCGTAAACCGTGGGGGCAGCGACTTCAAACAAAACATCTCCGGTAACCGGAGAGTAGACCGAGGCCACCTCAATGCTGCCCAGTCGCGTCACACTGGGGGGCGGATTGAAACCATCGGCGCTGCCCAAATTGTCGGGCAGGGAGAACTGAGCCGAGCTCGCCGCTGCGGTCAGCAAAATGAGGCCGCAGGTGATGGCCGCGATCGCCACCAGTCTCAGAACCCGTTTCAGGGGTTGGCTCAACATCGGATTTTTTTGAAGTTGGCTCATCATTGCCATCGTGCAGTGTTGCAAACCATCGGTATTAGCGGACGCCACAGGCAGTCGCAAAAACCGGGGTCATTCTACCCAATTGAGTTGGGCCTTGTCTGAATGGGGCAACAAGCAGGCAGATCCTCCAGCAAGCGGTGAGCATCTGGTGACAACCAGGGGGCGATCGCTAAGTCGCGCCCCACAGGCGTTGTGAGCTGGGTGAGCTGTCCACTGTTCATAAACGGCAGGCTAATTATTACGGGACTTTACTAGACCCCTCGATTTGCTGCAATTAGTGGTGCAGAGTCAGGCGAGTGCAGTAAAACAGAGACGAGAACCGGCAGCAGGAGTCAGAGTCATGAAAGTGTGGAAACAACTGAGCATTTATACCAGCGAAGGGAGTCGGCTAGGCACTCGGGCGCTGCACACGGCCATGATTGCGACCGCTTTGGAGCAGGGGCTCTACAGCGCGATCGCCGTCAAATCGATGGAAGGCTTTGGGCCACAGATGGCGATTCCCACGGCGAACCATATGGCCCTGGATTCGGACTTGCCTATCGAGGTCCGAATTATCGACGAACCTGAGCGCATTAACGAATTTCTGGCCAGTCAGCGCGACACCTTGGGCACCTGCGTCGTGGTTCTGCGCGATATCGAAATCTTCTGGGCTCCCCAGTCATAAAGCGATCGCTCAACCAGAATGTCCCACCCGTAGGGTGCATGAGCGCAGCGTAATGCACCGCTGAGCTGCAGATCCCCTCACGCCCCACCTGGCGGGGCCGGGTATTCCCCATCCTTGAGCAGCTCTTGACCAACGGCTTCATAATCTTGCCAGGCGTTCTCAGCTTTGGCATCTTTGGCCGCATAAACCGGCACCCCGGCCTTGGCCGCTTTTTGATACACGCTATAACGTCGAATGCCCTGTTGAAAAACGGGAAGTTGGGCTTCGGCCAAGAGCGATCGCACTTCCGCTTCCGCTTTCGTCGGTTTCGGCGGCATCGAGGTGAGCAAGATGCGGTAGCGGGCGGTGGGAATGGTTTTGAGCGTATTCACCGTCAGCACCAGGGCTTCCAGAGCCATCACGTCCGTCGTCGTCGGCAATACGAGCACATCACAGGCTGCCGTCAGCGTCGCCAGATCCTCTTGCGTTGGGCGGGCTTGGGTGTCGATCACGATGTGTTGGTAGGCCGCACTCACCACGTCAGGGTGCCACTCATCCAATACCGGAAAAGGCAACTCCCCTCGGCTCGCCCAGCCTAAGGAAGAGCGATTCGGGTCGGCGTCAATCAACAACGTTTCGGCCTGGCCCTGCAAAAAGGTCGCCAGGTGAATCGCGGTGGTCGTTTTACCGACTCCGCCCTTAAAGCTCGTCACCGTCACGATCATGGGTCTATCGTCTGCCGTTTAGTTGCGATCGCTCGCCCCCCTGACTGCTCCATTGCGACATCTCACCCTGTGAAGGAGCGCTAAGGATGAGCCGCCCGCCCGTTGAATGGCATGCCCACCCTAGGCCATCGTCTTTAGCCTATGCAAAGACGGTAGAGTATTGGCACAGCATTGAGGATTTTTTTTGTTAGAGACGCTGCTAGATTCGACCCATTGGTCTGGCCTGATGGCCCAGGTGGTGTTGGTGGGCGCTTGGTTGGGCGTCGTCGGCGTCATCTCCGAAAGTCTCTACTTAACCAAATCCGTCTCGGTGGAAATCACCCGCAAAATCGTCCACATCGGGGCGGGCAACGTCATTTTGTTGGCCTGGTGGCTGCACACCCCAGCTTGGATGGGCATAGCCGCCTCCTTACTCTTCAGTCTCGTGGCATTGCTCTCTTACTGGCTGCCAATTCTGCCGGGCATTAACAGTGTGGGACGCACCAGTCTGGGCACGTTCTTCTATGCGGTGAGCATTGGCTTGCTGACCGCGACGTTTTGGGAGGGCTCCCCCGAGTTCACCATGCTGGGCATTTTGACCATGACCTGGGGCGACGGCATGGCGGCCATTATCGGCCAGTCGCTGGGGCGACATCGCTACACCGTGTGGGACATGACCAAAAGCTGGGAGGGCACCAGCACCATGCTGTTGGTGAGCTTTGGGGTGAGTCTGGGGGTGTTGTCCATCGTTCACGGGCTGACCCCCACGATTGCAGCGATCGCCCTCCTCACCGCCCTCACTGCCACCTTTTTGGAATCTTTTGCGCGCTGGGGTTTAGACAATCTCACCGTACCGCTGGGAAGCGCATTTCTGGCCTATGGGCTGTGGCAATGGTGGGGCTGACAAACGCAGCGGAACGAACGGCGACGGGCAGCCGTCCAATTTGATCTATGGTTAAAAGCCAGTGATCGTTGCCGTCTGACCGAATCAGGCCATAGGATCACGATGCACGTTCAGGATGACCGGCTATGGGTAAACGCAAATCATCACAGGCAGGGGGCAAAGGGGGCGATCGCACCGTTTACTCTGAGTTCGCCACCGCTCGCACCGCCGCTACCGAACGGGCCGTGCCCGATTTGCCCCCCAACCAGCAAAAACTCAAGGTCGAAGTGAGTCGCAAAGGGCGCGGCGGCAAAACCGTCACCGTGATCAGCGGCTTTCAACACCGCCCCGACACGCTGAAGACGCTGGCGAAAAAACTGAAGGCCCAATGCGGCACTGGCGGCACCGCTAAAGATAATGTCATCGAAATTCAGGGCGACCAGGCCGATACCGTCTTAGCGGCGCTGCAAACGGCAGGCTACACCGCCAAACGCAGCGGCGGCTGACCCTGGCGGCGGCTCCCATTTTTCCTTTCTTCGGTAACTTCTCCGTGATGAAACTCAGTCCCCAGTCTCAGCGATTTTTTACGGGTCTCTTGCTCGGCCTGATTTTGGTCACCACCATTGGCGCGTTTATCCCGCTCTTGGCTCAGCCCAACTCGAGTGGGCGAAGTGAAGCGCTTGATGGGGCAGCCTTGAGTTCGACCAATGTGGCTCGGCACAAGAATCCGTTGGCCCTCACCCTAAATCCCTCTCCCAAGGTTGGGAGAGGGACTTCAAGCTACTCGCTCCCCTTCTCCCAGTTTTGGGAGAAGGGGTTGGGGGATGAGGGCGGATCGGGGTCGAGACCGATGCCATCGAGCCCTCATATGGCCTCTAGCCCCCAGATTTTGGCGCAGACAAATCCCTTACCAGGCGACATCGACGGCTACTGGGCCGCTGGCTGCATTAACGAGTTGGCCCGGCGGGGAGCGATCGTGCTCAATGATTTGCAGCCTGCCCCACCTGACGGCCCCTCGTTAGATCTGGCGCGGTTTTATCCCAACGCCCCCGCCACTTGGGAGGTGGTGACCACTATGCTGAACCGGAGTTTTCCCACCGAGGCGGCCTATGGTGGGGCTTCGACCCTGGAGACGGCTTTGGGGCTGGCGTCTCCGGTGAATATGCTGTACACCTTTCCGGCGGAATATGCCGATCCGGGGCGGGCGATTACCCGGGGGGAAGCAGTGACCGCGATCGCCGCCAAAGCCCAGCTACCCTACGTTGCTCGAGCTAATGAATTGCTCAGAGAGAGTTTGGAAGATGGCGATCGCGTGCCGCCCTACGCCGTAGAGGGAACTGCTGCGGTGCTCGCCGCGAATGCGCTCGTCAGTTCCGAAAATCCCCGACGGGCCAATAGTTTTGCCCCCATTACCCGGGGTGAGGTCGCGGCGTTAGTCTGTGCCGCCAGTCCCGATTTGCAGTTGCGCGTCACCATCGCTCCGGCCCGTCACGCCGTGCCCGCCACCCTCGCCGCCCAAGCCGAACCCACAGAGGAATTGCGCGGCGTATGGCTGACCAATATCGACAGCGAAGTCCTGTTTTCCCGCGACGAGCTCGCGGCAGGGATTCAGCGGCTCAAGGCGATGAACATCAACACCCTGTATCCCGTCGTGTGGAACATGGGCTACACCCAATACCCCAGTGCGGTGGCGGAGCGCTATTTGGGGCGATCGCGCCGTCTCTGGCCGGGCGAAAATCCCCCGTTTGAAGCGGCCCAGGGCGATCGCGACATGCTGCAAGAGCTGATCGAGCTGGCCCACGCCGCAGACATGGCGGTGATTCCCTGGTTTGAATTTGGCTTCATGGCCCCCGGTGACTATCCGCTGCACGAGACCCGCCCCGAGTGGTTTACTCAGCGGCGTGACGGCACCAAAGACATCCCCATGGGCAACGAAGTCTTCACCTGGATGAATCCCTTCCATCCCCAAACGCGCGGGCTCTTGTTGGGGATGATTGACGAAATCTTAGCCAATTACGATGTCGAGGGGGTGCAAGTTGATGACCACCTTGGCTTGCCCGTCGATATGGGCTACGACCCTTACACCGTCGGGCTTTATCGCCAAGAGCACGGCGGCAGCGCCCCCCCCGATGACGAAAACGATGCGGAGTGGATGCGCTGGCGGGCTGACAAAATCAGCCAGTTCATGGCTGAAGTGCGGCAGGTGATCGATCTCCGTCAACCCGGCGGGATCTTGTCGGTGTCGCCCAATCCCTATCCTTTTTCCTACATGAAGTATTTGCAGGATTGGCCCACCTGGGAGGCCAACGGCATGCTCGACGAAATCATTGTGCAAATCTACCGCAATGACCTGGAGCGCTTTGTCTGGGAACTGAACAAACCCGCCACCGCTGAGGCCCGCAAATCCACAGCGACCAGCATTGGCCTGCTCAGCGGTCTCAAAAATCGCCCCACCGATATGGACTTGCTGACGGAGCAGTTGGAGGCCGTTCGCGATCGCGGCTATGCCGGGGTTTCCTACTTCTTTTATCAAAGCTTGTGGTCGTGGAGCAACGAGCCCCTGGCCGAGCGAGAGCAGCAGTTTCAGACCTCGTTTTCCCAAACCGCAGCGCGCCCTTAGGCATTCTCTAGCAACGGATCGCCCTCGTCGGGTAGCGTCGAGGCATCTGGCTCAACGGAGGCCCCAAGATTCATCCATGAAGACTTAGGGTGTTGCTCGAAAATAGCATCCCCAGTGGTTGGGGTTTGGCAGTGCCCAACCCTGACAGAAGCCTTTCAGTCTGGGGAGTCAATTGACAGGCTGATGCTTTCATTCAAGGCGGCGGAGACCGCTCGTCCAGGTGAGTGATCCACTGTCGAGTACCGAACGACTGGCAAGCGATCGCGGCCACTGCCGCTGCTTCCGACAATGCCGGGAGAAAGTCGGCGCATTCCGCATACTGAGCGCAGAACGCCCCGTGAAAAATATCGCCCGCGCCTAGCGTATCGACAGGCTGAATGGTCGGTACTGCCAATTTCCCTGACGTTGCTTCGGTCGCGTAGAGAATCGGTCGTTCGCCGCGAGTCACCGCTACGTGGGGAATGTGGAGCGATCGCAAATAGGCGATCGCCGCCGCTTCCGTCCCATATCCCGGTGGGGCAAAGTTGGCCGATGCAATCACCGCCGTGGCGAAAGGCAAAACCTGCTCGAAGCCCGCCTTCCAGCTGCCCCCATCCACCACTACGGGAATTTGCTGCTGCTGAGCCCCTTGGGCGAACTGCTCGCTAATTTTCATCTGATGCCCATCAATCAGCAGACAGTCAGCATCGGCCAAGATTGCCTCAGCAGGCCCGGTCTGAGGTTGAGGGCGATCGACCGCATTGCGAGAAATGACGGCGCGATCGCCCGTCGCGACATTCACCAAAATGGACGAAAACGGTGGCGGTGCAGTGACCGTGGGCATCAAGTCCACCAGTTCCACCCCGTGCTGGGCCAGATCATCGCGGATGACCGTGGCGAGGGGATGCTGCCCCAACCCGCCAACCAACTTCGCCTGTCCCCCCAGGGCGCTAAAGGCGATCGCCGCATTCGTGGCCGGGCCACCCGCTGCCAGCAGCACCGCCTCCGCCACTTGCTTCTCGTTAGGCTGCAAGGCCGAGCGCGTTTGGTAAATGCAGTCGAGGGTGATCAGCCCGACAAAGACGCCAATCTTAGCCATTGTTGGTCACTCCGGAACGACTGGGTTTATTCTGAAGCACAGCAAGCAGGACGACACAGCGGTGACGGATCTCAATGGCAATGGCACGCTCTATATCGTCGGCACTCCGATTGGCAACCTGGCGGATATGACGTTTCGGGCGATCGACACCCTGAAGCACGTCACGCTGATCGCCGCTGAAGATACGCGCCATACGGGCAAACTGCTGCATCACTTTCAGATCGGGACGCCCCAAACTAGCTACCACGCCCACAACTGGCGCAAGCGATTGCCGGAGTTGCTGGCGCACTTGCAGCACGGTCAGGATATTGCCCTCGTCAGCGATGCGGGGATGCCGGGCATTTCCGATCCCGGCTTTGAATTAGTGGAAGCCTGCGCTGAGGCCGCGATCCCCGTGGTGGCGATTCCCGGTGCGACGGCGGCAATTACCGCGCTGTGCATTTCGGGACTGCCGCCCCAACCTTTTGCCTTTGAGGGCTTTTTGCCGACCAAGGGGCGCGATCGCCGCGACCACATTGCCCAACTGGCGCAGGAACCCCGTACCCTGGTGCTGTACGAAGCCCCCCATCGCCTGCTGACCACCCTCAAAGATCTGCAAGGCCCCTTTGAAGACACGCGCCGTCTGGCCGTCACTCGCGAACTCACCAAACAATTCGAAGAGGTGTGGCGCGGCACCCTGGCTGAGGCGATCGCCCATTTCACCACCACCGCACCCAAAGGCGAATTCACGCTGGTTATTGCGGGCAAGCCACCGTCCGAGACGCCGCCCTTCACGATTGAGGAATTGACGGCCCAGCTGACAGAGTTGTTGGCGCAGGGGCTCTCGCGATCGCAGGCCAGCCGTCAGCTCGCCCAGACCACCAGTTACAGCAAACGTGAAATCTACCAACTGGCGATCGCGCTGCCTGATCCACCGCTGGTAGAGGATGCCGTCAACCAGTCAGGTGACGATCAGGCGGGGGAATCGCATCTGGGCGACGGAGCGGGATAATTCAAGGATTTTGCTGCCAACTGTCCGTGTGCTCATCCACCGTCTTACGCTTTTGCTCAACCGCCTCAAACCGTTTGAGTTGGCGGACTGTATGACTCTGGGAGGCAGGGACACGGATCTCTTCGCGACGATTAAACTTCATCATTGGGGGCATTTGCATAACAGGATATTGATTAAAACAGCGGGCCCAGGGGCGATCGCTCATCAAAATGCGTGTTCATCGTCGGTATCAATCCTCGCTATCGTCACGGCGAGTCTGAGTCGCCATCACCTTTACGGTGTGATCTCAGTCTTGGCGGTGATGCGTTGCGATTGCCGCTGCTTCCAGCCCTCGCCAGGGCCAGACGGCTCAATTCAGCGCCCTGCAATATTTTGTTAAGATTCTCATCTGCCGTCCTACCGCATCGATGAGTCCTTCGGGGACCGTGTGTCGCGATCGCCCCCGGTTTTAGTTCACGCCCCTGATGCCGCCCTTGCCGCTGTTTTCTACCTGAGTCTGTCTGTCATGACGTCCTCCCATCCCTTTCAACGCTTGCTGCGCTATGGTCGTCGCTATCGTCGCCAAGTCTGGCTCGCGAGCCTGTGCTCAGTCTTTAACAAATTTTTTGACCTGGCGCCTCCGGTGCTCATCGGCTTAGCGGTTGATGTCGTCGTGCAGCAGCAAGATTCGTGGATTGCCAGTTGGGGGATTGCCAGCGTTCGCGGCCAGTTTTTGGTGCTCACTGCCCTCACCATCGTCACCTGGGGGCTGGAATCCGCCTTTCAATATGCCTACTCGGTGCTGTGGCGCAACTTGGCCCAGACCATGCAGCGCGATTTGCGGATTGAAGCCTACAGCCATTTGCAAGACATGGATCTGGCCTATTTTGAAGACCACAGCACGGGCGGTCTGATGGCAGTGCTGAACGACGACATCAACCAGCTCGAACGCTTCCTGGATGTTGGGGCCAACGAAGTTCTCCAGGTCATCACGACGATCATTCTGGTAGGTGGTGCATTTCTATTCCTGGCCCCGTCAGTGGCGTGGATGGCGATTATCCCGATGCCGTTTATCGTCTGGGGGGCGATCGCCTTTCAAAAGTTACTGGCCCCCCGCTATGCCACCGTCCGCGAGCGGGTCAGCGCCCTTAACAGCCGCCTGTCGAATAATTTATCCGGCATTCTCACCATCAAAAGCTTCACCGCTGAGGGTTACGAAATTGAGCGCATCCGCGAAGACAGCGAAGCTTATCGGGTCAGCAATCAGCGGGCGATCGCTTTTAGCGCCGCTTACATTCCCTTGATTCGCGTGCTGATTTTGCTGGGCTTTACGGCCACCCTCGTGTTTGGTGGCCTCATGGCGGTGGAAGGTGAGCTAGCCGTCGGCACCTACAGCGTCCTGGTCTTTTTGACCCAGCGATTGCTGTGGCCGCTGACTCGGCTCGGCGACACCCTCGACCAATACCAGCGGGCGATGGCCTCGACCAATCGCGTCATGGACCTGTTGGATTTGCCGATCACCCTGCATCCAGGGCACCAGCGCTTGCCGGTGAGCAATGTCAAAGGAGCCGTGCGGTTCGAAGACGTCACCTTTGGCTATGGCGATCGCCGCCCGGTACTGCAAAATTTGACGCTCAAAATTCCCGCCGGACATACCGTCGCCATTGTCGGCGCGACGGGCTCGGGCAAAAGTACCCTCGTGAAATTGCTGCTGCGCCTTTACGAAGTCAACGCCGGACGGATTACGCTAGATGGCTTGGATATTCGCGACCTCGCCACCCAAGACTTGCGCCAGGCCATCGGCCTCGTCAGTCAGGATGTATTTCTGTTTCACGGCACCGTGGCGGAAAATATCGCCTATGGCACCTTCGACGCAAGTCGCGAAGCCATCATCCAGGCAGCCCGTACGGCGGAAGCGGACGAGTTCATTCAACAACTGCCCCAAGGCTATGACACGATTGTGGGTGAACGGGGGCAAAAGCTCTCCGGTGGGCAGCGGCAGCGGTTAGCGATCGCCCGCGCCATTCTCAAAAATCCGCCGATCCTCGTGCTCGACGAAGCGACCTCCGCCGTGGACAACGAAACGGAAGCGGCGATTCAGCGATCGCTGGAACACATTACTCAAGATCGCACCACGATTGCGATCGCCCATCGCCTGTCCACCATTCGCAACGCTGACCGCATCTATGTCATGGCCCAAGGCCAACTCGTGGAATGGGGCACCCATGAAGAACTGATCGAGCGAGATGACCTATATGCGGGGCTCTGGCGAGTGCAAATGGGCCTGAAAGCAGGTTAGTTATTGCCTCAAGTCCACATTTTTTATCAAAAGGTGGACTTTTCCAAAGTTCGCTGGTACAGTTGTTCTTGATACAACAGCGGCTGAGCCGAGGACGGCGGCAATGGAACCTTTAACCGAAGCGCAACAAGAACTTTACGACTGGCTGGTCATTTACATTCGCGAAAACCAGCACTCGCCTTCGATTCGGCAAATGATGCGGGCAATGCAGTTAAAATCACCTGCCCCGATTCAAAGTCGCCTCGATCATCTACGCAAAAAGGGCTACATCGACTGGGAAGAGGGTCGAGCCCGCACCATTCGGATTTTACAAGACGTTCAGGGTATTCCTATTTACGGGAGTATCGCTGCGGGTTATGTCAACGAAGCCCAACCCGAAGCCGAAACGCCGCGCTTTAATCCGGGGCATTTTGAAACTAAGCCCGGCGATTATGCACTGTATGTCAATGGCGACAGCATGATCGACGCCATGATTTGCGATGGTGATGTGGTGATTTTACGGCCAATCAAAGATCCGAAGCGAGTGCGTACCGATACCATCGTGGCGGCTCGGGTTCCCGATGGCACGACTCTAAAATATTTCCGCCTACAAGGAGAAAAAGTTGAGTTAGTACCCGCTAACCCCAACTATCCAGTCCAGACCTTTCCCGCCGAGCAAGTTCAGCTTCAAGGGCGACTCATCGGCGTATGGCGCGAATTTCCCGGCGATGATATCTAGCTGACAGTATTGGCGGTTGGCTACAACTCAAGGTGGGCGATCACCGGCGGTTGCATCAGCTGTCTCCATACCCTTGTAAAGACTTGCCGAGAAACGGTCGCTGGAGTAATACACTATTCACGACGAGTAGCACGCACTCGTTAGTTAAGACGCCAGCAAGCGCACGGTAAAAGGGACTCTATGAAATCGCGCACCGTCTACTCAGCGATCGCCATTTTGGCTGGGATTTTGCTATTAGTTGGCATTGCTGGCTTTTGGGGCTTGACATCGCAAAATCCGCGCGGATTAATTACCCGAGGGGGTCAGGCGCAGCCCCAAGCCGCTCAGTTTGTGCCGCGCCAGTCGCCCTTGATGGTTTCTTTGCTGGCCCGTCCTGATCGCCTGTGGCAATTGCGTCAGCTCTTGACCCCGGCCAATCAGCGTTTTCAGGTGCGGCAAGAATGGCAGTCACTCCAGCAATCGCTCGAAGATTTAGTGGGCTGGGACTATGAGGCAGACGTCCGCCCCTGGTTAGATGAAGAGGCGACCCTAGCCATTACAGCGGCTGACCTCGACTACGATGCCAGCAATGGTCTGCAACCTGGCTATTTAGTCGTCTTAAGTTGTCGCGACGCCGAAGCCGCCCGTGAGGCTCTGCATCGCCTCTGGCAGCAACGCGCAGTACAGCGCAATCTACGCTTTGAGACGGTATCCGGTATTTCGCTGATCTCAGACCAAGCATTGGCGACCACTGGGCGAGCACCGATATCCGGTTTCTCTGCCAACTTAGCTTTAGAGACGTTGGCCACCACTATGATCGGCGATCGCTATGTCCTGTTGGCGAATGATGCCCAGGTTTTGCGACAGGCGATCGCCACCTATCAGGCACCGGATGTGAGTTGGGTCAAGGCCGCTCCTTATCACACCGCCATCACCACCCTGCCAGAAAATCGAGTCGGCTGGTTGGTCGCCAATATTCCGCAGCTATTAGCCTGGTTTGGCGATGAAAAGTTACTCACCGCTCCACCCATCAGTCCCACAGGCCAGCAGGCCCATTTGGCGTTCATTTCATTCCAAGCTTTAGCAGAGGGATTGTTGGGCAATACCGCCATTGCGACCCATCCATTGTCATCTGTCCCAGAGGCGATCACACCACCACAAGCAACATCTGCCCGCCTGCCAGCAGCAATTTCCCTAGTGCCTGAGAGTGCGCTGTTTGTCACCGCTGGGGCTCAGCTATCTCAGCAGTTACAGTCGCTCAGTGACAATATTGGCGGTTATCCCATTGCACAGCAAGCGATCGCGGCGCTGTTGCAGTCCTGGTCGTTGACCCCAGAGTCCGTCCCAGCAGGATTATCAGCCGCCCTGGCTGGGGACTATGCCCTCGCGCTGCTGCCTGGCGATCGCCCCGACTGGGCCTTAATCACTGCAGCCGCAACTACTGACTTAGCAGCGCTTGACGACTTTGCCGCAGGCCAAGGGTTGACCGTCAATCGACTGACTTACAACGAACAACCCCTCACCACGTGGACGCGGTTTACGCTCAACCGTACCCGTAATAACGCACCGCTACAGTTGACGACCCAAGTCATTGCCGCCCACACTACAGTGCAGAACCATGAAGTCTTATCGACGTCTTTAGAGGGATTGCAGCAAGTATTGCAGCAGGTTAATCAAGGCTCTCTGGCGGACCAAACAACCTTGATGCAGTTGACAGAAGAGCTGCCAACGCTAGGCTCAGAACTTATCTATATCGACTGGCCAGCACTATTGCCATCCTTGCAGCAGCGATTCCCTTGGCTTTTAGCGGTCGAAGCAGCGACTCAACCCTTTAGCCAGCACATCGGGCCAATCCTCATTAGTGATCGGCCTACCGCATCCGCTTTACAGATGGGCACAGTCGCCATTCAACTCCGCGAAAACCCAGCAAAAATGTCCTAACCTGGGCAACAAGCTGTGTATTTTGAGAGAACTAGGGCAACCTTACATCAGTAGGCACTTAGTTAGCCACTTAACCTGATTGATTGACGGTGCAGCCCCCTGCAGATTTACGAGGAACGTATGGAAGCTAATATTCGTATTCTTGAGCCCACTGGCATCCTGGATGGCACTCAAGCCGAAATTTTCCGCAAGGAAGTTGATATCGCGCTGGAAGAGGGTGTGGATGTGCTCTTGATCGACCTCAAAGATATTACTTTTGTCGACAGCTCTGGTTTGGGCATTTTAGTCGTCGTTCTCAAAAAGGTTAGAGCTTGCAACAAATTGCTGTACGTCTGTTCCATCAATGAACAGGTCAAAATGCTGTTTGAACTGACCAGCATGGACCGCGTCTTCGAAGTGCTGCCTGATCGTGAAGCCTTTAAAGCAAAGGTTGCGTCGTAACTCTAAAAATCGAGTTCTGTAACGCCATGGCGTCTCAAAATCGCTTGCAGACGGCGGCGGGTTAAACAATATTGCCGCCCAGGATCGTTCTTAAACCGAACATAGCGATTCTGGGCACAGGTTCGCTGGGGAAATGGCTGACCAGTGAACTCCCGATTACATTCGTCTATGAAATCTGCAAGATAGTCATGTCATGAGGCAGAATAAATAGGAAATTTGCTGACTGAATCGCCAGAGGATAGACACTGACATGCCACGTCGCCGACAGGAAACTTTGTGGATTCATCGCTGGGCCCGTTGGATTATTGGCGCGATCGCTTTGATGGGGGCCTGCGGCACTGCTTATCTCACAGTTGTCAAGGTGATGGGCGGTGATGCAGCTTGTCCTACTGGGGGGTGCGATCGTGTCCTTTCTAGTCCCTACGCAGAAGTCTTTGGGCTGCCCTTGACGCTGTTTGGTTTTTTGGGCTATCTCAGCATGGCAGGCATGGCCCTGGCTCCATTAGTCATTAATCCTGACCGGCAAAAAGAGCTCCGCACCCAACTCGAATCTTTGACCTGGCCGCTGCTGTTCATTGGCGCAACAGCGATGCTGGTTTTCAGCGGCTATTTGATGTACTTACTGGCCTTTGAGATTCAGGCTGCCTGCCTCTACTGCATTACCTCAGCGATCTTTGCAGCATCAATGTTTGCGCTTACCATCTTGGGGCGTCGTCGGGATGACGTCGGCCAACTCGCCTTTATGGGTGTCATTGTGGTTGTGGTCACCCTCGTAGGCACGCTGGCCGTTTATGCTCCGATTAATAATCCGCAATCAGCCCAAGCCGACCTTCCTGGGGAGGTTGGCCCAGCCGTCACAACTGTTTCTGGCCCCTCGGAAATTCAACTCGCTCAGCATCTATCGGCAACCGATGCCAAGATGTATGGCGCTTACTGGTGTCCTCACTGCCATGACCAAAAGCAGCTGTTTGGTGCAGAAGCAGCTAAAGAAATTCCTTACGTCGAATGCGCTGAAGGCGGTCGAAATGCTCAAGTCAGTGTCTGTCGCTCAGTAGAAGGCTTAACAGGATTCCCGTCATGGGAAGTCAATGGCGAGTTCCTAGTGGGTGCGCAAACCCTAGAAACCTTGGCTGACGCCTCGAACTATTCCGGTCCCAGAGATTTCCAAAATTAAGTCGGCATCGAGTAAGAGATCACTGTTGAAGTAGACTACGCAAGTTGCGATTTATCGCGGTAAGCCTACTTTGGCAGCTTAGTTCTATGCCTCTATGATGACTTTAGCCTTGAAGGTGGATGACTCCCCCTGCGATTTGCAGGCTAAAGATTGAAGATACGGCTGGGCAGATTCAGGCTGAGTAACTCGTGTGTCAAAATTGGTCTGTGTTTTCAGAGCCGCTTATTAGGCTTGTCGACAGTCGATATTGGCGTATCTCGACCATAGAACTTTGCACATATTGCTACATTGAGAGTCCTCATTTTCGGTAACAGGTATGGTAGCTAGTTTTTCCTCAGGAGCAACGGTCAGACTGCGCCGAAGTTGCGATCGCGGGTTTGAAGATTTTGGCTGGACCGATAACTGGATGACATTTTCATTCGGTGGTTATCACAATCCTGACTGGATGAATTTCGGTCCGTTAAGGGTCATGGTGGAGAACCATATTCAACCCCATTCAGGCTTTGCACCGCATTCTCATCGCGATGTTGAAGTGTTGACGTATGTGGTTGACGGCACATTGACCCACCAAGATAGCTTTGGGCACCAAGCCGAAATTCATGCTGGCGAAATGCAACTCATCAGTGCGGGTAGTCAGGGAATGATCCATTCTGAGTACAACCACCACGAACAGGTTGAACACAACTACCAAATGTGGCTGATTCCTGATCGGGCCCCGACTCGTTTTGGCTACCATCAGCTTCGATTTGCCGAGCACGAGCGACAGGGATGCCTAAAGCTTTATGTTTCGCCAGATGGCCGCGATGGGTCGATGCCAATCAATACGGATGCCTTAATCTACAATGGGCGATTTGAGGCGAGCGATCGCATTAACTATGCCTTAAAACCAGATCGGGGCGTATGGCTCCAAGTTGTAAAGGGTGCCTTACAGGTGGCAGGGCATGAATTATTAGCAGGAGATGGTATCGGCATTGTCGACACCGCTCACATTGAAGCAAATTTCACTGACCTTAGCGAAATTTTGCTATTTGATTTAAAGATGAATGCACCGCGTATTTGGTAATTCACTCAACATAGTCAGCCACAATATCAACCTCTAAAGTATGGTCGTCAATGGCAATGTATAGCTGATTAGGGCGACAGCAGATTTGACAATCTTCCACATAACTCTGTTGCAGACCCGCTGATATGTCGATAAAGGTTGTATTCAGTTCACCGCAAAAAGCGCAACGATATTCGCTAGTGTTCTGCATTTCAATCTGTTCGCCACACCCTATTTGCAATCGATTAGCCTGTCTCCCCCAAAAGAGACAAATTAAATAGTTGAACACTAATTCATTAGACTTAGTGACTAAGAAGTATTCACGAACTAATTTACTAAATGGCTCAGGCGTGATTTGAACACGCGACCAAGGGCTTATGAGTCCCCTGCTCTACCACTGAGCTACTGAGCCAGAGTGCTTTTTGCAACTTTTTTAATTTAACACAAAGCGGTTTCCCTGCCGAACAGAAATTAGATTTGATCTGCTGTCCTGAAAACATCTATCCGCGACGCAGGTGATGTTAGCCAGCCGCGTCATCAATCCACAGCATGAGCCCAAAGAAAAAAGGGGGCAGCTTACGCTACCCCCTTTAATTCAACGAAACCATTTATCGGCTACGAGGCAACATCGCAATGGGATTCACCGTTCCCTGGTTGGGAATATGAATCTCAAAGTGCAAATGAGGACCAGTACTAAATCCAGTGCTACCCATCTCAGCAATTTGTTGACCTTGACGAACTTGCTGGCCAGCCCGAACAATCAGGCGACTGTTGTGAGCATAGCGAGTCATACTCCCATCAGCATGGCGAATGTCCACAAGATTGCCATAACCACCCGAATTCCAGCCGGAACTCACAACAACGCCAGGAGCTGCCGCATAAATTGGCGTCCCCACAGGACCAGCAATATCGACACCACGATGCATACGCCCCCAGCGCCAGCCATAGCCAGACGTCAGAACGCCCTGAGCTGGCCACATGTAACCATCAAACCGGTTAGGAGCCTCAGGCAAGTAAGCATCTTGCCCGGGCAACATCGGCATCTCGGGGGTGACAACGCGACCAGTCGCATTCTCCACAATGGGAGAATACACTTCAGAGCCCAACGGCGCTGCCGCTAGCAGATTATCAGCCTCAAGCTCCGCCTCAACATCTAAAGCTTCTGGCTCGGAGTTGTTGACAAACTGAGGATTCAGGGCAACTTCGTTGGCTCCCCGGGCAACCTCAGGTGCAGCAGCCAGCCTCTCTACATCACGAGCAT
The DNA here is from genome assembly GCF_004212215.1 of Leptolyngbya iicbica LK. NCBI lineage: Bacteria > Bacillati > Cyanobacteriota > Cyanophyceae > Leptolyngbyales > Leptolyngbyaceae > Leptolyngbya > Leptolyngbya iicbica. The sequence continues at coordinate 180,540 of NZ_QVFV01000001.1, forward strand.
CGCTCGCCGCCGAGAGGTCAGATGACTGCTTTAATGCCTCAGCCTGATCAGAGCGTAACTCTGTGGAAGCTGTCGCCTGAGACAACAAAGTAGCCACAAACGGATCGGCTTCAGCTTCGACTGTCGGAGAACTGCTGGCAGCCGAGTTACGACCAAGTTCAACCTTCGTCAAGTCAACAGCAGCAGCACTGGTCGGCACAACGGCAACATCAGGCAAAGCAGCCACTATCTGCTCAGAAGAATCTGCTTGATGAGGACGCAGCCCGTCAACATCCGCAACGCTAGCAAGTGTTGCCTCAGTAGCCGGAATTACAAGCTCATCCCCTGGCATCAAACGCCGGGAATCAGCAACTTGGTTCAGGGCTTGCAAATCATCAGGATCAAGTCCGTAACTGCGAGCAATCGACCAGATAGTTTCTCCAGAACCGACCCGATGAGTAAACTCATTACCGCGATCGCGGAATATCTCGGTTCTCGGGCTAACCGTAGCCTTCTGGGAACCTTCCGGTTGCTCAGCAGGAACTCCTAACTGGTCGGCAAATTCTTGTACCGACTCAACCTGAGGTTGCGCTGTCGGGAGTGAAGCAAGGGGCTTACTACTTCTCAGCAAATCTGTCTTTGACAAGCCGCTATTTTGACCCAGGGGCTCTGCATTGATAGAAGCCTCATCCAGGCCTGATGCTTCGCTTACTCCCAGCTCAGCAGCTGCGTCTAATGAACTTTCTGCCGAAGTGGCCTCAGGCAGCTCATCAACGATAGTGGCCTGCATCATCCCCGGCATCGATGCTTCTGGCAGCGCTGCCACAGTCAAGTCTGGAGTGGCTGGCGACTGCGCTGGCGTGACGGAGAGATTGAGCGACGAAACCGAGTAGGCTGGTAATTCTTGAGTATCAGTTTCATCAACAGTTGGGACTTTCAGTACCTGACCCACCTGGATTACCTGATCCTCAGCCATGCCGTTGGCGGCGCGAATGGCTTCGACGGTTAGGCCATGCTGCTCAGCAATCCCCCAAATAGTTTCACCGTCGGTAACCGTGTGAAAAATGGCGGGGGCAGCTTCGGGGCGGGCAGAGCCAAAGGATGGCAACGTATTGGAGCCACCAGCAACAGAAGGCAAAGCTGCCAGCTGCATCGAATCAGCAGCTTCGGCACTGGAGACTAACGAGCCAACTGCACCTAGTGATAATGCGAGGCTAAGAGCCGTAAAGGATGTACGCACTCTCTTACTAGCTCCAAAGACTCCTAGTTCGCCTTGTAAGGGCAACAGGGCACTTGCTTGACTCTGCGTGTCAGGCGCAAATTCCTGAGAAAAAACGGGACTCAAAGGAATAATCCTCCTCATAACCAGAGCTCGACAGTTTCAAAGGTCATCCCGAAGGCGACTCTAACTTGAATCATCTGAGGTTCAAAGACCCAGAAACTAAGGCATTCCCACTATCCTCGTGGTTAAGCAATTTAGCTTCGAGAGCTAACAATACACTGCCTATCAGATTTAAGCAAGTTTACATAATTTTTCCCGGAGATCAAGATTTTTCAATTTCCACATCGAAAGGGCTCCAAATAGGCTATGGCGATCGCGGATAAATCTTGCCATGACGGTGTTTCAAGACTGGCCAGTCAGTAAACAGTCGCGTCGCAAAGAAGACCGAAATGTCGCAAATATAGGGCGCTTGACCAATGCCAACCGCTGTCAGGGGAAATCCTGAAACCCTTGCCTCAAGGGAGATTTGAGGTTCAGGCTGACATGAGCAAATTGGCGTTCCTCCAAGTTAGCCAGCCAGCTGGCAGAGAGCGCCGCTAATTCGGTCTACGCATCTGTTTTAGTGATAGAAAATTCTTATTTCCTAATTTTGTTTTTGTAGCTGGGACAACAAAAGCACTGACTAGATTCATTTTTTTTTAGCGAAGTCGTCTGCTTTTGATTATTAGTAATTACCAGGCTGATGCGGAAATTAAATATCACCCAGCAGCGATGATAACCGCTGGGAAACCACCGAAACGAACGCTCGGAGCTAACTTTGGATGAGACCTGCCAGGTTAAACCTGCATCTGACGAAGGGCTTCAAATAGACCAATGGCGGCACTGGCCGATAAATTTAGGCTGCGCACCCCCGGTTCAGCCATGGGAATCCGAGCAGTAGTGTCGCAGGCAGCCAGAATATCCGTTGATAACCCAGCGGTTTCTTTGCCAAAGAGCAGCCAGTCATCGGGCGCGTACTCAATATCGGTGTAGCATTCAACCCCAGACTTACTAAACCCAATGAGACGTCCCGGTTGTTCGCGAGCGGCAGCGACAAACGCAGTCCAAGACGGATGTAGATGCAGATCAACATATGGCCAGTAATCTAGCCCGGCTCGTTTGAGATAGCGATCGCTCAACTCAAAGCCCAACGGCTCAACCAAATGAAGTGGAGTGCGGGTGGCGGCGCAGGTGCGAGCAATGTTGCCAGTATTGGGCGGAATTTCAGGATGAACGAGGACGACCCGGGGCATAGCTGTCTCAATTACTCAGCAGAGTTGGAGCGGATTGTAAAGGGCCAGTCGCATTAACGATACATTTTTTTAATGAATCGACCGATGCACTGGTTTTTAGGGCTTGATCACGGTTGACACGATCCCGAAAACCTTGCCTAAGCCATGCAGGGTAGGCACAGTTCTTCGGCGAGTTGCTGGTCTTGCTCGGCAGCGGCCCGAATGGCGATCGCTAAAATCTCGGGTACGGTCTGGCCCTGCTCATGGAGGGCGAGCCAGCGTTGGGCCTCATTTCCCTCCGCCAAAATCGTGCGAATCGGGGTGAGAAAACAACTGAACCCGTGCTGATGGGCGATCGGCCACAGCGTTTCATACAAATCCTGAATCCAGCGGTGAGCAGTGATGGCCCGACCATCGACCCAGTGATGCACAGTGGCATCTAGGCTGGCTTTAGCAACTGCGGCTTCATTTGCCATGGCCAGTTTGACTAAATCATCGGCACGGGTGGCGGCGGGTAGTTGACTAATTTGCAACGGGTCTAAAGAGGGGTCGGCCATCATCTGTAACAGACGCGCCTCAAGCAATGCGGTCACTGCGAGCAAATGCAACGGATTGATCACTAAATCGCAAATGCGGAGTTCCAGCCGATTCAAGCAGTAGGGACGGCGATCGCCATTGGGACGCACCGAATTCCATAGGTGACGCACATTCTGCATCGTCCCGGCAGCCAGTTGGGCTTCCATCCAATCAATATGGTGCTGATGGCTGGCAAATAGGGGGACATGGGCTGGCGTTTGGGGAAATAAGTGCCAGCGGGTTGAGTGATAGCCGGTGGCCCGATTGTCTAAAAACGGTGATGAGGCAGTTAACGCCAGGTAAAGCGGCGCTTCTAGCCGAATCAAGCGGCACGCTTGCATCAACAACTCAGTATCAGGAATGCCGATATTAATATGAATGCTCGCGGTGACGACATCGGTATGATAAGTCTGCTCAATGTAGGCGTGATAGGGGTTTTGGGGGTCAGAGCGATAAAACCGTCGGGTGTCGCCCGACGATAGGGTACTGCCCGGCACGAGGGTATAGTCGCCGAGGGTTTGCAAATAGGTGCGCAACGTTTGTCGGGGGCGCACAAGCTCACATAACAGTTGCTCGTAGCGGCTCAGCGGAGCCGTCGTGTATTCCACATTGCGGGAGTCAGGCTCGCGGACAAACCCATTGAGATTGGCCACGATGCGATCCGAGAAGCCAATGATCTCTCCGGCTGGCGTTCCCGTATAAATTTCGACTTCAAACCCTTTAGATAGCGACACGGCTATTTCTCGCTGCGACAGTCTATTCAATAGTACCGGGCAAACCTGAGTTGTCTCTAAGGAGGTGGCCGATTACGGCACGGAGTAAGCTCATTGCGAAAGGGGCGGACCTCAGATCCGACTGGTGCACTCCTAGAACCGCATGTCGCCAACCCACTTAGATGGGAATTTGTGGGAATTTAATTGAGTGTGAACAGCCGTCCCGGCTGTTTCAGAGCCAGCAAGATGCTTGACCAACAAAACTTGAGTTCGCGAGCAATCCTGATTCCTGAGGCAGCGGCCTCGCCGGACAGCCCTGCTGCTGATATCAGTTCGGGATAACAGCCATTACACATCTATATATATGCAGTCAAAATTAATCGATGCGATTTTCCTGAGTCATCACTCGTCCATATCAGCAGTCCAGTCCGGCTATTTTTGCCGATACTGGATCGTCGCTTTGCCATGGGCCTGAGATTGGGGTGTTGCAGTTTGCAGTTCGTAAAGTTCAGTCTTTACGACAGGATGAGCGAAAAAGTCTCTATCACCATTTTTTTACTGCGCGTTACTTAGAAACGCTGAAGTAACTGCTGTCGCAATGTTTGACGGTTTGTAACAGCTGCGAAGCGGGGCCGCGATCGCTCTATCACTTCCTGATACCGTGAGTGCAGTCTATTGATTGAATAGATTTTATCCTTTTCCACGGTTTATCGAAATAACTATGGTCAGTACCGTTTCTCCATCCCCCAGCGTTAAAACTGCGGTCGAAGAAAATCTACTCACCCCCCGGTTTTACACCACTGATTTTGACAAAGCAGCCCAAATGGATTTGTCAGCTGGCGAGGCCGACTTGCAAGCCATGGTGGCAGAAATGCGCGCGGACTATAACCGCTATCACTTTGTGCGTAATGAAGCCTTTGACCAGGCGTGGGATCACATTCAAGGAGAAGAGCGCCAGGCCTTTATCGATTATTTAGAGCGCTCTTGCGTATCGGAATTTTCGGGCTTTTTGCTGTTCAAAGAACTGTCGCGCAAGCTGAAAGGTCGGAATCCCCTGTTGGCAGAAATCTTTCACCTGATGGCGCGGGACGAGGCGCGGCACGCGGGCTTTATCAACAAGGCGATGGCTGATTTCAATATTTCCCTCGATCTGGCGAAGCTCACGAAGAATCGCACTTACACGTTCTTCCCCGTAGAGTGGGTCATCTATGCGGTCTACCTGTCAGAAAAAATCGGCTATTGGCGCTACATCCTCATCTTCCATCACTTAGAGCAGCAGCCCGAAAACAAGTTCTACCCCCTCTTCAACTACTTTGAGAGCTGGTGTCAGGACGAAAACCGCCACGGCGATATTTTTAAGGCACTGCTGCGATCGCAACCCCACATGTGGCAAGGCTGGAAAGCTCGGTTTTGGAGCCGCTTTTTCCTGCTGTCGGTCTTTGCCACACACTCGCTAACGGTGCATGAGCGCAGCAAATTTTACGAAATGCTCGGGCTGGACGCCACGGCCTTTGATGAGGAAGTCGTGCGACAGACTAATTTGACGGCAGCACGGGCCTTTCCGGTGATGCTGAATGTCGATCATCCGGACTTCTTTAAGCGGCTGGATCGCTGTGTGGAGCGCAATGTAAAGCTGAAGGCGATCGCGGAAAGTCACCAGCCTCAGCCCCTCAAGTTCCTTCGCAAGTTACCCCACATTGCTGGGACGGCGGGCGACCTATTATGCCTATTTATGATGAAACCGATTGATACGGAATCCCTGCGCGGCCAAGTTTGTTAAGAGAACCGCCTCCAAGTAACGTGCCCGGAGCAAGATTTCTGCAGGGGTTTGGCAATGCCCAGCCCCTGCAAGCGGGGACATTTTTTATTTTCAAGTAACTTCCTGAGCGCCTTTGCCTTGGGAATGCTCTCAACGGTTTCCCCATCGACTCAAAAGCCCCGGGACATTAGCGTTCAGGGCTCTTTTTGCGTGTCGCCATAGCCGGACAAGGCTAATTTTCGTTGACGGGGAAGCGGTTCATCCATTCGCAGGCTTGGCGGGCGTTGGTGCGCAGCGCGTCAGTAATGTGCGGCACGTGGGGAATTTGGGAGAGGAAGTCGAGGGTGCGGCGCAACACGCGCACAATGTCCCCTTCGTCCAAACTGGTGTGATCACAGAGTTCTGTCCAGTCGCTGCGATCGCTGCCCGCTTCGCGTTTTTCCTCAAAGCCTTCAGGAGCAGCCAGGTTAGCCTTTTCGCCAAACTCCACCCACCGTTCCACCAGGCCAATCAGGTCATATTCCAACCAGATGGGAAACATGACATCGTGGCGGCGCTGCTGCTGAAAGATTTCGCGACGGAGCTGGCGTAAGCCGCCGAGGGCGTTATCCACCGGGGTGGAATGATCGTAGTCGACCCATGTATCGGGGCGAGCACTTTCGGTGACCAGAGCCGCGCAAGCCGACGCGAGTTGAGCCGGAGTCAGGGCGTCAAATTCGCCGGAAGCGAGGGCCAATCCTAGCCATAACTCATTGTCGCCCCGAATGGCGGCGGCGGTTTCTCCCAGGGGGGTGGGTTGGTTATCGGCTAAACACCCGAACTCTTCTAGCACGGCCATGATGCTGACAAATTCTTGCCAATAGCGATCGCTCGACCGGGCCAGGGCCTGCTGGCGATCTCGCAGATCCGACTCTAAGCGCTGGATGCGGCGATATTGCTTGAGCGTCTTTTTGGGATTGCCATACTCGCGAGCGGGATGGGTGGCCATGCGCTCTTCCACCTCGTGGGTGCGGGCCAACTGCTCTTTCACCTCGGGGGCAATTTCTTCCAACGGCGGGGGTTGGGGCACCTGACAGGCGATCGTGGCGGTATGGGCATCGCCGGGATAGTGAGCGCCGGGTTTGTGGGGCAACCCGGCGGGCGGTTCCAAATCATCGACCGCTGCGACGCGGGTATATTCCGCATGGAGGCCGACGACATCGCCCGTAGTGACCACAAACCACTGGTTGTCTTGGCTCAGGCAAATCAAATAGGGAAACTGACCGGAGCCCGGCACTTTGGTCACAATCACGGCGGGCAGCGGAGCCGATACCGGGACGTGCTTGCCCTTCAACGAAATCGTCGTTCCCGCGACGGCAAAGGCCAGCGCTGGCCCCATGTCACCCTTTAAAACTTCGGCGGCCTGTTGCTGCAAAATTTTCAGCAGGCGCTTTTCTTCCCGCAGGCGTTCCCGCAGATTTTCAAAGTCGGCAAACACTTCTTCATCAAAGGCTTCGACCTGGGCGCGCACATGCTCGATTTCGTCCTTGAGGTCGGCGATCGCTTGCTGCTGGGGCGCGAGCTGCACATTCGCCAAATACTGCCCAAAGCTGCGCTCGACCAGGGTCCGGGCTTCTTCTAACGTGTGGCGCTGCAGCAGATTGAGCACCATGCCATAGCTGGGGGTGAATTGACTCACCAGGGGATCAGGGCCAACCGTGGCTAAATATGCCGCCTCGCGAGCGCCCTCAAACGGCGTTTCCACCGTGACGACGTGGCCCAGTTCGTCCATGCCCCGACGGCCAGCCCGCCCGGACATTTGCAAAAACTCCGACGCCATCAGCAAGCGATGACCACTGTCCGTCCGCTTGGACAAACTGGAAACCACCGTGGTGCGGGCGGGCATGTTGATCCCCGCCGCCAGCGTCTCAGTGGCAAAGACGACCTTGATCAATCCAGCTTGAAAGAGTTCTTCTACCAGCCCTTTCCAAGCGGGCAAAATCCCGGCGTGGTGGGCGGCGATGCCCCGATACAGGGGCTCTACTTGTCCAGCGCGGCCCGCATCGGGATTCCACGCCATAAATTCGTCAATCTTGAGCTTGAGTTGGGCGGCTTCGGCGTCGTTGACTAACGAGACGTTGCCCATGGCCGTGACGGCGCGATCGCACCCCCGCCGACTAAAGATGAAGTAAATCGCCGGTAACATCTCCCGCTGATGCAGTTGCCCGACCACATAGGGAATCGCCAGCGCATCTTTCTTGCTGCGCTGTTTAGGGTTTTTGCGGCGCTGCTTTAACCGGGGATTAAGGCCCGACTGTTGAGCATTGAGAAGGGGAAATAAGCCCTTGCTATGGCAATAGTGAAAGTGCAGCGGCACGGGCCGAAAATCCGAATAGATTAGCTGGGTCGGGCCATGCACCTGACTCAGCCAGTCCGTCAGTTGACCGCCATTTTCGACCGTGGCCGACAGCGCCACGATTTGCAGCTCAGGCGGACAGTAAATGATCGACTCTTCCCAAACGGTGCCCCGCTGGCGATCGTTCATGTAGTGACATTCGTCCAGCACGACGGCTTCCACATCCACCAACGAGGTGCCCACCTCGCCAATGCGGGTGCCGTAAAGCATGTTGCGAAATACTTCCGTCGTCATCACCACGATCGCCGCATCGCGGTTGATAGCAATATCCCCCGTGAGCAAGCCGACATTGTCAACGCCAAACTGTTCGCGAAAGTCCCGCAGTTTTTGATTGGAAAGCGCTTTGAGGGGCGTGGTGTAAAAGACTCGTTTGCCGCGATCGAGGGCGCGATGAATGGCATATTCGCCCACCAAGGTTTTACCGGAGCCGGTGGGGGCACACACCACGACGGATTGGCCTTCATCCAGCGCGCGAATAGCGTCTTTTTGAAAGGAATCAAGTTGAAACGGGAACAGCGTTGCCAGATTAAGCACTGGACTAGGCACACATGACGAAATTACTGGGTTCTATTCTAGTGTGTCTTCGGAATAACGCCGATCAGGGGACGATTCCGGTCGGTTTTATCGATATCGGGGGACATCAGCCGAAGGAACCTTCCCCTTGGTCGCTGGCGATCGCGCCCCCTGTCATCATCAGGATTGGGCTTAATCGGGATACCAGAACATGCCTTTGATGCCCTCGGGATCAGGCATAAAGCCCAAATTTCGATAAAAGTCCACCACATGCGGGTCAGCAAACAGCGTGACATTGCTAATGTCTTCGCTGCGGAGTTTTTTGATGAGCTGCTTCATCAACGTTTTGCCCAATCCCTTGCCTTGATAGTCAGGGTGCACCACCACATCCCAGATCGTCGCATTGAAGGCATGGTCAGAAGTCGCCCGCGAAAAGCCGATTAAGCGGCGGCGATTGCCCTGCACTTCCCACATAGTGACGACCAGAAAGCTGTGCTCGATCGCTTTCCGGACCTTCCGAATCGGCCGTCTGGCCCACCCCACGGCATCGCACAGTTCCTCTAGCTCATAGAGGTCAATGTCGCGTTCCGTACTAAAAACAATTTGTGCACCGCGATCTTGACTGGAGACCTCGGTCAGAGTTTTCGCTGATAAATCCTTGTCCCGGGGGGGCGTATCGGTCTCAGCACCAGTGAATAAACTTTTCCAGAAACCCATACAGGTTTGGACAATAAATAATAAGAGACAGTGACAGTCTACTAGACTAATATATCTGCTTAACCTTGTCTCTCACTGGTCACGAAACAACAAAGTTGCCCAATCCAGTCTGCCGGTTGCTCCTGCTGACACGGGAACCTTGAAAATAGTTCGGACAGAACGGCAAACTGAACCCTAGGTGCAGGGATAAGATATGGACACGCCTGTGTGATTGGGCGATCAGGGTTTGGCTCGAAAGTTTGACTTGACCCAAGGTAATTGAGTGTTCCCCGGTTATGGCTGCTGGTTTAAAACCATCCACAGTAGAGTTGCTGAAGCGATTTAATCGCGCTTTTCCGCAGTTCTATGAACAGTTTGTCAGCAGCGAAATTCAGCTTCAGAATTTACGCTTAGCGTATCAGCTCTACAAAACGCGCAAAGCAGTGATCGAACTCAAGCCCGAAGGCAACCGGAGCGCCCTGCATTTCGCTTACCGCAATCAATCGTTTTTGCTCAGCGATATTTTTGGGGTCCTGGCGGCCTACGGCTTAACCATCCACAACCTCAGCCTTTACGGGCAGATCTATCCGCCCATGCTGGTGTTTATCAAGCTGGTGGTATCGCGAGGGGGCAAAGCCTTACCGACCAAGACGGCAGATAACGTGTGTCGAGCTGTGCGAGAGGCATTAGCCGGGCATTTTGAAGTGGAAGAAATGCTAACGGTCGAGTTCAACCTGGATCAAGGGTTGGAGCAAGTCGAAACGGAATTTTATGTAGATCCGGTCTTTCATTTACCCGCGATCTTGATTGAGGCCGACAACCAGCCGGGGCTGTTTTACAAAGTGATGTACGCCATCTGGCAGGAAGATTTGCTGGTGGTGAATGCCAACTTGTTAGTGTGGCGGGGGCGGACCCGGTTGATTTTGTACTTACTGGGGCCGAATGAGAGTCTGATTCCTGAGTATCTGGGGCATAAGATTGCCGAAGGGATGCGATATCGCCTCTTGACGGGTACCAAGTGATTCTGGCCGATCGCGATCGCGCCACCACTGGTTTCGCCGTCAGGATATGATGGATTTATGACTTATGCGAATGTCTTTGGTGTCCCCCACGCTTATCGCCTGACGGCACCGGCAAATCCGCCATCCGCGACGCTGGTATTTATTCATGGCTGGCTCTTGAGTCAATGCTATTGGCAACCGGTCATTGAGCAACTGGCGGCAGACTTTCAATGTTTAAGTTACGACCTTAGAGGCTTTGGGGCATCGAACCAGGCCGTGGACGAGCGATCGCACCCGACGCTGCCTTCTCGCCACTCGTCATCACCTCATCCCTACAGCCTCGAAGCCTATGCCGAAGACTTAGGCGAGTTACTCAACCAATTAGAGCTGACGTCTCCAGTTTGGTTGGTCGGGCACTCTTTGGGCGGCAGCATTGCCTTATGGGCGGCCAAGTTATTTCCTCAGCAAATTCAGGGCGTGATTTGTGTCAATGCGGGCGGCGGCGTGTATTTGCCCGATGAGTTTGCACAATTTCGTCAAGCGGGCAAACAAATTGTCCGGTGGCGCCCCGCTTGGTTGCGACATTTGCCCCTGATCAATTGGGCGTTTACTCGCATGATGGTGCAGCAACCGCTCATGCTGAACTGGGGGCAGCAGCGAGTGGCTGATTTGCTCGCGGCGCAGGCCACAGCCGCTACGGGCGTGCTGCTGGAATCGACGACCGAGGCTGAAGTGCATCGGTTGCCGCAAGTCGTTGCGAACCTGCAACAGCCTGCCTACTTTATTGCGGGGGCTGACGACACCGTGATGGAAGTCAAATACGTCAATCATTTGGCCAGCTTTCATCCCCTGTTTGAAAGCGTTGAGGGCAACGTCAAAATTTTGCCGGATTGTGGCCATATGGCGATGGTTGAACAACCCGAGGCCCTGACCGAGACCATTCAAAAGTTAGTTACGATCGCGCCAGTTTCTTCGCCAGTACGCGACTCTGCGCTGAAATAGGCGATCCACTGATATCGCCTCGGTTTCACAAAAAAATTGGCGCGATCGCGAAAATTGCTTGACAGAGATGGGTTAAAAACTGCTAGATTATTTAAGCCTACTCAATGGGGTGTCGCCAAGTGGTAAGGCAGCGGGTTTTGGTCCCGCCATTCCTAGGTTCGAATCCTAGCACCCCAGTTTTGTTTGAATATGTCTTGTCCACAGCAATCTGAAGCCAAGCAAGCCCTGCTGACTGTATTGGCTGAACATCATGGTGATGCTAAGGCAGCGCCAGTGCAGCAAGCGATCGCTCGACTGGTTGAGCTTAGTGACAGCTCAGCACCAGCCTATGCGCCCGAGTTGCCGGGGTGCTGGCAACTCGTGAGTGCGCCTAACTTTCCCGATGGCCAGCAAACCGCCGCTGGAGCTTGGCAATATACCTTGGGGCGACTGGCATTTAACATGTTTCAACCCCAAACCTTGTCGGTGCAGCTAACCCAGGTCTGGCAAGACATTCAGCCCCTAGCGGCGGAGCATCACTACACACACAACATCGTGGTGCATTTTCAGACGGTGCGACCAGGGTTGCCCACCGTTCATGGCATTGTGCGCAATTTGGGGGTGTGCCAGCCCGCTGACGACACGGCCCTGCAAGTCCAGTTTACTGGGGGCGTTTTGGAACCTGCGCCAGAGACCGATATGTCCGCCTGGCAACAAGTCTTTCAGTCAGTGGTCCCTGCCTCAATTAGTTGGCGTGATCGCCTGCAAAGACTGGTCCTCAAGCTCATTTTTGGTTTGGGCGCACCTCAAGCAATTGATCCCCAAACGGGGCGAGCCGAATTTCCGATGCCGCGATCGCCCAAAGGACGGCTCAACATTCTCTATCTCGATGACACGTTGCGCATCATGCAGAGTCAAAAGGAACAAACCTGGATGGTTTGCGAACGGGTTGCCACCGATCAATAAATCCTGGCCTGGTGCAAACGCGCCACTTTGCCGATACCGCAGACACGGGCTCCACAAAGCCAGCACCAGCCAATCCTCCCAATGCGCCTACCAAGGCTGCCCCCTTGCTCCCCCGCTCCCCTGTGGCTTCAAGGATCTGTAGCGCTCTTGAAGATAACCAGGATTAGGCGACTGTCACCTGAACGGAAGGCAGCGATATGGGAACGCTAGACCTACTATCACCATGGGTCAGGGTGTCATGTTATCGAGAATCTGGAGTGCCGCGATCGTCGGCATCGACGCCATCAAAGTCGGGGTCGAAGTTGACTTGTCAGGGGGCTTGCCCACGATGGTGGTGGTGGGATTGCCCGATACCGCTGTGCAAGAATCGCGCGAACGCTGCCGGGCGGCCCTAAAGAATTCAGGCTTTCCGTTTCCCATGCGGAAAATCGTGATTAACCTGACCCCAGCCGACCTGCGCAAAGAAGGCCCCAGCTTTGACTTACCGATCAGTGTGGGGATTCTCGCCGCGACTGAACAGGTGAAGCCTGACTTGTTGGATGATTTCCTCTTCATGGGCGAGTTGTCGCTGGATGGGACGTTGCGTCCCGTGGCGGGGGTATTAGCGATCGCCGCTGCCGCTAAATCCCTGGGCATCAAAGGCGTGGTGGTACCGGCGGATAATGCTCGCGAGGCTGCCGTCGTGCCCGGCCTTGAGGTCTACGGCTTCAAGCATTTGAGCGAAATGGCCGACTTCTTGAACCAACCGGAGCAACACTTACCCTTCCAACTCGACGGCCAGGCAGAACTCGCGAACGCCCACAAAAATCAGCTCGACTTGCGTGATGTCAAAGGTCAAGCTCAAGCCCGTCGTGCCCTCGAAATTGCCGCAGCCGGTGGTCATAACCTCATCTTCGTCGGGCCGCCTGGCAGCGGCAAAACCATGCTGGCCCGCCGCCTGCCCAGCATTTTGCCACCGCTCTCGTTTGAAGAAGCGCTGGAAGTGACCCAAATCCATTCCGTGGCGGGGCTGTTGAAGGAAAAGGGAAGTCTGGTCACCAGTCGACCGTTTCGCAGTCCGCATCACTCGGCGTCAGGCCCGTCTCTCGTCGGAGGCGGCAGTTTTCCCAAGCCGGGGGAAATCTCGTTGGCCCACCGTGGGGTACTGTTTTTGGACGAGATGACTGAATTTAAACGGGATGTGCTGGAATTTCTTAGGCAGCCTTTAGAAGACGGATTCGTTACCATTACCCGCACTCGCCAATCGGTCGAGTTTCCAGCCCAGTTTACGCTAATTTCCAGCACGAATCCGTGCCCGTGTGGTTACTATGGCGACCCGGTGCAGCCCTGTACCTGTAGTCCCCGCAGTCGCGAACAGTATTGGGCACGGTTGTCTGGCCCGTTGATGGATCGGATTGACTTGCAGGTGGTGGTAGGGCGACTGAAGCCCGAAGAGATGACCCGCATCAGTGAGGGCGAATCGTCGGAACAGGTGCGAGTTCGGGTGGAGCAAGCCCGCGATCGCGCCCACACCCGTTTTCAGTCCGAACCATCGCTACAGTGCAATGCCGATATGCAAAGCCGCCATTTGCGACACTGGTGTCCGCTCGATACGACGACCCAGAGCTTATTGGAAAATGCCGTGCGCAAGTTAGGGCTATCCGCTCGCGCGACCGATCGCATTCTCAAGGTGGCTCGCACCATTGCCGATCTGGATAATGCGGACAGCTTGCAGGCCCAACACGTCGCGGAAGCGATTCAATACCGCACCATCGATCGCATGCAGTAAGTCACGGCAAGCCCGCCTGAGCCTCGTTGGCTATGCCCTTGGTGAAATGCCTGTTGGTCCCGCCAATCGTCAGACCTGAAGCTTTGTGTCAGGCAGCGGTGTCTCTTCCCCCAAGCGCCTATGTTTTAAAAATGTCGGCCCGTCACGATCCACAGCGGTCACCGACTGTCATCGGGTCATTGAGGGATGGAAATACTATGGTCACGGTCTATTTCGGCACCAACCGCAACCTGAGTCCGAACGCTGAGGGGATTGATTTTGGCGATCGCTTTTCAGAAACCGACTTAGGGGACTTGCGGTTTGGTCAGGCGGAGGTGATTGACGGCACCCTCGATTCCAGCCGCATTCAACTGCTGCCGGATACGAAAGCGGAAGGCTCGATGAAGCTGTTCCAAGATCTGCAACAGACAATGCGATCGCAGTCGCTCGATTCCATTCTGCTAATTCATGGCTTTAACGTGACGTTTAAGGGGGCTTTAGAAGGGGCCGCCAATTTCAAAACGCGGCTGGCGGCCTTGTCAGACAACCAATACACCCCTAACGTATTCGTGTTTTCCTGGCCCTCCAATGGCGAACTGTTTGATTACAAGGACGATCGCCACGACGCCCAGGCCTCTGGCTACGCCTTTGCCCGGGGATTGAAAAAGTTGACGGAGTTTTTGCGCGATCCCAGCTCTGGGGAACCCTGCCAGCAACGGGTCAACCTCGTGGCTCACAGCATGGGCAACTACGTCTTGCGCCACGCCCTACAAGAGACACAAAAGCTCAGCGGCAATCGTATCTTGCCGCGATTATTTGACAACATTATCTTGACCGCCGCCGACGAAGATAACGATGCGTTTGAGCACGATTACAAATTTGCGCGGCTGCCTGAGTTGGGCAAACAAGTGACCGTCTATTTCAACACCGAAGATCAGGCGCTCACGGTGAGTGATGTGACCAAGGGCAATCCTGATCGGTTAGGGCAAAGTGGACCGCGCTATCCCCGGCAACTGCCCTATAAGGTAGCTGTGGTGGACGTGAGTGACCTGGTCTCGATCTTGAGAGAGCACTCTTATCACGTGACGAATGATCAGGTGGTGCGAGATGTCATCGCCGTCTTGCAAGGGCAAAGTCCTGACAACTTGACTGCGCGCCGTTACATTGAGCACGCCAACAAGTTCAAGTTGAGCCGATAGCGCCCCCATACAGGCCGGATGGATAGCCAAATACAACCGGGGAGCGGAGGGGTAACTGACGAGCCGAGATCGCGCTCCTAAAATTGGCAGTTTGCCGCTGGGTCGATTGCCGCTTTGGCTTTGTAGTGAGCCTTCTCACAAACAAATCAAGAAGGCGATGGCCAAAAAAGCAAATGTTAAAACAGCGGAGTCGCGGAATAAGTTTCTGACAAGGGGATACAGCGTCAGGGAATAAGGTAAAACCGAAGTGCGTTTCATGATGCCTCCTCTCCAAATGCCGGGGGGCATGGAGTGATGCAACTTTGCGTTGCATCGGCCTACTCTCTGGTCAAGATTCACAGCCAACAGCGGTGAACAGCGGTTGCCGAAATAGCCCAATGGGTGGTTGTAGCGATGAGGCCAGATGCAAAGTTGATTGCTGACATCCCGATTTTAAGGGGCTGCCACCGTAGATTTACCTGCCGTGAAATAGTATTCACCAGGTGTCGCCAAACGAGACAAAACGTGGCAAAAGTTCATCTGCCTCTGACTTTTCTCATAAAGTCTTTGCGCAGTATGAATGCCTGGGCCATGAAGTGATCTAGCGTTGCGCAGATCGCTCCGTTCATTGATTTGACGGAAAAACGAGGGGCTTAGGTTAGGAAGCAGGATTTTTCAAATCCAACCCAAGTTTTGTTGAGCAAGCATCTTGCTGGCCCCAGGACAGCCGTCTCGGCTGTCCACACTTCGATTCAATGCCCATACTTTAAACTTTTGGGCTCTCGGCACCTGACTGCAGATTGCTATACGCCCCATTACACAGTCTGGCCGCAACCCTTATTCCAGTTGTGATGGTTGATCATCGCGGCTCGTCACCCCCGCCGGTTGGCGCGGAGTCTCTACCTGAGTGGCGGATTCGGAGGCATGCGTGGCCCGGTCGCCGGTAGTCGAGGTGTGATGACCGTTCGCATGAGCGGCAATAGCGGAGTCAGGGTCGGACTCATCAGCGGCTGGAGTTTGTGCGGTTTGAGTTTTCTTAGAAAAGCCCCAGGCAAAGACGCCGGCGATTAGCAAAATCATCAGCCATTGCGGAGGCACCCAGCTGTCATTAGCAACGCGCAGCAGTAATCGCAAGCCTACAAACGCGACGGTGATAAACCCCGCATCTTCAAGATGTTCGTATTCGTCGAGCCAGCGGATGAAGAGCTGCGCCATAAAGCGCAAGGTGAGGATGCCGATGCTGCCCCCCAGCAACACCACCCAAACATCGCGGGAGAGGGCGATCGCAGTCGTCACACTATCTAGAGAAAACGCCAGATCCGTTAACGCAATCGTTGGAATCGCTTGCCAGACGGAGGCAAACCGAGGGCCATGGTGATGATGTTGCTCGTCTTCTGTCGACGTGAAATGCTGATAAACCAACCACAGTAGATAAGCGGCCCCCGCCACTTCAAATTGCCAAAATCGCAGCACCCAAGACGCGGTCAAGATCAGTAGCATCCGGAGTACGAATGCGGCCACCAGCCCAACATTCAACGCCCGCTGCTGTTGCTTTTCTGACTCTAGTCCCTGCGCGATCGCGGCCAGGGCGATCGCATTATCCGCCGACAACACGGCCTCCAGCGCAATCAACACCGGCAGCAGCAACAAGGTGTCAATGCCAAAATTAGTAGATATATCGAGTAAACGATCCAGCATTCTCAAATAATGATTTTAGAAATGGGTAAGCCTGAGACCAAAGTCGCTGCCGGAGCCATCGCAGACTGCGATCAGCTGCTCTCGCTGATGAGCGTTAGGGATCAAGTCTAGATGTGGCCTTTACCAGCATAAAACATCTACTGAACGGGCGTGGCAGATCATAGGGTATCAACCCTGGGCTAGTGACTTGATCGGTCAACCGCAAAAATCAGGAAGTTTAATTTTGGGGTCGAAGACTGTGGTGTGGGGACTGCCCGATCTGAAGCGGCTGCGCTATCAATGGAGATACTTGGGAAGGTGAGCCGCGATCGCGCGATCGGACAGATGCACGGCAGTCGTATTTGGACGGTAGGGACGGGGCTAGTAATTAGGAGCGCATGGGCATTGCCTGTGGTGGTCATCCTGTTCGGCAATGGCAATTGATGGGAAAGTCGGAGTTGATGACTGAGCAGTGGCTAAACGAACGATACAAGGTGCTGCATCCCTTGGGGCAGGGGGGCTTTGCCCAAACCTATCTGGCGGTTGATGAGCAGCGATCGCAGATGCGCTGCGTGATCAAGCACCTCATGCCAACCGACACCTCAACCCAGTTTTTGGCCACTGCCAGACGATTGTTTCAATCAGAAGTGCAAGTCATGCGACGGCTGGGGAAGCATCCGGCGATTCCCACGTTGCTAGATGCCTTTGAGGTCGAGGGCGAGTTTTATTTGGTGCAGGAGTTTGTGGATGGCGAGGCGCTGAGCGAGCGGTTTCAGCAGCAGGGGCGCTTCAGTGAGGCCGAGGCCGTGCAGTTATTGACGGCGGTGTTGCAAATTTTGGTCTTCATTCACCAAGCACAGGTGGTGCATCGCGATATTAAGCCCAGCAACTTGATGCGCCGCCGCGCCGATGGGCAATACGTCTTGATCGACTTTGGTGCGGTGAAGGAAATCACGACAGAATTAAGCACCACCCCCAGCGAAAAGTTCACCGTGAGTATTGGCACCCAGGGCTATGCTGCGCCCGAACAAATGGCGGGACGGCCTCGCTACAGCAGCGATCTGTATTCGTTGGGGATGACGGTGATTCGCGGGTTAACCGGGCGATCGCCGACGGAATTACCGGAAAATCCCGTCACGGGTGAACTGCAATGGACTGACAGCGCCCCCACCGTCCATGAAGGGTTAAGGGTGTTCTTAAATCGGTTGACCCACGTCTCGATTTATCAACGTTATCCCTCGGCTGCCGCCGCTTTAGCGGATCTGGCCCATTATCAGACGTTAGCGATCCCCTCGGCAACGGCAATAGCGCCGACAGAATTGTCACCATCGGACTCGCCGCCAGGGGGGTGGCAAGTGCAGGCGGGGCGACAGGCGATCGCGGCGGTGCTGATTGGGGCGATCGTTCTGCTGATTCGCCAACTGGGGGGTTGGGTACCCATCGAACTGTGGCTGCACGACCAGTGGGTGCAGCGCCAACCGCTGCCACCTGTGGACGATCGCCTGTTGGTGGTCGAAATCACCGAAGCCGATTTGATGCAGCTACAACAACCGACGCCGAGTGATGCCGTCTTAGCTGAACTCATCACCACGCTACAAACCTATGATCCCGCCGTGATTGGGCTGGATTTGTATCGCGACATTCCCCAAGGTGACGGCCACGAACAACTGCTCGCGGCGCTAACTGCCGATAATGTGGTGGCGATTCGCCAGTTGGGCAGCAGTCGGTCAGAACAAATTCCCGCCCCGCGCGGGGTGCCCCCCGACCGAGTCGGCTTCAATGACTTTCCGGTGGATGCCGATGGGGTGGTGCGCCGCAGTCTCATTTACGCAACCGTGGATGATCGCCCCGACACCGAAATCTTTTATTCATTAGCGTTGCGGTTGTCCCTCGCCTACCTGCAGCCACGGGGCATTGTGCCTCGGGCCAGTGACGTGAATGCTGAGTATCTGGCGCTCAACGAGGCCACTTTTGTGCCACTCACCCCCAACTTTGGCGGCTATCGCCAGCTCGATGCCGCCGGTTATCAGCTCTTGCTGCAATATCGGGGCGCGCGCGATACCATCCCCACAATCACCTTGGGAGAAATGTTGGATGGCCAGTTTCAGGCGGAGATGATTCGCGATCGCGTCATCCTCATCGGAACGACAGCCGCTTCGGCCAAAGACTTCTTTCTGACCCCTTACAGTGCCACGGCTGAAACCGACTTTTTAATGTCTGGCGTCATGCTCCACGCCCATGCAACGAGCCAAATTTTGTCGGCGGCGCTCGATGCGCAACCGCTGCCGTGGGCCGTACCAGAAGCGGTTGAGCTGTTGTGGATTATGGTGGGCGCAACGGGCGGGGTAATATTGGGGCGTCAGGGTCAGCGTCTACGAGTCTTAGGATTAGGTTTAGGGGTCGGTGGTGTCGTGTTGCTTGCGGTACCTGCAGCCGTCGCGACTCAAGCCGGCTGGCTACCCGTGGTGCCTGCGGTCATGACGTTTGCCGGGAGCGCGATCGCGGCAGCACTGATTCAAAACTACACCGCAGATAAACGTTCGTCGGCTGCTTTGTGGGCTGACGTCGGGTTCCCAAGAGACTAATATTACTTGATATGTCTCACTCGGACGCAAGGCGAGTCTTGAGACAAGCTCGAAGTCAACCTATCCATGGGTCGCAAGATGGCCTCCAAAATTTACGCCGTCGCTAATTTTGGCACAGTGCGCTTGTACGTCGGTGAGGTGAAACACCTCAAAACACGCTGGCCCAAAATGCTAGAGCAACTAGAGCAGGGCAAATTTCCAGAGCCGACCATTCAGGCTGAATGGGCCAAGCATCGAGGAGATCGCCGCTTCACCTTTCACACGCCCCAAGAAATCAACACGGACCCGCAGCTGCGCGGTCGCAAGCTCTTTGCCAAAGATATTAACAAAGCCCGCCAACCGGAAGCCTGAGACGATGTTTTGTCGGGCAGGCATCTTGCCTGCTTCGGGACAGCCGAGACGGCTGTCCACACTTAGATTAAATTCCCATGCTTGAAACTTTTGGGCTCTCGGCACCTGACTGCGGATTGCTATATTTTCAAGCAACTCCCTGACCTTGCGGCGATCGCTAACCAGACTGGCCTGCCAGGATACTCTCAGATGTCTCTAAGATGAAGGTGTCTGATTGAGCGAGGCACGACCCTCGCCAATTCTGTTGCTCACGTAGTAGTCAATGGCTCATGATGGAATCTACCCAAGCCCCCGTTTTATTTCATTTGGCTTTTCCCGTAGCCGATATTCCCACCACCAAATCGTTTTATGTCGACGGGCTGGGCTGCGAGGCCGGGCGTGAGTCCCCCAATTCCATTATTCTCAATCTTTATAATCATCAGATTGTGGCCCACACCACCGATGATTTAACGCCCCAAAAGGGCATTTATCCCCGCCACTTTGGCCTGGTGTTTTTGGCCGAAGCAGACTTTGATGCATTACTCAACCGGGCTGTTGAGCAAGGGCTCAAACTGTTTCAACAGCCCAAACGTCGTTTTCCCGGTTCACCATTAGAGCATCGCACCTTCTTTTTAGAAGATCCCTTCTACAACCTGCTGGAATTCAAGTATTACTGCAATCCCCAAGCCATCTTTGGCGAAGTAGCCCATAGTCAGGTGGGTGAGGCTCACTAACGAGATCGCGCCACTGCCCTTTAGGATGAGTCCAGCAATGGCTCATCCGACCCGCTGCATTCCGGCTTATTGTCTACAGGTAGTCGCAACGCTGCCCAAGTGGCGGGCGGAGGGGAACAATTCCCTGGCATCGAGCTTTACTGATCCGTTAACCGACCGTCGCTGGGGGATATTTCGGGGTGATTGTTGGTAAATCTGAACTTGGCTTATGAGTGAGTCCCTGCAAACCGTCTTCGGTGCGCCTTTTCAAGCGGATGTGTTGATCGTCGATGACACCGTCGAAAACATTTTGCTGCTGGCAGAAATCTTGGAAACCAATGGCTACAGCGTTCGCAAAGCCGTGAATGCGGAGATGGCAAGTGCCGCAGTGCAGGCGCTGTTGCCCGACATTATTTTGCTGGATATCAATATGCCAGAGGTGGATGGCTACACCTTGTGTCAGCGGTTGAAAGCCGATCCCATCACGGCGGCCATTCCGGTGATTTTTCTCAGCGCGTTGAGTGACCCCTTCGATAAAGTCAGGGCGTTTGAAATCGGCGGCGTGGACTACATTACCAAGCCGTTTCATATGGCGGAGGTGTTGGTGCGGGTGCGGAGCCAAGTGCTGGCCCGACAGAGTCTCTTGCAGATGCAGCAGCTCGTTAAAGAACGCACTAAAGCTCTGGAAATTGCCAATATGCAGCTTATGCAGGCGGCTCATCATGACAGTCTGACGGGGCTAGCCAATCGAGACCTGCTGATGGAGTCGCTGCAACGGTTGTTGGAAGGCATTCAAACGGATCCGACTTATCAGTTTGCGGTCCTGTTTTGTGACTGCGATCGCTTCCAGCAGATCAATGCCGCCTATGGTCATTTTGTCGGTGACCAGTTGCTGATGCAGATTGCCGAACGACTCCGGCAGGTGGTAGATGACCAAGATGTCGTATCTCGATTTAGTGGCGATGAGTTTGTGGTGGTAATGTCTCAGGTAGACTCGGCCGCCCAAGCGATCGCCCAGGTCGAAACGCTCTTGGCCAAGCTGCAGCCGAGCTTTGAGTTAACTCAGACAGAGGTCTCCTTAGATCTGAGTATCGGGGTCGTTTTGAGTGACCCGACCCGACACCAAACGCCAGAGCAAATTTTGCACGACGCTGACCGCGCGATGTATCGCGCTAAAGCGAACCGTGATGAAGCGTATAGCCTTTACTCAACCACGCCTGAAACCAAACGATAAGCGGGGTTATCCCGTGGAGGGTGGTTGATCCAGGCTGGCGATCGCGGCGAGATCGCTAGCCGCCTCTTACTTGCCATTTCTATGCGTTGCGCAGATCGCTCCGTTCATTGATTTGATGGAAAAACGAGGGGATTAGGTTAAGAAGCAGGCTTTTTCAAATCAATCCAACCCAAGTTTTGTTGAGCAAGCATCTTGCTTGCCCCAGGACAGCCGTCTCGGCTGTCCACACTTCGATTCAATGCCCATACTTTAAACTTTTGGGCTCTCGGCACCTGACTGCGAATTGCTATAGCAGCGATGCAACGCTATTCCCGCAATTTCTGAGAGCGTGGTTGAGCGCCGCACTTGTGCAGTGCACCGGAAGCACACGATGCAATTCTTGGTGATCGCCCCATTGCTTCGAAATCATCCGGTGAGCGACGCCGTCCTTTCCTATACTGGTAGGTTGTTAATGCTTCCGCTATTGCAAGCGCACCCTGAGGCCAGTTATGTCGCTGATTCGCGAGTTACATCGTCAACTCACGCAAAAAGAACGCTCTGCCGTCGAGATTACCCAAGCTTATTTAGAGCGCATCAAGACGCTAGAGCCCAAGCTACACAGCTTTTTGACCGTGACGGAAGCAACCGCGATCGCTCAAGCTCAGGCCATTGACCAAAAAATTGCGGCGGGCGAAGACATCGGCTTGCTGGAAGGCATCCCCATCGGCTTGAAGGACAACCTCTGCACCCAAGGCGTCCGCACCACCTGCGCTTCCAAAGTATTGGAAAACTTCGTGCCACCCTACGAATCGACCGTCACCCAACGGCTGGTAGAAGCGGGCACGATCGCTCTGGGTAAAACCAATCTAGATGAGTTTGCCATGGGCAGCTCGACCGAAAACTCGGCTTATCAGGTGACGGGGAATCCGTGGGATCCTAGCCGGGTGCCCGGTGGCTCTTCTGGCGGCTCGGCGGCGGCAGTGGCAGCGGATGAATGTCCCGTGGCCTTGGGTTCCGACACTGGGGGCTCCATTCGCCAACCGGCGTCCCTCTGTGGGGTGGTGGGTCTCAAGCCGACTTACGGTTTGGTTTCCCGGTACGGGCTGGTCGCTTATGCTTCCTCGTTAGACCAAATTGGCCCTCTCAGCCGCACGGTAGAAGATGCCGCCATCGTGTTGCAGGCGATCGCCGGACATGATCCCAAAGATTCCACTAGTCTCAATGTCGAGATTCCTGACTACACCCAAAATCTGCAGCCGGGGCTGGACTGCAAAGGGCGCACCATCGGCATCATTCAAGAAACCTTTGGCGAAGGGTTAGACCCCGTGGTGGATGAAGCGGTCAAGGCAGCGATCGCCCAATACGAAGCCCTCGGGGCCACCGTAAAAACCCTTTCCCTGCCGCGTTTCCGTTACGGCTTACCCAGCTACTACATCATCGCCCCATCGGAAGCGTCGTCAAACCTGGCCCGCTACGACGGCGTGAAATATGGGGCGAGAGCCGAAGAGAGTAGCCTCGTCTCGATGTACACCAAAACGCGAGCCGCGGGCTTTGGGGCCGAAGTCAAGCGCCGCATCATGATCGGCACCTATGCGCTGTCGGCGGGCTACTACGACGCCTACTACCTCAAAGCGCAAAAAGTCCGCACGCTGATCAAGCAAGATTTTGAAGCGGCCTTTCAAGAAGTGGATGCGCTGGTGTGTCCGACGTCGCCAACGACGGCCTTTACCGCTGGCTCGAAAGTGGATGACCCCATCAGCATGTACCTGTCTGACCTGATGACCATTCCCGTCAATCTCGCGGGTCTCCCGGGCATCAGCATTCCCTGTGGGTTTGATGCAGCGGGGCTGCCCATCGGCCTGCAGCTCATCGGTAATGTGCTGCAAGAGCAAACGCTGTTCGAAATGGCCTACGCCTACGAGCAAGCCACCGACTGGCATACTAAAACCCCAAGTTTGGGCTAACGAGCTGCTAGGGGACGCGTCCCTATTCCTTGGCCGATAGCAATTGCCCCGGATAGAGCACCAGGGACGCGTCCCCTCAAGCGCTGCTCATCTACGCAGCGATCGCCCATTGGTTGCCAGCTTGAGATCATCGTTAACACTCAACCTTTGGAATGGCTAAGCCGTGACTTCTTCTGAACTGCGGGGACTGTATCCCCCCCTTGAGCCGGATTACACGCATTACTTACCCGTCTCTGAGCGCCACACCCTTTACGTCGAAGCGGCGGGCAATCCCAATGGGAAACCCGTCATTTTTTTGCATGGCGGGCCGGGCGGCGGCACGGTACCCCTGTATCGCCAGTTTTTTGATCCGCAAAAATGGCGCATTATTTTGTTTGACCAGCGGGGCTGTGGCCGCAGTCGGCCCCATGCCGAGCTCGCCGAAAATACCACCTGGCACTTGGTCGAAGACATCGAAACCATTCGCGAGCACTTTGGCATTGAGGCTTGGGTCGTCTTTGGCGGCAGTTGGGGCAGCACGTTGGCCTTGGCCTATGCCCAGACTCATCCAGATCGCTGTCGAGGCTTGATTTTGCGGGGCATCTTTACCCTGCGCCCCGAAGAGATTCACTGGTTTTATCAATCTGGGGCCAGCTATGTGTTCCCCGATGCGTGGGAGACGTACCTCGCGCCCATTCCCCCTGAGGAGCGGGATGATCTGCTGTCAGCCTACTATCGCCGCTTGACCGACGCCGATCCTCAAGTGCGGCTGGAAGCGGCCCGGGCCTGGTCGATTTGGGAAGCCAGTACGAGCAAGCTGATTCCCGATGTGGCGCTGATGGAACGGTTTGGCGAGGCGGAGTTTGCGATCGCCTTTGCCCGCATCGAGTGCCACTACTTTATGAACCACGGTTTCTTTGAGCAGCCCAATCAATTGATTGCCCAGGCCGATCGCGTGCGATCGATTCCCGGTGTGATTGTGCAGGGACGCTACGATGTTGTCTGCCCGATGAAAACGGCGTGGGAGCTGCACCGTGCTTGGCCCGAAGCGGAGTTTATTGTGGTGCCTGACGCTGGCCACTCCGCCACGGAACCCGGCATCGTTGATGCGTTAATTCAGGCTAGTGATCGCTTTGCCGAACTGTAGTGCCGTCCAGCATTGCCCTCATTAAAGGGTTGATGTCATTTCCACCGTGCGGACGCTTCCACCTGTGCCGACCGCCCTGTAGGATCACAAGTGTTAACTCAAGAATCTCCAGTAGATGTCATGAAAACGCTGCCTGTGAGCGCGATCGTCCGCCGCCTACTCGTGGGGATCGTACTTTTAATCACGGTTTGGGGGGTTGCCGTGCCTTCCGTTTACGCCGAGAGCTACGATCGCCAAAGCCTCCGCTATGCAGAATTTGCCCATCGCGATTTCCGGGGCGATGATTTTACCCGTGCCGATTTGGCCAATGCCGACTTACAAGGCACCGATTTTCGAGGCGCCCGACTGTTTGATACGACCTTGAGTCAAGCCAATATGACGGGGGCCAACATGACCGGGGCCACCCTGGACGGCGCTCGCTTCATTCGCGCTAACTTAACCAACGCCATCCTTGAAGGGGCCTATGCCTTTGACACCGACTTTAGCGACGCGATTATTGAAGGGGCCGATTTTACGGATGTTCTGTTAGATCCCAAAACCAACCGCCAATTGTGCGAAGTCGCAGCGGGCACCAATCCCGTCACCGGGCGCAACACCCGCGATACGCTGTATTGTCCTTGAGCAACAGCCGTTCGTCGCTGGGGGACGATCGCCGCCCTGTCCCTCTTGGGAACGTGAGCAGGAAACCCAATGTCGCAGCGGCATCAACCCCCTAAACCGTTTGTCTCCTCACCCTCAAATTTATTTCGCAGCACTAGATGAATCCCCCCTTATCCTCCGCTACGACTGAGCTGCCTGTGCGGCGCATTTTGGATGCGAATCTCGATCGCGCCCGCGAAGGACTGCGAGTGCTGGAAGATTGGTGTCGCTTTGGGCTGAATCATCACGACTTGACGGACAAACTCAAGCATCTGCGACAAAGTCTGGGGCAGTGGCACACAGCAGATTTACGGGCTGCTCGCGATACGCCCAACGATACGGGGACTTCGATTACGCATCCCCAAGAGCAGCGTCGCACCAGTGTGACTCAGGTACTCCAGGCGAATTTTTGTCGAGTCGAGGAAGCGCTGCGATCGCTGGAAGAGTTTGGCAAGCTGCATCAGGCTGATTTCGCCGCCGCGTGCAAACAGTGGCGATATCAAATCTATACGCTGGAAAGTGAAATCATGGGCCACCAGCGGTTTCAGCAACTGCAACAGGCGCAGCTGTATCTGGTCACGTCCCCAGCGCCCAATATCGTGGCGGTGGTGGAAGCGGCGTTGCAAGGCGGCTTACCGCTGGTGCAGTATCGCG
The DNA here is from genome assembly GCF_004212215.1 of Leptolyngbya iicbica LK. Lineage (NCBI taxonomy): Bacteria > Bacillati > Cyanobacteriota > Cyanophyceae > Leptolyngbyales > Leptolyngbyaceae > Leptolyngbya > Leptolyngbya iicbica. Next base: position 206,438 of record NZ_QVFV01000001.1, read on the forward strand.
AAAAGACCGGCAATGATTGCGATCGCATCGTCATCGCCCAGCAACTCAAAGACTTGTGCCACCAGTACGGTGCGCTGTTTTTGATCAATGATCGCGTCGATCTGGCCCTCGCGGTCGAGGCGGACGGCGTCCACTTGGGCCAACAAGATCTCCCCATTGCCACGGCACGGCAGCTATTGGGCAGCGATCGCATTATTGGCCGCTCCACCACCAACCCCGAAGAGATGGCCAAAGCCTTGGCAGAAGGGGCGGATTACATCGGCGTGGGTCCCGTATATGCGACCCCAACCAAGCCAGGCAAAGCCGCTGCGGGACTCGACTATGTCCGCTATGCTGCCGCGAATTCCCCAGTGCCTTTCTTTGCCATTGGCGGCATTGACGCGCAAAATCTGGATGAAGTGATGGCCGCTGGGGGCGATCGCGTGGCCATCGTTCGGGCGTTGATGCAGGCCGAAAATCCGACAGCGGTGAGCCAAAACCTCATCGCACGGTTGCGAGCCGCGCCCCCGCACGCTCGAGCCTAACCGGCACCTGTATTTGAAAATTTCTTTGATTGTGTGTGTTGAGATGTCTCAGGTGATTCAACTACAAGTGAATGGCGAAGCGGCAGAATGCGCCGCCCAAACCCTGCTGCCGGACTACCTCCAGCAAATCGGCCTCAATCCGCGACTGGTGGCAGTGGAATATAACGGCGAAATTTTGCATCGCCAGTTTTGGGAAGAAACGTATTTGCAGGCGGGCGATCGCTTAGAGATTGTCACCATCGTGGGCGGCGGTTAGGAGCATCGCCCACAAAAGACAGCCCGATCCCCAAGATTTTAGGGCTATGCGCTGAAATAACCGGCCCAAACCAGCCCCAACAATTGGGGCTGCTATTGATCAGTAACGCCCTTACTCCCCCCGCATCTGAGTCGTGAGGTGAATCAACTCAGGCAAGATGAGTTTGCTCATCGCGAGTTCCACAGCCTTGCTCGAACCGGGCATCGAAAAGATCAGGGTAGATTTGCAAACGCCCGCGATCGCCCGTGAAGCCATCGCCCGCGAGCCGATTTGCTCGTAGCTCAGCATCCGAAACAGTTCACCAAAGCCGGGCAACGTTTTGGTTAGCAAGCCCGCGATCGCCTCATAAGTGGTATCGCGCGGCGCAATGCCCGTGCCCCCATTCACCAAGATCGCCTCAATGTTAGGCACGGCTACCCAGGTCAGAATTTGCCGCCGCACCTGCTCGGGCTCATCTTTCACCAAGTTATAGGCCACCACCTGATGCCGACGACGTGACAGACGCTCGGTGATCACGTTACCGCTTTTGTCCACATCGGGCGTGCGTGTATCACTGACCGTCAACACGGCACATTTCACCGCGATCGCAGCATCAGGATGGGGCTGTGGCATGGCAGTTAGCTCTTGGTAAAGCCCAAGCCATTTTGCTCAGCGTAGCGATTCATAAACCGCATGAACCGTTCCCACTCCATTTCGTCCTTCATGACATACAGCACTTCAATGCCAGCAGGCTTACCGTCGATAAACTTACCTTTGACTTCCCGAGTGGAAATCTCGCCTTCTTCGTCCACCATGTACATGCCCGTAATCTCGACCCCTTCATCTTCCGAGAGGGCTTTGGGATGGTCGAAGTAAAAAGTCGCAGTGCCATCACTCCCGTCAGGAGCTCTTGTCAAGCGCACATCAGGAATAACTTCTTCCGCAACGCCACGAGCAAATTCAATACGCGCCATAGATCAATAGCCGATTTTTTTACAAACAATAATCTCCTATCCTCTCACTTTAAGCACTGATTTAGATCTGCCGTTGGGCAGAAACCATCAGTGCCGCAGTCGTGCGTGTCACAAGTTGTGAATCGCCGTGAATCGCCGGTCGTTCAAAGTCACTGGTCAGGCGACTGAAGGATGCCCACAAGGTTAGGCGTCTGTGAACAAGCAATCACCGAAACGATGCGCAATCCCAGTTGCGGTTTTCGTCATGCACTCCCCTGTCATAAAGGATTTGTGCTCTCAGCCATCCAGCTGCGGGGGGCTCTCAACGGCATCAGTCCCCCAAGTGGGATAGGGCAAGATGGCCACCGCCCCTGCTGAGGGAAAGTTGCTTTCCGGCACGTCAAAGGCGCCATTGCTCAGCAGGTGGTTGCGGAGATAGGCTTCGGCTTCGGCCACGGTGCCAAAGCTGAAATTTGCGAGGTATAGGTAAGGTTGCACCTGCTCGGTCGGGCGCTCGATCGTCACCGCAGGCTCCCACAATCGCAGCCTGATTTGTCCGGCCCAGGGCTGAATCTCGTACCGAATCTCGTAATCGTTAGTAGCGGTGAACGCAGCTACAGACATATTTCTCAAATGGACGTTTGGTGGTGAATCAATCTTGCTTAGCTAGCGCCGACCGACCTCACCCACGATCAAGATCGTGGACAGTTAGTTTCCCAAAAGAACTGACGGTGGTCAGCAAGGCCAATAGCATATTCGCAAGTCGCCCTGAAAACGGCGTCCTGCATGACTAACGGACACATCCCGGTGAGTGATCGGGGGCGGTCATTTGTGAAGATGCAGTAAAGATGGTTGATGACACTTTAAACAGCGCTCCGTGTAAGTGTCAGGATCTTTCAAGAGTTTCTTTTTTATTGTTCAAAGGATCTACGGAGTTTTACGGAGATTTGGCAGGCAGAGCACGATCGCGATCGCCCCTAAGCTCCACGTCACCCAATTGCCCCAGCGTACGTAGGGGGTGAGCGCTTGGCGACGATAGATTTGCGTCAGGTGAGTCACGTACTGATTGGGCTCCGACAGCCAAACCGTGTCGCCGTGGGGAGTGACCACCCCAGAAATGCCAGTGTTAGTCACCCGCACCGCCCAGCGATCGCTCTCCACTGCTCGCATCACGTCGTGGGCATGGTGTTGCATCATCATGCGCGGGGGATAGGGATCATGATTAGAAGCGGTCATGATCCACTCTGCACCGTTGGCCACCTGCCGCCGAAATAGTTCACTGTAGGGGGACTCATAGCAGATGCCGATCGCGGCGGAGCCAAAGGCGGTCGCAAAAATCTGGTCGGTGCTGCCGGGGAGCAAACTGCTGCTAACAGGCGACAGCCGCGAAATGAGTCGCCCCAACGTGCGCTCAAAGGGAATGTATTCGCCCAGGGGCACCAGCTTGACCTTGCTGTATTGGCTGGTGACGGTGCCCTGAGCGTCTAGATTGACCAGGCTTTGGGTCATCTCGCGATTAGCGATGGGACCCACGGGCCGAAAAGTGCCCAGCCATAACGGGATGCCCAGTTCTCGCACGGCTGACAAAAGGGGACTTCGTCGCTGCAACTCGCGGGTCCAAAAGTCAGGAATGGCCCCTTCTGGGGTGAGTACGGCGTCGGCCCCCTGGGCCACCAGCTCCCGATAGCCGTCAGTGTAGGCGGCGATCGCCTGCCGAGTACCGGCGGGGGTCAGCTTTTCACGGGTGGGAATGTTGCCCTGAATCAGACCAATTTTGAGGGCCACGTCAGGGCGATCGCCCAAAGGCTGGTGATAGAGGCCACTGCCCACACCGTGCAAGGTGACTAGCAGCAAAAAGCCCGCGATCGCGGCCCCTCGGGACGCCGTTCGACGGTTGGTAACAGTCCCCCGGCCCCAGCTCATCGCAGCCCAGCAACCATTCACGGCGACGATCGCGGCAGTGATGCCCACGGGTCCCACCCAGCGCCCCAACTGCAAGATCCACAAGTTGCCCGGACTCTGGGTAAATGACAGAAACGGCCAGGCCAAGGGTCCCCAGCTCAGCAGGGTTTCCAGCAGGCACCAGAACGCGGTGCCCACCCCAATGCGTGCAGGCCAACTGAGCCGGGCGCGATCGCTCAGCCACCGCAGCAGCACCGCCCACAGGCCAAAGGTCACCGTCCCCAGTCCGGTAATAAATGCCCAGGCAAATAAGGCAATGCCCACACTGGCTAACCAGGGCACCCCCATCCAGGTGAGGGGATGCAGATGCGTCATCCAAGAGAGGACGATGCCGTGATATATGGCGCTCCACAGGCAGCCCAAGCCAAATGCCCGCCACAGCGACGTCCGTCCCGGCTGCAGCACCGCCCGCCACAGGGGCGCTAACGCCACCCACGCCAGCGGCCACAGGTTTACCGGGGCGGGGGTTAACCCCATGAGCAGGCCCCCGATCGCCACCCAGAGCCACGGCGATCGCCACCTCGCAGTGGCCACCGTGACAGCGCGGCCCGACTGCGCCAGCTTGACCCGATTGGGGCCCTCAGATTGTGTGACTAGCGACGGACGGTGTTTGCGCCCCGGTGGAAATAAGCCCATTACCCAGATCAAGAAGTGTAAAGCGCCGCGAACTGTTTGCAGTATCGCATCTCGGTTCGCCGTGAGTAGACGGATTGCCTGATGTCGGCAGCCTATGCCGTGAGTTTTGCGGCGCTACCGGAAAAAAAGAGCCTGTCCGGCAGAGGGCAGACTACGGATGGAGATAGGGTCATCCAGGTTAGTCGGGAAGACCACCATTCCCCAGCATCCCAATATCGCGCTTCGGCTTTTGCTCGCTTGAGCGCATGGACTTTATACCAAGACTGAGGCGTTAGCCGCCTTTTCTACTCCAGCCAAAGCGGCTTCCAGCACCTCGCTCCCAGCACCGGGAAGGCAGGCATTTTCAGTAATCAACCGTCGCCAGGTGCGGCTGCCGGGTTGGCCGTGAAACAGCATCAGCATATGGCGGGTGATGCTGTTGAGTTTGAGTCCTTGCCCCGTCCAGTGGTCAACGTAGGGCAGCATGGCGTGGACAACCTGCGATCGCGTCGGCACCGCCTCGGTGCTGCCAAAAAATTGGCGATCGCACTCAGCAAACAGGTAGGGCGTATCGTAAGCGGCGCGGCCAATCATCACCGCATCCACCTGTGCCAGATGAGTTTGGGTTTGGGCCAGGGTGGTGATGCCGCCGTTGATCTCAATCCACAACTGAGGAAAGTCACGCTTGAGGCGATATACATCGGCATAACGCAGGGGCGGCACATTCCGATTTTCTTTGGGGCTCAGCCCCTTCAACCACGCTTTGCGGGCATGGACGGTGAACCGCTGACAGCCCGTGGCCGCCACCGTCGCGACAAACTGCGCCATGGCGTCATAGCTGTCGAGATCATCAACGCCAATGCGATGCTTCACACTGACGGGAATTGATGTGGCCGCCATCATCGCCGCGACGCACTCGGCCACCAGCTCGGGTTGCGCCATCAGACAGGCGCCAAAGTTACCGCTTTGCACGCGATCGCTCGGGCACCCGACATTCAAATTGATTTCGTCATACCCAAAGTCTTCAGCGATGCGGGCGCACTCCGCCAACAGTTGGGGATCGTCGCCCCCGACTTGCAGCACCAGTGGCTTTTCCGCCGGAGAGAAGCCCAATAATCGATCGCGATCGCCATGTTTGATCGCCTGAGCCGTGACCATTTCGGTGTACAGCAGCGTCCGCTGGGTAATTTGCCGCATGAAGTACCGATAGTGGCGATCGGTGCGATCCATCATGGGCGCAATGCTGACGGGATACCCCATGACAGAGGGTGGGTTAGAGATGGAGTGCGAGGAGGCAGCGACGATCATGCCGACATTAGGACGATTAACGGGTCTTTCAACTTAACTCAAAACCGAGGTTTCCTCACCGTCAGCCGGCTCGATCAAGGCCTGGGCAACAGCCGCTTTCTGAGCGCTCCGGTGCCGCGATCAGGGATTGAGAAGCCCTTAAGTATCTAGCAGTTGATTTACAAAGTTGGTATAGACTTCCCCAGAGAGAAAATTGGGGTTTTCTAGCACCATTTGATGGAAGGGGATCGTGGTGGGCAGTCCGGTGATGGCACATTCCCGCAGCGCCCGCTTCATACGGAGGATAGCGGTGGCGCGGTCGGGTCCCCAGACGATGAGTTTGCCGACGAGGGAATCGTAATAGGGCGGAATTTCATAGTCGGTGTAGACGTGGGAGTCGATGCGGACGCCAGGGCCACCGGGGGGCAGATAGCCATTGATGCGACCCGGCGCAGGACGGAAATTATATTTCGGGTCTTCGGCGTTAATGCGGCACTCGATCGCGTGTCCTTGCAGGTTCACCTGTTCTTGGGTGATGGAGAGGCGATCGCCCTGGGCAATCCGAATCTGCTCCCCAATCAGGTCAATGCCCGTGACCATCTCCGTCACGGGATGCTCCACCTGAATGCGGGTGTTCATCTCCATGAAGTAGAAGTTGCCGTAGGCATCCACCAGAAACTCCACGGTGCCCGCCCCGACATAATTGATGGACTTCGCGGCTCGCACCGCCGCATCGCCCATTTTTTCTCGCAGTTCTGGGTTCAACGCCGGACTGGGAGATTCTTCCAGCAGTTTTTGGTGCCGTCGCTGAATGGAGCAATCGCGCTCCCCCAGGTGAATCACGTTGCCGTAACTGTCGGCCAAAATCTGGAACTCCACGTGGCGCGGCTTTTCGACAAACTTTTCCATGTAGACGCCGGGATTACCAAAAGCGGCTTCCGCTTCGCCCTGGGCGGCAAGGAATAGTTTTCTGAGTTCGTCGGCGTGTTTGACCAAGCGCATACCGCGACCGCCGCCCCCTGCGGTGGCTTTAATCATCACCGGGTAGCCGATGTCATCCGCGATCGCTTTCGCCTCGACTTCGCTTTTCAACAGCCCCTCGCTGCCAGGAATGGTCGGGACCCCGACCCGCTGCATCGTTTCCTTGGCGGTCGATTTATCGCCCATCGCTAACATGGATTCTGGCGTGGGGCCGATGAAAGTGAGATTGTGGTCGGCGCAGATTTCCGCAAAGCGCGCATTTTCCGCCAAAAATCCATAACCCGGATGGATCGCCTCGACGCCCCGAGTCAGCGCCGCCGCAATAATATTCGGAATGTTCAAATAGCTTTTGCTGCTGAGAGCTTCGCCGATGCAAACGGATTCGTCGGCCAACTGCACATGCAGGGCATGGCGATCGACGGTAGAATGCACGGCAACCGTGGCAATGCCCATTTCTTCGCAAGTGCGGAGAATTCGGAGCGCAATTTCCCCACGGTTAGCAATCAGAATTTTGGAAAAGCGCATTCGACTCGCAGTACCCTCAGCAGCATAGACAGCGGCTTATGGGCTCGCTCGATAGCTCACCAAGAGAGTGGGGAGTCGCCATCCAGCCAAGCCTTAAACCGTAAGACGGTAGCTAATCCTACCATGGGGCAGGGGCGTGGGCAGCGTGAGTAATCTGTTGTGCAACGATCTGGCCCTCACCTCCCCAGCCCTTCTCTCCCAAAACTTGAAGAGGAGGGAGTTTGAAGGGGTTCTGGTGCCCTTCTCCCAAGGTTGGCTACTCAGTACACACAGCTCGGTTGCTCTCGCAAAGGGGGCTAGATTAATGGCCAGTTATTACGGACACCTTGTGTGTACGTAGTAGCCCAAGGTTGGGGACAAACGCAGTACTGACAAGCTTTTCGGGAAAGTGGCCCGTCGCGTGAGTCGGTGCAAAGGTGATGACAAGGCTAATGTCTTACCGCTGAGTGGTTTCGATGTCGCGAATTGGTGACAACTACTCAAGCGATCGCTGACCGAGAAATCCTCTGGGGCAAGCGGGGTGTCAATTACGGTTGATGTCAAGAAATCCAGCCGCAACAAGGATTTAAGCCGGTTGAGGCCACCAACGGACGAGGGGACCCGCATGACTTCAGGAACACCTAAGTCAAAATTTGGCGGCGGCCAGTACCGCGATAAATATAGCCCTGGCTGACTAAATCGGCTGCCTCAAACTGGGCGTGGCTGGCGGTGGGTGCGATCGCGCTGCCCAAGGTCGTCACGACTGTCGCGGCGATCGCGATCGGCAAGGCACTCAAAACAATGACTTTCATCACAAACTGAAATGTAGGGAACACTTCACTTTTCGGTAAACCGACTGCCCATCCGGAGAGTTCAGCACCCGCAATGGCTCCATTGCAGGGCAAGATGGATCACAGTTGTCGGGCCATGACTGAACTATGGAGAAATTGGAGACCCAAAACCGACTGCGGCCTCGAGGCGGCGGCATCCCCGGCATCTTGCTGGGTTTCACCTATCCTCTACGGACACTGCGCCTGTTTCTGCGAGAAAAATCGCTGTTGCCCTTTGTGCTCATTCCCCTGGCGATCAACACGGTGCTGGGCATCACGCTGTATACGCTCGGCGTGCGGTGGGGATTGCGCCTCGTCGATACCTGGGTGCTGCAGCTCACGACCTGGCTCGAACCCGCCTGGTTGGATACCACAGTGCAAATCCTGGCCCCGGTGGTTCAGGGCGTCCTGATTTTGCTGTTGTTCATCGTGTTGGGATTTGTGCTGCTGCAATTTGGCACCATTCTCGGTTCACCCTTTTACGGGCAAATGTCGGAAAAGATTGAACTGCTGCGGTCTGGCCAGCTAGAACGGCCCGAATCACTGGGAGCCGGAGCGATTTTTATTGACATCTGGCGGGCCATTTTGTTTGAGCTCAAAAAGCTGCTGCTGTTAGCGTTCATTGGCCTACCGCTATTGCTCTGCAACTTTATTCCCGGTGTCGGCACGCTGATCGCCACCAGCGGCGGCATTGCCCTCGCCTGTCTGCTGATCTGTCTCGATATGTTTGATGCCCCGTTGGAACGTCGCCGCCTCAAGTTTCGCCAAAAGTTAGGCATTGTCTTTCGCGGCTTACCGGCCAGCGGCAGCTTTGCCTTCGCCTGTTTTTTCCTGGTCAGCATTCCGTTTATGAATTTGTTAGCGATTCCGGTCTGTGTGGCTTCGGGAACGCTGTTTTTCTGCGATCGCATCCTCCAACCGCTGCCCGAGGAGGCGTCTTCGAAAGCGTCTTCCTGAGTGGCTGGGTGATGGGGTGGTTAGGTAGCTGGGTAGTTGGGTGGCTGGGTAGCTGAGTGGCTGGGTGATGGGGTGGTTGGGTAGTTGGGTAGTTGGGTAGTTGGGTAGCGGTAAGTCAGCCGATAGGACTTGATCCCTGAGCAATTGAAATGCGTTAATAGAATTCTCTAAAAGCATAGACACAGCCCCGTATCTAAACTCTCACACCTGCCACCCTGCCACCCTCACACCCTGCCACCCTCGCACCCTGCCACCCTCATACCCTCGCACCCTGCTACCCTCACACCCTGCCACTCCCCACTACCCCCTCACACTCCCCCACCCTGTCCATGACCTTTGCGATCGACTTTGGCACTAGCAACACCGTCATTACCCGCTGGAACAGCGCTACCCAAGTCCCTGAAGTGATTTCTTTGCCGGGATTGGCTCAGAAAATTGGCCAAAATCCGCCTTTGGTGCCATCGCTGGCCTATATCAAAGATGCGGCGGCGGGCAGCGTCCAGATTGGCCAACAGGTGCGCGATCGCGGGTTGGATGTGAGCAGCGATCGACGATTTTTTCGCAATTTCAAACGCGGCATTGGCACCTCGATCCAGGGCTTTTTGCCCGAGTTGGATGGGCAAACCGTATCCTTTGAGCAAATCGGCAGTTGGTTCTTGACTGAGGTCATTGCCACCCTACAAACCCGAGAAGGCACCGCCGATGCCCTCGTTTTCACGGTGCCCGTGGACAGCTTTGAGGTGTACCGCAACTGGCTGGGGCAAACCTGTGAAGCGCTTGATTTGCAACAGGTGCGGATGTTGGATGAACCGACGGCAGCGGCGCTCGGCTACGGCATTCAGCAAGAAGAAACGGTGCTGGTGATGGACTTTGGGGGCGGCACGCTGGACTTTTCCCTGGTGGAGTTGGCGATCGCCGCTGACCGCAAACCCCTGGGCTTTATTCTGCGCTGGGGCAACAAGTCCCTGGCCGAATCCTCCTCGCAAAAGCCCCAGCGGGCCAAGGTGCTCGCCAAAGCCGGAGAAAACCTGGGCGGTGCGGACATCGATAATTGGCTGGCCGACTACTTTCACGAACAGCAAGGTATTGGGGTGACGCCCCTCACGCAACGATTGGTCGAGCGGCTGAAAATCCAGCTGTCGGACAAGGCCCAGGCGACGGAGAGCTTCTTTGACGACGAAACCCTGGACAGTCTTACCCTCAAGCTGGATCGCGCCACTTTTGAAGACATTCTGCGGCAGCGACAGTTTTTCGAGCGGTTGGATGGCTGCATGGAGCAAATCTTGCAGCAGGGACGCCGCCAGGGCATCAGTATTCAAGATATTGACGCCGTGTTGTTGGTCGGTGGCACGGCCCAAATTCCCGCCGTGCAACAGTGGCTGGCTGGCTATTTTCCATCGGAGAAGATTCGCGGAGATCGCCCCTTTACCGCCGTCGCCGAAGGAGCCTTGCAAGTGCAGCAAGGCATCGAACTCACCGACTTTCTGTATCACAGCTATGGCATCCGCTATTGGGATCGCCGCAACCGTCGTCACGGCTGGCAACCCATCATTCGCTCGGGCCAGCCTTACCCCTCGCCCGCACCGGTCGAGATGGTGCTGGGGGCTTCCACCGACAATCAGCCCAGCATTGAGCTGGTAATTGGTGAACTGGGCAACGAAGACGCCCTGGTTACGACGGAAGTGTTTTTTGAGGGCGATCGCCTGGTCACTCGCCAAACCCAAAAAGACGCCCAACAGATACAGCCCCTCAATGACACCGGAGCCGGACGCACCATTGCCAAGTTGGACCCGCTGGGCGTGCCGGGCAGCGATCGCATTCGCGTCCAGTTTGCCGTGGATGGCGATCGCACCTTACGCATTACTGTCGACGACATCCTCACCGGGGATACCCTGGTCGAAAATCGCCCCGTCGTGCAACTGAGCTAAGCGGAAGCAGGTCTAGCTCAGCAACAGCCATTATTAATGTGGGTTTACGATGGGGAGAACTGTGCCAGCAAATTTCAGGCGAGAAAAATTCAAAATTCAACCCTCTTGTTCTCACCCACAAAATCCTCAGATCTAAAGACAGTAATTAGCCCTAACAAAACACTTTCCAAAAGAATTTCAGAGGCTGACAACGGCGACCCTTTTGATTAGCCAGGAATCATGTCAAAGCTGATGAATAGTGGCGATAAGATTTATCGCGATCGCTCGCCGCTTGTCCAAATGCTCACAATCACAGCGTTATATTGAAGATACGAAAAGGGTGCTGAATCAGTTTAATTAAGTTTAAAAACAGCCGTCAAAACATAAACGGGAGGTGCCGCGATGCTGTCACCTTTGAAGGAACAACCTTTAACCTACAATCTATTCCCACCGATCGCTGATCCCTGGACGTTACCGTTGGAATCGGCGTCCCACTTTGCCACATGGCCTCGGTCAGTGCCCCTCGACCCTAGTCACGAATTAACGGGCATGCCACTGCCAGAAATGTTGATGCCAGAGGGCGTGCCGGGAGTACCTTGCTTGTCGGCCCCCTTTTCAAGCCAAAGTGCGATCGCGATCCTGTTAGCCGATGAACTCAAATTGGCACCGACAGCTGATGATTCCTTGCGGCGGGGAGTGGAAGATGCGATCGCGGTTTTGACCGCAGGGACAGCTTGAAGCGATGACCGTGCAGTGATGCAGAGTGTATCGAAGGTGAGCCATCCTCTTCGGTCATTAGCTATGGTCTAGCCACTGGCGCTGAATTTACGAGAGACCCGATGAAAGTTGCCGACATTATGACGTGCCCGGTTGTGACGATTCACAATACGGCCCCCGTTGCTGCTGCCGCCAAATTAATGCAGCAACGCCAGATTCAGGCGCTAATCGTGCCGCCCAGCTATGAGCAGGATGCCTACGGCATTGTGACGGTGGAGGATATCGTCGGCAAAGTCATCGCCTTTGGCCGCAATCCGCAGCACTTGCGCGTGTTCGAGATTATGACCAAGCCCTGCATCGTGCTCAATCCTGACTTGGGGGTGGAATATGCCGCCCAACTCCTGACGCGCTATCAACTCCACAGTGCGCCGGTCATCCAAAAAGAATTGCTGGGACTGCTTTCCGTGACTGATATTTTGGCGCGGAGTGATGCCCTAGAGCAGCCGCAAGAACTGCTGCTCGCCCACAAGATTGAAGAATTGTCAGCGATCGCCCGTCAGGTTTGCCAAACGCAAGGCCCCGGTTCTGAGGCCTGCGCCAAAGCTTGGGCCGCCGTCGATGCCCTCCAGGCAGAGAGCGCTCACCAGCAAGCCAAACCCCTTGAGCAAACAGCTTTTGAAGCTTTTTGTGACGAATTTCCTGAAGCGCTGCGCGATCGCGACCTCGACGCCTGGTGCAGTGGTTAGCCGCGATCGCCTAGAAACACTCCAGGGTCCGCCCCATCCGGTTTCCCTACACCCAAGTTCGGTATCCCCCCCTACAGCGAATCCGGCATACCCGGCACACTGTGAATAGCTGTTAAGCCGGAGCAAATCTATGGGAAAAGTCGTTGGTATCGACCTCGGAACTACAAACTCAGTTGTGGCAGTGATGGAAGGGGGTAAACCCACCGTTATCGCCAACGCTGAAGGTTTTCGCACGACGCCATCTGTCGTGTCTTATGCCAAGAATGGCGATCGCCTCGTGGGGCAAATCGCTAAGCGCGGCGCGGTGATGAACCCCGAAAATACGTTTTATTCAGTCAAGCGCTTTATTGGTCGCCGAGTCGATGAAGTCGGCACCGAGTCCACTGAAGTCGCTTACAAAGTGTTGACTTCGGGCAGCAGCCTCAAGCTGGACTGTCCACAAGCAGGCAAACAATTTGCCCCCGAAGAAATTTCGGCACAGGTGCTGCGCAAGTTGGCGGATGACGCCAGCAAGTACCTGGGCGAGACCGTCACCCAAGCGGTGATTACGGTGCCTGCCTATTTCAATGACTCCCAGCGTCAAGCCACTAAGGACGCAGGCAAAATTGCCGGTCTCGAAGTGTTGCGAATCATCAACGAGCCGACCGCCGCTTCCTTGGCCTACGGTTTGGACAAGAAGAGCAACGAAACCATTCTCGTCTTTGACTTGGGTGGCGGTACCTTCGACGTCTCCATTCTGGAAGTCGGCGACGGCGTGTTTGAAGTGCTCTCCACCTCAGGTGACACTCACCTCGGGGGTGACGACTTCGATAAGAAGATCGTGGATTACTTGGCTGAAGACTTCCAGCGCAATGAAGGCATTGACCTGCGCAAGGACAAGCAAGCCTTGCAACGTCTGACCGAAGCCGCTGAGAAAGCCAAGATTGAGCTGTCTAGTGCCGGACAGGCAGAAATCAACCTGCCCTTCATCACGGCGACTCAAGATGGTCCTAAGCATTTAGAAACGACGCTAACGCGGGCCAAGTTTGAGGAACTCGTTTCCGACCTGATTGATCGTTGTCGCATTCCCGTTGAGCAGTCGCTTAAAGATGCCAAGCTCAATCGCGAAAACATTGACGAAGTGGTACTGGTCGGTGGTTCCACCCGGATTCCCGCTGTTCAGGAAGTCGTCAAAAAAATCTTGGGCAAAGCGCCGAACCAGACCGTGAACCCGGATGAAGTGGTGGCCATTGGTGCAGCCATTCAGGGCGGCGTGTTGGCTGGCGAAGTGAAGGACATCCTGCTGCTGGACGTGACACCGCTCTCCCTCGGTGTAGAAACCCTGGGCGGCGTGATGACCAAGCTCATTCCTCGGAACACCACTGTCCCCACCAAGAAGTCTGAGACCTTCTCCACGGCAGTGGATGGTCAGACCAATGTGGAAATTCACGTGCTCCAGGGTGAGCGGGAAATGTCCACCGATAACAAGAGCCTGGGTACCTTCCGCTTGGATGGCATTCCCCCGGCACCTCGAGGCGTGCCTCAGATTGAGGTGACCTTTGACATCGATGCCAACGGGATCTTGAGCGTTACTGCCAAGGATAAGGGCACGGGCAAAGAGCAGACCATCAGTATCACGGGCGCTTCGACTTTGGATGATAACGAAGTCGATCGCATGGTGAAAGACGCTGAAGCCAATGCGGCGGCTGACAAAGAGCGCCGTGAACGGGTCGAACTCAAGAACCAGGCCGACACGCTGGCCTATCAAGCCAAGAAGCAGATTGAAGAGCTGGGCGATAAAGTGCCAGCCGATGAGAAGACCAAGATTGATGGTCAGATCAAAGAGCTGGAAGAAGCCGTGGCGTCTGAAGACTACGACAAGATGAAGTCTTTGACCACGGAAGTGCAGCAAGCGCTGTACAGCATCAGCGCCAACCTGTATCAGCAGGCGGGCGGCCCTGAGGCGGCGGCTGGTGGCGAAGCCCCTGGCGGTGACGCTGGAGATGCAGGTTCCAGCGGTGGCGAAGATGTTATCGACGCTGAATTTACTGAGCCTGAGAACAAGTAAGTTCTCAGCGGTCGACAGGCCCTTCTGGAAACCTGTCGACCCAACTCTCAGCCCAAAAGCTTGCTCCGGCTAGCAAGGAAAAACGGATGGCGATCGCCATCCGCTTTTTTGTGTCAATTTTTCGGGCGCTCAGATAGGAAACCGATAGATAATGCCGCCGGACTCGGTCGCTTCGTACAAACCGTTGAGCTGCACCGCTTTTTCATCCAAATAAGCTTTGGCATCATCTAAGGAAAGATCGGTCTTTGTGGCAAAAATGATCGGGCTTACCACGCCATTATTCGCTTGCAGTTCGGTGAGAAAGAGTAACTCAAGTTCGCGATCGCTCTTCTGCTCACTGGCTTGGTGTTGTTGCCGCAGACTGTGAATCAAAAGTCCGCTAATGGCGATCGGGGGCAAGCCGAAAAAGATCAGCGCCGGGATGGCTCCTTCTTTATCCTCTGCTGGAATATTCGGGTTGAAGGCTTCCACGGTTGCCCAAATGCTGAGCGGGAGCCCCCACAGCAGCAGCAATCCGGCCACAATCTTTTTCACCAGCTTCATGAAGACTCCTCTCGGATGAATCCTTCTCCTGATAAGGTATGCCCAAAATGGGAGAAAATTGCTGAAATTTACAGGAATTTTGATGTCAGTGGGCAGTTTCTGTAGAGATTGGCGGGGCGGAGTTGCGTTCCCAAAAGTAACCGTCGGTATAGCCTTGAATGCGGCGATCGCGCTCCGCCAAGGCCAGTCGCTTTTCGGCCAGACAGCAATACTCCCGGTTGGTCTCAATGCCGATGTAGTGGCGCTGCAGCTTTTTGGCCACCACCGACGTGGTGCCTGACCCTAGAAACGGATCGAGCACCACATCCCCAGCCTGACTGCTGGCAAGAATGAGCTTGGCGATGAGCTTTTCGGGCTTTTGAGTCGGGTGGTCGGTGTTTTCCGGCATCGACCAAAACGGCACCGAAATATCCGTCCACAAATTCGACGGGTGGGTCAGGCGAAAGCGGCCCTGCTGGGAGTCTTGCCAATCTTTGGGCGCACCGTGGCGATCGCGATAGGGAGCGATCACCCGGCGCTTCAGCTTCACCGCCTCCACGTTAAAGGTGTAGCGATCGGAAACCGTGGCAAACCAGATATCTTCAGCGGCGTTCTTCCAATTCGTTTTGGCTCCTCGCCCCTTTTCGCGCTCCCACGTAATTCGATTGCGGATGGTGAAATGCTCCGCCAGCAACGGATACAAAATGGCCGATGATTGCCAGTCTGCACAGACGTAGAGTGAGGCGGTGGGCTTGAGCAAGCGCTTGAGGGGCAGCAGCCAGGACTCAAACCACGTGAGGTAATCGACGGGCGATCGCGACTGAAACAATTGGCCGTTGAAATTTTTGCGGAGATTGTAGGGGGGGTCAAGTATAAGGAGATCGATGCAGGCAGTGGGCAGATAGGCGATCGCCCCTTGGCAATCTTGCTGCACCGTCGTGTCAAGCACGGCCTCAAGCGGCATCGCCTGAGTCCACCGTTGGAGCCGCGCCCCATAGATTTGACCGTCAGTGGACGACAGCGTCAAGGTACGATTACGAGGGGCTTTCGGTTTTGATGGCGACACAGCACAATCCTAAAAGTCCGAAAAGATTTAGCACGGTTCCAACCACGCTGCCCTAGGATAGCTCTGACATCATTTCGATTCACCCCTCCCGCCGATTGCTTAAGCACGAAGCCTGTGACTATTCAGCCGTTTACCAAAGCTCAGTGGACTGCGATTGACGCCCTGGGTCGCCAAATTGACCAACGGTTGCACGCCGCCCAAATTGGGCTGACGATGGGGGGTGAGCCGACCTACGTTTCGGCCCGCGATCGCACTGATTTGCAATGGCGCTACGAAGCCCTGGGCACCGAAAAACGGCAGCTCGCCGAGGCCCTATTACTGCGTTTGGCACAGCGCTTAAACCCGGTTGGCGGCCTACGACATTACGGCATCGGCAAACTATATCCTGGCGAACCCTATCCGCGCTGGGCTTTGGGATGTTTTTGGCGACTGGATGGCCAACCGTTGTGGGGCAACGCCGACCTGCTCGCCACCGCTGCCCCCTCGGGGAAGCCCCAAACTTGGGCGGCCGCCAAAAGCTTTATCTACGAATTGGCTACCTGTCTCGCGATTCCCCACGCGGCGATCATGCCCGCCTACGAAATCGAAGAAACTGTACCTGCTGGCTTTGTACTGCCGTTGCTGACCACGGAAGTGAATGGCACCCCCCTCTGGCAAAGCTGCCGCTGGACGGGCTTTGACCAAGGCATGGTGTTGGTGCCGGGGGATGGCCCCGTCGGGCTGCGGCTGCCCTTGACCGAACTCACCGATACCGAGCAGCTTTTGACCGAGGCGCAACCCGCCTTTGATAGTGCCCCTATTCGCCCTGAAGCGGTCTCCTCCCTTGCCCCGGCGGATAGTATTCGCCTCGCTTTGGTCGTCTCTGTAGAAAACGGCATCGTGCAGGTGTTTTTGCCGCCGATCGCCACAGGCCGCAGCTTTGCCGACGTGATTACCGCGATTGAGGCCACGGCAGAAGTGCTGGATCAGCCCGTGCAGTTGAGCGGCTATGGTCCCCCCATTAATCAAGGCATTGAGGGGTTTAAACTCACGCCAGACCCGGGAGTGTTGGAAGTTAACATTCACCCGGTTGCCACCTGGCCCGAGCTGGTGCAGTTACACCACGCATTGGATGAGGAGGCGATCGCCTGCGGCCTCGCTTGCGAAAAATATGGTCGTGACGGTCAGTTGCTGGGCACGGGCGGCGGTTCGCACATCACCATTGGCGGCAAAACGCCCGCGACCAGTCCCCTCCTCCAACGACCAGATTTGCTGCGCAGCTTGATTACCTACTGGCAGCATCACCCCAGCCTGTCCTATGTCTTCGCGGGGCAATACATCGGCCCCACCAGCCAGTCGCCCCGCATTGACGAAGCCCGCCACGACAGCCTGTACGAACTGGAACTGGCCTTTCTGGCCTTGATGCCGGGCAAAGCGATCGCCCCTGAAGTGGTGGATCGATTACTCAGTCCCCTCTTGCAAGATGTGACCGGCAACACCCACCGCACCGCCCTCTGCATCGATAAGCTGTACCCCACCTATAATCCCGCTGCCCAACTCGGGCTGCTGGAATTTCGCGGGTTCGAAATGCCCCCCTACACGGGTCTGCGGCTGCTGCAAATGTTGCTGATTCGGGCCTTAATCGCCCGCTTTTGGCAACAGCCGTTTACCCAACCGCTCAAGCGCTGGGGACCAGAGCTGCGCGATCGCTGGCTGCTGCCCCACTATTTAATTCAAGATTTTCAAATCGTGCTGAAGGAGCTAAAAACCGCAGGTCTGCCTTTTGAGCTGGACTGGTTTACGCCGTTTTTGCTGCGTCGATTCCCGCAAAACGGCAAGATTGCGTTACGCGACAACCCGGCACAGGTGCTGGAACTCCGCACCGCCCTGGAACCATGGCCGGTGATTGGCGATGCCGGAGGCGGGGGGACCTCGCGCCCGGTGGATAACTCAATGGAGCGGGTGCAACTCTTTCTCACCGGGGCGGTCGGCGATGCCCCCGCAGTCGGCGCCCTCGCGAAACGGTACGCCATTTTATGTAACGGTCATCGGGTGCCCCTACGTTCCACAGGGGTAGCGGGCGACTACGTTGGAGCCGTGCGCTTTCGAGCGCGATCGCCCCTCGATACCGATCATGCGGCCTTAACGCCCCACGTGCCCCTGCGATTTGACGTGATTGATACTTGGAAATCGCAGCACCTCGGCGGCATGATTTATCACACCGACCCCGTTGATGCAGAGACGCTGCCCCCTTCCCTCGAAGTCGCGCGATCGCGCTTCCAGCAAAGGTTTGTGCCCGTGACGGATGGTCCAGTGCCCGAGCCCCTACCCCCGCTAGTGGTTCACCCCGAAGCCCCTATGACCCTGGACCTGCGATTGGTGCATTTGCGAACCGAGTAGTCGCCAGTTTTTCACATTGCGGTTAAATTAAGCCAGAATACAGGGTGTTTATAAATTCCATTTGTAATCATAAGTAGGCAGCCATGGCGTTGCAGTTTCACCAAGAGTGGCAGCGAATTCAGCGATTGTGTCATCGCGACCCTAAATTTCCCCTGCGGCGGCTGACCTTTGCCAGCGGGGCCTTGTTATCTGGCGCGTTGATATTCAAGGCGATGCCCACTGTCGGCAGCACTGCCACCCCGGTTGAAGAAAGCTTATGGCGCACGACCGGGGCGGTGCGGCAGGCTGTGGTCGATTTGTACCGCATTCAGCGATCGCAACGACACACCGCGATCGCCAACCCAGCTGCGCCTCCCCCCTCATCCGCTGACCAGACCGCCGGTAATTCCACCGCCAGCGCCGCATCGGCCACTGCCCAGTCACAGCCCGAGGCGCCGCAAGTGCAATCCGTCGCCATTACGGGCGATGTGATTGATAACGTTTTAGAAATGCGGGTTGCGATCGCCCGCGATGTCTCATCCCTAACCGTCGGCTCAAGTTCCCAAGGGTGGGTCATCACTACCGACGGGTCCGCCCACTGCGACATCGCCGCCCAAACCAGCTTGACCGCGTCTCCAACCGCTTCGGGCATCAGCTTTGGGGGTTGCCAACTGGGGGGAGCCGTGTGGCTAGAGGCCGAGTCCGGCGGCTTCGTCTTTGTCAAAAATGGTTGGTTCAAAGGGCGAGTACTGCTCTACAACGATGGCGGCCAGTTGATGGCCGTGAACTTTGTCCGTTTAGGCGACTATCTCTCCAGCGTGGTCGGCAGCGAAATGTACCACCACTGGCCCCTCGAAGCTCTCAAAGCTCAAGCGGTCGCGGCTCGCTCTTACGCCCTAACCCACCACGTGCGTCCTGCTAGCGATTATTGGGATCTCGACAACACCCAGCGGTTCCAGGCTTACAAAGGCATCAACCTGGAAACCGCCAACACCCAACGCGCGGTGGCTGAAACGGCGGGTGAGTTCATCAGCTACAACGGTGGTATTGTCGAGTCTCTGTATGCCGCGTCTGATCAAATTGTGCAAGAGGCCCACGGTGGTCAGGGGATGAGCCAACACGGGGCCAAAGACCACGCCGTCAACGGCTACAGCTACGACCAAATTTTGGGCGTGTACTATCCCGGCACCAGCCTGTCGCGCCTCGTGGTGGAGCAGTAGTCGACAACAGATCCTGCATTACCCGTGTTTTTTGTCGCTTGGCTACCCTCACCGTCTGCGGTTCTTTCCATTAACCAGGACGGCAACGCAACTACATGACATAGCTTCACTGAGCTTTAAAGGCAACCATCTGGGCACCTTTAGCTTAAGATTAGTTTAATAATCTATAAAAGCTATGGACAATACTCAATTTGTACAGCTGTCGGCCTTGCCGGGATGGATCATTGGTGTCAGTCATAACCGCCAGCACGGGTATCAATGTTGGCTGATCAACTCGGCGCTGGACGTATTGAATGACGGTTATGAATACTCGACCAGCAGTGCCGCATTGATGGCGGGTCGCTCATTCATCGAAAGACAGTACGAAGCGTAAGCTTGGCGTTGGCGATCGCCCCCATTAACCTGTTACGGCTAAGTCAGGCAGCACTACAAATCAGGTGTTCCGGCCTATCGATTAAGCCGGTAGCCTAAAAAGATCTCTGTAGGGGTTGGGCAATGCCCAACCCCTACTGTTTCTCAGCTGATCTAAAAAGGTTATTTCAGCGCAACGCTCTTAGTGCCGCATCATGCACAACCGATCGGTATTGTTATTCCTGGCGTTCTCCTAAGACCCGATCGCCATTTCGTTAATGCGCTCCAAGAGGGGCGATTGGTACTTGCGCTTGGTCAGCAAATGATCGGCAATATATTGAGCATCGCGGGCGACCCCAGAAAACCGCCCTGACCCCCAGGTATACAGCCAGGGTAAACCGATAAAGTACATGCCTTTAACGGCAGTGACGCCACGATCATGGCAAGGATAGCCCTGGCCATCAAACACGGGCACCTCAATCCAGCGGAAGTTGGTGTGATAGCCCGTAGACCAGATTACTGAGCGGATGTTGGCATCGGCGATCGCCACATCTGTGGGATCTTTTTGTGGTTCCCAAATGGGACAGTACGGCGCTTCGGGAGGAATATCGAGTTGCTGCTGCTCGATGAACCGATCCACCGTTTTTTTGATGCTTTCGGCAACGGCATCAGCCCCATCTAAGTTTTGCTTCAAGTCGGGCTTGAAGTAGAGGCGATCGCCATCAATATCCTGCAAACGTCCGTAGAGCTGCATGCCTTCAGTGGCGAACTGCCGCAGGTCAATCTCGCGACCGCCATCTCGCCCAGTGAGGTAATGATTGGTGCGATGGCGCACGGTCTCCTTCTGCGGATGCTCGTCGATCGGCATATCGTAATAGCCCATTTGATCGAGCCAGTCCACGACATCTTTGCCACGATAGCGACGGGGCGATCGCGGCGCACTGCCTACACAGAGGTGCACTCGTCGCCCGGCCAGGTGCAAATCTTCCGCAATTTGGCAACCGGATTGTCCGGTGCCGACCACCATGACGTCGCCCTCAGGTAGCTGATCGGGGTTGCGATACTGCGAAGAATGGATTTGGTGAATCGACCGGGGCAGTCGCTCTGCCAAACGGGGAATGCGGGGTTTGTGATACCCCCCCGCCGCGATGACCACCTGATCAGCGGTGAACTCGCCCAGGGAGGTGCTCACCCCAAAGCGATCGCCCAATTGCTGCACTCGCGTCACTGCCACCCCCTCTTTCACGGGAGCGTCAAAGCTTTTGGCATAAGCCCGAACGTATTCAACGATTTCCGACTTGACCATAAAGCCGTGGGGGTCGTCGCCCTGGTAGGGAAAGCCCGGTAGCTGACATTGCCAGTTGGGGGTGACCAGACAAAATGAATCCCACCGTTTGTCTTGCCAAGAATGGGCCACCTGATGTTTCTCAAAAATCAGGTGATCAAGATTCCGCTGCTTGAGGTAATAGCTCACTGAGAGCCCCGCCTGACCACCCCCAACAATGAGTACGGAATAGTGGGTTTTCATACTTAATAACCAGACCCCAAAATGACTAAGTTAACGGACTAAAAAACCAAGACTGCCGATTCAAAACCAGCGAACCATTGATTACAGTTCCAGCCACCCTGAAGGCGAACCGATCACTGGCCAACAAACTATTTACAAACAAACCGTTGGCACGACTTGTCAGCATTCGTGAGAAAAACTGAACAGGACCTAAGTTCTGTTAAATTCACCGTAATGGGGAAAAATCATGGTGCGTGTAGTGCTCGCTACAGAACTTAACGCTCTGTCGATACCGTTAGGGTCTTATGGTGAAAAGATGTCTGTGGTCAGTTATCTAACCGGGTAGCGAGGCCCACAGGAACCTGATGATGGGACGCGCGATCGCTCTCCAGGCAAGGCATTTCCAACGTGAGCGCATGGCTGAGCAGCCCCAAAGCAGCGATCGCCCACCTATCACTTTAGACAGGTTGATCCGCCGCGATCGCGCCAATGCCTGGTGAAATCTACAGACCCGCTGTCTTTAACGCCAATCCTCAAGCTTTTGTAAATCTCGATACATGCATTAGGAAAAGAGACCTTTACGGTGCAGTTTATTGCCGTTGAGATAACTGCAATCCCTCGAAGTTTTTTTTAGGAATTGAATCCATGCCTGAAGTGACGACCCCTGCCCATAAGGCTGGCGACTTTTTTGTTGATTACGAAGAGAAAGTCTTTCCCGATGTCCAGGCAGAACCTGGCGAGAAGGCCCTGGTTACGTTTCACACGGTGGCTTTTGAAGGCTCGATCGGTTTGGTGAATTTGTTGCAGGCGACCCGCTTGATTCGCAAAGGGTTTGACACTTCTGTGTTGCTCTATGGCCCCGGGGTGACGTTGGGAGTCCAGCGCGGCTTTCCAAAGCTGGGGGATGAAGCGTTTCCCGGTCACATGGCGATGAATAACCAGCTGGTCAAAGTGATGGAAGAAGGCGGTAAAGTCTATGCCTGTCGCTTTGCCCTGCAAGCGCTCTACGGTCACGGCGAACCGTCTTTGATTC
This sequence comes from Leptolyngbya iicbica LK, assembly GCF_004212215.1. Taxonomy (NCBI): domain Bacteria; kingdom Bacillati; phylum Cyanobacteriota; class Cyanophyceae; order Leptolyngbyales; family Leptolyngbyaceae; genus Leptolyngbya; species Leptolyngbya iicbica. The sequence goes on from NZ_QVFV01000001.1 coordinate 228,760, forward strand.
CTGGCATTCGCCCCATCAACCCGCTGGATGTGCTTGACATTGTGCTGGTTCATCGCAAAGAGGGCGCCTTTATTCTCGATACTTGGACCATGTAAGCGATCGCGGCGGCTGGTCTTTGGTCGCCTGATCAGGCCGCATCAAAGACCAGCCGCATTACGATAGATCCTGTGTGTTTCCCCCTGTTGTCCGCTGGCTCTCCTGATACCGATGAATGACGCCAAAACAGTTCGTGCTGCCGCCGTGCAGATTAGTCCTGTCCTCTACAGTCGCGATGGCACGACGGCAAAAGTGCTAGAGGCGATCGCTGCTGCCGCCAAAGAAGGGGTGCAGCTCATCGTTTTTCCGGAAACGTTCATTCCCTACTATCCCTATTTTTCCTTTGTGGAGCCCCCGGTGCTCATGGGCAAAGCCCACATGTTGCTGTATGAGCAGGCGGTGACGGTGCCCGGTCCTGTCGTGGATGCGGTGAGTCGTGCGGCCCGCTCTTATGAAATGGTGGTGGTGCTCGGCGTAAATGAGCGCGACGAAGGCTCGCTGTACAACACCCAACTCATCTTTGATGCCGACGGTACTCTAATCCATAAGCGTCGCAAAATTACACCGACGTACCATGAGCGCATGGTGTGGGGCCAGGGCGATGGAGCCGGACTCGCCGTGCTGGATACTGCCGTTGGTCGGGTGGGTGCCCTAGCCTGTTGGGAGCACTACAATCCCCTGGCGCGATACAGCCTCATGGCGCAGCACGAGCAGATTCACTGTGGGCAGTTCCCCGGTTCCATGGTGGGCTCCATTTTTGCTGAACAGATGGAAGTCACGATGCGGCATCACGCGCTGGAATCTGGCTGCTTTGTGGTGAACGCGACAGGTTGGCTCACTGCGGAACAAAAGACTCAGATTACGCCCAACGAACAGCTCCATAAGGCGCTAAGTGGCGGCTGCTATACCGCCATCATTAGTCCAGAAGGGGCGCATCTCTGTGACCCGGTGGTGGAAGGCGAGGGGATGGCGATCGCCGATCTCGACTTTTCCCTGATTGTGAAACGCAAGCGCATGATGGATTCGGTCGGCCACTATGCCCGCCCCGATCTGCTTAAGTTACAGCTCAATCAGCAAGCCTGGGCCGTGATGCAGGCTCAGGGCGCCCCCGTGCCTCAACTGCCTGCGGTAGAAGCAGACGCCACCCCGTCAGATGCCGTACCCCCCACTCCAGAACCCACTCCCTCCGATTAATCCGTCCCCCGCAGAGGTGCAGGGCCATGGTTTAGCCGGGATCGGGGGATGATTAATCAATCCCGACCAGCGGCGGGCTCGCCCCGCAAAATGATTCCCCTGGTTCCGCAAAATCACTCCAACGCCTCTGTGCCGGTGGCTCCCGCTGCCCCCCTTCCCCGTTAGCCACTACTGCTGCGTGGCTTCCGGCTCGCTCAATTTAGACTCTGCTACTCGTCATCTGAAGAATCATGAACAAGCAACGACTCATCACCGAATTGCAAACCCACGGTCTGAAGATGGTCGACCCGGCAGTGGGAGCCGCTGGCCGCAAGGGCGGGGCAGGACCGTCGGATCACAAAGCCGTGACCGTAGACGGAACCACAGTGATGGTGCCGATTTACACGGGGACTGCCAGCCAGTCACCCTATTCCGTGCAGAGCAGCGATGCGGCCACAGCGACGCTCGCCCACGCCGATGAAGCGATCGCCCCCATCGCCTTTCCCAAGCAGCCAGAGTTCTACAACTTGACGACCGCTGACGGCATTCCCTATTGGAAGATTGCGCTGCTGCACAGTCACGATGTGCTGGCGACCACCGTGCAGCAAACCTGTATGCGCTATCGCGACGAATCGACGGCCTGTCAATTTTGCGCCATTGAAAAATCTCTGGATGCCGATCGCACCATCGCCCGCAAAACGCCGGAACAGCTGGCAGAAGTCGCGGAAGCGGCCGTGCGTTTAGATGGCGTTTCTAACATGATCATGACTACGGGGACGCCCAACAGCAGCGATCGCGGCGCGGCCTACCTGGCGGAATGTGCCAAAGCCATCAAAGCTCGGGTGAACCTCCCGATTCAGGCGCAGTGCGAACCGCCGGACGATTTTGTCTGGTTTGAGCGGATGAAAGCGGCGGGCGTCGATAGCTTGGGCATGCACTTAGAAGCGGTGGACCCCGAAGTGCGGGCTCGCATCATGCCGGGGAAAGCGGAAGTGCCTTTGAGTCATTATTTTGATGCGTTTGAGGCAGCGGTGAAGGTGTTCGGTTGGGGCCAGGTGAGCACTTATTTGCTGGCAGGACTGGGCGATAGTTTAGAAACGCTGGTGGAGGCGAGCGATCGCCTCATCAACTTGGGCGTCTACCCCTTCGTTGTGCCCTTTGTGCCCATTAGCGAAACGCCGCTGGCCAACCATCCCGCCCCTAGCAGCGACTTCATGTTTGCCCTGTATCAAAAAGTGGGCGCGTTGTTGAAAGCCGCTGGCATGACCTCAGAAGCCATCAACGCCGGATGTGCAAAATGTGGCGCTTGTTCCGCCCTTTCCACATTTGAGAAATAGCGGTTCTGGCGATCGTCAGTAATCCCAATTCTCTGCAACAGGACTGCAAACCCCACTCCCTCAAAGCACCTCTCCCTTTCTTGAATGCCCCTTGGGCTATAGCTTGGGAGAGGGATTGGGGTGAGGGCCAAATATAGCGGCAAAGTACAGAATTGAGATGAGGAAACGATCCCCCTCAATCAGAACAGCCGAGACGGCTGTTCACACTTCGTTGGTTGAGTTGCTGCTTACGGTCGGATGTTGTGGTGCATTTCGATGTGGGGCATGAGGGAATGGGGCTTTTCCAGGCCATGTTTTTCCATGAGGGCTTGGTCGCCCATGATGTCGACGGGGTTGCCATCCGCGATTAAGCGACCCTCGTCGATCAGGAGAACGCGATCGCACACCTCCAGCAAAAACTCCAAATCGTGGGAAGCCAGCAACAGCGTCTCGTCAGACCTTTGCAAAAACTGAATCAGGCGGCGGCGGGTGCGCATGTCGAGGCTGGCGGTGGGCTCGTCATAGAGCAACACGCGGGGACACATCGCCATCAGGCCTGCGATCGCCACCATTTGCTTCTCACCGCCAGAGAGGTGGTGCGGGGGGCGATTGGCCAGAAATTGGATGCCTGTGAGTTCCAGTGCCGCCTCAACCCGCTCGTGAACTTCGGCCTCTGATAGGCCCAAATTCAACGGGCCAAAGGCAATATCGTCCCGCACGGAGGGCGAAAATAGCTGGTCTTCGGGATCTTGAAAGAGAAAGCCCAACTCGGGACGAAACTGATTCGGCTCGACGGGGCGATCAAACAGGTGAATGGTGCCCGACTGGGGCGCGAGCAAGCCGCACAGCAACATGAACAGAGTGGTTTTGCCGCAACCGTTGTGGCCAATCAGCCCAACCCGCTCGCCTTCGCGGATATCAACGGTCAAGCCGCACAAAATATCGGGATTGTCAGGATAGGAAAAGGCCAAATCCTGTAGCGCGATCGCCACTGGGCGAACCAGACTGTGGGGAGCGGTAGGAATCGACACGACCGGTGACGGGCTAGACGATGAGACTGAGTTTAGAGAAGGTTTCATAACGATGCCAGAGAAAGTTCGCAAATCACAACGCTGACGGCAGCCGTCAACGTCAAAATGGTGGGCAGGGTGAGGGCTGCTCCCGCAGTGCGCTGCAAGGCGCGAGGCGGTTGCTGACCGTAGCCCCGAAGCCGCATCGCGCTGTAAACTCGCTGCGATTGTTCATAACTGCGCAGCAGCAAACTACCAAAGAGGGCTGCGAGCCAGTTCCAATGCCGCCGCAGCGTTTGTCGCGAGTGGCCATAGCCGCGCAACTCCATCGCTTGGCGCATAGTGGCGAGTTGGTTGGCGACATCAAACAAATAGCGATAGGTCAGCAACGTCATATCGGTCAATAACGTAGGGATGCCGAGCGATCGCATGGCTTCTAGCAGGGTCAGAAAGGGAGTCGTCCCTAACAACACAAACCCGGTGGTCAAAATCGCTAGAAAGCGGCCCGCAATGAGCGCCGCCATTTGGATGCCTTCCAACCGTAAGGAAAAAATCCACCCTTGCCAGAGCACCGTTTCCCCCGAAATCCACGGCAACAGCCCCACCATCGCCACGATGAAAAGCCCTGGATAGGGGAGCCGACGGCAAAGATAGGTGAATGGCAGCTGCGACCACAGATACAGGCTAATCACCACCCCAAATACCCATGGCAGCAATACCAAATGTCGCACCATGGCGATCGCAAACATCAGCCCCAGCAGGCTGAGCAACTTGGGCCGCGCCGCCCAGCGATGAATCGCCGATTGGCCAGGAATATAAACATCGGCATGGAGACTAACAGCCATAACATTAACGCTCTAATAATTCGGGTTTGACGCGCAGTAAGAAAAAGCACAGCAGCACGGCAAACACCCCTTCTAAAAAAATCAGGGGAATGTGGCCCAACATCAGCGCCGTGAGAAAGCTTTTTTCAGTACTTTGTTCGAGCGTCGAGGGAATCGCAAAAATCACTAAGGCAAAAAAGACCAGCGCCGACAGGCCCACGCCAAACGCGCCCGCGACAAAGCTAAACAAACCGAGGGAGACCTTGGGCGGCAGCGACTTGCCCAGGTAATGACGGAGTTGAAACAGTTGCCCTGCCAGCAAAGCGGGAATGCCCATCATGACGGCATCGACGCCCAACGTGGTGACGCCCCCGTGCCCCAGCAATATCGCCTGAAGCAATAGGCCAATTAAAATCGCGGGCCAGGCGTACCAGCCTAAAACGATGCCGAGTAGGCCGTTCAGCACCAGATGCACCGAGACGGGCGGCACCGGCAGGCTGAGGGAGGAACCGACAAAAAACGCGGCGGCCATGAGGGCAGCTTTGGGGACTTCGACCTGAGAGTCTGACGTTTTCTTGATTTGCTTGAGGGCGACCCAGGTCATGCCCCCCGCGATCGCATACCCAGCGACGCAGACGGGAGCAGGCAAAATACCGTCAGGAATATGCACTATTGCTTACCTCGTCGCCCAAAAAACAATGCCGTGCCGACACAGCCCCAGGTTACCGCCCCCGCTACGATCCCGCGCTGTAGCAGACTCAGACCGGCATCATTCGTAAAGGTACTGGCGATCGCCCCCTCAGACTCGACGGGGACGACGGCAATATCACCATGCCCCGCTTGCCGCACCGACACCTCCCAATTGCCCGGAGCTGTGGGCACAAACACAAATTTGCCGTCGGCATCCGTCAGGCCAGTGTATACCGGCGTCTGCGGATCATCGGGCGCAAAGACCTGCACCGTCGCCTCCGCCAGCGGCTCACCCGAGTCATAGGTGGCTTGAATTTCCATCGCCGTGGCGGTGCGCGCTTGAATATGCGCCCCGTGGGCGATCGCGACTCCGGGCAAGCTGCCCATCGCGATCGCCACGATGCCTAAGTGTTGGAGACCGCTACGCAGCGCTGAACCGAACCCCTTCATTAGCTATCCACCAGTTGAGTTTCCTCGCAGTGCCCCTCGCCCACGTGGCCGAGACTGGGCAAAATTCCCATCAGGGTTTGGTATTCTTCGGGCGTTAGTTGGGCCTCCAGCGCGGCCATATCCACATCGAGGGTGCCACCATCCGCGATCGCCGCCAGCGGATCGAAGCCCAGCGCTCCGGTATTGATGTCGTCATCGGCAGGCGCTTCGCCATCGCCAAATAAATGATCAAAGTGGAAGGTGGCCTCTAAATCAGCCGCTTCATCAGCATTGAGAATGCCTTTGCGCTCGTCGCCGACAAAGTCGCCACACACATACTCCAGCTCGGGATCAAGCTTCACGACAAAGTCGATGGTCTCGCCCGCTTTGGTAGCCGTCCCTTGCATCCAAATGGTTTGGCCAGCGGCAGGTCCCTCCGCAGCGGGCATCATCTGCCAAGACAAGGCATTGTAGCGACCGGCGGGCGCTTCAACGGATTTCACCATGATGGGTTCAGCATTGTCGTCGCCCTCCGCCAAGTCGACCGTCACAGTTTCGGCAATAGCGACGGTTTCGGTCGCTTCGGGGGTGCCCCCAGCCTCGGCGTCGAATGGCGGATCGCTCTGGTAGGCGGTAATCCCCGTTAGGGTGACGTACACATGGTCAAAGCTGACTTCCCAGCCATCTTTGGTCACAAACCCCTGACGGACAAAGTCTTCACCATTCGCTCGAATGGTTAACTCGCCCGTGCCATCGGTGGCCGCAGCGACTTCTTCTTCGGGGGCCGATTCGGAAGTGGTGTCGGCGTCCGGAGTGGTTTGGGGGCTACAGGCAAGCAGCAGTGTAGGCAGGGAGGCAGCGATCGCGGCTTGAGTCAAAAATCGATTCATCAACATGCAGAAAAGCTCAAAATCTAGGGGCAACGTTGAGTGCAATCCACACTCCGTTCTCACCCCTCAGTTAAGCCACCCCAGTTGGGAAATACAATACCCCCCTGGGGCATCAAGCCCGGAAATCGGAGACTTCTTAGGCTTTTCCCAACGTTCCGGCAACGTTTAGTTACCGCTAGTCAAGTTTTCTTTGAGCATTGTTTTAAGTTGTTGCGATGCGGCCAAATTGCTGCAGCACCAGGAGGTTGTTAAGCGTCAAGACCCCGGCCCATTCTCGTTGCGCGATCGCCCAAGCCTCAGGAAAGTCGTCTGCCCACGACCAGGTCGGTCCCCAACTGCCATCAGCGGCCTGGGTCGCAATCTCATAATCCAAGTTCGCTTCGATCGCCGCCTCTAAACCAGCTCGAAAGGGCGATCGCGGCTGCTCGACGACCTGCAACGGTCGCAGCCCATAGTCAGCCCAACTCGCAGGTTCGGTATCCACCGTTTGCGGCACCAAAACTTTGAGCTTTGCCATCAGAGGCTCCGCGACTGCCGCTGGGAGCGTTTCGGTTTGCCCCAACCGCAAACAACAGAGGAGATCATGCATTTCTAAGGCGTCGCACTGTTGCACTGTCTCGACTACTTTGGCAGTGACCTGAGCAATGATCTCGGGGGGCACGGCATCGGCGTAGTCATACAAATAGCCCAAAATTTCAGCTGTGGGATTGAGCGAAAATTCGTCGTAGAGATCGCTGGCCGAGTTGCCCCACCACGGCGCATGGGGACTCTGATCCACCGTCGGCGGTATCGCGCGCCAATTCACTGTCTGCGGATTGTACTGCTCGATCAAATAAGCCAAACCCGTTTTCACCAGCGGGTGGGTGGCAGGGGTGTGGAGCGATCGCAATACTTGGAAGGAGATCGACGTGCAAATCACGGAACTCTCTGGCGATCGCACGTCGGCCTCTAAGCCATGGCCAAAGCCGCCATCGGCATTCTGCCAGGTTGCCAACGCCGACCAGACGGCCTCTGCCGAACCTTGCTCGAAATAATAGTCAAAGCGGGCCTTTTCTAGCGATCGGGCCTGGGTCTTGATAAAGGTGCGGGCCGCGGCAAAAGCAGTTGGAGAAAGTTGCATAACATTCACCTGTCATACATTTGTACCATTTTACCCATCAACCCAAATGGGTCAAATGGGTGGCAGAGCTAAGGGGCCTGTTTGGTTGTATAGCGTTGCGCAGATAGCTCCGTTCATTGATTTGAGGGAAAAACGAGGGGCTTAGGTTAGGAAGCAGGATGTTTCAAATCCAACCCAAGTTTTGTTGAGCAAGCATCTTGCTCGCCCCAGGACAGCCGAGACGGCTGTCCACACTTCGATTCAATGCCCATACTTTAAACTTTTGGGCTCTCGGCACCTGACTGCGGATTGCTATAGCGCCATCCTCACCCAATCGACCACCCAGTAGCCTAGCGAGACGCCCGCGATCGTGTATCTTGGCTATGCGCTCCCGCAAGTCTTGCTCGGCGTGAATTGTCCTAGCCCTTAGCCTGCCAACTCATCTCTGCCCCGAGCCCGCCATGACTTCTTTAGTACTGCGCCGCTACTGGCGCATTCTTTTATTACTGCTGGGCCTGCGACTCATCTATTGGCTGGGGGCGTTTCCCAATCCTGATGAGGCATATTACTGGCTGTGGGGGCAGCATCTCGACTGGTCTTATTTTGACCATCCGCCCTTTCACGCCTGGGTGCAGGGCATATTTGCAGCGGCTTTTGGGCGATCGCCCTTCGTTCTACGGCTGCCCAACTTCATCACGACGGGCTTGCTATTGGGGCTGTATTGGGTCATTTGCCAACGCTTGTATGGTCGTCAGGGGGGCAATGCCTTTTGGCTCACAGGCTTGCTGCTGCTCTCTTCGCCGTTATTTTTCTTGTTCTTAGCCATGGCCTGGCACGACCACTGGCTGATCTGGTTTGGGACGGCGGCCAGCTATTGTCTGATTCGTTTCCTGAACCGCGATCGCCCCCACTCTTATGCCTGGCTGTATGCCGCTGGGCTGCTCATCGGGTTGGCAGGGCTGTCTAAATATGTGGCGCTGTTTTTGGGGGTGGGCTTTTTGGTGGCGATCGCTACCCACCCCCGCTGGCGATCGCTCTTCACAAACGGACACCTGTATGGTGCGATCACCCTGGCCTTGCTCGTGATGACCCCGGTGTTTTGGTGGAACTCGCAGCACGATTGGGCTTCCTTTCAGTTTTATTTAGGTCGCAGCGTCCAGACCCCATCATCCACAATTAACTGGTTTGGCCCCATCGGGTTTGCGCTGCTCAGCGCCTTGCTCTTTGGCCCGCTGCATAGTTGGCTCACCTGGCGCTGCCCCCAGCGAGGCTTTACGTCAGCCTTTGGGGCGACTTATCAGCGAGTCGCGCTCATCATTTTCGCCACGTCTTCGTTGCTGCTCGCGGCGTTGTCCCTCATCGCGCCCGTCCTTTATTACTGGAACATTCTGGCCTATCCGCTGTTGTTTCCCTTACTGGCGGGGCAGTTTCTCAGTTCCCAGCGATCGCATCAGGTACGCGATCGCCACCTGCTTAATACGACTCTCGGGTTGGGCACCGTCGTCGCAACCCTCCTCGTTGTTCATTTCACCTTCATGCCGATTTCCGCCCTGATCGCCGACACGGGAGACGATGATACCCGCATGGTGTATGGTTGGCAGCTGACCGCTGAGTGGCTCAAGCGCGAGGCCGCCCCCTTTGCTGAACCGCCGCTGCTGTTAACAACCGATTATCGTTCTGCCTCGGCGCTGGCTTACCTGCTGAATGACCCAACCGTGCTGGCGATTTCGGGGCGGATTGACCAGTTTGACTTTTGGTACGATGCCGCCCAGCTCGATGGGCGGGCGGGCCTGCTGTTAGGAGACGACTGGCACCCCATTTGCCCCACGCATCTGGCCATGTTTGACGAGACCACCCCGCCCAAAACGTTTGCCGCACAGCAATGGGGCACCTTCATCAAGCAATACACCCTGGTGGGCGGCGACGGATTTCGCGCTCAAGGCAACACCGCGGACCCGCTCAGCCCCGACTACCCGCTAGCCTTCACCACCGATGGCGAAAGGTGTGCGAGTCCCTAAGCAATGGAAACTTAATTAGGTGCGGACAGCCGTCTCGGCTGTTCAAGAGCTGGTAAGATGCCTGTCCGACAAACCTGGCATTTTATAAAATCCTGATCCCTAAGCACCCCTCTGAATACTTGCCGCCAAGCTGGATGAATCTGGCTATTGAGCGTTATCGCAGACGGCTTCAGTACCTTCTAACCGGGGAAGGGGAATGCCCGCTTCGGATTCACACTGGGCGACCACTGTCGTGGTACCGTTAGCCCCCTCGATCGCAAATACGCCCGCCGCAAAATTAGGATTGCCCGGGGTTTCGGGTGTGGCCGTCATCACCACCTGAGTCGGCTGCAGATCAGCGATTTCCACCTGATAGCCGCCTTCACCCGGGCGGACCCCAATATCAAGATCGGCGATCGCGCTGGCAAATTGCCCATTCTCCAGATAATAAGCCTGCTGTCCCCGCGTCAAAGACCCCAAAATGGTGCGAATTTGAGCCGTTTCGGAAGCGGTCGTGTCGGGGGCAGGGGCGACTCCACCTCCCGGTGGCGAGAAGAAGCCTAGGCAGCCAGCCGTTAGCGTTGTCGATAATAGGCTGCCGGATACAATCAACCACCGATGGCAATTCATAAGCGCTCTCAAGTGACGACATGGAATCACAATGCCAAGATCTGGCTGAAAAACTTAAATGTCTAATGGGACAGTTGCGCTTTTAAGCGCTCATTTTCAGCCTGGAGCTGAGCGACCTCTGCTTGCAACTGCTCATGTTTCAAGGCCCGTTCGATCGCCGCTCCTGCGTGAATGTTGAACGCCAGCATAAAAAACTCATCGTCGTCGGTAAAGCTGGTCTTAAAGCAGGTCGGCACTTCCACATTGGCTGGCTCGGGCACCACTGAAATGGGCGAGATGCCAGAGCGATATTTATTGAATACTTGCGTGACGGCAATGAGTTGTCCGGCGGTATCAAAGACAGGCATACAGAGCAGGCTATAGGTGCGGTAATGGCCCTCGCGATCAACCCGTTGAGCCAGTTGCGAATCGGGGCGAGCGTACACGTCACAGGGCAAGTTCAAAATGGTTCCCGTTTCCGCGACTTGACCGACGTAGCCGTCGCCAATGGGCGATCGCATGCGGTGCGTGGTGCCATCGGGCAGCGGCAAATCAGTCCACAGGTCGCCGCGATCGCGATCTAATAGCCAAATCGTGCTGTGGTCCGCTTCCAGCAAATATTGCGCCTCTTGCTTAACCCGATGCAGGGTGGCCGCTAGCGAAGACCCGCTATAGTTCAGGGCTTGGGTCGCCTTCACCAACAAAGTGGCCGATTTTTGGCGCTTAGCCGCCTGAAAGAAGGCTTGTGAGCTTTCTAAGATCAGCCGGAACACATCCCGAAAGCTAGCAAACAGCACCTCATCCGCTTGCGTAAAGCCTTGCAGATCGATCCGGTGAATGAGAGGCACACGGGGATCGGCATCCGGCAGACATTTATTCAACACCTCCACAACGGCGAGCACTTCTCCATGCTGATCGATCACGGGTAACGCCATTAACGTGTAGGTGCGATAGCCAGTCTGCGCTTCCAGCTTTTTGGCCGCCCCGGAGCGCACATCATCATAAAAATCGAACGGCACATTGATCGTGGTTTTGGTGCAGGCCACTTCGCCCGCAATGCCTTGGTGCCACGGCAGACGAATTTCGATGCCGGCGGTGGAGTGATCCGTTTCCGTGACGGTTGACCACAGCTCTTGACGATTGTGATCAACCAGAAAGACGGTGGTGCGATCGGCGTTGAGAATTTCCCCCACCTTGAGGGCAAAGGTGCTCAACATGTCTTGCAAAATCACGTCGAAGGTTTGGCTTTCGAGCATCGCCAGGGTTTGTGTCACTACCTGCAATTGCAACTCAACCTGATGAATCACCTCGTGGCAAATATCGCGATTGAGCGGAGCTAACAGATCAGCAAAGGAATGTCCGGGAGATTGCGATCGCTCCAGCAGCGGCGAATTTAATTTGGCAATGACTTCAAAATCTAGCTCTGAGGCCAGTTGCGACCAATCAACAAAACACCCGTTAGTGACAACCATGTGCGATTTCCCGATTCCAAAACAGTGACTCTCAAGGTCGTGCCGTCAAGCCTGCCCTTGAGCGATCGTCGAGCCCCTTCCTTCAAGTCATTGGTGGATCTGTCCATACCGGCATGACCGGGATCAGCTCGACAGCAGAACTCCCGTGTTAATAGTTAGAGTCTGCCCATTGGTCAGAAGGGGCTTGACATAGGGACACTGTTTTTTACTTTTACCCGGTGCCCGGTGTCGCCCGCGCTGACGCGACAATTGCGCTTGGACTAGGACGCAGATTGTTCTACCAGAAACGAGTCAGGGTCTGGTCGTCCTGAGACGTGAGCGGGGCCAACAGTTGCAGGAGATCTCCAACAGTGGGCTCAGTCATGGGGATCTCTCCCCAACCCGAACGGAGACTGAATCACGGCTGGGGAGCAAGGGCCGCTGAGAAGCATCGCGCGATCAGGGCTACCATGGGGCTATGCAGACAGAGCCAACAGAGTTTATGCGCGATCGCCACGTATTGGTCACTGGGGGCACGGGCGGTTTGGGGCGCGGCGTCACCGCCGTGTTGCTCGCCCAAGGCGCCTCGGTCACAATTCCCTACATCAAGTCCCAGGGGGTGGAAGCCTTCCAGGCACAACTGTCGGAAGCGGAGCGATCGCGGGTGCGGTTCGTCTCCGCCGATATGAGCAACGAAGCTTCAGTGATCTCGTTAATTCAGAGTCACGATCGCCTGGATGCCACCATTCATTTGGTGGGGGGCTTTGCCATGGGGCCGACTGCCGACTTTAGTTTTGCCGAATGGCGACAGCAGTTGGACTTAAATTTGAACACCACGTTTCTGGTCTGTAAGCACAGCTTGCAAAAAATGCTGCAGCAAGACTATGGCCGCATTGTCACCGTGGGATCACGGGGGGCGGTGCAGCCAACCGGACAGTTGGCCGCCTATTGTGCCTCGAAGGCCGGTGTCGTGGCGCTGACCCAAGCGATCGCCGACGAAACCAAAGGCACTGGCGTCACGGCGAATGTGGTTTTACCCAGCGTGATCGACACCCCCGGCAATCGTGAGGCCATGGGGGCAGACCAAGCTGACCAGTGGGTAACGCCCGAGTCACTGGGCCAAGTGATTGCCTTTCTCGCTTCCCCCGCTGCCAAAGATATTCGGGGAGCGGCAGTGCCGGTATATGGCCAAACTTGACCCCACAACCGTCTTTGCACAACCCACCTTTCGGCGTTTGTTAGGCGTCATTGTTTTGATGTGGGTCGTCTTGGGGGTATTGCTGGCGATCGCCACCTTAAACCAGGGCGTCGCCGCTACGGATCCCCTGTTGACCCCCATTTTTTACCTCATTGTGTTTGGGGGCGGCAGCCTGTGGGTGCTCTGGCAATATCGCCGCCGCCAGGTCAACCTCAAAATGTTAGTGGGGCCATGGCCTGAGCATCCAGACTGGCCCGCTTGGTTGGGCCTCTGGATGGCTTCTTTTATGTTTTCGCTTGGGGCGTTTCAGCTATCGTTTGTGGCGTTGTCTTACTGGTCGCCAGACTGGGTCACCACCACCTTGGCTGAGTCGCTATTTTTGGACGCAGACGCCACGGCGATTCCCTGGCTGTACAACCTGCTGATGGTGCTACTGCTGGTTGTTGCCGCCCCAGTGCTCGAAGAGTTTTTGTTTCGGGGCTTTTTGCTGCATCGCTGGGGCACCCGTTGGAATCCGCCGCTGGCAGTATTACTGACCTCGGTGCTATTTGGTGTTCTGCACGGCAATGTCATTGGGCTCACGCTGTTTGGTTTGGTGTTGGCCTTGCTGTATTTGCGCACTAACAGCTTAGGCGTCGCGATCGCCATTCATGCGCTCAACAATGCGATCGCGGCCAGTCTCGAAGTCATCTCGCGCTTCACGGGCAATACGGAACCCACCTCGCTAGAGGACTTCCGTGCCGGCATCTGGTTTGGCGCCATCTTGCTGGGCGTATCTCTCCCGTTTTTGGTCAAGTTCATTCGCCGCAGTTGGCCAACCAAAGACACCCCCTTGCCCTATTGGGCCAATCGCGATCGCACCTTGGCACCGTGACGCTCTCATCCTGAACTTGTCCTGGCAGCCCCCTGCTAAATCATCGCGATCGGCTGAACGCTGGAGGTACGGCATTAATCCTCCGCAGATAGCGGCTCTGTCGAGTTGTCTAACAAGCCTAAAAGCGGGCCGATGAGCGCCCCAAACACAAACCCGCCAGCGTGAGCCCAGTAGGCAATGCCTCCTTCCGCCATGCCGATATTGGCCGGAGCGTTGAGACTCGTTAAGCCGTAGGCTGCCTGCTGCAAAAACCAAATGCCCAGGTAGAACATTGCCGGAATTCGCAGGGGCAAAAACAAGAATCCCAGCGGCACAATCGTCAGAATACGAACATCCGGAAAGCGAAAGATGTAAGCGCCCATAACACCTGCGATCGCACCACTAGCCCCCAGCGAAGGCACTTCGGAATACATACCAAAGAACCACTGCGCCAACGTCGCTAGAACGCCGCAGATCAAGTAGAAGAAAAGAAAGCGAGCGTGGCCGAGTTCTTCTTCAACGTTGTTCCCAAAGATCCACAGATAGAGCATGTTGCCGCCGACGTGCAAAAAGCCCGCATGCATAAACTGGGCCGAAACCAGAGTGAACCACTCGTGGACCGTAAAGATGGTGACGCCGCCAGGTGCTTGCAGCGCTTGAGTGAGCTGCTCTGGCACCACCGCCCAAGTCCGAAAAAACGTCATCAGTTCCACTGGCGACAGCGTTAATTCGTACAAAAACACCAGCAAATTTACGGCAATTAAGCCATAGGTCACATAGGGCGTAATTTTGATCGGGTTGTCATCTTTGAGAGGGACCACGGCACACCAATAATCTTTCATCTGACAAGCTATCAAATGTCGACGTCACCTACGACCATCCACCGAATGATTCTGCACGGGCTGGCAATTAACACGGTTGCCAGCCTTGCTGAATCGCCTCCCATCCACCGGCAAAGTGATACTCATAACTGCGACGGGTCTTGGCGAAAATTGAAAAGTCGATGGCCTGCGTAGGCTTGCTCACAGACGGAGCAAGCCTTGGGCAACTCGTCTTGAACAGTCTGTGAATTGCTTCTGTCAGCCAGTCAGCACCTTCAAAGGTTCAGCTCTGGTCAGCTTACTGAGCCAGACAATTACAGATAAAGAAGGATCGAACGCAATCCTTGCGGGAGCCGATGGTGAGTAGGGATCGTTGATTATCGTCAAATCAGATTCGGTAGGTTCCTCCTGACCCACCTGCGAGCCCATTACCTGGCAGCCCTATACAATCAGCAAAGTTTAGGGATCGAAACTTTCAAGTATTCATAGCTACTTTTTGTCGGCCATTGCCACTATCACTCCACAGCCATTAAAACAATCACTTAAAAGTCTTAAAAGTCATGAAAGTTAGAAAATAACCGATTCTAGCAGGATTTTTCTAGACACTATTTCGTATTCAAAAATACGAAATCAAATACAGACTTTCACCTGTTCTCGCGATCGCGATTATGCAAAATCAATACCTAGCCATCGCTTGTGGTGATCGCGATCGCATTACTGGCACCAGCTTCGCAAAGAAAGTTTATTTATCAACGGCGCAGTCAACGGAATGACCATGATCCCCACCCGAAGAGGGATGTGGACATTTGGGTCAGTGATCAGACGTTCTTAAAAAGCAGTCTGCGATACCAATCAGCTGAAATATTGTTGCGGTTTGTAGCAGTTTGTAATTGCTTGGGGATCGTTGGTAGTCGCGTTTACAGCCAAATTTCCGATGGAAGTGTTAACTTGCATTTATGTTGTTAGTCCTACCTATTTTGAAAACCCATGGCTCAGATCATCGATCATATTCCTACTGAACAATCCGAGTCGATTCTTTGCTGCTATGTGAATGCTACTAGCAAGATGCAAATTGTTCGAATTACTAATATACGTGACTGGTACTTTGAGCGTGTTGTCTTTCCGGGGCAGCGGTTGATGTTTGAAGCGCCGCCCCAAGCTCAGCTCGAGATTCATACTGGCATGATGGCTAGCGCCATTTTGTCCGACACGATTTCTTGCGCTCGCTTGGCGGTCGATCCCGAAGAAAATGCTCCCTGGGAACAGCAAATCGCTGCCAACCCTCAGGCTGAGCAAGCCACCGCCGTGACGGCTGGCTCTTAAGATCACGTTGGCTGAGCCATATCGAGAGCGTGTTTGAAATAAACGCCTTTGAAAAAACTTTAATATTTTTGCGATGGTCATTCATCGTTGACGCTTTAGAGAAGTCGTGTCTGCTCCTCAGTCGATAACCCACCAGTTATCGACTTTTTTTGTGCTCCAAGCACTGCTAAAAGCGAGAGCCGGGCTGTTGGAGAAATTCACTTTCGGCGGGGGTTGTAGAGCGGCCCAGGCTCTCATTGCGATGGGGAAACGACCAAATTGAGCAATGACATCGCGGTGGCGGTAAGCATAATCGAGGGTGGACTGTAACTCTGGTGCGACTTGTACCAGAGTTTCAAACAGGCTGACGGCCTGCTCTTGGTGCTCGATGTTTTCGCTGTGTTCAAACGGCAGGTAAAAGAACACGCGCTCGACGGGGAGCAGAGCTTGGTCATAATGGCGGGCGATCGCCGTCTCTGCCGTTGCCAACGCCTGGTCATCGGCCTCCAAGCAGCGGGCCGTGCCCCGAAACATATTCCGAGGAAATTGGTCGAGCAAAATCGTGAGGGCAAGGGTGGCAGAGGGTTCTGCCAGCCAGCGATCGCACTCTCCCCGCCGCGCCTGCTCGTAGAGCGGTAAAAAGCGATCGCGCACCTGTTGATCAAAATCGGGATCTTTACGAAACCAGATTTGGCGCTGTTGCCCATATTCGCTATCCGGTGCAGCGGGATCATCAAACCAAAAGTTCAAAATTGCCTGCGCTTCTGGCCACTGAGATGTCGTCATCTTAGATAGTGCGGAGGATATATTGCTGTGAACATTCACTCACCAGGAAACGGTGCCCGAACAAATCGACCGACCTGTTCGGGATTAGAAGAGGGAACCGTCCCTTTTACGAAGGGAACCGTCCCCTTTAACTACAGTCCCCAGGCAACTAAGGAATCAGGATTTTATAAAATCCAAGTTTTGTCGGGCAGCATTTTGCCTGCTCTTGAACAGCCGAGACGGCTGTTCACACTTAATTTAATTCCAATTCCTAAGCGCCGACCGCTTCTTTGGCGGCATACATGACTTCGACATCAATGCTGGCATGACCATGGTCGCGGGCAAACTTTTCGGTGTTGCGCTTCACCTTGCCCCGCACAAAGCCGGGCACCCGCTTGAGTTCCGTCATGGCATCTGCCGTCCAGGTCAAATCACCATCGGCTGAAACGGTCTTGGTAATCACTTCTTTGGTGTCGTGACCGCCAAAGATTTCCAGCAGATGATCTTCCATACCCAGGGTGAAGGAGTTGTAGATCAGATCCACCAACTGGTTCGAGCCTTCATAACCAAGGAAGGGGCGATACCCAACGGGGAAATTTTGGATATGGATAGGAGCCGCGATAACCCCACAGGGAATATCCAGGCGCTTACCCACATGGCGTTCCATTTGGGTGCCAAAGATGGCGGCGGGCTCAATCGTGGCAATTTTGTCCGCGATCGCGCCGTGGTCTTCGCTAATCAGCACTTCGTCACAGTACTCGCTGACCTGCTGCCGGAACCAGGCTTCATCGTATTTGCAGTAAGTGCCTGCGAGCACGACGTGAATGCCCATCTCTCGGGCCAAAATCTTGGTCATCGCCGCAGCGTGGGTGCTGTCGCCAAACACCACAGCCTTTTTACCCGTCAGGTTTTGACAGTCGATGGAGCGCGAGAACCAGGCTGCATTGGAGACAAACCGCGTTTGCTCATCAATAAATGCTTCGTAATCGACGGCTGCGCCTTGTTCATTCACCACTTGTTGAATGCGGCGAATGCAGCGAGCGGTCTCCACAATGCCCATGGGGGTAATATCGACCGTCGGCTGATCAAACTGTTCCTGTAAATAGTTGGCGGTGGCTGGCCCCACTTCCCGATAGGGCACCAGGTTGAACCATGCCCGAGGCAACTGCTTAATCTGATCGACGGAGGCTTTATCAGGCAGCACTAAATTGACTTCGATGCCCAGATCGCCCATCAACTTCACCAGTTCAGTGCGATCGTGGTTGTTGTGAAAACCAAGGGTCGTCATGCCAATAATGTTGACCGAAGGCTTTTCACTGCGCTCGGTCAGCAAGTCGCCCTTTTTGCGGGCCTTGTCGATGTAAAACCGCACAATTTGCTGCAAGGTGCGATCGGCTGCCTGCAACTCGTTGACGCGGTAATGATTTACATCCGCCAGCAAGACATCGCATTGGGCGTCCAGACTCGCCCGCTCCACAAAGTTCTGCAAATCTTCTTGCAAAATGCTGGAGGTGCAAGTGGGGGTCAGCACAATCAGATCCGGGGTCTCTTCGTGATCTTTGCGCACGATATTATCGACCACCTTTTCTTGCGAGCCTTGGGCCAGCACATGGCGATCGACAATGCTGGCGGTGACGGGGGTAAAGTCGCGTTCCCGCTCCAACATTGAGCGCATGACGTTGAAATAGTCGTCACCTAAAGGTGCATGCATAATGGCATGCACGTTTTTAAATGAGCTGGCAATCCGGAGGGTGCCAATGTGGGCCGGCCCTGCATACATCCAGTAAGCCAGTTTCATAGAGTGAGTCTCCTGTCGTGAGATTTAAAGTCGTGTTTGAGGTTTTTTGCCGAAAACCCTCGCTACCCATCGACGCAAGATTCACTACTGCATATTCAGGTTGTCGTTTTTAATCTAACTAGGGTGCATGTGTTCAGTAGCTTCACTATAGTCAGCGATCGCAGTCAAACCCCGACTGTTACCGCGGCATTCACACACTGCAAAGTTACGCAATAGTCGGCCGCATTCGCCACGGTGCTGCATACCTGGAAACCGGCTGATCATCTGGTTCTTTACAGGATTGCCAAGGCGTTTTCCTGCCAGGCAAGATCTATCTATTGGTAGTGGCTGTGAGGGGGCTTTGACCGCCTATGTTGAGGTATAAGAAAATTTTAATGGCGCATCATGGCAGTTAAACCCGATCACGTTTTTGTGGTAGATGACTCCGCCGATAATTGTTTTTTGCTACAGGCGCTGCTAGAGGATGAAAACTATCGAGTCACCACCTTGTCTAGCGGCATTGAACTGTTGAATGTGGTGGGCGAGCAGCTCCCCGATCTGATCTTGCTGGACGTTATGATGCCGGAGATGAGCGGGTACGAAGCCACTCGACGCATTCGCGAGCGGACCAATCTGCCCTTCATTCCGATTTTGCTGGTAACGGCCCATGAGCGCTCCAACGTCGTGGAAGGGTTGGACATTGGAGCGGATGATTTTATTCGTAAGCCGTTTAATGCCGATGAGCTACTGGCGCGGGTGCGGGCCTTGCTACGCCTAAAGCATAGTGTCGATGCCGAGCGCGAGATGACTCAACAGCGAGATGATTTTGTGTCGCGATTGACTCACGATTTGCGCACGCCTTTGGTCGCGGCAAATCGCATGTTGACCCTGGTTACGGAGGATACGTTTGGTGATATTCCTTCCGAGGCTAAGGGGGCCATCACCCAAACCATTCGCAACAACGACCACTTGCTGGCAATGGTGAATACGTTGCTAGAGGTCTATCGCTACGAAGCCGGACGCAAAGAAACCGCGATCGCTCCCTTTAATCTCAAGCGCCTGTTGGAAGAGGTGGTGGGCCAGCTGCAGCCCCTAGCCCAGGAAAAACATCTGGATTTGAAGCTGGAAGATGGGGTGAATTATCAGGGCGACGATCGCTGCTATACCTTGTTTGGCGATCGCCTAGAACTGCGGCGCGTCATCCTTAATTTGATTGATAACGCTCTAAAATTCACCGACGCTGGACTAGTTCAAGTTCGCTTTGAAAAAACACCGGCTGCCGACCCAACTCACTGGTGCATCCAGGTTAAAGACACGGGGCCTGGTATTCCGGCGGCTGAGCAGGCAGAGATTTTCGCCTGGTTTCGCCCCGGTAAGCATCGCCGCTCCGGCAGTGGCTTGGGCCTGCATCTGTCACAACGCATCATCGCCGCCCACGGCGGCACCCTCACCCTCACGTCAGAAATGGGCCAAGGCAGCACTTTTGTCGTCAATCTGCCCATACAGCCAACCGCTGAAGATACCGCGTTCAGTATGTCAAACAGCAGATGAGCCCCAACAGCCATGGTGGTTACAGCAAGCTAAGCCAGCCAACTCGGTAATTCACAGCACGGTCGCCGACGCTGAGGGCGATCGCGAGAGCAGCTCATCCAGCTTACTCGTCAGAGGGATTAGCGCACTTCGTTTGCATGAGCTGTGCAGGTTTCATGGCGTAACGACGGTACCACTGGTCTTACACCATTCAGAAGTCCCGGCGGTTATAGTGCCAGCGAGGCGACTGCACCCAGGCAAACCCAGTTCTGAACTGGCTCAATGTCTCTGTCAACAACCTCTGAAGTCGCACTCGCAGCCAGTATCAATGGGCTAGTATATTCATCTGGAAAGCATTTTGGCAGGATAAGCAGGCATATGAGTCGCGGCACGCTGTTTGATAAAGTTTGGGACTTGCACACCGTCGGCACGTTAGCGTCTGGGCAGACTCAGCTATTTATCGGCTTGCACCTGATTCACGAAGTGACGAGTCCGCAGGCGTTTGCCATGCTGCGTGAGCGCGGCCTATCGGTGATGTTCCCTGAGCGGACGATCGCTACTGTGGATCATATTGTGCCAACAGAAAGCCAAGCACGTCCCTTTGTCGATGTGCTGGCGGAAGAGATGATTACGGCGTTGGAGCAAAATTGCCGCGAGCACAACATCCGGTTTTACAACATTGGCTCTGGCAATCAGGGCATTGTCCACGTTATTGCGCCCGAACAAGGATTAACCCAACCGGGCATGACCATCGCCTGCGGGGATAGCCACACCTCAACGCACGGCGCGTTTGGGGCGATCGCCTTTGGCATTGGCACCAGTCAAGTGCGTGACGTCTTAGCCTCTCAAACCCTGGCTCTGGCCAAGTTGAAGGTACGCCGCATTGAGGTTAACGGTGACTTGTCCCCTGGTGTCTATGCCAAGGATGTGACCCTGCATATCATCCGCCAACTTGGGGTGAAGGGCGGCGTCGGTTATGCCTACGAATATGCCGGCAGCACCATCGCAGCGATGTCAATGGAAGAGCGCATGACCCTCTGCAATATGGCGATCGAAGGGGGCGCCCGCTGTGGCTATGTCAACCCCGATGCGGTGACCTACGACTATCTCAAAGGCCGTGAGTTTGCCCCTAAGGCTGAGCAGTGGGATGAAGCGGTGAATTGGTGGGAAAGTCTGCGCAGCGACCCTGACGCGGAATACGATGATGTCGTCGTGATTGACGCTGCCGACATTGCGCCCACGGTCACTTGGGGCATTACTCCAGGTCAGGGCATTGGCGTGGATGAGCACATTCCCACAGTGGAAGAGTTGCCTGAGGGCGATCGCGCGATCGCGACCGAAGCCTATCAATATATGAATCTGCAACCCGGCACCGCAATTCAGGGCACGCCGGTGGATGTGTGTTTTATCGGCAGTTGCACCAACGGACGATTGAGTGACCTGCGCGAAGCTGCGAAGGTGGTGCAGGGCAAGAAAGCGGCTGCCACCGTTAAAGCCTTTGTCGTACCGGGCTCAGAGCGGGTGAAACAAGCCGCCGAAGCAGAAGGGCTGGATACGATTTTTGAAGCAGCAGGCTTTGAATGGCGCGAAGCGGGCTGTTCGATGTGTTTGGCGATGAATCCGGATAAGCTGCAAGGCAACCAGATCAGTGCCTCGTCTTCGAATCGCAACTTTAAAGGACGGCAGGGTTCATCTTCGGGCCGGACGTTGTTAATGAGTCCAGCTATGGTCGCAGCGGCAGCGATTTCGGGTCAAGTAACCGACGTGCGCAAACTACTCTAATTGCGCCCATCGCTTAGGAATCAGGATTTTATAAAACCCAAGTTTTTTCGGCAGCATTTTGCCTGCGCTTGAATAGCCGAGACGGCTGTTCACACTTAATTAAGTTCCCATTCCTGAGTAATCAATCGAGGTCGCGCCGCGCTATTAGCGATCGCCCTTATTCCGGTGTTGAACTTTGTTGCTGGCGCTCTAAAGTTTCGATCGCTGCATTCAACGCCGCCAGACGAGCCTCCAACGAGTCGCGCATGGCTTTCAACATACTGATTTTGTGCGCCCGGTACTGCTTGCGGGTCTCTTCGTCCGGAAAGAAGCAGCTCAAAAACATCAATTCGCCTCCTAATTGCAACCGTGTGGCTATGAGCATACCGACTGAGCCTCGGCCATGCTGTGTTGTAGACCGCAGTTTATAGCGCCCATTATCATAGGAGAACGATCGCTCCAGCGTGACACCCATGGTTGAGTCTGACCGCTACCGAACGCTGCCCACTAGCGACGAGTTGCCCGACTCGGATGGGTTGCCTGTGGATAATGAAGAGCAAAATCTGCTGCCCAATTATCTGTTGTTCTTACTGCAATTCATCTGGCCTGAGCGCTACGACTGGTACTTTGCGGTCGATATGGGCATTTATCACCTCACCGGGGTCAATCCGCGCGTGCCAGTAGTACCGGACGGATTTCTCAGTTTAGGTATTCCTCGCCGCAAACCCGGTCGACGCTTTCGGAAAAGCTACGTCACCTGGGAAGAAGATGGCATCGCGCCAATCCTTTTGCTAGAGGTGGTTTCACAAACTCCGGGAGGCGAGTACGACAACAAACGCGCGATTTACCAAAACCTGGGGGTGCTGTACTACGTCATCTACAATCCCGAATACTGGCAGCGCGATCGCCATCAACCCTTTGAGGTATACAAACTCATCGAGGGAGAATATCGGTTGCAACTGGGCGAACCCTACTGGATGCCGGAAGTCGGACTCGGTCTTGGCCGCTTTCAGGGAGAATTGGCCGGTATCGAGCAAGAGTTATTGTCTTGGTTTGACCAACAGGGCCAACGTTATCTCTCCGCTACTGAACAAGCTTCGCAGGCTCAGCAGCAGGCATTACAAGCTCAGCAACAGGCGTTACAGGCTGAAGCGGCGGTGCAAACAGAACGCCAAGCTCGGTTAAGCGCAGTTCAACGACTACAGCAAATGGGGCTGAGTGCAGAGCAAATTGCGGCAGCCCTAGGGCTATCGATTGAGGTCGTGACTCAGCACCTGGAATAGAATTGTCGCGATCGCTCTAGCAAATATCCCAGTCCACTGAAATTCTGGGGCTTCAGCGGTTTGGGGCCAACTTATTGTTTGATAAAAATCGCCCGAAAAACGGGTAAGCCTTTGCCGAGGGTTAATTCCTCTCGATCAGTTTGCGCCGGAAACGGACTCGTCGCCAACCAATCCGGCTCAGTACGCTGAAAGGCCACATTTTCAGCAAAGCGATCGCACATTTCCCGTGCAACCTCCTCCACGTCTGACTGCAAAATCACCCGTCCACCCGTTGGCAAAAAGCTTGCCAAGGCTTGCACCAGTTCTGGCTGTACGACCCGACGTTTTTGGTGACGCTTCTTAAACCACGGATCGGGAAACTGAATACTCACTTGTTGCAAAGTATCCGGCGGCAAAGTCTGGAGCAACTCAGCCAGGGAAGCATTGGCATTACAAAACAAAAAATGTAAGTTGGTGAGTCCGGCGCGATCTCGCTGTTGCTGAGCATAATCCACCAGCGGAGCCCGAATTTCCAGTCCCAAAAAGTTCCAGTCTGGCTGTAGTGCCGCCATCTGGTTAATAAAGTGGCCCTTGGCGCAACCAATATCGATATGCAAAGACTGATGTGGATTTTGGTAAATCTCGGCCCAGTCCAATGCCTCAACCTTAGTCTGGTACTTATAGCTAAGGGGATTCACATGTTGCCGAACGCGGACAGCCGCCACCACAGACTCCTAAATTACTTACAGATATCTACCCTACAGCAAACCTCAGTCCTTGGAAAAAGGCCGCTCGTCAGGCTAATTCAATCAACTCAAGTACAGATAATTCACAGGTCTGGGCTTAGCTGATAGAATAAAAGACTTGCGAATCCAAGATCAGTTCACTAGGATCGAGGTCTTGTCATTTTCAGTCGTTGTCAATTCTAAGCAGTCAAACATCCATGATTAAGTTGCGTCTAAAGCGATTTGGTAAAAAGCGTGAAGTCAGCTACCGTATCGTCGCCATGCCTAGCCAAGCTCGCCGTGATGGCCGTCCCCTCGCTGAGTTGGGCTATTACAACCCCCGCACCGATGAAACGCGGTTAGAGGTGCCGGAAATCGTTAGCTGGCTACAAAAAGGCGCTCAGCCCACGCCAACCGTGCGCAGCATTTTGCAAAAAGCCAGCGTGTTTGATCAGCTGAAGTAAATTCTATCCCCGGCGCAGGCTGTGTTTCCTGTTGAGCCGCACTGCTAACCCCATGAAATAAGCTGCAATGGCTGAAAAACCAGACTATGAGGGCCTAGTCAGCTACCTGATGAAGCCCTTCCTCGACTCTCCTGAAGCACTCAAAACTGACATCGAGCGTGTCACTGGCAAGTCTCGGGTAACTTTGAGAGTCGCCTTTTCACCAGAAGATCGCGGTCGCATGTTTGGGCGAGGTGGTCGTAACATCCAAGCCATCCGCACGGTCTTGCAAGCGACGGCGGCTTTATATGACGAACGAGTATCTCTCGACGTTTATGGCGAGTCGGCTCACAAATCGCGCAATGATGATGAAGGTGGCGGTTCCCGTCGTCGTCGCCCGCCCCGCCGCGGCGGCGATCGCCCCGCGCCACCGCGTAAGAAATAACTGTTCTATTGACGCCGAGATGCCTCTGCATGCAGCAGACCGCCCACATCGATTTATCTTCCTCTGAAAGCGCGATCGCGCTTTCTGGTCAACAGAACGACAACATTAAGTTCATCGCCGAGCAAACCGGAGTCAAAGTTGCCCTGCGAGGTCGTGATTTATTGCTATCGGGCACGGCAAAAGGGGTTGAGCTTGCCCAAAAAATTGTTCGTGCTTTAGAGCCGTTATGGAGCGAAGGTACGATTATCAGTCGGGCTGATATTCTGACGGCGCGTCAAGCCATTAACACTGACCAGCTAGACGAACTGCGGGCCATTCAAAGCGAAACCGTTACCCGCACCCGACGCGGGGAGATCATCAGGGCCAAAACTTTTCGCCAGCGGCAATACATCCAAGCGCTTAGAAAGCACGATCTGATTTTTTGCAGTGGGCCAGCGGGCACAGGCAAAACTTTTTTGGCCGCAATGGTCGGCGTACAAGCGTTGCTCAACGACGAATATGAGCGCTTGATCTTGACTCGTCCCGCCGTCGAAGCGGGCGAGCGCCTGGGTTTTTTACCCGGTGATTTGCAGCAAAAGGTGAATCCGTATTTGCGGCCCCTCTACGATGCGCTGCACGAGCTAATTGACCCCGAAAAAATTCCAAGTCTGATGGAGCGCGGCGTCATCGAAGTCGCGCCGCTCGCCTATATGCGGGGCCGTACTTTGAGTAACGCCTTCGTGATTTTGGACGAAGCGCAAAATACCACCCCAGCCCAAATGAAAATGGTGCTAACGCGATTGGGCTTTCAGTCGCGCATGGTGATTACCGGCGACACGACGCAGACTGATTTGCCGACCACTCAAACCTCAGGCATGGCAGTGGCCCAAAATATTCTCGCCTCCGTCGAGGGGATTGCTTTTTGCAAGCTGACTCAAGCAGACGTCGTGCGCCATCCGCTGGTGCAGCGCATTGTCGCCGCCTACGAAAAGTACGAAACAACTCGCCCTCGTCGTCAAAACGCTGGCTAAGCGGTTGTGTATTTGCTCAAGACAGCTGAGGGCGGAGAACGTAATACTCTGCCAAACGCTGTTGGAACTGATGCCAATGAGTTTGCAAGTCGGCCTGATCGAGCCAAAAGGTTTGCGCTGGCGCATCATCAAGAGCGATCGCAATGAGTGCCCCCTCAATCTTCAGACCCGTGGCCTCATACACCTGGTCCACCGCCTGGGCATAGGCGCTGACCTGCAGACAGTAATCGCTGATCCACTCGCGCTTTTTGGGCTTAATCGCCGTCTTCCAGTCGCAGACACACAGTTTGCCCTGATAGGTCATCACTGCATCCGGAAAGCCCACATACCCGGCATCGTGCCACACCGCCCCCTCCACCAGTAGCGCCTCTTCTACCTGATTGAGAATGGGCCACATCGACTCCCAGTAACCACCGATATCTGCGGGAATATCAACAGCATTGCCCTGCAGAAACGCCGCAATTTGCTTGTGCAGGCGGGTGCCCGCTGATGAGGCCTTGTTGGAGATTGATTGAGCCGCTTCCTGACCAATCCGCTGCCGCCACTCATAGAGCGCCTTTCTCGCTTCGGCTGGCTTCGTGACTGAGAGCACCGTCGTCACTCCCGGATACCGATAGCCATTGATTTCGTAAACCCGCCGACGATTTACCCGAACCGTTTTGGCCTGATACCGCTGTAGTTGCAAACGAGAACTCCTGTATTGGAGGACTTCATACGCCTCATCTATCAGGGCGATCAAGAAGAGTAATTAGGACAGCGCCAATGGCAAATACCTCTAAACATGCCGACCAAGAGTTCTCCCAAAATAAAGACACACGCCGCTCAAACGTACAGAGCAAATTCCAAACATCATCGAATCATGTAAAAAACAAAGCACTTAGTAACTAAGCAACCTTACTCAACAGCAAAGCAAGGAAGACATACAGAAATGCGCTGTAAATCAAACAGACTCTTAGTCAAGCTCACCCAAAGCTGGAGGCATATCGGCAATCCCTCCTCCCGCTTTATTCAACGAATGACTCGAAAAAGAATCAGACAAGTGCGTACAAGCTGAAATTGCGAAAGTAACTAAAAAGCCGCAAACGAGGATAAGTACATACTTTCTATCTAATAGTCCGCGCATAACCCACCTAAAATGTGGTTAGTAAGTACACAAGTAAGCTAATCGTCGTCGGAGACAGCAACCGCTCACATTGATTGCTTCAACACCTGACAAGCATTGCCCGTAAAGATAGAGCGTCAGCTTCGAAGCCAATAAGAATATCCTGCAGCGAGCCTATTATATGCCAATGGTGAATCACTTGCCACACTTTTTACGTCAATTCACGAAAGTCGAATACAGTTTGTTTGAACTACATTTGGGTGCGGCGAAATAAAAATCAGTCCCTTACTGAGAGTCACTTAACTGACTCAGAGGCACATGAGTCTATATTGCAGGTGCTCAGTCTTACCTTGGTTATAGATGTGTATGCGGAGATTCTACCGAGAGGAGACCGAAAGCACTCCTTAAATTCAGGATAAGCCGATTTCCAGGAACGCAGAGGATGTTGAATATTCCACAAAAGGCACCCCACTTGCTCAAAAGAAGTGAGCAAATGGGGCGTAGTTGATATCGTAATACCAAGAACCTTTCCTGGAATGGCAACCGCAGGCCTACCGAGTTAAATAGCACTAAGTGTTTTGATAATCTGCAACGACAACAAAATATCAGAATCTTGTTGGTGGCATACTACCGGAATAGGGTGGTGGCATTCTCCCAATGCCCCCGCCAGTTGCATTAAAACTGTCTGCTCCTTTAAAGATTTCCTTGGAAACACCAAACGAAACCAATAAAAATGTTGATGCTAGAACACTGCCCAGTAGAACAAGAAATGATCTGCTCATAGGTTTTGGTGAGTGCAACTCACTGATTCGTTGGACATGCCGATAGTAAATAGAATGCTGCCCATAAACCATCTCAGAAAACTCAGCTAACTTCAGGCGTTTTTTCAGGATCACCAATTAACGGGTTAAGTATGCACCCAAACAGTCTTTCGCTTAACTAGATCCACTGAGAGGGGATTGTTGCAAAGGACACGTCAATGCACAAGGATAAGCTGCATAACTGTCAGAATCTAATGCAGATGCAGTTAAAAGCGGCTTCAAAATGCGGTTGTTATTGAGGCTAATACCAGCACCTTCGTAATAGTTAGTATTGATTTCTGTAAGCTTACTTTCGATCATATTAAGAGCGTCAGGAGTCGACATTCCTCCATAGCGATGTAAAAGAGCAAAAGCCAAGGCAGTATTAAAGTTGATCCTGTCAGGAATGAAGTTTTTTTCGTCATACATCCAATTAATCCAAGCCATAGCTTCTTCACTGGTATCTTGCTTAACAAAATCAATCAGTTGAAAAGCAGTTTCGCCATCTTCAATAGCTATACGAGCATACTTTAGAGCGGATATCTCATCGCATTCCACATCGCTAGCAATCAGATAGGCATACTGAGAGTAGTGATATTTAGCAATTTGGGCACCCAGATCTTTTTCAATACTTGAATCCTGAATTAAATGAAAACGTTCGCCTATATTACTGGCCTGCCTACGAATTTGCTGGCATGGATTAGCATTTTCTTCCATCTCGTCTAGTCTTTCCCAGTCGTTTGAGAGTAATGCCAGCTCTTTGTGTAATTTATCGAGTTGATTAATCTGTGGCGATCTTGGGTCGTCGATAACGAGGGACGCAGGATTCAGTAAATAAATAAGGACGAAGACAGCAATCGCTCCTCCAGCCTTTACGATGCCAGATATATTTACGTTGATCAGTCCTGGTATAATCGCAGCAACGCCCGCAGCTGCAAGCGCTAATACCACCCGAAATACAAAAAACTGAAAAGCAGTTGGGTTTGGTGTCCGAAAGGCGATACCAAGTAAAGCGACAATCAAACTAGCTCCAAACAAAAAAGCCAGGATTAATTGAAGCAGTCCGTACTTATCCGACGAGTTTGGATCTGGTTGGCCGTTATGGTTGTTGCTCATCTCGCACCCAGTCAATCGAAAACATAGAGTAAAACCACTAACAAAACTCGTAAAGTGTTTTGCCTTGTCACACAAAGCGAAGAATTTTAGGATCAGGCTTCAGGCAGACGTCTAGTCGCAATCTTAACTGCTAAGACTGTTTCATACAAGGAGAATGGAGGCACTGAAAAATATTCAATTTTCTCTAGTAAAACCTTCTGTAATGATTATATCGATTTGATTGAAGCGACTTTATCTTTCTCCTTGCCATTTCAACGTTTTCTCTACTGAACCGGGGCTTCGACGTAGAAAAAGATTATCAACGTGCATCTGCCCCAGACCTTAAAGCCGATTTTGTGCATAGATCCTTACATCAGCAACCAGGAGTAATCCCAACAATTGTGCTCGCTAACAAGCACAATTGTTGGGATTACTTGAACGCTAATCGTAGTGCAATAGTCTAACCAGACTGACTATTTATGGATGAACAGCATGGATGAATAGCGGAACAATCGAAAAAAGGTGAGGGTGATTAAGCCTCTAAATCATTAAATCCAACACCACTGGGCGATGGTCAGAGCCAATATCCGGGCCAATCTGGACGCGCCCGACCGTCAACTCTGGACTGACCAACCCGTGGTCAATGGGAATAGCGAGCCAGGGCGTCAACCAGCTAGGGAGAGGCGGAAAAGATTCAGCGCTTGGCCAACTGGGCAAAATGCCAAAGCCGTGGCGGACGTTTTTGAGTCCTGTTTGCTGCTGCCAACGCCGATAATAGGGCGACCACATCGTAATGTTGAAATCGCCGATAACCACTTGGGGCAACTCGACGGTTTGGAGGTATTGGCCTAGCTGCTCAAGCTGTCGATTGCGAGACTGAAAGTATTGGCGATTGACCGGCGGCAGAGGATGGGTACCCACGATCGCCAATGACTCCCCTTGCACAGTAGTCGTCGCGACAATGCTGGGCATACTGTCAGCCGCAAAATTCACCATCTCCGCCGTAGTGAGCGGATAGCGGCTGTACAGCACCAGGCCGAAGTTGTCGTCACGGTCTTGACCCGCCATATGGGGCAGTTCTGCTTGAAGCGGAGAAAGTTGTTCAACCCAACGCGCATCAACCTCCATAAATAGTGCCAGGTCAGGATTAGTTTGCTGGGCCCATTGCAAAACTGCTTCAAAGTCGCGATTTTGGCGGTTTACGTTCGCAATCAGAATGCGGTAGTTGCCTGGTTCACTGGCGGCCACAAAATGGGGCGGCAGATACCAGGGCAAAAGTTGAGCCGTTAGGGCCGTGACGCAGAGGAGGCTAAGACAGAACGGTAGACGGCGACGAGTCAGTCCGATTGTTCCCATGCCCAGCACACTCAAGCCCCAGTATTGACGCTGAAAATGCGACAGCAGTTCTAGATATAGCGGCCAGCCAAAGTGACTGCTGATCAGAGCGATCGCCGTCACTACCCCAACGCCAACGAGCAGCCCCCAAGCGAGCAGATGGCCGAAACGCGATCGCGGTTGCCCCATAAACGCAAAAACCCTACTCACAGGAGTAGGGTACACAATCTGTTCATCGAATGACGCCTAAGCTGCGCCATTCGCGGCGATCGCATAATTACGAATCGCCTGAAGATTTTGGGTCAGGTCGTGACGCAAATGCCGCTCAATTAGCACGGCAGGAATGGCCCGAGGCGGACAAATCGTGATTTCGTAGTTCAAGCGAGTGCCCTGTTCAGCGTCTTCGGCTTGCTCTAGTTTCCACGCCCCCTCAAAAGATTTGAAGTCGCCTTCCACCATGGAGAAACCAATGCAATGGGGAAACTGCTCGGCCATATCGAGCACTACCCGCGCACAAAACTGAATATTAAGGAAACACTGAGAGCCGACCTGTTCTAGTAAGGTACGCGAGCCATCGGTCTCTAAGCGACGGCTGACTGTCAGGTTCGGGATGAAGCTGGACAAATTTTCGTAATCGGTCAAGATGCCCCATACTTGCTCGACCGAACAAGGAATGGAAATCGAAGCGAGAATCCGACGATGGCGGTGCGGCAGCTTTTCCGTCGCAATCGACAAATTACCTTCACTGGGGAGTTCCTCCACTGAAGGGTCGAGTTGAGTGTCTTCTACGGTTTCGAGCGGAGTGGCGTCAGTCATGATTGATGCTTGCCGATACCTACTGCATATTAGACCCAAATTTCCACGATTGATCAAGTCCATGGCCTGAACTCCACCTCAATTATGACTAACATTGAGTCGTTAATTCATAGCGTACTGTGGGGCTTGGTCGTCATATCACCGTGGAATCGCGGCAGTTTTAGCGGCAGCAACGTCCGGTTCCGTAAAATCCCTAATTTTGCTGCACGTCAGAAAATTATTGATTGTGCTGACTGCTGCCCCATGCGAAACATTTGCACTATAGTTTTGCTTAGGAGAATCCGGAATCCGCTATGACCGCAGATATGCTTCAAGTTGTCGGTACTGTGAAAGGCCCTGGTGAAAACGGCAACGAGTATTTGTTCATCACTGCTGATAATCGCGAGGTCAAAATTGGCGAATTCGTGGCCTATCAGGTGCAACAAGGGGACGAAACGCTCGATATCTTGGGCAAAATTGCCGATCGCCGGTTAATCGACCATCTACCTGATCGCATCTTTGCCGATACTGCAATCAGCCCTGAAGCGATCGCGGCCTTAGTCGGCTTTGCCTATCCTGATCCCGAAATCTACGAAGTCACCGTTACGGTCATCGGCTACTTCCATCCCGCCTTAGGATTCATCAATCCCCGACTGACGCCAGATCCGGGTGCCAAGGTCTATCGGGTCGATGACGCCACGCTGGTTCAGGTCGTGAACAAAAGGCAACCGGGGGAAATCGGTGGGGCGCATGTCGGCTCCCTGTTGCTGCGTCCGGGCGAAGCGGTACCCGTGGCGCTCGATGTGAAAGAACTGGTGAGTACCCACATGGCGATTCTCGCCGGGACGGGTTCCGGCAAATCGTACACGGCTGGGGTGCTGATCGAAGAGTTGCTGCGCCCTAACAATCGCGCTGCCGTTCTGGTGTTTGATCCCCATGGCGAATACGGCACACTGGGCGACATGCGAGGACATCCAGCCTTTCAAGGCGATGATGGCTATGCGCCCCAGGTCAAGGTACTAAAGCCGGAGGATATTCGCATTCGCATGTCCTCGCTGGATTATTACGATGTCATGACCCTGCTGCCGAATATGAGCGATCGCCAGCAGGCCATTCTCAGCAAGGCATTCAAGATTCTCAAGCGCCATCGCCACGGCGACTATCGCTGGGATGTGGAGGATCTGATTCGCGCGGTGAATGAAGCGGACACGAGCGAAGACGAGGACGGCAATCCCAAGATTGGGTCATCGGCGCCCGCGATCGAATGGAAACTAGAAAAGCTCGCCAGTTCCGACTATTTTCACCAGGCGGAACACTTGGCCCCAAAGGATTTGTTTGAGCCAGGGCAAGTAACCGTACTGCAAATGAACGAAATCAGTCAAGAAGAGCAGCAGGTCATTTGTGCGGCAGTCTTGCGGCAGAGCTATCAGGCACGCATGGGTACGGAAAAGCAAAACATCTCAGATGGAGATGAAAATTATTTGCCCTATCCGGTATTCATTTTGCTGGAAGAGTCGCACCGCTTTGCCCCCGCCCATGAACCGGCTCGCTGCAAGCAAGTGCTGCGGACCATTCTGAGTGAGGGGCGCAAGTTTGGCATGGGAGTGGGCCTGATTACCCAGCGTCCCGGCAAGTTGGACTCGGATGTGTTGTCGCAATGCATGAGCCAGTTTCTCATGCGCATTGTGAACCCAGTGGATCAGGAAAGTTTGAAATATGGCGTTGAAGCAGCAGGGCGAGATCTACTGAAAGAGCTGCCAGCCCTCACCAAAGGTCAGGTGATCATTTCAGGGGCCTGTGTGAACACTCCGGTGTTATGCCAAGTCCGCAAACGTCTCACCCAGCACGGTGGCGAGACGATGGATGCACCCCAAGATTGGCAACGATATTTTCAGCAGCACCACGCGCGCAAACGCAAAATCGAAAAATCCACTGTGGCTCGCCCCAGACCCGCCGAAACTGTCGGCGGCATCAGCATTGAGTAGCCTTGAGTCGAGCGATCGCCCCTACCCCCACACTTTCCTTCTCAGGCAAGCCTGCCGCCTGCATGAGTTGGAACCACTCCAGCAGATTGTCTAACTGCTTTTCGGGCTTGAGGCGCGAACGGTGGATTTGGCTCATTTTTTTGCTTAATCACAGTTCAAACTCTGTTTAAGCCACTTATGGCTCTTACTTACTCCGGCAAGGTCACCCTCACGTCACATTGCTTTAGGTCTACTGCCCATTTTACAAAGCGCTGATCAAACGTATACAACGTTTCACAGCTCTGACACTGGGCCAGATGTAGAGCATCGGCAAAATCCAATCCGGTCTCATGCCAACGCAATGCGAGGGCTAACTGGCTTCCGTTATCCACCCGCACGTTGGGCAACCCCAACACCTTTCTTAAGGCAGTGCAAATTGCTTTTGGCTGAAAGTCATACAGAGTCCGTAACACCCAAGCGGTTTCTAGGATCACGGTTGTAGGTATGAAAATCGTATCGGGGCTTTGAAACAGCTTTACACTTCGCTCGTATTGATCAGCATCATCCTGTGTGAGTAGCCGCACCAGCACGTTGGTATCGACTGCAATCATGACCACTGTTCCTTGAGGGTTTGGGCGATCGCCTGGTCAAACTCCTCAAGCGATTTGGGTGGGCCTTCATACCGCAGGCAACCCGCAACTTCCTCTAGCGTCGTTGTTTGAAAGGGTGGCTTCGGTTGTAGTAACACTCCATTATCGGTATCAATAGCCACAAACTCCTGGCCTGGCTCCCACTGGTGGGCTAATCTCAGCGACATTGGAATGATGACTTGGCCATCACTTGACAAGCGCGTTACTTCCACAGCCCTGGCTCCCTGGATAAGTCATTTGGAACTATTGTATTGAATCAAGTTGCTCACGCGATCGCCTCTAACCCCACACCTTCCTTCTCGGGCAAGCCCGCTTGCATCAGTTGGAACCACTCCAGTAGATTGTCCAACTGCTTTTCGGGTTTGAGGACGCCGAGGCCGCGGACGGTGACTTTGCCGCCGGCGTAGATAAAGCGGGACTTGAGGTGGCCGGGGATGGCGTCGAAGAGGAGCTTCCAGGCGGGTTCCTCCATCGGGGTTTCGAGGATGATGTGCTGCTTACCTTCCGGCTTGATGCGGGAGAAGCCGAGGCGTTTGCCGAGCTGCTTGAGTTCCAGCACGCGGATGAGCTGTTCGGTGGCGAAGGGGATGGTGCCGTAGCGATCGTTGAGGTCGGCGGCGACTTGGGCCAGTTCGCGTTTGCTGTCGGCGGCGGCGAGGGCGCGGTAGGCGCTCATCTTCTGTTCCGTGTCGTCGATGTAGTCGTTGGGGATGAAGGCCGTGACCTTGAGATCCACCTGGGTATCGTCCACCTTGGGAATCTCCTGGCCGCGAATTTCGGCGATTTCTTCCTCCAGCATGTCCATGTAGAGGTCAAAGCCGACGGCATCCATCTGGCCGGACTGCTGGACGCCAAGCAGGTTGCCGACGCCGCGAATCTCCATGTCGCGCATGGCGAGCTGATAGCCGGAGCCGAGTTGGGCAAATTCCTGGATGGCGCGGAGGCGCTGGCGGGCTTTGGGCGTGAGGGTTTGCTGGCGCGGGTAGAACAGCCACGCATGGGCTTGGATGCCCGATCGCCC
Organism: Leptolyngbya iicbica LK; assembly: GCF_004212215.1. NCBI lineage: Bacteria > Bacillati > Cyanobacteriota > Cyanophyceae > Leptolyngbyales > Leptolyngbyaceae > Leptolyngbya > Leptolyngbya iicbica. Next base: position 262,938 of record NZ_QVFV01000001.1, read on the forward strand.
CACCCGTCCCCGGAGCTGATACAGCTGGGATAGGCCGAATTTATGGGCATCTTCGATCAGGATGGTGTTGACGCGGGGAATGTCCAGGCCGGACTCGATGATGGTGGTGCAGACGAGAATATCCGCCTCGCCGCTGCTGAAGCCGAGCATGGTGGATTCCAGTTCGCCTTCCTGCATTTGGCCGTGGGCAATCATGATGCGGGCACCGGGAATCCATTCCCGCAGGCGAGCGGAGACATCTTCGATGCCTTCGACACGGGGCACGACGTAGAAGATTTGGCCGCCGCGATCGAGTTCCTGCCGCGCCGCACTACGGATGGCTTCGGGATCGTAGGGGGAGAGGTGGGTTTTGATGGGGCGGCGGGAGGGGGGCGGCGTGGTGATCAGGCTCATCTCGCGCACGCCGGACAGGGCCATGTAGAGCGTCCGGGGAATGGGGGTGGCGCTGAGGGTGAGCACGTCCACCTCCGTCTTCAGGGACTTGATTTTCTCCTTTTGGTTCACCCCGAAGCGCTGTTCTTCGTCCACCACCATGAGGCCCAGGTCTTTGAACTGGACGCTTTTGCCGAGAAGCTGGTGGGTGCCAACGACCACATCCAGTTCACCCGTTTTGAGCCGTTGCAGGATGTCTTTTTTCTCTTGGGCGGTGCGGAAGCGATTCAACAAGCCGACCTGGATGGGGTAGGGGGCGAAGCGTTCTTTCAGGGTGTGGTAGTGCTGCTGGGTGAGGATGGTGGTGGGGGCCAGCATCGCCACTTGTTTGTGGGAATTGATGGCTTTGAAGATGGCGCGGACGGCGACTTCCGTTTTGCCGAAGCCGACATCGCCGCAGACCAGGCGATCCATGGGGCGATCGCTCTCCATGTCCAGCTTCACGTCCTGTACCGCTTTGAGCTGGTCGGTGGTGGGCTGGTAGGGGAAGGAGTCCTCCAGTTCTTGCTGCCAGGGGGTATCGATGGGGAAGCGGAAGCCCTCCAGCTTGGCCCGCTGGGCATAGAGCTTGAGCAAATCGACTGCCACTTTTTGGACGGCTTTGCGGGCTTTGCCTTTGGTTTTCTCCCAGGCTTTGCCCGTCATTTTGTTGAGGGTGGGCGCGCGCTCGGTCGTCGCCCGGTAGCGGGAGAGGGAACCGACTTGATCCGCCGCCACCCGCAGCAGTCCGTCTTCGTACTGGATGACGAGGTATTCGCGGGTTTCGTTGTCTACCGTCAGGCTTTCGAGCTTGAGGAAGCGCCCGATGCCGTGGTTGCGGTGAACGACGAAGTCTCCCGGCTTCATCTTGTTGGGATCGACCTGTTTAGAGGTGGCTTTGCGCCGCTTGCGGACGTAGCCGGGGGTAGCGAGGCTGTGCTGGCCGAAGAATTCGCGATCGGTGACGATCGCAATCCGAAACGTCGGCAACACAAACCCTTCCAGTTCCGCCAAACCGGAATACTTCAGTGCCACGGGGATGTGCTGCCCCTGCAATTTCTCAATGGCGGGGTAGTCGCGGGTATTCGGGATGAACTGCGCCGGACAGTCGTGCTCTTGCAGCAGCGCCACGGAGCGGGACGGCTGGGCGGAGATCAGCCAGATGGCAAAGTTGCGATCGCGCTCCCCCCGAATGGTTTCTGCTAATTTGCCAAACTGGTGGGGAATGGCGGGAATGGGGCGACTCGCCAAGTTCAGGCTGCTGTTGTTGGCTTCGGCGATTTCCGTCAGGTGAACGGCGGGGAACAGGGCGATTTCGTCCAGGGCATCGGTGAAGAGACGGTGGATTTTTGGAAGAGTGTGAGGGTGTGAGGGTGTGAGGGTGTGAGGGTCCGAGGTTGGCTCAGAACCTGATAGATCGTCTTTTGAATTTTGAATTTTGAATTTTGAATTTTGAATTTCCCGCCAATGGTCTTCGACGTGTTCGATCCAGCGATCGCTGTGGGCCTGGCATTGATCCGGTTCGTCCAGGGCGATGACGGTGTTCTCTGGCAGGTAGTCGAGTAGGGAGGCGGGGGAGTCGAAGGCCAGACCGAGCCAGCGGCGAACGCCTTCGGGGAAGATGCCGTCGGCCAGTCCTTCGAGGGATTCGGCGGGGAAAATCTGGTCGAGGAGGTTTTTCTCTTTGAGGACATCCAGGATGAGGGGAACGTAGTCGGTGGGGGTGAGGACGAGGCGATCGATGGCGTCGAGCGATCGCTGGGAGGAGGGGTCAAATTCGCGAATGCGCTCCAGTTCGTCGCCGAACAGTTCCAGACGAATGGGCAATTCGGAGGAAACGGGAAACACGTCGATGATGTCGCCCCGCTGCGCCCACTGGCCTTCCGTTTCGACGAGGGGCACTTTTTCGTAGCCGAGGCGCGCCAGCCGCAGGGCGAGATCCTTGAGGTTGATCTCCAGCCCTTTATTGAGGGTGAGGCAGTAATCTTTGAGGACTTCGACGGGAGGCAGGTGGGGCTGAAGGGCGCGTTCGGTGGCGACGATCGCGGTTCTATCCAAGCCGCTCTCGCTGGTGAGGTCGGCGAGGGCTTGCAGTTGGCCCCAGGTCATTTCCGATTCCTGGTCAAAGGGTTCGTAGGGGGAGGCTTCGGAGGTGGGGTAAAAGTGGACGGTGCTCCAGCCCATCGCTTCGAGCTGAATCGCCCAACGGCTGGCTTCTTCGAGGGTGGCTGTCACTACCAGCATCGGCGCTTGGGATTCCTGCGCCAGGGTGGAGGCAACGAGTCCTTTGGGTAGCCGCGACGCCCCGCTGAGCTTGACGCGCCCCTGCTGCTGCAACTTGCTAAGAAGTTCTGAGGTGAGGGGCGATCGCCCTAATGCCCGAACTACTGAAGAAAATGCCATGTCAGTTCCACCACCCAATCAAAAACGCCCCCTAATGTGCAAACACCAGGGGTTGAAGCTAGTTTTCAGTTACTTGTTTGCGATCGCTGCCCTCCCATTCACTTCAGGACGAGCCAGACAGCAAACCGCTTTTCATTTTAAGAGGGTTTTTACTCGGATTGCTAGGACTGCAGGGAAGTAGTTGCTGTCTAGGAGACACTACAGCAAAGTACTGACTGTTCAAGCAATTATCAGCAATTTGAGATATGGAGTTTTTGAAACGGGTGAAATAATTAATGCTGTAATAGCCTGAAATCCATATGATCAGCTAATTGCCTACCTCACCAGGCAAGGAAATACTGTAAGCCAAGGCAGCAACAACTAGGAACCTTACTCTGCCATTATTCTCATCTCAAATTAATGAAATTTATCATTAAAGAACTAATGTTTCGGCCAACTCAAAGAGAAAAACAACCAATTAAAACTAGAAATTTTTCTCCTCATACATTTCAATAATCAGTAGGCATCTCATCCATCATTTTCCTTCTTGCCGAATAGCCTATCAACTCGAACAGCTAACCAAAGAGATGCCGGAAAATTCGAGCTTCGTTGACTATCATGTCTACAATATGTCAGGTCAGTCAAGTAATTTCTTTCGCAGGAGTTCCCGTTCGATAAGTTTTTTTCTGTAGCTTCCACTTCAGCGATTTACCCACTATCCGGGGCAGATAAGACACCTTGTTGAAAAATAAGTTCCAAAAATAACCGTACTGAGGAAAATGCTTGACTAACAGAAAATCTGATAGGAAGTGATAGCGTGGTGGCTTTAGGGCCGGATCTTGACTGATAAACCGAACTTGGGCGGGTCGGGGCATCCAGTGACCTACAGTTATGCCAGATTCAAAACAGGTGGCTTGCACAAATAATCCCATCAGGCGGTCAAAACCAGAGCGTGGTATCCATGTGAGTATGCCCCCTAGAATCGTTGCCTGAGAAATTTCTACCAAAGATTTCTGCACAACATCATTGCGCCAAACCTTAGTGTTGAAATTTTCGATATGGGGAGCCCGGTCGTCTCGGCGTTCGATGAAGGGCCAGACGAGATAACGCTTATCAAAAGGAATATCAAGAGGAGCAATGGGCAACTGCTGCAATTGTCCGGCCTGTCTTTTTCCCTCCGATAAGTTAGAAACTGCTGGAATGGGCTCCCATGCCCGACGATATGCTTCAACGTTTTGCTCGTCAATTTTGTCGGTCATCAGCCGCAGCACTATGCTGTCTGGAAAGCGTTGAAAGTAGGCAGCAACAGTAGCAACGACCTCAGGGTGCAGATAATCATCGTCGTCCAGGGCAATAACATAGTCACCGTCCGCATTGAGCAGGCCGACAAAACGCTGAAACATTTCACCTTTGTAGGGACTCTGCAAGACCTTGATGCGGGGGTCAGCAAAAGATTGATATCTGGTTCCTGGCGGAAAGACCAGCACGAACTGCACCTCTCCTTGAATACAAAGTAACTGCTCCAGCCAGTATTCTGAAAAATTTCCACGGGTAGGGGTCACAACCGAAAGGATAGGCTTGGCAGTCATAGAACCATTTCTCCGCAAGGTGCCAATTCAGTCTGCCCAGAAACTCTCCGGGAAACAGAATGTTTTTCAAGCTTCACTCCGATTTCAAAGGAATGTTAAGAAAGAATTGATGATGGCAGAATTGCTACTTGAGAGAACTGTGGATGCAATGCTTCAATCGCTCCTCCAGCACAGGCCGATCGCCCTAATGCCCGAACTACTGAAGAAAATGCCATATCAGTTCCACCACCCAATCTAAAACGCCCCCCAATGTACAAACACCAGGGGTTGGAGCTAGTTTTCAGTTACTCGCGATCGCTACCCTCCCACTCACTTTTGAGAGATTCAGCAACGAATCGATTTTCATTCTAAAAGGGTTGCCACCCGGATTGCTAGGACTTGGGGGAGCGATCGCCCCCTCAATGTCTCATTAACTTGCTGCGCGCAAATCAGTTTTAGGTAGAGTCAGTTAGTGATGATCTGGGTTAGCATCAAGGGGGTTAGCGATCGCGACAAAACTGCCGAACGGCTCTGATTACCGTCAAGTCCGTTCCCGTCTTGCGCAGTTGAATCCACTGATCAAGCTGGGGCGCTGAGATTTCAGGAAAGGCGCGACTAAACCTTTGAGGTTGATATTCGTCAGCTTCAAGCACCAAAATAGTCAATTACTCTTGACGGCAAAGCCAGATCTCAGGCACTGCCATCGCTTGATAGATCGGCAACTTACTGTCAGAGCGATTGGCGATATCGACTTCTATCGCTAAATCGGGTGGCAAATCTTGCGGAACGGTCGTCTCAATCCCCTGTCCAGCTTGGGCGTTTTGCAGGTAAAAGCAACTGTCTGGTTCGATGCCCTTGTCCAAATCAGAGCGGTTCATCCGCATTGAGCCTAAATTGTTGAACTCTAAGCCGAGTTCTTCCGCCAATACCAGGATGATTGCGGCTAGCACTTGATTCAGGACTTCATGCAACTGTCCCGGCATTCTGATTTCGAGGACTCCACTGTCATAAGCTATGCGCGTCTGGCGACTTTCTCCCAGTTCGCTGAGCAACGCGACATAACTTTCCCAAGTGACACCTGTAATCCGCAAGGCACTACCGGGGGTGAGTTCGATCTGACTGAGCGGCGTCGCAAGTATCGCTGTCATGCTGACCAGAGAAAACGACTAATTCAAGTATGGTCTATGGCCTGAAATTTGAGCCGGAAATTGCAATTCGCAGCGACACCCTAAAAGTTTGTGAACAGAGATTGCCCCGACGCCCCCTTACATCACTTCGGTGCGATCGCCTATCCCATTTCTAGCGCTGTGATAGCTAGAGTGTTTGCAACCAGTTAGGACGATCGCCGAATTTCGGAACAAAAGGACGCCATTTGATAACCGTCGGCCCGTTTGACCAGACTGGTGCGCATCCGCAGGTTGGGGTTCATATACCACAGCCGCTCGTCTGACTGAAATTCCTCGTTACGAACGCTGAGGGTCAAGACTTCACCCTCCAAACAATATTTGCCCGCGATCGCGGGTTCGCGGTCAGTTTGGCTAAAAAACTGGCCTGAGCAGTCATCGTCAGACTTGAGCCCCACCATCAGGGTCGTGCGTGGCGGTGTGGCGGCACCACTGCCATAAAGGCTCGCTTGCCCTTCTTGCTGAATGGTGTACGCAAAAATCGCGGCATTCGCATCGGCGTTGCACTGCTGGCACAGAGCCGTTACCCGAGCATCACTGGTTTCAACGCGGGCGATCTTGAGCGTCGCCTGCCCAGTTTGGGAAGGTTGCCCGGGGGCAAAGTGGGTCGTGCGTTGTGAAAACCAGGTTCCTTCAACTGTTTCAAAAAAATTAACGATACTCATGCCAATGCTTTCAGGGGCGTCAAATGTCCTTGTGCCCTTTATTCTACGTTGAAGCGATCGCTCTCCCTCGGTAAAAAACGGCAAACTCCTGAGAACCCCTGAGATAGGGGGCTTCACTGAATGTTACGCTAGCCTCTACGCTTAAAAACTTTTCGTAAACACAGGTAAAGCTTCAATGACTGGTTTGAATCAGGAACCTTTATTACTTCGGGCGGCTCGCGGCGAATCGGTAGAACGCACCCCCGTTTGGATGATGCGACAGGCCGGGCGCTACATGAAGGTCTACCGTGATTTACGCGAAAAGCATCCGTCCTTTCGAGAGCGGTCCGAAAATCCTGAGTTAGCGATCGAAATTTCCCTCCAGCCGTGGAAAGCGTTTCGTCCCGATGGCGTCATTATGTTTTCCGACATTTTGACCCCGCTGACGGGAATGGGCATTCCTTTCGACATTGTGGAAAGCAAAGGCCCAATGATTGATCCGCCCATCCGCACCCAGGCACAGATCGACGCGGTTCACGAACTCGATCCCGATACGGCGACTCCCTACATCCGCACCATTTTGAGTACGTTGCGATCGGAAGTGGGCAACGAAGCAACGGTATTGGGCTTTGTCGGTTCTCCTTGGACCCTGGCCGCTTATGCCGTGGAAGGGCGCACCTCCAAGAATTACGCCAACATTAAGGGCATGGCCTTTTCAGAGCCCGCCATGCTGCACCAGCTACTCAGCAAGCTAGCAGACAACATTGGCATTTATGCTTGTCACCAAATTGAATGCGGTGCGCAGGTCGTTCAACTGTTTGACTCTTGGGCGGGTCAGCTCAGCCCCATGGACTACCGCACTTTTGCGTTGCCCTATCAGCAGCAGGTGGTGCGTCGGGTCAAAGCGAAGTATCCCAACACGCCCCTCATCCTCTATATCAGCGGCAGTGCGGGGGTGTTGGAGCTGATGGGCGAGTCGGGTGTCGATATCGTCAGCGTGGACTGGACCGTGGACATGGCGGAAGCGCGTCGTCGCCTCGGTCCTGGAATGGCGGTTCAGGGCAACGTTGACCCCGCCGCCCTGTTTGGCTCGAAGGACTTTATCCGCGATCGCATTCTCGACACCGTCCAAAAAGCCGGACGCCAAGGCCACATCCTCAACTTGGGCCACGGCATTCTACCCGGCACCCCCGAAGAGAACGCCGCCTTTTTCTTTGAGACAGGCAAGAACCTGGATCAACTGCTGGCGGTGCCTGCGTAAGCCGAATTTTTCAGTCGGGTGATACGCTGGGATCACCCCAAACTCGTCTCATCGCGATAGCGGACGCTGCGTTCCCACAATGGGGGCGCAGCGTTTGCGTATGATTGGGGCTTTGAGTGTGTTTTCCCAGCAGTACCGTGTCTGAACTAAACCCAGCTTTCGAGAGTCCGCAGCCGAAACGAATTTTCATCACCGGAGCCAGTGGCTGCATCGGCCATTATCTGGTCGAAACTTTGCTGAACGATACCCCCCACGAACTCTTTTTGCTGGTGCGCAATCCGGCGAAGCTGCTCTTTAACTGGCAGGACGAGCCGCGCCTCCATGTGATTCAGGATGACATCCGCAATATCGACGCCCATGCCGAATTGCTAAAGACCATCGACACGGCAATTTTGGCGGCAACGTCTTGGGGCGGCGCACCGGAAATTTACGATATCAACGTCACGGGCAATCATCGGTTAATGGAGCTGTTGGATGGCGATCGCTGCCAACAGGTGCTCTACTTCTCCACTGCCAGCATTTTGGACAGCAATAATTTGCCGCTCAAGGAAGCGGGCGAAATCGGCACTGATTACATTCGCAGCAAATATCAGTGCTACATGCAATTGCCGGAGCTGGCGATTTATCCCAAAATCACCACCGTGTTTCCGACTCTGGTGTTTGGCGGCGACAAAGACAAACCCTACTCCCACATTTCCGCTGGCATCACCGATGTCACGAAATGGATGGGGATCATTCGGTTTCTCAGAGCTGACGGCAGCTTTCACTTTGCCCACGGCAAAGATATTGCCCTCGTAGTGACCCATCTCGTCGATCATCCCCCCAGCCCCGAAGCGGCCCATCAGGTCATTATCGGCAATCCGGCCCTCACCATCGATCGCACCATTGAAGAAATTTGCGAGTACTTAGACAAACGCATCTATTTCCGCATTCCCCTATCCATGTGGCTGGCCGATCGCATCATCGACTGGTTCCACATTCGCATGGCCGACTGGGATCGTTTTTGTCTGCACTATCGCCATTTTGTTTACAATCAACCCGTCCATCCCGAAAAGCTCGGTTTGCAGCCCTATTGCCCCACCGTGGCGGATTTGATGCGGGTCAGTGGCGTGCAGCCGGGTTGAGTAATACGACCGTTCTCATTAGAATCAGAGGCAATCTGCGATCGCGCCAGCCTTCGTTGAGAACTACACCAGCGTGTTCATGGGCAATCCGACCTCACCGCCTGCGGCACCTCTCCTTGCCAAGGAGAGGTTTAGGGGAGTGACTGTTCTCTCCCAAAGGCTTAACAAAACCCCGATTCCTCTCCTTGAGAAGGAGAGGTTAGGAGAGGTTCATCGATCGCATATGGCTTTAGCATGCAACCTCCATCAGGGTTAATGCGCACTCAGTACTTAGTATTAAAAATCTCTCGCCCACCGAGTTTATGGCTATTATTTCTTCCAAGTCATCACCAGAGCCAAAACCACCGAAAAAGGGCGATGCCCCTTTGGAGACGACAGCCGCACCCAAGCAGTCAGCCCCAGAGTCGCTAGTGCGAGAGCCCAAGACTCCGCCCCAGAACGACGCAACTCCGGCGGCGGTGCCGGTAGAAGATGGGCTGCGACCGCAAAAGCTGGCGGATTACATCGGGCAAAAATCGCTGAAGGAAGTGCTGGACATCGCCATTCGGGCAGCGCAGTCGCGGAAGGAACCGCTGGACCACTTACTGCTCTATGGACCGCCAGGACTGGGCAAAACCACGATGGCGCTGATCTTGGCCCAAGAGATGCAGGTTGATTGCAAAATTACCACCGCGCCCGCCCTCGAACGCCCCCGCGACATTGCTGGCCTGCTGGTGAATCTGAAGCCAGGAGACATCCTGTTTATTGACGAAATTCACCGCTTACCGCGCGTCACCGAAGAGATTTTGTATCCGGCGATGGAAGACTCGCGGCTGGATATCACCATCGGCAAGGGCCAGAGCGCACGCACCCGGAGCATTCCCCTGCACCCATTCACGCTGGTGGGGGCGACGACTCGGGTGGGAGCGCTGACCTCGCCGCTCAGAGACCGCTTTGGCCTGATTCAACGGCTGCGATTTTACGAGGTAGACGAACTCACGAAAATTGTGCAACGCACGGCGCAGGTGCTGAGTACCCCCATTCAGCCGGATGGAGCGGAGGAGATTGCCCGGCGATCGCGCGGCACCCCCCGCATTGCGAACCGATTGCTCAAGCGGGTGCGCGACTATGTGGAAGTGAAGCAGTCGGGAGACATTGATGAGGCGATCGCGGCAGAAGCCCTGGAACTCTTCAATGTTGATCCCTGTGGTTTAGATTGGACTGATCGCCGCCTGCTCTCGGTCATGATTGAAAACTTTAACGGCGGCCCGGTCGGGCTCGACACCATGGCTGCGGCCACGGGAGAAGACGCTCAGACCATTGAAGAGGTCTACGAACCCTATCTGATGCAGCTTGGCTATTTGCAACGGACTCCTCGGGGCAGAGTGGTCACTCGCGCCGCCTGTCGCCATTTGGGATACGAAGACAGTGCTGTGCCCGATTTCCATGGTGAACAGCAGCTATCCATCATGTAGGGCCAAACCAATGGGAGCTAACGCTACCGGTAGCGTCAAAGGCTTCAGGTCGTTGCTCATAACTTTACAGAGAAAAACTAGACATTTGCGCGAAGTTCAGTACAATACAGCGTCATGGCGTCCAGTCAGCGAGTCTCCGGGAAATTCTGGTCGTCAGCCTGTTTTAGGACTTTACCCATGACCTCAGTTGTTACTCGGCCCACTAGCAGCAACTATGACCGACTGCCCGAAGAGGTACGCACAGCGTTGAGCGATCGCCTCCAACCCACGGGGTTAGCCACACCGAGCCAACCGCCATCGCCGCCTACAGCAGAGCACAAATTGCCCAAACAGGCGCGTCGCCCTGCCGCCTCAGGGACAACAGCTCAATCGTCGACCAAGACTCGGCAAACGGCCCCCAATCGGGATGTCGTCGTGGCTCTGCAAAACGTCTCTAAACAGTACGCCAAGGGCAAGCCCGCCCTCGTAGACGTCAACTTACAGATGCACAAGGGGGATTTCCTTTTTATCACGGGGCCATCTGGTGCCGGGAAATCGACTCTGCTGAAGCTACTGTATGGTCAAGAGCGTCCCACTTCTGGAGAAGTGATTGTTGAAGGCACCCCCATCAGCCAACTTCGGGGCAACCAACTCGCAAAAGTTCGTCGTCGCATTGGTGTGGTCTTTCAGGACTACAAGTTGATTCCTCGGCGCACCGTGGCCGAGAATGTGGCGTTTGTGCTGTGGGCGCAGGGCTATTCCCGCAAAGAAATTCACCGCCGCCTCTGGCCGACACTCAAAATGGTGGGCCTGCAAGACAAGTCAGAATCTTTTCCCCATGAGCTCTCTGGGGGCGAGCAGCAGCGCGTCAGCATTGCCCGTGCGGTGGTGGGCACGCCGCCACTCCTGTTGGCCGATGAGCCCACGGGCAACCTCGACCCCGACAATGCCCTTCAGGTCATCAAAATTCTCAAAAAGCTCAATTCCATCGGCATCACCGTCGTGGTGACCACCCACAATGAACAGTTGGTCAGGGTGTCGAACCATCCGGTAGTGCAAATCAAAGACTGCCATTTGCGGCATGTGCGCAAGTAAGCGCGATCGCGCCTCTTTGCCTGGTCAATCCCTCTGTGATGACATCATTGCTGCGTCATTGCCGATATCGCAGTCAATCGCTCATGACGCAGCTCAATCAAAGAAGATAAAGTCTCGCTGGTAAATGTGGATGCGGCCCGTGCCGACTCGCTGAAATTGGGGCTTTTCACCCGCTGGGGCAGCCGTCACTTCGTATAAATAAACGCCTTCCCAACGGGGATTGCGCACCAGTGTGAGGGCAAAGGTGAGCAGTTGCCCGGGTTCGGCGGGCTCGGCCAGTTGCACAGTGAGGGTTTGCGAATCGGCGTCATAGTCCGCCGTGGCAATGTCGTACGATGCACCGCGATCGCGCCGGGTGCCCGTAAACACCTCAATGTCCTGAGTGCGATAGTTCAACCGCGTAAACCGCCCCTCAATGAGCGACACGGTCAGGGTTTCGAGGGGTTCCTCAGCATCAGGCGGCAGGTTGACTGTGACGTAATAAGTTGGCCGACGGTCATAAGTATCGTTATCCAGCGTGACGAAGTCGGCCAAGCGCGGGGGACTCGTGAAGACCGTCGTGCCATCCCCCAGCTGCACGGCGGCGGTTGGCCCCAGTGGCAGCACGACTGTCGCTATGCAAGTGATACTCGCCAGGGCTAAAGCGAGTCGCGATCGCCCTCGTCTCCGTGGCTTTCCCAGTTTCATGATGACTTTCCTCAACGGACATTGCGGTACCGAAATGCTCCCTTCTCCAGCATAGAACTTAGCATTGGCTTTGCGTCTAGCGGCGGTGATAGAACGCGATCGCCATACACCTGTGGGGAAGCAGACTCTCTTAGCCGCTCCTGCCTCTATCGGTTGCCACGACCGGGAAACGTTGCTTTATTCTGCAAACTGCAGCACCAGTTTCGCCAACTTGTAGGCAGCTCCTGACTCTCCCCTCACCTGTTGCAAATCCTCGCGTATCTGCTGGAGCTGTTCAGGGTGGTCGAGATAGTTGAGCACGCGATCGCCCAAATCCTCTGCGGTCAATCGTCCCAGCAGTTCAGGCACCACCTCGCGGCCAGCCCAGATATTCGGCCAGGCAAAGAGCTTGCGGCGGCGCGATAGATAAGCCAACAGCAAGCGATTAATCAAAATATTGAACGGTTTGCCCACCAGTGGCAGCGCCACCAAGAGTCCCAAAATGCCGTCCCAGGCGTTCATCGCCTCCAACTGTTGTGTCGGCAGCAAGACGATCATGGGCACCGCGAGGGCTCCCAGTTCTGCCGTGTTGGCTCCCACAGTGGTGAGACAGAGCCGACATTGACTGGTCACCGCCTGAGCCGGAAACGTCTGCCACAAGAAGATCTGACACCCCTGAGCCGTTTTGAGGTAAGGCAATTCCCCAGCCTCAGACGGCATCACCAGGGTGAGTTGGGGCGCATTAAAGACCGAGTGAAAGGGATTTTGGGCGGGGTCAGCATAGGTCATCAGCGACGCTAAATCGACCGTTGGCGCGACCGGAATGACAAATCGTACGTCGGGGCGATGCTGGTGAACGTAGTCGGCAGTGGCGGTTAACAATGGCACCCCCTGAGTCAGTTTGGCCCGTTTTGAACCGGGCAAAATACCAATGAGGACGCTGTCATCCGTCAAGCCCAACTGTTGAGCGGCGGCGGCTTGTCCGGCGAGGGTGGTCTGACCGTCCGCCATCAAATCGCCCACGACGGTATACTTCTCGCGATACTTTTGGGGTGCCTGTTCCACTAGGCGCGGGTTCATCACGCCAAAGGCATCAACCCAGCGCGGCCAGTTGGTAAACCATTCGGCGTAAATGACGGTTTTATACCCCAGATGTCGCCCGATGATCACGGGGTAAACCTGGTCGCCACCGAGAAAGAGTACAACGCCACGATCGCGCCAATCCCAACCCTCCGCAGTTTTACCCCGCAGCAAAAACGGCCAGAAATGCTGCGCCGACTGCACGCGATCGACTTCGGGATATTGTTGGGCAATGTCAGCTTCCCGGCCAGTGGCATTAGGACAAGGCGACAGTACCACCGAAATCCGTAAATCTTCGCGGGAGGGCACCTGAGTCCGTAGCGCAGTCACCACGGGCTTGACCCAAGTCGTAATCTCACCGGGACCATTGGCCAATATCACCACATCCATTGCCATGACTCACCGGCTCCTAAAATTGACAATATCCGGTCTGAGCGCAGCGACTCCGCATTCACCATTAGGACATGCTGCCTGAGTTAAACCACCCATCCCCCCGGCTCCCGTGCCATGCAGACAAGCACCCATTATTCTCAGAAAAATTTGAAGCGGGAACGATGGTTCGCCACTGATTCCACAATGCCAACCGCTAGGAAATTCGTGATGAGGGCCGATCGCCCATAACTCATCCACGGTAGCGGAATGCCCGTCACCGGGGCGAGCCCAATGGTCATGCCAATGTTGACCACCACCTGAAAAATCAACATCGAGAAGACCCCGATCGCCAGCAGTGAACCGAAATTATCCTTGGCATTTTGGGCAATGAGGACGAGCCGCAAACAGATAAACCAGTAGGCTGTGAGCACTGCGATCGCCCCCACAAAGCCCCATTCTTCGCCTACTGCCGAAAAGATAAAGTCGGTGTGCTGCTCTGGAATGAAATTCAACTGAGTCTGAGTGCCCTGGTGCAAGCCGCGCCCCCATAGCTGTCCAGCCCCAATCGCAATGCGCGACTGAATCAAGTGATAGCCACCGCCTAGCGGGTCTTTATCGGGGTCCAGGAAAAGAATGAGGCGATCTTTTTGATAATCCTTGAGCAGCCCCCAAAAGACTTCGCCGAGCTTGCCCGAAATGAGATTGATCGCAGTCGCGGTTACCGTACTGAACAGCCGCCATGGCAGAGTGAACCAGGCAATCAGCCCCATGCCAACGGACCATACCAACCAAATCGGAATCGAAAAGTGAAAGATGATTGCCGCCACTAAAGGAGAAATCATCAATACGAGCCAGCCGGGATTCACGTTGGCCCAATAGAGCATCCCCAAGGTAATGGCCCCAAATACCAGCGAGGTGCCCAAATCCGGCTGCAAAAAGACCAGCGCCCAGGGCACAGCCGCGATCGCCAACACCTGGATCAGGTTCAGCAACGTGATGGAGCGCAATCCCTGTAAATTGGCCGCGAGGGTGATGATTAACCCCACCTTGGCAAACTCTGAGGGCTGGACGTTAAAGCCAAAAATTGTAATCCAGCGCTGCGCTCCCAGTCCTGACGTACCGATAAAAATGACCGCCAGCAGCGACGCATTCACCAGGGCATAAATTACCCAGCGCCACTGCAGGTAGACTTCATAGCGCACTCGGGCCAACGCCAAGGCTAAGCCGACCCCAATCACCCCCAGAAAAATGTGATTCCAGCCGTAGGGAGTCGCCTCTTGACTGTACTGCGTGCTCGCAATTACCACGCTGGCAAAGATTGTCAGGCCAGTTGTCACCAGCAACAACGACCAGTCAAAGTGCTGCCAACCCCGCCACCAACGTTGCCAGCTAGAGCTAATCCGAGAAGAACTAGTCATACCTCATCCTGCCGAGAACTGTCGGCTGCTGCCATATGGGCGCTCAATCCTGAAAGCAGAGAGTTGAGCGTTAACTACAGTAACACTCAGGAATGCTTGTCGGAGTAAATCGGCCGCCACCGTCGCTGCTAGTGGAACCTAGAATTTGGAACCGACGGAGTTGCCTCACCCCCAGGCCCGACATGCTTCTCAGCCCTTCCCTGGCTGATGTTTGAACGCTTGGGGCTTGGGGCTGAGAGCATGGATTTTGCGGTGAGGATGGAGTCCTGACCGCGCATTCAGAACTTTGTGCCCTGTTTAGCGGCGGGTAAAGCGCGATCGCACCCGATTCACTAGCAGCGTCGCTTCGGGGATGCGCAGGACCAGAGTACCCAGACCAAAGACAGTGAGGCCGATCGCGCTGGCGATCGCTAACTGCACTAAGCGGTTCACAAATCCTTCAATACCGAATATCTGCTCCAGGCCTAACCGGGTACCGTAAGTCACGAGTCCAGCCACACCGCTGAGCAGGGTGAGCACGAAAATCGAGCGGCCCCAGTCGAGCCAGGGCAGGCCGTTGAGTTTGCGATGCAGGATGACCACCATCGCGATCGTGGAGGTAATGTTGACCCCGACTGTCGCCAACACCAGCCCCGGTGCGCCGAACCAGCGAATGAAGAAATAGTCGAGCACTACGTTGAGACCGATATTTACGAGGCTGATCCGAAACGGCGTTTGCGCATCGCCCAGGGCGTAATAAACCCGCACCAACACATCCCGCGCCAGATAAACAAACATGCCCAGACCGTAGGCCACCAGGACAGCGGTGACGATTTCGGCGGCAGCCAAGTCAAACGCCCCCCGTTCGTAAATGACCTGCACAATAGGCAGCGCCAGGGTCATGATCAGCACCCCTAACGGCAACATGGTCAACGCGACCATCATCAAGCTCTGGCGAATGCGATCTTTGAGTTCGGGCCAGTCTTCGGGGGAGGCCAACCGCGCAAAAATCGGCAAAAACGGCACCAAAATCACGTTGGAAATGATGCCCAGGGGGGTCTGCACCAACAGCGTGGCATACCCCAAGGCCGCTGCCGTACCAGGAATGTAGGAAGCAAAAAACAGATCGGTGAACACATTGATCTGCATCATGCCAGAGGCAAAGGTGGCCGGGGCCAGAATTTTGAAGACATCTCGCACCCCCGGTTCACGCCAGTTGAACCGCAGCCGCAGTCGTCCCAACCCAGAGCGCCACAAAGCGGGAATTTGCACCAGCCACTGCATCACGGCCCCGAGCAAGGTAGAACCCGCCAGCACCATGCCGCCCAACATAAAGTAGCTTGGCTGGGTCATATCACTGCCGATCGCCGCATATAGCAGCCCCAACCCGACAATTACCGCCACGCTCGAAAACATCGGACTCACGGACGGCAACCAATATTGATCGTCTGCATTTAACGTGCCAAAGCCGATGCCGATCAACCCGGCAAACACAGCCATGGGAGCCATGATTTGCAACTGACGAATGGCGATCGCCCGCGCAGTCGGATCCGTATCGCTTAACCCCTGGGCGACAAAGTCGATGATTGGGGCCGCAAACACCACCATGGCAATGGCGACCAGCAACAAAATTGCTGTAACCAGCGTGCTGATAGTTTCGACCAGCGGGCCAATTTCTTCGCGATCGCGCTTAGCGACCACACTCACAATGGCGCTGTGAAAGGGGCCGTTGATGCCCCCCAGCAGCACGAACAAAAAGCCTGGGATAACATAGGCAAAGTTATAAGCATCAGCCACTGGCCCGACGGCAAAAGCAGCCGCGATCGCCTGCTGCCGCACCAGCCCAAAGACTTTGCTAATCAGGGTCGCCGCCGCCACAATCGTGGCAATATTGGCCAGAGAACGAGCAGGTTTCGCGTCAGACACAGGGCGATTCACCGATTCCGCAACAACAGTGCGCAGCTAGCTTATCACCTTATTGGAAAGCAGCAGACAGGCGACAGCAGACACTAACTGCTTGCTCTAGGCACCCGGTCCCTGCCTGGTCAACCGATATCTCAAGGTCATAACCCAGGGACCGGGTGCCTCTCCTGAGGAAATGTCCCCTTTTCAGCATTCGGTGTATCCATAGACCATGACTCTGCCCGTCACGCCTAATTCAACGCCCCTTCTACCAGCTCATCCAACAGAAACTGCCGCATAAACATAATGTTGGTATAGAACTGGTAGTCGATGTTTTGCTTCTTCGCAAAGCCGTGCCCTTCATCCGTGGCCACCAGGTACCAAACCGGCACCTCCTGGCCGGCGAGAATGTCGAAGAGTTGCTCGGCTTCACTGACTGGCACTCGGGGATCATTGGCCCCATGGACGATCAACATGGGCTGTTGAATATTGTCAGCGTTGGTCAGCGGTGAGATGTCTGTCAAAAATTGGCGCATTTCCGGATCGCGCTCATCGCCGTATTCCACCCGCCGCAGGTCGCGACGGTAGTCCTCCGTGTTTTCTAAAAAAGTGACGAAGTTGGAGATGCCCACCACATTAATGGACGCGCGAATGCGATCAGGGTAGTTGGTCGCCACGGCCAGAGACATGTACCCGCCATAGCTGGCACCGCTCACCAGAATGCGATCGCTATCCAACCCGGGTTCTGCTGCAATCCAATCCAGCAGCGCCCCGATATCCTTCACCGAGTCCTCTCGCAAATAGCCATTGTCGAGCTTAGTAAAGGTTTTGCCATAGCCCGTCGAGCCCCGCACATTGGGAAACACCATGGCAATGCCGAGTTCATTGATGTAGTAATTCAACCGCCCCAGATAAGTGGGCCGAAACTGCCCCTCTGGCCCCCCGTGGATATACATCGCCACGGGGCGCGGACCCGGGAATTTGTCTGCCGGGGGGCGATAGAGAAAGCCCGTAATCTCGCGCCCGTCAAAGCTCTCCCAAGCAATCAGCTCGGGCTCCACAAAAGTATCCAGATTCAAGCCCGCCGTCTCGCTCTGCGTCCACCGTTCGAGCGCCCCGGTAGATACATTGAGCGAGTACACATCAGCAGTCGATTGGGCGGAATAGAGGGTGAACCCCAACTCTGCGCCGTTGTGGCGCCATTCCAGCCCCCGCAGTCGCCCGGCAGGAATGGTGTCAAACGTTTGTCTGGCACCCGTAGCAGCATCAATGACGTATAAAACGCTGGCCCCATTTTCATTCATGATGACGGCAATCTGAGAACCATCTGGCGACAAATCCACTGCCTCCACATCCCAAGGAATGTCATCCGTCAGGTGAGTCAACTCCAACGTTGCCAGATCGATATAGCCGAGGTGCAAAAATTCCGAATCGCGATCGCTCACCGTATACAAGCGCTGACCATCGGGACTAAAAATGCCATCTAGATAAGCCACTGACTCTTCGTTCACTGGCGGCGTCAGCAGCGTACGCTCTCCCGTTTCGGCATCAAAGAGCCAGAGATTAGCTTGGTTAATTGAGATATATTCAATCACCACAATCTGGCGGTCATCCGGCGACCAATCCGTGGGGAACCAGCCCCCCCCTGGCACTTCGGCCAGCAAGCGATCGCGCTCAGGCTCGCGGGGATTCATGACGTAAAGATCGCCATCAGCCCCATTACGCCGGGTTGAGGTGTAAACAATGCGATCGCCCGCTGTAGACCACACACCGCCACTGTTACGAGACGTGCCATCCGTCAACAGCATCACCGCTCCCGTGGCCACGTCGTAGCGAAAAGTTTGATTGGCCTCACTGCCACCAATGTCTTTACTGAATAAGAAGTAATCTCCGACCGTCGGCTGGTAGCTCACCCCCGACACCCCCTCCTCAAAAAAGGTGAGTTGGTAGCGTGCCCCCAGCGGTTCACTCACTCGATGGGTTTGAGACGTGTCACCAAACCGGGTCGAAATCAGCATCTCGCGCCGGGTGGGGTGCCAGCTTTGCAACGACGCCGTACGGTACTGAGTGTAGCGATCGGCTTGCTCGACCACACTCATCGGGATGGGCGGGATACCTTCAATCACCAGGTTTTCGCCGGGTGGCAACACGGCGTCAGCCGCCGACGTCACCGCCAGCTGAGGCCACAACACCGACGACAACGCCACGCAAACGGCCAGCAAAACAAACTTAGGTTTCACCATCACTCCCCACCTCACCGGATAACTGCATACCGAACGCCCCGCCGATTACTCTACCGAGAAAATCATTCGGATCGCCATCCCTCAACGGCTAACAGGGACTACTAATGACAGCAAGATGACACCGCTCACTATAGATAGAGGAAATTTAGATAGAGGAAATTCCCCATCAGCAAAACGAGATCGCTGACCCAGAACATGGCATCCCCACAGCCCCCTGGCCGTTCAATTGGTTCGCCATGCCCCATCTGACCAATAGCGCCCCCAACAGGACTACCTGAGCGCCAAATTCACCAGTCTTTAATAAATGACTAGTGAAGCTTAATAAACAACTCATGGAGAAACTTAGAAGGAACCTAAAGTTTTTGATCGCGTCATCAACTTTGTCCTTTTGAGTGGTACTTAATTCAGGTTTATAGAGAGGATATACAGGCGATCGTCACCCTCGCATTTATCTGAACTTAATCACCAATTAGAAAGAAATTCACATTTCTGTTGAGCTTCTGCGAAGCAGATTCAGTCTCCTTTTTTGACATCCGTAATCTTACTGAAGATGCCATGGTTACTGATTAAATCACAGGTGAAAACACCTGAAAATATTAGAACTGAGTCATTTAGGCACTTATTCGGGCACCCTAAGTATGCCAAAAGCATAGACTCATTTCTCTTTGCTGTAACTTAACCAAAAGTTTTGAATCTCATAAAGTCAACCTTGATCTCCGGACATTCCATGTAAATCAAGGCATATGTAGAAGTATGAGCTAGCTAATAAGGCTGCACGTACACGTTTGTTGTCAAGCGTTGAGTCGCCTCGATGACTAGTCATCCTTCTGGAATCTCTTGCCCTCAGACCAGCCAACAGTCAATATCTCAAGGAAATTCTGCAAACATGCGCATCCTGATTTATTCCTACAACTATCATCCTGAGCCCATTGGTATTGCGCCGCTGATGACGGAATTGGCTGAAGGCTTAGTAAAACGTGGGCATGAAGTTAGAGTGATCACCGCAATGCCGAATTATCCGGAGCGGAAAATTTATCCCGCTTATCGAGGCAAATGGTTTGCGACAGAGGAGAAAAACGGCGTCACTATTCAACGATGCTATGTCTGGATTCGGCCGAATCCAGGGCTCTCTACACGATTGCTGTTGGAAGGTAGCTTTGTGGGGCTCAGTCTCATCAAAGCGTTACAGGGCTGGCGACCTGATGTAATTTTGAACACCAGTCCGTCTTTGCCAGTAGCGGTACCGGTAGCTCTGCTCAAACTGATCTATCGATGTCCGACCGTCCTCAATTTGCAAGACATTTTGCCCGAAGCGGCAGTTCAGACGGGGCTAATTAGTAATCCGTTGGCAATTCGGGCCTTTGAAATTTTAGAAAAGTTTGCCTATCGCTCTGCCACTCAAATCAGCGTGATTGCCGAAGGCTTTCGGCAAAACCTGCTGGGCAAAGGCGTCCGCGACAGCAAGATGAAAATTATTTCCAACTGGGTGGATGTGAACTTCATCCGGCCCATGCCTAAATATGAGAATGCCTTCCGTCAGGCCAACGGCTTAGAGAATAAGTTTGTTGTGCTTTACTCGGGTAACATTGCGCGAACCCAAGGCATTCAAACCGTGATTCGAGCGGCCGCCCGACTACAGCATATTGAGGACCTGGTCTTTGTAATTGTTGGCGAAGAAAGCCAGCTTTCTGATTTGGATGAACTGCGACAAGAGTTGGGTGTGCAAAACGTTCTGCTTCGACCGTTTGCTCCCCGAGCTGAGTTGCCGGAAATGCTGGCAGCGGCTGATGTGGGGCTGATTATGCAAAAGCGGAATGTGGTGGGCTTCAATATGCCATCGAAAACTCAGGTGCTGCTGGCGAGTGGGCGGCCCATTCTGGCCGCAGTGCCCGATCATGGCACGGCAGCACAAGCGATTCGCGCAAGTGGCGGTGGCCTAGTCGTCGAGCCAGAAAATCCCAGTAAGCTGGCAAAGGCCATTCAGCACCTCTACGAAAACCCTGAAGTTGCTGAAAAGCTAGGCCGCCAGGGACGGCACCATGCTCTGAGCGAATATTCCTTCGAACAGGCACTCAATCGATATGAGACGCTCTTTAAGCAATTGGTTGAAGGCAAGCGCTCTCAGACCCCTTACGGTAAGATGACTCCTCAAATGGCCTCAGCAGAAGCGGTTTCGAGCAATCAGCTACCGCCTCGGGTGTAATTCAACGACCAGTTTGACTGGCGCCTGTGCACGCATTGCCCCCAGATGAGCAAATCCTTAATCTGGGGGTTTTGAGTGCGATCGCAGGCGGGTACACAATCAAACCTAAATTTTAGAGTTTGTCGCTTGGCGTCGAGGTGCTAGTCCGTCAGGTTCGCAGGGCACCGTAGGGGGCCTCAATTTGCAGGTTGACCAAGCACTCAGCTGATGAGCCTGGGTCCAGCAAGTGAAATGCGCTGAAATTCAAGCGGTCGAACATGGCGGGGGCGATGCCGACGCTGATACTAGCTCGGGGCTGTCTAACAGATGCTGCAGTCGTATCAGTCAAGGCAATTGCAGAGCACAGGAAAGCCAATCGCGATCGCTGCTCTGATGGCCGCTAAACCAGTAGGATAAAGGTTGGAGACCGAACGTTATCTAAACTTCAAAATCACCATGGCATTGATCACTACTGGCAAGCGCTTTATCAAAGACCTCGAATCTGCTGGTGCTTTAGCTGTGAGGGCTCCCCTAGAAGGGGGCTTTGAAGGGCGATATCAGCGCCGTTTGCGAGCTGCGGGCTACGAGTGTGTAAATTTAACGGTCAAGGGATTGGGTGATCTGTCGGCCTACCTGACCGATATCCATGGTGTGCGCCCGGCTCACTTAGGCAAGAAAACGATTGGCCAATCAGCGGCAGTGGGGTATCGCTATTACATCCCCCCCATTATCAGCTACCGCATGGAAGGAATGTCGCCCAAGGCGAAAGGCATGGTGCTCTGGCTGATTGAAGGAAACATTTTGTCCCAGCAAGAAATTGCTTACCTGACTGAGCTGCCCAAAACGATGCCCAATGTCAAAGTGGTGCTGGAAATGGGGGGCGATCGCGTCTTTAGCTGGCAACCTTTAGAAAAAGAACTCGCGGCCTAGTCTATGGCTTGAGTAGAGGGCTTGCTCCTTAGGAATCAGGATTTTATAAAATCCAAGTTTTGTCGGGCAGGCATCTTGCCATAGGCGTCAAGTTAACAAATAGGTTCAAAAGTCAATCCGTTTGGGACTGTCCTTGCTAATCTGAATTGCTACCGTTGAGTTGAGCGCCATGAGCAAACCTCACAAACGCCGAGGCAATCCTGACTTTCGGCGGTTTGTAACGCCACCGGCCCCCTCGAGCGAGGCGCTGGAACAGCGGTTGATTGCCTGGTTGACGCCGGGTACCTTTGCCAACCTCAAGACCGTCAACGATAACGGTCGTCAGCTTCGAGATCGAACGCTCACGCTGTCGGTCATGGCGGCGCTGGTGGTGAGTCTGGTGTATCGCCAAGTGCGCTATTTGTCAGACATCGTGCGCCTACTGGAGCAAGCGGGATTGCTGTGGGTGCCGGCGCAATCGGTCACGAAACAAGCGGTCTCTGAGCGTTTCAGGACTCTGCCGGCGGCGTTATTTATGGAGATGTTTGAGCACGTTGTCAGCCGCATTCGCGCCAGTCCCCAGCCCGGCGGCGGCGGGGCTTATCAAAGCGTGTCAGAGCGCTTCAGTGCCATTTGGATTGCCGATGGTTCGACGATGTCGCGCCTACAGCGTCGGCTCGCTCAGCCGCAACCCCTCAAGTCGAACCCGTTGGCCGGCAAAATCATGATGGTGGTGGAAGCGCTGAGCCATCGGCCGGTGAAGGTTTGGCACGATGACCATCCGCAACGCTCCGATATGAGCTGGAGCGATGAGTTCACCGCACTCTTGCCCGTGGGTGGACTCTTGATTGTCGATATGGGCTTTTTCGCCTTTCCTTGGTTTGATGCGATGACGACGGCGAAGAAGTGCTTTTTAACGCGTCTCAAACAGAAGGTGAACTACCAGGTCGTGCGGGGGCTCTCGCAGGGACCCTGCTACCGGGATGAGCTCATTGAGATGGGATTGGGCCGTCATCCCTGTGAGCATCCAGTCCGACTCGTTTCAGTGCTATGGGGCCAGACTTGGTATCGATACCTCACCAATGTCCTGGACCCAGACGTGCTGTCCGCGCAGCAGGTTTGTGACCTCTATCGGCGGCGCTGGCGGATTGAAGAAGCATTTTTGCTCACCAAACGGTTGTTAGGCTTAGCTTACTTGTGGGTCGGTGGCAGTAATGGCGTCAAAATTCAAATCTATGCCACCTGGACGTTTTATGCGGTGCTCAATGACCTCTGCGCGGAAGTGGCGATTGCCTTAAAACAGCCGATAGAGATGATTTCGGTAGAAATGGTGTTTCGTAGCCTTTATCACTATGCCCAGGCAAAGCAAAGAGAGGATGAAACCGAATTGATTCCGTTCTTGGTCAAGTTTCACCAATCGTTTGGGCTCATTAAAACTAAACGAAGGCGACAACTGAAACAGCAAACACAATCTGTTGACATTTGGACTGAGACCCTAACTTGACGCCTATGGCATCTTGCCTGCTCTTGAACAGCCGAGACGGCTGTTCACACTTAATTTAATTCCAATTCCTTAGCAAATCAGTTACGCAGAGAATGGCTTTTAGCCACATGCGGACACTGGTCTGATTAGGGAGGGGGACTCCTTAGCATCTAGCTCTGGCTACGTAAATCTAGTGCCGATAAATGAACGGCTAAGCAGGCTTTCCAACAGTTCCGGTTCTCGCACTCTCGGGCATAAGGGGTGGTCGTTAGCATGCCGTCGTTGCGCGGTGGATGGAACTGCAACTTTGATACTCAAGCCCGTTATTTATCTGCTGCTTTAATCATGCTGAACGGCAGCTTTTTTGCGTCTCTTTTGCTGATACATCAGATCGTCGGCATACTGGATAAGGGTTTCCAGTGATGCTTGCTGGTGCTTCAGGCATTCGACAAAAGCGAAACTCATCGCAATTGAATATGGGCGCGTCTGCGTTTGATTAAATGCGTCGATATGGGTTTGTAAGCGTGACTGAAGTTCTGCACTTTCGCGATCGCAAGCAGGAATCAACACCACAAATTCATCCCCACCGAGACGTGCCAAAATGTCAGTTTGCCGAAAGGTATCTCGCAAAATCTGGGCGGTATCTTGAATCATCTGGTCGCCCGCTGCATGGCCGAGGGTGTCGTTAATCGTTTTTAAGCCATCCAAATCGGCAAACAGCAGATAGCCGTGACTAGTGGCTCTTTGGGCCAATTTAAGTTGTTGCGTCGCTAAAAGATGAAAACCACGGCGATTGAGCAGGCTCGTCAGTTCATCCGTAATCGCCAGACGTTGCACCTCTGCTTCCGCTTTTTGGCGTTCTTGAATTTCTTGTTTAAGTTGTTCATTTTTGGCCGCAAGTTGCTGGCGTTGCAAATCTATCGCTTGTTGTTGTTGCTGAATGAGGAGCTGATTTTTGACCCGCATGAGGATCTCTTGCTCTTGAAAGGGTTTGGTAATGTAATCACTGCCGCCGGTTTCAAAAGCGAGCACTTTGTCCTGAATCTGGTCGAGCGCACTGATGAAAATGATCGGGATATGGGCGGTTTTAGGATTGCCCTTGAGAGCGCGACAAACCTCGTAGCCGCTCATTTCCGGCATGTTGATGTCGAGCAAAATCAGGTCAGGGGGCTGCCGCAAAACGCCTTGCAAAGCCATTTTGCCGTTCAGGGCTTTGCGCACAATGTAGCCCTGGGTTTCTAAAATTCTGGCGATCAGCCGGAGGTTATCTGCCGTGTCGTCAACAATCAGCAGGGTGATTTCGCTGGGCGGTTTTAGCAGGGTAGTCATGGCTGCTCCTTCAGAGAGGAGTCAGTCAGTCGGGAAAGCGCCTCAAGCTGAAAGTTATCGACCAGTTGAGTGAGTTGGCCGGCAATGGTGGGCGCGGTGGGCGCGATTTCTTGGATCAACCGATAGAGCGTGGCATCGTCTAAGTCGAGTGCCGCTTCGTAGACGGCCTCGCGCCAAACGCCAGGAAAATCGGCTAAGTCTTGGGGGCGCAGGGGCGACGGCAAGGATGGCGAGTCCGTAGGAGCAGTTTCCTGATATTGATACCGCAGATCGAGCGTCTGGGCAATTTTTGCCAAGAGGATGTTAGGGTCAAACGGTTTGGCGAGATAGTCAGTGCAACCCGCGGCGAGGCACTGGTCACGATCGCTCTCAAAGGCATAGGCAGTGAGGGCAATGATCGGCGTCGGCGATCGCTGCTGTCGGGCTTCGGCTTGGCGAATTTGGCGCGTAGCGGCTAAACCATTCAGATGCGGCATTTGCACATCCATCAAAATTAGATCGGGATGCCAGGTCTGCCACTGCTGCACCGCCGCCTGGCCATGCTCAACCACACAGACGATAAAGCCAAGGTCGGTGAGCAATCGCTGTAACAAGTGACGATTAGCAAAGGTATCTTCGGCAATCAGCAGCCGATAAGAGGGTTGATCTGGTGCGATCGCGACAATTTTGGGAGCCTGGGACTGAGGAGGCAGCATGAGCGTCGTCGAGGGATGCACCATAACATGACAGGTAAAGGTCGAGCCGGTGTTGCTGCTGCGTAGAGTAATGTCGCCGCCCAACAACCGGGCAAACTGACGGCTAATAGAGAGACCCAGGCCGGTGCCTTGGGAGTCGCGACCCTGCTGAGTTTGGCGAAACGCCTCAAAAATTGCTTGTTGGTCGGCAGGGGCAATGCCGCAGCCTGTATCAGTCACCGCTAAGGCCAGGGCTAGGGGCACGGGGCCAGGGGGCTGAGCCAGATCAGGCTCTAAAGCCCCGGTAACACGAAGCCGAATCTGTCCCTGATCCGTAAATTTCACCGCGTTGCTAAGTAGGTTAATAAGAATCTGCCGCAGTTTTGCCTGGTCGGTGCAAATGTATTGAGGAACATCGATGGGTACATCCAGCGTGAGTTGGATACCTTTTTCTGCCGCTTTGAGGGCAAACATTTGGTGCAGAGACTGCAACAAATCAGTCAGCGAGAAGCAGCTATGGTTGAGTTCCAGTTGACCCGCCTCAATCTTCGACATTTCCAACACGTCGTTGATTAGGGTGAGTAGGTGCTCACCACTCTGACCAATGATGTCTAAAGAATCGCGGAGTTCATGGGAGACCGAGTCATCTCGCAGCATGAGTTGGGTAAAGCCCAGAATGGCATTCAGCGGCGTGCGGAGTTCGTGGCTCATTTTGGCGAGAAACTGACTTTTGGCCTGGTTGGCGATCGCGGCCCGCTCGGCCTCAGCGGCAAGAGCTGCTTGCGAAAATTCCAGCACCGCGAGCAGTAGCGTGTTGCGCATCTCTTGGGCAGCAGCGAGTTCAGCCGCTTGCCAGGGGAGGGCTTGTCCCCTGACCGTCTCTTGCCAGCGTTGAAAAGAGTGACGCGGGCATAGACTCAGTTGCTCCAGGTCGGGATCGAGTTGCAGAGCGGATTGGGGGTTACCTGCCCAATTGATGGTTTGCAGCACTTCGGGGCGAAACCACAGCAGATGATAAGACCGCTGCGGATGATTGCCCAGGCAAATGGAAGCAGCTAGCAAGCCGCTGGCCTGGGCTTGATAAGCTTGGGCGGGCGCATAGTGTTGAGCGAGTTGATGAGTGGCAAACACCGGTTCGGTCGTTTGCTCGACTAACCAGTCCACTAGCGATCGCACAGCGGCAGCGGGGGGGGGTGTGGCCCAGCAGCGTCAGATGATCGTCAATGAGGATGGCCGCGCCCTCGGCGTTGACCAGGGTCAACAGGTGGTCACGATGGCGAGTTAAGACCGCCTCGATAAAGTTAGGGGTCGTCGCAAACGCCCGCTGCAGTTCGGCTTGAATGGCTCTGACCTGTTGTTGATAGTGGTGTCGACCGCGCGACTGCTGATGCATCAGCTCAATGGAAGCCAATTGACCGATTAATTCACAGGTATGGCGCATTTCATAGTCAACGGTTTTGGGCTGGTAATGGTGACAGGCAATCAAGCCCCACAACCGCTGTTCGGTGATCAGGGAAAGGGTCATGGTGGCGGCGACGCCCATGTTTTGCAAGTATTCGATGTGATAAGGCGAGACACCGCGCAGCACCGAATCGCTCAAATCAATCGCGTGGTCAGCATCGGGGGGCAGCAAGGGCACCGGGGCCGCTTGTACATCGGGGATGAGCCGCACCCAATTACGCAGAAAAAGCTGTCGCGACGCGGGCGGAATATCGAAGGCGGGATAATGCAGTCCCAGATAGCTTTCTCGGTCGGGGCGCTTGGTTTCGGCGATGACGACACCGTGATCATCGGGTTGAAACTGATAGACCATGACGCGATCAAAGTCGGTCAAATGGGCGATGGTCTGGGTCAACCGTTGGGCTAAATCGTGCAGGTCGGTGCTTTGCCGCAGTTCTAACAGGGTGGCTTGCAAACGGTGGTACAAGCTCACACCGTTGAACGATGAACGTGGATGGAGGGGCTCTAGTTCTAACAGCACGCCGTCAGCGATCGCCTGTAGCTGGCAGCGAAAGCTCTGACGGGGCGGAGTTGGGGTCATCTGGTGGTGGGCTTTGAGCCGTAGCTCAAACGGGGTGCCCAAGCCAGCGTAGACCTGGTTGAGATGGTGCAAGACACGTTGATATTGGCTGGCCGACAAAATTTGCTGAAGGGGCTGGCCTATTAACTCGGCCTCGGAAAGATGAAGCCAGGCGGGGGCGTTGGCGCTCAGGTGTCGAATGGTGAGGCCGGGCGCTTGCAGTACCAGTAGCAAGCCATGGGGTTGAATATAGCCGGGGGCGATGAGCGAGGCGGCACTGCATTGCTCGTTGAGTCGCTGCTCGTAAGCGGCCAGCCAGGCAATGGTGGAAGAGAGAGAAGGCATAATCGGCGAAGTCTACCTTTGACTAAGAATTAGACAAAACTTGGAACATTTGGACAATGCGCTCGAACTGGTAGTGATCGGCGAGGTGGTTGAGCCGCTGGGCCAGCCCCGCCAGGTTAGTCGGCAACTGCCTGACCAGGGTGTGGATGGCGAGGTCGGTGCCACAGATAGCGGCGTCATCCAGGTCTTGCAGCCAGGTCGCGGGCAAATGGCGCAAATCTTCCGGCGCTAGGGCAGTGGGCTTGTACTCATCGGCACATGGGGGCTGAGCGATCGCGGCTGGATTCGGAAGATTCGGAAGATTAGGTTGGGCAAAGACATATTCCAGGCCCAATTGTTCTGCCATTTTGAGAAAAAGGGTGGCCTCTTGAAAGGGCTTGATGATGTAGTCGTCACAACCAGCAGCAAGGCTAAGGGCGCGATCGCGGTTGGAGACTTGCGCGGTAACGGCAATAATCACCGTTCGAGCAGCGGGATCTTCTAAGCGGCGAATCTGGCGAGTGGCGTCGTAACCATCAAATCCGGGCATGCGAATGTCCATCAAGATCAGGTCAGGCTGCCAAGCCAGCCACTTGTCGATGGCATCGTGACCGTTGTAGGCCGATTTTACCCATAACCCTACTTGCTCTAGCAGCTTGACTAAGAGTTGACGATTTTCGGGCTGATCATCAACTACGAGGATGCGGCGTTGCTGATTTCAGGAATGACTGCTTCAGAGGCGATCGCGCCGGGCTGCTTTGTTTAGTAAGCCGCAATCGTCCAGCGCTCTAGAACCCAAGTTTGAAAAATTATTGATTAGTAATGAAGCGGGTAAAACCAGCAAACTATCCAATCAATTCTTATTAATTGGTCTGGCCCGACCAAAAAATTGGTAAGTCGCAGGGGTGAGACGATTCAAGTTTCATTTCTGGATGCCCAAACTTGCGGTGGCGGCGATCGCGCTAAGAGACGTGTTGGAAGGCTGGCGATTAGAACCTATTGGTGGCTGGGACTCGGCGATCGCGCTGGGTTCTGTGGAGTTCTGCAACGGTTTGGGGCTGGCATGTCCGAGATCATTCAGCTTGTTGCGATGATAAGGGCGATATGTGGGAACTGGGATGAAATCATGACGGCGCTCATTCTCTTTACCGATTTGGATGGCACCTTGCTCAATGGCGAAAGTTACGCCTATGACGCGGCGTTGCCCGTCTTGCAAACGTTGCAGCAGCGAGGCATTCCGGTAATTCCGGTGACGAGCAAAACGCGGGCGGAGGTGGAAACGCTGATTCTACAAATCGGGCTGACGGGGCCGTTCGTCACCGAAAATGGCAGCGCGATTTACATTCCCCGCGACACCTGTCCGTTTGCGCTGCCGGAGGGTGAAGACGACGGGCCGTATCGGGTGGTGGCATTGGGGGTGATTTACGTGATGGCGCGGGCGGGACTGAAGGCGATCGCGCAAGAACTGGGCCGACCGCTCAAGGGCTTTGGGGATCTCTCGGTGGAGCAGGTACAGCAGCTCACCGGGTTGTCAGCGGATGACGCCCACCAGGCCAAAATGCGCGAGTTTACCGAGCCGTTTCTGACGCCGAAAAATACGCCGCCGGAAAAACTCACTGCTGCCGTCGAGTCGATGGGCTTCAAGGTGGTGGTGGGCGATCGCTTTTCGCACTTGATTGGGGGCGCAGCCGGTAAAGGCGTTGCTGTCCATCAACTGGTGGAGCTGTACAAGCCCACCTTTCCAGCCGGGGAAGACATCGTCACCGTGGGTCTGGGCAACAGCCCCAACGATATTGACATGTTGGAGAACGTGGATCGCGCGATCGTATTGCCGGGAACGGATGGACCACATCCACAACTCAGCGATCGCGGCTGGGCGATCGCCCCCCAACCCGCTCCTGAAGGCTGGGCTATGGCGGTCAATCAAGTGCTGGCGGAGTTTCCTGACTAGACTGCACGAGTCCGGCAAAACAGGCGTAGATGATAGCCGCCGTAGTGGTCGTCACTCATGCCCAGATCGGTCATGCCCAGGCGGCGCATGACGTTGAGCGAGCGATCGTTGTCGGGCAGGGTCACGGCGTAAATGGCTGGCAGGTCGAGAGTGGTGAAACCGAGCTGTAGAATGGCGCGGGCAGCTTCGGTAGCGTAGCCATGGCCCCAACTCGCGGGGCGCAAGTGCCAGCCAATTTCGACTTTGCCGCTGGGTTGGTTATCGCGATCGGGCAGGGGCATCAGCAATATTGTGCCGATCGCCGTGTCGCTGTCTTGCTGCACAATGGCCCAACATCCCAAGCCTGGAAAGGCGGCGGCGCGATCGCGATACCGCTGCAATCGCGCCTGCACCGCCTCGACGGTGGTATCGAGAGATTTGTCGCCAATCCACTGAGTGACTTGAGGATCGCCGTAAATGGCGATCGCGTCCGGCGCATCCGACTCGGGTTGCCAGTCACGAATCAACAAGCGAGAGGTTTCTAATTGCATGGCGATACTCCATCGCGAGATCGCTAAGGGGACGGGTCCCTGTCGGCTCAACCAGAAGGGTCAGAAATCGTCCGAGGGACCCGTCCCCTGACAGGTTACTTCCAGGGCCAAGATACCCAATCCTCAGCGCGATCGCCCTAGCCACGACCAGCGTCAGAGCGACCATCTGTCATGAGCCAGACTCCAGTGTAGACCAGACCTCCAGCTTGGTTTTGACCTTGCGAATCACCTCGTCGGTAAAGTCAGAAGTGGTCAGGGCTCCCCCCAGATCGGGGGTGGCTTTGCCCTCGTGCAGTGCTTCAAACACCGACTCGTAAATGGAACGGGAAGCGCGATCGGCCAGCGGCGTTTTCACATAGGTGAGCAGGGCCGCCCCCGCCAAAATCATCGCCATCGGGTTGGCAATATTTTTGCCATACAGCGCCGGAGCCGTGCCGTGGGGCGCTTCGGCCATCACGGTTTTGACCTGCAAGGTAGCAGCGTCAAAGCCCATCACTAAACTTTCTGACCCGGCAATGCTGCCATACATTTGCAACACCATGTCCGAGAGCAAATCACCATCGCGATTCAGCGCGGGAATCACTAACGCTTCGCCGCTGTTTTGCAGGAGCAGCGCAAAGGTGGCGTCGATTAGCAGCGGTTGATAGGCCACTTCGGGAAAGCGCTGCGCGGCTGCGTCCAGTTCTTCTTTAAACATGCCTTCGTAGGTGGCGCTGACGGTAAATTTGGGGCCGCCAAACACTTTGGCCCCGGTGCGCTGGGCATGGGCAAAGGTAAATTCCGCCACGGTGCGGCAGATTGAGCGGCTAATTTTGGAGGTACGCCAGGCAATTTCATCTCCGGCTTCCGTGGTTTCGCGCCACTCCTGCGCGCCATAGGCATCGTCCACGGCCATGCGCACAATGGTGATCGGCGCATACACGCCCCCGATGGGTCGCACCTGGGGAATGCGTCGTCCCGTGCGCAAAATGACTGAGGCCCCCAGCTCTTCGCGCAAAATCGCGTTCGGACTCCCCACGTCACCAGAGATTTCGGGGGTGATGGTGGCGGCTTTGAGTGAGAGTCCGGTTTTACAGGCAGCAGCGGCAGACTCGCGCACCACATCGTTTTTGGTGGCGCGCCGATTTTCTAAACTCAGGTCGTAGTCGATAAATTGCAGCGGTTGGCGAATGACGGCAGGCTGCAAAACTCGCAGTGCTTCGGTGAGCAGTTCTTCCCCGGTCTGATCACCGTGCATCACTACGATCGCGGGGGGGGATGGCTGAGCTGACATAAACGCGGATTAATCCTTGCAGGGGTTTGCTGCCCCGA
The DNA here is from genome assembly GCF_004212215.1 of Leptolyngbya iicbica LK. Lineage (NCBI taxonomy): Bacteria > Bacillati > Cyanobacteriota > Cyanophyceae > Leptolyngbyales > Leptolyngbyaceae > Leptolyngbya > Leptolyngbya iicbica. The sequence goes on from NZ_QVFV01000001.1 coordinate 294,413, forward strand.
TTTTTAGGGGAGGCCGCCGCCGTCGTTGTAAACGTCGGTACTAAATGGGCAGACTTCGCTTTTGCTTAACGTCTGGCGACGGTTCCGCAAGGGGGGCAGGGGGGCGAGGGGGGCGATCACCAGCGGGGGTTCACGCGATCGCCGCTTTTCCTCGGAAGTTGTCCACTAGAATTAACTACTTGAGAGGAGCCGACCCGGAGCCCTTGTGCAGCCACAATCGATAATTGTGCCTCGATCAATTCCCGACCCTGAGATGAAGTAATGACCCAACCGACGAAATTTGAGCTAGTCATGGCCGCGATTCAGCAGATTCAGGCACAGCTAGATGACATCGATGTGCGTCTCCGACGGATTGAAAAATCCACCTTGCAGCCGCCGGAACCGCCCAAACCGCCCGGCAATTTAGAGCGGCAAAACGAGTTTCTCTCGCGGGAGTCGCGAAAGCAGCGGTTTGTGGAAGATTGACCAGCGATCGTTCGGATTAGCGAAACTGTCACCAGTGATGGCGATTAGGAAGGTGGCAGTAAATCAGCCTATGATGCCTCCTTATCGTCCGATCCATTCGGCATGAGGCGGGTATAGTCAAGCTTCTGTCAGCAACGTGCAGGGGTTTGTTTAGCCAAGATTCAGGCTGCGTTAAGTCGTTACGACTGGGGGAAATTTCGTTTTGCCCCCAGACCCCCAGCTTCGCGCGGCCTACGGCCTACGACCAGGACGAACTGCCGTCCTGGACCTCGCAGATCAGGTTATCTGTAGGAGTTTGAGTAAGCTTTTGTCATGGGTCGGGCTAGTCAATTTAATGGTTTAGCATTCCAAACGGGTCGTGAAACCACTGCTATGTCAGCAACAAAGCAACTTTTGCGTAAAGGATCGCCTTGGAGCATAGGGCAAGTGAGTAGGGCATGAGGCGATGGCGGCTTCCGATAATCGTGGTGGCAGCAGTTTTGGGGCTGGGAATGCTGCTCTGGCTGGTGGATTTTGTGCTGCGGTTGCAAGGGGCGATCGCGCTCTTTTCGCCGTTGCTAGCCCAGATCTTTCTGATTGCGGTGGGGGTGGGGGCGATCGCGGTGATCGCGGGGGGAATTTATTACCTGCGCCCCTTTTTCCGTCCCCGGCGTGCCGCCGCACCCCAAGTCCCCGAGGCCAAGGCTGAGGCCGCGCAGGTGGCGCTCTCGGGAGTCGAGCAGCAAGTGGCCCAGATTCAAGATACCGTCGCCCGCACCGCGTTAGAAGAAAAGCTCGCGGCGCTCAAGACGGATTGGCAGCAGCGCGACATTCGCGTGGTGCTATTTGGCATCGGTTCCGTGGGCAAAACCTCCATTGTGAACGGGCTGCTGGGCGACCTGGTGGGCACGGTCGCCGCGCCGTTGGGCACCACGACCACGGCCACCGCCTATCCGCTCCAAGTGAAAGGCGTGGAACAGGTGGTGTGGCTGACCGATACCCCCGGTCTGTTAGAAGCGAGCGCCGCTGGCCCCGATCACGAAACCCAAGTGCGGCAACTCGCCACCGACGCCGATCTGCTGCTGTTCGTCATCGACAATGATCTGCGCCAGTCAGAATATGCGGTGGCGCGATCGCTGCTCGACATGGGCAAACGGGTGATTGTGGTGCTCAACAAAGCCGACCTGTATCCCGACGATGAGCTGTCGGAAATTGTGGAGAAGGTGCGATCGCGCTTAGCGGCGGCCCTTGACCCCGCCGATGTGGTGGATGTGGCGGCGAATCCCCAACCCGTACGCCTCATTACCGGAGAAGTGGCCCAGATGGAGCCCGACCTGTGGCCGTTGGAACAGCGTCTCACCGCCGTGCTCCGAACCGAAGGGGCTGACTTGCTGGCCGATTCGCTCTTGCTGCGATCGCAGCGGTTGGGGGTCGAAGCGCGCAATCTGATGCAAGCCCAGCGACACCAAGCCGCCAACGCCGTCATCGAGCGCTATCAGTGGATCAACGCTGCCGTCGTCGCCGCGACACCACTCCCAGGCATTGACCTGTTGGCCACTGCAGCCATCAACGCCCAAATGGTGCTGGAACTCGGCAAAGTCTACCAATTCAACCTTTCCATCGAAGAAGGCAAAGACCTAGCCTATGCGGTGGCGCGATCGCTCACGGGCTTAGGCATTGCCAAAGGCGTGATGAATCTGCTGGCCCTGGGCATGCAAACGACGCTGCCGACGGCGATCGCCAGCCGGGGCGTCCAAGGCATCACCGCCGCCTACTTGACCCGCATTGCGGGCAAAAGCTTTATGGACTATTTCACTCAAAATCAGGACTGGGGCGACGGCGGCATTGGTGAAGTCGTGCAAAAGCAATTCCAACTCAATCGCCGCGAGCAGTTCGTGCGGGAATTCATCGCTGATGCGATCGCCCACCTGCGCGAAGAAGTGTCCGTCCCCCTCGACCTGCCCCTGCAACTCAAAGACCTGCCCCCGCTAGATAACGCCCCAGATCGATAGGCACTGGGCTGGGGCGTTCGACCCTCAATCTCATCCCAAATGCTCAGGCTCCTCACCCAGCTCACGCGGCTTGACTCAATGTTGCGAGGGGTGTGGGGAAGTCGAGTTCCCCACATCGGGGGTTTGGGGGCCTGCCCCCAAGGGTTCGGCTTTCAGTTTCTTGCAGACCTCATCAATCACCCCCTTCTGAGTTAGGTCATCCTCTTCCCAAAGGTCAGGGAGTTACCTATGAAGCCTCCCCGATGGTTGGGGGTTGGGCAGTGCCCAACCCGTACAGATCCTAGGTGGGGCTGGCAAGTTGATTGCAGCACCCAGCCTGATTGCACCAGCGCTTACAGATTTGAACTCGTCAGGGATACAGTGTTTGCCCATGATTGGTGCCCACCTGCACATAGGGGCGACCTTCGACCTCACGCAGCGGAATGCGAGGATTGGCCAGTAAATCGTGCAGCCGATTTTGCACCCCATCGCGAATGGCCTCATCACTCCAGCCCACCCGCACTTGCAGATTGTCGAATCCCAAAGCGTGCCAGGTATCGTCATTGGCCTGCGTCAGATCCAGATTGCGGATACCGACGTAAGCATTGCCAATGGAGCGATCGCCCGCCTCAATCGGGCGACCATTCCGCTCCGTCCGGGAATATTCGCCATGGGGACCCGCGCCGCCGTCTTCGGGCCGAATGATGTAGCCATCACCAATATCCCCCGTAAACGTGTTGAACCCCGCAACAAAGTTGGTGCCATCTGCTGCGCGATAGCCGACTTCCAACGCCCCCGTACGGAAGCGATCGCCATACTCTCCCAAAATCCCAATGGGGTCAAAATCATTTTCAAAGCGGAGGTTAAAGGCTCCGACATTCAGCCCCAGGCCGATGTTGCCTTGACTCGTGTTGTAGGTGTCGTCATAAAACGTGGCGTACAGGCTGACACTGTTCGTACGCTGGGTGTTGTTGGCGGCAAGCGACCAATCGTAATCCTCGGGCAGCGATCGCACCCCACCAAACCCATGAGTCAGCCCCACCGTCACCTGACTTTCCCACCCCGACTCCGCCGTTTCGATGTGCGATAGATTGCGGTAGCCCGACCAACTCATAAACGACTCCAAATTGTCAGGATTCGCCCGCACAAAGCCGCCCGCATTAAAGCCTACCCGGTTGCCCTGAGTGCCAAACTGATAGCTGATGCCCGCCCTCACCCCAGTCGCGATATTGGCCGTTTGATCCACCGATAGTTGAGCAATCAGCATAGGGGCAAACATGGGCGAGTCTCCGCACGAACAAATCAACGACCGCAAGCGGCATCTTCTTCATTGACCTGGCAGCATCCCTTGGTGACCAATGACGGACGCTGACCAGTTCCGAGTTCCATCCACCCTGTCGTTGCGGGATGATGCGACGCTATCGGCCCGAGTTGGTCGGGGTCGGCTGGCGATTAGCCAGTTCAGCAAGTTGAGCTTGCAAAGCTTGGTAGTCAGCGCGGGAAAGGGCGATCGCTCGACTTTGGGGCGGGGTAGATGCAGCTCGTTGCTCCAAGGGCGCGAGGGCGATCGCTAATTGCGTCTGATACTCCAAAATCTCGACACTAGAGAGCAAATCACTGAGCCCGTAGATCAAGCGCCGAATATTCTCCCGCACCTCCGGATCACCCGTGATCTCATCAATATCGGATAACACCTTCTGCACCCCCTGAAACACATCTCGCGCCGATTCCAGCGACTGTTGAAGGAGCAGCACGTTGTCAGGCTGATTAATCGCCCCGGTGAGGGTGCTGAGGTCAATCGCCGCATCGCGAAAATAGCCTGACGCCTCTGCCGCATTGGCCGATAGGATGCGCAAGTCCTCCAGCAGTTGGGGATCTTCTAGCTGGGTGGCTAATTGGTTCAAGATACTCGACAGCCGTTCAGAACCCTGACTGACATTGGTCAGCGTAGAGGTGATGTTGACCCGGTTAGCCGCCAACAACGTGCGCACCTCCGTTGCCGTCAGCTGAACTTCCTGGGCGGCAGCGGCGGCACTCGTGGTCGCCGCCTGCACCGAGTCGCTCAAGGGCTCCACCTCGGACTGGGCGGTCATGGTTAACGTCGTCAGTTCCTCAGCTAGGGCCGTCGCCTGCGCGGTAAAGTCAGTCGTGTTAGCCAGCGTCTCTTTAAAGCCTTCCATCAATTCAGGATCAGCCAAGGCCGCCGCAAGGCTATCGGCCGACTCCAGCAGCGAGGCATAGCTGACTCCCGTGATCCCCAACAGCGTTTCGCCATCACAGACGATCACCTCAGGGTCACAGTCATCACCAAAGGGACTGATGGCTTGTTCGGCCTCCGTCAAGTCGGTCATGGGGGTAATGTCAATCGTCGTCTCGCCAATAAACCCCGACTGGTTCGCCGCAACCCGGAGATCAGCTTTGGGAATCCGCAGGGTGGACTGCGTGATTTCCAAACGCACCTCAACCTGATTGCTGGTTGGGTTAATGCCGACGACGCGGCCCACCGGCACCCCGCGATATTGCACCGACGTGCCGACTTGCATGCCCAGCGTGTCTTCAAAAATGATGGTCATGTCGTAGTTGCGATTGCCAGGGTTGAGCCCTCGCAGCCAGAGCACTAACCCCCCAAAGAGCCCGACTCCCACTAAAATCAATAATCCCACTGAGCCTTCTCGAACTGCTCTTGCTCGCATTTCAACACTCCGTCACCATGTCGCTTACCAAGGCATGCATGCGGTCTTACTCCTGATTACTGCACCAGCTGAATCGGGCCTTCGACATTGCCACTAAAAAATTGCCGCACAAACGGATTATCCGTCTCGTCAATTTCGGTGATGCTGCCATTCCACTGAATTTGGCCTCGGTGCAAGAATATCACTCGGTCTGCCGTGCGGCGGATCGTGCTGTCTTGGTGGGTGACGATGAGGTAAGAACGACAGCCATGCCCACTGTGAATCGTTCGAATCAGGTCTTCAATTACTGTGGAGGCGATCGGGTCGAGTCCGGCAGTGGGTTCATCGTAGAGAAGCACGGCGGGGCGATCGGTCGGGTTTTGGGGATTGGAGACGATCGCCCTTGCAAAGCTCACCCGCTTACGCATCCCGCCCGACAGTTCAGCCGGATAGCGATCGGCAATCCCCGGCAGGCCCACCATTTCCAACACTTCTTCCACCAAGCCATGAATCTGGCGATGAGAGAGGGTGGAATGCTGATACAGCAGAAACCCGACATTCTCTTCCACCGTCAGCGAGTCAAACAGAGCCGCCTGCTGAAAAACCATGCCAATGCCGACAGGATCTTGGGCGTCTTCAATCAGGCCCACCCGCCGCTGGCCCGCGATGTAAATTTCCCCTTCGTCGGGCGGCAATAATCCAGCAATGATCCGCAGAATCGTCGATTTACCGGTGCCCGAAGGGCCAATCACGGCCACCGCCTCACCGTGATAGATGGTCAAGTCCAGTTTATCGACCACGCGATTTGACCCAAAGGATTTCGAAATGCCCCGCAGCTCGATTAACGGCTCAGTGTTATCGCAGTCGGCAGTCGCCGCAGCAGAGGATTCGAATAGCTGATCGGTCATGGGCTAACTCAAACAGGTCACAGAGACAGCAAAAAAACTTAAACGGTGGGGACAGGTCACAAACTGACCGATTTTATCTTCACACCTCTTCTAATTAATGCTAATGATTAACAGGTTGAATTGATCCCAATACTTGATTGAGTTGGCCCAGGTCTGAGATATGATGCGTCGCAGTCTCCTTCTGTCAGTCTCCATCATGGACTGAATTGTTCTGGAAGCCACTCGGTAGGACATGTTCTTTAACTCACTGAACAAATCGTTCTCGCAAATGTTGCGCCGGGTGCGCCACGAAACGCCGTGGCTGGCACCAGATCCGCCGCGCCGTGTCAACCGCATCTTTAAGTGGCTGGCCCCTGGCTTGCTGGTTAAGCGCTGGCTATTTTTGAGCGTCGGTGGCGTCTTGCTGGTCGGCTTGGGCGTTTTGATCTCTCTCAAGTTAACGCCTGTTTTCTATACCGGCCAATTTTTGGGGTCAATTTTTCGATTTTTAGCGAACCAGATTCCCAACTATGTGAGCGGGCCGCTGGCGATTTTGATGGGGCTGCTGTTCATTCTCTGGGGGCAGACCCGCACGCTGGGAGCGATTACCGAGGTCTTGCTGCCGGGCAATGAGACCGAGTTGGTCGATGTGCTGATGCAGGAACGGCGGCTGGCGCGCGGTCCTAAGGTGGTGGTGATTGGCGGCGGCACGGGCTTATCGAATTTGCTGCGCGGACTCAAGCAATACAGCCACAACATCACCGCGATCGTGACGGTGGCAGATGATGGCGGCTCGTCAGGCCGCTTGCGACGCGAGATTGGGGTGCTGCCCCCAGGCGACATTCGCAACTGTTTGGCCGCCCTAGCGGATGAAGAAAAGTTGCTCACCGAACTGTTCCAGTATCGCTTCAAGGCTGGAGATGGGCTGGTGGGCCATAGCTTTGGCAACTTGTTTCTCACGGCGATGAATGATGTGACGGGGGACTTGGAGCAGGCGATCGCCGCTAGCTCTAAAGTGCTCGCCGTGCGGGGACAGGTACTGCCAGCGACCCTGAGTGATGTCAAGCTATGGGCCGAGTTGAGCGATGGGCGGCGCATTGAAGGGGAGTCCAAAATTCCCGAGGCGAAGGGTCAAATCGTGAATATTGGCTGCTCTCCCAGTCATCCCCCGGCGTTGCCGAGAGCGATCAAAGCGATTCGCGAAGCCGATTTTATTGTGTTTGGTCCCGGCAGCCTGTATACCAGCATCATTCCGAATTTGCTGGTGCCGGAGATTGCTGAGGCGATCGCGACGCGCAAAATTCCCCGCATTTACGTTTGCAACGTTATGACCGAACCGGGGGAGACCCTGAGCTATGCCGTGTCTGACCACATTCGGGCGATTGACCGCGCCTGTGGCAAACCGTTATTTGATGCGGTGTTGGTGCAGCGGCGGGGTCCCTCTGAAGTGGCGGAAGAGCGGTATGCCCAAGTTGGAGCTGCGCCCGTGCTGCTCGATCGCGAAACGGTACTCAGTTCAGGACGACGCATTATTCTCGCCAATGTGATGGAAGAATCGGCCACCGGCTCAGTCCGTCACCATCCCCAGCGCTTGGCGAAAGTTTTAATGCGCTGGTATTCTCGCACCCAAGGCATTTGGTAACTGGCAGGATGACCCTTGGGCGGTTGGCCCTGGGAAGAGCCCTGTTGCTGGGCGACCAGAAAACATTACAAATCCCCCGGTTGCGGGGTCACGACGATGCCAACCAGATTTAATGAAAGACTGATAAGCCTGCTGGAGTAACGTATTCGGTGAATCTTGCCGCTGACCCGCAACGCCGTCGCTGTTATCGGTTGCTGCTGACCTGGCTCTGGGTCACGCTGCTGGTGCTCGGCATTGAGGCGATCGCGGGCTGGGCCACCCGTTCGCTGTTGCTCTTTGCCGAGGCCCTGCACACCTTTATCGATGCCTTTAGCACCGTCTTGAGTCTGGTGGCGGTGGCGTCAGCGCAGCGACCGCTGGGGCGCGAGGTCTGGGGGCATGGGCGCGCCGAGGTGGCAGGAACGCTGGCCGCGGTGTCGCTATTAGGCTTCACCGGGCTCAGTTTGGTGTTCACCGCGCTGAGTCAGCTGTTCAGTGCCGTGACGAGCAGTGCCGACGCCTTTCGCGTGGCGCTTGACCGGCCAGTGGTGTACCTCATGGTGGTGTTGCTGGCGCTGTCACTGGCGATCGCCGCCTATGCGTACTATCGCATTCAAGACTTTGGTAGTTTGGCGCTGATGCTGCACACCCAGCATGTGCTGGGCGATGTGTGGCTATCAGGGGTGACCCTGGTGGGGCTGATAGCCATCTGGCAGCAGCAGACTTGGGTCGATCCGGTATTGGCGGTTGGGCTCACCGTGTTTTCGATTAGCAGTCTGTGGCAAGTCTTGGGCGACCAACTACCGACCCTGCTCCGCCCCATGGCGATCGCCCCCGAAGCGATCGCCCAGATCGTGACTCAAATTGAAGGGGTGACCCGCTGTGTCCGCATTCGTTCTCGCGGGCTGGTGGGGCGGCAAGTCTGGGTCGAGTTGCATCTCATCATTCACCCTGAGTTTGCGGGGGTCGCTCACATCGTGGGCGAACGGGTCGAAGCGGCTTTGCGGCTACAATATGGCCCGTTGCGCGCCCAAATCTGGGTCGAAGATGCCCCCCCCAACCAAGCCGCCTATTTGCAGTACCCCCAGACCGAATGGACGGAGCCCGAAAGTACCCCCGATAACTGGCTGGAAGGTGGATAAGCCAACCGACAAGCGGGTAATGACCCAAGCAGGAGCCCCTGGGCCAGCGTTTGGAGTACACCAGATGAGCGTACTAAGATGAGCAGCTAGGCCATACCAGGCAACCTGGGCCAATTCATCATCCTGGCAGAAAATTATGTACGACTGCATCATTGTGGGAGCTGGCCCTAGCGGTGGCACGGCAGCTTATCACCTCGCGAAACGCGGCCACTCCGTGCTCCTCATCGAGCGAGCCAGCCTGCCCCGTTATAAGCCCTGCGGCGGTGGGGTTTCGCCTCAAGTGGCAGAATGGTTTGACTTTGATTTTTCCCCAGTCATTTCCCAGCGGGTGCGCCACATTCGCTGCACCTGGGAAATGGAGGATGCCGTGGAAGCCGAAGTCCCCGCTGACGAAGCGCTTTGGATGGTGCGACGTGACGAGTTTGACTATTTTTTGGTGCAGCAGGCCCAGCAGCAGGGAGCTGAACTATGGCAGGCCACGAAAGCTCAGGGCATCGAGTTTGTGAGCGATCGCTGGCGGGTCGAGACCTCTCGCGGTCCAGTCGAGGGGCGCTACCTGATTGCCGCTGATGGCGGCCGGGGCACCCTATCGCGCTGGCTGGGCCTGAGTCCGCGCCCTGACAAAATAGCCGCTGCCGTAGAAATCGAACCGCGCCTCCCCATGCCTGATCAAGCCTTACTGCATCTAGAGTTTGGCATGGTGCCCTATGGCTATCTCTGGAACTTTCCCAAAGCCGATGGCTACTCCATTGGGGGGGGCGTCTTTGCTGCCTACACGAAACGTCGGTACGACTTGCGACCCTTGCTCACGACCTACGCTGACCAATTTGGGGTGCAGGTTGCCCAAGAAAAAGCCTACGGGCATCCCATTTTGATTTGGGACAAACACCGTACCCTGCACACCCAACAGGCACTCATTGCCGGGGAAGCCGCCCGAGTGGTCGATCCCTTTACCGCCGAAGGGATTCGCCCTGCCATCTTTAGCGGGATGCAAGCCGCCGTCGCCGTTCACGCGGCATTGGGGGGCGATCGCGACGCTCTCCCGCGCTATACCGAGACCATGCAAACCGAGTGGGGGCAGGAAATGGTCTGGGCTAAACGCCTCGCCAAGCTGTTTTACAACGTCCCCAAGGTGGCTTATCAGGTGGCAGTAAAACACCCTGATGCCGCGCCACAACTTATTAAGCTGTTCAACGGCAAACAGACCTACGCTTCTATCACCCAGCGAACGGTCAATCGCCTGAGCCGAGGCTTATTGGGCCGCCGGTAAGCAATCTTTTTCGTCAGTGTGAACAAGCCGCGATCGCCCTCCCTGGTCTTCCAAGGTCATGACACCGCTGGGGGTAGATGAACGGCTAGCCAAATACAAGGTGGCTGTTGGCTAGTGGCCATGACTCGATGCTTGCAATGGGCGGGCAAAAAGACGTAGTCTCCTGGTCCCAGTTCAGCCGTCGTGCCGTCTTCATAGGCAAGCGTCGCCTGACCTTGCAGCAGCACGACCCACTCATCCTCATTCTGGTCGTACCACTCGCCGGGCGGAGTCGTCTGGCCGCACGAGACAATGCGCTCAATCCGAGCGGCAGGGTGCTGGAGTAGCGGCTCAAAAACTTCTTCGGCAGGCGCTGCTGCCGCGAGCTGAAACAAATTCTGCACCTGGGGGTTAGGGAGTGGCATGCGCTTCTCAACCATTGTGAATCGTGCAGGTTGCCAGGGGAACGAGGCTAAAGGGGGTGAAATCGCCCTGGCAAGCCGTCACATTGACGGCTCTTGAACAGCCGATACGGCTGTCCACACTTCATTTAATGCCTATCCCTAAGGCTCGGCCCAGACCGCACCGAGCGATCGCCCTCACGGCTCAAACATCGTGGTATCAATGCCGAGCACCTGATGATATTTGATATACAAAAAGGCGATAAGCGTTTCCCAGCCTTTGAGTTCTTCCGCCAACTGACCATATTCTGCGGGCATATCAGCTATCACTTGATCGGTGGCTAAAGCAACTTGGTTGATATCAAGACGCCGATTTTTAGCGACCTGAAAAATGACTCCATCTAGCAGCCGCTCAAAAGTCTGTTTATCCGTCACCTCTGAATCTTCAACAGTTTTGATGACTTTGCTTACCATGCGATCGATTTCGCGCATGGCGTTACGGCGAGAATTGGGGAGTTTCATGGTGTGAGGCTTGTAAGGGAACTGCGCGTAGATAATGTGCCGAATACAGGAAGGGTTCTTGTAGGGGTTTGGCGTGCCAAACCCCTACAAGCCGCGACCCTATTTTCAAGCGACTCCCTTAGCGATGCCATTCGGTGACGCCGCCGGGTTTGTCGATCAGGGTGATGCCTTGGGCTTGGAGTTCGTCGCGGAGGCGATCGCTCTCGGCAAAATCTTTCGCGGCTCTGGCGGCTTTGCGCTGCTCAATCAGGGCCTCAACGTCAGCGTCAGAGAGTCCATCGACGGCTGCCACAGGCTCAGCAGGCGCGGCCTTCAGACCCAAAACCGCTGCCAGGCACACCAGGGTTTGCCACTGTTGGCGCAGGACATCGCTGGCGGTGTCGGCGCTTCCGGTGTGGGTGATCAGATTGCCCGCGCGGCGCAGTTCCTTCGCCAGCTCAAACAGCACTGCCAGAGCTCCAGCAGTGTTGAAGTCGTCGTCCATGACCGTCTGGAACTGCTGCACCGGGGCGCTGTCGCGATCGATGCGCATGGCGGCAGGATTCAGAAAATCGGGATCGTCTACATCGGGCCAGCCCAGTTTGGCTCCATAGTCAGGGCCAAAGCGCAATCCTTCTGACAGGGTGTGCCAGCCGTTGGTGGCGGCGGCGATCGCTTCGTCGGTAAAGTCCACGGGCTTGCGGTACTGACCTTGCAGCAAAAATAGGCGCACCGCCATGGGCTCTGGCCCATCCGGCGAGTCCAACAATTGGCGAATGGTGATGAAGTTGCCGAGGGATTTCGACATTTTTTCGCCGCCGACGTTCACCATGCCGTTATGCATCCAGTAACGCGAGAGGGGATGCCCCGTCACCGCTTCCGACTGGGCAATTTCGTTTTCGTGGTGGGGAAAGACGAGGTCGCTGCCGCCCATGTGAATGTCGATGGAGTCGCCAAGGCGATCGCGAATCATGGCCGAGCATTCAATATGCCAACCGGGACGCCCCGGCCCCCACGGCGACTCCCAAAACGGTTCCCCCGCTTTCGCCCCCTTCCACAGGGCAAAGTCAGACGGATCGCGCTTAATGTCAGTGTCGGTAGACACGCGCCCGCCTGCCCCAGCCAGCATATCTTCCAGCTTGCGCCCCGAGAGCTTGCCATAGCCGTCAAACTGGCGCACCGCATAGTACACATCGCCGTTGGCCGGATAGGCGTACCCCTTTTGTTCCAGTTCAGAAATTAATCGCTGGATGCCATCCAAGGTCTGGGTGGCATAGGTATATTCGTCGGCCTCCAGCACATTCAGCCGCTCCATATCCTCAAAGTAGGCTTGGGTGTAGGTCTCCGCCACGGTCTGCATCGACGAGCCTTCGTCCTTGGCCCGATTCAGAATTTTGTCGTCGATATCGGTGAAATTTTGCACATAGTGCACGTCGTAGCCCCGCCACATCAGATAGCGCCGCACGGTGTCCCAGGTGATGTAACAGCGGGCATGGCCCAAGTGGGAATAGTCATAGACCGTCACGCCACAGCAGTACATCTTGACCTTGCCGGATTCCAAGGTTTCAAAGGGCTCTTTCTTTCGCGTCAGCGTGTTGTAGAGAACGAGGCTCATGGCGGTTTGGCAAGCGAGGACACAGATTGATTCAACACTGAATGGGGGTTGGAGGCAAGGAGGGTGGCCGGGGGATGGGTAACAGGGTGGATGGGGGGATGGGTCGGTGGGTAACGTAGGGGCGAGGCAGTTTCGGGATATCTGGTGACAGCCTAGCCAGTCGATCATGGCGAAATTGCCTCGCCCCGATAGCAGGACAGCGGGATAGTGGAGAAAGTCCGGGCGATCAATGGTGGCAAAATTGCCTCGCCCCAATGGGAGGGTTCGGGATATCGTGAACATACCGAGCCCGTTTGGTACGGTAAAACTGCCTTGCCCTGTCAGGATTGTTTTGTATCAAGGTTGGGCTTGCCGTGTTGTAGAGGAGAGCAGGATGACTGGGGAAACGATTGGCGTGGCCGTCATTGGCACGGGATTTGGGCAGAAAATCCATATTCCAGGATTCCAGATTCACCATCGGACGGGGGTGGTGGCGGTTTATCATCGCGATGCCGAAAAAGCCAAGGCGATCGCCACCCAACACCAAATTCCCCACGGTTGCAGCTCCATCGAGGAATTACTAGCACTGCCAGAAGTGGATGCGGTGAGTGTGGCGACACCGCCGTTTTTGCGTAAAGAGATGGCGATCGCGGCCCTGCAAGCGGGCAAACACGTGCTGTTGGAAAAGCCCACGGCGCTGACTGTGGAAGAAGCCCGGGAAATTGAAGCCGTCGCCCAGCAACAGCAGAAAGTTGTGGGGCTGGATTTCGAGTTTCGCTTTGTCCCAGCGTGGCAACAGTTAAAAGCCAAGCTGACCGAAGGCTATGTGGGCACGCCCCGCTTGATCAAAGTGGACTGGATGGTGCCGGGTCGGGCTGATCCCCAACGAGCGTGGAGTTGGTATGCTCGCAAAGATCAGGGGGGCGGTGCTTTGGGCGCGTTTGCGTCGCACACGTTTGATTATCTGGCGTGGCTGTTTGGCCCGGTGCAGCGGCTCAGCGCCAATTTGGCGACAGCGATTCCGCAACGGCCTGATCCGCAAACGGGGGAAATGAAGCCCGTGGATGCCGACGATACCTGCACCCTGATGCTGGAAATGCAAGATGGCACGCCCTGTCAGGTCACGATCAGTTCCGTGACCTATGGCGGTCGGGGGCACTGGGTCGAGGTGTATGGCGATCGCGGCACCCTCATTCTCGGCAGCGACAATCTCAAAGACTATGTGCACGGGTTTAAGCTCTGGGGTGCCCCCGCTGGCGAGGCCCTGGCCGAACTGCCGATTCCCGCCACGCTGGAGTTTCCGCAAACCTATGACGATGGCCGCCTCGCTCCGTTTGTGCGGGTGGTCGATCATTGGGTGAACTGCATTGATCAGGAAAGGGCGATCGCCCCTGCGATCGCTGAGGGCATTTATTCACAACTGTTGATGGATCTGGCCCATGCCTCCCACGAGCGGGGCATTTGGATGTCGGTCAAGCCGTTGTAGCGCCCAATGACAGCAGACACTCAACGACCGTTACACTTTCCCTGCGGCTAACGATTAGCAGCGTCTCAACGTTGGCACAATCGTGACGCAAGCTTACGAAATGCAGCGATCGCCCCTGATCTTGAATGTTTGCGGTTGCTATTGGGGATAACTAAGAACTACAAGGATCGCCGATTTTGCCCCTATGGCTCTGCAAAAATTCTCATTAGACGTTGTCCAAAAAGTACAACAATACATTCAGTCGCAATTGACGCTGCCAGCCTCAGAGCAACAACCGGTCAGCGATATGAATGAGCGGGCCATGGCGATCGAGGCAATGGCCCCAGAATCGCTGGACGCCCTGGGTGACTTGTTTCGCGTGGGCGGCTTTGGCGATGACGAAGGGGTGGCCCCCAATGCCGAGGGACGTTGGTTTATCAGCACGATTAATCCGGCGGCAGCCCTGGGTAAACTGCCTGGCTTAGAACTCAAAAACAAAGTCCGCTTGGTGACGTATTTGCAGCGGCAGTCGACGGGGGGCATGGGGGTCACCTGGGCCTTACCAGAGTTGATGAGCACCACTGCGGAACTGGAAGCCGCCATTGAAGCGGCGGGCGATCGCGCCATTCCGCCCCATCCGAAGGGGGCGTTGGGCAATGTGATGGATGGGGTGACGGGCGATCGCTCTCCCGCTTCCTACCTGGAAGCCTCCATCCTGCTCCGAGAATTCAAGGAATTTGGCCGCAGCGGCCAAAACTGTCGTTGGTCGCACCATCGTTTGATTACCGCCGCCCCGAATAAACCGTGGAAGTGGCGCACGCAAAAACCGCTCACCAACCTGGCCCCGAAAGTCCAAATTAAGGACGAAAAAATGGTCATGGTGGAGTTTTTCTCTTGTCGGGTGGTGCCCCCGATCGCCCTCTTTCGCCATTTAGATCAATATGTTGCCAAGTCTTATCGTCCCAAGACCAATGATCAAGTGGTGGCCCTGCTGCCTTGACCCGTTACCGGGAGCGATCGCGCCCCGTCATCGTAAATGACTCAACCTCCATCGGCTCAAGTGAGACACGGGTGGCGTCACCAGCGCTGGCTCGGGTGGGCGCTTCTTCTCGTTCTCGCTATCTGGGGCAGCAGCCTCGCGACCCAACTCCATCGCCATGCGCGTCAACCGGCAGATGCGGTGCTGGTGTTGGGAGGCAGCATTCGCCGCGAAATTGTCGTCGCTGATGCGGTGGCCCAAGGCAATTCGCTGCCAGTGCTGATTTCCCACGGGGCGAAACCTCCCTGCACACGGTTGGTGTTTGAACGGGTGGCGGCCCCCATTGATCAGGTGTGGTTGGAAACCTGTGCCGAATCGACTTTTGATAATTATCGCTACAGCTTGCCCACGTTAAAGCAATGGGGCGTACAGCATGTGGTGGTGGTGACTTCTCCCACGCACCTGCCCCGCGCCGAGTGGCTGGCCCGCATTTTGCTCAGCAGTCACGGCATCTGGGTCGAGATGCAACTGGTAGAAGAAATCGGCATCCCAGCCAATGTAGAAGCACCGCTCAAAACGATGCTAGATGTGGGGCGATCGCTCGCATGGGCCATCATCAGCCAGGTTTATCGTCCCGCTTGTGACAGCGTCTTTCCGCTCTCGTCTGTTGACCTGGCAGAATGGACCGCTCGCGGTTTCCAATGCGAGCACCAAGCCGATATTCAAATTCCGGACACAGACTCCAACTAGCCGCGGCAGTCAGCTTAGGAATGAGAATTGAATTAAGTGTGGACAGCCGTCTCGGCTGTCTGAGGGCAAGCAAGATGCCTGCCCAACAAAACTTGGATTTGATAAAATCCTGATTCCCTAGGAGATGTCTGGAAAAGAATTGCCCACTCATAGGGCGTCATGGGCGCAGCGTCATGCACCGCAGCCGGATACTTTTGCTGCTGGAACTCTCTTTATTCAGCGGCGGCTTCGGGCGACTCGACAGGATTGGCAGCATCCACCGGATCAGTGGAGTTGCCAATTTGCTCAGGCAACTGCTCCACCCAGACAATGGGAATGTGCTGCGCTGACTCCCGCGCGCCGTTTTCTTGCAAGATTTGGCTCGTTTGCGCCGGGTCAAAATACCGGGTGAAATCTTTGCGGAGCCGGCGATTATGGACTTGCAGCGTAGCCACGGAATCTTCCAGTTCGCTTAAAACTTGGCGTTGGGTCTGGTGATAGGGCACCAACTTAACCAAAGCAGCGAGCGCCACCAAGGTCAGCACCAGGTTCACCGTGAGCCGTCCCGTAAGCTCCCACCCCAAAGCGCGAAACCGCGCCGATCGCAACGACCGATGATATTGCTGCTGTCGCTTTTGGCGCAGCGACAACACTTTTTCGGAAGGCTCAACATCTAAGGTCGGTTGAGGCAAGGACATACACGCTACTCACAGCACTGAACACAAGATAATGGGGCTAATTTTGGCGAACAACCCGACATCAGCCCCCATTATGAAACAAAAATACACGAGAATGAGCTGAACTCGTCAAACCTCGGCAGGATAGGGATTTGAGCCACGGCACCGAATGGTTACACAGCGGCATTGTAGGCCATCTGCCAAAAGTCTTTTTCCAACGCAGCCACCCGCAGAAAAGCTGTCTCTGCCGCTGCTTGTTCCCCTGGCGGGGCGATCGCAAGAACCGTATCCGCCTGATTCGCCAACAGTTTCACATAGTCGGTGAACCCCGGATTGCCCCAGCGATCGGCAAATTCAGTATACGGAGCAGGCATCGGTCCAGGCAGTTGCCAGCCCTGATTGTAGGCGTACTCAATGGCCCACAACGCCGTCGCTTGCACAGCATAGGGCGCATTCACCAAGCTGCCCATAAACTCGCAGTAAATCTGGCAGGTCATTTGGCGTGGGGTGCTTAAATCGAGCGATCGCTCCGCCGCTTTTTCCCGAAACCAGTTCAGCTCATCCTGTAGGGCATTCAAGCCACTGAGCAAAATATCCAAGTGCTCATCGGGGGCCGCCGCCAATGTCCGCCCTACAAACCGGGTGAACTGCGTCACGAATAAATAATCCTGCACCAGCCAAGTATTGAACTGAGCCGGACGAATCGTGCCCTGCTGGCACTGCGTCAAAAACGGATGCACCGTCGCCGCCTGCCACGCCTCCGGATAAGTAGAGAGCAACCCTTCACACGTCAAAACCATCGCTACAAAAATCGCCAACAACACCGTTGATTGTGACAAAGTATTGGCCGCAGCGACACACCCGTGGTCCCAGCGTTCAGCATTAGAGAGGAAGGATGCTTGAGGGGTGAGGGAGCATGGGAGCGAGGGGGCGAGGGGGCGTTAGCTGTTGGCTCGGCCATTCAAGCTTCCGCAAGGGGGCGAGGGGGCGTGGGAGCAAGGGAGTTTCTGCCACTGTGCCACCCTGCGACTCTGCGACCCTCACACCGTGCCACCCTGCTACCCACACCCTGCCACCCTCCTGCCTCTGCTAACTACTCACCATGACTGCTCTCGATCGCAAACTCATCCGTGACCTGCTACACCTGCGGGGCCAGGTGATTGCGATCGTGCTGATTGTGGCTTGCGGCATTGCCAGCATGGTCACGATGCTGAGCGCCTACGATTCCCTCAAGCTGACCCAGCAGACCTATTACGACCAATATCGCTTTGCCGATGTGTTTGTGCAGCTCAAGCGGGCACCCGAACATTTGCGCGATCGCATCCAGGCCATTCCTGGCGTGCAGCAGGTGCAAACGCGGGTGGTGCGCGATGTCATTATCGATGTCCCTGGCCTAGAAGAACCAGCAACGGGACGGTTAATTAGCATCCCCGAGCAGCGCCCCCCTCAGTTGAATGGCCTGGCCCTACGGGAGGGCCGTTATATCAACCCAGGGCGGCGGGATGAGGTGATGGTGAGTGAAACCTTTGCGGCGGCTAATGATCTCGCGATCGGCGACACCCTAGGCGCTGTCATCAATGGGCGGTGGCAAAACTTACGCATTGTCGGCACAGCGCTCTCCCCCGAATATGTGTACGAAATTCGCGGCACAGATTTAGTGCCGGACAATCAGCGCTTTGGGGTGATCTGGATGGGGCGGCAGGCCTTAGGCACCGCCTTTGACATGGATGGCGCGTTTAACGATGCCAATCTGCTGCTGACGAAAGGAGCCAGCGAACCCGCTGTCATTTTCCAGCTCGATCGCCTGTTGGAACCCTATGGCGGGTTGGGTGCCTATGGTCGCCGCGACCAAATTTCCCACCGCTTTTTGTCAGACGAAATCACCAGCCTGCGGGCCACTGCCGTGATCATGCCCATCATCTTTTTGGGCATTGCCGCCTTTTTGCTGAACTTACTGCTGGCGCGGCTCGTCAGCACCCAACGTGACCAAATCGCCGTGCTCAAGGCGTTTGGGTACAGCAATGGGGATGTGGGCTGGCATTATCTCAAGCTGGTGACGTTGGTGGTGTTAGCGGGTACCTTGCTGGGCTTGGGCCTGGGCCTGTGGATGGGCGAAGCCGTCACCCGCAACTATGCCAATTATTACCACTTCCCGGTGTTGACCTTCGAGGTGGAACCCAGCCTGGTCATCATCTCCCTCGCGGTGAGCTTGGCGGCGGCACTTACCGGAGCGTTTGTTGCGGTGCAACAAGCGGTGCGTCTGCCCCCCGCCGAGGCGATGCGGCCCGAGCCCCCTGCCCAATTTCGTCCCACCTTGGTGGAGCAGTTGGGCTTACAGCGCTGCTTTTCCCCTGCTGGACGCATCATTTTGCGGAATGTAGAACGCCAGCCCATTAAAGCGGGTTTGACGATTTTGGGCTTGTCCCTAGCCGTGGCGATCCTCGTGGTGGGCAATTCTTTTAGCGATGCGATCAACTATTTGATTCGGGTGCAGTTCTACGAGATTCAGCAAGAGGACATCACCCTCACCTTTACGGAACCGCTATCCGGCAGTGCTCAATTTGACTTGCACCATTTGCCGGGGGTAATTCGGGTCGAACCGTTTCGGGCCGTCCCGGCGCGGTTGCGGTTTCAGCAGCGGACCTATCTGGGGGGCCTGACGGGGTTGCCCGCCGAGGGCAGCTTGCGTCGCCTGATGGATCGTGATTTGAACTTGTTAACATTGCCCACCCAAGGGGTGCTGCTGACCGACAAGCTGGCGGACATCCTCGGGGTGCAGCCGGGCGACACCCTCACCGTTGAGGTGTTAGAGGGGGCACGTCCCCAGCGTGAAGTGCCCGTGGTGGGCTTGGTCAAAGAATGGGTGGGGGTGGCAGCTTATATGAATTTGTCGGCGCTGAATCAGCTAATGAGAGAAGACACAGCGCTCTCGGGGGCCTACCTGACGGTCGAGCCAGCCTCTCTGGAGGCCATCTATGCCGAGCTGAAGGTGACGCCCGCCGTTGCTAGTGTTGCCCTGCGGCAAAACAGTCTCGATCGCTTTGAAGAAACCATCTCCGGCAACTTAGCCGTATTCACCACGGTGATTGCGATGTTTGCCACGATCATTGCCTTTGGGGTGGTTTACAACGCTGCCCGCATTGCCTTATCAGAGCGGGGGCGCGAGTTAGCGACCCTGCGCATCATGGGCTTTTCGCGGGCGGAAGTGGGCTTCATTCTGCTGGGCGAACAGGCGCTACTGTTGGGCGTGGCCATCCCTCTGGGCTGTGCCCTGGGCTTTGGCCTGGCGGCATTGATGAGTGTGGCTTACGATACGGAGCTCTATCGCTGGCCGCTGGTAGTGAGTCGGGCGACCTACGGCCTGGCGATCGCCATCATTGCGATCGCGGCCCTGATTTCCGGCGGGTTGATTTTACGGCAGATCACCCGCCTCGACCTCGTTGCCGTGTTGAAAACCCGTGAGTAAGTAAAAGGAGTAACTAAATGGCTCACGATACTGATTTGCGGCAATCTGCCCAGCCAGAGGCAGCCGAGTCGCCAACCGACTCAAAGTCATCGCGCTGGTCTTGGCGATCGCTCGACCAGCGGTGGTGGTACTTGCTGGCGGGCTTAGGGCTAGTGGGGCTCGGTAGTTGGGCCTTACGCCCGAGTCCGCAGCGGGTCGACCTGGTCACGGTGGAGCGAGGCTCGCTAGAGGTGTCCGTAGAGGCCGAAGGTCGCACCCGCGTGCGCGATCGCTTCGTGGTGTCAGCGCCGGTGGATGGTCGCCTCACCCGCATTGAGCTGCTACCGGGCGATGCCGTCACCGACAATCAGGTCGTCGCCCGCATTGACCCGCTGCCCCTCACCAGCGAAGTGCAGCAAGCGCAAGCTCGCATGGATGAGATTCGCGCTCAAATGGCCGGGGTCGAAACGCTGCGCCCGAAGGAAGCCGCACTGCAACAGGCCCAAAGCCGCATTACGGCAGCCCAAGCCGAGCAGCAACGAGCCACCGCTGACCTCGCCCGCGCCGAGGCCAGTCTACAGCAGGCGCAACGGGACATGACTCGCGCCAACGAGTTAGCCGCCCAAGGCGCCATTTCCGAGCAGCAGCGAGAATCAGCGGGACTCGCGGCGACCGCCCGCCAGCAAGACCGCAATGCCGCCCAGCAGCAAGTAGCGAGTGCTGAGGCCGCGATCGCCGCCGCCCGCGACGACCTCAACATCCTCCAGGCCGAGCAACAAGACCCCGATTATTTGCTGGATGTGTATCAAGCGGAAATGGCCAGCGCCGAAGCCCAACTGGCCCGCTTGGCCGACGAGGCTCGCCGCACCGACATTGTGGCTCCCGCGGCGGGGCAAGTGCTGCGCGTGTTGGAAGAAAGTGCCCGCTTCGTCACTGCTGGAACGCCGCTGCTGGAAATCGGCGACGCGGCCCAATTGGAAATCGTGATCGATGTACTGTCCAGCGATGCGGTAAAAATTCAGCCGGGCGATCGCATTCACCTCAACCAGTGGGGCGGCGACGATACGCTGGCAGCTCAAGTGACCTATTTAGAACCCAGCGCTTTTACCAAAGTCTCCGCCCTCGGGGTCGAAGAGCAGCGCGTTAACGTTATCGCCAACTTCACCAACCCCGACGTGCCCCTGGGCGACAGCTTCCGCGTCGATACGCAAATCGTGATTGATGAGAATCCCGACGCCCTCATTATCCCCATCAGCGCCCTTTTTCCCTGCGAACCGGGCACCTGCGTCTTCACAGTAGAGAACAATCGCGCTCGACAAACAACCGTAGAAATCGGCCTGCGCAATACCTTTGACGCTGAAGTCACCGACGGGCTGGCCGTCGGCGATATCGTTATTGCGTACCCAGAGTCCGTGGATGGGGGCGATCGCGTCCAGCCCCGTTAATGCCAATGACTGAGTCCAACTCGCAAAATGCTATCCGTATTACCCAAGCCTTCTCCCTGCGACGAATGACTATAGCGTTGCGCAGATAGCTCTGTTCATCGCCTTGGCAGAAAACCGAGGGGATTGAGATTGAGAAAGCCAGATTTTGTGAAATCCAAGTTGGGACAGGCATCTTGCCTGCTTAGAGACAGCCGAGACGGCTGTCCACACTTAGATGGAATGCCAATTCTTTAAGCTTTTGGGCTCTCGGCACCTGACTGCGGATTGCTATATCAAAGCGCGGCCTGAAGCTTTGTAAACTAACGGTATCAGCCATCACCGTCTGATAGATTTGTCAGAGGCTGCGAAGCCGCCCCCGTCTTGAGAGGAAATCAGCGACATCCACTCAGACCCCGCCCACAGGAATTGCTCATCCATGTCAGACTCCCAGCAGATCAGCGCCGCCGTTGCCAAGCTCTACGACACGTACCCCTTTCCGCCAGAACCGCTGTTGGACGAGCCGCCCCCTGGCTACAACTGGCGCTGGAATTGGCTCACGGCCTACGCCTTTTGTACGGGCCAAAAGCCGCCCCGCCAGGATGTGCGCATTCTCGATGCCGGTTGCGGCACCGGCGTCGGCACCGAATATTTAGTGCATCTCAATCCTGAAGCCACTGTGACCGGCATTGATTTGAGTGCCGGAGCCCTCGCGGTCGCGAAAGAACGCTGCCAGAAATCGGGAGCCACGCGGGCCGAGTTTCATCACCTCAGTTTGTTTGATGCCGAGCAGTTGCCGGGGGAATTTGACCTCATCAATTGCGTCGGGGTGTTGCATCACACGCCTGATCCCATTGGCGGCATTCAAGCCCTGGCGAAAAAGCTGGCCCCTGGCGGCTTGCTGCACGTCTTTGTGTATGGTGAACTCGGTCGCTGGGAAATCAAGTTAATGCAGGAGGCGATCGCGCTGCTGCAGGGAGATCGCCGGGGCGATTATACCGATGGGGTCGCGATCGGTCGCCAAATTTTTGCCCACCTGCCCGAAAACAACCGCTTGCGGCAGCGCGAGCAAGAGCGCTGGTCGTTGGAAAATCAGCGGGATGAATGCTTCGCTGACATGTACGTCCATCCCCAAGAAATCGACTACAACATCAATACTGTGTTTGACTTGATTGATGCCTCGGGGTTGGAATTCGTCGGCTTGTCGAATCCCCATGCGTGGGATCTCAAGCGTCTGGTTGGCACGGCTCCCGAGTTGATGGAGCGGGCGCAGGGGCTGAGCGATCGCGATCGTTATCGGCTGATCGAACTCCTCGACCCTGGTAACGTCACCCACTACGAATTCTTCTTAGCCCGCCCCCCGTTGCCCAAACAAACCTGGCAGGACGATGCCACCTTGCTAAAGGCCATCCCCGAACCCAGTCCCTGCCTGGAAAGTTGGGAACACAGCCCCCAATTTTTCAACCAGGACTATCAACTGGTGACCTTGGAACAGGCTCCGTGGGAGTTTCTCGTCGCCTCGGGTAAAGCATCCGGCCAACAATCTGTCGGGGAGATTTTGGCCACCGTTGACTGTACTTTGGACGACGTGCGATCGCTCCAGCAACAGCAGTACCTTCTGCTCACGCCAGGATCATGATCTGATTTGGTTACGGCAAGGGCATCAAGGCCATCTGAGCGCGAGCCCGCACCACAATCTCGGCGTCTTCATGGCTGCAAGCGGATAGCCGCTGTTTAATTTCTTCCACCCTTTCATCTGACTCAGGCTGGGCTGTCATCAAACCTGAAAGTCCGACAATCGCGGCATAACGCACCACCCATTCGGGGTCATCCAAAGCGACTAGCAGCGTATCGATCGCTAGAGCTAGAGCCGCTGCCCGGTGCTCATCTGGCAGCGCATCCCAGTCGATAAAGCCGAGGCCCTTGGCCGCCGCCCGCCGAACACTCAGCGCAAAATCACCCCGTGCCGTTTCCATCAGCACGTCCAGCGCACGCGGGTCGCCAATCATCGACAAGGCCCGAATCGCCCACGCCCTCGCCCCATAGTTGTACCCGTCCAACTGCTCCAGCAAGGCTGGAACGGCGTCCTGGCCCAAGGCAACTAAGCCATCTACCGCCGCTACCGCTGCCCCCGGATTATTGAACCCGAGGACGGTGATCAGGGTGGTCACGGCTTCGGGTGATTGGGCTGCTGCCAGCGATCGCACCGCACCCACCAGAGCGGCAGCAGAATCAGCCGTTTCCACAGCATTAATCAACGATTGAATATTGACAGAATCGGTCACAAGCATGGAAGTGATGAGTAGAAAAGTTGGTCTCTAGCAAACCGCCAGCGAAATCGTCGCGATTGTGAGTTTTACAGCAATCCGTCCATCAGCTGCATGACCTCGATGGCACGGGGCGTGAGTTCAAGGTCCCTCGACGGCTCACAGGCTAAATGGTTGTCCATCAAGCCCTTCATGGCAATCAGTTTCAGACTGTTTTCGGTGAGGGCGGAGGCGATCGCTTCCGCCGCTGGCAGATAGCCAATCGCCCCCAAATCCATCAGGGCCGAGCGCCGCAATTGCAGACTGTGCCCTTGCAAGGTGGTAATCAAGCGATCGGCATATTGCGCATCGTCTGTGAGTTGATAAAGAGCCCGCGCCGCCGCATTTTTGACGGTGGCGAACTCATGGTCAATGAAGGGCTGGATGGCGGCGATCGCCTCCGTCACTCGCAGCATACCCAGCGCCTCAATAATGGCGGCATAGGGTTGCGTGAGATGCGGCTTGCCGGGCACCTGAGTGGCCGCCTCAATCCCCCCATCCAGCAGCGCTAATAAATCAGGCGCACACTGAGCGTCACCCAGTTCCGCCAGCGCTTGGGCAGCAGCTTCGCGCACATAATAATCATCACTGCTGAGGCAGCGGGTCAGGGCTGGCACCACGCGGGTATTCCCCAACTTGCCCAGGGCGCGAGCGGCATTACGCCGTAGCGGATAGCCCCCATCCGGCGAGCGACTGTCGGTATCTTCCAGCGCAGCTTCTAGGGCATCAATCACCACGGGCTCGTCGACGCGAAAGCGCCCCAGCCACCAAGCCGCGTAATATCGCAAGCTGGGATCAGCCGTTTGCTGCAGGTTAGCGATCGCCTCTTCTTTGGTCAGCGATTCACTCGTAATTTCAATATCCGTCATCAGAGAAAAAGACAATAAAAGCAAAATAAAGAGACGCACTTATGGAATTCAAAGAATCCGAGAAAAACGGTGTTTTCACACAGGTTCTTCGGCTCCCTAGAGCCCCATAATGGCGTCTCAAAAGTAAGATTGAGAACCCCAAAGGGTGAGTTAGCACAGTTGGTGAGGGTCACCAACCACGACTTATTCGCCAGTTAATGGCTTGATGCTGACAATCTCACCACCCATGCGAGTGATGCGCTGCATCTCTTGATTCATGCGGCTATAGGGCACCTTGATAAAGATGCTGCCGCTCTGACGAATGGGATACCCATTCTTGTCAGTTTCCTGGTTTTGACGCATGCCGGTCACTTCGTACAAAAACATGCGCCCCTTAGACGGGGAAGCGGTCGCAGTCCCGAAGGCATTTTGACCCATCATGTAGAGATATCTCCTACGCAATAAAACAGCATCTCCACTGTAAGTAAGGAGATCACTGCAAGATGTTCTTCTCAGTACTAAACAGTGGGATTAAGTCACAAATCAGGGCAGGCAAAGCCCACCCTGATCGCATTCTAACCAGCCGCTAACTATCTGCTAGCTGCGGTCACGCTCGACACTCGACCGCCCATGCGGTTGATCTGTTGGAGCTTGCTAGACAGTTGCTCGTAGGGCACCAAGAAAGCGGTGTTGGTACGGCGGATGCGGGGATAACCCGGCCCCGCCATGCCGACCACTTCGACGCGATACATCTTGCTGTCTTGGCCACCAAAAGGCGTCGTGCCGCCCAGAGCCTTGCTGGGGGTAACGCTGCCCTTACGAGTGGTGGAAGACCCGACCGAGCTCGGTGGCTTGATGGAAGAAGCCTGATTACGACCCAACTCTTCGGCCAGTTTCGAGATGCCGCCACCCATTTGGGCGCGATCGCTCGTGGCATAGCCGCGATAGAGCTGGAACATGCGCGTAAAGCCTTGGCTCCGCTGACCCGGCTGATAGACGAAGCTGCGGTAATAGGGCACCACATTTTCGCCAAAGTTAGCCTGGTACTCTTCGCTATCGATGAAGGAATCGACATCGGCGTCGTAGCCTTCGTTCTCATAGCGATCGAGGTGCTCAATCACTTCCAACTCGCTGTAGGGAGCGCGGCCCAGCAAATGCTTGAACTGCAACTCGATCACGCGAGTTTGAAAGCTGTTATGAAAAAACTTGTTCTTATACAAGTCGGACTTGGCGACAGCGCGCACAAATTCACGCACCGAAATGTAGCCGTTGCGCAACAGCGACTCAGCGCTAGTCAGACGCTCAGACTTCATCAGGTAATCATTCCCGAGCAGTTGACGATAGACCGCCCGAATCACCCCTTCGGCATCTTCGGCAGACCAGTTTGCCCGTAATTCGACTTTGCCCGTTTCCTCAAACGGAACAGTTCCCAAGCGGGATGCTGCCGTAGTAATCGGCATGAGATTCATCCTCCATAAACAACAGGATACGCAAACTGACCCGGAAGAGACCCAAGACCTTTCGCAAAAAGTCTCAGGCTCCGCCGAGGCAGTTTACCGATTTGAGTGCTGGTTTAAGCTTCGGTAACGCCTGTTACCCGGCCACCGGCACGGTTGATTTGTTGGAGCTTGCGAGACAGTTGCTCGTAAGGCACCAGATATTCGGTGTTGCTGCGCCGGACTCGAGGCAGTTGACCAGGGGCCGCTGCTTGAGCTACGCGCACCCGGTAGAGCTTCTCTCGGTTGCCGCCGCCAGTACCCACAAGTGCAGCACCTGTGCTAGCGTCAGATACGGGGGATGAAGAGTTTCTGGCGATCTCTTGAATCAGACGAGCGCGAACTCCCGATTGTTGAGAGCGATCGCTCGTCGCATACCCCCGATATAATTTGAAAAATCGAGTGAAGCCGACCGTTTTTTGACTCCGCTGAGTCAAATAGCCACGACTAGAAGGCACCGTGTTTTCACCAAAGTTTTCCGCATATTCGGCAGAATCAATATAAGAATTGATCTCCGCTTCATAGCCTTGACTGTGGTAAATCGCCCCATGGGCTTGAATTTCTTCTTGCCCGTAGGGAGCGCGCCCTAGCAAATGCTTAAAGTTCAGTTCAATAAAACGATTTTGCGGACCAGAAGCAAAAAACTTTTCGCGATACAGTTCCGACAATGCCAATGCCCGCACAAAGTCGCGCACTGAGATATCGCCCTGCCGCAATAAAGATTCTGCACTCACGAGCCGCTCATTCGCCATGATGTACTGGTTGCCAAACACCTGACGATATGCAGCCCGAATCACCGCATCGATGTCAGTCGTTTTAGTCCAGTTTTGGCGTAGCTCTACCTTTTGGTTCTCCTCAAACGGAGACACTCCCAGACGTCCTGCCGCAGTTGTGACTGCCATTGGCCTTTTCTCCTTCGGCAATTCAGATACAACAATGCCCGGACAAGCAAACAACTGTTAACCATGCGCTAACAACTGTCTGCCCCTCCGGGCAATTTAGGGCAACCTAGCTGAGAGCGTTGATTGCGTAGTCGAGGTAGGAGTTAGCGATCACAGCAGGGTCACCACTCAAACCGTGGCTAGCCTTGATGTTGCTGAGCGCTTCAACATACCAGCTGGGGGACAGCTCAAACGTGCTGTTGATTTCATCCAAACCAGCGATGAGGTACTCATCCATGGGGCCAGTACCACCAGCGATGCAGCAGTAGGTGACCATGCGCAGGTAGTAACCGATGTCACGAGCACACTTGTCCTTACCACGCTGGTCAGCAGCGTAGTTAGGGCCCTGCATTTGGGTGGTGTAGGGGAACTTGTTGTAAACAGCCTGAGCTGCACCAGAAACCAAGGAATCAGCCTTGGAAGTCAAGGTCTTAGCAGCTTCCAAACCAGAAGCAGCCTTGTCCAAGCGGCCAAAAGCAGCTTGCATTTCAGTGTTGCTCAAAAAGCGGCCCTGGGAATCAGCAGCAGCAACTGCTTCAGTCAGAGGAGTTTTCATTGGAACTATCTCCTAAAAGATGTACAAGTTTGGTCTTGGTAATTCGAGAAAATTCGTGCGTTTCGCACAGAAAACTGCCTAGGACTAGGCAACAGCAGCAGCAGCGAGATCGAAGTAGCTGCCGATTTCGGAAACGAGGCTGGAGCAGTCACCTTGGGTGATGTTCGCAGGATCGTTCACGATCGCAATGGCAGAAGCCTTCATCTTCTCAACGCCAGCAGCGACGGAAGCACCGGGAACACCCAGAGCCACGTAGGTCTCACGCAGGCCGTTCAAGCAGCGATCGTTCAGCACGGAAGAGTCGCCAGTGAACACAGCGTAAGTGATGTAGCGCAAGATGATTTCCATGTCGCGCAAGCAAGCAGCCATGCGGCGGTTGGTGTAAGCATTACCACCAGGAGCGATGAGCTGGGGCTGCTCAGCAAACAAGGCGCGAGCGGCATCAGAAACGATTTTGGAGGCGTTGCTGGTGATCCGGTTAACGGAGTCCAGACGCTTGTTGCCATCAGCAACAGTCTGCTGCAGCGCATCGATCTGATCCATGGACAGGAAGTCGCCACGAGCATCAGCCTGGGAAACAACCTTGGAATAAACGTCAAACATTAGACTCAGTCTCCTAAATAGATGAGTTTGGTTTGTTTTTTCTTGACTGGAATCGCAAGTTAGCCAGCTCACGCTGCCTAAAAGCGTATATGAGAGGATCTTAAAGAGAGGCAACAGTCGACTCTTATTTTCTTGACATTTCTTCAACTTCTGACACAAAGCTCATTTGCGTAGAGTTGCCGAAAAATCCACCGGAATAAGAGAGACCATTCCTTGGAACTGAGTGTTTACAAGAACAACTTCAAGTTACTTGTAAGTCACTTAGGCTCCTGAATTAAGCCCTCCAGAATTTTATACACTGCCCTCGGGCCAACACAATTTACGAGTTGTTAAGCCTGATACAGTTTGCAACATTACTGAAAAAGCTTAACCTCAGTGGATTTTCGGATTTCCTGAGATTTTCCGGCTAAAGATAAATGAGCCTTTGTTACATAAGTAAATAAAACGCCACGATGGAAAAATCCTGATTGCGGTTTTACGACTCAGGAAAGGAATTTTTAGTCTGGAGAGGATAGGCAGTCGGCAGCGGTGCGATCGCCTCTCTTTATTCCCCGTTGCCAGCCAGGAGACGACCAACGGCCAAGCAGCACAACATTAGATTTTTGATGGGCTGGGGTAGCGCCCTGCATTGGAGCTTGGCCGGCCATCGGTAACGAGGAACCAGCGCTCTACGACATGCTGCGACTCAAACCACAGAAAAGCGAGGAAGGAGAAGATGTGACCGCGTTTCTCGCACCTAGAGCTAATTAGTACTCGTGGCTGCGGTATCAGCTGCCGTGTCGGGCTCGGGAGTTTGGCAGAGCGTCTGAAGCGTAGGGTCAACTCGGCTATTGTGGGCGAGGTAGTCTTCTAACCAGGCACAACTGCTGGCGAGCGAGGTGGCAATATCTTCAATGCCATCGCGTTCCCAAATCAGACCTCGGCCATCATTACTCGCAGACACCACATAGCCCTCTTTAGAATCGACAGCAACATCGTGCACCCCTTGGGTATGACCTGAGAGAGTCGAGATGGTTTGACCATCCAAATCCCAAATGCGAATGGAATTGTCGTTGCTGGCAGTAATAATGTGCTGGCCACTGGGGGTAAAAGCAACCGACAGCACGCCATCTTCATGGCCCTTGAGGGTGGTTAACTGTTCACCGGTGCTGGCCTGCCACAGCTGCACCGAATTGTCGTAACTGGCAGTGGCAATAAGCGAGCCATCAGGGCTGAATTGAGCATCGAGCACCCATCCCTGGTGGCCTGCCAAAATTTGCGGCGGCGTCCGGTCAATGTCGGCAACTGTCCAGATTTTCGCGAGGTGATCCCAACCCGTAGTCACGATTTTTTGACCATCTGGACTAAAGGCAACGCCAAAGGCTCCATCGCTATGGGCGTCTATTGTAGCCACCAAAGTGCCATCGGGCCGCCACAAGCGGAGGGTGTGGTCTTCACCAACAGACGCCACCAGGTCACCACTGGGACTAAAGGCAACATTATTCACAGCTCCCACGTGGCCTGAGAAGACTCGCACGTCTGGGGTGTCCGATTGGAAATTTTGCCAGAGACGCACGGTGCCATCTGTCCCGGCGGAGGCAAGCAGCGCGCCATCAGTGCTGAAGGCCACGGCGTTGACGGAGCTACCATGTCCAGTCAATGTCTGGAGCGGGTTACCCGATTCTTGCCACAGGCGGACGGTGCCATCGCGTCCCCCGGTAGCGATGAGGTCTTCGATGGGGGAAATGGCGACAGTGTTGACGGAGCCTTGGTGACCGAGCAACACGTGCAGGTTATCGCGCTGTAAATCCCACAGGCGGATGGCATGATCACCCCCAGAAGTGGCAATCATTTTGCCATCGGGGCTAATGGCAAGGGCCGCAATCAGGCCCGTGTGCCCCACAAGGGTGGCAGAGGGGGTACCGTCTAACCGCCACAGGCGAATGACTTTATCGTCACCGACCGTAATCAATTGTTCGCCATCAGGGGTGAACTGGACGTTGTAGATGGCCCCCTCATGGGCGGGAAATTCGCGAATGAGGGTCTGGTCGGCGAGATTGTGTAGCCGCACCTGGCGATCGCTACCCACGGCCGCCAAAGTCGTGCCATCAGGGCTCAGAGCCAGGGCAATCAGCGCCATCGACGAACTGGAAAACTGGCTCAGTAACTCCCCAGTGGCATCCCAAACGTAGATGTTGCCTTGCTCGTTCCCCGCGATGATTTGATTGTCAGCCGTCCATAACAGCGCTTGAAAGCCGCCGATATCCCCCTCTAGGGTGGTTACGAGGTCACCTGCTGTCGACCAAATTTTGACGGTGGCATCTTCGCTTGCTGTGGCGATTTGATTGCCGGAAGGGGCAAAGGCAACGGCGCGGGTGGGCTGTTCGTGGGCCCGCCAGGTGTTCTCGAGAATGCCATTGGCACTCCACAGGTGGATCGCGCCATTGTTATCCACCGCCACGAGGCGATCGCCATCGGGGGCAAAGGCCACATCCAGCAGCGGCGACCCGTCGCATTCCAACACGTTTAAGAGTCGGCCATCAAGGCCCCACAGGCGCACATCACCATCAGCGCTGACCGACGCCAGTTTTTGCTCATCGGGGCTAAAGGCCACCTGCCACACAGTGCCGGTGTGGCCTTCTAACCGATTCCGTTCTTGAATCCAAAACAGGGACTGCTGGAGCGCACTGAGCACCTGCGATCGCAATTCAGGCGTCTGCCATTCTGGCTCTAACGACTGAAAGAGCTGCCCGGCTTGGGTGGCCGATAACAGGGCATCAAACCGCTGATCGGAGAGAAATAACGCCTGGGCCGACTGATTGAGCGCTTTGAGTTGGGCTTGCTCGGCGCGTTTTTGGGCAGTTTGCGCCTGCCGCGATAGCCCCCAACTGGTGATGCCCATCGCCACGGCGAGTACCGACACGGCAGTCACCAGCTGCAGCCAGCGTTGTTGGCCCGCCATCGCAGCCTTCTGGCGTTCCAGTTCGACGGCCCGAGCCGCAGCTTCCACTTCCCCACTGGCGATGACATATCGATGGTGCAGCGCCGTGGGGCGAGGCTCTTGATCTTTGCCTTGGGCCAGGTAGTGATTAGCGCGATCGAGGTCGGCCCCCCGCAACAGGTAGCTCGTATCGAGTCCGTTGCGCTCCCATTCCAAGGCCCGCACTAAAATGCGCGTATGTGTCCGCACATAGTCCAGGTCTTGATCCAGAGCTTCGAGGAGATTTTTGAACCCCTGCTGAAAATCGTCTTGCGTGCGTAGAAAAATCCAATTCAGGCGGGCCAGTTCGGGATGGACTTGATCGGGTTGCACATCCTGACAGACGACAGGCACCAGCCGCTTGTTGTGTTTCAGGGCTTCTTCAATTTCCTGACCGCAGACCTTGGAAGCGA
Source organism: Leptolyngbya iicbica LK (assembly GCF_004212215.1). Lineage (NCBI taxonomy): Bacteria > Bacillati > Cyanobacteriota > Cyanophyceae > Leptolyngbyales > Leptolyngbyaceae > Leptolyngbya > Leptolyngbya iicbica. Next base: position 325,753 of record NZ_QVFV01000001.1, read on the forward strand.
CCGAATCAGGACTCAGTACGAAGACGAAGGTATCAGCCAGTTCAATCCCGAGCTGAATTTCCTGCCACCAGTCCACCGCGACGGGAATATTTTCCCAATCGACCCAGACTTCGCGCTTAGTTGCCTCCAAAGCACTGTGCAGTTCTTGCACAAATTCCTTATTACGCCGCGAGTAGGAAATGAAGACGTTAGCTTGCTTGGTGTCGCGGTCTAAGACTTGCCAAACATCGGTAGGCATTTGCCGACCCGACTTGGGGGCCAGCTTAACTCGATAAAAAGTGGTGCCCTGACGGTCAATGGTTTTGAGCAATCCCTGTTGGGTCAGGGTGTCAAGGCTGGCTTGGACCTGCTGCTGCGATTGATTGATGTTTTGGGCAATGGTTTCAGCCTGCGCTTCATAGTGACGCAGCAACCAATTCACGAGCGATTGTTGCTCCGGTGGCATGGTGAGAATGTCTGCCACCTTAAGTCCGGGCAGACGCGCCTGCCGTTTTCTCGGTTCACCTTTGAGTAGCGCATCTAGCGCATCATCTGGCATGGGCACTCCTGATTGCTGAGGCCACCGCCCCCCAATCAAGAGGCCAATGGCGGGAACTCCTTGCCTCTTATCATATCGGAGGAAGTTTTTCCGGCTGTGTAGCCTGAGTGGAACCGTTCACAATTATCGAGGAGGCCTGGTTCGCTCAACCCATGAGCATATTTTTGAGGTCTTGAATGAAGTCGGCGGGGCGGTTGTCTAGGTCGATCGCGGTGAGTAGCTCATCCGAGGTGTCAATCAGTTCCGCCAGTCGAGGATCTTCAATGGTTTTGCCTTCAACTACTTTGTACCGCAGCGCTTTCACAATGTCGTCGGCAATGCGTCCGGTGCCCGCCACAATCACAATTTCCCGCCCGGCGGCAACACTGGCATAGGCGTCGCTCACCGTCACTGAGCCGCCGTTGATCAAGATGGTCATGGACTCATGCTCGCCAGACAAATGGGTGGCAATCTTCGCAATCCAAGGCGATTCGTCGCCCCATTGCTCACCGGGGACTAGCAGACAGTGCGTATGGTTTGGCTCGAGCGTCGAGGCGTCGGGATGGGTGGCGGGCTGATCGGGCAAGTTGACCAGCGATCGCGGGGCCACCCCAATTAACGGAAAACTCGCGTTAATAGCTGTGCGGGCTTGTCCCATCAGGCGCATGACGCCCGCATCAGTGCCGCCATCCACGACATAGAGCTGCATCTCTTCGGCGAGGGGCGCTAAGACGCGATGAAAGAGGTCATCTAACTGAGTCTGTTGGTCGTTATCTAAGCCGCTGGCCCCACCCACAATGACCAGGGTCAAATGCGGCTGTCCTAAACCCGTTTCGTCAAAAAAACGGGTGACATCGTCGATTTGATCGACAAAGCCAACCTGAACCCCTTGATGGTCGGTTTTCGTTTCTTGTAATTGATAAATCTGAACGGGAGATGACATATATCCAAGTTGGATGCATAAATAGCTGAAATTTGCCCGCTCTGACGCCAGTCCGATGGCGGCTGCCCCCCAACCAGAAGCTGTCGCTAGCAGCGGTATATCACCCTAATCGAGCATTAATATGCCCAGCTTGACCGCTGGCAGAACTCGTATAGTTTCAGAACTCAATAGTACCCAAAGAAATTCAACCGGGTGCATAGGGCATCACATATTGATGAATCGCGACTATTGGGCGGTGGCTTGGGTGACCGACTCATCTTGATAGAGCGCCCAGTCGGGCTGGGGGCAGAGGCTCTTGCCACTCAGCAACCAGTGGCGGCGATCGCGCCATTCCCCAATCGCCTTGCAATGCCCAGCGGCGGCATGGATAAGCGGCCCCGACCATCCCGAGCCCCACCGGATTCGGCGACGGCCCAGTAAGCAAGAGATTTCGGGGCGGCTGCGGTCCCAGGGGGAAAGCAGGTACTATGATGTGAAAGAAAGCTTAACTTTTGTAAACATTTTGACTCCGGCTGTCAAACCCTCCCAAGTGATTTCTGGCGCTTCTGCGTGGCTGGCCCTTGACGTACTCTGGCAGGGCGGCGGCACTGTGGTGAAGCGAGGGTTGCCCCATGACCAGCTCTCGCCCGCCTGGCAAATTTTGCTGCTGGGGGATGGGTCACCGACTCGGCACTTGCAGTTACTCACCCGCGAGCGCACTGAGGTCGATGTGATTGACATGTCGGCCATTGGCATGGCCCCCGACGATGCGCCACAAATCATTGATGCGGTCCCTGGGCCTCGTCTGCGCCGTCAGGTGTGGCTACGAACATCGTCGGGGCAGCGGCTTGCCTATGCCACCTCATGGTGGGAAGCCAGCCATGTAGATGAGTATTTGCAAAATCGCTCGCTGCCCATTTGGGCCAGTCTCACCCGCATTCGCGCCGAACTGTATCGCGACATTCGGGGCATTCATTACGGCCATTCTCAACCGCTGGAAGTCGCATTTGGCGAACGGGGTCCCTTTTGGGGGCGGCATTACTTGTTCTGGCACAATGGCAAGCCGCTGACGCTGATTTACGAGGTCTTTTCCCCTTATCTGACGCGCTATCTGGGGCCGACACGGGCGGAAGTGCTGCCGCCGGAGCACTAATACTGCACTGGGTAGCCCCCACTAAATTGAGGCTGATACGGCGAGGCGGCGAGCTGGGGTTGAGATACAGGGGTCACGGTTGGGGCCACCTCGGTCTGCGCCAGGGTAATTTGTTCCTCGCTCCAGCGATGCACCATGGGTTGAACGGCCTGCCAGCGATGGGTGGTGGGATCGATCTGGTGGGCGATCGCGATCGCGGCATCCCGCTCCATCACGCTCCCCGAGTGCCACAATCGCTGGGCTTCATTCCACAGTCGTGTGGTTTCGCGTTCGACGGTGATTTGGTGCGCCAGTTGCTGAGATAACTCGGCAGCACCAGCCATCTGATCGAGCTGTTCTAGCTGCGCCAGTGATTGGTAGGCAGTGGCCCAATCCGCGGTGGCGAGGGCGGCCTGCGCTTGCGTATCGAGCGCTTGGGCCAGTTGCTGATGTTGCGTGTGGAGTTGGGCTTTCAGCGCTTGTGCGGCAGCAAAATCTGGACTCTGCCACGACACTTGTTCGACGAGGGCGATCGCCGTAGCCCAGTCTTCCGCAGTGGCGGCCTGTTGGGCTGCTTCCAGAGCGGTGCGAGACCACTGTTCCAGCAAATCTTGCCCTTCACTAAAGAGGGGATGGCTGACGGGCCAGCGGCTCACTTCAGCTACCGCCATTTGCCGCGCTTGCATGTCGCCAGCCGCGATCGCCCCTTGCCAGCAGGTCAACTGGTCGCGGGCCACATCGAGACTGGTCAAATCAGTGCAGTCGGGGGCGGGGGGCACCCCTACTAACTGGTCAAAGGCCAGCAGCGTCAGGTTGCCAGCGGCGACGGTCCCAGCCAACAGGCCGAGCGTCCAATGGCCAGACAGGCCCCCGAGGGTTTGGACCAGCAGTTGCCCCATCGACTCTGAGGGGCACAGCGTGACCGGGTCGGCGAAATCTGCTTCATCCGGGAGATCGTCGCTTTCGACTGCTAACGGCTGGGACTGCAGAAAGCGCTGCCACCCTGATAAATCTGCTGGGGCGGAGGCGATCGCGCTAGCAGTCAGGGGTGTGACGGGCTCAGACGCTGAGTAGGAAGAGGACACCATGACCACACGATGATGAGGGCATTCGCCTCATGTTTCACCCTGTCGTCGCGATCGCCCGGAGAAAACAGCGACCTAGTCGTGCAACTTAACGGAGCCCGATGGCAGCTAACAGCTTCAGCTGATCGGGGACGGGCACCAGGGTATTGGCCGTGAGCCAACCGCTGGCCGCCACCGCTGGCAAGCCAATGCCGGGAAAGGTGGAATCGCCGCCGCAGAGCAAGCCATCGAGGGGCGTCGTGGGGCCGGGGAAGATCGCTTGGCCAGCCGCGATCGCGGGGCCATAGCTACCCCGGTGTCGGCGCAAAAAGCGTTCGTGCGTGAGGGGGGTGCCGACGAGGGAAACTTCGACGCGATCGCGAATGTCGGGAATCACTCGCTCCAGGGCTTGCCACATGACTTGGGAACGTTCCGTCTTGAGTTGCTGGTAGGCGTCGCTGCGGCGATCGAGCCCTTGCCACAGGTCGTAGGGTTCGTTGCCGGGAGTGTAGACGTGGATCATGTCTTTGCCGGGGGGAGCCAGGGTGCGATCGAGGCGGGAGGGGATGGAGATGAGTACCACATTTTGCGGGGCGGTGACGCCCATTTCCCAGTCATTCACCACGATGTGATGGCAGGCCAAGTCATCGGGCAGGCCGGTGGCGTCGATGCCAAGATGGAGGTGCATGAAGCTGTCGCAGGGGGGCAGGTCTTGCCGCTGACGGCGCAGCGATCGCGTGGCGGGATGATCGGGCAGCAGTTTCAGCGTGTCCCAAATGGAAGCGTTAGAAACGACGGCGCGTTTGGCATGGAGGGTTTCACCGGAGCGGAGGCTGACACCGGAGGCGCGATCGCCTGTTACCAAAATTTCCTCGACGTGCGCCCCGAGACGGAGCGTGCCGCCGTGCTTTTCCAATCCCCGCACTAGGGCATCCACCAGGGCCGCACTGCCCCCGACGGGATAATCGAGCTGCACACCGGGGCGATACCAATCGGCAAACATGAAGGCCATCTCGGCAGCGCTAGTGCCAGACGCGGGCAGGCCCGATAGCAAGAAGCACAGCAGATCCAACCAATTACGGAGAAAGCGATCGCTCACCACTCGCTCCATCAGGCGGCTAAATGGCCCGGTGAGATCGAAAATGCGGGGGGCGTGGCGCAGCATCGGCCAGGCATAGGGTGCCGCTGTTTGTAAACCGCCCCAGTCAAAGCGCAGCGCTGCCGGGGGCAAGGCGACGACAGCTTCGCCATAGGGCTGCATGAAGGTTTGGAGGGCGCGCCATTGGGCGATCGCGTCGGCTCCCCGCAACTCGCCCAACACCTCACAAAACTGATCGGCCCCGACCTGAGTATCAAAGGTGCCTTCGGGTAGGCAGCAGCCCCAGGTGTCATAGGTATGCCACTCAGGGGCTTCGCCAATGGCATCGAACACGTGGCGCAGCGGATTGTGGGAAGGACGGTAGGACAGCCCGGAATAGAGCGATGGCCCGGAGTCGAAGGTGAAGCCGTCTCGCTCAAAGCCGTGGGCGGCCCCACCGGGAATCGTGTGGCTTTCGCACACCACTACATCGAGTCCGTAACGGGCTAATAAAGCCGCACAGCTCAGGCCCCCGATGCCACTGCCAATCACCACCACGTCTGTTTTCATTCGGTTCTCAATCGCCCATTTTTCTCTTAGTGTGGCGAAAATTTGGCGGGGCTGTAAAGGCGAGGGGAAAGGGGGCGATCGCGGGCCAATTTGGGCTAAGGCGGTGTTGATATCGGCCCTCCATGTCGGAATTCTTTATCTAGGGGTTAAAACTGAGAGGAGAGTTGTTGACTTGCCCCGCATAATTTGATGAGCACTAAGCGATTTCGGGTGGCCTTTTCCTTTGCCGGAGAAAAGCGCGCCTTTGTTGAACGGGTAGCGGCGCTACTGGCCGACTGTTTTGGCGAAGCGCAGATTCTCTACGACAAATATTGCGAAGCGGAATTTGCTCGTTACGACCTGGGCATCTATTTGCCGCGACTCTACAGCGAACAGTCTGATCTGATTGTGCCGGTGCTGTGCTCAAACTACGACCAGAAACACTGGACTGGCTGGGAATGGGTGCATATCTACGGCTTGCTGACAAAAACTGACGGCGAGCGGGTAATGCCCTGTCGCTTTGACTATGCCACTGCCGATGGGCTCAGCCCTGTTTCTGGCTTTGTTGAATTGGATAACAAAACGCCCGAGCAGTTGGCAACCCTTATCCTGGAACGGTTGGCCGTTAACGAGCATCGGCCGAAGGACTACTACACGTGCACCGCCAAATTTGTCAGAAATGATGCCACAAGCCGTCAACCTAGCGTTAAGGTTCCTTATAGTAATTTACCCCAGGTGCAACCTTCTTTTGAGCGAGATACTACCTCTGCTCATCCCCCAACCCGCGATTTTTTCATCAGCTACACTAAGCCAGACCGGGCTTGGGCCGAATGGATTGGTTGGATGCTCGAAGAAGCTGGTTACACCATTTTTATTGACGTGTGGGATTTTCGACCCGGCTCCAATTTTTCCATCGAGATGGATAAAGGCACCCAGTGTCGGCAAACCATCGCTGTCTTGACGCAAAACTATCTCAAGGCCCGCTACACCAAACCCGAATGGGCCGCCGCCTTTGCTGACGATCCGGAAGGTGATAATCGTAAATTCATTCCCATTCGTGTGGAAGATTTCAACCCCTCCGGGTTACTGAAATCCATCGTTTACGTTGATTTTGTTGGAGTTGACTCGCACCAGGAAGCGAGGCAGCGTCTCCTGAATGCATTGAAGGAGCGAGGTAAACCGGATACCCCACCTATCTTTCCTGGCGATCTCAATCTTGACGCGGCTCTAGAGATAGCGGCTACAGAGCGCGCTAAGCCTGACAGTCAGCCGTCCTTCCCGGCCCTTGCCGATAGGATAATAGAACAGACCGCCAACCCTTTTCTTCCGCTGTACGGTGGGATAGAAGAAGCCGATCAGTTTTTCAACTGTGAAAGTCTGCTCAAAACTGTGTTCGAGTTGTTGAACACGAATCACAATTTGGCTCTCATTGGCAAACATAATTCAGGCAAGTCTTCGCTACTAAGAGCTATTGTTCGCCAAGCTCCGAAGCGGTTAACGGTAGATCGCGCACCAATCTATCTCGACTTGACCAATGTGTTTGCGGAAGAAGACTTCTTTGAAGATCTTTGTGAAGCAATAGGGTTGGAACAATTAGAAGGAAAGGCTTTAGTACGAAAGCTGAATAAAGAGAAAGGCAAACATAAATATCTTCTGTTACTAGATGAAGTAGAACGGTTTTGCCAGGAGGGATTCACACGCAGAATTCGCGAGCAGTTACATGGCATTGCCAATACCAATGATTCTCCCATCAAGTTAGTAATTGCAGCTCGGGTCTCGCTCGATCAACTTTTTCCAGATAGTAATCAAGATCGAGAAGTCACTCCAATTGAAAATATTTGCATGGAACAAGGAGTACCTGCCTGGACTGAAGTTATGTGTCGCGAATTCATTATCAACCGTCTAAACGGCAGCCCCTTCAAATTTTCGGATCAAGAAATCGCTCAACTTGTTAAGGGTAGTGACGGCAATCCTCAGCAACTCATACAAACCTGCCACGAACTGTATAACCAATACCGTATGACTTATACGGAGCTCGAAGTAAAGCAAGAAGAACAAGTTAGCCAAACTACTAAACTCCCTCCAAAGCTGCCTCATGGCGCGGAGAAATTCACCATGATGAGTATATTGGCACAGTTTCAGCAGGCAAAAACTGCCTCAGAAATTGCAGCGCTTGGGATAAATAAATTTCCAATAGATCTACTACATCCCATAACTTGGAAGGCAATGCAGCGATTTGGCCACGTGATTTCTGACACGAAAACAGCGGCAGGAAGTGCATCGCGAACCTCTAAAGCATTTTCGTCGAACCGAGCATTAGGAGAGCTTCAGAATATTCTCGATTACATCGACGATGTACCAGAAGCGGAGCGCGGAGTGATTGAGGAAATTGTCAAACAGTGGCGCAATGCCTTGCTTGATATGGCGACTTCTGGGGGTGAGCAGACTATTACTACTCCCGTTCAAAACCCCTACATTGTCGGCGATCCGGTGGAGGGCAATCTGTTTGTGGGGCGAGAGGATGTGCTGCGGCAGTTGGAGGAGCTTTGGTTAATGGGGCAGCAGATGCAGTCGGTAGTGCTGTATGGCCATCGCCGCATGGGCAAGACCTCCATTCTGCGCAATGCCGCCAAGACGGTGGGGGCGGGGTTGCGGCTGGTGTATGTGAACATGCTGCGATCTGCCAGTGCCGAGTCCATTAGCGATGTGCTGCTGGCGATCACCGATGAGCTAGCGGCGGTAATGAATGTGCCGCCGCCCAGTGATGAAGAGATGATGGCGCAGCCAATGCGGACGTGCGATTGTTACCTCAAGCGCATCCTCGACAACCTGAGCAACGACGAAACCCTGATTATCGCGATCGATGAATTCGAAAAAATTGAAGAGCTGATTGATACGGGCAAGCTCGCTCCTGACTTCATCGCTTACTTGCGGGGGCTAGTGCAGATGAGTCCCAAACTGGGCTTTGCCTTCGCCGGACTCCACACCCTGGAAGAAATGACACAGGACTATTTCAATCCCTTCTTTGCCAGCGTCATCCCCATCAAAGTCGGATTCCTGCAACCAGGGGCGGTGCACCAACTGCTAGCGAATCCGGGGGGTGAGTTTTTGCTCGACTACGATCGCGCCGCCCTCGATCTCATCTATCAACTCACTAGCGGCCAACCCTATCTCACCCAACTCGTCGGCTTCCAGCTCGTGCGCCGCTACAACAATCTGGTCTTTGAGCAGGGCCGCGAGCAGTCTGCTATTTTCACCGTCGCGGATGTCGATACCGTCACCACTGACCCCGAGTTCTTCCAGCTGGGGCGCTACTACTTCACCGGTGTCTGGGATCAAGCCGGACTCGACGTCCCCGAACAGCGTCCTGTGCTAACGGCCCTCGCCCCTCATCCAGACGGCCTCAGCCTTGATGACCTGGCCCACACTGCCCGCCTCAGCCCCACCCAACTCACTGCCGCCCTCACTCGCCTCGATCGCCATGATGTCGTCACCGTCGACAACAACCAAGCCCGCATTCGCGTCGAGCTGTTCCGCCGCTGGCTGCAGCAACAACAGCCTCAGGAATAACGCTAGTAGCGTCGGATAGAGTCCCAAGCTGGGGGCATTGCGGCCCCACTTACGCTTGTATCTGCAACGTCCCCATCATGCCGCGATCTTCGTGATCGAGAATGTGGCAGTGGTACACCGTTTTGCCAGGATAGTCGCGAAAGGCGATGCGGATGCGGGCCGTTTCACCGGGGGCGACATTCACAATATCCTTCCAAGCACGATAAGGTGCGGGCTCACCGTTGCGAGCCATGATTTGAAACTTATTGGTGTGGACATGGAAGGGATGAGCCATCATGCCGGTGTTGATGATTTCCCACTCTTCCACCGCGTTCAGAGCAACTTGGGTGTCGATGCGATCGTGGGCAAAGGGTTGGCCGTTAATCAAAAACACCATGCCGCCGCCCATACCCATACCCATGCCGCCACCCATGCCGTGATTCAGCGTGAACTGTCGCACCTGCTGCGGTTCTGGCAGGGGCTCTACCGCAATCAGTTGGTTGGGCAATGGCGTGTCCTGGCGATCGCCCTCATAAACCACCGTCGCAATGGCTTCCAGTCCTGCCTCGCGGCGACCTAGTTGGTCCGCGTTCCTCGGTGTTTCGGGGGCACCCATCATACCGGGGCCACGCCCCATGCCGCCCATCATGCCAGGGCCGCGTCCCAGGCCACCCATCATGCCCTGCGCCGGATTAAATGCGCGATTCAACAGGCGATAGGAGCCGGGCGTCTGATCACCCCGCACGAGCACCTCCGCCCGCTCGCCAGGAGCCAGTACCAGTTCATCCAGTTCCACTGGGGCCGCGATCGCCCCGCCATCCGTCGCAATCAGATGCAGTGGATGATTTGCTAACGACAGGGCAAAGAAGCGCGACGACGATGCATTTAACAAACGGAGGCGCAGCAAGCCGCCGGGTGCGATCGCCACCGATGGATTGAACTGCCCATTGACCGTCAGCAAGTCCCCCACCCGGCCCGTCATTTGGGCCATGTGCCCCGGCTCCGGAATGGCACCGTTCGCGGTCAGGGCAAAATCCTTAAGCACCATAAAGGCTTCTTGCGCCGCCTGAATTTCGGGAATCTCGTCCAGTTGCCCGCGCACGACAAATAACCCCGCCAGACCGCCAAACAACTGTTCTGCCACCAAGCCATGCAAATGCGGGTGATACCAAAAGGTGCCCGCCGGATGATCGGCAGGAATCTGAAACTCGTACTGGTAGCGCTCTCCGGGCGGAATTTCCAGAAACACATTGTCCGCAGTGCCCGTGGGGGGAATGTGGAGGCCGTGATAGTGCAGATTAGTGGGTTGATCGAGTCGATTGTCAAACTGCAAACGCACGGTATCGCCGGGGCGAGCCTCAAGTCGGGGGCCAGGCATTTGGCCGTTGTAGGTCAGCAGAGACGCGGGGCGATCGCCCAACTGCACCGTCTGTGGTCGCGCCTGCAACGTCGCTTCCAACAATCCGCCTTGGCTCTGATACACCTTGGGCGTGGCGTCCATGGCGTTGCCCGCGTTGCTCGTGCTGAGCTGACCCAGCCAAGGACTCCGAGCACACCGAGGCGCGATCGCCGCACTCGCTCCGACCAAACCCCACTGTAAAAATCGTCGGCGTTGCATACCGTATCCGCTCAACTTACTTCTTTATTTAGGAAGTGGACAATCTAGGCTGATGCCCAACAGGCTTTTCAAGGCCATTACGCTCAGTCTAGACACTCCAGTAGACTGCAGGGTCTATAGTATGGGCGAAGTCAGGCAAATTGCTGGGAGCCATCTTGCGTTGGGTATCGCGATTAACACTCGGAGCCGCTGGACTGCTGACGGTATCAACCACGCAATTGGCCGTGGCCCATACCGGACACCCCCACGGCGAAGCCGCAGACACCCCCACGGCGGATACCCCGACAACAGACACCCCAGAGCCAGAATCCCACTCGTCACCGCTGCATGCGGATGCCCTGGTACAGGAAATTGCGCATCCCTATGGGGCGGTGATGGTGCCAGCGGTGCAGTTGGCAGAACAGGTCGACTTCACCGCGATCGCGGCCCTCACCGATGACAGTCCGATAGCTCAGCTCGCCTCTCCAGAAGGGTTGGTGGGCTTGGGGGAAACACTGTTCTGCCTTATGCTTGGCACTCCGCTGTTGCTGTATCTGGCCCGCGATCGCGGCTCCACATCCGCTTAATTGATCCATCCATCCACGCCCTGTGAGGACTGCCCGCATGAATCGCCTACAAGTGCGCCAACTGCACCGTTTTCTGGCCCCGATCATGATGGTGCCACTGCTCTTGACCCTGACGACCGGAATGCTCTTTCAGCTGGCGATCGCGCTGGGCAAAGGCAGCGACTTTGTCTGGCTGCTGGCCCTGCATCGCGGCAAATTTGGCAGCATTAATCTTGAACTGGTCTATCCCTTTCTGAATGGTTTAGGATTGCTGACACTCGTGGTCACCGGCATCCTCATGTGGTGGCGTGGACCGCGATCGCGGCGACGGTCTCTGCGCCCATAGCAATCCGCATGTCACCGTCGTTCGCGTCATGGCCCAACCCCAATTAGCAACGTACTCACAAAATTTGCCCCTGATCAAACCCGATGAAAAATCCTTTAGCCTCTCTCCGTTTTTGGTTTTTAAGCGCGATCGCCGCTGGCCTCGTGGTGAGCGCTTGCAGCATGGCGAATCCTGGCGGACAGAGCGCGATCGCCGCTGAACTCACCGTTTTTCGCAGTCCGACCTGCGGCTGCTGCAGCCTGTGGATTGACCACATGAAGGAAGCCGGATTTACAGTGCGCGATGAAGTCACGGAAGACATGACCGCCATTAAGCAGGAATATGGCCTGCCGCAAAATCTGGCTTCTTGTCATACCACCATTGCCAATGGCTACGTGATTGAGGGGCACATTCCCGCTGCCGATGTCCAGCGCTTGTTGACAGAGAAGCCTGACATTGCTGGCATTGCCGTGCCGGGCATGCCCATCGGCTCACCCGGTATGGAGTCGGGCAATTATGTCGAGCCTTACACTGTCTTTTCTTTCACCGACACGGGCGAGACAGCTGCCTTTGCCGAGCATTCCTAATAATCTGTCAACTGATTGAATGTGAAGCGGTGTCGGCTAGGCAGAACGGCGATGACCTCAATCCCCCCTGCGACCGACCATACAGGGGTCTAGAAGCGCCCCGGGTCCTTGCGGAAGCCTCGCCTTGGACCGTAGTGAGCAACTGCCATACTGGTCAGGAGTTCCGGCTTCTACGATGAATGCCTGTAATATAAACCCGGATCGCCCCCGCAATCTGTGATTGGTCACGTTTGCCTGTCACCGCTTTGATGGGCACTCTGGGCTGGGCGCTGCTTCCTCGCCCTTGGATAGAGCAGTGATCGTCGTGCGCGATCGTACAATCTTTTTTGCTGGCAGGGGTTAATCACCAAACTGGGTTTAGCACGCTCTCGACTTCTTTCTTTTTGCCGTGTATTTTTATGTCTCAACACAGCTCTGATTCGGGCCTGATGACAACCAAGTCTCAAACTGCGGACGAGGCCACGGGGCTGGGAACCTTTGGTGGGGTGTTTACCCCCTCAATTCTCACCATTTTGGGGGTGATCATGTACCTCCGCTTTGGTTGGGTGTTGGGACATGTGGGCCTAGCCAATACGCTGCTGATTGTCACCATTTCCACCAGCATTACGTTTTTGACGGGGCTCTCGATTTCCGCGATCGCCACCGACCAAGTCGTGCGAGCAGGCGGCGCCTACTACATGATCAGTCGCTCCCTCGGCATCGAAACCGGGGGCGCGGTCGGTATTCCGCTCTTTTTCGCCCAGGCGCTATCAGTGGCCCTCTATACCCTGGGGTTTGCCGAGAGTGTGGTGCGCATTTTCCCCAACCTCAATTTGACGCTGGTGGCGCTGATCGTCACGGTGCTGGTGACGGTGCTGGCGTTGCAGTCCGCCGAAATCGCGATCAAAGCCCAGTACTTCATTATGGCGGCGATCGCCCTCTCGCTGGTCTGCCTGGTCTTTGGACATTCGACCGAACCCACCGCCGCCGCCGACTCCGTAGAAGTCGGCTCCGTGGGCTTTTGGGAGGTGTTGGCGGTCTTTTTCCCAGCAGTGACGGGCATTATGTCCGGCGTCAACATGTCCGGCGATTTGAAGAATCCGTCGCGGGCAATTCCGGTGGGGACGCTCGCCGCCATTGGGGTAGGCTATCTCATCTACATGCTGATTCCGCTGACCCTCTATTTCCGGGCCGATCCGGCTTCCATGATTGCTGACCCGCTGATCATGCGCCGCATCGCCCTATGGGGTGACTCCATTTTGCTGGGGGTCTGGGGCGCGACCCTGTCGAGTGCGATCGGCAGCATTCTCGGGGCCCCCCGCGTATTGCAGGCCCTGGCCCGCGATGGCGTGATCCCCAAATCGATGCGCTGGCTCGGCAAAGGCGAAGGCCCCAACGACGAGCCCCGCTTGGGCACCTTGTTCACCCTGGGCATTGCCCTGGCGGCGGTCACCATTGGCGACCTGAATTTGATCGCTCCGGTGCTGACCATGTTTTTCCTCACGACTTACATGGTGCTCAATGTGTCGGCAGGTATCGAGGGCTTTCTGCGCAGCCCCTCCTTTCGCCCCACGTTTAAGGTGCCGTGGATTCTTTCGCTGCTGGGGGCGGTGGGCTGCATCAGCATCATGTTTTTGATCAACGCCGTGGCGACGGTGGTGGCGGCGGCGATCGTCCTCGGCATTTATCTCTGGCTCGAACGGCGCGAAATTGAAGGCACCTGGGGCGATGTGCGTCAGGGTGCGTGGATGACCCTGATTCGCACGGGCCTGTTTCGCATCAAGGGGCCGCTGGATTCCAAAAACTGGCGACCGCATTTGCTCGTGTTCTCCGGCGCGCCGACCAAACGCTGGCACTTGCTGGATATGGCGGATGCCCTCACCCACAAGCGGGGTCTCTTCACCGTGGCGAGTGTGCTGCCCGAGGGCAGTCGCGACGTGGGTCGGCAAGAAAAACTGGAAGCCACCTTACAGGATTATTTGGAAAAGCGCGGGATTCAGGCGTTTGTGCGGCTGGTGACGGCTCCCGATCCCTTTCAGGGGATGAAGCAGTTGATCGAGGCTTACGGCATCGGGCCGTTATTGCCCAACACGATTTTGCTGGGGGATACGGAAAATCCTGAGGGGCGCGATCGCTTCAGCGATCTCGTCGCCCAATGTCACCAGGCCCGGCGCAACGTGGCGATTTTGCGTAGCAGTCCCGAACAGTTCACCTTGGTACAACGCCGCCCGGCGCGCTTTCGCCGCATCGACGTGTGGTGGGGCGGTCTGCAATCCAACGGCGGGCTGATGCTGATTTTGGCCTACCTGTTGAGGACGAGTTGGGCCTGGCGCAATGCCGAGATTTGTCTCAAACTCGTCGTCCCCGATGCCGCTGCCGCCGAATCCGCCGAAAAAAACTTGGAGGGCTTGACGGAGAGCTTGCGAATTGGGGCAGTTTCTCAGGTGATTGTGTCGGAAGGGCGATCGTTCGACGAAATTTTACTGATTTCCTCGCAGACGGCGGATCTCGTGCTGCTGGGGCTCGCGACCCCCGATGCGGTGGATAGCTTTACTGACTACTACGCCCAGTTGCAGCAGCGCATTACCCCGTTGCCTAACACGTTATTGGTAATGGCCTCGGAAGAGCTCGACTTTTCGGATGTGTTGCAAAAGGAATAAGTTGAGGCGTTCCCCAGCGATGCAAACAAGCGCGGCGGCAATGCTTAGCGGCATAAAGGTGTGATGGCAGAACAATCAACTGGGACACTCTGGGGCATCAGTGCCGGGCCCGGCGACCCCGAATTGCTTACCCTCAAAGCGGCGCGACTGTTGCAAACCTGTCCCGTGGTGGCGTTTCCGGCGGGACGACAGGGACAACCCGGCGTGGCGCAAAAGATTATTCAGCCCCTGCTGGCTCCTGAGCAAGTGCAACTGCCGCTGACGTTTCCCTTTGTGCAAGATGCGGCAGTGCTCACCGCTGCGTGGTCACAAGCGGCCCAAGCCGTATGGTCATATCTAAAAACGGGTCAAGACGTGGTGTTCGCCACCGAGGGGGATGCCAGTTTTTACAGCACGTTTACGTATCTGGCGCAGACCTTGCAGCAACACCATCCTGAGGCCAAGGTAGCCACGGTGCCCGGAGTCTGTTCTCCTTTGGCAGCGGCGGCCCAGTTAGGTCTGCCGCTCACGATCTTGCAGCAGCGGCTGCTGGTGTTGCCCGCACTGTATGCGATCGCTGACCTCGAAACCGCCCTGGATCAAGCCGATGTCGTGGTCTTGATGAAGGTGGCGTCGGTGTATGCCGAGGCCTGGCAAATTTTGCAGCGTCGGGATTTGCTCGCCCATAGCCGCGTGATTGTGCGGGCGACCCAGATCGACGAGCAAATTTATACGGATTTGAGCGATCGCCCCCACCTGGATCTACCTTATTTTTCGCTCATGATGATTAATTGCGATCGGTCATCTTCTGCGCTGCCCGCAACACAGCGTCCAGATTTCCGTCTAGGATAATTATCGCGTCTGGGCTTAAGGGAGCGATCGCGTTCATGACTGCCAACTCACCTTTATCGTCACGATTTAACTGGCGACAATTCCTCCAACCGACCTGGTTAGCCGGAGCTATCTCAGTGGGATTCCACGGCGTCTTGTTTGCCGCTGGCCCGACGTTTCCGAGTCTCGGGTTTGAGCAACTGACCGAAGCGGATTTGGAAGCGGAACGCCGTAACGTGCCCCTGGTTGAGCTGACAGCAGCGGAACAAGAGCGGCTGCCAGACTTTTCGAATTCTTTCTACAACTTCGACGAGTTCGGTAGTTTAGATCCCCTGTCGCCCCTCTTCGAAGGCGATAACTCGTCAGGCGGCGATCGCGTCATCAATTCCGAACCCTTATTATCTCCAGGGCGCAACAATTCCCCGCCGTCAGCCTACAATCTACCGTTTAACATCAGCGGCATTGGCCGACCCCGCTCGCCGTTCCCGCTGTCGGGCGGCAAGCCGCCGATCGGCAGCACCGGCACCGAGCCGGCCAATCCAGACGCCGTGACACCCGGCGGAACGACGCCCAATCAGCCCCCTGGTGCAGCGGCTCTCCGTCCTGATGATGATGACTCAAGCCCCGTTTCACAAGCAGAGGCTGAGGCGATCGCGGCGAATAGCAACCCCACCGATACCCTACCCCTCGAAGAACGTTTGCAGGCGTACACTTTTGACGCGGACAGGACGAATATTGATCAGGTCAATGACAGCTATGGCGAGTGGTTAGACACAGGCGAAACCTTTGCCCGAGATTTAGAAATCGGCGACGCCGACGCCATTGGCAGCGCCTTTGAATCGGCGGCAACCGCCGGGATCTTGACGCCAGTCTCAGACGAGGATGAAACCACCGATCCGGAAGAGGCGCTAGTGGCAGGTATCATTCGTCGCCCCCTCACTTTAGAAATTGAACATGATGCGGGGATCTGTTTGACCAAAGAACCGCAAAAGGGCTTGATCGGTGCCTGGGTGAGTCCGGCGGGCGAATTATTGGGAGAACCCACTGTGATTCGCAGTACGGGGTATCTGGGCCTCAATCAACAGGCCATTGCCTATATCGAAACTCTGGATTTTTCCACTGTGGAAAGCTTCACTGGCTACCAGTTTGAGGTGTTGGTGGCCTACGAGCCCGGCAACTGTGTTGAGGTCGGCAACCGCAGACCCAGAACACCGGGAGCAGATGCAGCCACCGAGCCGGAACGAGATACCGCTGAAGAAGATAAACCGACAAGTCTAGACAAGCTGCGATCGCCCGCCGCGACGGAGGAACGCGATCGCCCTTCCAATGCTGAGTCGGCAACGGCAGACGAACCTAATAGCCCCGCAGCGCCCTCAGAAGACGCTTCATCTGAAGACTAAAAGTTCTGTAAGCGACTGATAGACGAGAGCGGTGCTCGTCTCGATTTTCCCAAAGCCGCTGCCTACCCATAGAGCAATCCACAGTCAGGTGTCGAGAGCCCCAAAGTTTGAATGGGAATTTAATCTAAGTGTGGACAGCCGTCTCGGCTGTCCCGGGACAGGCAAGATGCAAAACTTGGATTTGTTAAAATCCTCCGTCCTCATCTAATCCCCTCGTTTTTCTGGCAAGGAGATGAGATGAACGGAGCTATCTGCCAACAGCTATACGAGCAAATACACCTCACGTCTGACGACCGACGCCCCATCCGCATTGTGAACGCAGCACGAGTTACCAAAATAGATGGTTGAGCCAATTTTGTAAGGGTTTCGCCCCAGCAGGCTCCTGATAGTCGCTGGCTAAGAGGTCGAGCATGGCCGTTTCGAGTTGACTCAGCGCATCGTCAATGTCGGCTCGTTTGGGACGGGTGTGTTGGCCCAAGGTCAGCGGGTCACCAAAGCGTAGGAGCAGTCGTTTGCGAAGAAAGAGGGTTTTAGTCCCCGCGATCGCCACGGGCACAATCGGCACCCCCGATCGCATGGCATAAATCACCGTGCCCCGTTTCAGCGGCAGATGCAGCTGACCTTCCTGCCCACCCAAGCGCCCCTCAGGAAAGAGCATCAGACCGTCCCCCCGCTGCAAAATCGCCTGCACCGCCTGGTCGATCTGGCGCATTTGTTTGATGGAGCTGCCGTTCGGCACATCAGCTTTAATCGCGTCCGCCAGTTCTTTCAGGTCGGGGCGATCGCTCTCTGCTTGATGCATCACGGCCACTTCTTCTTTCCACCAGCGTTCCAGGGGAATCACGCCCCCTGACTGGCCGACCACCCAGCGTTTCCAACGCTTGTTATACAGCGTGCGAGCATCCCCCAAGATGTAGTAATACGGGTGAGGAGGCACCGCCGCCAAAATCAAAAACGGATCGAGGTGGCTGAGGTGATTCGCCACCAGCACCACTGGCCCCTGGGGAATCTTCTCGGGTGACTCCACCTCAACGCGAAATAGCAGCCGAATAAAGCGTTTTAGCAACCAATGGCGAAAGCGCCCGCTCACCCGAGGGTCGGCCTGCCCTTGAGCCACCGCCGCAATTTGAGTGAGGGCGGTTTGCGTGTGGTGCTGGACTTTGGGATTGCGAGCCGCTGCTAACCCCTCGCGCACTCGCTGCACGACGTCAGGGGTCAACTCCACAGACTCGATCTCGGCTGACGGCAATTCCGCCTCAGTTGGCTTCGTCATGCTCGATTGGCCGATTTCCTATCGATTGGCTGCGTTGATTTCATCCAAAATAGCCTGAGCCCCTTGCCCTCGAACGCTTTTGGCAAGGGCAGTGCCCATCGCTTCCGCTTCGCTAGGAGCCCCTTGAATTTGTTCTTTAATCAAGGTTTGTCCGTCCAGGCTAGCAACCAAGCCCGTCAACGTCAGAGTCTCGCCGTCCAACACGGTGTTGACGCCGATGGGGACCTGACAGCCCCCTTCCAATTCACGCAAAAAGGCTCGTTCGGCCAAGCAGCGATAGGCCGTCTCGCTGTGCTCTAAGGCCTTGATGACATTGAGAATGTCGGTGTCGCCCTCGCGGCACTCGATACCTAAAGCCCCTTGACCGACCGCATGGAGGGAAATGTCAGCGGGAATGTTTTGATGAATGCGATCGCCCATCCCCAGTCGTTCCAGACCCGCAACCGCGAGAATAATGGCGTCGTATTGACCTTCATCGAGCTTGCGCAGGCGCGTGTTGAGGTTGCCGCGAATGTCTTTGAAGGTGAGGTGAGGAAAATGGTGACGCAGTTGCGCCAGACGTCGTAGCGAAGAAGTCCCCACCACAGCACCTTCAGGTAGGGTGTCGAGCTGCTTGTCTTGATGCTTTTCGTGAACGACCAGGGCATCAGCGGGGTCTTCCCGCTCGGTAATGCAGCCCAGCATCAACCCTTCGGGCAAACGGGTCGGCAGGTCTTTGAGGGAATGCACGGCAAAGTCAATATTGCCCTGCAACATGCCATCTTCCAGTTCTTGGGTAAACAGCCCCTTATCCCCAATTTTGGACAAGGAGACATCTAATACCTTGTCGCCCTGGGTATCCATAGTCGTGACTTCAAAGGTCAGGTCAGGGAACTGTTTTTGCAACTCATCCCGGACCCAGTAGGTTTGCACGAGGGCCAATTGACTCTTGCGAGAACCAATGCGGATGGTGCGGGTCGGAGTAGCGGTGGGCGTTGGAACCGTGGAAGTCATGGAAACTTATGGGCTTGCTAAAGTCGTCTAGGGATTGATATTGCGCAGAAAAACTGCAAGATCTTAAGACTACCGCAATTGTTTCCTCTTTCTGGTTTGGTAAGGGGACTGTAAACGAACGTGAAGTTGCTTCGCAATCATGGCAAACACCCATTCTCGATCTTGGCGTCGCTGGCTGGTGGCGATCGCGCTCACTGCGACTAGTTGGGCGGGGCAACCACGTCTGGCTGAGGCCCAGCTAGCCCCCAGCCTCGTGGAGCAGTTTCTCTCTGATCCAGAGTTTTCGGAACCGCGCGATCCGCTCCTGCCTGAGTTTGCGGTGGAACGTCCCTTGAGTCCGCTCGAAAGGCGGGAGCTCGCGGCTGAACTTGATGAACTCGCACTGGAGACTGAAGCCCGTTATCTCGAAGAGGGAGCAACGGAAGAGGTAGTGATCGACTGGATGCGGGAGGTACGACTGCGGCGCATCTTAGGGATTGAAGCAGAACTCGCAGCCATTCAACGGGTGGGACTGCGCCTGTGGGAAAATTCACAGGCCGATGAAGTGCAATTGCTGAGTCTGCGATTGCAAGAAATTCAGGCCGAATTGCTGGCTCAACCAGTGCCCGATCTGGAACTGATTGGCGAATTAGTGGCGGCTTTTGAAGTGCTGCGAGATGTGGATGCGGCCGTAGCGGTTTATGAGATTTTGCTGGAGCGAGCGGTGCAAGCGGGCGATCGCGAAGCCCAGCAGCAGATTCTCGAAAACCTCGCGAGTCTGCGAGAAAGTTGGTTTCGGTTTGCGCCCGCTGCGGCGACCTATGAGGCTCTGCTGGACTTTGCGGATGAAGACGATTTACTGGCAATCGAATATCTCAAAGGGGTGATTCGCAATTATCAAGATTTGGGCGAGCTCGCGACGACCATTGAGTATCAACGTCGCCTGGTGGGTAAGTATGAAGAGACGCTGCAACCACAGCCGATACCGGCGCTCACACTCGCGATCGCCCGCAATTTTCGCGATCTTGAGCAGCTCACCGAAGCGCAAAACTACTATTCCGCCACCTACTCTGGCGCGTTGGCGCAAGCGCAAACGGATGTGGCGAGCGACGCGCTGCAAGATTTGGCTGCCCTGTACCTAGCGGATGACCAACCCGAAGATGTGCAGTATCTGTATGAACAGCGCTTAGCCGTGGAACGGCTCTCGTATAACGGGTATGGCCTGATGCAGACCTTTGATCACTTAGGCCAACTTTACGAGGCGCAAGACTTGCCAGATAGCGCGATCGCGGCTTACAAAGAAGCCCTGATCATTGCCGAGCATTTGCACCATCGCGAACGCTACTTTAAGCTGCGGCTGCAAACGCTGCTGTTAGAGCAAGGTCGCCTCGAAGTCTTGCCATTGGTCAATCACCTGGCTAGTCCGGTGGAGCCACTGCGAGATCCGACCCTTTGGACGGGCAATCAGCGTTCATAGACTACTGACCTGTCGCTGAGCCCCCATCAGCCTTCGGCTTCGATTTCAGCTAAGGCATAGCGGGCGATCGCGAGACTCAGTTTTGCTTGTTCCATTTCCGACAGGTCGGCCCAATCAGCCGCCCGAACCGACTGCACAATGGTGTCAACCGACTCGGTTTTGCCACTACGCATCGCCATCGCCATGGGGCGGGCTACCACTTGCAGGTCGTCTACGGCTAAATCTGTCAGCACTGCCTGAGTCGCAGTCACCAGTTGGTCCATCAGCGACTGACCATTGTGCGCCACAGCTTGCACCTGCGTCGCTAACTGCGCCAGCAATGCCTGCGGCATACGAGTCCCGAACTTTTGAGCCAGGGTGGTCAGCAAGCTACTATCCGCCGACTCCCATAAGGCAGCCGCTAACGCTGAGACCTGCGACCATTGTGAAGCGATTTCGAGGTCGTCACCGAGTTCATCCGCCACCGCTTGCTCGAGTTGGTCAAAATATTGAGAGGCGGCAGGGCTATATGGATGCCAAGGCACAGTTGGGGTCGAGCCTAAAACGGAGTGCAGCAGATCGAGTTGGGCTTGCTGCTCAGCATTGCTGGGAATGGCAGGATTAGTGGACTCACTCATGGGTATGCTCTCAATAAATGGATGCACCGATATGAACTACATGGGCGCGATGATGGTCAAAATAGCCAGCAATTTCATTGGCTGAGATTAGCTACAAACGGGCTTCCAATGGTTCCGCATAAAACAAAATAAAGTTGCCGTTAAAGAAAACATGAGTCGGCACTACAGATTTATGGCTGATGTGACTGACCGGGAACTCAAAGCCACCTGCGAATGGCGATCGCCTACTGACCAAGCACTATGCACCTGAGTTTTCATAACTGTGGAGCCACTTTACCAAATCCTGCTTTTTTGCACAGAGGGGTTAGCCCTACCCCTAGAAACGCCCGTATTGCTGGGTTAAAGCAGGTGATCAATATGACAGAGTTAGGGGATGTTACGGAACTTTACTCTGGATACTGGTTGACTGCATCGTATGGCCTCAGAGGACAAAACCGCACAGTGTCCTTCATACAGATGATGGATTTGAGCACTCCCCCCAACCGACAGTAATCACCACCGCTTTCAACTTTCATCACTGGCAACTCCCAAGAAACACTTAATTTGTGCCCGAAGCCTTTGCACGGCTACCACAGAGACTGGTCGAGACTTCGACGGCTCTGAGTTCCATGAGTTTGTTTGGGCTTTCCTTACCAGATGGGCTAACATCCCTCACAATAGATAAATAGTTGTCAAGTTTGCTTGCGCCAGAATTGCCCATCGTCCTATGCCTACATCTCAGTCTCAGTCCGTGGTGACCCGTGGAGCGGATATTCGCAAAACCTTCCTAGAGTTTTACGCGGAGCGGCAGCACAAGATCTTGCCGAGTGCGTCGCTGGTGCCTGAAGACCCGACCGTATTGCTGACGATCGCGGGCATGTTGCAGTTCAAGTCCATCTTTTTAGGACAGCGACAGGCGGAAGTTGATCGCGCCACCACTTCGCAGAAATGTATCCGCACGAACGACATTGAAAATGTGGGACGCACCGCCCGGCACCATACGTTTTTTGAGATGCTGGGCAACTTTAGCTTTGGCGACTATTTCAAAGAGCAGGCGATCGCCTGGGCGTGGGAACTCTCCACCGAAGTCTTCCAACTACCGGCGGAACGGCTGGTAGTCAGCGTCTTTCGAGAAGACGACGAAGCCTTTGCCATCTGGCGCGACCAGATTGGAGTGCCGCCCCACCGCATCCTGCGCATGGATGAGGAAGACAACTTTTGGACCTCCGGCCCCACCGGGCCTTGTGGCCCCTGCTCAGAAATTTATTACGACTTTCATCCCGAACTGGGGGACGACGAAATTGATCTGGAAGATGACTCGCGGTTTATCGAGTTCTACAACCTGGTCTTTATGCAATACAACCGGGATGCCGAGGGCAACCTGACGCCCCTGCAAAAGCAAAACATTGATACGGGGTTGGGCCTAGAGCGCATGGCCCAGATTCTGCAAAAGAAGCCGAACAACTATGAAACCGACCTAATTTTCCCCATCATTGAGACGGCGGCGAAAATTGCAGGGCTGGACTACGCCCAGTGCGACGAGACCACCAAGGTTTCCCTCAAGGTGATTGGCGACCACGTGCGGGCCGTTGTGCACATGATTGCTGATGGCATCGCGGCGTCGAACGTCGGGCGCGGCTACATTTTGCGGCGACTGATTCGGCGGGTGGTGCGCCACGGGCGACTGATCGGCATTGACGGCGCGTTTGTAAATCAGGTGGCGGAGACCGCGATCGCGATGTCGGAAGACGTCTACCCCAATGTGCGCGATCGCGAGACCGCCATTAAGGGGGAACTGGAGCGGGAAGAAGCCCGCTTTTTAGAAACGCTGGAGCGCGGCGAAAAGCTGCTGGCGGAGATTTTGGCCAAGCAGCCTCAACAAATCTCAGGGGCCGATGCGTTCGTCTTGTACGACACTTACGGGTTCCCGCTGGAACTGACCCAGGAAATCGCCGAAGAACAGGGGCTGACAGTGGATGTCACTGGGTTCGAAGCCGAGATGGAGCAGCAGCGCCAACGCTCGAAAGATGCCCACGAAACCATTGACCTGACAGCGCAGGGCAGTTTGGATGCCTTAGCTCAAAGCGTTCACTCGACGGCGTTTTTGGGCTATACCGACCCGGTGAGCACCAGCAAGGTCGAGGCGATTTTGGTGGCAGGCATTGCCCAAAATGCGGCGGAAGCGGGAACCGAAGTGCAGATCGTCATGGATCAGACGCCGTTTTATGCGGAGTCCGGGGGCCAGATTGGCGATCGCGGCTACCTCTCCGGCGATAACGTCGTCATTCGCGTGGAGGATGTCCAGAAGGAAAGCGACTTTTTCCTCCACCTGGGTCGCGTGGAGCGGGGCACCGTGCAGGTGGGCGATCAAGTCACCGCTCAGATTGACCGAGCCTGTCGTCGTCGCGCCATGGCCAACCACACGGCCACGCACCTGCTGCAGGCGGCGCTGAAAAAGATCGTGGACGACACCATTTCTCAGGCGGGGTCACTGGTGGCCTTTGACCGGATGCGATTTGACTTTAACTGTCCTCGCGCCTTGACGGCTGAAGAAGTTCAACAGGTCGAAGAACAGGTCAACACCTGGATTGCCGAGGGTCATGGGGCCACGGTGGAAGAGATGCCCATTGAGGAGGCCAAGCAGCGGGGCGCGATCGCCATGTTTGGCGAAAAGTACGGCGCAGAGGTGCGCGTGATCGATTTCCCCGGCGTGTCGATGGAGTTGTGTGGCGGCACCCACGTCAGCAACACAGCAGAAATTGGCCTGTTCAAAATCATTTCAGAAACGGGCGTGGCGTCGGGCATTCGTCGCATTGAGGGCGTCGCCGGGCCAGCAGTATTGGATTACTTGAACGTGCGCGATACCGTCGTGCGTGACTTGTCCGAGCGCTTCAAAGTGAAGCCGGAAGAGGTGCCCGATCGCATTACCAGCTTGCAAACGGAACTCAAGTCTTCCCAAAAAGAACTGGAGGCGCTGAAGTCAGAATTGGCCGTAGTCAAGTCAGATCAGCTGGTCGATGACGCAGAAACGGTGGGCGGTCTGAAAGTGCTCGTGGCAGAAATGCCCGGAGTCGCCCCCGATGCGCTGAAGACCGCAGCGGAACGGCTGCAGCAAAAGCTCGGTGAAGGCGCAGTGGTACTCGGCTCGGTGCCAGAGGAAGGCAAAGTGAGTCTGGTCGCCGCATTCAGTCCCAAAGTGATTGAGCAAAAGTTGCAGGCGGGTAAGTTTATTGGCGCGATCGCGAAGCTCTGTGGCGGTGGCGGCGGCGGGCGACCCAATTTGGCCCAAGCCGGTGGCCGCGATGCGTCGAAACTACCGGAAGCGCTGACGACTGCCAAACAACAGCTGCTGGACGCCTTGGGTTAATCCTGCCAGGGCTTCATCCTCATGATGGGAACCACCGCCGTTATGGTGGCGATGTCGTCGCGTCGATTTTTGGGAGGGCCACCGAGGGGTGGGAGGGCGATCGCCCTTTTCGGCAACCCCAGAGCCAGTGCCACAGCGGCAGCAAATACAAGTACACCGCGTAGGGAATAAAGCTGGCATCGGCGAGGATTACGGTTGCGGGCACCAACCCGGCAATATTCCAGGGGATGAGCGGGGCAATGACCACGGCGGAATTTTCAATATCCACCGCGAGGGTATCGGCCTTGGCTTGGGTCGCGACGTAGTGTGGTTGCGTGATCTGTTGAGTCAGCAAAATGGCAATCGTCTGGGTGCAGCCAAACGCACTGGTGAGCACACTCGCTAAAACCGTACTGCCAAAGCGTCCCCGAGGGCTCGACCATCGCGATAACAGTCGCCCCACCCGGTCAAAGGTGCCTTGTCCCGAGAGCAAGCCCGCCAACGCCGTAGAAACGAGGACGACACTGCACACCCGGGCCATCGGCCAGAGCCCGCCCCCTTGAAAAATGAGACTGAGGTCATGATCCTCGGGGAGACGGCTCCCCCAGAGTAAGGTGGCAGCGACGTGACCGAGGGATTGCGATTGCAGGGTCAGGGCTAGGGCGATCGCACTACCCAAACTGATCCACAAAGTCCGCAGTACGGGGCATTGCAGCAACGTCAACACAATCAGCAGCACCGCTGGCAGCAACGTCAATGGTTGTACGACAAATGCAGTTGGAATCGCTGTCACCAGCGCCTCATCCACCACAGTCAGCGGGTGCAGCCGAGAGGCCCCAGCATAAATGATCGCTGACACCAGCAGCGGCACCCAACTGGTCTGCACCATGCGCCACAGATTTTGGGCAACAGCGGTATTGGTAATGGCCGCGACTAAATGAGCGCTGGATGACATGGGCGAGCAGCGATCGCCAACATAGGCCCCGGCAATAATGGCCCCCGCCGTCCACCCTTCCGAGACTCCGGCCCCCCGCGCCATAATCATCAACGCCAGACCAATCGTGCCCGCACTGCCAAACGACGTGCCCAAGAGGGTAGACACCAGAGCCGTGAGGCCAAACGCTGAGACCAAAAAATATTGCGGATGCAGCCACTGCAGGCCGTAATACACCAGCGTTGGCACGGTGCCTGCGGCTAGCCAACTTGCCACGACCGCACCAATTAACAGCAAAATGCTCAGCACGCCTGCCGATTGTCGAATCCCGGCAAACAGGTGCTGTCGCAAGACCGATAGTGGGGTCCCCCGCCGCCAGTAGACCGTTGATAGCAGTCCCAAGGTAAACAGCAGCGGCCACACAATCAACACGCCACGATGCACTGCGATTAGCAGAGTCATAAAGGCCAGGGCTAGGGCGATCGCAATATCCATCAAAGGGCATCCTCAGGCCAAGACTACGCCCCACTATCCAGCGACCAATCAGGGACCATAGCCAATCCGTTTTCCGGTAACAATCCTAGTCGATTGGCACGATTGCCCCTGGCCGCTGCACCCGCAAGCCTGGGTCGATCAGCAGGCGGCTGGCGACCGCGAGCAAACCTGAGTCAAGGATTGCAACCGGGCGTCAGTGGAGGCCCCAAATCCGCGTAAAATTGACAGTTAATGATTCGTTCGGTGGCGATCGCGCATGAAGTCATACCTGGCAGCAGCGGTACAAATGACCAGCGTGCCCGATTTAGAGAAAAATCTGGCCCAAGCTGAAGACCTGATTGATCTCGCGGTGAAACGCGGGGCCGAGTTGGTCACCCTTCCAGAAAACTTTTCGTTTTTAGGCTCAGAGGAAGACAAGTCCGCACGAGCCCAGGAAATTTGCGATGCCAGCGAGCAGTTTCTCAAAAAAATGGCCCAGCGCTACCAAATCACCTTGCTGGGTGGCGGCTATCCGGTGCCGGGGGAGGGAGGCAAGTTCTACAACACGGCCTTGCTGGTCGATGCCGATGGCAGCGAGTTGACCCGCTACGAAAAAGTGCATCTCTTTGATGTCAACGTGCCCGACGGCAACACCTATCGAGAATCCAGTACAGTAATTTCGGGACAATCCCTGCCTGCCGTCCATCCGTCTAAGCATCTGGGCAATTTGGGCCTCTCCGTCTGTTATGACGTGCGCTTTCCCGAGCTATATCGTCATTTGTCCCAAATGGGAGCCGAAGTCATCATGATTCCGGCGGCCTTTACGGCCTTCACCGGCAAAGACCATTGGCAAGTACTCCTGCAAGCGCGGGCGATCGAAAACACGTCTTACATCATCGCCCCGGCTCAAACCGGCTTCCACAATAGCCGCCGACAATCTCACGGTCACGCCATGATTATTGACCCCTGGGGCATCGTGCTCGATGATGTGGGCACGGATGTGGGGGTTGCGATCGCCGAAATCAATCCCGCCCGGCTCGCTCAAGTCCGGCAGCAAATGCCATCGTTGCAACACCGTGTCTTCATCTAAACCAGTGGCTCAGCAGAGTGGAGAAGAGTGAACCCGCCGCGACCTGACCGACATCACTGGTCGAAAAAACTTTTTTAGGTAGCCTTTGCGATCGCGGTATTCGATCAATTTTGAGTGCCGTCTATTTTTTGCCAGACTTGAGGCGGATAGGGCACCGACTCCAAGCCATTAATAAGTTCGCATAAGTAGGCAGCATTCCTGAACTTTGTTGTCTATTTTTCTAGCATTCAAAGTCTTTTAATCATCCAGGAAAATTGGCACACCAGACAAACAAAAATCTTATGGGATCAATTGATTGATATCAGCTTATTAATGCAATTAAAAATCGAAATTCATCTCGCAGAATATAAACATATTTGAATTTATATTCTTCCTTTGTGAACAAAACTTTCAAAGTGTAGGGTCTAGAAAAGATAATTTTTAGGCAAGCCACCTGTATGGAAAGCCTATCAAACGGGCTTTTTTGCAGAGGCCATAGCCCTCACCCAAGGGTAAATTAATCCAGCTGAGCAGCCTGGATTCAACAGTCATATCGGGCGATCGCTTGCTTGTGGAGCATATTCTTCGATGGATGAACATGGTCTGCTGGGAGGCATTTTGCCCAATGGCTTTAATCGTAACTATTGATGAAACGAGTTCCAAAACAGTTTTGATAAGGAGACGCTAGTGGTTCTGCAACAATTGACTTATGCCCCCAGTAGCCAAAATCAGCGAGTTAAAAACTTTGAGGTGCCGGGGGATGAGTACCCCAGAATGTTTTCTGGCGACAATCTACTGGACGACAATGGCGAAGTCCAAGATCTGATCTCTGCGGCCTATCGCCAAATCTTTAATGAGCAGCAATTATTAGCAAGCAATCGCCTGCCCAAGTTAGAGTCACAACTCAAAATGGGACAAATCACCGTCAAAGAGTTTGTCCGGGGACTGTTGCTTTCCTCGACGTTTCGAGAGCGTAATTTTGATGCGAATAATAACTATCGGTTTGCCCGCATGTGCTTGCAGCGCGTGCTCGGGCGTGAACCCTATAGCGATCGCGAAATCCTGTCGTGGTCGATCGTCATTGGCACCAAAGGCTTAGTGGGCTTTGTTAACGGGCTCTTAGAAAGTCAGGAATACCTGGATAACTTTGGTGAGCACATTGTGCCCTATCAGCGGCGGCGCATTTTGCCCCAACGGCCTCAGGGAGACGTGACCTTTGCCCATATGCCGCGCTATGCCGAAGATCACCTGGCCCAACTGAAAGCTCTGGGCTATGACTTCGATCGCGATCATGTACCGGGTGGTTATCGCTGGTCGTCGCAACCGTCTCCGGTGCGCTGGCAATGGCAAAAGCCGCCTTATTCACCTGTGGTGCGACGCATCGGGGCAGGCATCACGATCTTTGGGGCGAGCGCGATCGGCTTGATTTTGGCCGCCGTAATTCTGTCATGGTTTGGCTGGCTGCACATTTAAGCTGACTGTTTGCCGCCTTGCAGGAGGCTAACTGTAGTGCATTCCCTGGCGTTACCCCCTAGTCGATGATGCGCGGCTGTGGCGGTAACGTCAGGGATTTTTCGTTTAAAACAAAAAGTTGGGTAGAAGCTTCTTTGCAGAAGACTTCCCCCAACTAGTGCTCAAGGAGCACACGCGAGTCTACAGGATGTTTTTATGATGGCGGGCGCTTGATGATGTGACCACGGGGAAAAACTCAGAAAAATTCAGGTGTTGTCCAAAAGTGATGAAATTTGCCGGCCTGCTCAACCGCAACGCTCGGTAAAGCGGCTTTATTCTTCTGGCCCGGGCCGGATAGGATATGCCTGGTAGCAAAATCTTGGCCTGTTAGCATTCTGAGCGTCAGAAATGAGTGATCAAAATCTTGTGAATAGTGGTGTCCGCTCGGTCATGGGCGTCAGAGAAGGGGCGACGGATAAAACCGTGCAGACCGATCTGGCCAATCCCAAGTGGGATCGGGCCGCCACGTTGAATTATGTCGGAGCCACGATCGCCCAAATCAGCGTGATGACAGCTCTGCTGTGGTTCATGGACTTGGGGTTTGAGCGGCTGCCGTTGGCGACGCTGCCTAGCTGGAGTGCGACGGCGATCGCCGTTGCCTTTTTCGCATTTATCACGTTGCGATCGCGCCTCTTCTCTCTGCTGGACAATACGCGCAACAGTGGACGCTATAACGCTATTCAGCGACCGGGGTGGGCACCGCCGCCGCTGGCTTTTCCCATTGTATGGATGAGCATTGCGGTATTGCGGGTGGTCTCGGCTTACCTGGTGTGGTCAACGTTGGGACAAACGTTCCTGTGCTGGCCCTTGGTGCTTTACATGATTCACCTGAGCTTAGGCGATACCTGGAACACGATTTTCACCGTGGAAGGGCGATTGGGCCATGCCGTGCCCGTGGTGATAGTCGGACCACTGCTCTCAGTCATTGTGGTCACGGTGAGCTATTACCTCACCCTGCCGCTCGCGGGGTGGATCATTGCGCCATCGGCGGCATGGCTGGCGATCGCCACGGTGCTCTGCATCAGTCTCTGGCGCTTAAATGGAGTAGAGCCGCTGTATCCGGTGGTAGCCAAGGCGAACTAACACGGGCTCTAGGGGACGCTTCCCTGTCGGATAATCCAATGATCTAGGGCGTAGGTTAAGGGAAGCGTCCCCTTGAAGCCTCATCAGTCTTAGCCCCAGAGGCGGCGGCGGTCTGGGCCATTTAGGCGTTGGTGGGCATCGCGGAGCAGCTCAGGAATTGGCAACTCACTGGGACAACGGGGCAGGCAGTCGCCACAGTCGGTGCAGCGGTTGCCCTTGCGACCCGAAAACCAATGTCCGGCATTCTCAAACATGCGATAGCGGTATTGGCCGTACTCGGCCATGTCGTAGGCCACGGCCAAATTTCGCAACCGCAGCACTTCGGGAATGTTGATGGATTCGGGACAGGGCAGGCAGGCGTAGCACTGCTGGCAGCGATCGCTCCCCAAGGTTTCCTGAGCTGCTGCTTCCAACCGTGCCAACGCCGCCACTTCTGCCGCATTGAGGGACTCGGTGCGATCGCACACCGCTAGCGGATACGCAAGCTCATCGGGTGCAGCAGGGCCAATGCTCAGGGTCGTCACGGCGGGTTGGCTCAGCAACCAACGATAGGTCAAATGCAGGGGCTCAAAGGGGGCGCAGAGTTCGCGCAGGCGAGCAGGCGGTGTGTAGAGCAGTCCGCCTTTGTCGGCTGGTGAAATGATAAACACACCCAAATCATGCTGCTGGGCCAACTTTACCGCTGGTTCATGGCGACGAAAAAAGGCGTAGTAGTGCAGATTGACAAACGCAAACAGCCCAGTGTTGATCGCGGCGGTGATGAGCTCTAAACTGCCATGGGTCGAAAAGCCGATGTGGCGGATCTTGCCCGCCTGCTGCGCCGCTTGCAGGGCCGCCATACACCCCTCGGGAGCCTGCACCCAGGCTAGATGCTCCGGCGTATTGATACCGTGAACCGCAAGGCAGTCGATCGCGTCAATCTGCAAGCGTTGCAACGACTCATCAATCTGGGCGGCCATACTGGCGGCGTCAGCAGTGGGCGGAATTTTGGTGGTGATGATGAGGCGATCGCGGGTTGCCGCCCCAAGTTGCTGCAATGTTTGCCCTAACAACAGTTCGCTCTGGCCGTAACCCCGAGCGGTCTCGATGTGGTTAATGCCCCGGTCAATCGCCGCACTGACTGTCTTGGTGAAGATCTCGGCAGTCGAGAGCGATCGCATCGTGCCCACCGAAAACACCGACAACTGCAACCCCGTTTTGCCAAATCGGCGATATTGCATCGTGTCGCATTTCACCCGTGCATCCTGCCCAGCCCTGCGTTACCCTTACTGCTCAAAGGTGTCGTTGCTAATGCCACCCTGCTGGGTAAAGTCGGAGGGGCTTAGATTAGAAATGAACTCTCGGAAGGCTTGTTTCTCGGCTTCGTCGGCGGCGCGATCCACCGGAATTGACGCATCAGCGATGACTTCTTCCATCACCCAAATCGGGGCGTCTAACCGGAGGGCGATCGCGATCGCGTCACTGGGGCGCGCATCCAATTCTTTCCGGGTTTCCCCCGCGCTCAGCGTCAGCAGCGCATAAAAAGTATTGTCTTTGAGTGCGTGGATCACGATGCGTTCTAGCGTCATTTCCCAGTCATCGATGAGATTGACGAATAGGTCGTGGGTCAACGGCCGGGGAGCTGGCTGATTTTCCAGCGCACCAATGATGGATTTGGCCTGATCTTGCCCGATGTAAATGGGTAGGGCGCGGCGATCATCGGTATCTCGCAGGAGCACCACGGGATTGCGTGAAATCGCGTCGAGTGCAATACCAGCGACTTTCATCTCAATCATTAGCTTGGCCTCTACAGCTCACTGGACGG
Source organism: Leptolyngbya iicbica LK (assembly GCF_004212215.1). NCBI lineage: Bacteria > Bacillati > Cyanobacteriota > Cyanophyceae > Leptolyngbyales > Leptolyngbyaceae > Leptolyngbya > Leptolyngbya iicbica. The sequence continues at coordinate 357,028 of NZ_QVFV01000001.1, forward strand.
GATAAAGGGTGGGGAAGCTCCACAAGTTAGTGTGATTCTAAGCGATAGCCACCGCTTTGAGGGCTCAGTCTTTCACTCCACGATTTGACTTGCAACGGCGGAAAAAGGTTCGGCTGAGGCCTGACCTGACTCCCCCCGATGTTAAAGACAACCCGACATCAGTATGGATGTGTTGGGAGAGAAAAATCGGTATCGTTTCTAAGTATGCCCTTATATTTCAATGTGTGGGGCCAGATGTCGTGAATATTTTGGGATGAAAATTTTGTGTTTACAGGCTTAATACAAACGCTAGGAAAGTTAACACGAGTCGACTCTAACCATCTCAAGATTGTCTGCGACGGGCCGGGTAGCGATCGCTTGCTGGCCGATATGGAATTAGGGGACAGCATTGCCGTCGACGGCGTGTGCCTCACCGTCGAAACCGCCCTGAACAATGGTTTTATTGCCACAGCCTCGCCAGAAACATTGGCAAAATCCACCTTGGGTAACGTGGTAGAGAATGGCTGGGTGAACTTGGAAAGCTCGCTGCGGGTGGGCAGCAAAATCGGCGGCCATTTTGTCACCGGCCATGTGGATGGCTTCGGGCGATTAGCATCGGCGGTTTCTGACGCCACCTCTTGGGAACTGCGGTTTGCCGTGCCCTCGCCCCAAGTAGCCCGCTACATCGTGCCCAAGGGCAGCATTGCCGTGAATGGCATCAGCCTCACGGTGGCTGACTGTAGCGCCAGCGGCGACTGGTTCACTGTGGCCGTCATTCCTGTAACCTATCAGGAAACCAATTTGCAGTATCTGCAGCCCCAACAAGCCGTCAATTTGGAAGGCGATGTACTGGGCAAATATGCCGAAAAATTTCTGAATTTGGGACCCACTCACAGGACCACGGAACCCGATATCGCCCTCGACTTTTTGGCTGAACACGGTTACGTCTAGCTGTTGTAAGGCGACGCATCAGTTCGCCAGTGTTGAGAAATCATGTTCACCCAAGACAATAGAGACACCTTGGCTCAGTCTGGGGTTTAGCGTTGTGGACTGGTGGATTCTTAGAGAGACAGCGATCGCACTGGTTTACTGGGTGCGCACTCGATTCCATTCGGCTTGCAAGACCGCTTCTATTTCCGCCGCGGGCAGGGGTTCGCCATGCTCAAAATAAAAGCCCTGACCAAACTGCACGCCTGACTGAGTGAGCGCCTGAGCTTGGTACTGAGTTTCAATGCCTTCAGCAATGACTGTCATGCCAAAGTGATTGGCGATCGCGCAAAAGGCATCGCACAACAACAGTGAAGCTTTCGGACCCGAAATAAAGCTTCGGTCAATCTTGAGCACATCAAAGAGACTGCCAATCTGATTAACCACACCCAAGCCGTTATAGCCAGTGCCCGCGTCATCAATGGCCCAGCCCGCCCCAGCCGCCTTCAAAGTCTTAATCGTATTCAGCAACGCCGCTTGCGATAGATCAGCGAAGGCTTCTTCTGTGAGTTCAAACACAAAATCATGATTTTTCAAAATGCCTTGCTGCAACACCTTTTGCGCGTGGTTGAGAAACTCAGAATTATTTAAGTCGTGAGCACTTAGATTAATGCTCATCTTTAGGGATTTATCAAAGCGGCTCCAGACGCAAGCCTGCCGATAGGCCTCAGCCACTACATAGTTTGTGATCAGCCCAATGAGGCCAGACTTTTCCGCCATGGGAATAAAGTCATCCGGCATGATCAGCCCCTTTTGGGGATGCTGCCACCGCACCAACGCTTCAAAGCCAACAGTGGGGTAGCTCGGATCTTGGAGATCAACAATGCGCTGATAGAACAAGACAATTTGCCCGTCAATGATGGCCTGTTTCAGCTCCCGGTCAAACTGATATTCTTGCTCGACCCGTTCTCCCATAGCCGGTTTATACAGCACCACAGGTTCATATTTTTCTCGCTCCGCCTTGCGCGTGTTGAGCGCAATATCAGCCAGACGCATGGCACTCTCCAGTGAGTCGTCTTTGTGGGCCAAATAAACCCCGATCGAGACCCCAATGTGCAAAATCAGGTCATTCACCGAATATGGTTTTTGGATGGCATCATGAATGCGCCAGGCCGTTTCTAACGCCACTTCTTGAGGGGCCGCATCGTCAATAGCCATCAACACCAAAAACTCATCTCCCCCCAGTCGAACAATTAGATCTTTGGGGCGGATACTGTGGCGAAGGCGATCCGCAACCTGCTGTAGCACCTCATCACCGACGGCATGTCCCTGCAAATCATTCACCTGCTTGAAACGGTCTAAGTCCAGATAAAGCAGGGCATTAAACTTGGGGGTTTGGTCTAAGATTTGACGACTATGCAGGCCCGTGAGACGGTCAAAAATAGCGGAATTTTTAAGCGCAGTGATATTCGCAAAAGTCACTCCAAATCCTTGCAGTAGGGGAAATGAACGATTTTGAAACCAGCCCAGGTTGGGGTAGTTAAATTCTGCAGTAATGTTTTCGCCTGCGGTGCTGCGGCAATATTGTTCAAACAGGCCGCTTTCTAAATGCTGTGGCATGGCCTGCAACAAGAGACGTCCCACCATAGTTTCGCGCGCTCCCTGTTGTATGGCGTAGGGGTTTTCAAGGGTGCAGCGAAAATCGACAATTTCATTAGTGTCACTATCTCGCACGGCATCAAAGGCCATCATGCCGATCTGAGCATTATCGAGAAAGCCTTTGAGCAGGCGCTGAGCTCGCAGTTGGCGGATAAAGTTGTCAGCCATCCCCCGTGCACTCAGGATGAGGGCGACGGCTTCGCCGCCGCTGATCAAAGCACACGGATAAATCGCCCAAGAATCGTGTCCCAAAAGATGGGTCGTGGCACAACTCAAAATAAACGCTGAGAATAAACCCAAATGGGCAAATAACTGCCACGGCAATTGATACTTACGCAGTCTCCAGAGCCAATAAATCAGACAAAAAGGAATGATTAGATACGCGATCGCAGTAGCGATATTGGCGATTTCAGAGGCAGTCAGTTCCACATCACTATGCTCCTCTGGTGAATTCTGTGACCATCTGAATCAGCGGGTTTCGTGAGCGACAGCTTGATCTCCGCCAATGGCCAACCGACAATCACCTGACATTTACTTTCGAATATAAGCCACATTTCTCACCAGGTTTCCAAAAACAGGGCAGCTCCTAGTCTCAGCAATATTCCTGTTACGGCCCGCAGTTACGCGAGTTCGATATGTTCAATCAACCTTACCTGACTTATCTGCTGGCAAACTGGCAAGACCAAACACATTTTTTCCCCAGCGAGGAAAAAATTGGCACAGATGTCCCCCAAGGCTCAAACTTTCAATCAAGATGCCGCGCCTCAAATTTGCGTTTAACCCTTTGGCACTTTAGGCCTGGGGCAATGAGGGCCATCCGTTCTGAAGCGTCACTGCAACCTAGTGGCGGCGATCGCAGAGTCAAACTCACGCCATGAGCGTTAGAGCCAGATATCTCAAGACATAAGGTCATCAGAGTTATTTTTAAAAGAGCTTCTAAAAAAACAATTAACGTTAGTAGATGTCTTAACCCAGCTATTCTATCGGCTGTTTTCTCTTTGAATATTTTGCCTGGGTTTAACAGAAGAAAAAATGCCGTTATTGACACAATCACCACAACATTAGTTGGCAATTTACCTGTGGTTGAAGATCGGCATTTGATCCACAGGCAAAGGGTATTCAGCAACATCGGCATGCCCTTCTCTGTTAGCAGCACATGCGCTAAGTAGGTGGAGATAAATAAACGTAGGTATATGTAGGTTGTGGTTGAGGAACGAAACCCAACGCCCGCATGGGTTATGCTGCGCTAACCCATCCTACAAAAGCTTTAAATATTTAGGGCACTTTACTTACTTTGGGCAGAACGAGTTGCTGACCTGATCACGATCGCGTTACGCCGATACTGGGTTCTGCCCTAGTGCGGCTGGCGCAGTCCAGCCATGGTTGAGCAGCCTATCCCATTGCATCTCGTAGCCTAGAGCATTGGGCAATTTGCCCAAATTCGTCGTGCCGTTTCGCCCATTCCCGTTTAGACTTTCTAGCAACGATTTTGCTCACGCGAAGGTCTACACACCGAGTCTCTGATGTCCCTACCTGTTCAGTCATCCTTGTCTAGCGATCGCCCCACCGAAAAAGCTGATTTGCGCCGTCGGTTACTCAAAGCTCGACAGGCCATTCCCCCCCAACAATGGCGTCAAAAGAGCGATCGCCTCTGCAAACATCTACAAACCTGGCCTACCTTTCAAAATGCTCATTGCATTCTCGCTTATTGCAGCTTTCGCAACGAGCCCGACCTCAGCCCACTGATGAATCATCGGCGCTATTGGGGGCTACCGCGCTGCGTGGGCAAACAAATGGTGTGGCATCAGTGGCTCGGGCCGCAATCTTTGCAGACAGGCAAATACGGCATCACCGAACCCGTCGAAATGGCGCCCGAGATTCATCCCGATATGGTGGATTTGATTTTGGTGCCAGCGGTAGCCTGCGATGTCACGGGCTATCGTCTGGGCTATGGCGGCGGCTATTACGATCGCATGTTGACCAAACCCCAGTGGCGACAAAAGCCGACGGTGGCGATCGTGTTCGAATATGCCCGCTTACCCAAGCTCCCCCGCGATGTGTGGGATCGCCCCATGCAGGGCATTTGCACCGAGTCGGGACTCTTTTTGCGAGGTTGACAACAGGGGCTCAGAGAGCGATCGCTTCCAACTATCTAGCGCGTTGATATCGGCCGATTGTTCAGTAAATGGATGATACAGACAGACTAAATCTCCTCGTCCTGCACACCCTGGACAATGCGCGAGAGTTCGCTCTTTTCATCAACAGCGATGCGCGTGGGAGAACCGCTAATGACGCGCTCCAAGTTGCGGAAGGAATCCTTAATGTCGGGACCACCATCGGTAATCTGATACTCGCGAATGCCCTTGTCGTGCCAGGAACCGCGCATTTTGAAGACGTTGAGGGCGCGCGACATTTCGCCCCGCACTTCCACATACTGAAGCATCAAAATGGTGTCGGTAATGGTGGAAATATGTGACTCGGTAATGGAGTGCAGACCCATGAACTGCTCGGTGGTGTTGGTGAAAAAGCCAGTGATTTCTTCCTGCTTAGCGTAACCCGTCACCCCAATCACAAACTGTCGGAAAGAACTGTTGCTCACGCCGCGGTCTAAGGCCGAGAGGGAATCGATCGCAATTCGGGCTGGTTTAAATTGCGAAATCTGCGACTTGATAATTTGCAAGTGATCTTCTAAGCCCGCCGATTCGGGGTAAGCGCAGAGAATTTTTAACAGCCCTCGCTGTTCCAAATCTTCAAAATCAATCCCCCAAGATGTGGCGTTGCGCAGTAATTGAGCGCGGGACTCTTCGTAAGCAAACAAAATCGCCTTTTCGCCATTAGCGCAGCCGTTTTCTAAGAACTTGCTGACTAGCAGTGTCTTGCCCGTGCCAGTGGCTCCAGTCGCCAGAATAATGGAATCGCGGAAAAAGCCACCGCCACACATTTCGTCCAAGGTCTGGACCCCAGACGACACCCGCACGTTGGACGATCGCTGCGTGAGCCGCATCGCCCCGAGAGGAAAGATGTTGATGCCGTTATCAATAATCGTGAAGGGATATTCTCCCTTCATGTGGGTGGTGCCCCGCAGTTTCAAAATCTCAATGGTGCGGCGGCGGCGCTCACCTTCCAGCACATTACGAACGATCACCACATTGTCAGAGACAAACTCTTCCACGCCATAACGCGCAACGGGGCCGTACTCGTCAACCCGCTCGGTGGTCATGATGCTGGTGACGCCCATTTGTTTGAGTCGCGCCGATAGGCGAAAAATTTCTCGCCGGACCACTGAGGCCGCATCATATTGCTGAAAAATCGCGGTCACCGAGTCGATAGATACGCGCTGCGCTTTGTATTTGCGAATGGCATATTGAATGCGCTCGATCAGCGCCGACAAGTCAAAGTTACCGACAACATCTTGACCTTCGGGATCGGGTGACGCATCAAGGATAAAGAGCTTGCCGTCATCAATCAGTTTTTGCAAATCCCAGCCAAAACTGAGGGCGTTTTTGACAATATCGGCGGGCGATTCTTCAAAGGTGACGAATACCCCAGGTTCGTCAAAATGGACGATGCCCAAATACAAAAATTGCACCGCCATCAGGGTTTTACCAGTCCCTGAAGTGCCGCTCACCAGGGTCGTGCGCCCAACTGGCAAACCGCCATGAGTAATATCGTCAAACCCTTCGATTAGGGTGCGAATTTTAGCAATGCTGTTAGAGCGCGTAATTGAATAAATATCAATGTCAGAAGATTGACTCATGGAGTTTATAAAACAGCCTTAGTTATTAACTAGCAAAGAGTTATTGAAAGTCACACTCAAGCCATAAGCCTATCGCGATCGCGGCACATTGAAAACTGTCGTTAATGACCTGTCGGCCTTTGGTGCCGTTGATCTAGACCGCTACTCAGGGCCGATGTCAGAGACGCCATCCCGCGAGTCTTCTCTAGTTGTAGAGATCGTCCTCACGTAGTTCTTCGTAGAGCAAATCGAGCCCAATCAATACCCGCTCGCGATCGGACAAATCACCAATAATTTTGCGTACTGGCGGCGGCAGAATTTTGGCCAGGGTGGGCGTCGCCAAAATCTTATCTTCTTCGGCTAGCTGGGGATTTTTCAGTACGTCAATCACCTTGAGCGCATAAACGCCTTGGAATTCTTGTTCTAGGATTTGATTGAGCGTTTTCAGCGCACGCACCGAGTTGGGCGTGTTGCCAGCTACATAAAGCTTGAGGACGTAGGTTTTCTTAGCGGGAGTCATTGATTCATCAACCAAAGTTAAGGGAACGGGTTTAAGCGCGGATGGCGAATTACAGGAGACGACCAGCCTCAGCAGCTCAGAGAGATGCTAATGGAGCTCGGGACATACTGACCCGGAAAGCGCGGCAAGCTTACGGAGAAGCTACAGCAAAAACCTAGCGATTCAACCTAACTCTAGGTCAAACGCCTTAATTTTGGGACTGAGCACATTTACTTTTGTCTTGATCCTTAACCTATCAAGGCACCTTAAAAGGTAACTGATCAAAGCCGATTTTTTTTAAGATTTTCGGGGCGAATTGAGACGTCTGCAGCGATCGCTGACGCTGTGACGGAGCGGTGTCTCCCAGTTGCGCTTGCCGCAGGGTGGACCGATTGGCGAGTGAGGGATGCTGGCGCGATCGCCCTCAAATCCTAGTGAATGAATTGTTGGTAATCTTGGCTCAAAAATAGTGCCCTCTCAGCATCGCGCCGCCGCACCAAACCGGGCAACGTTGCCCCACCGGCCTTGACCCAACGGGTAAACTCATCGGCGGCCCCAGCGTAATCGCCCGCGTTGAGTTTGCGGAGCAACGTCGAGTTGCCAAACGCCCCCAAACCGACGTTAAAGCTAAAGGAAACCAGGGCCGAAAATTGGTCGCTGTTGAGAGGCACTTGCACGCGATCGCGCACCCCGGTTTCAAACAGCTCTAAATCGGTTTTGAGAATGTCTTCCGCCTCTTGTTCCGAGATGGTCATCCCGGCCCGCACCTGGGGATCGCCCGCCGCCGAAGTATGGCCATAGCCAATCGTCCAAATGCCGACCGAGTCTTGATAGGCTTGCAGCTCTCGCCCTTCAAAATGTTTGATGATTGCGAGGCCCGCGTCATTGATGTGGTCGGTGCCTGAGCTGGGGGGCGGGGCGGGCGGAGTCGGTTTCGGATTGGGCTCTTCCGTCGCTTTCAGGGCAACCGTCATTGCTTGGGGATAATCTTCGCGCATAAACCAAGAGCGCACGGCTTGAATATTCAAGACTTGCTCGTCTGGATTAGTCTTCGAGGGATACTTAGTCAGCCGGGAAATCCAGTAACCGCCCTCCATTAAATAGATCGCTTTGCTCGTTTCTTTGATCCAGGTGCCCATGGGGATTTGTCCGGAAATACACAGCCCAACTTTAGAGTCGGCATCAAGGCTCGCATTCAAAGCCGTCCCGACTCATCATGGGGGCTCATTGGTTGCTGCCTCAGTCTAGTTTAGAAACTCAGGCAGCGGCGCATGAAACCCAGCAATTGCAACGATCTGCAAACTCTCGGGTCAGCTAATCAAGCCACCTTGCCATGCCCCAAATCGAGGTCGACTGATACAAACTTTTGTTGCGCCTAGCGGCCTGATCGTCAGGGTAGACGGACATTATGGCGAAGAACTCAGGTGACGGTAGAACTTCCCGATCGCAGCCGTTAAGATAGGTGAAGTTAGTTATCCGCTCGGAGTACCCGAATTTAATGACAGCCGCGATCGCCGATCATTCGTTTCAATCTGCTTTGGCAGTCCCCACCGTGCGGCGATTGGATAACGGACTCACCATCATTGCGCAACAAACCCCGACGGATGCAGTCAACCTGAATCTCTGGTTTCGGGTGGGGTCGGCGGTCGAGTCAGACAGCATCAATGGCATGGCCCACTTTTTGGAGCACATGCTGTTTAAGGGCACCGACCACCTGCCCCAAGGGGAATTTGAGCGCCGCATTGAGGCCCGGGGCGGGGTCGCCAATGCCGCCACCAGCCAAGACTATACGCACTTCTATTTCACCAGTGCACCGCAGGATTTTGCGGCCCTTGCGCCCTTGCAAATCGAACTGGTGCTGAATCCACGCCTCGCGATATCAGACTTTGAACGGGAGCGATCGGTGATTTTGGAAGAGATCGCCCGCGCCCACGACAACCCCCGACGGCGCATCTTTGCGCGATCGATGGCGATGACCTTTGACCGGCTGCCCTATCGGCGATCGGTGTTGGGCACCGCTGCGGTGGTCAAATCGCTAACCGCCCAGCAAATGCGGGACTTTCATCACTATTGGTATCAGCCCGAAAGAATCACCGCCGTCGCCGTCGGCAACCTCCCAGAAGAGGAACTCATTCAAACGGTAGCGGCTGGCTTTGAGCAGGCACTGGCCCGCCGTCAGCGAGTCGACGAGAGCCGCAACCCTGCCACTCAAGTGTGTCGCTCGGCCCCAGAAGCGCCGTTCGCGACAATCCAGCGTCACTCCTTTACGGATGCGGCGTTGCAGCAAGCCCGACTGGTGTTGAGCTGGCGGGTGCCGGGCCTCACGGATGTGGAACAGACGAATGCGCTAGATGTGTTGACGTCTATTTTGGCGCGGGGGCGACTGTCTCGCCTCGTGCGCGACCTGCGAGAGCAGCAGCAGCTCGTCACCAGCATCGCCGCCAGCAATATGTCGTACTGGCAGCAGGGTGTCTTTACTATTGCCGCCAGCCTACCCACGGAAAATATTGAGACGGTGGAAGCAGCGATCGTCGATCATGTGCAGCGGGTGCAGACTGACCCCGTCGCGCTAGCAGAGTTGCAGCGGGTGCAGACCCAAGTCGCTAACCGTTATGTCTTTGACAGCGAAAGCCCCAGCGACCTGGCCGGGCTCTATGGGTATTACCAAACCCTCACCGGGCAGTTGCAGCCAGCTTTGCATTACCCCAATGAGATTCAGCGACTGACGCCCGCCGATATTCAAATGGCAGCGCAAATCTACCTCTCGACGCAAGCCTACGGTGCCTTGCACATTTTGCCCACCGCTGCCCCGTCCACAATCTCGTGACCCATCCACGCAAGATTTAGATGCAATTAGCAAACTGAGGAGAGCCACTTCCCCTTGGTTCCTGCTCCTGTCCCTTATTGAGGCGACCTTCATAGCATTAGTGATTTTGACCCAATAGTGTAGCAATCTCCGTTGCAGTATTTCTTACATCAGGTGCAATATCTTTGACAGCATCCGCGGCCTCAATCAAACCCTCTGCACCCAAATTTAAGAAAGATGTATTAGGTGATTTTCGGGAACTTTCAGAAACCAAAACATCAGTCATTTCTGAAATACGTTGGGCATCTTCCAAACGGTCAGAAGGCATCTTTTGTAATGCTGCTTCCAGATTGGTCAGCAAGATTTTCAGCCTTTGGTGTTGGGTAAGATCACCCCAGGTTATATCGTTAATTGTAGGAAAACATCCAGTATTGTGAACATTTCCCCTCATGCCGGCAGTGCCGCCAAAAGCAACCGGGCCAATGATTTCCCCAATTTCAATATCGCTGAAGGATTTAGCGGCAGAGCGCTCACTCGATTTCATCTCGACGCGAGTGATGGCTCGTCTCAGTTGTAAGGCCAGCTCGTCAAAATCTGTAGTCTTGTCCACTTTGATAGCCTGACGATCAGAAACCAGAGGCCAGATCCAGTTGTGGGTTGCTTCATCATCCAGCAACAGTGGAACAACAAGTTTGTCTCCTTCAAGAGCGGAGACTAGTTCTTGCTTGACCCAATGACTACGTTGTGCGTGACGTGATAACACCAAAACAACGGCCCGAGCCTCCGCGATTTCACGAGCCACCTGGACTGAAAACTCTTCCCCCGCAACTAGGGTTTCTACGTCCAGGCAGGTAGATAGGTGGTACGGTTGGAGAGCATTTGCTAGTCGTAAAGCTACACCACTATCTTGTCTAGTGTACGAAATAAAAACGTCATGCATTGTGATTCTCCACTCGGTCGCTCAACTGTGAGAGATATTTGTCAACATCTTCGTCTGTCAGGTTCAAAAGATTGTTCGTTCCCAGCAGAGAGAGTATGCCAAGTTCTTGCAACTCTGACTCCGAAGGACCGTAGCGAATCGCGACGATGCGCTTATTGCGGACAAGAATAGCGCCGACCTCGGCCAGAACCCAAGGTCGGCGCAAGGAGGACCTAGTGAAAAGTACGAGCAACTCGTCGCAGATCGCTAGCTCGTCTAGAATCTTCCTTCGGAAATCATCTCCGTACTCAATTTCACCTGCATCTAAGAAAACTTTAGCGCCTGTGGCCTCTACTTTGGGTTTTAGCAAGTTGGCGACGACATACTTGTCATCGCTGCCATGAGAGAAAAAGACTCGATATGGTTGCATATGAGTGCACTCTGTTGCCTAGATGCCCTCAACCTCACAAGACTAGTAACTTGAAGGGCATACCGCTTAACTCATGATAAGTCAGTGATAGATCGAGATGCTGACATCGCAACGCTTTTGTTCAAGCTGGCTGGCTCGGATTAACGTTGCTAAATTGGTGACATCGCTAGGACACGCAACAATGGCGAGCACAGAACAATTAGCTTTACTCAAACAAGGGGTGGACGTTTGGAATCAGCAAAGGTTAGTGCTGTGGAATAAGTTCAATAAACAGCAGCTTTGGGAAGAGCCAAATTGGTTAGCTTCAGAAGAAGGCAAGCTGCTGTTCCCGGATCTTCGGGGTGTCAATCTTAGCGAAACCAGTCTCGAAAACGTTGACTTGCGAGAGATCAACCTTTTCAAGGCATCATTCCGGAACTCAAATCTTTTTCAGTCTAGGCTCGCTGGAGCCACGTTAGATGAATCAGATTTTAGTGGGGCTAGCCTAGAACAAGCCGATCTCAGTTTCGCTGATTTGTGTGGTGCAAATCTGAGTGGGGTGAATCTAGTTGCAGCAGACCTGACTGGAGCAGACTTGACTGGAGCAGACCTAACCGGGGCAGACTTAGACAGCGCTACTTTCAATATCACTAAACTTTCCGGCACTAAGTTCAACAGCGCGAACCTAAGCGGCACGATTTTTGCAGGTGTTGATTTAAGTAGTTCCCAAGGGTTGGAAGATTGCAGGCATTCATCCTACAGCCACGTTGACCACCAAACTCTCCTGAATAACAGTCAACTACCGCTGTCTTTTCTTCGAGGTGTCGGCTTACCAGATACCCTTATCGATTACATGCCATCTCTGTTGAATAAGCCAATTCAATTCTACTCTTGCTTCATCAGCTACTCTCATAAGGATGAGGAATTTGCTAAGCGCCTCCATGCAGACTTACAAGATAAGGGTGTGCGCTGCTGGTACGCACCAGAGGATTTGCCGATTGGAGCCAAAATTCGAGCAGGTATTGATCAAGCAATTCGCAGGCATGACAAATTGTTGCTGATTTTGTCGGAGCAGTCCGTTAACAGTCCGTGGGTGGAAAGCGAAGTGGAGTCAGCGCTGGAGAAAGAGCAAGAGAGCGGGTGTCTAGTGCTATTTCCGGTGAGGATTGATGATGCAGTGATGGACTCCAGCGATGGATGGGCGGGATTGATTAAGCGATCACGCAACATTGGTAATTTCTGCAACTGGAAAAACTACGATGTCTATCAATCTGTCTTCGATCGTCTCGTGAAAGACTTGAAACGTTCTCTGTCAGAGACAAGTTGACCCAGCTGGAATGATTCTATTTTGGGGTGGCCTTAATGAACTGTCAGGGATTATTGCTCAACATTTTGTCATCATCATTGACTACCCTTAAATTGCTACTCGTGTCGAGGATATTATTCGTAATAACTGACAACGTTGCCCAGTGACTATCAGGACTGCGGGTGCAACCATCGGGGCTGTTGACCACATTTATGCGCGGGGCGGGGGCGGCGCTGAGCGTGCAACTCCTGAGCGCCTGCATCCTTTACGCGGCGCAGGTGTGGCTGGCCCGCTGGCTGGGCACTACCGATTACGGCGTGTATGAATACGCCACTGCCATCAGCGTCATTGGCGCGTTTATTGCCAGCTTTGGGCTGCCGGGGGTAGCGCTGCGACTGGTATCGGCCTATCGCGCCCAAAGCGATTGGGCGCGACTGGGGGGGCTCATTGGCGGCAGTTGGCGACAGCTGTTGCTCGTCAGCATCGGCGTTGCCGGGTGCGCCACTGCCGGGTGGGTCTGGCTGCAATCAACTCGCGACTTGGGGGTCTATACCTGGCCCCTGCTCCTCGGCATTTGGAACATTCCGGGCTTGACGCTGCTCAGCCTCCAAAAAGAAATCATTCGGGGCTTTCAGCAAATTGTCTTGGCGTTTGCTCCGTCACTGATTGGGCAGCCCGTGATGCTGCTAGTGTTGGCGGTTAGTTGGCGATCGCACCGCTCCTTGAGCAGTACCGTCGCGATGGGGCTGAGTCTCATCGCCCTGCTCCTGGTGCTGCTGTTGCAGTGGGGCTGGTTTCAGACCCGACTCGCGCCCCCCATTCGCCGCCCCCCGCACATTTATGAAACCGCGCAGTGGTGGCGCATCGCCCTGCCGCTGATGCTGATGGGCGGTTCCTACATGATTTTGAGCCACACCGACACCCTGATGATTGGGCTATTGTTGAACGCCCAAGATGTGGGGATTTACACTGCCGCGTTAAAAACTGCCGCCTGGGTGCCCTTCATCTTGATGGCGGTTAATGCCATGGCCGCGCCCCTGATCGCCACCCTCTATGCCCAGAATGACCAAGCCGGGTTGCAGCAACTCGTTTCCACGATCGCCCGCTGGATGTTTTATCCCGCCCTCGCCATGGCGATCGCGATCGTGTACTTTTCGCACCCCATCCTGCAATTATTTGGAGCCGAGTTTGTCGCCGCCCAGGGAGCGCTAATTGTTTTGATGCTGGGACAACTCGTGAACGTCGGGGCCGGGTCAGTGGGCTATCTGATGACCATGACCACCTACCAAAACCAAGCCGCCGGAGTCATGGCCGCCAGCGCCCTCGTCAACGTGATTTTGAACCTCGTCGGCATTCACTGGTTCGGCATCTTAGGAGCCGCGATCGCCACCGCCCTCTCCATGGCCATGTGGAATATTTGGCTCTATCGCCTAGTGGTGCAAAAGCTCGGCGTCCGCCCCTCCATCCTCGATACCTTTTGAGGTGCAATCCTGATTGACTGACCAGCTGCCAGCGCCCACTCTCCCCCAAAATGTCGCCTTGAGGACACCCCCACGATCGCTCTTTTCAGCCCTCAATCACCATCAGTTTGCGGAGGCACCCCACCCGGCTTTCGCCGCTTGGCCGAACCTTTCGAGGGGCGTGGGGAAGTTAGGTCCCCACATCGGGGGTTTGGGGGCCTGCCCCCAAGGGTTCGGCAACGCAGCCCATTAGCTTCCCCACACACTCTCTCACCGCAATCCCATGCACCAATTCTCGTCGTCAGCAAATTTGTGCTCCCTCGCCCTTGTGATTTGCCCCACCTCTGCGTCACGCTGAAGGGCGATCACTTAAAGGATGCGGCGGCATGACAGACATTCGACTATTGGTGCTCGACATTGACGGCACAATCGCAGGCAAATCAAACGACGTCACCGAAGGCGTGAAGCAGGCGATCGCCGCCGCTCAGCAACAGGGCGTGCAAGTGGCGATCGCCACCGGGCGCATGTACCGTTCCGCCGTGCGCTTTCACCAGGCCGTGCAATCGCCCCTGCCGCTGATGTCCTACCAGGGCGCGCTGATCAAAGATCCCGTTTCCGGCAAACTGTACCGCCACACCCCCCTCTCCCGCGAACACACCCTGGCATTACTCGCCGCCCTCGCCGAGTTAGAAGCCGCCGAACGCCTCTCCATTCACCTTTACATCGACGACCAACTGCACGTCCGCGAGATTTTGACCGATACTCGCGAATATGCCGAACGCTCCGGCATTGAGCCGATTCCCGTCGGAGACTTAGCCGCTTATTTGAATGGGCAACGCGCGATCAAAACCACCAAGCTGCTCGCCCTCAGTCCCGATCCCACCGTCATCTCCGAATTGCTCAGTCGCTTTAAGCAGCAGTATCCCCCCGCTGAGCTCTATCTCACCCAGTCCGTGTCCACCTTCTTTGAGGCCACCCACCCCCTCTCCAACAAAGGCGCTGCCGTGAAATACCTGGCCGAAGAGCTGCTGGGTCTCACGCCTGATCAGGTCATGACCGTGGGTGACAACTTTAATGACTACGAAATGATTGGCTATGCCGGCGTCGGGGTGGCGATGGGCGATGCACCCGAAGGCGTTAAAGCGATCGCTGACTGGGTGGCCCCCAGTGTGGAAGATGACGGTGTGGTGAGCGCCATTGAGCAATTTATTTTGTAGCGATCGCTCGGCTCAGACAGCCCTAAAAAATATTTAAAACAGAAAGGACACCGACGACTGGCCGTGTTTCGTCTCGGTGCCCTTACTGGTTCGCTCCTCACACAGTAGTAACTGTATCGGAGAAACGAGAGTCTGTCACTAGGAATCAACCACTTTCTACTTTAGATTTTCTTATCAGTGGCGCGATTGCCCTCCTCAGAAGTAGGCCAAAGTGGCCCAGCAAGGAGATTTCAGGCTACCGCGATCGCCCTTCCCAGAGGGCATTAAACTGTCGCGACTTATACCAAACTTAATTTTGGCTGGCGACGAATATCCTTCCGAATGGGCGATCGATGCCAGCCCTACCGCCGCCACCTAAAACCGTGAGCGTTATAAACCTATAGAGCATCATGGCTTTATGCCGCTTTATGACAGATTGCCGCGCCGCCGGGATGGATTGCTAAGATCGACCCATACGAGCCGCATCCATGCCACTCCTCTGCAATTCTCAGGCACCTTGCGGCACTGCTGCCTGGCTAAACCCATGAAAACGACACTCGCCACCGAGGACGCGATCGCCACCCGCACCTCACTGCAACAGGAAAACCAAGCTCTGCGATCAGAAAATCGCCGCCTCAAAGCGGAAGTTCAACGGCTGAAGCAGCTTGTGCGGCAATTGGAGTTGCTGGTCAGACGACACTGGTAAGGCCCAAAATCGGACTTACTCAGGCAGCTTGTATTGACCCACAATGCGCTTCGCAAACTCAGGCACATGCTCCTCCAGCTTTTCGGGATGGTTGCGCTTCACATAGAGATAGTTGCGGGTAAAGTGCGAGTCAATGGAAAAGCGGGCGTATTCCAACCCTTTGGGGCCAACCCGCTCAATCACGACGCCCATCAGTTGCGCCGCCCACATGGGCAGGGTCACGCCTTTGTCATAAGCGGGAATGCTCTGCTGCACAGCGGCGTGGCGATCGCCCTTGGAATCCACTGGCTGCGTCTCTAACTGATCCATCACGATGTCGAGCATTTCTTGCCCGCGCTCATTGCGCACCGTGATCCACTGCCAGCCAAAGGGCGCACCCATGTAGCCCACCACAATGTCCGCCAGTCCATTCACATAGTCAAAACAGCTCATACAAGACGGCGCAAACACATCCTTGAGCTGATTGGTTTTGAGCCCAAAGAACGGCACTTTTTCAATGGAGCCGTCTTCGTGTTTGAAATGCACCCGAAAGTCTTGCATGAACTCGTAATGCACCACGGTTTCCGGCGAGCGGCTGGTGGTTTCCAAAAACTTTTGCAGCCCGGTACGGGTAACGTTATCCACACAGGGCGTCCCGAGGACGTAAAGCTTTTCCAGCCCTAACTCTTTTTCGACCGCGCGTAGGGCTTGAATCTGGCAGCCGACGCCAATTACCAGCAGCCGCTTCATGCCCGACTGTTCGACCTGCTCCAGTACGGAAAGGTTCGGTGAGAGGGTGGGCTTGTTGACCCGCGCCGCCAAAATTTCCTCTGGCGTGGTGGCGATCACCGGCTTGGGTTGAAAGCGGTCTTCCTCAGTGTTTTGGACGCACACAACCCCTTCGACATGGCCTTGAGTCAGCATGGCGATCGCAATGGAACTGACGATCCCCGTCCACTGAGCGCCTTCAATGGGCTCGAGCTTGCGGGCCGCCATCATATCGTGGTGCACGCCAAAGTATTGCTCTAGGGGCTCATCTAAGTCGCGATCGCGGCCATGGGTCTGAGTTTCCAACTCCGGAAACTGCTGATTCAAAAAAGCGCAGGCTTCTTTTACGTAGTGGATGTAATAGGTGTCGCACAAGCCGCATTCACTACAGAGTTCCTTAGCCGGACGGCGGGCTCCGGGGCGGAGGGCTTTCGCTTTTTTGTGGGCAGACTGAGCCAACGTCATGGGTTCAAAAACAGTTTGTAATAGGAGTCTGACAACCACCTTACCGCAGGGCTTTGACGGTTTCTCGTTGGCGGCAGAAATGTAAAGAATTGCTGCGATCGCCCGGCTGTTCGTCGCTGCGCCAGCCCCACCCCCTGTCACTACAACGGTTCCCTCTTTCATGCTCAGGGCTGCCACATGACAGCGACCCTGGCCTGTTTGCGAAACTTTTGATAAACGGTGGCGAATCAAAAAACTACACTATGCTTAGGTGTGAGTTTCCCGGTCTGGTGAGCCGATTTTGGCCAGACGGTGGGCAACCTAGAGACAGCAAGGGAGTTGATCGCCGCGTCGTTATTGCGGCCCGCTGTCAGTCACGGTGTGACTAGCGGCAGGTCTCTCTGCTTGCCTGTTGACGAGCCTCCTGGGCTAATGGTGGGTCTTAGGTCACCGCTTGGCCGGGTAGTTAGCGAGGTTCACATGTTTGCCGGCAACGTGACCGGACAGGGTCTGTTGAATGATTTGTTGTTTGAATCCTCAGTGTGCTCATCCTTTAAACCGTGACACGGCGCAAACCTGCCGAAGTTGCGGTACGCCCCTGGTCAAGATGCTAAGGGGGCGCTATCAGCCTCAAAAATTAATTGGCCGAGGCGGCTTTGGCCGCACTTATCTCGCGTTAGACAGCGATCGCCTCAATGCGCCCTGTGTGATCAAGCAATTTGCGCCGCAAACCAAGGGCACCAAAGCCTTTAACAAAGCGGTCGAGCTCTTTAATCAAGAAGCCGTGCGCCTCCACGACTTGGGCGAGCATGTGCAGATTCCGGCCCTCCTGGCTTACTTTGAACACGACCATTTTCTCTATCTCGTCCAGCAGTTTATTGACGGTAAAACCCTCATTCAAGAGGTGCTGGAAAGCGGCCCCATGGATGAGCACAGCATTCGCGATTTATTGCTCGATATTCTCCCTGTGCTGGATTTTATCCATCGGCACAACGTTATCCATCGCGACATTACGCCGACCAATTTGATCCGGCGAGATACCGATCGCCGCCTCTTCTTAATTGACTTTGGTGTGGCTAAGCATTTTGGCGAAGCCTTATCCGAAGCCGCACCAGGCACTCGCATCGGCACCGAGGGCTATGCTCCGATTGAACAGTTGCGCGGCGGCCAAGCCTATCCCTGTAGTGACCTGTATAGCCTGGGGGCGACCTGCCTGCATCTGCTGACGGGCTGCAAACCCGAAAAGCTTTATGACCACATGGCCGGCAATTGGCGATGGCAAGACGTTTTGGCGCAACAAAGTCGCTCCGTTAGCCCCGAACTCACGGCCGTGCTCGATCGCCTGGTGATGGATGCCGTGGGAGAGCGGTTTGTGGATGCCCCAGCGGTCTTAGCGGCGCTAGATTCATCACCGACCTTTCGCGGCAACGTGCCGGGCTGGGTACGCCAGCATCCTGAGAGTCAGGCCGCCACTCCGACAGCGCCTCAACCAGACTCCGTGGCCGTACCAACCCAGAACTCAGTGGCGGTGCCAACGATCGATGCGCAGATTCCCCAAACGAGTCCGCCACCGGCCACTGCGACCGCCCCGGCGCCCACACCACTCCCGACGCCAGCGACGCCAGCTCTGGCCATGCCGGTGACGGCACCCGACCCCGTAAAAGCCCCTGACAGACCTGCGGAAAGCGACAACTGGCAATGTGTCCGCGTGCTCTCAGGACATCAGTCTTGGGTGACGGCAGTAGCCTTTAATCCGCGATCGGCAACGTTAGTTAGCGGCAGCTTAGACGACACCATTAAGGTGTGGGATTTACAAACTGGGGCGCAAATGGTGACCCTGCAAGGGCATCCCCGTGGGGTCAATGACCTGCGCATTAGCACCAAGGGTCAAGTGCTGGTCAGTTGCGGTGATGACGGCACCGTCAAAGTTTGGAACCTATCGGCTGGGCGCTTAATCCACACGCTGGAAGGACACGCTCGTGACGTCACCAGCGTCACCATCGGCCACAAAGGCTGGATTCTGGCGAGCGGTAGCAAAGATAAAACGATCAAACTCTGGAAGCTAGACAAGGGAACTGCCATTCGGACGTTGCTGGGGTCGCCAGCAGCGGTGCGCGCCGTGGCTATGATGCCGGATGAATCAACGCTATTTAGCGGCGGTCTGGATAATAAGGTACGACAGTGGGATCTCAAAACCGGCGAAATGATTCGCTTCTTTTCAGGCCATGTCAGCCCAATTAACGATGTGGCCGTGAGTACCGATGGTTTGTTTGTAGTCAGCGCCAGCAAAGATAAAACGTTGGTGGTTTGGAGTGTCGGCACCGGGTCGATCATCCATGTGCTCAAGGGGCACAACCAAGAGGTGAACTCGGTGGAAATCGCCCCCGATAACCGCACCATTGTCAGTGGCAGCAACGATCGCACCGTAAAAGTATGGGATGCCCGAACAGGCACGCTGTTGCACACGCTGTTAGGACATAGCCATGTGGTGAGCGCGATCGCCATTCACCGCACGGGCCGACTCATTGCCAGCGCCAGTGCCGACAAGACCATTCGGGTTTGGCGGTTGGGGGGCAACTGACCCCGTGATCGCGTCGCCTCGCAGAGAAACCCTTTACAATCACCATCAGAAGTACCCAATGGGAGCGGCCCCGGCTCGTCTCCAGACAGGCTTTCCGGCAACCGCGACTGGGTTGTACCTCCATTTCACGATTTACCGTCATTGCTCCCCCCATCTATGGATTTTGCCCCTGCTCTCCCGACCTTTTTTGTCACCCTGCGCGAAGGGGTCGAAGCGGCTCTCGTGGTTGGTATCGTCCTAGCCTGTCTCAATAAAGCCCAGCAGAGTCAGCTCAATCGCTGGGTTTATCTCGGCATTGGAGCCGGATTACTGGGCAGCTTGCTGACGGGCATCTTGATTTTTAACAGCGTGGCTCAGGCGCAGCAAGCGTTACCCACCCTGGAACCGATTATCGAACCATTGTTCGACAGTTTGTTTTGCGCGATCGCGATCGTCATGCTGAGCTGGATGCTGCTCTGGATGACGCGACAGGCGCGATCGCTCAAGGGCGATATCGAAGGTGACGTGATTGCGGCGCTGCAAGAGGATGACGCCGCAGGTATCACCATTTTCAGCCTGGTCTGCATTGCCGTCCTGCGAGAGGGGATTGAAACGGTGCTGTTTATTTTCACCAGCGTGGAGCAAAGCGTCACCGCCGCGATTGGGGCGGCTGGCGGGCTACTGGGAGCAACCCTAATTGGGCTGGCATTGTTCAAATGGGGCGTCCGCATCAACTTAAGGGCCTTCTTTCAAGTAATGGGCGTTTTGCTGATTTTGATTGTGGGGGGCCTCGTGATTTCGTTTTTCCGCAATTTGGATGCCGCCTTTCTCGCCATCAGCAATTTTGATCCGGTCAACGTCGACCTTTGCATTTCCCAGACCTCATGCATTCTCGGACCACAACTGTGGGATGCCCGCGACGTCTTGCCCGATAAAGCGTTTCCCGGCGTGCTGCTGAAAACCCTGCTGGGCTATCGCGAGCAACTTTTTGCCGGTCAACTCTTGGCCTACCTGGCGTTTATCATCACCGTCGGCGGCACTTATTTCCGCAGTCTTGGGGCAGGGCCTACCGCCCAAAAGTCGCCCTCTAGTTAAACGTCACTCAGCGCCTGCGTTATGGCTGTTTTACTGCCCGCGATCGCGCCCGTAGCCCTGATTATTTTGGTGGGATTCATTGCAGGTCGTACCCTCGGCCTGGATCGCCGTACCTTGTCGCGGCTCAGTCTCTACGTTCTACTGCCCGCCCTGATCGCCAGCAGCCTATACGGCATTACGCTGACCGCCGAGCGGGCCTTGCTGATTGTGGTGGGCTTCTTTGTCGTATCGGCCCTGCTGTATGGCTTAGTGTATGGTTTATGTCGCCTCATCAAAGCGCACCCGCTGCAACAAAAAACGCTCCTCGCCACCACCCTCTTTGCCAATACGGGCAATTTGGGATTGCCGTTTATCACCTTTGCCCTGGGGCAAACGGGGTTAGAACGGGCGATCGTTTACTTGATCAGCAGCAGCATTTTGCTCACCACCGTCGGGCCGACTCTCCTTAAAGGGCAGGGCTTAGCCACTGGACTCAGAACAACCCTGAGGCTGCCTGTCTTTTGGGCGATGCTGGCCGGTCTGGCCTTACAAGCGTTGACGATTACTTTGCCGCTGCGGCTCGATGAAGGGTTGGACCTGCTGGGTGGGGCGGCGATTCCCGTGGCGCTGATCACCCTGGGTATGCAACTCGCCAAAACGCAGTTTTACCTGGATCGCCCGGTGTTAGTCGCCGCCGGATTGCGCCTGGTCCTCGGCCCCGCGATCGCCCTAATCATTGGCGGCGCGATCGGCCTTCAGGGCCAAGACTTGCAAGTGCTGGTGCTGCAAGGTGCCATGCCCACAGCGGTGAATACGTTTATTTGGGTGACGGAATTTGGTGGCGATGCTGACTTAGTAGCTAGAGCGATCGTGCTTTCCACCCTGCTAAGCTTCATTACCCTGCCCAGCATTTTGTGGGCACTGCTAACGTTTACCTGAGTCCCTTTAACGAGGCACCCGGTCCCTGCCGGATAACCCGATACCCTGAGGTCAAGACCAAGGGACCGGGTGCCTGGAGCGATCTATCCCATCACGCATGCCCCTGCTCATCCATCTCCCGGCCCCCCGGCCACCCATTTCTCCCTCAATAGCCGCGCGATCGCGAGACTTGATTGAGCAATGGTTCTCCCGCCTGCGATCGCCGATAATTTTCGACAATCTGGGGAGCCACCGACTCCGGATTAGTAATGCTGGAGCAGTGGGGCGTCACTCGAATCTGAGGATGTGCCCAAAAGGGATGGCTCGGCGGCAGGGGCTCTTGGCGAAAGACATCCAAGCAAGCCCCACGCAAATATCCGGCATGAATCGCCTCCACCAGATCCGCCTCGACCAAGTGCGCACCGCGAGCCACGTTAATGAGGTAAGCCGCACGCGGTAGTTGGGCAAAGAGGTGAAGATTCAAAATATCGCGCGTCTGTGGCGTCAGCGGGAGTAAACAGACCAGGATCTGGGTCTGCTGCAAGAACTCCGGTAGTTGCGCATCCCCAACATACGCGGTGACACCTGCAATCTGTTTGGGCGATCGCGCCCAACCGACCACGTTGAAGCCCAAGTCCACAAGTTTTTGAGCTGTATACGTACCGAGTTGCCCCAACCCCATAATGCCGATGGTGCAGTGCTGGCTTAAGGTGAGCGCGTGGGGCTGCCAAATTCCCGCCACCTGCTGCGCTTCGTACACATCGAAGTCTCGCAAAACCCCCATAACCCCCGCCGCAATGTATTCGAACATGGACTGAGCCAATAACGGATCGACCAGTCGCACAATCGGGAGGGCGATCGGCAGGTCGGGATCTTGCAGCAAATGGTCAACCCCCGCCCCAAACGACGATACGCAGCGCAAATTCGGCAATTGCGGCCAGATGCCAGCAGGCTGCTGCCATGCCAACGCAAAGGTGACATCTTCCGGGGTGGGGACTTGAGGCCAGATCGCCATCTCTAAATCGGGGGCGATCGCTTGCAGGGCCTGTTGCCAACGGTTGAGATCGGGACGATTTGGCGAAACAATGAGCAAGGTCATCAGGAACGAGTGGCTTAAAGCGCGTTAACTACCGCCTGCATGGCCTGTCCCACGGTGGGGTATTGGTACTCAAACCCCTCTGCATATAAATGTTTGGGCAAAACCTGCTGTCCTTCTAACACGACCACCGCCCCATCGCCGAGCAGTGCCTCAATCACAAAATCAGGCACGGGCAGCCAAGAGGGACGATTGAGGGCTTGCCCCAGCGCTTCGCAGGCTTGCGCCATGCGCACAGGGTTCGGAGCCGTAGCATTGTAGACGCCGCTCATCGACTCATCCGTGAGGGCGCGCATCAACACAGCGACCAAATCATCACGGTGAATCCAAGAAAACCACTGTTTGCCGCTGCCAATGGGGCCACCGGCGAACAGACGAAAAGGGGTTAGCATCCGCTCCAACGCGCCGCCATCCCCCAGCACAATGCCAATGCGGGGAATGACCAATCGAACGCCCTCAATGTCTTGCACCTGCAGGGCAGCGGCTTCCCATGCTTGACAGATTTGTGAGAGAAAATCGCTCTTAACTGGGTCACTGCTTTCGTCAAAGGTCGCCGTTTCACTGGTGCCGTAGTAACCGATCGCCGACGCACTCACCAAGACCTTCGGCTTTACCTCAGCTTGGGCGATCGCCTCCACCAACTTCTCCGTGCCGACTTTGCGGCTATCCATCATGGCTCGCTTATGCGCCGCCGTCCACCGTTCCGAGATGGGCGCTCCGGCTAAGTTCACCACCCCATCACAGCCCGAAATGGCCGCCTGCCAATCACCGGAAGTTTGGGGCGTGTAAGTGACCGTCGTTACCTGAGGAAAGGTCGCTGCAGGAAAGATCCGTCGGGCTTTGGCAGCATCACGAGAGAAAACCAGCACTTCGTGGCCGGCAGCTTGCAGAGCTTTGACCAGCCCACTGCCCACAAATCCAGTGCCCCCGGTGACTGCCACTTTCATGTAACCCCGACTCCTTCACAATTCACTGCCTTAAACCTACCAAATTGCCTTGCGCTGTGCGGCAGCGAAATTAGGCGCAAGATTCCGACCCGCCGGTTTGCAGCAAAAACGGCTGATTCGGACAACCTGTTAGGAAAAAGTCCAAACCAGCCGCTTCACAACTGTTCAAATGAGCTTAAAAAGCGGACTCTGGCAATTCGGGCGGCTCTTCACCAAACCATTTTTGGTAGATTTCAGCGTAGGTGCCATCTTCCATCATGGTCATGAGGGCGTTGTTAATCACCTCTACATTGGGCGAGCCCTTGGGCAAGGCGATACCGTAAAACTCAGTGGTCAGCAGTTCGCCGACAACCTTGAGGCCATCGATGTTACCGGAGGCGATCGCATCCAGCGTTACCGGAGCGTCGTTAATGACCGCATCCACGTTGCCATTCGCCAACTCTTGCAAGGCAAGGGGGGCCGAGTCAAAGGTACTGAGTTCAGCCCCAGGAATTTCTGCCGCTGTTTCCGCCCCGGTGGTCCCAATCTGCACGGCAATCCGCTTGTCTTGCAAATCATCCAGCGTCGCGACTTCGGTATTGTCGGCTTGCACCGCGATCGCCAGACCCGCTTTCACATATGGTCGGGAAAAATCGACAGTTTGCAGACGTTCTTCGGTGATCGTCATGCCACTAATTGCTGCATCCACTGTACCTGCCTGCAAGGCGGGAATGATGCCGTCAAAGGGCAATGATTCAAACTGCACTTCCAAACCAGCGGTTTCGCCAATGGCGTTCATTAAATCAATGTCAAAACCGGCCAGTTCGCCATTTTCGTCCTGAAATTCAAACGGCGGAAAGGCCGGCTCAGTGGCGACGGTCAGCGTACCTGTGGCTTCCTCGGTGTTGGCTGAGTCCGTTGCTGAGTCGGTGCCATCGGCCGTGTCAGTCGGCGCAGAACCGCCACAGGCAGCCAATACCAGCGATGCGCTGAGGCCAAACGCGACATTCCGTAAAAAGGCTGAACGCTTAATCGTCATATAAAATCTTTCCTTTCACCACAAACTGGCTTTCCACGATACGATACTGCCAGTTTGTCGATGATAATCTTCACAGTATTTCTCGAATGCCATCCCCATTACAGAATTCGCCCATTTGCTATGCCTGACTCTCAGATTGCGATCGCCTTTAACCAACTCCGCAAAAGCTATGGTCCCTTAGAAGTGCTGAAAGGGCTCAGTGGCGAAATTTATTCTGGGCAAGTGGTGGCCATTATTGGGCCGTCAGGCTGTGGCAAAAGCACGTTGCTGCGATGCTTCAACCGCTTAGAAACCATTAACGGTGGCACTCTGACGGTAAATGGCATGGACCTATCCAACCCTAATTTGTCCCGCAAACAGCTGCAACGGCTGCGGGCACAGGTGGGCATGGTGTTCCAGCAGTTCAACTTGTTTCCGCACCTGACCGTACTGGAAAACTTGACCCTGGCACCGCAAAAGGTCCTGGGCAAACCCAAAAACGACAGTCGAGAACTGGCCAGCCACTTTCTGAGCAAAGTCGGCTTGGTGGCTAAGGGCAACTCCTATCCTGACCAACTCTCAGGCGGACAAAAACAACGGGTCGCGATCGCCCGTGCCCTCTGCATGTCGCCTGACATCATTTTGTTTGATGAGCCGACGAGCGCCCTTGACCCTGAGCTCGTGGGCGAGGTGCTAGATGTCATGAAGCAACTCGCCGAAGAAGGCATGACCATGGCCATCGTTACCCATGAGATGCAGTTTGCTCGGGACGTCGCCGATCGGGTTATCTTCCTCAATCAGGGCTTAATTGAAGAAGATGGCAAAGCCTACGACGTGATCACCAATCCCCAGAGCGATCGCCTCAAATCGTTCCTGAGCCGCATGCAGCTCGCTGGTGTCGTTTAGCCTCTCCACTCCCTTGCCCCAAATCAAAAACGGCGTCACTTAGAATCCAGTGACGCCGTTTTTGATTCAATACACCGAGGGGCTGAGTTACATCAGAGTTTCAAAGTAGCTGCCTGCCTCAAAAACTCGGTGAGTTAATATTGTCGGCTGCCGTAATCGGCAGGGGGCTGACCAGCTTCATCGTTGGGATAATTATTCACCGGGCGATAGTCAACATAACTGTCGTCCCCGCCATTCCCAGCAGCGGCATCGCTAGACTCTGGTGATGAATGACTGCTGTACCCCCCAGACCCCACATAATTATCTTCGCTGGCGGCTGAATAACCAGACCCAGCAGCATTCCTGCCATAGCTATCAGCGCCGTAATTACCGCCGTTAGCCGAGTAGCCCCCCGAATTTGCAGCATAACCGCTAGCTGACTCATCCCATCCGCGCGCAGGTGGCATGTCATACCGACCCGCGCCCGGTTTAGACCGACGGCGAAGGCGATCGCTACTCGGGTTCAAACGCTCCACCGGGCGATCGTTCGGCGGCATGGAGCGATCGCCATACCCACCAGGACTAGCCCCGTAGCGATCGTCATATCCCTCGTCATAATATCCTGACCTGCGCGGCGGCTCATCCCGACCGCCAATCATCCGGCGGTCTTCCGGAAAGCGTGGGCGATATGGCCCTTCATTATCCAACTCAGCCCGCACGTTCATGCGGGGGCTGCTGCCCCGATAATCTTGCGGGGGGCGACTGGGCCGGTAGTAGTCATCGCGACCACCACCCGCTGGCTGCGGAGCATAGCGATCTTCCCTGGGGGTCCGGGCGTTCACACTTTGAATCGTGACGGTAATCAACATACCCGCCATAATCAACTGCTGAAACGAAGCCAGCAGCTCCATGTTGAGGTGCCCTAACAAAAACACCCCGGAAATCAACCAGAGAACTGCATAGACCTTGTCCGAGTCTCGCCCGTAGCCAGGTTTGAGCCTGTCTACAAAAAACAGGGCAACCCCGCCAAGAATCAGAACAATGCCGATGAGAAGGGGAACTGGTGTACCGAAATTCACAGGGGATTCCTCTCAGGATGAAGACGCAACATTGATAGACTTGGCCAATTCTTTCAAAGGTACCCATCTCAAGGCAGCCTGTCGCTGTCCCCAAGCGGTTAACCTACTGTGGCAAAGCTATTCTAGCGGTTGCCACTATGACCTGTTGCTTGTCACATGCTAACGGACTTTAAAGAGCTTTCAAAAAATCTTTTGACTCGTTTTATCCGTTTCAGTTGCGGCAATTGGCTGAGCGTGTCGGCACGGCTAACGACAGGTTGATGAGTCAAAACAGAGCCACTGTCTTTCATAGGTCTGGTGCCCCATGGCAGTAATGTGCGAGGCGTAATCGGCAAGTATCGAAAAACCTCAACAGCCCATTCAGTCAGGCGACCACGCCGCAAGAACACAACTTAGCCAAACAAAAAGAGCATGCCGGTATCAGGATGCCCTTTTTGTTTAATCAATTGCTTAACCAGTGTCTAACCAGGCTGATGCTGGAAACTTAGCTACTGGCGCTGAATTTTATCCTTCTGGCTAACAAAGACCAAAAAGGCGGTAGCTGGGATGACCACGATGAGGGTACCAGCCAAGAGGCTCAACAAAAAATTAGCAAGAGAGGGTGTCATGATTTGCAGAGTATTTTAATAAACCAACTTCCAGAATTGTAACCTACCCCCTGACAGCACAGGCCCAAATCATCGGTGGCAATCCTCAAATCTTAAGACCTGTAGCGGCTTGGCCTTGGCCCCCATGCACAGCCAAAGTGGGCTCAAGGCATTTCTAGGCGTTCATCAATTTAGATTAGCGATCGCCCTATCCTGAGCAGCCCATTAACTCTCTGTAAAGAAAACATAGGTTGACCTTGGGCTAGTTCACAAATCCCTTATATGCTGATGCTTTCAGCTATGTTAAAGATTGGTGCGCTTGCGTTCAATGCATTTGCGCTGGTTCAGGGCATCATATGACTACTGTCCACGGTTAGCCATTGTTCACCGTCACAGAACCAGTCCTTGATGTTCAACCTTATTCAGAAAGTTAGGGCAAAGATAATCAGTCGATTTTAGGTATGGTGCAGCTGGCATCGGTTGAGTGGCATGTCATAAATCCAACCATGGAGATTGGTAGTGGGGTTTTGCCAAGGTCTCACCCAGTCGATCAATTTAACAGGCGACACTGCACTAGGCCACAGAATAAATCAATAGATTGGCAGGGATAGAGCAGTTTTGAATCAGCAGGCGGAGTTTTCTGACACCAGAGACGACTTTCTTCCGGTAGGCCAAGATTGCCTGCTACTAATGTATCGTGACCAGCTTACCAAAACCGCTCTACAACAAGTATTGGATGCTCACTATCGCTTGGAGTTTAGCCAAGACACGGCGATCTCCCTGGATTTATTGAAGTCCTATGAAGTGGCCCTAATTCTGATTGAGAGTAGTCTCTTTGTCGAGATGGGCCAGGACTTTTGTCAACAAATCAGAGCTCAGCGCTGGAGCCGTGATCTCCCCATTATTGTGGTAGGCGATCGCGACCCGCAGCTAGTGGCGACCGCCTTTGCGGCCGGAGCGCAAGATTATCTCAGTCTGCCACTACTGGCGGCAGAAGCGATCGCCCGCTTGCAGGCGCGACTAAGTGACTACCATCGCAGACAGCAGTTGAGCCAGCAAAACCGCCTGCTGCTAGCCGAAGTACGCGAACGCAAACAAGCCGAAGAAGCGCTGCAACAAGCCGAAATCAAATACCGCCGCATTTTTGAAAATGCAACCGAGGGAATTTTTCAAACCAGTCGCGAGGGCCGCTACATCAGCGTCAATCCGGCCCTGGCCGAAATTTATGGCTATGCCTCACCTGAAGAATTGATGCAAACCATCACCGATGTCGGCAAGGAGTTATACGTCGAACCACAACGGCGGGCTGAACTCGTGGTCTATCTTGAACAGTTCGACCAAATTGAAGGCTCAGAATCAGAGGTTTATCGCCAAGACGGCAGCAAGATTTGGATTAGCGAAACAATTCGCAAGGTTTATGACGAGGCGGGCAACTTTCAGTACTACGAGGGCATCGTTCACGACATTACTGAACAGCGGCAGATGGAAATGGAACTGCGGCAGCAGCGACAACAAGCTGATCGCCTCCTGGGCAACATCTTGCCTTATCAAATTGCCAATCGGCTAAAGATGGGGCCAAAGTCGATTGCCGAAAATTACGATTCAGTCACCGTTTTGTTTGCCGATTTGGTGCAGTTCACCGCGGCTTCCGGTGAGATGGAAGCCCACAAATTAGTCAAACTGCTGAACGAAATCTTCTCGGCGTTTGATCGCTTAGCAGAGAAATACGGATTGGAGAAGATTAAAACGATTGGGGATGCCTACATGGCTGCAGCGGGCTTACCCACTCCCCGCGCCGATCATGTAGATGCCGTGGCCTCCATGGCCCTAGAGATGCAAGCAGCAATTCAGCACTTTCATCGTCCCGATGGTCAGCCGTTTCAACTCCGCATTGGCATCAGCACGGGTCCTGTCATTGCGGGCGTGATTGGGGTGCGCAAGTTTGCCTATGACCTCTGGGGCGATACGGTCAACCTGGCGAGCCGCATGGAAAGCACTGGCATTCCGGGCAAAATTCAAGTCACGGCGGAAGTCTACGAACGGCTTCATCACCTTTACAACTTAGAACCTCGGGGAGCCGTCTTTGTCAAAGGGCGCGGCAATATGGAAAGTTACTGGTTGCTCAGTCGCAAACGGGCGCTGTAGCGATCGCCCCTGGCATACTGAGAAAGCACTGTATTGCTGCCTGGCCCATGACCGCGCTCTCTCCTACGCTTCAGCAAAAGCTGGCCACCCCGTTGCACATTGGGGCGATCGCCGTCCACAGCCGCGTTTTGCAGTCGCCCCTCTCAGGCGTTACCGACAAAGTATTTCGGCAACTCGTCCGGCGGTATGCGCCGAGCTCGATGATGTATACCGAAATGGTGCACGCGCCCAGCGTTTGCCACGTAGACACGCTGCCCAAAATCATGGAAGTCGATCCCGACGAGCATCCCATCAGCATTCAACTGTTTGACTGTCGTCCCGATTTTCTCGCGGATGCGGCCCGCAAAGCCGTCGCCGAAGGGGCCGACACCATCGACATCAACATGGGCTGCCCGGTGAACAAAATCACCCGCAAAGGCGGGGGGTCATCCCTCCTGAAAGATCCCGACATGGCGGTCAAAATTACTCGCACGGTGGTGGAGGCAGTGAATGTGCCCGTAACCGTCAAGACGCGCATTGGCTGGGACGACGACCACATCAACGCGATCGAGTTTGCTCGTCGCTTAGAGGATGTCGGCATCGATATGCTGACCCTGCATGGCCGCACCCGCGCCCAGGGCTACACAGGCACCGCCCGCTGGGAATGGATTGGTCGCGTCAAAGAGGCGCTCGCGATTCCCGTGATTGCCAATGGCGACATCGACTCGGTGGAAGCAGCCGTGCGGTGTTTAGAAATGACCCACGCGGATGGCGTCATGTGCTCGCGCGGCACTTTGGGCTATCCGTTTTTGGTCGGCGATATTGACTACTTTTTGAAAACCGGCGATCGCCTCCCGTCGCCCACGGTGATTGATCGCTTGCTTTGCGCGCAAGAACATTTGCGACTGATTGCTGCCTACAAAGGCTATCGCGGCATTTGTCAGGCCCGTAAACACATGACCTGGTATGTCAAGGGCTTTGCGGGAGCGGCCGACCTGCGGGAAGCTCTGTGTCGCATTGAGTCAGTCGCCGATGGTGAAACCTTGCTACAGGGGGCGATCGCGGGGTTGCAGGCCCAGGGCGAAACCGCCTGTCGTTGGATGTCGCCGCTGCCGTCCACAACCCCAGCCGTGAGACATACCCCATTACCGATCACTAGATAGTACGGAAATATACCCATGAAATTTCCGATTTTTGGCTAGGATAGTAAGCACTACTGCCTCGCACAGATGATCTATCGGGTCAGGCGAACGCTGAGGTGATCATTTTATTCATCAAGTTTTCATGACTTCCTACGCAACATCCACCGCTAGAGCCGATATGGGAGAGTTACGCCGCCTACGCAGTCTATTACCACCAGAGCTTCAAAGTTGGGTGACAGTCGAAGCGGCGACCGATGTGACGCCTCCGCTGATCACCAGTGAGGAGTTGGGCAAAGACCAGGTTGAAATTCAAATTGATCTGGCCAAGTGGGAAAACTTTGCCCTCGACCAGCGCAATCTCCTGTTCTGGCATCAAGTCGGTCATGTCCAAAATGACACCATTCCTCGGGATGGCTGGGAAATGGCAGCCCTGGCAATTGGTCTCGGTGGTGCCATCGGTGAGCTGTGGGTACAAGATGGTTTGTTATTGATGCTGGCCTTGGCGCTCTGTAGTTTTTCCGGTTGGCGGTTGTATAAGCGCAACAATCCGATCAAGGCGGTCGAAGAGGCCATTGATGCCGACGAACGAGCGATCGCGATCGCCACGCGGTTTGGCTATACCCTACCCAACGCTTACAAAAGTCTTGGCAGTGCGCTCAAAACCTTGATCGAGCAAACGCCGAAAAAGCGCAAGCGAGATCAATACATCAAGCGATTAGATGCGCTGAAGAAAAGTGCCGCCAAAGCGAAAGAGCGTGCTCGTGGAGGTGCAACACCGGACACTCGCCCTGCTTATTAAGATCAATCTTGAAAGAACACCATTCATGGGAAAGGAAGCTGCAGTTGGGGCTTCCTTTTTTATTAAGCCGGTTTTTATTGAGTGGTTTTAGCCTGTACAGTGCCTTACTTTAGTCAGTAGCCACTTCAAAATCTGTCTGTTTCTAAGGTTTCGAGCCCCTCTATTCCGGCAACATTGCTATCTGAGCACCACCGATAAAGCGATCGATTAGCTTGCTAAGCGCTAGTCTTACAGGGACAAGAGCTCCGATCAGCCCCTTTCTGAGGATTTAACATGCCCCCCCATGAGGTTCGCCCCTGGCGCCTTGCTGCTTTATTCATCGGCGTTTTTATGCTGACTGCTTACATGCCTCATCCCAACCTGGGTGCATCGCTGCCAGATGCCATCGGGGCATGGCTTAAAGGGGGTGCGGCGACGGCAGACACTCCCACCGAGGTGGCTTATCCAGACTCTTGATCAGGGGCGCTTGTCGCGCCCCGTAGCTGCTAGACACAGATATCCACGGCTAGCAGTTTTTTGAGGACTGGGAGTAAGTTTTCATCTGCTCACAATCCTATTCTCAGACCCCTAGCCTGGGCGATTGGGATACCGTCGTAGCAAGGTAAAAAAGCGATTGTAATCAAACGAGCGGGGATCTTGGCGACTACCCGACTGATCCACAGCCTTGTGGGTAGTGATGCGATTATCTGGAATACTGCTCTGCGCCAATAGCCAGGCCAAAGATTCATACTGGGCTGAGGTGTAGCCGCTGTGAGTGGGGCCATTGCCGCGACCATCGCCTGGCGTTTCGAGAGAGACGTGGTAAGCGAAATTATTGACCGAAGACGGAAAGGCCGGGTTAGTGGTCACCGATTCTGGGCCGTTGGGGCCGTTAAAAACGGAATTCCCAGCACCATAAGCGCGTTTTTCGGGCGGCACGATGTAGTAAATAGTGCCGTCGCGTCCAATCAGGGTGTGATAGCTGACCTGATCGTTGTCATTGGGGTGATAAGTCTGAAACAGGTTGATGGCGCTTTGGGCTGATCCTACCGTTTCATGCATCACGGCAATGAATTGATTACGAATCGGACGGCCATAGGCATCAGTGCTGTAGCGATCGCCATAGTTGGAAGGATCGGCAAGCTGAATCACCTGACGCGGCTGATAGTTGGGGGCGGTTTGGGCCACCACGTTTTCGGCGGGGACAAAATCAAGAGGACTGTCGACGTTGCCCAGAGTCGTGGGCACCATGGCAACGACCGCTGACTCAGCTAGTTCTGGCAAGCCGGAGACAGACTCGATCGCTTGAGGATGGGGCGATCGCGGCCACAACAGTAACAGCATCAAGCTCATCAAAATTGCACTCAAGCCCTGCCACCAAAATTTGCGGCTGCGTCTCAGCATGACAATTCACTCCCCAGTTGTGTTGCGCTTGTGGATGGTTATGGTTATAAACCAGCTTGCTGTCAATTTTGCCGAAGACTTTGATAGCGATCGCAGGTTTTACAATTATTTTTCTGCAAAGTTTACCAAGAAGACCAGCGATCGAGCGCCCGTTTGCCGCCCCAACGCGCCACAATTTCATCGTCATAGCTGTCGGCCTTGCTGACGACCGTCGTCACTGAGTACTGCAGCTCAATTTGATCACAGGTCGAACCCACCAAACTGTGTTCAAAGACGATGTCATTTTCCGAATCGAGAGCAAAACGACCAAAGCGAATATCGTTGTTTTCTCGGAGCAAATAATAGGAAAGTTCTGGAGTGACCTGGATATCCGTCACCACATAGGAACGGGTTGTAATCAGCGCATCATTATGTTCCCAGGGAATGACACGAGTCGATGCCACGGCTGAGCCAAAATTCACCACAAAAAGGGGTTCGTCATCAAAGAGGACAACGCTGCCGCCAAACAAATGGTGCATCCAGGGGCCAATACGCTTGTAGCAGGCTTCTTGAGCGGTTGTCTGAAATTCCATTACTACAGATAAATCGATCCTGACCTTTATTTTCGCATCGATAGGTCGCCCTGATCGGCGGTAAACCGCCGTTAATGTGATTTTTGTATCACAGTATCTTAGAGAAAAATGTCGCGATTTGTATGCGCTCTCCTGATATGCCTGATGTGCCCGACACAAACTCTTTGGCTGATGAGCTCGATGCGGTCATTGTTGAGTTTGAAGATTTGCAATCTGAACTCACCTACGACCAAGCTAAAGGCGCGTTGCAGTCCATCTTAGAGCGGCTGCAACTTACCCCCCGCGAGGCAGCCGGCCTAGAGCAAGAAGTGCAAGCGCTCACGGGACTCATGCAAAAGCTGGACCAAGCTGTGGTGCAAATTGCCGTCTTCGGCCTGGTGGGTCGGGGCAAATCTTCGTTATTGAATGCGCTCGCGGGGGAGACGGTATTTGCCACTGGCCCGACCCATGGCGTGACTCAAACCATTCAGGCAACCGAATGGCAGGTGAGTCAGGAGCATCTGGGCGATCGCACCACCATCAACAAAGCGACTCTGCAGGGGGTGGGCCAGTCGCGTATTGAGCTCATCGACACCCCCGGGCTGGATGAAGTCGCCGGGGACGAACGCGAGCGTCTGGCCCGCCAACTGGCGAACACCGCCGACCTGATTTTGTTTGTCATTGCGGGAGACATTACCCGCGTCGAGTTTGAGGCCCTGGCCCAACTGCGCGAAGCCAGCAAACCCATCCTGCTGGTCTTTAACAAAATTGATCAATATCCGGCTGTTGACCGTCAGGCGATCTATACGGCCCTGGTAGATGAGCGATTGCGGGAACTCATTTCTCCCAATGAAATTGTCATGACTTCGGCGGCACCGTTAGTGGCGGTGGCAAAGCCTCAGGCAGACGGCCGCTTGCGTCCGACCTTACAGCGGGGCACCCCTGATGTGGCAGCCCTCAAGTTCAAGATTTTAGAGATTTTGCAACAAGAAGGGCTAGCGTTAATTGCCCTAAACACGCTGCTGTATGCCGATGAGCTGAATGAAGCCATTGTGCAAAAGAAGCTAGCCATTCGCGAACAAATGGCGAATGAAATCATTTGGCGCAGTGTCATGACGAAGGCGATCGCGGTCGCCCTGAATCCCGTTACCTTACTAGATATTCTGACGGGGGCGATCGTCGATGTCGCCATGATTGTCAGCCTCTCGCGCCTCTATGGGCTACCGATGACCCAAGCCGGCGCCATTAAACTATTGCGCAACATTGCCTTAGAACTGGGGGGACTCTCTGCGAGCGAGCTCATGGTGACCCTTGGCTTGAGCTCTTTAAAGGGGCTGCTCGGGGCGAGCGCCCCTGCCACTGGGGGACTGTCCCTAGCGCCTTATACCTCTGTTGCCATGACCCAAGCGGCGGTTGTCGGGGTGGCGACCTACGGCATCGGCCTCGTGACGAAACAATACCTCGTCAACGGCGCGACCTGGGGTCCCGAAGGCCCTAAGCCTGTCGTTACTCGCATTCTCGACAACCTAGACGAAACATCCATTTTGAATCGCATCAAAGCTGAGTTGGCACAAAAGCTGGCAACCCCGCCGAAAACATGAAGCGACTGCCCAGGCTTGCTAAGCAGTCGCGACTGATCAGGTTTTACATCCAGCTTTAAGTGGCTTAGCTGGCCAGATATTCGCGGACATCTCCCCGCCGCTTGCGCAAAGAAGACAGCGCCTCACGCTCAATCTGCCGCACCCGCTCACGAGACACGCTCAAAATTTCGCCAATCTTAGCCAGCGTCATCGTTTTGCCATCGGTGAGACCAAAGCGCAGGGTTAGGACTTGGCGCTGTTGCGGTGTCAAATCCACCATCAGACGATCCAGATCGCTCTTCAAAGAAGACTGAGTCGCGAATTCTTCAGGCGAAATACCGTCATCCTCTAGCAATTCGCTCAGTTCAGTATCCTGGTTATCACCGACCCGCAAATCCAACGACAGCGGCTGCCGGGATTTTTCTAAATAATCGCGCACTTGCTGCGGGGACAGTTCCAAAGCGTCGGCAATCTCGGAGACGGTGGCAGCGCGTCCATGTTGCTGCGAGAGCTGACGTTGCACCTTTTTAATCTTATTGAGCTTCTCAGTAATGTGAATGGGGAGGCGAATGGTGCGACTTTTTTCCGCGATCGCCCGCGTGATAGCCTGCCGGATCCACCAGTAGGCATAAGTAGAGAAGCGGTAGCCCTTCGTGGGGTCAAACTTTTCCACCCCTCGCTGCATCCCGATGGTGCCCTCTTGGATCAAATCCAGCAGATCAACGTTGCGCTTGATGTACTTTTTAGCCACAGAGACAACCAACCGCAGATTGGCCTCAACCATTTTCCGCTTAGCTTGACTGCCAATCCGCACTAATGTTTGCAGCTCATCAACTGCCACTTCCGCCGCTGCAGCCCATTCCTGTTCCGTCGGTTCGCGCTCTAATTCATCGATCAAAGTCTCTTTAATCTTCTCTAGCGCCGTCAACTGCTGCACCTGCTTTCCCAGCACAATCTCCTCTTCGTGAGTGAGGAGGGGCACTCGACCAATCTCTTTCAAGTAAGTCCGCACCAGATCAGTACTTTGGGTTGTTTTCATGAGAACAGCGCGAATAAGTGACTACAGACGTAAAAACTACGGTTACTTGGTCGCAACAGCTCAGCAGGCTATAGCCAAAATGAGAAACGCTACGTCGCAACCGCCTTCATGTAAATCAATGTAACATTTATGAGAGGCTTTGAGGAGTTTCTCAGGAAGGATTCTTAAGGAAGTTTTTATCTAAGCGAATCCTTGTAAAGTTACTGAAATCATAGCCTTTTCAAACTTCGGCAAACTGCATCCGAAGTAACAAAACCACGATCGCTCGCCCCCGAAGCTGAGAGCTGCTCCTATTCTTTGTTGAGAGATTGTAAAGGAATGTTGAGCAGGGATGCTGCGATCGCGGGTGACGACTGACGCGGTTCTCAACCTCGCGATCACAGTATCCCCCCGCCATTCAAGCTTTCGCAAAGCTCGACTAATCGTTACGCTGCCTGCAACCGAGCATTGACTGCGGCAACATCAAAACGCTCGGAGTCAAAGTCAACCCCAATCCAGTCCAGCAGCTCTTCATATTCAGGATCTTCAGGATCGGCTAAGCGCTCTAGTAAGCCCTCGTAGCCCCAAACGCCCCCACAATTCTCTGGTGGGCAGGCGCGATCGCCCTCTAGGCAACGGGGCAACTGCACATTATCGTGCCACGGCAAAATGTCAGCCACCGTAATCTGGTGTCGCCAGCCATCGCCGAAGTCATAGGTGTAAGTAAACTGTGCGTCTTTTGAGAATTCAAAACTCGCCAATACAGGAACGGTGGCATCCAGTGTCCCTTCAAGGGGTGCGGGAAGTGGGGCCGCATAGCGATCGCTGGCAATCTTGAAGTCGTACAGGTGACTCAATTCCCAACCCATCACCTGCTGCAAAACGCCATGTAGCGCGTCCAGCGTGATTTGGTCACTAACTTCAAAGGTGCGCCAGATCGGCG
Organism: Leptolyngbya iicbica LK; assembly: GCF_004212215.1. Lineage (NCBI taxonomy): Bacteria > Bacillati > Cyanobacteriota > Cyanophyceae > Leptolyngbyales > Leptolyngbyaceae > Leptolyngbya > Leptolyngbya iicbica. The sequence continues at coordinate 393,504 of NZ_QVFV01000001.1, forward strand.
GCTCGCTATCCACCAGCCACACATGACACTGCAAAATCTGAGACGTCGCCATATCAATGCCTACAAGCGAGAACTCGTGCCGTACTCATCAAGCCAATCACGCCCCACTTGAATGGTGATATCCGAGTCGAGAACGCCGGTGCTCTCAACCCGCACATCCCCGACGCCCAAAAAGCGTTGGAGGGTCTCAGCACTCGCCAAATCGCCATTCTGGGCCACGACTCGCGTAAAGGGCAGTTCCGAGTTCCAGGGTTGCTCGATGTAAACGTTGTAATAGCCGCTGTCGTAAAGCGTCTGAACCAGATTATCGACAGCGATCGCATCTCCCGTACTGTCTTGAATCGCAATCCGCAGCGATTGTGGATCGGCAGAGGCCGCTACCTGACGGGTGCCGTACCCAAAATATTCCGACACCATCGTGTCAATTTCGCCGAGATTCGGCAGCCAATAGCTCAACTCAAACTCACTACTGCTGCTGAAATCCCCAGGCAGCATCAACATCTGCGTGTTGTAAGCATCAGTATTCGACGCATATCCAGCTAAGGCCAACAGTTCTTCAATGCTGAGGTTGGTGTCAACATGGGACTGCACCACCGAGAGAATTTTCGGCAAACGCGCCACGGTTTTGGGACTCAATGCCTGCTCGACCAAAGCCCGCATTAACATTTGCTGCCGCTGAATGCGGCCAATGTCACCGTAGTCGTCATAGCGGAAGCGCAGGAATTGCAGCGCTTTGTCGCCATCTAACTGCTGCTCGCCCGCTTTTAGATTGATGTAGAGATGTTGGCTATCGTCCTGATAGGACAAATCTTTAGGCACATTAACAGTGACCCCCCCGAGGGCATCGATGAGCTTTTCGACCCCTTGGACATTAATGCGGACGTAGCGATCGATCTCAACGCCACCCAGCAAATCACTGACTGACCGCGCCGCCAAAGCCGGGCCACCATAGTGGTTGGCTTCGTTCAGCTTGGTCATTTGGCCTTGCACCATCGTGCGCGTATCTCGTGGCAGCGATAACACGATGAGCTGATCTGTATGCGGGTTAAAGCGCACCAACAGCATCGTGTCAGATAGCCCATCAAACGAGTTAACCAGCGCGTGATAGCCCAAATTACGGGCCTCCGGGGGCAGGTCATTGACGTCAGTCGTCAGCACCTTCATGCCGAGCACCAAAATATTGACCGGACGGGTCAACTTCGGCACCTGCAAGCTGTTGCCCTCGGTTATCGGCTCATTATGGTTAAATGCCGCCGACTCTTCTTCAGTAAGGCTATCGTGCAGTAGCGGGGTGCTATTCAGCGAGACTGCCATCAATGCGCCCCCCACGGCAGAGATCGTACCAACGCTCAACAATGCCACGCTGACCCCTAACCATTTTGGAATGCGAAACCGCCGAGTTTTTTGGGCGGAAGGGTGGGGCTGATAGTGGCGAATCGGGCGATAGGATTTTCGACTAGACACAAGAAACCTCAAACCACGGGGGTTGGTCAGAATAGAGAACGTTGGCAGAGCGTCACTGGTGGCCGGGCCAAGGCCAACTTTAGGAATGGCGATCGCCCATTTTGTGGTACACCTGTTTTAATCTTGTCTGAGATTCTAACAGGCTGCCTCAAGGCGAGACAATGGGCCGACCAGTCCCTCAAAGAATTTCAAATGGCTGAAATAGTAGCAGCTTTTTGTGGCGATGACACCGATTTTTCTAAGGCTTTGTTAAAAGTCACCCGTATTTTAGTGATGAATCACAAAATTGCCAGTTTTTGCCTTTCCCAGAGGGCCGTTCCCGATCGGCTCAACCGGATCCGATAAGGCACGGTTTAAGGGAACGGTTGCCTGGACAGCAGCGTTTAAGGAGATCTCTGAAAAAGAAATTCCCCAAAAGACGGTGCGCCGTAGATTGCGGTTGACGTCAGGAAACCCAACACATCGAGGATTCAAGCATGTTGGTTCTCGTGCCTCGACCCCAACCTACGATGGGAAATTTATTTTTAGAGAACACCTAAGGCAGGCGATCGCCCAACTTACTGACGCCGGGCAGTCGCGCCGAACCGCCTTGCAGGAGCCGCACCATGAGCCACAAATTCGTCACAAAATAGCCCGTCGTGGTTAAGAGACTGGTCACTAGCAAGCGCGTCGAGACCAAGTCAGAGGCTTGACTACCAGCGGCAGTCAGGACGTACACCATCACCCAGGCCAACGCCAGAGTTACCGCTGTTTTGCTCACCGTCTGCTCACGTTGCGACCCCTGGCGCAGATACAGGCTCCACAATGACGGAAAGAAGCCAAAAATCGGCACCAAATAGATGATCAACTTCAGGGTTTCTAATCGAGTCTCAGGGTCAGAATTGCGAGAGCGCATAGTAGCCATCAAAACAAAACTGGCGGAGTGGCAAACGGTTCACATTGCCAGTCATTTGCAGTAGTTGCAAGGTAGCTTATTCTGCACAACATTGCGGTCCAGTCAGCGACAACTCTTAATCTGGCGCTCAATTAACTGAAAAATCCAATGATTGACCGGCAACCAGAGGTTCGCCCGCTACCCCCATCAACTAACCGAGGCATGGCCAGCGACAACGCCTAGTTCTGCGGCACTGCAATCTGTTGCTGAATCAGCTCAAAAATTGTGCGCATCCCCATCACTTCGCCCCCTTCGGGCCGTCCAGGAAGATTGCGCAGGTTCCAAGCCATCACGTCAATGTGAATCCAGGGAATTTGGGCTTGAATGAACTCTTGCAAGAAGAGGGCAGCCGTAATCGCCCCCCCGTAGGAACCACTGGAGACATTCGACAGGTCGGCCACTTTGCTATTGAGCAACTCTCGATAGGGCTCATGGAGCGGCAAATTCCAGAGGGGGTCAGTGGTCGCTTGCATTGCCTTCTCAAGCGGTTCTAAAAAGGCCGGATCATTGCAGAAAAAGGCGGGCAGTTCAGTCCCCAGAGCGACTCGGGCAGCCCCGGTCAGTGTCGCAAAATCCACAATCAGCTCAGGTTGCTCGCTGCTGGCTTCCCACAGGGCATCAGCCAACACCAGTCGGCCCTCAGCATCCGTATTGCCGACTTCGACGGTGATACCTTTGCGGGTCGGAATCACATCCAGCGGACGCATGGCATTGCCCGCGACGCTATTTTCCACCGCAGGGATGAGAACCCGCAAACAAACGGGCAGATTGAGCTTCATGATCATGGTGGCCAGCCCCAGCACGTGAGCGGCACCCCCCATGTCTTTCTTCATCATCAACATGCCTTTGGCAGGCTTAAGGTCGAGGCCGCCAGAGTCAAAACAGACGCCTTTGCCCACTAGAGTCACTTTAGGCGCATCGACATCGCCCCAGCGCAGGTCAATTAAGCGGGGGGCTGACACGCTCGCTTGACCGACGGCATAAATCATCGGGTAGTTTTCGGCTTCGAGCTGTTTACCTTTGGTGACGTTGAGGTCAGCGTCGTAGGTCACAGCCAGAATGCGAGCCGCTTCTTCCAGATCATCTGGCCCCATGTTGTTGGCGGGAGTGTTGATCAGGTCGCGGGCGAGAAAGGTCGCCTCAACGACCGCGTCGATATAAGCCAGGTCAGCATTGTCGGGGGGCAAGAGCTCAGCGATCGCCCCCGGTTTGGTTTGCTTGTAGCGGTTAAAGGCGTATTGCCCCAGTCGCCATCCCAGGGTCAGCGCGGTCGCCTCATCTGGCGTCAAGTCACTGGTCAACTCATAACGATTGGCGGGCAAGGATTGCGACAACAACCCGAGCAGCCACATATCTAGGGTCTCTGGGCGACCCACTAAGACTTTTGAGAGACTTTGCTGCGCGCCGGGAAGCAAGCAAAAGGTGCCGGGCTCGGCCTTAAATCCCATCGCGTCGATCCAGTTTTTTTCGGCTTTGAAGTGGGTCTGCAACTGGTCGGCAGTGACTAACAGAATGGGAATCGGCGTAGTGGATGACATGCGCTTGGAGACTGGAACAATTTAACCTGACAGGTTCAGCATCGGCGGCGGGGCGCCATCGCTCAGGATTGTGAGCCGCGATCGCAGGCTCGACGGCAACCGCCTTACTTGACGGTGACGAGCGGTCAGTCAGCAGACCTGTCGAGGTCAGTGTATCGCTTTTGCTTAACCTCTAGGCGATTTTATCGTCACCCACCGCGATCGCCGACCCAGGTCACGGTCGTCCACGACGGCCCCAAGGCCACAAAAAACCCCCGACCGTCAGGCCGAGGGTTAGAAATCAGGGTGCATCTACCATTCCTTTCTACTGAGGGGAGGCGTCGCATCCGGACAGAATTCTGAAAATTTTCGAGCGGCGATCGCGCCTCCCCTCCTTGAGCCTTCATTCAGCCCAGGCTATTCAGTGCGCGGCCCGCCCCCCGTTGGTCCGGGAGCTTCGCCCGTTTCGATGTAGAGAATTTGCTCCCTCAACCGTTGCGCTGTGAACGGATCGCCATCGGCTTCGTAGAGCTCAGCCGCCGTTTCAAAATCCGTCACAATCAGATCACGCACCAGAGGGGGTAAATCTTCCAAAAACTGCTCTTCAAAAGAAGCATCGGCGTTTTCGTCAAAGTTGCCCTGACTTTCCCATTCATCTAAGGCTTGACCAAAGGTGGCATCGGCTCGGCCTAAAAACGCTTCAGGGTTGCTGTCATCGAGTTCGATCGCGGTAGTAAACGCGTCAATCGCACCGGCCAAGTCTTGCGCTTCCAAACTCATCTGCGCCTCGTTAAAGGCCACTTCATAAGGCGAAGCGGGACGCACCTCTAACATAAAGTCGCCGCCCTGCTGGCCGTCATAGGTCATGGCGCGGATGATGTAGTCGCCGCTCGACGTGGCCGAGTAGACGATGCGAGAGTTCAACGTGCCGCCGTAATCGTCGTTAAAGGCCACCTCTTCGCCATCGGGACCAATTAACGACACCATCGTGTCAAAGTCTTCGCTGGTCACCACAATCGCGATGATGTCTCCGGCCTCAATCGCCAACGGATAATCTTTGAGGGCTGGGGTAATCGTCCCTTCTTCTTCAAGAATGGTTTGAGCGTTGGCGATCGTGGCGGGGCCGAAGCAAATCCCTCCCGAAAGAACAGTCATCGTCGCCAACAGCCCAACAGTCCTTGAAAATACATGCTTCATATCGCAAATCCTTGTCTAATCGTCCTTAGGGTATCGAGTCTTGGCCTGACTGCCCCCATCATTATGCCGCTTGTTGCTGGCGACCCCTTCAGAAAGCGATCGCCGCGCTTCGGCTGCTTGTTCATCAACATACTGCGTAAATTCCCTGACGTGTGCCCCCCCCTGGTCAGTTCCGCCATGCCATCGAGTCGGGCGGCTCAGGGTTACAGATGCGGCGCAAAAGAGTATGGTGTGAGCAGTTTCCGCCGTATCGTTACCCGCATGAAGTTGACGTCTCTGCTGTTGCCGCTATTGACGAGTGTCGGTGTGCTGTCTGGTCAAGCGGCGGGTCGCGCCTTGCCGCCGCCAGAAGACGTGCCCGAAGAACGGCTGCGCACAGAAATCATTTTAGAAGCGCGATCGCCCATCGATGGTACCCCCCTCACCCCAGCCGAGTACGAAGACTTACAAGCCGCGATCGTGGACTATCCCGCGCCAACGCTCGATTCCCAAATTCGCGAAGTCGTCTTTCTACTCCAAATTCGGCGAGTCCTACGCCCCGTGATCCCCTTCTTGCCATAGCCGGGCAAAAAAACTCTCCTCTTTCCACCAGCGAGTTCTAATTTTGTTACGAAGTTTTGTTAATCTAAACCGCATAGATCAAAAACTTCTCAAATCAACGCCTAGGGGCTTAGCACTTAAACAATCTCCCCAAGACCGCAAGGTTGCTATAAGGGTTTGGCAGTGCCAGCCCCCAACTAGCAGGGAGGCTTGTTCAAGCAACTCCCCAGCGGAGAAACTCACCCCCATATCGCTTCTGAAACCCGTTTTATATAAGGTTACCTATGGCTGTTACGGTTGCTCCAGAGCAGATTGATAGCATCGTTTGGAACCAGCATCACGACCCCTTCGAGGTGCTAGGCCCCCACATGATTCAACAAGATGGCCAAACGGTGTGGGCCATCAGAGCCTACCTGCCAACCGCCGACGCCGCCTGGGTAGTGTTGCCTGAGAGCCGCAGCGAGTACCCCATGGAACAGGGGCACAATCCCCATTTCTTTGAATGCGTACTGACTACCCAAGAGCTGAGCAACTACCAGCTCAAGTACCAAGAAGGGGAACACGAGCGGTACGTTTACGACCCCTATGCTTTCAAGACTCGGCGGATCACTGACTTTGATGTGCATCTCTTTGCCGAGGGTAACCACCACCGCATCTACGAAAAACTCGGCGCCCACGTCACTGAAATCGATGGCGTCAGCGGTGTTTACTTCGCCGTTTGGGCTCCCAGCGCCCGCAACGTCTCTGTCCTCGGCGATTTCAACTATTGGGATGGCCGCAAGCACCAAATGCGGCGCACCGGCAATGGCATCTGGGAACTATTTATTCCCGAGATTGGCTACGGCGAGCACTACAAGTACGAAATCAAAAACCATCACGGCCACATTTACGAAAAGTCTGACCCGTACGGCTTTCAGCAAGAGGTGCGGCCCAAAACCGCGTCTATCGTCACCGATTTAGACGCCTACGAATGGCAAGATGCCGACTGGATGGAGCAGCGGCGACAGACCGAACCGCTGGATCACCCAGTATCTGTATATGAAGTCCATCTCGGCTCTTGGTTACACGCCTCTTCAGCAGAACCGTCCGTCTTGCCTGACGGCAGCATTGAACCCGCTGTGCAGGTAGCCGAACTGAAGCCAGGGGCGCGGTTCCTGACTTACCGCGAACTTGCCGCCAAGCTGATTCCCTACGTCAAAGAACTGGGCTTTACCCATATTGAACTGCTACCGATCGCCGAGCATCCGTTCGACGGTTCCTGGGGCTATCAGGTGACGGGGTACTATGCCGCGACCTCGCGCTACGGCACCCCCGAAGATTTCATGTACTTCGTGGATCAGTGCCACCAAGCGGGCATCGGCGTCCTCATCGACTGGGTGCCCGGTCACTTTCCCAAAGATGGTCACGGACTGGCGTTCTTCGACGGTACCCATTTGTACGAACATGCCGATCCGCGTCAGGGTGAGCACAAGCAGTGGGGCACGCTGGTCTTTAACTACGGGCGCAACGAAGTCCGCAATTTCCTCGTCGCCAATGCTCTGTTTTGGTTCGACAAGTACCACATCGACGGGATGCGGGTGGATGCTGTAGCCTCGATGCTGTATCTCGACTACTTACGGGAAGATGGCGCTTGGGTCGCCAACGAGTATGGTGGGCGCGAAAACATCGAGGCCGCTGACTTTTTGCGGCAAGTCAATCATGTTGTCTTCAGCTACTTTCCCGGTGTTCTCTCCATTGCCGAAGAATCCACATCTTGGCCCATGGTGTCTTGGCCTACCTACGTCGGCGGTCTTGGCTTCAACCTGAAGTGGAACATGGGCTGGATGCACGACATGCTGGACTACTTCCACATGGATCCGTGGTTCCGGCAGTTCCACCAAAACAACGTGACCTTTAGCATTTGGTACGCCTTTAGCGAAAACTTTATGCTGGCCCTCTCCCATGACGAGGTCGTCCACGGCAAGAGCAACATGCTCGGCAAAATGCCGGGAGATGAGTGGCAAAAGTTCGCCAACATGCGGTGTCTCTTTACGTACATGTTCACCCATCCGGGCAAAAAGACCCTCTTCATGAGCATGGAGTATGGTCAGTGGAGCGAGTGGAATGTGTGGGGCGATTTGGAATGGCACCTGCTGCAATATGAGCCCCACCAAAAGCATCACACTTTCATGACCAAGTTAAATGAGTTGTATAAGAGCGAGCCCGCGCTCTATACCAACGACTTTTCGCAAGATGGCTTTGAGTGGATTGACTGTAATGACAATCGACACAGCGTCGTGTCGTTCATTCGCCGCGATCGCGATAGCCATGATTTTGTGGTGACGATCTGCAATTTCACCCCTCAGCCCCACAGCCACTATCGTCTCGGCGTGCCCGAGAGCGGCTACTATCGCGAAATCTTTAACAGCGATGCCCGCGAATTTGGCGGCAGCAACATGGGCAATCTGGGCGGCAAGTGGACCGATGAATGGTCTTACCACGGCAAGCCCTATTCCATCGACGTGACGTTGCCGCCCCTAGCGGTAGTGGTCTTCAAGCTCGATCGCGACTATACCGAAGGGGTGCGATCGGGCACGATTCAGCCCTAATTTTGCGAGTAATCGGCGTCAACGTATTCACTCAACAGTCTTCACCCTGCATCTTCCTCCAGAAGGTGCAGGGTGATTAGGTTTAGGCAAAGTCGTCGAGTCTCTAGCTTCGCAGAGCCACCTTAAATTGCTTCTCTAACGCCGCGCGGACTTTTTGATGCACGGGTTCCACATCGTCATCGGTGAGGGTGCGATCGAGGGCGCGATACACCAGCCGGAAGGCGAGGCTCCGCTGACCATCGGGCACCGATTCCCCTTGGTACTCATCGAACAGCGTGACCGAATTGAGGAGTTTGCCTCCAGCCTTGGCCATCGCTTTTTCGAGATCGGCTACGGTGACGGTCACCGGAGCGTAGAAGGCGATATCGCGATCGCTCGCCGGGAACGTGGAATAGGGCTGGAATTTCACCGCTTTGCGCCGTCCGCTTGCCAGACACGTCACCAGGGCTGACCAATTGAGCTGAAAGACGTAGACCTCATCGGGCAAGTCTTGCGCTTGACACAATTGCGGGTGCAGTTGCCCAAAGGTGCCCAGACGCAACCGTCCTCGCACCCAGAGGGAGGCTGTCCGACCGGGATGCAATCGCTGATCGTCGCTATCGGATCGATAGTCCACCGCTAAGCCCAATCGCTGAAAGATGGCTTCCAACACTCCTTTGGCCTCAAACCAGGTGAGGGGCTGGGGGCGATCGCTGGTCACCCACTTGCCTTGCCGAGCATCGCCGCCCATGATACCGCCCACCACTTCCGACTCTTGCGGCTCACCGTCTACGAGTTGGAAAATGCGCCCAATTTCAAACCCGTTCAACGGGCCATTCCCCTGCTCCAGGTTGAACTTATAGGCTTTAACCAAGCCATCGATTAAGTCTGTGCGCAGGGCCGAATATTCGGGGAAGAGGGGATTGGCCAACACGACCTGATCGGGGGAAGTCGGTTTGGTCAACGAGTAGTGAATCAGTTCCGTCAACCCGGCTCCGCGACAGGTTTGCCGCAGCTTTTGAGAGAGGGCCGCTTCAGGCGACAATTCTCCCCCGGCAGCAGCTTGGGGCAGAGTATTGGCAAAGTGGTTATAGCCGTAGATGCGGGCCACTTCTTCAATGAGGTCAATTTCTCGCTCTAGGTCGCGATAGCGGAACGGGGGCACGGTGACCTGCCACACCTCGTCACTGCTCGCGGCAACTTCGCAGCCCAGCGTTTCGAGCACGGTTTTGACTTGGGCCGCCGGTAGCGGCACAGGCGACTCGCCCAGGTTAGTGACGGGTCCCAAAATCGCATGGACGCGCGACAACCCGAGATCCAGGGTGCGGGTAGGAGTAATTTCCCCGACCGGGGTACGAGCCGTCACTTGAGAAACGACTTGGGCCGAGGCCAGGGTCGTCATCAGATGGACGGCGCGATCGCAGGCCAAGCCCAATTCGGCCGGATTCACCCCCCGCTCGTAGCGGGCCGACGCTTCGGTGCGCAATCCCTGGCTGCGGGCCGACTTACGAATCACCGCCGCGTCAAAGTAGGCCGCTTCCAGGGTGACGGTCGTGGTGCTGTCAATGACCTCCGTGGCTTCGCCCCCCATCACCCCCGCCAGGGCAACAGGCTGGTCGTTGGCGGTAATGACGAGGGATTCAGGCTTGAGCGATCGCTCCTGGCTATCTAACGTCAGCAGCGCTTCGCCGTCTTTTCCATACCGGACACCCAATTCATAACTGGCGCTATTGGCCGCAGCGGCGAGGCGATCGCCATCAAACGCATGGAGCGGTTGGCCCCATTCCAGCAAGACATAGTTAGTGATATCCACCACGTTATTAATCGGACGGGTGCCTGCCGCTTGTAAGCGCTGCTGCAACCAGGTCGGCGACGGGCCAATTTTCACCCCAGCCAACACCGTAGCAATGTAGATTGGGCCGGCTTTTTCGTCACTCAGCTTGACCGCCACCGTCGAGGTCGAGGATTGGGGCGTCACAGCGGGGGCGATCGGCATTTTGAGTTCGGCTCCAGTGATGGCCGCCACTTCACGGGCGATACCCACCAGGCTCAGCGCATCGGCCCGGTTCGCCGTAGAGGTGACATCTAGCACCACATCATCTAGCCCCAACAGGGGACGGGCATCGCTGCCTACCGACAAGTCAGATTCAGAAAAAATGTGAATGCCCGCAGACTCTTTGGCCAGTCCTAACTCCGCGAGAGAGCAGATCATTCCCGCAGACAATACGCCGCGGACTTCACGCGGCTTAATCTTGAGATCAGGAATCGGCAAGTGGGTGCCCACGGTAGCCACAGCAACATAACTGTCCGCTTTGACATTGGCCGCCCCACAAACGATTGAGGAAGGCTCACCCGCCCCAATATCAACGGTGCACAAACTCAATTTGTCAGAGTTGGGGTGCGGCTGCCGCTCAGTGACGTAGCCTACCACCACACCATCGGCCCATTGGCTGCGATCTTCAATATCTTCAACTTCGAACCCCGCCATGGTGAGCGCGTCGGCCAAGGCCGCTGGCGATAGGGTGATGTCAACGAGTTCTTTGAGCCAGTTTAGAGAGATCCGCATCGATTCTTTCGATAATGTGTGATAGCTAACAGTCCGGAATTAGGGCGATCGCCCGCGTTAAGACGGCTGCAACCAGTTTGCGATATCTGGCCCCGATGACTCAGCCTGAGTGTCTCCAGACGATTCACCTGGCAGGGGTCGCCATCAAATCAACGGCCCAGTGCCCCAGCGGTAGTTCGCAACCTTTTGCAACATCCCCTAGTCAGTCTACTCCAGTGATTGTCTCAAAACCCGTGACCATCGCGAACAATCGTGGTCAGACGCCACTCATGGTCGGTAGCTGGGCTACTGATCGATAGCTACACCCTTTACCATCAGGGCGTTTCCGGCAATAGGGTGCGACCGCTGAGGAGCCGCTGGGCGATCGCACCCCGCTGGCTTTCCAGACCCATGCAATGCCTCTGCTCATTGGGCTGTGCCGCAATTTCAGGCATTGCTTTAAGGCAATCCCGCAAGAACTTTATCAGAATCTTAAAAAGGGCATCAAACCCCTCTAGGAAGGTGGGAATAATTAGAGTAATGTGACATCACTCACATTGGCTTTCATGATTCAGCGTCTTTATGGACGTATAAGTAGCTAGCTGTCATCGATAGTATGGAGTCAGGAGTCACGCAGTCTCTGTAACGACAGGGTCTTCTATCGTCAGTAGCTCCTACACACACTACACGGGCACACATCATTATCTCGGGTCGCATGAGTTACTGCACCAATTTAGACTGCCCAAAACCGAAAAACCCCCCACGGATTACGCACTGCCAAGCTTGCGGAGCCGAGCTGATATTGCGCGATCGCTACCGCGCCTTGAGAGCTCTGGGGCGGGGAGGATTTGGTGCGACCTTCCTAGCGCGGGATGAATCTTTGCCGGGTCATCCCCCTTGCGTCATCAAGCAACTACGCCCCTCCGCCGATGCTCAGCACATTCTCGATATGGCCCGCGACCTGTTTCAGCGAGAAGCCAAAATTCTCGGCAAAATCGGCAACCATCCCCAACTGCCGCGCCTGCTTGATTATTTTGAAACCAACAACGAGTTCTTCCTGGTTCAGGAGTTTATTAACGGCAAAACCCTACAGCAAGAAGTTCGGGGCGGTGGCCCATTTACCGAAGCAGGTGTGCGGCAATTTCTCAGCGAGGCCTTGCCCCTCATCCAATACGTTCACGACAACAAAATTATTCACCGCGATATCAAACCCGCGAATTTGATTCGCCGTAGTGAAGACAAAAAACTGGTGCTCATTGACTTTGGGGCGGTGAAAGACAAAGTGGCTCCGGCCCAAGAAACCGCTGACCAAACCGCCCTCACGGCCTATGCGATCGGCACCCCCGGTTATGCGCCGCCCGAGCAGATGGCCATGCGCCCGGTATACGCCAGCGATATTTACGCGATGGGGGTGACCTGCATCTATCTGCTCACGGCCAAATCGCCCAAAGACTTGGACTATGACCCCACCACTGGGGAAATGATGTGGCGCAACTTAGTTCACGTCAGCGACCATTTTGCCGACGTGCTGCAAAAAATGTTGGAAATTTCTGTGCGTCACCGCTATCAGTCGGTGGAAGCAGTCTTGCGTGATCTTGATCTGGAACCCTACATGGATAGCCTGGCGCAAAACCTGGCGTTTCCAAATTCCACTAGCGGTCGCGACGACAGCAAAGGTGATCTCAATAGCAGCTCAAATTATCACCAACTGCGAGAAGGCCGCAATCGCGAGTCGGCCTCTTCCCCCTCTTCGCGCATGGCGGCAGCCATTCGGGCGCGCCGTGAGCGGGCGAACTCACGCACGGGCAATAGCGGTCCTAACTCTCGCCAAGGAATGACCACCCGTAACTCCCGCATGACCTCTGGCTCACGCTCCGGCGGCAAAACCAAACTTACCGCTGACGAGCTTAAACAAGCCTATGCTAAGGGGCGACGCGATTTTTCACTGTTGACCCTGTTTGCCCTTGATCTCTCCAAAGTCACCTTGTCGGGCACCAGCTTTGTGGAGTCAAAACTCAAAAAGGCTAATTTCCAAAATGCCGATCTAACGGGGGCTAATTTTGGGCGAGCTGATTTGACGCAAGTTGCTCTGCGGGGCGCAAACCTGGGCCGCGCTTACTTTACCAATGCCAATCTACAAGGGGCGGACTTGCGAGGGGCCAATCTGAACTATGCCACGCTCTCGAATGCCAACTTAAAGGGCGCCAATCTGTGCGGGGCTGACCTGACCGGCGCACGGGTAAGTGATGAGCAATTGGCGACGGCCAGAACGAACTGGGCAACGGTGTATCCGAACGGTAAGCGCGGCCTGATGCGATAGAGTTTCAACCCTGCCGGGGTTCAAAGCCACTAGCCCCATGACCTGATGCGCCCGTCAACCGCAAGCGAGCAGCGATCGCCTTGCGACCTAAACCGCTTGCGACCCTTCGGCTTCACAATTTATTTTGTATTGGCTGATACCAAATATGGCCATAATATATCTATGTTGAGTGGAATCAATCATGACGCAACTGGAAGCCTCTCATGTGATGGCTCGTTTGCAAGCAGGACAATCGCTCGCCCAAGCAGAGTTGAGTCATCTCAATCTCGATCACAGTTGCTTAGATGGCGGCGATTTTTCGCGGGCTTATTTGCGTCGAGCCCAGTTGCGGCAGGCTTCTTGTCGAGCGATCGATTTGTCCCACGCAACGTTGGTGTTAGCAGATTTATCTGACAGCGATTTGTCTGATGCAGAACTGTCGGCAGCGGTATTGACTCAGGCCCGTCTCTGCCGAGCCACGCTACAAGGGGCTGTCGCCAAAGCGGCCAAGGTTTATGAGGCCGATTTGACCCAGGTGAACGCTCGCCAGTCCTGTTTCGATAAGGCGGATTTAAGAGGTATCCAAGCGACGCGATCGCATTTCGAAGGCGCATCCTTGATTTCGGCTCAACTGGATGAATCAAATTGCAGTCGCTCGACCTTTGCCAATGCCCGCTTGCGCGATTCGTCTTGGTCGTCAGCCATGCTGGTGGGCGTGTCGTTTGCAGGGGCGCAACTTTCGCAAGCGAGACTCGGCCAAGCCTTGCTGATGGGGAGCAACTTTTCTGAGGCGGATTTGCTGAGTTGTGACCTGTCAGAAGCTGATTTGACGGGCGCGGTGTTGATCGCCGCACAACTCGACTGGGCCGATTTGTGGAATGCGGTATTGATGGGGGCAAATCTGCGCCAGGCGTCGCTTTACGGCACTAATTGCGAATCGGCAAACTTAAGTTTGGCCAATTTCAGCGGGGCCGATTTGCGAGAGGCCAATTTTGAAAAGGCTCAACTCAATGGGGCTTGTTTTGATCAGGCGATCGTGCGCGGCGCTTTGTTTACCGATGCGTCAGGGCTGACGGATGAGCAGAAGCAATGGTTGCGGCAGCAGGGCGCGCTGAATTTGGATCGGTAGAGTGATGGAGTCGCAGGGTAGTTGGGTCGCAGGGTGAGAGGGCCTAGCAGCCTGGGATATGTCAGTTGCTATCCTGCTGTTTAGAGAGTCGTCTTGGCGGTCTGTTCCTGCGTTAGAGAGCACGGTTCAATTGAAAAATTCGAGGATGTCGCCTAGCCTGTTACTCGCTGTACCAGAAGGCATCGGCGATCGCCCCACCTTCTTCCTCAAAAAATTCGATGGGGTTGAGCACGACAATTTGCTGAGTCAGGTCATCGCCTAAGCGGCGCTGCACGCGATCGGGAATGCCGTGACCATAAATGACGTGACCATTGCCCGCTAGCACGACCACCTGAGTGTCGGGATTAGCGGTTTTGAAGTCGGCGATCGTCATTGCCATGGTTTCATCCCAGGTGACTTGGGCGGCAAAGAAGTTGTCAAGATTGAAGTCGCCGTGGGCTCCGTGCGCTCCAAACGCAGCGGCGACGAATTCTCGATAGTCTGCGTTGCTGGTGTCAATTTCCTCAAGGGGGGGAATGTAGCGAAAGTCATCACCTTCAAGACTTTCCAATCCCTCGCGAGCTACTTGGCGAGTAATTTCTGCTGGCGCATTCAACGCGAGTACAGGCAGGTCATGGGCTTGGGCAAAGCGCAGCACAGGCGCATAAAATTCCCAGGGAAAGCCCCACCGCTCCAAATATTCCGTTTGGGCAATCAGCTCTTCTTCGGTAATGTCGCCTGCCAGGTAGCGATCGATCGCGGGTTGAAACGGGCGCTGAAACATCTCTAGGGCGATCGCCAAATTAGGGTTCTCGGCATAGAGCCCTTCAATAATTTCTAACTGAGCCGCATGATCAGCCAAACTATCGTGACGCTCGCCCAAATACACCACATCAGCGGTTTGCAGGGCTTTAAAGGTTTCGTCTTGAATACTGGAAATGGCGGCTGGCGACTCGGGTGGAGTCAGGCCATCTTCCGCCGAACAGGCGAGGGGAGACGTCACCAACATGGCCCCCAAGAGCGCCCAACCCAAACCCCATTGCCGCAAACGTGATGTCATGATGCCAGAAATTAATAAGTTGGCCGATTCATTGTGCAGTATAGGGTCAGTGCTGCCGTGCTCGCCAAAATCGTGGCGGTCGTCACATCACAGCCCATGAGCGCAAACGCCTGATAGCTCAGTAAACAAAAGACGCCAGTGCTACCGAGGGGAGTGGTCAAAAATTCCCCGAACTCCACCAGTTCTTCCAGCAGTTTCAAAAAATGCAGCAAGCGGTTGAGAATGGCCATGATCGTCACCCCTTTTGTGTGAGCGAAAAACTGGAAAGGTTGCGAGAATGCTGCTTCTCGGCTCGGGTCAGCTGGGGATTGCCTGGCGACTGCTGCCAGGGATGAGCCATTTGCAGCATATGTCGTTGCAACCCGGAAACGTAGCCACTGATGCGCCCAGTTCTTAGGACTGGGTCGATCGCTGGGCGATCGCGGCGGGTTCGGTTGATCAATCCTTGAGACATCATCAATTCCCTCAATCAACGGCAATCATGGATTCATAAAACTGAGGCGATCGCTTAAAGCAGCGGCTGCAGGCGTTCGACGAGCACTGACTTAGGCACTTTGCCGACAAAGGTTTCGGTGATCGCACCATCGCTTTGGCGCAGCACCAGATGCGGCACGCCCGTCACATTGAACTGCTGTACCTGCTCGCGCCATTGAGGATCATCGATATCCAACATGACGAAGTTGAGCGCCGCCCCATAGTCTTGATGGATGGCTTGCAACGTGGGGGCCATGCCCTGACAGGTGGTACACCAGTCGGCATAAAACTCGATTAAGGTCGGTTTGCCGTTGGCGATCGCCGTTTCGTAAGGCGTCGCAGTTTGGGCACTGGCTTTGAGCGTCATCAAGCCCGATACCGGCGAAAGACTCTGCGCCCCGGTAACCGGACGGGTGAGCCAAAACGCCGCGATCGCAAAGGTGGCGATGAGGGCGATCGCCCACAGGCTGCGGCGATTGACGTCTGAAGTGGCAGAAATACGATTCACGGTCATAGGTTTGGGTAGAACGATGAATGCAGAATTTAAGTCAAGCGATCGCGGGATTCCGCCCCGTCACCAGACGTCCCTGGCAACTGTCTACAGCAACATCCTGGTTGCAATTACTCTTGGGTGCCGTACTTAAAGTGGGTGGTCGATTCGACTAACTTGCGCAGGGTCGGACTCGACTCACCGTACAAATCTAGCCACTCGTAAAAGGTCAATTCCCCATCCAGCAAATCTTCCGAGTGCGCAGCCCCCTGCTGCATGATGTCGCTAATGGTGCGATACGCCCCCATCCACGCCTGAGCTACCTCTGGCGTCCAGTCTGAGCCTAAAAAGTCTTCAAACGCTTCCAGCAACGCTTGCCCCACATAGGGATAGTGCTCGGCCATCGTCCCTTTGGTCACGTGATAAGCGCCCAAACCTTGCAGGGCATGGCCTAACGCATCTGGATTGTGCAAATTTTCGACAATCAGTGCCAGCGAAGCGACGAGCTTCTTTTCCATCAGCTCCAAACTGAGGTCGCCAAACAGGGGCTCAATATCCGGGTGCTTAGCAAACAAATGCTGATGAAAGCAGTTCGAAAACGCCATCGCATTCGGTTTGACTTTGGCAAAGCTGTCTTCCAGCAAACGAATCTGGTCGGTCATGAGATTTTAGTCGTAGTACGCCAGGATGATTTGCGATACCCACCGCTCAACGCGGTTGCCTAACCACTGCAAAAAAGTCGTCATGGAAGTCACTAGTAGTAATAAGCCAGAGCAATATGAAACACGAGCATGACGACGAAAACCGCGACAAAAAAGATATGACTGGTGAGCCAGACCGCTCGTAAGCCACGAATCAGAGGGCCTTTGGTGAGCACGGTGCCGGAACCCGGCAATTTGCCAAAGTAACTGCGGGTGGATTCTAAAACGCCTGTTTCAGCCACAACTCCCACTAACGCGGTCAGGGTGGTGGCAAAAAAGACCCAAAGAAACACGGCGTTAAAGTTGAGGCCATTGGCTCCCAGGGTGTGGATGAGCACGACCGCCAGCAAGCCAACCCCCGCAAAGATGTGCAGGCTGCGCCATAGCATCATCGACCCTGGTAGTTTGATACTGGCGATCCAACCCCGGCCGCGTTTACGCACGGTGAGCAACATCTCTAGAACGACAAACAGGAGGGTGGCATAGCCGGTGCTCTGTTTGTACAGTTCCCCGCGAATGAACTGATGCAGGTCGAAAGACTGCGATCGCAACCAATCAAAATAGGCATCACTCAACGCAAAGGGCACCAACAAGGCCGCCGTCAATAGCGTCAACCCAATTAAGACTTTGAATCCAGGCTGAATACCTCGAGGCCGCATCGGTTTGCGCCGTTGGGGAGCGATCGCTGCAGCCGGACTGGCGAGGTCATCCCCAGTATTAGAACTGGTCGCCGCCGACAGTTGCGCCGTGTCAGCGATGTCGCGGGAGTGAGAAGGCTTGCTCATGACTTAAGAGATAAAAAAGCAATAGAAAAGCGGGATAGCGAGGTCATCGGTCGTTGGTCAATAGCCCCAAAGCATAGACCCCAGAAAACTGAAGAAAACCTTAAGTCCCTTGGCGACTATATCGACAGGTGGAACCCGGAATTGCTAACTGTGAACCTCATCACTATCCGTTGTGGTCATATAACAGTCCGCAGTAAGTACCAACAGGCAAGGGGCTTAAGCCCCTTGTTCAGCAGCATGGGGATGTACGGAGCTATTTACGCGGCGCTATACGAAGTCATGTCTCAAGAACAGCAATAACTGCTAACTGGCCCAGGGAGGTAGAGAAGGGAGGTGGTGACTCCCCCCTCTAGTTGGCTTCACTAGGAGATGTGAAGTGCTAGTTCCCAGGTAACTAGCGTCAGCGGTGATTTACCCATTGAGTAAATGCACCATTCGCTTTTGGGGAACAACTGACCGCTCATTGCGAATCGGCCCGTTTTTGACCACCAGACTCCCCAAAAATCCCGATTAGCAATTAGCGCTTAAGCGCCTGCCAGGGGAATGTTGATTACCACGCCACCCATGACGTCATCAACGACAAACTGCTTGTCGGGATAGCGCTCCAGGTGGACGGGGTGAGTATTGTGGCAAGACGCACAAGCTTCTGCCACGGCGATGTCGGGATACATGGCCGAGAAATACTGCTGACCCCCAATTTCTTGGTAATCTTTCACCGGCTCACCAGTCTCGATCATGGTATTGACAGCCGTTTCCTCAAATTCTCCTTTAGGTGCATGGCTATCGTTGATATACCAAGGAGAAATCAGGTTATAGGTGAAATACCCTTTTTCGTTGGCAATCTCAGAACCCAGGCGGAACATTTGAGCAGGCAACGGAATCCCTGAGCCTTGCTGCCAAGCTTCTGTTGCCTCAACGGGCACGACACCATCAGGATTTTCCTTACCTTCAAGGACGTTAACGCGGCTCACCACATGGCGAGTGTAAGCAGTCCGGTCAGCTTCCATGACCGTATGAATGTAATCAGCCACCAACTCAGGGGCAATGCCTGCAGAAGCGGTAGCAGTAGTACCGCCGCCACAAGCAACAGCAGTGACAGCCACCGCCATAATGATTGCGATGAAAGCCACTACGCGCAGGCGCAGGGTATTCATCCATTTTCCTACGAGTGTCATTTGACTTGTCTCCTCTGTTTAGAAATCAGCAAACGGATTTGCGAACGTTACGTGATCGTGATGTGGGGTGTGAAATTGTTCGTGGGATACGAACGCTGGATTTGACGATCGCCCTAACCATCCCCTTGATCGGTGCGTCGCGATTCAAAGTCGCGCACCAGCTCAAAGGTTTCCATGGCCAAGGTCGGGGGGGCATCAAAGTTGGCCTCCACCAAGTCATCGTCAAAAATGCTGTTGTAGCTGTACTCCATGCCGTGGCAGTTCATACACACGTCTTTGACCATGCGATCGCGGGGCAATAACGTGTACGTGTTGTTGTGATTGACCAGCGTCACCGCATTGTCGCCAGAGCCGGTCTGATGACGCGGCAGGTGACAGGTCGCACAACTGACCGAACTAGCCGAAGGGCGAGGTAAATCGCGATCGGCGGCAAAGAGCTCAGCATGGCGCGAGTTGCCATAGTTCAAGGAATGATTGTCGCTGTGGCAGCTCAGACAAGAATCGACCGCCGCTTGCACCGTGTTCACCGAGTGCACGTCATGACAGCTATTACAGGTCATTTGTCGATTCATCGCGTCCGGCTGCATCGGGAGTCGAGCCATTGCGGGCGTGAGGGGTGTCTGCCCTTCCAACATCCGAATGCCGTGCTGACCGAGTAAGAAGGTATCAACATCCTGCTCGTGGCAGGTCTGGCAGCTTTCGATCCCGGGCTGCGCCACAAATTCCTTCGTCTCCTTGGATTCATGACAACTCGAACAATTGATTTCGTTAAAAGCGTGGGCACTGGTTTGCCACAGCTGAGTGGCTTCATCAATCTGGGCCTGATCGACTGGATTGGCCCAAGCTGGTGCGCCCCAACCCCAGGTGAGCCCCGCCACCATGCCAACGATGATCGCCAGGCGGCCCAATGAGAGCATCAGAGTCATGTCCCACCTCCCAAAAACTCTTGGGTGAGGTCAGGAGTCGGAGCCGTCTCTAACTTGGTAAACACAGTGCGATCGGGGAGCTGCTGCACGGGCAACATCGGCGGCTGATCGATGTTTTCAATCAAAAAGCCAGTCGATATTGAACGGTGATCGTGATAGTTATGACAACCCGCCGTCCAGCAGCCATCAGCGGCAAACCCGTCATGACTCTTGAGACCGCCCTCAATAATCCCTTGGTGACAGTTCATACAGAGATCAGGCTGCAAATGCACTCCCCGCCCAAACATATGGACATGCTCGTTGTGGCAGGTCGTGCAAGTCAGCGCCTCGATTTTCTCCAGTTCTCCGGCCCACCGGGGGTCCCGAAATTTGCTGGCCCCATGCTTGTCTTCAGCCATCTCCGCTTCGTGACAGCGCATACAAGTTTCGTTGCTCACCGGCTTGAATCCCTCATGGCAAGAAGCACAAGAAGTTTCAAAGATGTAATGGCCGACCGAAGTCTCTCCAGGTAAAAAGACCTGCTTGTTATCCAGCGCAAAGGCTGCTCCAAACCAGGCCACCAGGCCAATACACACCAGGACGATCGCGGTTTTCAAATTCAGCCAAGACCGCCATCTAAATATTTGGCTTCTCAACGCCATCGATCTTGCTCCGTGCAGTCTCCAGCGTTAAACCAACAAAAATAGGACGATTAGCGCAATGGCCCCACCGCCAATGACCCCCGCGGCAGCGCCGGTGCTGATATTGCTCTCCGGGGCTTCCACGGTGGCCACTGAGTCCAGCTGCACATCCGCCTGGTTGTAGTCGGCTCCCTTCAGCATCACTTCGGTAATCAGCCCGTAGGCATCAATCCAAGCCTGCTTGACTTCAGCCGTCCAGTCATTGCCGAGAAACTGTTCAAAGGTTTTGAGCAAGGAATTACCCACGAGCGGATAGTGCTCCGGTAAAGCGCCATACTTGACATGACGAGCGCCCAAGCCTTCCAACGCTCCGGTCAGCTTGCCAGGGTCGCGCAGGTTTTCCACTACAAAAACGAGAGAATCCAGCAGCATTCTTTGCTGCTTGGCCATGTTGGTGTGCGTGAATAAAGGCTTAGCAGCAGGATAGTCGGTGAATAAGTTGCCGTAGAATCCCTCAACAAACTCATTTGCCCGGGGAGCGACCTTGCCGAAGCTTTCTTCCAAAAGCTGAATCTTGAGCCCCGTAGCTTCATCTACCTCAGCGGCTGAGGACTCGAGCTGAACGGCCGCTTGGTCATAATCAGCCCCTTCGAGCATGACTTCAGTAATGACGCCGTAGGCATCAACCCAAGCCTGCTTGGTTTCAGGAGTCCAGTCTTCTCCCAGATACTGCTCAAAGGTCTTTAGCAGTGAGCTGCCCACCAGAGGATAATGCTCTGGCAGCGCCCCGTACTTGACGTGACGGGCTCCCAAGCCCTTGAGCGCACCGGTCAGTTCACCGGGTCGGCGCAGGTTTTCGACCACAAACACGAGTGATTTGAGCAACTTGCCGCCCTGCTCTTCCATGTTGGAATTGGCAAATAGGGGCTTGGCCGCAGGGTAATCGGTAAAGAGGTTGCCATAAAAACTTGCGACAAACTCATTAGCTTGCGGTTTGACTTTCTCGAAACTGTTTTCTAAAAGTTCAACTTGCAACTCATTCGCCATTAATTTTCTCCAACTCTCCTAGCTTGGACAATTAAACAAGAACAGACAGGAATCAAAACTCGAAACTCTTTGAAGACAGGCAACCTTATCGGCCAGAAATGACCGGAAGCTCAAAAACCTTAAAGGACTTTTACCTGACTAAAAGCCATCGATCTAAATTCCTAATTTTCAGACATCTTGCGAAAAAGACAGCTGCCGCAATCATTACCACCTGCCTCACAAACTCGAGCGAAGCCAACCAACTACTCAGTTCCAGAGACGTCAATAAATTGACAAGTGGTTAGCGGTCTCCACTTGAATGCACTGACCCTAGTGGAAGTCAAAGGTGATTTTTTGTAACAAGAACAACTAAACATAAATTCGTTATTCACCTTTCGCATTGAATCAATGCACTTTCGCCATATTCACTCAACCAGGCTCTATGACTCAGGAAATCGGCATGCGAATGAGCCTGTGCATGGGCTTTTGAGGCGAAAGTCTGAGCGAGCAAGAATGATTAAGGGAATCGAGAATTTCTAGGGACGGCAATTTTATCAATGTGACAGCAAATTTAATGGCTGAGATTGAACAGAGATTAAGTCAACAAGAGTCCATGCATTTATTGCGCTTATTCAATGTAAAAATTGCATTGACTGATGTTTTCGGTAGTTGCGAATACAGAAGCGATCGCTGCCCTCGTTGAGGCTATGTAGCAACTTCTTTGTGATGGTTTTGCTCTGCTAGATTTTGCTATGGAATCTAAAATTTTCCGGTTTTTAGGCTCAATTCGACTGGCAGTGCCATTGTTAGTCGCGATCGCAATCATTTTGATTGGGGCGACTTTTTATGAGTCCGAAGTGGGCTCAGCGACAGTCCAGCGGGAGATCTATAAAAGCGCTTGGTTTGGCGCTTTAATGTTTCTACTGGCGGTGAATTTAGGCATTTCAACCCTCAGTCGCTTTCCCTGGAAAGGGCCGCGAAAAATCGGTTTTGCTTTAACCCACTGGGGATTGATTGTGATCATTGCCGGATCGGCAGCAGTCATTCACCTCAGCACGGAAGGCATGTTGCTGGTGCGGACTGACAGTGGCCCTGGCAGCCAAATTCGCGTTGAGGGCGACTTATTAGAGGTGGTGGCGCCTGACCAAACCCGGCAACAGACGGATATTTTCATCAAGTCCGACGGTTCGGTCTATCCTCGCCAGTTTGGGGGCCTGTCACTGCTGGGCTATAGCGATAACGCCATCAAGACGGTGCAGTTTACCAATGATGGCGCGGTCGAAAATCTGGCGGTGCAGGTGCAGTTGCAGAGCGATCGCATGGGGCAAACTCTGGAGCGATGGTTGGCCGTAGCGCCTGCGGCTTATAGCCAGATGGACATTGGCCCAGCTCACCTAGAGCTCTTTGAAGCGCGGGATGAAGCCGAGTTGCAGCAGCTATTGCAGGCCCCCGATGCAGAGCAGAGCCCCATGGGGACATTGGCGATCAGCCAAATTGCGGGCCAAAGCCGAGATCGCGCCATTGATGTATCAAAAGCGTTAGGACAAACGCTGGCGTTAAGTCCTGACCTGTCTTTAACCGTGGCTAACGTTTGGCCGGACTTTCGCCTGGGCAGCGACGGCCAGCCGACCTCCGCGTCGGATCAGTATCGGAATCCAGCCGTGCAGCTAGTGGTGACGCAAGGCGAACTGCAAGAACGGTGGTTTGTGTTTGGCAAAGCGGGGCTGCCGCCAGTGCGATCGGACGACCAGATTGCGTTAGCCCTCACTTATGAGCCGCCCGCCGCCACTCCGACGGATTACTTCCGACTGGTGGCCGCGCCTAATCATCAACTCTTTTACGCCGCCGCCTCTTCTAAAGGCTTTAAATCGGGTGAATTCTTGCCGGAGCAGTCGGTAACACCGGGCTGGGCCGACTTTGAGATTTCGCTGGCTCAACAGTTAGACCACGCCCAGGTGCAGCGTCAAATCGTGCCGGTGATGCCAGTGGCTCAGGGGGCAGTGCCCGCAGAGGGGTCACCCGCCTTGCATGTGGCGACTGCCGACGGTCAAGATTTTTGGCTGCCCTGGGGCGAACCCACCGAGTTAGATACGCCTAACGGTGAGTATTTTGCTGCGTTCACCCCGAAGCTGCTGGAACTGCCCTTTTACGTGAAGCTCAACGATTTCATTGTGGAACGGAACGAGGGCAGCGAGTCGGTGGCGATGTGGACGAGCGACATTACCCTATTTGACGCTCAGACGGATACGGCAGTGCAGCGATCAGTGTGGATGAATCATCCCACCTGGTTCCGGGGGTGGAAGCTGGCCCAAGCGTCTTGGAATCCCGGCGATTTACAACAGTCCACTTTGCAACTCAAGCGCGAACCCTGGTGGGTGACGGCACTGACCTGGACGGGGTCACTGCTCGTGGTGATCGGCATTGTGGTGATGTTCTACGGGCCGAGTCTGGTGAAGCGGTGGCGACGGTGGACGCGATCGCCCCAACCGGAGTCAGAACCAACTGTGGAGGAAAACTCTGGCGAAAAGGCCGTCGGCACGATTCCCATATTGGCGGTGTTTGGCAAGTAGGGAGTACGTGAGTGGATGAGTAGGTGAGGTAAGTGAAGCGGGTGAAGTCGGTAGGTTGATTCAACCGCTTGATGGATGATGTTCGCTTCCCCTGTTCCCGCTCTTTGCATTCTGCTATGCCGCTCTCTGAACAACACATCCTAATGTCCGTATTCTGTCTTTTGCATTCTGAACTTCTTATCGCGCTATGAAACTGACAACATTTCTGATTGGTTTAGTGTTGGGAGCCGTGCTGTTGGTGATGCCTATCAGCCAGTGGCAGCCCGACGGGTTGGACTCGCTGCGATCGCTCACGGTGCAACTCGACGGTCGCAAAAAGCCTCTGGATACCGTAGCTCAGGAAACCGTGGCGAAAATTCACGGCTCAACCTCGTACAAATTGGCGGATGGGACGAAAGAAGATGCCCTCAGCACCTACCTCGCCATGTGGTTTAACACCCGCAACTGGAATGAAGAGCCGTTTGTGCTGGTGAGCTATCGCCCGCTAAAGGAAGCCGCCGGACTGGATATCGAGCGCAAGCAGTTCACCTTTCAAGAACTGATGGCCAATCGGGAACTGGCGGGGATTGTCAGTGAGGCCCATCGCAAAGAACTGAACGACGTCGATCTCAGCCGCAATGAGCGCGAGGCGCTAACCATTGAAGGGCGTTTGAATCTGCTGTATCAGTCGGTGGGCGATCGCCAGTTGCCAATTGTGCCGCATCCCGACGACATCAAAGGCAAGTGGGGCAGCCTCGACGAAACCGCCAAACTCTACACCCCAGAGCAAGCCGCACCGCTATTGGCGGCATTTGCCATGATGCAGCAAACCTTATTGCAGGGCGGCGCGACCCACATTCCCATGGTGGCCGATTTGGCCAGTCAGCTCAAAGCGGGACTCCAGCAGTTGAGTCCTGAGATCTATCCTGCCGATGCGGTGATGGGTCGCGAAGTGCATTTCAATCATTTCCATCCTTTTGCCAAGGCGTGGCAGCTGTATGCGATCGCCTTCACCGTCTTGCTCGTCAGCCAGTGGATCAAACGCTGGAATGTGTATTGGACCGCGATCGGCCTTTTCACCGCTGGCATTGCGGTTCAGAGCTATGGCTTCTTCCTGCGGATGCAGATTGCGGATCGGCCCCCCGTGACCAATATGTATGAGTCCGTCGTTTGGTGCGGGTTTGGCATTATGGCGATCGCCCTGCTGCTGGAAGTGTTTTCGCAAAAGCGCTTTTACCTGCTAGCCGCCGCCCCCCTTTCAGTAGTATGTCTGGTGTTGGCCGATAGCCTGCCCGCCGTGCTCGATCCCAGCATTGCGCCGCTGGTGCCCGTCCTCCGCGACAACTTCTGGCTCAGCATTCACGTTCCCACCATTACCCTCAGTTATGCCAGTTTTGCCCTGGCCCTCGGCGTCGGTCACGTGGCCCTGTTCAACTATTTGTTTACGCCCCAGGCCAAGCAACGCATCAAAACGCTGTCTCAGCTGAACTATCGGGTCTTACAAGTCGGGGTGCTATTGCTGACTGCGGGCATCATCCTCGGCGGCATTTGGGCGCACTTCTCTTGGGGCCGCTTTTGGGGCTGGGATCCGAAGGAAACCTGGGCGCTGATTGCGTTGCTCTGCTATTTGGCACCGCTGCACGGTCGCCTCGTGGGGTGGCTGGGTGACTTCGGCATTCATGTCGCCAGCATCGTGTCGTTTAATGCAGTGTTAATGGCCTGGTACGGCGTAAACTTCGTGCTGGGGACGGGGCTGCACAGCTACGGCTTTGGCACCGGGGGTTCTGAATTGCTGATTGCCAGCGTGGTTGGCCTGGATTTGCTCGTTGTGCTGGCCACTGCCGCCCGTCATTACGGCTGGTTTAAGCGCTCAGAGCCGTTGACCACGGCAGAAAATCTGGAGCAGTCAATGAGCCAGCTATAGGTCAGTTTCGATCGACGCGGAGTTGCGAGAGTTGCAAGCCGCTAGGCGCTGTCCTGGTCAACTTCTGCAACCGCATCGCCAAAGGCATACACTGTCATATCAAGCATTGATGAGGAGAACATTTCGATGAATCGACGTGATTTTGTGAATTGGATGGGCGTGGGCGCATTGGCGACTTCTCTGCCAGTCGCTCTAGCAGCTTGTGGTTCCGATACGGCGGAAGCGCCCGCCGATGCCCCGGCTGACAATACGGCGGCAGCCCCCGCTGATGATGCCGCTGCGGCCGATGGCTTTGAGTCGATTGGGACAGTCGCAGAACTCGACGAAGCGGGTGCCCTGGCTAGCAGCAACTTCCAGGGCACACAGGTCGTGGTCACGCGATCGCCCGATAATCCTGACACCCTCATTGCGGTCGATTCTCTCTGCACGCACCAGGGCTGCACAGTCGATTGGGATGGCAGCGCCTTCGCTTGTCCTTGCCATGCCTCCATGTTCAATCCTGATGGCACCGTGGCATCTGGCCCCGCCAGTGCCCCGCTCCCCGTTTACGAAGCCAAAATTGAAGGCGACCAAGTGTTGGTCAAAGTCTAGGCCTCGTCGATGCGGGGACGTTGCCCTCAACAGCTCCTAGAACTCATCGTGGTTACCCACAGGGCACCGTCCCCTGATTGCCGGGTGCGATCGCAACTAATCTTGCTTATCCTGACTCCCCCTGTTCTGCCGCTTGCTTGGTGGAACAGGGATTTTTTTGCGGCGTTGCCATCGCTGCCTTTAGGGACCGGGTCCCTGAAGATTACTCAAGCTTTATAGCAATCCGCAGTCAGGTGCCGAGAACCCAAAAGTTTAAAGTATGGGCATTGAATCGAAGTGTGGACAGCCGTCTCGGCTGTCCTGGGGCAAGCAAGATGCTTGCTCAACAAAACTTGGGTTGGATTGAAAAATCCGGCTTCCTAACCTAAGCCCCTCGTTTTTCCGTCAAATTAATGAACGGAGCCATCTGCGCAACGCTATACGACTGCTGAGGCTAAAAGAACCCGATCCCTCAATACTTGCCGCTTCCCCCGTTCATCTTTCAAGGGATCGCGATCGCTCTACGAACCATTGCGCTGCCCCTAAACATGGCTCGGAAAAGGTTCCTTGCAACATTCCGGCGATCGCCAGACCATTGACCCCGTCGTGGCTGTGCTGCCGCGATCGCAGTCCCAACCACGACCAGTAGCGTGAGGCATTTTCACCATTTAAATTTCACGTTAAGGTATCGAAGTAACTTTTACGCACTCACTGGCGCTGTGATTAAGTCTCGTTGCCCGGTTCCACCAGAACAGTTGCCCATCAACCAATACGAAGACATGCGCGACTCCTGGTTTTATGCCTGGGGCAGCCGAGACTTGGGTAGCTATCTGAAACCCATCGTGATTTTGTGGTTGGTGAGTTGGGCCGTGACGGGACCGATGGTGGGCGCGAGTTATGCGCCGGGGCGCTATCCCCTGTCATTTAGCTTATTGGCCGCTGCCGGGGCCTGCATTTTGCCCATGCTCTCCCTAGCGCAGCTCTACGTGGGATGGTTTCACATCGGTCAGCGCCTCCAGCAAGCCGCCGTGCCCTACGAAGAGTCAGGCTGGTATGACGGTCAAACCTGGTTCAAGCCAGAAGAGGTGCTCAATCGCGATCGCCTCATTATGGATTACCAAGTCAAACCCATCTTGCAGCGAGTTCGCAATACTTTAGCGTTGCTGCTAGGGATTGCAGTAGCATTGGTCATAGCTTGGAAAGTTCTGTAAGCCGTTGCCTTTATGACCCCTGTATGTGAGAGTCTTAGTCATGACTAGGGCTAAACGTTATCAATCTCCTGAACTCGAAGTTCAGCTCCTGCGAGAAGGCATTATTGAGTCGGTGCATATCGGTCATGCCGTCGTCTGTGACAGCCGGGGCCGCATGTTGTCTGTAGCGGGCGACGGGGACGCTGCAACCTTTATCCGCTCATCGCTTAAACCCTTTCAGGCTCTGGCCGTCGCGGCTGCCGGCACGCTAGAGCGCTATGAGCTGGACGATCGCGACCTCGCCATCATGTGTGCCTCTCACCAAGGCCGCATCGAGCAAGTGCGCCAGGCCTTTCACATTCTTTGGAAAGCGGAGCTAGAACCGACCCAACTGCAATGTCCGGTTCCCGCAGGCAAACAAAGCTCGCTAGAGCACAACTGCTCGGGCAAACACGCCGGGATGTTGGCGCTCTGTCAGCAGCGTAACTGGCCGTTGGAAAGCTATTTGCATCGCAACCATCCTCTGCAACTGTTCATCTTGAATACGGTGGCAGAGCTGTTGAGTATGCCCGCTGATGAATTTATCGGGGCGCACGATGACTGTGGTGCGCCGACCTATCTCATGCCCCTGCGACAGATGGCCGTGCTATTTGCCAAGCTGGCCTCGGGCGACAATCTCGAGATGGAACGCATCGTGCGAGCCATGACTCACCATCCAGAAATGGTGGCTGGCCCGGGCGCTTTTGACACTGAGCTAATGCGCCTGACCGCAGGCGAGCTAGTCAGCAAATCGGGGGCCGAAGGTGTTCAGTGTATTGGTCGAGTCGGCGAAGGTCTGGGCCTTGCCATTAAAGTGCGGGACGGCAGCAAGCGGGCCAAACATGCAGTGGCTGTGCATTTGCTCAAGCAATTAGGCTGGGTCACGCCGGATATTGCGGAGCAGTTGGCTGACAGCTACATGACGCTGAGCCCCTATAAACGGCTGGATGTGCAAGGCGACCTCGACTTGATGTAAAACGGGCGTTGCCCACACCCTTGAGTCACGGCTCAGAGTCTAATGACTCCTCGGTGGCTGCTTGGCCGCTGGAGTCATGCCCACAGTCCCTGGCAACAGGCTGCGAGCATTGGGCCGACGACGCGACCAATAGGATCGGCAGCGCTATCGTTAGCCCCTGAGCCAGTCAGACTCTCTATAATTAGGGGCGGTGCCGTCGGAGATCTGTTTGCTGAATTCGTTGCCGTTTGACCTCGCTCTATTCTTGGATGCCGTCACCAATGGGTTAGACCGAGCCCTCAATACCAGTGTCAATGCCCTAGAAAAGACCCTGTTCTTCAGTATTGGGGGCTTACCCCTCGTCATTTTGTGGCTGTTAGTCGGGGCTACCTATTTCACCCTGCGGATGGGGTTGATTAATATTCGCGCCTTTCGCCATGCGATCGCCGTCACCCTGGGCCGCTACGACGATCCGAATGAACCGGGGGAGGTGAACCACTTTCAAGCGATTGCCACCGCCCTCTCCGCCACCGTCGGCTTAGGCAACATTGCCGGGGTCGCGATCGGCATTCAACTCGGGGGGCCAGGAGCTGTGGTCTGGATGACCCTGGCTGGCTTTTTGGGCATGTCGAGCAAGTTTGTGGAATGCACCCTGGCCCAGCAATATCGCACTGTACGCCCAGACGGCACCATTGCCGGTGGCCCCATGTATTACTTATCGCACGGGTTAGACAAACTAGGGCTGCCCTCCCTCGGGCGGTGGTTAGCGTTTGCCTTTGCCCTGCTCTGTGCGATCGGGGCCTTGGGGGGCGGCAATATGTTTCAGGCTAATCAGACCCAGGCCGCGATCGCGCAAATTTTTCCCCTGATTGATCAGTACCCCTGGATTTATGGACTGCTGTTGACGGCTATGGTCGGGGTGGTGATTGTCGGGGGCATTCAACGCATTGGCACGGTGGCGGGCACCATTGTGCCGACCATGGCAGGACTCTACGTGCTGTCGGGCGTCTGGGTGATTGTGGCGAACTTGCCAGCGGTGCCAGGGGCGATCGCGCTGATCACGCGGGAGGCATTCAGTCCCCAAGCGATCGAAGGGGGCATGATTGCCGTGATGGTGCAGGGATTACGCCGGGGACTCTTTTCCAACTCGGCGGGGGTGGGATCGGCGGCGATCGCCCACGCCGCCACTCGCACCAAAGAACCCGTACGCGAGGGCATCGTCGCCTCGCTGGAACCCTTTATCGACACCATCGTGATCTGCAACCTGACGGCGCTCGTGTGCGTTGTGACGAATGCGTATCAAACCGCTCCTGATGCGGCGCTCGGCTTTGAACTGGTGGCGATCGCCTTTGGGCAGGCGGTTTCCGGCTTCTCGATTATGCTCACCGTTGCGGTGTGCCTCTTTGCCTTTTCCACCATTATTTCCTGGGGCTACTACGGCGAGCAGTGCTGGCGCTATCTGACGGGCGATCGCTGGTTGGCCGCCTACCGAGTGGTTTATGTGGCCGCCACCTTTGTCGGTACCGTCACCCAACCCAGTGCCGTACTGGCCTTTAGCGACATGATGCTGTTTGCGATCGCCATTCCTAATCTGCTCGGCTGCATGTTGCTGTCTAACCAGGTGGCAGCCGCCCTAAAAGACTATTGGCAACGGCTGCAGACAGGGCAAATGCCCATTCACGGCATCAAAATTTAGCGCTGAATCTGCGACGCTGGCTGCTGACTAAGTTCACCATTAGCGGCGATCGCTGACCTTCATATCAGGTCAATTACTAGGGGCAAAAACATTGATTTTCATGTCGTCAACTTATTTTTTTGTAACCCTGGTAAGTATGCTGTAACCAAAGAAAGTTGGTAAGCGCAGGCAACTATTTGCAATGCGTGAGCTCAATATTTGCCCAAGCCGATGTTCCCAGGCGAACAACCCGTTTTCCTATCTTCGCCACTGCATTGACGTCACGCTAGCAGCATTGAATCGCTGCATGAGGATATGCCAGGCCAACCTTCATCTCTCGATCCAGTCGGCGATAACTGGAGCCAGATTTGTTTCGATCCGTCATCGGCCTTACTGCTGAATGCCATCAACCAGGCGGTCATTGCCACCGATGCGGAGGGTAATATTCGGTTTTGGAACCAGGCGGCGGAATCACTCTATGGATGGCCCCAAAGTGAAGTCTTAGGGCGGCCCATCTCGACGGTGACGCCAGCCTTGAATAAGCAGCAGCAATCTGCTGAGATTTTGGCCGATTTACGGCAGGGGAAAACATGGTCTGGGGAGTTTCAAGTTCGCGATCGCCACAATCGCGAGTTCACAGCCCTCGTCCACACTGCGCCAATACATGATGCGACCGGAAATTTGCTGGGCTTGATCGGCGTTTCCTCTGATATCAGTGAATTGAAAACCACCCAAGCCCAACTTGAACAGCAAACTCAACAAACAGCAGCTTTACACCGGGTCGTTGATGCCATTCATCAGTCCTTAGATCTCGACACGATTTTTTCGGTTTCGGCCTCTCATATTGCTGAACTGTTGAACGCCCAAGTGAGCATTGTGCAGTATTTGCCAGAGCGCCAATGTTGGATTCATCGCATTGTTTTCAATGCCGATCATGAGCCCGTCACCAAAACCCATGATGTGATTCCCGATCAAGATAATCCGTTCGCCGAACGGCTGAAGCGATTGGAGGTCGTGCAGGTCAACGATACGCGCACGATTCAAGATCCGGTAAACAGTCAGCTGGCTAAAACCGATCCCGGAGCCTGGCTATTAACCCCCATCAGCATTGGCGGAAAGATCTGGGGCAGTCTGACCCTCGGACGCTTGCATCAATATGTGGACTGGTCCGAAGAAGACATTCAACTCGCTCAAGGCGTGGCGGCTCAACTGGCGATCGCGATTGAGAAAGCCGAAACCTATCAGCAACTGCAGCAAGAACTGAGTCTGCGAGAGGCGAATGAAGAACGCCTCATACAATACGAACATATTGTCTCCGCAACGCAAGACGGTCTTGCCTTGTTGAACTGCAACTACGTCTACCGAGTGGTAAATCAAGTCTATTTAGACTGGAATCAAAAATCACGTCAGGACATTATTGGTCATTCAGTCGCCGATTTACTCGGACAAGAAACGTTTCAAGCCGTTATCAAGCCCCGGCTAGATGAATGCTTGCAGGGCAACGTCGTGCAATATAGCGATTGGTTTACTTTTCCGGAGGGTCGGCGGCGCTTTGTTCACCTCACTTATGCGCCCTTTGTGGATGATGACGGCGAAGTCCATGGAGTCGTCGCCACATCGCGAGACGTGACCGACCTACAGTTGGCCCAAGAGACTTTGCGCCGTCAAGCCCAGCAAGAGCGAGCGGTCAACGACATCATCAAACTCATGCGGCAGTCATTTGAGATTGAGTCGCTGTTCCCCCTGGTATTAGAAGACGTCTGCAGATTGCTAGCAGCGGATCATGGCGCGATCGCCCGCTACGAAATGGCATCCCAAAGCTGGCAACACATTGCAGAATATCGAGCGAATGAGATGGCTCCATCCTGTTTGGATTTATGGATACCGGATGCCGAAAATCCTCTATCGGCGGCCCTGACACAGGGGGAAGTGATTTGTGTAGACGATAGCAAGACCCTCGTTGACCCATTACATCGCCAATTGGCGAAACAATTTCCCGGGGCCTGGCTGATTGTTCCCCTGCGGGTTAGCCAACGCATCTGGGGCAACCTAACGCTGAGAAAAGTGCGCCCGACTTGGGCGCCCGAGGCTGTGGCACTGAGTTCACGCATTGCCGATCAACTCGCGATCGCCATTCACCAATCAGAGCTATTTCACTCAGCCCAAGCCGAATTGCAAAAACGTCAGGCCACCGAACAGGCGTTGCGCGATCAGCAATCCTTTTTCACCTCGCTGTATGAGCAAGCCACCCTGGGCATTGCGTTTTGTCAGTCTGATGGGCAAATCGTGCAGGCCAATGCCAAGTATTGCGCGCTGACTGGCTATAGCGAACGCGAGCTGCAATTAATGTCGTTGAGCCAACTCGTGCACCCTGATGACCAAAATTTGCATCAGGAATTGTTGTCGCAAATCAACCGCTCTGAAAAGTCCGCTTTCACCATTGATGAGCGCTACGTGGGCCGCGATCAGTCCGTGCTCTGGGTCAATTTGACCGCCTCAGTGATTCGAGATGAGCAGGGTAACTTTGAGGTGCTCGCCGCCATCATTCAAGACATTAGCGATCGCAAGCAACTCGAAGCCGAACGGCAGCAAGCCGAAACCCAACTGCGCCACAACGCTTTGCACGATGCCCTGACCCAACTGCCCAACCGCAATCTGCTAATGACTCAGCTTGAGCGGGCTTTAGAACGGGTCAAGCGCCCCCCCCATCAAGAATTTGCGGTGCTGTTTCTCGATTTAGATCGATTTAAGTTAGTCAATGATTCACTCGGGCATATGGTCGGCGACCAACTGCTGACCCTGGTGGCCCAAGCGCTCGGTCACATGGTGCGCCCGGGGGACTTAGTAGCTCGCTTGGGGGGAGATGAGTTTGTCATTTTGCTAGACATGGTCAGTGACACCGCCGAAGTCTTGACGGTGGCCAACCGCCTGTTAGACAGGCTACGACAGCCGTTTGCCATCGCCCAGCGAGAAGTTTTGGTCACCGCCAGTATTGGCATTGTGATGGGCTCATTGGCGTATCGCAGCGCTATGGAGCTGTTGCGCGATGCGGATATTGCGATGTATCGCGCCAAAGCGAATGGCAAAAACAGTTACGCCATGTTTGATCCGATCTTGCATGCGCAGGTGACCGACCAGCTGCAACTCGAGCAAGACCTGCGACGAGCGATCGCCACTCAGCAGTTAGAGCTGCATTATCAACCCATTGTGAATCTCCACAATGGCGACATCTATGGCGTCGAAGCCTTATGCCGTTGGCGGCATCCCAAGCGCGGCCTGATTTCCCCCAGCGAGTTTATTCCTATCGCCGAAGAGACGGGACTCATTGTCGAGATTGACCAGTGGGCCATTACCACCGCGTGCCATCAGGTCAAGCAGTGGCAACAGCGCTATGCCCCCGCCCAAGCGCTGAAGGTCAGCGTGAATCTGTCGGCGCAAGATTTGCAAATGCCGAATTTGGTGGAACACATTCGGCAAGCGCTAGAGGTGTCTGGATTGGCTGGCGAGTATCTCGTCTTAGAAATCACCGAAAGCCTCTTAGTGGGCGACTCGCCTCAGCTCCTACAACTCGTAGCTCAGATTCAGCAACTGACGGTGCAACTGGCGATCGATGATTTTGGGACGGGCTATTCATCGCTGAGTTATTTACACCGCTTTCCCCTCAGTGCCCTGAAGATCGATCAGGCTTTTACCTCGAACCTGCAGTTAGCCGAGGTGAATCAAGAAATTGTGGAAACGATTGTGACGCTAGGCGATCGCTTAGGCATGATTGCGATCGCTGAAGGGGGTGAAACCTTAGAGCAACTGCAACATTTGCGCCAGGTCGGCTGTGACTATAGTCAGGGGTTTTACTTCAGCCGTCCTTTGCCAATCGCCGAAATCGAACCCCTATTGAACACGCCCCACCCCTTTCGGCATCAGGTGCCCGCATCCTTATCCCCATCCCTGAGGGAATCAACGGACCCAACTGCCTAGCTAGATGATTCAGCCAGTAAGCCTTTCGCCAGCATGTAACTGGCAATGGATTTCGCATCCACGCCTTCACCATTGGCCACGGCCTGCGCAAACTCAGCCGGCGTGAGATGAACCACCTCAATGTCTTCGTCCACATCACCCGCAGGGGGCTGGTCAATTTTTTCTAGATCGGTGGCCAAAAAGGCATAGATAAACTCATCGGAATAGCCCGGTGCCAGCGGAAAGTTACCCAAAGATTGCCAGGTATTGGCGCTATAGCCAACTTCTTCCTGAATTTCTCGTTGAATGGTTTGCAGGGGCGTTTCATCCATTTCGACGGTCCCAGCAGGAAATTCGAGCAGGCGACCCTGCACCGCAAAGCGATACTGCCGCACCAGTACCAACTTGCCCTCTGCCGTCACGGGAATCGCCAATGCTCCGCCCGGATGTCGAATGCATTCCCATTCGCCTTCGGCCTTGTTGGGCAAACGCAAGCTGTTAACTTCAAAATTAAACTTGCGGCCCTTGATCAAAATACGCTGTTTGAGCAGTTGGGGCGGTTCGTTACCGAGTGGCATAAACGTTGGCAGCAATAAACAAAATGAACGCGCCGCCGACAAAACTGACCAGGCCAGCGGGCGTTGTGAGGAATAGACTATCACAGTCCTCTAGAGGAGGGCGGGACACACACGCAGACATCAGGGAGGCGGTGAATGTCGTCGGTCGACAGGGTGGCGCAAATCTCGGCCACTGTTTGCCCCGTTGCGGGATGCGGCCAGTCGGGCGCAATTTCAGCTAGGGGCACCATCACAAAGGCCCGTTCCCACATGCGGGGATGGGGCAATTCTAGCCGCGAGGTTTGGCATTGCTGACTTTCGACCAGCAGCAAGTCCAGATCTAACAAGCGCGCGCCCCAACGCTCTCGCCGCACCCGCCCAAATTGCGCTTCGATCGCTAATAACAATTGCAGCAGCGCCTCAGGTGGCAGGGTCGTCGCCAGCAGCGCACAGGCATTGAAATAATCTGGCTGAGGGGGGCCAACCGGGGCGGTTTGATAAATGCTGGAACAGCGGGTCACCGAGACATTGGGATGACGATCTAGCGCTGCGATCGCCCCTTGCAAAATCGCTAAGGAATCCCCGAGGTTGCTGCCGAGGGCGATCGCAGAGTTGACGGTCATGGGCAACGATTCTGGCAAAACAAATCCTTTTCCAAAGGCTTAGCGACGCCAACTAGGATGATCGGTCAATGACCATTTGGCAATCTCACCTCATTGATGGGCCAGGTGTGCAAGCCAGATTTGGGCACAGCAGCTGAAGTCAGGGCTGCCCCCAATATCGTTATTTATTCAAAAACAAACTCACTGCCAGAAATTGCCCCTTCTGTCATCGTGGGCAAAAACTGCACCGACGTATTGTAAGGATTCATCAGGTCGGGGACGCGCAGCGTGGGGTCAGACTGCGTTTGTAGCTCCAGCAAATAATTGTAAGCGTTAAACACGTCATAGCCGTCCTGCATGATGTTCTGTTCGGGAAAGCCACCGACGCCAAACATCGTGCTCAACTGCCCACCCAAGGAACGACGCTGATTAAAGGATGGCGAATTATTGAAGAAAATTTCATTCGCCGCTTCCGGAACATAGGCTGAGTTCGTCGTGGGAGGCTCGTCAGCTTTGGCCACAGAGGTGATTGCCACTGCCGATACCGCAGCTACAGTCACAGTTAACATTCGGACGATAAAGTTGGCCATGTCGCTTTCCTCACTCCAGTAAATCGGCAGCGGCAGCATTCGACAAAGTTGGGCTGCGCTTGATGAGCATTTGGCGGCGTAAACTATGTTGAGCTTTGATCTCACTAGATACGCCTGTACGCACGTCATTTATAGCGCAGCCTGCTAGAAACGGCGCATTTTTTATTGATTTTGAATCCATGACTTTGAGCAATCACCCTTCGACTCTGGCCCTGACGACGTTGCCGCTGCCTGAGGTGCGCGATCGCCTACTCGATCTCTTTTGCGAGGTAGCTTATCAAGAAGGCGACTTCACCCTATCTTCGGGGCAAAAAAGCACGTACTACATCAATGGCAAGCAGGTCACGCTGCATCCCGCTGGCGGGGTCATGATGGGGCGGTTGTTGCTCGATCGCATTCCCCCTGAGGTGACGGCAGTGGCGGGGCTCACCCTGGGGGCCGACCCAATGGTCAGCGGCGTCAGCATCGTTGGCGCTTATAGCGATCGCCCCATTACCCCGCTCATTGTGCGTAAAGAAGCTAAAGGTCACGGGACTCAAGCCTATATCGAAGGACCAACCCTACCCGCTGGCGCGTCCGTCATTGTGCTGGAAGATGTGGTGACGACGGGACAATCGGCGTGGAAGGCGGTGGAACGGCTGCGGGGCGCTGGCTACACCGTCGATACTGTGCTGGCTCTGGTGGATCGCCAACAGGGTGGGCGGGAGTTTTATGAATCCAAGGGGCTGAAGTTTGAGGCGCTATTTGCGATCGCTGACCTGAAAGCCCACTATGCTAAACGGCAACCGTCGGCCTAATCAGACTGCGGCTCAACGGGCGATCGCGGCGCAAAGGTTCAGTCAGTGTGAAGTAACGCCGACTTCGGGAGTGGGTGTGGCAGCATGGGGAGCGATCGAAATGATCGCAACGAAATGAAGATCGATTCAGGACAGAGGTGTAAGTTCTGAGGGCGATCGCCATTTCCTTGCAACCGATTGTTGAGGGTTCTGAGGGCTGCGCATGAGTGTTGTCCACACGCTACTAGCGATTTTGGCGGCGTCGCTTTGGGGCTTTACCTTTGTCGCGATCAAGGTCGGACTGGGAGAATTTCCGCCCCTGCTGTTTGCTGCATTGCGCTTTGTCGTGGTGGCGTTTCCCGCCATTTTCTTTGTGCCGCGCACGGGCATCCCCTGGCGGTGGATTGTGGCCGTCGGACTCGCAATGGGCGCGTTTCAATACGGCTTTTTGTATGTCGGCATGGAAAATGGCATGCCCGCCAGCCTGTCGTCATTGGTCATTCAGTCCCAGGCGCTGTTTACCCTGGTGTTTTCGACCTGGGTGTTGCAGGATGTGCCGCGTCGCCAGCAATGGTTGGGGGTGGGGCTAGCGCTGGCAGGCATGGGGGCGATCGCCGTTGCTCGCAGCGGCCACGGGTCTTCCCTCGGCTTGCTCCTGGTGATTGGGGCAGCGGCGTCATGGGCCGTCGGCAATATCTGCATCAAACTCGCAAAAGTGAGCAATGGCTTTCGGCTCTTTGTGTGGATGGCGGTGGTGCCGCCCTTGCCGCTGCTGGGGCTGTCGCTGCGGTTTGAGACAGGGCAGTGGACAGCGTTGCGATCGCTCACGCCCCTCGGCATCGGGGCCATTTTGTATACGGGCTTAATTGCCTCGCTGCTGTGCTTTGGCTTTTGGGCTTACCTCGTCCAGCATTATTCACCCAATCGGGTCGCGCCCTTTTCCCTGCTGGTGCCGATTTTTGGCATGGCGTTTTCGGTATCCCTGCTGGGCGACAGCCTCAGCCGCTGGGAAATCATGGGTTCCCTACTCGTCTTCCTGGGCCTCTGCTGCACGATCATGACCCCGCCCCACGTCCCCAAGCTGACGGAGGCGATCGCCGAAGAATCCCCTCAGCTACCTGATCCGTAAGTTGGCAGGCGGCTGGCATCCATGGCTGGATTGCCCCTCGGCCCCGGTTAGGAATGGAAATTGATTCAGTGTGGACAGCCGTCTTGGCGGTTCAAGCGCCGGCAAGATGCGCTTTGCCGAGGGGGACAACCGAGCTGCTTTAACCGCGCCCTCGGTCTCAAGAATGCTTAAGGATCGGCGAGTAATTGCCCAGTCACCGAAGGAATCAAGATAAGATCCCTGGGCAAATCTTATTTGGAGATTCGGGTCGATGAACGCACAATATGGCCTTGGCACCCAATGTCTGCACGCAGGCCAGGAACCTGACCCCACGACCTTGGCCCGGGCGGTTCCCGTATATCGCACCAGCTCTTATGTCTTCAAGGATACAGAGCACGCCGCCAATCTGTTTGGCCTCAAGGAACTGGGCAACATCTATACGCGGTTGATGAACCCGACCCACGACGTGTTAGAAAAGCGGGTGGCGGCGTTGGAAGGGGGAGTCGCTGCCCTGGCTTTGGCATCCGGCACCAGTGCCATTTTCTACAGCATTATCAACATTTGCCAGGCGGGGGATGAGATTGTCTCTGCGAATACCCTGTACGGCGGCACCTACACCATGTTTAAGGACATTTTGCCGACCTTGGGCATTAAGGTGAATTTCGTCGATCCTCGGAATCCAGAGAACTTTCGCTCGGCAATTAATGACAAATGCAAGCTGGTGTTTTGCGAGACGGTGAGCAATCCGGGGCTAGAAGTGTCTGACCTGGAGGCGATCGCGGCGATCGCCCATGAGCAAGGCCTGCCCCTGGTGGTGGATAGCACCTTCACCACCCCTTATCTGATCCGCCCCCTAGAACATGGTGCCGATATTGTGGTGCACTCGTTGACGAAATGGCTCGGCGGCCACGGGGCCGGCATTGGGGGCATCGTTGTGGACTCCGGCAAATTTGACTGGACTTCGGGCAAGTTTCCCCTCATGAGCGAACCCGATGCCAGCTATCATGGGCTGCGTTTTGCCCACGATTTGGGGCCGCTGGCACCGCTGGCCTACATTCTCCGGATGCGGCTGGTGCCCTTGCGCAATCTGGGGGCCTGCATTGCTCCAGACAATGCCTGGATGTTTTTACAGGGCATTGAAACGCTGCATTTGCGGATGCAACGCCATTGTGAAAATGCCATGGCGGTGGCTGAATTTTTAACCCAGCATCCCAAGGTGGAGTGGGTGCGGTACCCCGGTTTAGAAACGGATAAAGCCCATGAAGTCGCCAAACGCTATCTGAAAAAAGGCTTTGGGGCAATGGTGGTCTTTGGCATTACCGGCGGGGCCGACGCGGGTAAAACCTTCATTGAAAAGTTAAACCTCTTTTCGCACCTGGCCAATGTGGGTGATGCCAAGAGTTTGGCCATTCATCCCGCCAGCACCACCCACTCCCAACTCTCAGAAGCCGATCTCACCAGCTCCGGCATTTCGCCTGAGCTGGTGCGCTTAGCCATTGGCATTGAGGATGTTGACGATATCATTGATGACTTAAAGCAGGCCCTGGCGCAGGTTTAAAGGGGCGATCGCGGCCGCGATCGGAGTCCCCAGTAACTCCGGATGTCGCTGTCAAGGAAGCTCCTGGGAGATGGAGGGCGATCGCCCTGTATCTGTTTAGTGTCAGGTTGCGACTGCTCCCCCTTACATCCCCCTCAATCACCCTTTGGCAAGGGGACTCCGAGCCGGGATATTCTGAGCCCCCTTGCTAAGGGGGCAGCGACAGCGGGGGATCGCAAGCCTCGCTAAACAGATACATCGCCCTCCATCGTTTTCATCATTGCCAGCTGCCGACCACGAGCGATATCGCCCCATGACCATTGGTTCCGTTACCACTCAGTTCTTTCATCTCAACGAACCTTTTACCTTAGAGTCGGGGGAATCCCTCGCAACCCTGACGTTAGCCTACGAGACCTATGGCCTGCTCAATGCGGACGCTAGCAATGCCATTTTGGTGTTTCATGCCTTAACCGGCAGTCAACACGCGGCGGGCGTCAACTTAGCCGTGCCCGGCGTGGCTCCCCTGTGGACGGATGAATGTGTCACCGGCTGGTGGGATGAGTTTATTGGACCGGGTAAAGCGCTCGATACCGACCTGTATTGCGTCATCTGCGTCAACTATCTGGGCAGTTGTTACGGCTCGACGGGGCCACGCTCCATCAATCCGCAAACGGGGAAATCCTACGGCAGCCAGTTCCCCAAAATTAGTGCCGCCGATATTGTCCGCAGTCAGATCTTGCTGCTAGAGCATTTGGGCATTCACTGCTTGCACGCCGCTGTGGGCGGGTCTCTGGGCGGCATGTTGGCGATTCTCCTAGCCACCCGATTTCCCGATCGCGTCAAACGGATCATTCCCCTAGCCTCAGGATTTCAAACCACGGTAATTCAACGGGTGCAGAACTTTGAGCAAATCGTCGCCATTTGCAACGATCCAGATTTTAACAACGGCGATTACTACGATGGCCCCCACCCCAAAGCGGGCATCATCCTCGCTCGGATGATCTCCCATAAAACGTTCGTTTCTCTAGACGTGTTGGAAAAGCGGGCGAAACAAGAGGTGCTGCATCCAGACGAGACGGGCCAACAGTACGAACTCTCGACCCCCATTGAGTCTTACATGTTCTACCAGGGCAAAAAGTTTGCCGAGCGCTTTGATGCCAATAGCTACCTGCGGATTATGGACGTTTGGCGGAGCTACAGCCTGGAAGCAGTAACGCCGAAAATTTTTCAGGGCTGCGAACACCAACAATATTTGGTTTTCAGCATTGACTCGGATGTGTGCTTTTATCCGGAAGAACAGTTTGCGATCGTCAAAGCGCTAGAGGCGGCAGAGGTGCCCGTGAAGTACATTACAGTGCACTCGAACAAGGGGCATGACTCGTTTTTATTAGAACCAGAACTGTACTCACCCTACATTCGCTTTGCGCTGACCGACGGCTGTTTTCAACCGGCTTAGGCAACGTCGGGCATTTATCCAGGGCGTGACCAAGAACGGTAAGCCGAAACCCACCTGCTTTGCATTTTTTAGATGCCAGGGACAACTCGTTGGATAGGCGTCCTAGCCTGTCCAACCACGCCTGAAATTGAGTCAACTGTGCAAATTAAAGGGCTAACAGCTTATCCTGTCGGCTCCTCTCACTGCGTTTCCGCATTGTTAGCGGAGGCAGACGGGGCCGTACGATCATTCGCGGCAGGTTGCGAATTGC
The DNA here is from genome assembly GCF_004212215.1 of Leptolyngbya iicbica LK. Lineage (NCBI taxonomy): Bacteria > Bacillati > Cyanobacteriota > Cyanophyceae > Leptolyngbyales > Leptolyngbyaceae > Leptolyngbya > Leptolyngbya iicbica. Next base: position 434,664 of record NZ_QVFV01000001.1, read on the forward strand.
CGGTTGCGTCTGGGCTATCCTCGGCTGAGGGATTAGCGACGTTGGTGACGGGGGCGATCGCCTCCCGCATCTCATACCAATTCAAATTACCGTCCGGGTCAACCTGCACCACCACCGTCGTAATCTGCTCAGCGTCCAGCACGACACCGCCCACCACCTCACACTCAAATTCCGCCCCCGGCTGATTGAGTCGATACAGCGCCCCACAGTCGATATTGGCCCGCTTGGCAAACGCCTGGGCAAAGTCCTGCTGAATTTGGTCTTCCACCTTCGCCAGGTTCAAAATTACTGCCGAACTGGGCACATCCCACTCGATGCTGCCCTGGGCATCTTGCTGCACCACATTGATGGTGAACTCGCCCTCGGGGCGTAGATAACCCACGCAACGAAAGTAGGCGCCCGCCTGTTTGGGGATGTTGGTCGGACAGCGCACTTCCGCCAGTGAGAGCCGTCGACTCTGGCTCTCAATTTCCGCCTCAATTTCTTGCTGAATGGCGATCGTGTCGAGACGGTTAAAACATCCGGTCAGCGCCAGACCACCGCCCAGTAACACGATGCCGCGCATCATCGATCGCATCTATCTTTATCTGCCCGACAAGGTAATTTTCTCTCACTATACGGAGTCCTTGGCGGAATGAAGTAAAGATCCCGTTAACGGTTTTCCGGGAGCCGCTGCCGATTTCCCCCATAATGAAACCAGGACGGCTTTACATTTCTTTAATCATGGCAAAAGACCTGCAAGCGTTTTTGAAGCGGCTGGAAGAGCGCGGCCAACTGCGGCGCATCACGGCTCCCGTCGATCCGGATTTAGAAATCGCGGAAATCGCCAATCGCCTGCTGCTATCGGGCGGACCAGCCCTGCTGTTTGAAAACGTCAAAGGCGCGTCGATGCCGTTGGCGATTAACGTGCTGGGCACGCTGGAGCGCGTGTGCTGGAGCTTTGGGCTAGAGTCGCCGCAGGAATTGGAGGCGATCGGCGACAAGCTCGCCCTGCTATATCAGCCCCGTCCACCTAAGAAATTTTCCCAAGCGGTGGAAATGGGGAAAGCCCTGTTCGACGTGGTCAAAGCCAAGCCCGATCGCGATCTGTTTCCCCCGTGCCATCAAGTGGTGTTGAAAGGGGACGAGGTCGATCTCAACCAACTGCCGCTACTCCGCGTCTACAGCGGCGATGCGGGTAAGGTCATCACCCTCGGCCTCATGGTGACCAAAGACCCCGAGAGCAAAATCCCCAACGTGGGCGTCTATCGTCTGCAAATGCAGTCCAAAAATACGGCCACGGTGCAGTGGCTCTCGGTGCGTGGCCCCAGCCGCCATTTACGCAAGGCGGCAGAGCGCGGCGAAAAATTGGAAGTCGCCGTGGCCCTGGGCGTTGATCCGCTGTTGATTCTCGCCGCCGCCACGCCGCTGCCTATTGACCTGTCCGAGTGGCTCTTTGCGGGCCTCTACAGCGGTCAGGGAGTGAATCTGGCGAAGTGCAAAACCGTCGATCTCGAAGTCCCCGCCCTGTCGGAAATCGTGCTGGAAGGCACCATCACCCCCGGCGAAACGGACGTGGATGGTCCGGCGGGCGACCATATCGGCTACTACGGCCCCCAACGCGACAATGCGCCCCTGCTGCGCTTCCACTGTATGACCCAACGCAAACAGCCGATTTACATGACGGCGTTTAGCGGTCGCCCCCCCAAAGAAGACGCCATGATGGCCCTGGCGCTAAACCGCATTTACACGCCCATTTTGCGGATGCAGGTGCCGGAAATTATCGATTTTTTCTTGCCGATGGAAGGACTGAGCTATAAGGCTGCGGTCCTGTCGATTGACAAAAGCTATCCCGGGCAGGCGCGGCGAGCTGCTTTCGCCTTCTGGACGGCGCTGCCCCAGTTCACTTACACGAAGTTTGTCATCGTGGTGGATAAGTCGATCAATATTCGCGATCCGCGTCAGGTGATGTGGGCAGTCACGTCGAAGGTTGACCCGGCACGGGATGTGTTCATCCTGCCGGACAATCCCTTCGATAGTCTGGACTTTGCCACCGAGAAACCGGGTTTGGGCAGCCGCATGGGCATTGATGCGACGACCAAGGTGTACCCCGAAACCGATCGCCCCTGGAGTGACGAACTGGTTCCCGATCCGGACACCGCCGCCCTGGTCGATCGCCGCTGGGCCGAGTATGGACTCGCTGACCTGAACTTGCAGGATGTCGATCCCAATTTGTTTGGCTATGACATTCGGTAGTCGGCCTGGACTCGGCGTTTCCAGCTCTCTCCCAGCCCTTAAAAAACAAAAATCCCTCCACGTCTGTGAAGGGATCGGAGTTCCTGAAAATCGTCACTGGATTTAATATGCGTCCTTCACCCCAAAGTGACCAGGGGGGAGGCACCCCTTAGGGGCGTTTACCATTCGTCACATCGCGGTCCCAGATTTGCGGCCGCTCGTGCAGCGCCACATATTTCTGGTCATGGCTCCCGGTGTAAATCTGCGTCGGCCGGAAAATGCGGTTTTCGCGGATTTGCTCTTTCCAATGAGCCAGCCAACCCGCCACTCGTGCGATCGCAAACACCGGCGTAAACAGATCGGTGGGAATGCCCAAACGGCGATAGACCAACCCAGAATAAAAGTCCACGTTGGGATAGACCCCTTTGGCCCCCAAGCGCTCAGTGACGACCTGCTCTAGCTCTAGGGCAATTTCGTAATATTCATCGGTGCCAAATTTTTCAAAGAGCTGCTCGGCCAGCTTTTGCAAAATGTTGGCGCGGGGGTCTTTGACCTTATAAACCCGATGGCCGAACCCCATGATCCGGCGTTTTTCTTTAATGCACTGGTCAATATAGGGGCGCACATTTTCCACACTGCCGATCGCTTCCAGCATGTCGATCACTTCCTCATTGGCCCCACCGTGCAACGGCCCCGCCAGCGTCCCCACCGCCGACGCCACCACCGCATAGGGATCCGTCAGGGTGGAAGCCGTCACCATCGCCGAAAAAGTCGACGCATTAATCGTGTGCTCGGCGTGTAGGGTCAGGCAGATATCAAAAATCCGGGCAGCCAATGGATCGGGCTCTTGCTCATTCAGCATGTAGAGAAAGTTGGCCGCATAATCCAGGTCATCGCGAGGCTGTACCGGGTCATTGCCCTTACGCATGAGCTGAAAGGCCGCCACCATCGTGGGGATTTTGGCCATCAGCCGCACCACCGCATTTTGGATGTACAGCGGATCATTTAACGCCCGCTTGGAATAGAACAAACCCAGCGCGGCGGCACACGCCTGCAGTGCATCCATCGGGTGCCCCCCTTCGGGAAAGCACTTCATCATGTCGCGGATGCGGTATTTGAGTCGCCGATGATGACGAATGCCATGCTCAAACTCTTCGAGTTCAGTCTTGGTGGGCAACCCGCCCCAGATCAGCAGATAAGACGTTTCTAAAAACGTGCTGTGTTGGGCCAAATCCTCAATGCGGATGCCGCGATACTCCAAAATGCCTTGCTGGCCATCGACATGGCTAATCGACGATTGAGTTGCTGGAATCCCCTCCAGACCGGGTTTGTAGTCACAAACTGTCATCGTTGCATCGCTCCCATACATTGACTGACGGCGTCAGTTGCCCAATCGCCGTCGCCTGTCAACTTTACAACCCTCACGACGTTTAGATTGGGGCAGCGATCGGAGTCGAATCTGGCGCTATGGCTTTGGACAAGTTGCGCTTCGAGCCTTACCCATACCAGCATTGGGGCCGATTAATCTGTCTCGTCGACAACCGCTGACCAGACAAAAATGGGCCACGAGTCTGGGTAGAACTTTAACGTCTCCCTATTATGCGGCGTGGCGCTACGGAAAAACAGCCATTCGCGATCGCCCTGCGTCTCTTCGATAGCAGAGGGGTGAAAGGTTCCAGGTGTACGGTACACGGAATGCTTTTGCCATCAGCAATTCGGCAACTGAACGGGATCTAATCTGATTGCGGTTCGCTATAGATAAGGCAAATTCCCGCGATCGCCTTAAAGCAGTTGCCGGATGGGGTCCGCTTCCGACTATCCAGGCATCCGCCACTTCGCGCAGACAGCACAGCTCGGCTTAAATGAGCTCAATCACGCAATCGTCACCCACCATAAAGCGCGACGCCTTGGGCCGTTTGGGACTATGAACGAGGCGAGCCCGTCGACCGATGAGACTATCGACGATGCGCTGATGCAGTTCTTTGATGACCGCGCCTTCGAGCACAACGCTGTGGTCCATTTCTACATCGAGCATGGTGACACCGTTGGCAATGCTGCTATAGGAGCCGATAAAGCAATTCTCGATGCGGCAATTGTCGCCGATCACCACCGGCCCGCGAATGGTTGAGTTCACCACAGTAGTCCCTTTGCCAATGCGCACCCGACCGCTAATCTGCGTCGCGTCATCGACGGTGCCCGCAATGTGGTGTCCGAGGGTTTCATCCAAAATAATTTGATTCGCGGCTAGGAGATCATCTTTTTTGCCCGTATCAAGCCACCAGCCCTGCAAGGTCTCGGCGGTGACGTTGCCGCCCGTATCCACTAACGCTTGAATCGCGTCGGTAATTTCCAGTTCCCCTCGGGGTGAGGGCTGGAGCTGAGCAATCACCTGGTGGATCTGGGGAGAAAACAGATAGACCCCCACCAAAGCCAAGTCAGAGGGTGGCTCTTTTGGTTTTTCGACCAGGCGAGTGACGCGGCCTTCAGGGTTCAATACCGCAACGCCAAAAGCGGTGGGATTGGGCACCTGCTTCAGCATGATCAGGGCGTCGAGCGATCGCTCCACAAACTCGCTGACAAACCCCGACAGCGCATCCCGAATCAGGTTGTCGCCGAGGTACATCAAAAACGGTGACTCGCCAAGGAAGGGTTGGGCAATTTTCACCGCATGGGCCAGACCATCGGGGCTGTCTTGCAAAATGTAGGTGATCTTGGCCCCAAACTGAGCGCCATCGCCCGTGGTCGCCCGAATGTCGTCGCCCGTTTCAGGACTGATGACGATGCCAATGTCGGTGATGCCTGCCGCGACAATTTGCTCAATGCCGTACCAGAGAATCGGTTTATTCACCACGGGTACCAGCTGCTTGGCGCCCGTGTAAGTGAGGGGACGCAGTCGGGTACCACGACCGCCGGATAACATGAGTGCTTTCATCTGCGTCATGGGTGACCTCTGGCTAGCTTTGAGATTGAGCCGAGAGCAATTCTGGCAGCATTTTGCGGAGGCTGACGCGCCAGTGCGGCGGCGTTTGGTTGAGCAGGGCATCGAGTTTTTCTGAGCCCATTACTGAGTAGGCAGGGCGCTGAGCGGGGAGCGGATACTGATCGGTCGTAATGGGCAAGACCGTTTTCAGCGCGAGGGGATAGCCCAGGGCGGCCGCTTCTTCAAAAATGGCGATCGCAAAGTCGTACCAACTGACGGCTCCACTATTGGTGAAATGGTACGTCCCAAAAGTCTCAGGGGTGAGATGCGGAATGAGCTGGGCGATCGCCTGGGCGATGTCATAGCTCCAGGTGGGGGTACCGACTTGGTCATACACGACTTTTAGCGTGTCGCGCTCGGCCCCGAGGCGCAGCATAGTTTTCACAAAGTTGCCCTGACCCTTCGCGCCATATACCCAAGCGGTCCGCAGAATGACGTGGCGATCGCAGGCCGCTTTGACGGCCAATTCCCCCGCGAGCTTGGATTGCCCATATACCCCTAGCGGCTGCGTCGGACTGTCGGGGCGATAGGGCTGGTTTTGCTGACCGTCAAAGACGTAATCCGTCGAAATGTGGATCAGCGTGGCGCCACACGCGGCGGCGGCTTGGGCCAATTTGCCCGGTGCTTCACCGTTAATTGTGTGCGCCAGTTCCGGTTCCTGCTCGGCTTTATCCACAGCAGTGTAGGCGGCAGCGTTCACAATCACATCCGGTTGCTGCGCGATTACCTTGGTTTCGATGGTGTCTAATTGAGCCAGATCTAACTCGTCACGACTCCAAGCGGTGACGGTGCCTAGCGTCGGCAGCGTCAGCAGCAGTTCTTGGCCGACTTGGCCGCGACTTCCCAACAGCAAAATTTTCATGCGTCAAACACCTCCGCATCAGCCAAGCGATCGCCCCCTTGATCTTTGGCCGACAACACCGGATGCGGATCGCGCAAGGGCCAATCAATAGCGATATCAGGGTCATTCCACAAAATGGAGCGCTCGTGCTGGGGCGCATAGTAGTCCGTTGTTTTGTACAGCACGTCGGCACTGTCAGACATGACGTAAAAGCCGTGGGCAAAGCCTTCGGGCACCCATAGCTGTCGATGGTTGTCAGCCGAGAGGACCTCACCCACCCACTGACCAAAGGTGGGAGAATGGCGGCGAATATCCACCGCGACATCAAAGATTTCGCCCGCGACCACCCGCATGAGCTTGCCCTGAGTCTGCTGAATCTGATAGTGCAGCCCCCGCAGAATGCCGCCCTTTGAACGGGAGTGATTGTCTTGCACAAACATCCGGTCTAGGCCCGTTTTCTCGGCAAAAGTTTGGTGATTGAAGCTCTCTAAAAAGAAGCCTCGGTGATCGCCATAAACCTGGGGCTCTAGCAACAACACCTCAGGAATCGCGGTGGGAATAACTTTCATGCGAACTCAAGAATTAGCAGTCTGGAATCGCTGCGAAATTACGACTTGGGAGATGCGAAATTTCACGCTCTGGAGCGCGATCGCTACCGCAGAGAGTTTAGCCTGAAGCGGGCACAAACACCACGACAGTTCTAGCCGCAACATCGACGTTGGCCCGGGTGAGGCCGCTCTAGAGGGGCAGAGTGAAGAGCGATCGCTTGGCCAAGCATCTCCCCTTGTAGGGTGTCATCTCGCCCTTTGGGCACGGCCCCGCTCAAGCGCAGCATACCCGGCATTTTCGTTGCTTAGGAATGGGAACTTAATTAAGTGTGAACAGCCGTCTCGGCTGTTCGAGCGCAGGCAAAATGCTGTCAAAAAACCTTGGGTTTTATAAAATCCTGATTCCTTAGCAGGTCATTCATCGCGTGCAGCAACGAGTTCCCAACACCTGGGGAACTCATCGCTTACAGCTTCGTCTAATGGCGTTAGCTTGCCCCCGTCTTAGAACCCTTTTTGCCGCGTGTTTTCTCAAGCCGCAACAAGGGCTCGGCGTCAGGGATGGAAGACGTTGCAAGCTAGAGTGAGAGCGTGGTTGTAGTGCAGTCAGGCAAAAAGCCATGAACAAAGGACGGCGGTTGATCGCTTGGTGTCTGGTAGGTCTTTTGATCTCCACTGGCTGGCAGTGGTTTGCCTGGGGCGGACAACCGGGCTACGCTAGTTCACCCCCCGTGCTGGCCCAAACCCCAGCGGAGGAGGCCCCGTCGCCCACCGCCTTGGAAGAGTTGAGCATCCCCGAGGCCAACACCTCAACCGACGATGACCCTGCTCCGACAACCGAAACCCTCGACTTGCCAGACTTTGAGCCCCAACTCCCCGTCGAAAGTTCCCCCGAAGAGGCTCCAAGCAACGATGACGAGTGGACCGACACCGATATCGAATCCACGGGCACCGACACGTCGCCGCCCAAAATCACGAAGCGTCAGCAGATTTTGATGACGGCGGATGAGCATTATTTGGCGGGGGATTACGCAACGGCGGAAGTCCTTTACCGCCAGGTGAAAGATGCCGTTTGGCGCATCGATCCAGCCTCGTTGCGGCCTGAGCCGATTACCGATCCGGCGGATTTGCCCCCAGCAGGCGCGGTGTATTGGCGCGAAGCCCAAGCGGGCTATGAAATGGGACTCACCCATCGCACCCTCGTGCCGCTGGAATTGCTGGTGGAGGAATATCCCGAATTTATTCCGGCTCAAGCCTTTTACTCTCAATATTTAATTGAAAACGATCGCGCCGCCGAAGCAGATGCCATTTTGGATCAGTCGCTGATGCTCTACCCGAGCCAGCCAGAACTGTTGCAGGCTCGCACCCAGGCCCAAATGGCCCTAGAGCAGTGGATCGAAGCGGCCATTACCGCCAAGCAGTTCGCCCTGTTGAATCCAGAGCATCCTGACCGCGACGAGATGGATGCGCTGAGTGCCCAAAACCTCGATCGCTTTCGGGCGGAGATGAATGAAGAATTGACCGGCAACTTGATCGGCAATCTCATCACGGGCACCGCCGGACTGTTGCTCACGGGGGGATTGATCGGCCCGTTCACTGCACTCAACTCCGCCATGATCTTGCTCCAGGGAGAGTCGGCGGTTGGCGCGAGTGTGGCGGAACAGGCCAAAGACCAGTTACCCATGCTGCGCGATCGCCAAATTGAGGAATACCTGAACCGCATTGGTCAAGAGCTAGCCAGCTTGGCGGGGCGCGACGAATTTACCTACGAGTTTTATGTGGTGGATGAGCCCGAACTGAATGCCTTTGCCCTGCCCGGTGGCAAGATTTTCATTAACGCCGGGGCCATTCTCAAGACCGAATCCGAAGCGGAATTGGCCGGACTCGTCGCCCACGAACTGGCCCACGCCGTGCTGTCCCACGGCTTTCAACTGGTGACGAATGGCAACCTGCTCAGCAGCATCGCTGGCGTGATTCCAATTCGGGAAGTCGGCGGGCTTGCGGCCAACCTGATTTTCAGCAGCTACTCGCGAGAAATGGAGCGCCAGGCCGATATTTTGGGCACCCAGTTGCTCTCGGCTGCTGGGTATGCTGCCGATGGCCTGCACAGCTTGATGATCACCCTGGAAGATGAAGTGGGCGATCGCGGCGGCGTGCAGTGGTTCTCGTCTCACCCCGCGCCGGAAGAGCGGGTCGATTATCTACAGCAGATTGTGGAAGTGGGTGGCTTTAACCGCTACGCCTACGAAGGCGTCGCCCCGCACCTGACCATTCAACAGCGGGTCGCCCGACTCGCCACCAAAGAACCCGAACCGGAGCCCACGATGGAGACCGTTGAATAGCGATCGCTCTGCACTCAGAGGTCGTAAATCTTGTGGAACTGTGGCCGTATCAACATAGTTGCCCATTTTGCGCCGACCGTTGGGGACTCGCCTACAATACCGATGACGGCAAGGCACAGGTGAGATGGCTCAATCGGGAAGTGGTGACACGCAAGGCGATCCGGTAGCCGCGATCGCTGAGCAGGTGTACAAAAACAGAGAAAAGCTACACCGTCCCGGCGACGCTGACAGCGACTGGCAAGCCGCCGAGCAAATCGTGCAAAGCCCCATTCAACGCCTACTTCTGCGGGGCAACAGTCAGCTGATTGCCAGATTGAATCCCAGCACTTACCAAATTCTCAAAGGTGGCGTCTGGGATGCTCCGAAATGGGCTTTGACCGGATTGCTAGTAAAGCTGCCCAAAGCGGAATGGGTGAAACTCTTGGCCGTGCCGCTAGCTGTAGCTGTTGCCGGTACGATCATCACCCGTAACTTTCAGCGCGAAGCCGAGCAAAACCGCATCCTCAAAGAATACTTCACCCTGCTCGAAACCTTCACCTTTGAACGCGAGTTGCTGACTCAGCCGCTGGATTCGGGTGTGGTGATTTTAGCCCGAGGTCGCACCGTCACAGCCCTGCGTGAACTGGATCGAGATCGCCGCGAGCAGCTATTCGCATTTCTAAGAGCCTCTGACTTGGCGACCATTGCTGCTGAGGAGCCCGCCGACAAGTCGGCTCAGAGCCCTGATACCGCGACGCCAAATGCTGAAGAGACCGAGGTGCTTACCGGAGAAACCATCCAGAATCCTGACGAATTGGCCGAGAATCCGGAAGCAGCAGATGAGAATGCGGCCCCCATTCCAGAACCCGTCATCAGCTTCCGAGACCAAGACTTGTCAGAGATGGATCTACGCAATGTCAATTTGAGCAATCTCGATTTTCCATTCACGAATTTTCGTGAGGCAAACCTGGAAGGTACTAATTTTAATGATGCCAACCTACAAAACGCTATCCTTTGGGGTGCTAGCTTACAGAAGGCTTACCTTTGGAATACTGATTTACGAGACTCTTCCCTTAGCAAGGCTAACTTACAAGACGCTAGCTTGTGGAATGCTAATTTACAAAAGGCTTATCTCGGGGAGGCCAACTTACGAAACGCGATGCTTTGGAATGCCAACTTACAAAGCGCTATTCTTCGGAATGCTAATTTACAAGGTGCTGAACTTCAACAGGCAAACCTACAAGACNNNGCGATGCTTTGGAATGCCAACTTACAAAGCGCTATTCTTCGGAATGCTAATTTACAAGGTGCTGAACTTCAACAGGCAAACCTACAAGACGCTAACCTCGGGCAGAATCTCATAAGCCTTGAGCAGACAAACTTACAAGACACTAACCTCGGGGGTGCTAACTTACAAAACGCGATGCTTTGGAATGCCAACTTACAAAGCGCTATTCTTCGGAATGCTAATTTACAAGGTGCTGAACTTCAACAGGCAACTTCAACAGGCAAACTTACAAGACGCTGATCTTCAGGATGCCAATCTAGAATTCGTTAACCTTGCAGGTGCTGATCTTAGGAGAGTCTCTTACCTGACCGAAGAACAGCTTGCTGAGGCAATACTTTGCGGAACGAAGCTGCCGGATTACATAGAGTTGGATGGAAACCGCGATTGCAACACGCCCTAATCGGCCTGCGATAATTGACAGGCAAGCGCTTCATTCCCAATGCTGATTTAGAGACTGTCAGGTGGATAAGCAACAGGTGTTGGATAAACTCGCTGCCCACAAAGATAGCCTCGACGAATTTGCGGTCAAGGCCCTGTATTTATTTGGTTCGGTGGCGCGAGATGAGGCCACTCCAGACAGCGATATCGATTTTTTAGTAGAGTTCGATCGCCCGGTTGGCCTATTCACCTTGCTAGCGTTGCAGACCTACTTAGAAGATCTACTGGGCTGTTCAGTAGATGTGGGCACGCCCAGCTCTTTGCGGCCACATCTGCGGAAAACCGTGTTGAAGGAAGCCATTCGTGCCGTTTGAAGGAGCCGGAATGGTGGGGCGGGTCGCCTGACGGTTTACTAAGACAACATCAGCAACCCACCCCGATCGCTACTGGACTCAGACTAGCAGTGACCTATTCCCAGCCGACACGATCTGCCAGTTGCAGCGCTGCCGCCGCATTTCTGCCATAGGCTTCGACATTGACATCATCGGCAATGAAATCACCAAAGCTGGCCAGAACTGGGTCAAGCTCAGTCCCCTCGACCACCGGGTACTCAGAATTGCCTTGAGCGAAAAACGCTTGAGCGGTCGGTGTAGAGAGGTATTCGAGGAAGGCGATCGCCCCGTCAGGGTTAGGCGCCGTTTGGAGTACGCCTGCGCCACTGACATTGACGTGAGTGCCCCGGTCTGACTGGTTCGGGAAGAAGATGCCGACTTTCTCGAATACTTCTTGATCCGCCGGGTCATCCGACTTGCCCAAGCGAGCCAGATAATAGCTGTTGGCGAGCGCGACATCCCCGAGACCGGCTGCCACTGCCTTGATTTGAGCTGTATCGTTGCCTTCCGGCTCCCTCGCCAAATTGCTCGCAAAGCCTTCCGCCCATTCTTCAGTCGCTTCCTCACCGAGGGTTTCAATCATTCCCGCGATCAGAGAAATGTTGTAAATGTTGCCTGAGGTTCGCACCAAGATCCGGCCACCCCATTTGGGCTCAGCCAAAGCTTCATAGGTCGATAATTCTGTCGGATTGACGCGATCGCGGTTATACATGATGGCCCGCGCTCGCGTCGAAAAGCCAAACCAGAGGTTATCCGGGCTGCGCAGATTCGCTGGGATGCGCTCTTCGAGAATAGAAGAACTCACCGGCGCAAACAGCCCCTCTTGCTCCGCACGCCACAGTCGGCCGGCATCAACGGTCATGTAGATGTCAGCCGGGCTATTAGCGCCCTCGCTCAAAATCCGCTCTCGCAGTTCGTCACCATCGCCCTCAATCAGATTGACGCGAATCCCGGTCAACTCAGTGAACCCCTCGTACAGCGCATCATCGGTGTTGTAGTGGCGCGATGAATAAAGGTTGATCTCGCCCGTTTGAGCGATCGCCCGCCGAGGCCGATTGAGTTGAGCGGCGGTGAGGGCGAGGGTAGCACCTCCAGCCACCAAAAATGAGCGCCGGGTGAGTTTGTGCATGGACATGACTTCCGTTCGAATCCTTATTGAGAATAACTACGATTAAAACAACTAGCGCACATCCTATCACTATTGCAAACGACTCTCTACAATTTTTCTCGGAATTTGGACTAACTGGGCTTGCATATTGACACCTAAGCTGATTTTTTGACGATTTAGCAGGATTTTTTTGTGGTGTGCCGCCTAACCTTGATCAGATAGAGTGGCAACAAGCTAGCGATCGCTCTAGTGACTAAGCTGATTTGTTTTCACTGAAATAGCGATCTTGCAGAAAAGTATTCTCAATTAAGCTGGCGATCGCCACTCCCGCCCGCAGAGGCTCCGAGGCGTTCGTCCCTGAGCCCCCTTGGGTGCCGACGTCAGGCAAGACAATGCAGAGCCGACAACACCGGACAAAGAATTTTTCTATTTAGGAAAAAATAAGAATTAGTTATACGTAAACTTTTTTCGACGGCTATATTAGATAGAGATAAAGAAATTTAGTGAGAAATATAGTCGGTAAGGTCAATCATGGTAACCAGCCCCGTCCAAATAGGCGTCTCGGCTAGGGCATTGCAGAGAGATGCTCTAGAACTTCGAGGAATATTTGAGACGGTAGACGAAACGAGCTGTCCCGGCAGGCTGAATTTTCATATGCACACCCATCATTCGGATGGGCAACTATCAGCCGAAAACCTGATTGAGCAAGCCATTCGCCTCGGTTTACGAGAATTTGCCATTACTGACCATCACACCGTCAGCGGCTTTCGCAAAGCCAAGCAATATTTAGAAGACTGGCAATGGAAAAATCCGGCGCCGATTCAGCGGCGCGGTCGTCACAAAGGAACAAGACGGTTACCGCGTCTGTGGACGGGGGTCGAAATCACCTCCCTGCTAGCCGACGTGGAAGTGCATATTTTGGGCTATGCCTTTAAGCCCGGTCACGCGGCAATGCAGCCCTATCTCAACCACTGTTCCCCGCGAGGGCACGACCAGCAAGCAGCGCAAGTGATCGCGTCGATTCAGGCGGCGGGGGGCATTGCGGTGCTGGCCCATCCTTGTCGGTATCGGCGATCGCCCGAAGAGTTGGTCGCGGCCGCCGCCGACCACGGCATCGATGGCATTGAGGTTTACTACGCCTACGACAATCCCAAAGAGTGGCGCCCCTGCCCCAAAAAGACGCCCACCATGCGCCAGCTGGCCGAAGACTTTGACCTGCTCAAAACCTGTGGCACTGACACCCACGGCCCCAACCTGACCCGGCGCATTTAACGCGATCGCGGCTAAATCCGCTCTCGTTTTGTGCCCACCGTGCGCTACTGTCAATCAACGCTAAACTCGGGAAGCATGACGGGTATGGGGGTTGGAAGATGAATGCGCAATTAACGGGTGGCAAATTGCTGACGCTGTTGCAGCTATCGAGTCCGGCGTTGCCCATCGGGGCTTACAGCTATTCCGAAGGCGTCGAAACCCTAGCAACTCAGGGCACAATCGCCACCAGCGCCGATCTCCTGCACTGGCTCACCCAAGAACTTAGCAGCGGCAGCATTCGCCTCGAAACCGCCATCCTGCGTTGGAGCTACGTTGCTGCCAGCCAGGCCCAGTTTGAGGCAGTGGACCGCTGGAATCAATGGTTGTCAGCATTGCGCGAAACGGCAGAAATGCGATCGCAAAGCTGGCAAATGGGACGATCGCTGCTGCGCTTGTTTGCCGATTTGGAACCGGAATTGACGCGACAGTTGCCCGACCTCGCGCGCCAGGGCAACTGTAATTTTGCAATCGCCTACAGTCTGGTGGCTCAGGCTTGGCAAATTCCGTTAGAGGCAGCCGCGATCGCCTTCCTCCACAGTTGGGCTGCGAATCTCATCAGCGCCGCCGTCCGCGCCGTACCCCTGGGCCAAACCCAAGGGCAACGCCTCCTCCAGCAGTTAACGAAACCGATTCAGACTGCACAGGCAGACATTGCCACCATGACTGAGGCCGATCTCATGGCCTGCAATTGGGGCGTTTCCCTCGCGAGTATGCAGCACGAGGGACTATACAGCCGACTGTTTCGCAGTTAGCAGCCTGCCTTCGCCCACATAGTCCGGTTGGGTTCAGCCAGTTATTACGAAAATGTCTGTCCTGACAGTTTGCCAAACGGCAGTCGTTATAATGCCTGCCAACCCTATTTGCTCTTTCAAAATTGAGGATAATTTCGTGACGAAACCGTTTCGGGTCGGGGTAGCTGGCCCCGTGGGCTCTGGCAAAACTGCACTGATCGATGCGCTCTGCAAAGCCATGCGCGACGAATTTAACCTTGCGGTGGTGACCAACGACATCTACACCCAAGAAGACGCCCAGTTTTTGGTCCGCAGCGAGGCGTTGGAGCGCGATCGCATCATCGGCGTCGAAACCGGCGGCTGCCCCCACTCGGCCATTCGCGATGACGCCTCGATCAATTTAGAAGCGATCGATCGCCTGGTGGAGCAGTTTGACCCCGATATCGTATTTGTCGAAAGTGGTGGCGACAACCTCGCTGCCACCTTTAGCCCTGAACTGGTGGAGATGACCCTGTATGTGATTGATGTCTCGGCGGGAGATAAAATTCCGCGCAAGGGAGGGCCGGGGATCATGAAATCAGACGTGTTAATCATCAACAAAATTGATCTTGCCCCCTACGTCGGGGCCGATTTGGAAGTCATGCGACACGACGCCCAAAAGATGCGCGGCGATCGCCCCTTCATTTTCGCCAACCTAAAAACCCGCGAAGGCCTCAACACCGTCATTGACCTGATTCGCCATCAGCAAAAACTCGGCCCCAGTCCGGCAGTGGCTAGCGCAGCTCAGGAGTTTGCCCACGTGCACTCTCACGGTCATTCACATTCCCATAGCCATTGAGCAAGCAGCGACGAGCGATCGCCCATACACAGCCTCCAAGGGCACAAAATCCCCTTAAATTCTTCTTAACCCTGGGCAAAAAACAGCATTTTGTATCGTGGACTACATTTAAGTATTTACCCTGACTTTAGTATCACCATGCAATTACTGTGGCGAAGCATAACGGTTTGGCATCCGCCGCTGGTTAGATCTGGAGATGGAGTGACTCTGTATTGAGAACTCTCCGGGGCTAAGCTCACAGTCACTTTGCTACGGTTAAGCAACTTTTTGAGTCAGGAGCGACGGCACGAATGACAAATCGATTTGGAAGACGGAAGTTTCTCATATACGGATCCGCCACCATGGGCACAGCAATGCTGCTCAAGGCTTGTGGAGCCCCCTCCGACACCACAACTGAGGAAGCTCCCGCCGAAGGCGGCGAAGAAACCGCAGCCGCAGGCGGTGATGGCGAAACCATTAAGGTCGGCATTTTGCACTCCCTGAGCGGCACCATGGCGATTAGTGAAACGACCGTGGTGGATGCAGAAAAGCTGGCTATCAAAGAAATCAACGCGGCTGGCGGTGTGCTCGGCAAGCAGATCGAATATGTCGAAGAAGACGGCGCCTCTGACTGGCCGACATTCGCTGAAAAAGCGGAAAAGCTGATCGACCAAGACCAAGTGGTTACGGTCTTTGGCTGCTGGACATCGGCGAGCCGCAAAGCGGTACTACCCGTGTTTGAATCGAAGCAACATCAGCTTTGGTACCCGGTGCAGTACGAAGGCCAGGAATGTTCTCAGAACATCTTCTACACCGGGGCTGCCCCCAACCAGCAAATTGAGCCTGCGGTGGACTGGCTCCTGGAAAACAAAGGCACCGACTTCTTCTTGGTCGGGTCTGACTACGTCTTCCCCCGGACGGCGAACACCATCATCAAAGAGCAGCTGGCCGCGAAAGGTGGCAACACCCTCGGTGAAGACTATCTGCCCTTGGGCAACACCGAAGTTACCCCCATCATCACCAAGATCAAAGCCGCAATGCCCGAAGGTGGGGTGATTTTCAACAGCTTGAACGGTGACAGCAACGTCGCCTTCTTTAAGCAGTTACAGGGCGCGGGCATGACGCCGGATATGTATCCGGTCATGTCTGTCAGTGTGGCGGAAGAAGAAGTCCGCCAAATCGGCCCTGAGTTCTTGGTGGGCCACTACGCCGCTTGGAACTACTTCCAAACTGTGGAGTCCCCCGAAAACGAGAAGTGGGTGGCTGACTTCAAGGCAGAGTATGGTGACGATCGCGTGACCAACGACCCCATGGAAGCGGCTTACATCATGGTTTATCTGTGGAAGCAGGCGGTCGAAGCGGCTGGCACCACGGATATCCCTGCAGTGCGCGAAGCGGCTTATGGTCAAGAATTTGCGGCGCCTGAAGGGCCTGTGACCATGAACCCCAACCACCACATCTCGAAGACGGTGCGGATTGGCCAGGTGCGCGACGACGGTCTATTTGACATCGTCTCTTCGACCGATGGCCCCATCGATCCGGTGCCCTGGAACCAGTACGTGCCCGAAACTAAGGGCTTTGCTTGTGACTGGTCTGATCCTGAAAAGGGTGGCAAGTACGAAGTTGAAGGCGCATAACTAGCCACTTTGAGCGGTATGTAACCTGAAGTAAAGGAGAGCACAACTTTGCCATGGGTGGCGAGCGGTGGCTCTCCTTTTTTATTGGTAACAAAGGCAACAGTAATGGGCCTTTGGGCGGGGTTACATAGCTAGCGAATGATGTTTTTAGGCTTGTAGTCGGTCGATAACTCAGTGGGTGGATGTTTGATCGCCATTCATTGCAGTGATGGCAAAACTTCCAGCCGGTCAGGGTAGAGACAGCTTTTCTAGGGTCTGGCCGCGCATTCATGGCGTTGTAGTTTCACGGACTCAACACGCAAGACATTTTTTGATGTCAAACAAGCACACAAACCGCAGGTAACAAGGTGATTGAGGGACTGCTTGGCGGATTATTTAACGGCGTCAGTATCGGGGCGGTGCTCTTGATTGTGGCGCTGGGCCTGGCGATCGTATTTGGCCTGATGGGGGTCATTAACTTGGCCCACGGCGAATTAATGATGCTCGGGGCTTACACCACCTATGTGGTACAGAACGGCGCGGCGGCGATCGGGGGTGGAGCACTGGAAATTTATTTTTTGGTGGCGCTGCCAATCGCCTTTTTGGTGGCAGCGTCGGTGGGGCTGTTGCTCGAACGGGGGGTGATTCGCCACCTGTATGGGCGACCGCTGGAGACGCTGCTCGCCACCTGGGGCGTCAGCCTGATTTTACGGCAGTTTATCCGCAGTGTGAGCTGGTCGCTGGTGATTGGCTTAGTGATTTTTTGCGTGCTCTTTTTTGGCGGACGGTGGATTTTGCAACGTCAGGCCAACTGGGAGCGGTTGAGCCGCATTGCCAATCCGGTGGTACTGATGCTGTCGGGAGCGATCGCGATCGTCACGGGGATTGTGATTAACCAAAGCGGTAATACCAATCTGATTCGACCTTGGTTTGGGGCGCGTAACGTCGATGTGACTGCGCCCAGCTGGTTGCGAGGTGGGGTATCCATCAGTGGCGAGTTCGCTTCGCAACTCTATTGGGCTGTCACGGTTGGGGTGTGCTTATTTGCCCTGTTGTGGATCGTGGGCTATTTCGCATTTATCCGGCCCGAGCGGCGCATTACCGAACGGCTGGATAACGATCGCGTCGTGGTCATTGCCTCGGCACTGATTGGGGCCATCCTGGCGCTGCTCACCTTTTTCACAAATCAGCCCCCGCGACCAGACTGGTTTAGCAGCGGGGTGCCCTTACAGTTTCCCTACTCTCGCTTATTCATCATTGGCCTGACGATTGTTTGCCTGATTGGCGTTTACTGGTTTCTCAACGGCACGGCTTGGGGCTTACGCATCCGTTCAGTCACGCAAAACCGCAAAATGAGCGCCTGTTTGGGCATTCCCACCGAAAAGGTTGACGCCCTGACCTTTGCTCTGGGCTCGGGGTTGGCGGGCATCGCGGGCTGCGCCGTGACCCTGCTGGGCTCAGTGGGTCCCAACTTGGGCGGCAACTACATCGTGGATGCCTTCATGGTGGTGGTGGTCGGCGGCGTCGGCAAGTTGGCGGGTAGCATTGTGGCGGCACTGGTGATCGGCATTGTGACCTACCTGATTGGGTCTGGCACGATCGCGCTCCTGCTGACCCCCTTCCCTGCTTTACAGCCCGTGACCGACTTCTTCACCTTCTTCGCCACCACGAGCATGGCCAAGGTGATGGTATTCGCACTGATTATCGCGTTCCTGCAATGGAAGCCCGCTGGTATGTTTCCGCAAAAAGGCCGCTCGGTGGAGGTTTAAGAGAGAGTTATGGTTACCGATACTCCCGTTCGGCCTCGGAGAGAGGTCAAAGCGCAAAAGTCGCGCCAACGTACCCTGGAAATCGTTGGCATTATTGCCTTTGTGGTGCTAATGGCAGTCATTTTGCCACTCCTGTTAAGCGGCTTTCGGCTGGGGCTGCTGGGGCGCTTTTTGTCTCTGGCGATCGTGGCCCTGGGCATCGATCTCATTTGGGGCTTTACTGGCCTGTTGAGTTTAGGCCACGGCATTTTCTTTGCCCTGGGCGGCTATGCCTTTGCCATGTTTTTGCAGCTCAATAGCTTGGGCGAAGGACAAATTCCCGAGTTCTTTGGCCTGTATGGCGTTGATACGCTGCCCTGGTTTTGGGAACCGTTTGCCTCGCTGCCCTTTACCCTGATCGCGATTTTTACCATTCCCGCCATCGTCGCAGGGCTGCTGGGCTACCTGGTGTTTAGGAACCGGATTCGCGGCGTGTATTTTTCCATCTTGACCCAGGCGGCCTTGGTGGTGTTCTTCAACCTGTTCAACGGTCAGCAAAAGTGGATTAACGGCACCAACGGCCTGAAGACCGACACCAGCGTCTTTATGGGCCAAGAGGTGGGCAGCGATCGCATGCAGATGACCTTTTACCTGATCACGGTGGTCATGCTGGTGCTGATGTATCTGCTCTGTCGCTGGCTCACCAGTGGTCGGTTTGGCCGCTTACTGGTCGCCATTCGCGATGACGAAAACCGGGTGCGCTTCTCCGGTTACGACCCGACGGGCTTTAAGGTGCTGGTGTTTGCAGTGTCGGGGGCGATCGCGGGCATCGCCGGAGCCCTATACACGGTCCAATCCGGGATTGTCTCGCCCCAGTTTATGGACATCGCCTTCTCGATTGAAATGGTAATTTGGGTCGCCGTGGGCGGTCGCGCCACCCTGGTCGGGGCCATTCTCGGTGCGCTGCTGGTGAACTGGGCTAGAGCGCTGCTGAGTGAGAGCTTTCCCGAAGTGTGGTTGTTCTTCCAGGGGGCTTTATTCCTGCTGGTGGTGACCGCGCTGCCGGACGGCATTGTGGGCTGGCTACGCAACCAAGCCCCCGACGGACTGCGATCGCTCATGGGCAAACCGGAGCCGCTGATGACGTATCCCCAAGTCGAACTCGACCCCGACGTGCAACAGGAGCGATCGGAAATCTCCGAATAACCTGTCGCCCATTTCCCGCAGGGGGCAACACATTCCCCATATTGTCCGTAGGGGCGAGGCATTCTCGGAATTACGATGCACTGGTGACCATATCCTTGCAAAGAGAATGCCTCGCCCCTACAGCAGCCCCCACCTACCTTCCCACCCATCCACCCACCCACTCCCATGCCACCCATCCTAGAAATCGAAAATGTCACCGTCAGCTTCGACGGCTTCAAAGCCCTCAACGACCTCACCTTTTCGATGGCCGAGGGCGAACTGCGCGTCATCATCGGCCCCAACGGCGCGGGCAAAACCACCTTTCTCGACGTGATTACGGGCAAAGTGCAGCCCACCGAAGGCCAGGCCCGTTTTAAGGGCAAAGACCTGAGCAAACAGGCCGAGCATACCATCGCCCGGCTGGGCATTGGCCGCAAGTTCCAAACTCCTCGGGTGTATCTGAACCTCACGCCGCGTGAGAATTTGGAACTCTCCTGCAACCGCGACAAAAACGTCTTTGCCACCCTATTTACCAAAACTCCCGCCGCCGAAAAACGCACCGTGAGCGGCCTGCTGGAAACCATTGGCCTCGACCACAAAGCCGACGTGCCCGCCGCCCTCCTTTCCCATGGGGAAAAGCAGTGGCTGGAAATCGGCATGTTGGTGGCCCAGTCTCCTGACTTGCTACTGGTGGATGAACCCGTGGCCGGATTGACTGACGAAGAAACTGAGCAGACGGGCAACCTGCTGATGTCGCTGGCCGAGAGCCACTCCATCATCGTGATTGAGCACGACATGGAATTTGTGCGCCAGATTGCCCGTCAAGTGACCGTGCTGCACCAGGGCTCTGTGCTGTGCGAAGGCACCATGGACGAAGTGCAAAACGATCCCCGCGTGATTGAGGTCTACCTGGGACAAGAAACCAGCGTCACGCCAGAGCAACTGCTGCAACTGCGCATTGCGGCGACAATGGCCTGGGCGGACGACAATTTCGACCCCATCCAGCAAGACCTGATTCTCGATCGCCTCAGTCGGCAATTTGCCGGCGATTCCCACGACCAGGCAGAACTCAAAGACACCCTGGGTAACCTCCTCGCCAAAGAGATTCCCCTAGAGGACTTGGTGCCCCAGCTCAAATCGACAGCCGAACGGGAGCAAGCCCTGATGCTGAGCTACGCCGTCATCAGTTCCAACCAAATCAACGAAACCGAAGCCTCGGTCTACCAAAACTTGGTTTCCCTATTAAACTTGCCGCCGGAAACCGTGAGCCGTCTTGAAGCCGCCGCCCTAGAGGACTTGAAATCATGACCAGTACTGTCCCTGCTCCCGTTGCTGAAACTACCGGGCAAACGCCCATGCTCCAGGTCTCGGGGTTGAACTTCTTTTATGGCGAAAGCCACATTCTGCGGGATGTCGATCTGACGGTGCCGCGCGGCCAGATGGTGTGCCTGATCGGGCGCAATGGCGTGGGCAAAACCACCATGCTCAACAACATCATGGGGCTGTTGATGCCCCGCACGGGCGATATTCAATTTGATGGTCGCTCTGTGCTCCGCGACTCGCCTGACAAGCGCGCTCGCATGGGGATTGGCTATGTGCCCCAGGGCCGAGAGATTATCCCGCGCCTGACGGTGGAAGAAAATCTCATCATCGGGCAAGAAGCATTGGGCGATCGCGGTCAAAAGTCGAAGGAAGTGCCCGCCGAGATCTTTGAGCTGTTCCCCGTGTTGGAAACCATGCTCAACCGGATGGGGGGCGACCTCAGCGGTGGTCAGCAGCAGCAGCTCGCGATCGCCCGTGCCCTCATGAGCCAACCCCAACTACTAGTACTGGATGAACCTACCGAAGGCATCCAACCCTCCATTATTTTGGACATTGAGGCGGCGGTGCGGCGCATTATCGAAACCCGAGGAATCTCTGTCCTGCTGGTAGAGCAGCACTTACACTTCGTGCGCCAGGCGGACTATTACTACGCCATGCAAAAGGGCGGCATCGTTGCCTCTGGTTCCACCTCAGAGTTGAGCAATGCGGTCATTCAGGAATTCCTCGCGGTGTAGCGATCGCCCCCATTTTGTCGCCAGTTTATCCCAGCAGAGGGCCAGAACTCCTTACACTATGGACTGAGGCATAGAGCAAATTCAATGCTCGTGCTGGACGCAGTTTAGGAGAAAAGATTGGTGTTGAGGAAATTTGCACTCTTTTGTTTAGCGGTGGCGGCGATCGTTGGCTTCACCACGCTGAATGCCCAGGCCCAGATCGTCGGCGAGTCCGTCGTTTATGAAATCGAGGGCCAACCCTTTGAGGGCTACTTTGCCAGTAATCCCGGCTTTGGCGATGAGCAGCCCGTGGTGCTGCTGATCCACGATTGGAATGGCATTGGCGATTATGAGCAGCGCCGGGTGGAGATGCTGGCTGAGCGGGGGTACGCGGCTTTCGCGGCGGACCTCTACGGTCAGGGCAATCGCCCCAGCAATGTAGAAGAATCTCAGGCGGAGAGCGGCAAGCTGTATAGCGATCGCGCCACCATGCGCCAACGGCTGATGGCCGGTCTCGAAACCGCCCAATCGATGGCGGGCGTTGATCCGGAGCGAGTGGTCGCCATCGGCTATTGCTTCGGCGGGGCGGCTGTCCTCGAAATGGCTCGCGCGGGCGCTGACATTGATGGCTTTGTCAGTTTCCACGGTGGGTTAGCGACGCCGGAAGGTCAGGATTACAGTGACGCCCAAGCGCCGATTTTGATTTTGCACGGGGGCAACGACCCGGTCGCCCCGATGTCGGAAGTCGCGGCGTTAGCCGATGAACTCAACGCGGCCAACGTACCCTACGACATGGAAATCTACGGCGGCGTGCTGCACTCCTTTACCGTCTGGGGGGCAGACGGCGGCTCTTCCCGTTATGATCCCCACGCTGATACCCAGTCTTGGGATGCTCTGCTGAGTTTCCTGACTCGCCAAGTGGGATAAGTCTTCGGGTTGCCAATCAAGGCGTTCCCCAGGGGACGGTTTCTTGCTCAAGGAACCGTCCCCTCTGTGATTGAGAGTTGATCTCTCAGGCGCAGCGATCGCACTCGACCTTTAGAAATCAGGATTGGATACAATCCAAGTTTTTTGTCGGGCAGCCATCTTGCCTGTTGTTGAACAGCCGAGACGGCTGTCCACACTCAATTAAATTCCTATTCCGAACCGACAGATCTCCACAGTTTCTCAGGGGACGGGTCCTGGTTTCTGGACAAGCACTGAGCCTAATGTACTAGACCAAAGGACCCGTCCCCTCAGCGTTTGCTTGAGCGATCGCCCACCACCACCTGCACCAGGGGACGAAACTGCTCGACCAGATCGGCTCGGTTCAGCAGCAGCGTGGGGAACGGACGCTTTTCGTAGTTCTCGCCGACGGTGAGGGGAAAGGGTGGTTTGTCGTCGAGGGAAATCCAGGTCGCTCCGGCAGCATGGACAATGGGCCAAATTCCCGCAATATCCCAGACTTTGGGCGTCGCTTCCACTGCGCCGATCGCATAGCCCGCCGCCACAATCAGCAGATTGTAAGTCGCCACCCCCAGCATCCGCACCTTGCAGGGAAAGGACTGCTTCAGCACGTCGGTGCTGCGGGCACACAGACTGAAGAATTGATTTTTGCCCGGATCATCAGGCCGCACCTGAATTGGCTTGTCATTGAGAAACGCCCCAATGGGCAGGTCAAGGCCGCTCGTTCCGGGCCAATAACCGTGAAACCGTTGGTTCAGTGTGGGCAGGTAGATGTAGCCGAAGACTGGCGTGCCGCGATAGAGCAATCCCAACGACACCGCCCAGAGGGGAATGCCCTGGGTGAAGTTGGTGGTGCCGTCAATGGGGTCAATAATCCAACACCAGTCGGTGTCTGGGAACACATGGGTCGTCTCTTCACTCAACACCCCATGGTCAGGAAAGGCGTCGTGGATTGCCGTGCGCAGCCGCTCGTCTGACCATTTATCAAACTCCGTGACGAGACTCCCGTCCGACTTTTCTTCCGCGTGGGCACCGCCGAATGCCGCCAGTAGCTTCGCGCCCACTTCAGTTGTGATGGTTTGCGAAAAGTCGAGAATCTGATCCCAAAATGCCTGCATTCACCTAGTCCAAGTCCATTTCCATGAGGGTGGCGATCGCCTTCCCCGATTCCGTTTTGAACTGCTGCACGTTGATGCGCGTCAGCAAGCCAAACGCGATGACCATGCCCACGGCCTGACAGGCAAACACTAGGGCAAACGCCAAAAAGGTACTGGGAAAGAGTTGCCGCCCCGTATCCAACAGCGCCCCGCCAAGCACGGTCGCGCTGGCTTGAGCCATGGCCTGTGACAGTCCCCAGGCACCGATAAACGTGCCCGCAGTTTCAGCGGCAGTAAAGTCCAGCATCAGGCTCACGGCGCTGTTGGTGAGAATGCCGGAGGCCAGGCCAAACAGCATCACCGCACTGCGCAACGTGGTCGGATTGGCCGTCACCCCGGACAAGATCACCAGAACAAAGCACACGGCTGAGAACAAGCAGCCCAGCATGGCGGTGCGTTGTTTGCCCAGTCGCGGCACAATCAGAAAGCCCGACAGGCCGATGCCCACCAAAATGCCGTAGCCCCAAAACTGGTTCAACCCGGCACTTTCGCCAATGCTGAGGCCAAAGACCTCGCGGGCATAGGGTTCCAGCACGGGCTGCTGCAAAAACAGGCTGATGGTCATCACCAGCAAAAACACGAAGAAAAAAGCCGTTTGCTTGGATGCCGTCAGGACCGCGATCGCCTGCCGCAGCGTTACCTGATCCTCGCGGCCCGCCAGGGATGATCGCGTCGCGTAGCGAGAATATTTTTTTTCAATGCCGAAGGTCGCGATGATGCCCAGCGCCACCACCGACAGCGGAAAAATAATGAACAGTCGCGTGATCGCCGATTGCAGGTCTTCGGCGGCCAGGTTTTCGAGCAGCACCTCGCCGACGATCGCCCCCGCG
This sequence comes from Leptolyngbya iicbica LK, assembly GCF_004212215.1. NCBI lineage: Bacteria > Bacillati > Cyanobacteriota > Cyanophyceae > Leptolyngbyales > Leptolyngbyaceae > Leptolyngbya > Leptolyngbya iicbica. Next base: position 459,107 of record NZ_QVFV01000001.1, read on the forward strand.
ACAATGCCCACCATCAGCATGGCCCAGACAATGCCCACCAGTTGCGAGCGGTTGTCTTCGTCCGACACATCCACCAGCAGCGCGGCAAAGGGCGTCGAACTGGTGGCAATGCACAGCCCATACAGGGCAAACATGCCCGCCAGCAGCGTCATCCAGGCGGTGGTGACGGGTGTCCAGCCACTCGCAGCACTGGCCCCCAACTGCCACACCACCTGAATCGCCAGGAACAAACAAATCGCCTGCAAACACATGCCCAGCCACACATAGCCCGTGCGGTGATAGCCGCGAATCGGTTTGGAGTCGGACATTTGGCCCATCCACACCCGGGCGGGAGACACGAACTGATACATGGCGATCGCGCCCCCCGCCAGCACCGCCGGAATCTGCAATTCTGAAATCAACACCTGGTTCAAAATGCCGAGGGTCAGCAGGGACAATAGCCCCAATCCCATCTGGAACAAGCCCAACCGAAACATGGTGAACAGGTTGATACGCGGCGGCGAGGCCGTGGTTGAAAGGTCGGGGGAATGGGGAAGATCGCTAGTAGCCATGAGTCAGGGAAATAAAGGACGCGAAATCGCATCAAGCGGTCGGGGGAGTTTGGTTGGGGGGCTAACCTCACCGCCTGCGGCACCTCTCCTTCGCAAGGAGAGGTTTAGGGAGATGCCGGTTCCTTATACCAAAGAGAGGTTTAGGGAGATTCCGGTTGCCCTCGCCCAGGGGGAGTTTAAGTGGAACTCCGGTCCCTCTCCTTGTGAAGGAGAGGTTAGGTGAGGTTTTCCCAACCGCACATTACTCCGGAGGTCTAAAGAAACTCCGGTTCCTCTCCTTGGGAAGGAGAGGTTAGGTGAGGTTTTCCCGAAGATAAACCACTCCAGCCTTTCACCTGAATGGGGTTTAAACAGCAAAAACTGCCGCAGCCTCCCATCAGGGAAAACAACGACAGTAATAGCATAGGGCGTCATTGACGCAGATGCGATCGCTTACGCAGGCACCCGACTGAGTAACTTCACAATCGCCTGGGCAGTAGACGCCGAGGAGGGCGGATTTTGCCCGGTCACCAACAATCCATCCGTCACCACATGGGGCTGAAAGACATCGGCCTGGCTAAACTCGCCACCCAGTTCCCGCAGTCGCGTTTCCAGCTCAAAGGGCACCACCTGATCAAGCTGTACGGCTCGCTCTTCGGCATTGGTAAAGCCGGTCAGTTGTTTGCCTTGCAGAATGGACGTACCTTCGGGAGTCTGTGCCTTCACGAAGGCGGCTGGCCCGTGACACACAGCCCCAATCACTTTGTTCTGAGCGTAAAATTCTTCCACTAACTTGGCGGCGGCGTCGCTATTGGCGAGATCCCACATGGGGCCGTGGCCACCGGGAAAAAACAAAGCATCGGCTTCCCGCACATTGACCTGATCCAGGGTGATCGGATTGGCGAGCTTCGACTTAGCCGCGACATCATGCTTGAGGCGATGGGTCGCGTCTGTCAGATTCTCGGGTTCGCTGCTGCGGGGATCAATGGGGGGATGACCAGGTTCGGGCGCTGCAATGACCACCTCGGCTCCCGCATCGACAAAGGTGTAGTAGGGCGCGGCAAACTCTTCTAGCCAAAAGCCCGTCTTTTCGCCCGTGTCGCCTAGCTCACTGTGGGAGGTCAATACCATGACTATGCGCATAAAAAACTCCTGAATCTGTGTTGATCGATGATTGCGATCGCTTTTCACAGTAAAAGGCCGACAGGAGTGCCTGCGTCTATAAAAGGTATTGTTTTGAGGCCCTCCTACGGTTGCAATGAGGGAGCTCCGTCCACCGATGATGCTGATGTTTGCCGCCACTATTCAGTGGTCACTGCCGCTGTAAATCCACATCGGCTCCGTGTTGCCTGCTCGGGTAAAGCCACATTTTTCGTAAAAGGCGATCGCCTCACCATCGGCGACCAGCATGTGCATGTGCATATCGGCGTATCGCTGCTTCAGCCGTGCCATGATGCGTTGGCCGATGCCCTGCCCTTGATAGTCGGGATGCACCAACAGATGGGGATAGTAAACGACTAAAAACCCATCGGAAATCGCGTTGCCGATACCCACCAGGCGATCGCCCTCCCAGGCGGAAACGAGCCCGTGAGAATTGATGAGAGCTTGGTGCAAAGCTTGGGGCTTTTGGGCAGACGACCAGCCGTTGGCCTCATAAATTGGCAAAATTTGCTCAATGTCGATATCGCGGCGCTCTGAAACGTTAATCATCTTGAGACCCTATGTGGAAGGCGTTGCGGGGGGCGATCTCGCCTGCCCAGCCGCTAATATATTCGAAAGTAACTTCGCTGCAAGCCGTTTGAGGTCTGCCCATGACAAACGCGCAATCTAACGACGACATTGAAAGTCGCCTGACTCGCATCGAAAGTCTGTTGATGAATACGGCTGCTTTGGCTAATCGCAATGCCACCGATTTTGACCGCATGTTGGCCGCATTTGACACTATTCGCGAAACGTTGAGTAATGTGGCGGCGGTCACTCAAAGAAATGCTCTAGACATTGATGCGCTCACCCAAGATATTCGCCGCAATGCCGCTGATATTCGAGCGATGAGTCAGCGAGTGGACAGCTTAGCCGCTGCTGGCGAGCGTCATGATCGCATTTTGGATTACCTGCTACGTCGCGAAGCGGGAGACATCGACCCAGAATAGCTACTTGGGCCACAACATTGATGCACGTGCTAGAAACCCTTGTTTCGGCAATTCAAGCCCGCATCTTGGAATCGTTTAGGAATTTAGGACATATCTACGTGATGGCAAAGGGTAATCTTTCCACATAATCAGCAATCCATAAAAATGGGATTGAAAGTTATCGGAAGCCTTACAAAATAGGCGTTCTGATGACTTAGGGAATTTCTCGTATTATGTAGAATGTTCCTCTGCGGTAAGTATTTACATTGCCCAATGGATAGCCACTTTAATTTCGAATTCGGCCTCTTGTTTACAGATGTATCGACTGAGATGCATGCCAAGGAACATTCCTTCGGTGACTACATTTTGCGCCCGTCCACAGTTGACGAAATCAACAAGGCAATGCCGTACCTTCAGATGTGGTCACAGCGTCGAGGTATGGGCTCATGGCCCGTGCAATGTCATCCTGAGTGGCGATTGCAAGATGGTCGGTTTATGTCCCTCGTTTTTACTGGACAAGAGCCATCACGGATTTTCATGCCATCAATAAACTTGGCTTTTGCCATTTCAGACTCAGAAATGCGAGTTGGATACTTTCTTGACAGTGAAGGCGGGATATATCAGCCATTTCACAAGTTCTTGGGCTTTGGTGTTCAAAACGACCTTGGTGCGATATTTCCTTCGCGACCTGCTACGCAAACAGGTGACTTAGCTGATTTGGAGGATATATTGTCTCACTTTCAAACAAAATCGATAGACAAATTTGTGCTTGGCTCACTTGAACTTTTTTATTCTCTCGACCGTTTACCAGACCATGAGCCGATCAAAGTACTTGGTTACTTTACAGTCCTAGAATCTCTTCTTTCGCACGCGCCCGCAGACAACGATCGCGCAGATTCAATACGTCGTCAGCTAGAACGGAATCTCATACTGCTCGACAACCGTTTGAAGCCTATTGGTCAATCGCTAGGATTTGAAGACTTTGGTGGTATCGGGCCAAGGAAACTGATGGGGAAACTATACTCTTACCGCAGTGAGATTGCGCATGGTAGCCTGTCGGATTCATCCATTGAAACATTGCAAAAACTTCGGAATGATATTGATGATTTATGGTTCCACAACTGGCTGCGTAGGCTTGTCCGAAAAGTGCTTTATGCGACGATTCGCGAACCGGAGTTGGTACGTGATCTGAAATGACGGACGCGAAACAACAAACAACGCCTTAGAGCCGCAAAGCAGAGTGTGTTCAAATGAACGCAACTGTTCACACGAAAATGGTTTTTAAAGCGTGTCAGTCGTAACCAGAAAAGTGGGTTTTAGGTGGGGTTTTAGGTGGGTGAAAATTTAGGTCAGAAGACCGATTTTGGCCATATCTGAGTACGATTTGGCTTTTTCCGATCGCACCCAACCCTACCTCTCAAACTTCATTAGTGTTCTGCTTCAGAAACGTCAGCACTTCATCGCACCAATCGATCCAGTCTTGCTCATAGCGAATGCCGCGCCGCAGGGTGAGGTAGCGATATTGTTCCTGCCGAGGAGGATTGGGATGACTCTGATACCAACCCTCCTTCTCCTGATAAGACGTGAGTTGGGCCTGATGCATTTGCCGCCGCCGCTGCAACTCCTGAATTAAGCGATCGTTCGGCAAGTGGGCACCGCCTAACACCTTCACCAGCAAATCTTCGCGAATGGGGGTCGGCTCCGTCGGTTCTTGATACCAGCGGCGCAACTCTTGCGTACCCGCGTCGGTAATGGCGTAGATCTTTTTGTCCGGCTTGCCCGCCTGGGGCACCAGCTCAAACGACACCCAGCCCTTCTCCTCCATTTTTCCGAGTTCCCGATAGATCTGCTGTTGGCTCGCTTTCCAATAGCAGCTCACCGTTTCCTCAAACTGCTTGCTGAGGTCGTAGCCGCTCGCCGGATGCTCGCAGAGCACGGTCAGAATGGTGTGAACAAGGGCCATAGGGGATGCGGTTGACATACTCAATAAGTTGAGTATAAGCTCGAAGCGCATACACAACAAGTTGAACACAAACTTGTTGTTAAAAACTCCTTGGGTACTGCTATGGTGTCGCCGTCCAGAACGCTACCGTCCGCCCCTGCCACCCCCGATCGCCCGTCCCATTCCCCGGCGACACCCCGCTGGCGGCGCTATCGCTGGGGCTTAGTCCCTGGAGCGATCGCCCTGCTTGTCGGGGGCATTGCCCTTTACCGCATCGTCGGGCCAACGGATGCGCCCCCGGAGTTGACGGCGGCCCTCCCCGTCGAGGCCGTCACCGTCGATGCCGTGAGCGAGTACACCACCCAGCGCGAATACACCGGCGAACTCGTCGCGGGCCGCAGCAGCCAGCTTGGGTTTGAGCGGCCCGGCACCGTCGTGACCGTCTTAGTGGATGAGGGCGATCGCGTCGTCGCCGGACAACCCCTGGCGCGGCTCGACATTCGCACGTTGGCAGCGCAGCGGCAGCAGCTCGCCGCCCAACAAGCCGCCGCCCAGGCCCAACTGCAGGAATTAGAGGTCGGGCCGCGTCAGGAAGACATTGCCACCGCCCAGGCCACCGTCGCCGAAATTGAGCAGCAGTTGGCGTTGGCCACGTTGCAGCGCGATCGCCGCGCAGACCTCCATGCCCGAGGCGCGATTTCCCGCGAAGAGTTAGATCGCGAAGTCTTCAACACCAGTGCTCTGGAAAGCCGCCTCGCCCAAGCCCAGAGCCAGCTCCGCGAACTGCAAAACGGCACCCGTATTGAACAGTTAGCGGCGCAAACTGCCCAGGTGGATCAGGCCGCCGCCAGCCTGCGCCAAGTGGAAGTGGATCTCGACAAAAGCGTATTGCGCGCGCCCTTTGATGGCGTCGTCAGCGCCCGCTCCGTCGATGAAGGGGGAGTGGTCGCGGGTGGTCAAACCGTTTTGAGCCTGGTGGAAGCAGGACCGCTGGAAGCCAAGGTCGGCGTGCCGCCTGCCGTGGCCGACACCCTGCGCGAGGGGGAAACCGTGACGGTCACCGTCAGCGATCGCCCCTATTCCGCCACCATTACCGCCCTGCTGCCAGAACTCGATGCCACCAGCCGCACGGTTACCGTCGTGCTGCAAGTCGCCGCCGCTGACCTCACCGTGGGACAAACGGTGCGGCTGCGCCTGACGGCCACCCAACCCACTGAGGGCATTTGGCTGCCGACGACGGCCCTGGTGCCCAGTGAGCGCGGGCTCTGGTCGGTCTACGTGCTGACAGAGCCGGAAACCGAGTCACCGGACGAGGCCACCGATGTTTACAGCGTCAGTCGGCGCGATGTGGAAGTCGTCCATACCGAGGGCGATCGCGCCCTGGTGCGCGGCACGTTGCAGCCAGGGGAACCCACCATCACCTCGGGTGCCCACCGCATGGTGCCAGGACAGCTCGTGCAGTGGGCGCCTTAATTTGTGCAGTTCAGGAACTTTCGGGGCAATGCGGGTATCTCTAATGCTCATTCCCCACGGGGCGTCATCAGTGCCCCCTTTTGGCCAACGGAGGCAAACGCATGGAACGCATACTATTAGCGGTTTTGATTACCGGTTTAGCGATCGCGGGTGAACCGATTCACGGCAGGGCGCAGTCCCCCTCGCCCGACCTGTCCCCCGCCAATCCCCGCTACGACATTTATCTCAATTATCCCGATGGCCTGCGGTTTATCTATCCCGCAGGGTATCAAGTCGATGGCGCCACCCAATACACCCCGCCCTCACCAGAAGCCGCCCTGCAAGTCAGCCTCGACCTGTGGAAAGTCGCAGACTACTCCCCCTTTGGCATGATGTACAACGCGACCGCCCCGACCGAACCGCCGCCCCACATCAGCATTGACATTTGGCAAAATCCGGCGGGTCGGCCCCTGAGCGATTGGATGGAACTCGCCACCGCTCCCGGCACGGTGACCACGGTCGCGGGTCAGGGCGCGATCGCCTATACCGCCACCGGCCTGTACGAATCGGACGTAGTGCTCTTCACTCAGGCCAACGGCGACGTGGTAAAGCTGCAAGTCGAGTACAGCGACGCCAATGACCCCATGCGACAACACTTTCAAACCGTGGTCGAAAGTCTGACCTTTGACACCACCACTAGCGCAGTCATCGAGGTCGATTATCGACGGTTGCAAGACACCTTGAGAGACGGCGATTGGCAGGCCGCCAACCTGGAAACCATCGCGATTTTGATGCGCCTGGCGTCTAGCTACGACTACACCTATCCCCACATCGAAACTGACGATATCGCCGACCTGCCCTGTGCTGACCTGCAAACCATCAACACCCTCTGGAGTCGATATAGCGAGGGGCGCTATGGGCTGACGGCGCAGCAGGCCATCTGGCGATCGCTGCCCACCTCTGACCCCAGCCAACGAGCGGAACAGTACGGCGACCAACTGGGCTGGCGACTGACCGAACCCCCGACAGCGGATTTTTTGAGCAATTCTCTCTGGCGGTCTGACACCGAATTGCTCTATACCGCCGTTGCCCCAGTCGGTCAGTTTCCCTGGCCCGGCGTGCCCTCGCTCACCACCGATCGCATGCTCCAAAACAGCGGCCCGGCCTGCGGTAGCTGTAGCGTCGATGCCATGTACATTCAGAGCGATCGCTGGCCCGACTTTCTCAACGCCTTCATGACCCGCGTCGACGACTGCCTCTGTGCCGGTGATACCACCGCCCCTAAAACCTTGTAATCCCGCCATTTCAGCAACCTCAAAGGGCACTTCCTGCCAGCTTCTGCCAGGGCGAGGCATCCTCAAAATCGCCGTTCGGTCAAGCTTTGAGCCAAATCGCGAGAATGCCTCGCCCCTACCCACCGACTTCACCTACGATCCAACCACCCTGCCACCCTGCCACCCTCACACCCAACCACCCAGCCACTCCCCCAAAATGCTCACCCTCTTCTACCGCAACCGCCAACTGCTCACCCTCACCCTCACCCTGGTCATCGTCTGGGGCCTCTCCGCCCTCTTCACCCTGCCGCGTCTGGAAGACCCTGAAATCACCCAGCGCAATGCCCAAGTCGTGACCTTTTTGCCAGGGGCGACGCCAGAACGGGTCGAGTCGCTGGTGACGGAACCCCTGGAAGACAAGCTGTTTGAGCTGGAGGAAGTAAACACGCTCGAATCCACCTCGGGCACGGGCATTTCGGTCATTTCGGTGGAACTCAAAGAGTCCATTCGCAATGTGGAGCCGGTATGGGCTAAGGTACGGGCCAAAATTGACGATGCCGTACCGGATCTGCCCCCTGAAGCCTCCGATCCGGAATATCGCGACAGCAACGTCAGCGCCAGTGCTCTGATTGTGGGCCTCACCTGGGAACTCCCCGCCCCCCCGAATCAACTCATTTTGGGACGGTTGGCCGAAGGGCTGGAAGACGCCCTGCGATCGCTCCCCGGCACCGACAGCGTGGAACGATTTGGCTATGCCGATGAAGAAATCCGCGTCGAAATTGCCGCCAGTGAATTGGCGCGACTGGGGCTCACCGCCCAAGCCCTCGCGCAACAAATTGCCGCCAGCGATGCCAAGGTCTCAGCCGGACAGGTGCGGGGCGATCGCAACGAATTCCTCCTCGAAGTCAACAGCGCCCTCGACTCTCTGGAACGAGTCCGCGAGATTCCCATCCAGCTCGGCGGCGATGGGGCCACCGCCCGCTTGGGCGATATCGCCACGGTGAGCCAGGGAGTCGCCGATCCCGCCGCCAGTTTGGCCTACGTCAACGGCTATCCAGCCGTGGTCGTCGCCGCCACCGTGGAATCAGACTATCGCGTGGATACCTGGGCACAAGCAGCCCACCAACGCCTCACCGAATACGAGCAAACCCTTTCCGACGGGCTCGGGCTGCGAATCGTGTTGGACCAGAGCCAGTATGTGCAGCAACGGCTCAACGGGGTCATTGGCAATTTGATTTTTGGCTCGCTGCTGGTCATCGGGGTGTCGTTGCTGGTGCTCGGGGCCAAGTCCGCGTTGCTGGTGGGGTTGGCCCTGCCGCTCACAACGCTCATGGTATTTGGCTGGATGAAGGTGCTCGGGGTGCCGCTGCATCAGATGTCCGTTACGGGCATCATCATCGCCCTGGGCTTGCTGATTGATAACGCGATCGTCGTGGTGGATGAAGTGCAAGGTCGGCTGCGATCGGGACTATCCCCAGCCGAAGCCGTGGGCAAAACAGTCAGTCACTTATTCGTCCCATTACTCGCCTCCACCCTCACCACGGTGCTGGCGTTTGTGCCCATCGCCACCTCCCCTGGCGGCACGGGAGAATTCATCGGCACCATTGGCCTGACCGTAATTTTGGCGCTCATCAGTTCTCTCACCCTCTCTCTCACGGTGATCACCGCCCTGGCGGGACGGCTGCATCACTGGCAACCGCTGAACTGGCAGCGCGTCTGGTGGCAGCAGGGTTTGTCGAATGAATCGCTAGCGACGGGCTATCGCTGGACGTTGCGGCGAGTCTTGCAGCGACCGTGGCTGGGCGTAGGGCTCGCCCTCATCCTGCCCATCAGCGGCTTTGCCGTGTTTGGCAGCTTAGAGCAGCAGTTCTTTCCGCCCACGAACCGCGACCAGTTTCAAATTGAAGTGCAGTTGCCGAACCAGAGCGCGATCGCCCAGACCCGTGACCTCGTGCTGGCCGCCCGCGATCGCCTGCAGCAACACCCCAATGTGCAGGATGTCCACTGGTTCATTGGCGAAAGTGCGCCTTCTTTCTTCTATAACGTGATCGCGAATCAAGAAAACGCGCCCAACTATGCCCAGAGCATTGTGCAACTGCAGGGCACGAAAAACCTGCGGCAAACCATTCAAGCGCTCCAAACAGATTTAGATGCGGCCTTTCCCGCCGCGCAAATTCTGGTGAAGCAATTGGAACAGGGACCCCCCTTCGACGCGCCCATTGAGCTGCGGGTTTATGGATCAGACATGGATCAACTCCGGGCCATTGGCAATGACTTGCGCGCCAAACTCACGCCCTTTGAACAGGTCACCCACACCCGCGCCAGCCTGACCGAAGCCTTGCCCAAGCTGGCGTTGCAAGTCGATGAAGTCCAAGCCCGACGCGCTGGACTCGATAATCGGGCGATCGCCCAGCAGCTCCAGGCCACCCTCGATGGCTCCGTGGGCGGCTCCATTTTGCAAGATACTCAAACGATGCCCGTCCGGGTGCGCGTACCGGATGCCCAACGCGATGACCTGAGCCAAATCACATCCCTCGATTTGGTGCCCCCCAACCCTGGCGCCCCGTTGCCGCTTTCGGCCCTGGCTGAGGTCACGCTAGAACCCGACCTGGCCAGCATCGCCCGCCGCGATGGTCAGCGCATCAATACCGTGCAGGCCTTTCTCACCGCTGGCGCATTGCCCGACACCGTACTCACGCAGTTTCAGCAGCAGTTAGCCAACGAGAATTGGCAACTGCCCGCTGGCTACCGACTGGAATATGGCGGCGAAGCCGATGCCCGTGGGGATGCCGTCGCCAGTCTCCTCTCGACCGTTGGCGTGCTCGCGATTTTGATGACGGCCACGTTAGTGCTGTCGTTCAACTCATTTGGTCTGGCCGCCCTCATTGGCTCCGTAGCGTTGCTATCGGTCGGCTTGGCCGCCCTCGCGCTGAAACTATTTGGCTCCCTCTTTGGCTTTACCGCAATCTTAGGAACCCTGGGCCTGATTGGGTTGGCCATCAACGATTCCATTGTGGTGCTCGCGGCCCTGCGCGAAGATCCGGCGGCGCGGCAGGGCGATCGCCACGCCACGGAACAGGTCGTCATGCATGCGACCCGCCACGTCATCGCCACCACCGTTACCACCATCACCGGCTTCATTCCCCTCATGCTCGACCCGACTGGATTTTGGCCGCCCCTGGCGATCGCGATCGCGGGCGGACTCGGCGGCGCGACGTTGCTGGCCCTGTATTACATTCCGGCGGCCCACCTTCTCATCGCCCGCTGGACGGGTGCCCCGCAAAAAACGACCGGGCATCAAAACCTGCGTCCTGATGCCCGGTTGGCAAGCTCTACTGATTAACGGCGTGCGGCCTATTCTGAGTCTTTGGCAGATTTTTCTTTATCCATTCCCGGTACCCAGTCGGGCTTCTCTGCGCCTTCCCAGCCGGGTGGCTTTTTCGAGTTGTACCAGGCGATAGAACCAATCACCACAGCCGCCAAAAAGCCCACGGCCAGCAAGCCATAAAAGGCAGTTTTCAGCGTTGTTGAATAGTCGAGTTCGGCCAAAGGCAGCGGGATAAGCATTGTATCGTCCTCAAACTGACAGCGAAACCACATGGAGTGAGAAAACCGACACGATCACCTGTGGCCTCTGCCTCATCAGCTTGCGCCGAGCGGCCCGACAGCGCGATCGCGAGTGGAAGCCAGTATATCAAACGGACTTCCCCAGCAATGGGCGACGGGGATCCCCGCCCACAGACCGCCTTGACTCCCAACTCCGGCGGTTGCCCCCATGGTCGTCAGCCAGCGCCACTACAGTCAGCGATGGCGGTGAGTAAACGCGCGATCGCCAGAGTGTTGCGAAGTGTTTCAATATCCCGAAAAACCCGCTCCCTGGCAACAAAACTTAAACCTCAAAGCACGGCATCATCAGGGTTCCGTAGTAGTCTGTTGACTGAGTCATTTATTCATAAAACTCGTTTTTCAAGAGGACATATCCATGGTTCAACGTGGTTCTACGGTTCGGATCCTGCGCCCAGAATCCTACTGGTTCCAAGAAACTGGCAAAGTCGCCAGCATCGACCAAAGTGGTATTCGCTACCCCGCAGTTGTGCGGTTTGACAAAGTCAACTATGCGGGCGTCAACACCAACAACTTTGCGTTAGATGAGCTAGTAGAAGTGGAAGCTCCGAAGAAAAAGAAGTAGAAATTCTTCCCAGTTAGAGCTTCTCCACTCCACCCACGTGAGTTAGCCGACGGCTAAACTTGCGTGGGTTTTCAATTGCGCCTCAGAGCACCCAGACCGGCTCAGAGCGGTATATTAGCAATGCTGTCGAGGTCTGAGACCAAGTTGTTGCGATCGTGCCGGAGCTGCCTGAGGTCGAAACCGTCTGTCGTGGCCTGAATCAAGTCACGCCAAATCAACCGATTCGGGGAGGAGAAGTGCTGTTACCACGCACGATCGCCTACCCTGATTCCCTTGAAAAATTTTGGGACGGCGTCACCGATACCACGCTGCAATGGTGGTTTCGTCGCGGTAAATATCTGCTTGTACCGTTAACGCATCCCAATGGCCAAGCCGCTGGTCACTTGGGGGTACATCTACGCATGACGGGCCAACTGCTGTGGCTCTCGCCCCACGAGCCAGTGGCAAAACATTGCCGCGTGCGGTTTCGCATGGATGAACAGCATGAACTGCGGTTTGTCGATCAGCGCACCTTTGGGCGCATTTGGTGGGTGCCGCCAGGGGTGGCTGTCGAGTCGGTCATCACTGGTCTTGCGGCCCTGGGGCCAGAGCCGTTTAGCGATCGCTTCTCTCCCGATTATCTCTACCAGGCCACCCGCGGCCGCAAACGCCCGGTCAAAAATGCCTTGCTCGACCAGGCCCTCGTCGCGGGCATCGGCAATATCTATGCCGACGAAGCCTTGTTTCTCAGCGGGATTCGGCCCACGACCTTATGTAGCCGCTTGGGTCGCCAGCGCATCGCCCGCCTGCACAGCGGCATTCAACAAGCCCTGACGGCGGGCATCGCCCAGGGCGGCACCACCTTTAGCGACTTTCGCAACGTTCACGGCATCAACGGCAATTATGGCGGCGTCGCCAATGTGTACGATCGCGAGCAGCAGCCCTGCCGCGTTTGTGAAACCCCGATCAAGCGCATCAAACTCGCAGGGCGATCGGCCCATTATTGTCCCCAATGCCAGCGATGACCTCCACACCCCGGCACGGTCATCAACCCATGCCATGGCGTTATCAGTCGCCTTAGAACTTTATATCACTGGATTGCGGCTTGGGAGCGATCGCCGAATGCTGGCGGTTTACAATAAGGCCAACGCAGTTCAGTAAAAGAGCGACGAAGTCATGGCTGACACCCCCAAACGTGGCGACCTTGTGCGAGCTATCCGAGAAAAGTTGGAAAACAGCGTTGAGGCCACGGCCAGCGATACTCGCTTTCCGCCTTACCTGTTCGAAACCAAAGGCGAAATCTTAGAAACCCGCGACGACTATGCACTGGTCATGTTCGGTCACGTGCCGACCCCGAATATCTGGCTGCGCCTCGATCAGTTAGAAAAGTTCGAGTAATCGCTCAAGGGGCGGCTGGAACATAGCCGTTCCCCTCGTTGGAGTTGGGCAGTGCCCAACCCGTACAGATGCTTCACTAATTTAGGAAGTCTTTTCTGCCTGGCCCTTGAGCCTGAGGATTGCATGACGTGTGTGAACAGCCGTCTCGGCTGTTCCAGAACAAGCAAGATACCTGCCTAACAGCACTGACTGGCGGCGATCGCGCCTACCCTCCAAGGTCACCTCCTCGACCTCAGATTTTCTTTGGTTTAAAAGGATCCGGTTGGTTGGTACATTTAGCTTGTAAGTGACTCAGTGTTTCCTATGTCATCTCTCACGCTGTCTGCGGCGGATAAACAGTCGGTTCGAGTGGGTTTAGGGCGGGTGCTCATTGTTGAAGACGAAGAGCTGATTCGCGAAACCATTGGCTTAGCTCTAGCCGAAGTGGGCTTTGAAGTCCTCGCAGCCGGAGATGGCCTCTCGGCATTAGAAATGCTGGGTGGCACGAAAAATAACAGTCGCCGCTTGGTGCAAGACGTTGACCTGGTGGTTCTCGATTTGATGCTGCCCGGCATGAACGGTCTGGATTTGTGCCGACTGTTGCGGTATCAAGGCATTGACGTCCCAATTTTGATTTTGAGCGCCAAAGGCACCGAAACTGATCGCGTGGTCGGCTTAGAAGTGGGCGCTGACGACTATTTGACCAAACCCTTTGGCATGCGCGAGTTAATCGCTCGCTGTCGCGCCCTATTGCGGCGTCATAGGGGTGGCCAAGAAGCGGAGCCCGACCCCGTGCTGCGGTACGAAGGATTGACCCTCAGCCCCAAGGAGTGTCGAGTTTTTTTGGACGATGAAGAGATCAACTTGTCGCCCAAGGAATTTCGGATTTTAGAGCTCTTTATGAGTCAGCCCAAACGAGTCTGGTCACGCGATCAGATTATCGATAATGTTTGGGGCCATGACTTCATGGGCGATAACAAAACCGTGGACGTGCATATCCGCTGGATTCGCGAAAAGTTGGAAGAAGATCCCAGCAAACCAAAGTATCTCAAGACGGTGCGGGGCTTTGGCTATCGTCTGGGTTAGTCGCCCTTGATGGCTGACGTTGGATCATTTTTTGAAAGGCGTGGTGAGCGATCGCGCCTTTTTTAATGGCTAGAAATGGGGCGTCTATTATGAACATCGCCAATGCATCACAGTCGGTTAAGTCCACCACGGGCCTGGTGGTCTGCCCGCATCATTTAGCCTCGGCGGCAGGAGCGCAAATTCTGCGAGCGGGGGGCAATGCAGTGGATGCGGCGATCGCCACCCAAGCGGCGTTGGGCGTGGTGTATCCCCACATGACTGGACTGGGGGGCGACGCCTTCTGGTTGATCTACGATGCGAAAACCCAAGCGCTGCGAGGGCTCAACGGGTCGGGACGCGCCGCCGCTCAAGCCACCCAAGCGTTCTACACGCAGCAGGGCTATGACGAAATTCCCCAACGGGGGCCGTTAGCGGCGTTGACGGTACCGGGGGCGGTCGATTCCTGGGCGCAAGCCCACCAGCAATTCAGCCAATTGGCCTGGGCCGATCTGTTGCAGCCCGCGATCGCCCTCGCTCGCAACGGTTATCCCGCCACAGGCTCACAAATCCACTGGACTCGTCGCGATCGCCCCTATCTGCAAGCTGACACCATTCAACCGTGCCCATTTCTCCCCAATGGCGAAGTGCCCAACACGGGCGAGACGCTGACCAATCTCGACCTGGCAGCAACCCTCACAACGTTGGCCAAGGAGGGCGCTAAAAGCTTTTATCGGGGCGCGATCGCCGCTCAAATCACCGACTTTTTGGCCTCGGTTGGCGGCCTCTTAACGGCGACCGATCTGGCACAGCACCGCTCCGACTGGGTAGAGCCGATCGAGACGACCTATCGCGGTTATCGGGTGGCTCAGTTGCCGCCCAATTCGCAAGGCTTCACCGTGCTGCAAATGCTCAATCTCATTGAGTCGTTTGACCTGGCGGCCATCGGCCACAGCACCGCCGACTACTATCACCTCATGGTCGAAGCGACGAAGCTCGCCTTTGTCGATCGCGATCGCTGGCTCACCGACCCCACCTTTGCCGACATCCCCATCGATGAACTGGTGAGCAAGGCGTATAGCGATCGCCGCCGTTTCCGCATCCGGCTAGATCGCGCCAACCCCGATCCGGCCTCACCCGTAGGCGGCGACACCGTTTACACCGCCGTGGTGGATGCGGCAGGCAATGCCGTCTCGATTATTCAAAGTTTGTATTTCGACTTTGGCTCGGCTGTCGTAGTGCCCGACACCGGATTTGTCCTGCAAAATCGGGGTTCCTTTTTCTCCCTCGATGCTAGCCACATCAACGTGTTAGCGCCCCGCAAGCGCACCTTCCACACCCTGATGCCGGGGCTGGTGCGGCATCCCGACGGCTCGCCTTATCTGGTGCTGGGGACGATGGGCGGCGAAGGCCAACCCCAAACCCAACTGGCCCTGCTGACGCGACTGCTCGACTACGGTTTTGCCCCCCAAGCCGCTATTGACCAGCCCCGCTGGCTCTGGGGCCGCACCTGGGGCGAGGTCGAAACGGGCCTCACCTTAGAAGGTCGCATTCCAGCAGAAGTACAACAAGCGTTGCGCGATCGCGGTCAGCCCGTCAAAACCGCCCCCGACTGGACGGAGAAAATGGGCCATGCCCACGTCATCCGCTTTAATCCTGACGGCACTGTTGAAGGGGGCTGTGACCCCCGCAGCGACGGAGCGGCGATCGCGCCTTAACCTCGACCCTCTTGCCGCAAACCAGTGCCATACCGACTGATCGCAGTCCCTTAATATGATGCCGCCAGTGAAATCAAGAATTAAAAAAACGAGCTGTGCAATCCTTGCACCTGTCATCATTTAATCGTTAAATCCTTTCGGCAAAAGGACGACAGAGATGAGTGTGGTTCAAGAGTGCGGCGCGGTAATACTCATTCCGCAGGGTTTCCTGGAATCAATTGATAACGCATCCTAGATTTCTGAGCCTTCCAAGATTGGAAGATTCGCCTATCTGTTACAGAAAGATTACTAGATCGATTACGCAGCCAAGTTTTAGCACCAGTTTGGAACGCTAGATAACTTCGTTAACTCACGCGACTCTTCTCAACAGCTTAATTAAACGCCTAAAAGTAACCTGATCTGCGAGGTCCAGGACGGCAGTTCGTCCTGGTCGTAGGCCGTAGGACGCGCGAAGCTGGGGGTCTGGGGGCAAAGCGAAATTTCCCCCAGTAGCAACCACTTGACGAAGCCCGCACCTCCGTCTTACACAAACATCTAAGCCAATGCTAGAAACCTCAATTTCTCGCGATGTTCATAGCCAGGCCAGATTTCTACTGAATACATACAGCCTGACAGTAGGGGAATTTCACGCAGAAAGTGAGTCAGAAGTACACCCAGAACGGCCCAATAGTGAATCGCACTGATACTATGTCGGGATTGTGAAACACATTAATTTGAGGAGTGCGATCGCGGTGTCTGAATCTTTGCAATTTGCTCTGGATGCGTTGCCAACGCTGTTGATCGGGGCCATTACCACTTTGCAACTCACAGCCTCAGCCGTCATTTTGGGGCTCATTGGCGGTACCTTGCTCGGCATGGCCCGATTATCCAGCTTCAAGCCATTACAAATTGCCAGCCGCGTTTATATCGACTTCTTTCGGGGCACCCCGCTCCTGGTGCAAATCTTTATGATTTACTTCGGCATTCCTGCCGCCACGGGCATTAGTTTTAACCGATTTTTGGCCGCCATTTTGGCCCTGAGCCTTAACGCCTCGGCCTACCTAGCGGAAATTGTGCGCGGCGGCATCCAATCCATTGAGACGGGCCAGCGCGAAGCCTCCGAATCGCTCGGTTTGAGCCCCGTGCAAACCATGCGCTACGTGATTTTTCCCCAAGCCTTTCGCCGCATGATTCCGCCCCTGGGCAACGAATTCATCACCCTGCTCAAAGATACGAGTTTGGTCGCCGTTATCGGCTACGAAGAAATTTTGCGCCGGGGGCAGCTCATCGTGGCGACCAACTACCGGGCCTTTGAAATTTACTTCACGGTAGCTCTGGTGTATCTCGTGCTCAATATTCTCTCGGCGCAAGCATTCATCTGGCTCGAAAAGTGGATGGACCCAACGAACAAATCCAAGCGCCATGAGGCGACAGTCGTGCCAGAGCCCACGCAGTCAGCATAAAGGCAAGCGCGATCGCTCCCCATTGCCCAACTTGCCCCCCGCCACAGCTCCAGCCCGCCATCAAGCGGTGGGGGGCGTCGAGTCTGAGGACTCTGGGGTAGTGGGGACGCATAACTCTTGGACATTCGGCAAAAAGAGCGCCGCGATCAGGGTGCCACTAAACGCGACCGAAAAATATACCTGGGGCGATAACTCTTGCCCAACCAGCAGGGTCAGTCCATTATTGGCAATGCACAGAATCTGAAAGATGAGTGAGCCCGTCCAGCCCCAGGGCTTGAGTTGCCACAGGCCATAGGTGACCACCAGACCAAACCCGCTAATTGCCAACCCCACCGCAATCAACCCCTTGAGCGGCAAGGTCAGGCTTTGCAAGTCTTGTGACAATACCTGCACGGCACCCGTCATCAACAGCACTAAAAAAATGCCCGAGGCCAAGGCCAGCAGGCTGACGGCCCCCTGCACCAACACCAACAGAATGAGGGTCAGAGATCGCGTGCGGGTATCGGATGTGCGAACCATGCTGTTCTGTCTCCCTTAAATGAGCGCCCGAAGTTTTTTCAAGTTAAGAGGAAATGTCGTTAAAGTGAAGTTGTCTAGACCAATCACGCCGGGATGGCGATCGCGGCTGAGCACTGACAAGGTTTGGTATGACAGCTTCAGACCCCCACAACCAACACTTTTTAGCTCCCCAGAGTCGCTATTATGGCCACTTTTCGGCGGTCAATTTGGCCTTTAACGCGCAGTTGCAAGAGTTTACGCGGCGAGTCAACATCCTTTGCGATTTAGAAACGGGCGGCAAAATCACTCCTCAGGAAGCCTTCGAAGACATCAAGCAGCTTTGGCAGCAGCTATCTGATCGTTATCAGGCTTTGGGGCTCAGCGAGCGAGCTGACGATTAGCCCCGCGTTGGGACGCCCCTACTGCTCATGGTGGCCCATCATCGAAGCTTCAAGGATGGCATGACCTCGATCCTTGCAGGGTTCGTCCGTGGGCTTTCCGCTATCAGGGTAAAATCGGACTGGCTTGCAGCAGGGGAGGGAGACCGCATGACCACGCGCGTCATTTTAGTGAGACACGGACAAAGCACATTTAATCTTCAGCAGCTCATTCAAGGGCAAATCGACGTTTCTGAGTTAACCGAGTTAGGCATTGCTCAGGCACAACAGGTCGGCGCCACGCTGAAAGGCATTACCTTTGACCAGATTTACGCCAGTCCGCTCAAGCGAGCTTATAAAACGGCGGAAACCATTGTTGAAGTGCTGCGATCAGAACGGGTCGACACGCCCCTGCCCCAAGCAGTAGACACCATTAAAGAGATCGATTTGCCGCTGTGGGAGGGCATCTCGTTTCGCGAGGCGGAGGAAAAGTATCCAGAGATTTATCGACTCTGGCGCGAGGATCCGCAAAACTGCATGATGCCGCTGGCCGATGGCACGGAATTTTATCCGGTGCGATCGCTGTACGAGCGCGCGACCCAATTTTGGCAAGACATCTTGCCCCAGCATGACGGCCACACGGTATTGGTCGTGGCCCACAGCGCCATTAACCGAGCGCTGATTGCGACGGCCATCGGTCAAGGCCCCGACATTCACGAACAATTGGGACAAGCGAACTGCGCCATTAGCGTGCTGAATTTTGCAGGCACGCTGGGCGAGGGCGTGCAGCTGGAATCGATGAACCTCACCAGCCACATGGGAGAAACCCTGCCCACAATGCGATCGCGCCATCGCGGCCCCCGCATGCTGCTCGTTCGCCACGGCGAAACCGAGTGGAATCGGCAAAAGCGCTTTCAAGGCCAGATCGACATTCCGCTAAATGAAAACGGCAAACGCCAGGGGGGCCAAGCCGCAGAGTTTCTCAAAGACGTGAAAATCGACGCCGCCGTCTCCAGCTCTCTCTCTCGCCCGAAGGAAACGGCAGAGCTAATTTTGCAACACCATCCCCAGGTGACCTTAGCCACCACCGATGGCCTGAAAGAAATTGGCCATGGGGAATGGGAAGGGCTGTACGAGCACGAAATCGAGTCCGGCTATCCGGGCATGTTGCAACAGTGGCAAGAAAAACCCGAAACGGTGCAAATGCCGGGTGAGGGGGGCGAAAGCTTAGCGCAAGTGTGGGCGCGGGCGATCGCTACCTGGAACGAAATTGTGGCCCAATACAGCCATACCGAAACGCCTGTGACCGTTTTGGTATCAGCCCACGATGCCATCAACAAAGCCATCCTCTGCCATGTGGCGGGGCTGGGGCCAGAGTCCTTCTGGAAATTTAAGCAGGGCAACGGGGCCGTCAGCGTGATTGACTATCCCAACGGGGTCGAGAGTGCCCCGGTCTTGACGGCAGCGAACCTGACCATGCATCTGTCGGGCAGCATCTTTGATCAGACGGCGGCGGGTGCGTTGTAATTTTTGCGGGCGATAAACGACGATGGCGGGCACGTTACTGCGGCAGGTACGGGTGATTGACCCGGCGACGGACACAGACCAGGTGCAAGATGTGTGGATGGCGGGGGGACGCTGGGGCGCGATCGCCCCGACCCTGGACATCGACACCGAGACCGTGGACGTGATCGACGGCACGGGCAAAGTGCTGGCTCCCGGTCTGGTGGATCTGTACAGCCACAGCGGCGAACCGGGCAACGAATCACGGGAAACTCTGGCCGAGCTGATGGCGGGAGCGATCGCGGGCGGCTTCACTCGCGTCGGCATTTTGCCCGATACTGACCCTGCTCTGGATAATCCGGGGGCGCTGCGACGGCTGGTGGATCTGGCCTGCGACCTGGATCAACTGCCCCAACCGCTGCTGTTGCCCTGGGCGGCCCTGACCCAAGGTGCCCAAGGGGAACAGATGACCGAGCTGGCTGAACTGGCTGGGATTAAGACCTTTGCGATCGCCGGATTTGCCGACGGTCAACCCATCACCAATCGGGTCTTGCTGCGCCGCCTGTTGGAATATACGCGATCGCTCAACCGTCCCCTGGCGCTGTGGCCCTGCGATCGCACCCTGGCGGGCAACGGCATCGCCCGCGAAGGCGCGTTAGCGCTGATGGGAGGACTCCCCGGCGTCCTCGTCGCCGCCGAAACCGCCGCCCTCACCACCATTCTGGAACTGGTGCGGGAACTTGAAACTCCGGTCCACCTGATGCGCCTTTCCACCGCGCGCAGTGTCGCCCTGATTGAGCAGGCCAAAGCCGACGGTCTGCCCGTCACCGCTAGCACCACCTGGCTGCACCTGCTGTTTTCCACCCAGGAGGCGCTGAGTTACGACCCCAACCTGCGCCTCGACCCGCCCCTGGGCAATCCTGCCGATCAAGCCGCGCTCATCAGTGGGGTTAAGCAAGGCATCATCGATGCGATCGCCATCGACCACAGCCCCTACGCCTACGAAGAAAAAACCGTTGCCTTTGGCGATGCGCCCCCCGGCGCGATCGGCTTAGAACTGGCCTTTGCCGCCCTGTGGGAACGCTTTGTCACTCCCGGCGTTTGGACAGCGCTGGAACTGCTGCGGGCGCTAAGCGATCGCCCCGCCCAAATTTTGCAACTGCCCTCGCCTCAAATAGCCGAACGGGAAACCGTCGAAGCGTTTCTCTTTGACCCAGCCGCAACGTGGACCGTCGATGCCCAGACGCTGCGATCGCCCGCCCGCAACACCCCGTTTTACCAGCGATCGCTCCAAGGCCAAGTGCTGCAAACCTGGCATCATCCCGTATTGCATTAGCCCGTCACACGATCACCGTCGCCAGTCGTCCCTCACGAAACGGGTGACGCTAAGCTCCCCCGCCCCCTGGCCCCCCTGGCCCCCTTGCCCCTCAACCGCTTCACCCTCAGTCAGCAACATCCGGCGCGATCGCATCCGCTTCCACCTCGATCAGCATGTCCGGATTCACCAACCCCGCGATCGCTACCATGCAGCTCGCTGGAGGATGATCCCCAAACAGTTCCTGATGGGCGCGGGCAAAGTCTTCCCAATAGTCAAAGTCAGTAATGTACAGCCGCGTTCTGACAATGTGGGACAGATCCGCCCCCAGTTCTTGCAACGCCGACTCGATAATTTCAAAGCAGCGTTTGGTTTGGGCATAGGCATCGCCCGGGGCAAAGGTGCCGCCCTGACCATCCGACGGTGCCGTCCCCGAGATGAAGATTTGATTCCCCGACCGCACCGCCCGGCAATAGCCGACCTTGGCTTCCCACGGACTGCCCGATAACACTCGTTGCATCTTCGTCATATGACTCTCTCCTCCATCGCGAGCGATCGCCCCATTAACCGCTCAGACCACCGATGCGCCATTCTATATCGCTCAAATACGGCTCAACTCCCCCACTGAAAAAAATCAATCTTTATCAACTCACCTCCCCCCTCGCCCTCACTCTCCCCCGCCCCCTTGCCCCCCACTCTCCACTCCCTGCTTTCCACCAAAATTACAAACCACCACATTCCAGTGCCCATTTTGCCGAAAATTCTCTATAACAGAAGTATTAGCGCACCCTTCCCCGTCTCTCCGGCATGTCTGAATCGACCATAATGCCCCCCAGCCAAGACGAGCCACCCATTTATCAGTCAGAAGATGCTCAAGCAATTCTGCAAATTGCGATCGCCCGCCACACAGAAGACGGCGACCTGACGCGATCGCAGTTATTTGAGATTGCCGATGAACTAGGCATTGCTCATAACACCCTGGTCGAAGCCGAGCAGCAATGGGCTTTGCAGCAGCAGGAAACGGTAGCGCTAGCCGAATTTGATCACTACCAACAGCAGCGCTTTCAGAGCCACTTAGTGCGGTTCGCCATTATCAATTCAGTCCTCTTCATCCTGAACTGGATGGCCGCTGACACCCTATCGTGGGCGCTATATATTTTTGTCTTTTGGGGCGCGGGCCTGAGCCTGCAAGCCTGGCAAACCTACTGGCCGAATGAACAGCAATATCGCAATCGGTTTGAAACCTGGCGACGGCGCGAGCAAATCAAACGTTCCTTTAGTCGGGCGATGGACTGGCTTTTGGGCACCTGAGCCGCTAAGGTCATCAATGTCTCGACAGTTGCAAAAGGCAGTCAACCTCTATGGGCAGAGCTGGGCGCGCCCTCAAAGAAACCCTAGAAACTTACGCCATTAGCCAAAACAAGTTGGCCGTCACCATGGGCATGGAGCGCACCGTGGTGTATCGCTGGGTACATGAGCGCACTGACCCGACGGGCGAAACCATTGTTGAAATTGTGAGATCGCTCAATCAGCTCGATCCCAGTGCCGCCAAAGCGTTTATCGCGCTATACCTCATTCCTGTACTCAACGAATACTGAAATGGTCGCGCCATTGGCCTGCGGCTCGTCGGCAAGCAGGCGATCGCCCCTTTTCCCCTCAGTCAGAATAAATTACTGGGCGGCTCCGTAACCTTGCGGAATCGCAACCGCAGTTTCTGTAGTCCTTTCATGAAGTCAGCCCGGTACACGCAGATCTGCGCGGTCTCCTGGCCGGGCTTCCCGAGGGGTGCGATCGCAACTGGCCACACTTGACGTTACTCATGCCGATATGCAAGCCATGGTACTGTCTGACCCAAGAACCCCCAACTCAGTCGCCGCTGCGGCTTGGACGACGACTCCTATTCGTAAGACATCATCGTCAGGGTCTACCTTTGCCCAGCGTGACGCGGCGGCACCTTTAGCCAGTGGTTGGCGCTGCCGACACACACTGCATGGACACACCAGCTGGGTGCGCACCGTTGCCATCAGTGCCGATGGACAATACATCGCCAGCGGCAGTGGCGACAAACGCGCCGCCTTGTGGAGCTTAGACCAGGGTAAACGGCTCACGTTTTTAGCGGGACACCAGGGATGGGTGCGCTGTGTCGCCTTCAGTCCCGACGGTCGGTGGCTGGCGAGTGCGGGCAATGACAACGAAATTCGGCTTTGGGATGTACGCACTCAGACGTTAGCGGCCACCCTGTCAGGCCATCGCGATTGGGTGCGGGCGGTTACCTTTAGTGCCGACAGTCGGTATCTCTACAGCGGTAGTCAGGATAAGACTATCGGCGTTTGGCAAGTGGGGCAGGCATCTCCGGTCAAGGTACTGACGGGGCATGAGCATTGGGTGCGATCGCTCGCCGTCACCACCGACGGCAGCACCCTCGTCAGCGGCGGCCAAGATGGGCAAGTTCATCTGCACCGACTGCAAAATCGGGGCACCCACCATGTCTTAAATCACTCAACAGAAATCCACTCCGTTGCCACCAGCCCCAATAACTGGCTGCTCGCCACCGCCGGGGCCGATGGTTTTGTTCGCTTTTGGAAAGTGAATAGCGGAAGGTTAATTACCGAGTTTCAAGCCCACTCGGCAGCGGTGAACTGCGTGACCTTCAGCCCTGACGGTAAGTTGTTGGCCACGGCCAGCAGCGACAAAACCATTCGCATTTGGCACATCGACAGCGGTCGACTCATCGGCATTTTGGCGGGCCATACCGGTTGGGTGTGGTCCGCCTCGTTTGCGCCCGATAGCCGCACTCTGGTGAGCGGTGGTTGGCATGGCGAGATCAAAATCTGGCAGCGCTGACATCGTTAGCTCGGGCAGAGTCTATCGCGCGATGAAACAGCCCTATCCCCCGATAGACGCCAGCACCCTGGCGAAATCGTTAGGTTGAGGAAGTAGTAATGGCTGTGGAATGCAGTGGGCGATCGCGCCTGCGATTCTTGGCGGAACTGCAGACCGCGTTCTGGTTCCCGCGCCCACTGGCCGGCTGCATAGCTGGGTCAGCGCCAACCGCCAGACTGCTCACCGATATTGGACGAATTCGCAGACTTTATGAGTTTCAGCAATCAGTTTCGTAATCCCAAAAACCCATCGGGCAACTTTCGCAACAACAACGACGGCAATAACCGTCGTCCCCGCTGGCTGGGATTCGGACTGCTAGCGGCGTTGACGATCTTTGTTCTCGCCAATGTCTTTACTCAGCCTGGTCAGCAGCTTCAACAAGTGCCCTACAGTCAATTTTTAGAGCAAGTCGAGGCGGGCGAGGTGAAAGAAGCCGTCATTGCGCCTGACCAAATTCGCTATCAGCTCAAAGGCGCTGAGACCGGGGATGCCGAAGCACCTCAAGGGTTCAGAACCGTGCCTGTGCAGAATGATCAGCAGCTGGCGGCAAAATTGCGGGCTAACGATGTCGAATTTTCCGCCATTCCACCCCAGAATGACGGCGGTGGTTCATTATTTTTCTGGCTGATCGCGCCCATTCTGCTGTATTTGGTCGTCGGCTTTTTCATTCGTCGCGGCCAGGGGGGTCCTGGCGGGGCAGCGGCGCTAGGCGTCGGCAAAAGCAAGGCTCGACTCTATGCCGAAGGGGATACTCACACTACGTTTGATGATGTCGCTGGAGTGGATGAGTCGAAGGCAGAATTGCGCGAGATTGTGGATTTTCTGCGCAATTCTGACAAATATACTCGTTTGGGGGCCAAAGTGCCCAAAGGGGTCTTGCTAATCGGCCCGCCTGGTACAGGTAAAACGCTGCTGGCCCGAGCCGTGGCAGGCGAGGCGAATGTCCCGTTTTTGAGTATTTCCGGCTCCGAATTTATTGAATTGTTCGTCGGGGTGGGCGCTTCTCGAGTGCGTGATTTGTTTGAGCAGGCGAAAAAGCAGGCTCCTTGCATTGTCTTTATTGATGAATTGGATGCTCTGGGCCGTTCTCGGGGCGGTCAAGGGCCGATGGCGGGCGGCGGCTTTAGTGAGCAAGAGCAAACGCTGAACCAGCTTTTGAACGAGATGGATGGTTTCAACGCCAACAATGGCGTCATCATTCTCGCCGCAACCAATCGGCCCGAAGTGCTGGATCCCGCCCTCCAGCGTCCCGGTCGCTTCGATCGCCAGGTGCTCGTCGATCGTCCCGACAAGTCAGGGCGCGAAGCCATTCTGCAAGTGCATACTCCCGGCGTCAAACTGGCGGACGATGTCGATCTGAACCGTTTGGCGGCACGAACGCCAGGGTTTGCTGGCGCAGACCTCGAAAATTTGGTTAATGAAGCGGCTTTGTTGGCGGCGCGACGGGATGGTGACGAAGTCAAAATGAGTGACTTCAATGAGGCGATCGAACGGGTGGTCGCGGGATTGGAGAAAAAATCTCGGGTGCTGAGTGACGATGAGCGCAAAACCGTGGCTTATCACGAGGTCGGCCATGCCATCATTGGCTCGCTGATGCCGGGAGCGGGAAAAGTGGAGAAAATCTCCATCGTGCCTCGGGGCGTGGGGGCCTTAGGCTACACGCTGCAATTACCTGAGGAAGATAAGTTTCTGGCGGGAGAGGATGAACTGCGCGGTCGCATTTCGATCTTGCTCGGGGGGCGCTCCGCTGAGGAACTGGTGTTCCGCAAGGTCTCGACGGGGGCCGGGGACGATATCCAAAAAGCAACCGACCTGGCCGATCGCCTCGTGACGGTCTATGGCATGAGCGATCGCTTGGGTCCCATTGCCTTCGAAAAGCAGCAGCAACAGTTCATCCCCGGCATGGGCAATCAGCGTCGCCCGGTCAGCCCGACGGTCATGGAAAGCATCGACACGGAAATCAAATCTGTGGTCGACGGAGCCCATCACATGGCGTTGAAGGTCTTGATGAGCAATCGCGAGATTCTCGAAGAAATGGCTCACAAGCTCTTGGAAACCGAGGTCCTGGAAAAGGCCACCCTGAGCGAATATCTCAGCCAGGTGACGGATCCCGAAGGCTTAGCAAGCTGGCTCCAAACGGGAGAGATTGACGAAGCTGAGCGCTATTTGCAAGAGCGCTTGGATGCCGTTGCGGTTTAGGCCAGGTTGGGCTGCCCCATTGAGACATCTAACAATTCATGACCGGATGGCTGATAGTGAGTCCGCCAGCCTCGCTCTCAAGGTCGCCTGATTGGGTTCCCCCTCTCCCCCTGGCTCCCCTGCCCCCTGGCTCTCCACTCCGAACCATATCTCTCAGACAGAGCACTGATCAGCGATGAGCCCAGGGGGGCGCAGGATCATCAGGCCAGAGCCTCTGCTCGTTGCTGTAATTTGGCGATCGCAGAGGCGGTAAAGGCATCCGGTTCAAGACGCCACAATTCGGCCCCCTGAGGCGTACGGATAGCGGCAAAAGGAATGCGGCCCGCTTCAATGAACTGGCTGAGATCATTCACTACCCGCAGAGCCTTAGCGGCTCGCTGCCGTTGGTCGGCGTTGGCCTGCCAGCGAAATCGAGGCAGCCCAGCCAGTTTGCCGCGCACGTAGCGCACCATTAACCCCGCACAGAGAATTTCACTGGGAGTTTCACCGAAAGCACCGGAGACCTCTGACGACGAGGCTGGCAGCGTAAACAAGAGCGGTCGAGGTTCGTACCCCCACCAAGCTTCATAAGCCACCGTTAGTCCCCCGGCAGATGGCTGGATTTGATGCGATCGCCGGTCCGGTCGGGCACCCATTAGATCTAGCCAGAGTTCAATTTCTGCCAGGGTGCGGGCAGGTAGGGGGCCAGCGCCAGGGCGCACATCTCGTCCAGCCACCAGTGCCGCGGGTAGATGGGGCGGCAACAACACATAGCGTGGCGTTAGCGGGTTCACACAGATCCCGGCGTAATCCGCCCGGCTCGCCAAATTTTGCCAGAACTCACTGTCGAGCGCGATCGCCTCCAGCTTGCGAAATTTCTGGGTCACGCGAAACGTCTCGACCGCATCCGGAGCGGTTAGTAGAGTCACCGCATTCAGGCTGAAGCGATACTCGCCCCCTTCGCGATGCTCCTGCCGAAAGGTCGCTAATTCGGTTTGGCCAGGTTCCACTACCCCCCACCAAGGACCATTGAGAAGCGTGCTTACCTGGTTGGGGCCCGGCTTTAAGAGGGCTTGTTCCAACTCAACAATTTGGCTCCACTGCTGCAATTCCGGGAGGCGTTCTGGCCGCCATAGCAGGCCCCAATCAGCCTCCGGGTCAAAGGCAATACCGCCAATCGAGGGGGCCAGTTCATTCACCAGCGATCGCCCGCTCACAACTTGTCCTTGGTCAACGTCGCTCTCGGCGATGACAAATTGAGTACCGCGATCATCGGGCACGATTTCCGGCTGGCCCCCCTCATCCATCTGGACGCGCCAGTCAGCATAGCCCACCAGCGCCCGCAACAGGTCAGCTTGCGACAACTGCCCCGCCCGAAACGCCTGTAGTACCTTGGTCATCGACTGACTATCAGGATTCTGAGATTGCACCATCGCTTTAGCTCATCAACACCCCCTCCAGGGCTTCGTCGGCTTGGTCATAAAGGGCTTGCAGCTTGTCGATCGCGTCCTCATCCGGTGACCAGTAGCCGCGCCCGTGAGCTTCGAGCATGCGCCCGACAATATTGCGAAAGGCTTCCGGATTGGCCTGCCGCAATTTCTCCGCCATTGCCGCATCAAAGGCGTAGGTTTCGGCAGCCTGGTCGTACACCCAACCATCCTGAAAGTTGGTCGTGCCCGCCCAGCCAATCATCGCGGTCATGCGCTGGGAGATTTCGTACGCGCCGCCGGAGCCTTGGGCCGCCATCGCCTCGGCCCATTTGGGATTCAGCAGCTTGGTACGGTACTCCATGCGCAGCAGGTCTTCCAACTTGCGTGGGGTGGTGTCCTTCGAAAAGCTTTCCACAAAGCTGGCGGTGACGCGGCGACCCTGGCGCTGTTCGGCGGCCTGCTTCAGCGCGCCCGTGTTGGCGTAGTACTCCTGGATATCGGTGAGGCCGTATTCCACCGAGTCGATTTGCTGCACGATGCGGCCCGTGGTGTTGAGCAGACTGTCGAGGATTTCCGATCGCGCCTGCCCCTTGTCGCTCCGCCCATAGCTGAAGGCATTGCGATCGCGCCACGTATTGCCCAGTTCGTCATTAGCTTCCCAGTTGCCGTCCACAATGCGATCGTTCACCAGGGAGCCGTAATCCCCCGCCGGATTGGAGAACAGTCGCGCTGTGGGATTCTCGACGCCGCGTGCCTGCAGTTCCCGGACATGCTTGCGAATGAAGTTCTGAGCTTCTGGCTCGTCAGCCTCAGCCGCGCGGCGAAACAGGTCGTCCAGCAGTTCCAGCACGTTCACAAAGCTGTCGCGGAAGATGCCGGACAGGTTGCCCAGCACGTCGATGCGGGGGTGCCCCAACTGCGCCAGGGGAATCAGGCCATAGCGGACGATGCGCCCGGTGCCTTCCTTCAGGGGAACTGCCCCCACCAGTTCCAGTAGCGTACCGATCGCTTCCCCCTTGGTCTTGATGGTGTCCAGGCCCCACAGCATCACCGCGATGGTTTCGGGGAAAGTGCCGTGCTCGTCGAGGTGTTGGGCGATGAGCTGGCGGGCGACGAGACGCCCCCGCTCATAAGCGGCGGGGGAGGGCATGCGGTACGGATCGAGGGCGTGGATGTTGCGGCCAGTGGGCAGTACGCCGGGGCCATCTCGCAGCAGGTCGCCACCGGGCGCAGGGGGAATGTATTCGCCGTTGAGGCCCCGCAGCAGATTAGTGATTTCGTCAGAAGTTTGGGCGAGGCGATCGCAGATCTCCAGTCCTTCGGCAATTTTTTGTCGCGCCGTTTCCCGCAACGGAGTGTCGGCGTCGCTGCGGTAGTGATGCAGCAGCAGCTCGTCGACGAGAGCAGGCCATTGGGTGCGATCGCACTCCGCCATCTCCAACTCACTCAACGCCTCCACCACAACGGGCTTGAGATCTGCGCCAAAGTAGGCAGCCAGATAGCTGTGGCGTTGCGCCGCATCGGGCACCGCGCCCAGAATGTGCAGTCCCGAGGAAAACAGGCGATTTTCCAGCACTTGCAGATACTCATACAGCATCGCGAAGTAGGCCAGCAGGGCATCTTTGCTGAACATCCGCGCCGTTTCCGGCGAAAAGTCCATGCCCAGCTGGCGGGCTTCCGGAAAAGGACAGTCGGCTTCCAGGCCCGTGTCGGTAATCTTTTTGCAGATGGCCTCCCGCAGCACGTCATTTTTGTCCGGGTCTTCGCGATATTCGGCAATCAGTTCCCGCAGCGCCACCAAATCTTTGTACAATCCGGCTCGACCGTAGGGCGGTACGTTGTGGGAAATCAGCACACCGTAGCCGCGCCGCTTCGCCAGCATCGACTCTGACGGATTATTGGCCGCGTAGACATACAGGTGCGGCAGGTTGCCCACCAAAATATCCGGCCAGGAGTAACCCGTATTGCCCAGGGGCGAACCGGGCAGCCATTCCGCCGTGCCGTGCATGCCGAAGTGCAACACCGCATCCGCCTGCCAGTCCTTTTGCAGCCATTGGTAAAAGGCGGCGTACTGGGGATGGGGCGTCAGGTCGCGCTCAAACATCAGGCGCATCGGGTCGCCGGAGAGGCCCAGGGGCGGCTGCACGCCAATCCACACGTTGCCCAGTTGCACCCCGCCCAGCAGAAAATCCTCGTCAAAGGTCTTGATGCCCGTGCGGGTGAGGTCGCCCCACTGCTTTTCGACGCGGGTGGTGAGCAGGTAGCCCAGCCACTTCTCCAGTTGCCGCACCGGCACGGTGTTTAGGGGACGCACCCTTTCGAAGGGTGCGTCCCCTGCCCCTGGGTAGGCTTCGTCGGCCTGTTTCACCCAGTCGATGAGAGTTTCGCCATCGTCGGGAAGGTCGCCCACGTCGTACCCGGCAATCTGGAGCGATCGCAGCAAATTCAGCAAGGATTGCGGCACGTTCAGCAGCGCCGCCGTCCCCGTCGCCCCATACCCCGGCGGAAAGCCATAGAGCACGATCGCCAGCTTCCGTTCCGCCACGGGCGTTTGCCGCAGCGCCACCCAGCTTTTCACCCGCCCGATTAACCGCTGCACCCGCTCCGGTACCAGGTAAATATCCTCACCGACCAAGCCGCCTAACGGCACCGGATCGATCGCCCCATCCAACTCCGGCAGCGCATACAGCACCACGCTCTGCAACCCACCGACCCCCTGCCGCGTCCACGAGTGAATGTCTTGAATCAGCAGGGGTGCCGACACGAAATACGGCACGTTCTTCGCCGTGAGAATCCGCACCGCTACTTCCGTCTGCCGTCCCGCTTCCATCGACCCCGCCGGCCCACCCACCAGCGGAAAGCCAATGGTGGAGACGATCGCATCCACCCGCACTGCTTCGTCAGACAGCGACGGCGTCGCGATGTGGCCGAGCGATCGCTGTGCCTGCTCATCGTCCGTCGTCAGCCAATCCCGCACCGCCACATGCCCCTCCACGCCGTTGATGAAAATCGGCACTGGCACCAACCCCGCATCCTCGAACGCCCGGATGAGCTGGGAAATGTAGGGCTGCTGGGTGATGACGTGCTTGCGATAGAGGAGGAGGGCGACGGTTGGGGAGTGACAGGGTGTGAAGGTATGAGGGTGTGAGGGTGAGGTGACCGGCTGAGCCGAGAAGGGGCTTGGTTGAGTGGTCCCTGCTACCCTGCTACCCTGCCACCCTGCTACCCTCACACTCTTTCCCCCTGCCACCCTCATACTCTTATGCCATTCCAGATACGCCTTCGGGGACTCAAAATACCCCTCATAACCTGGGTGCAGCAGGCCCATATTGGGTGCAGTAACGGCTTCCGGGATGTCGCCGACGGTGAGGTCCAGGTAGGTTTCGCCGAGGAACCAGAACATGGCGGCGACGTTATCCGCCCCACCCGCGTTCCAGTAGCCGTAGATGATCAGCCAGTTGCGGAGATCCTGCACTTTGCCGACAGGGATGAATTTGAGCAGTTTGGGGCCGACTTTGAGAAAGCTGAGATATCCGGCGAGCTTGTCTTCTTCGCGGCTGTTGCCAAACTTGCTGAGGATAAACTTGACCGGCTTAGGCATGCCCTTGGGCTGGTCACCGATCGCAAACTTGCCCAACTGAGTCAGCGCCATCAGCTCCAGCGCGGATTCGAAGACGAGGCGAATGGGGATGATCTGCACGCGATCGCGCAGCCAGAGCACCTGGTCGTAGTCAAAAATCAGGCTACCGAAAAATACGTCAGCGCCGTCAAGGGCTTGGGCGATCGCGTCGGGGTGTTGCGTGATGTCGCGATCGCTAAAAACGTGAATTGCCAACTCAGGGCAGCGCTGCATAGCCCGCTCAGCCGCCTGACGATAGAGGGCCGCGTTGAACGTTTCAAAGCCCGCAATCAAAACGATTTTCGGCATCGCCAAGCACCTATTCTCTACAGTCTTATTCTAGATAGAGAAGCAATTGGCTCCTGAGGGATGCAAGCCGGTCGTTGCCTTTATTCACGAATCACCCCAGTTGACGAAACAGAAACGACAAGAGACACCAAAATCGTCTTTTTCTAAATACAGGACTCACGTGATAACCATGCTGGGTTAACACTGTCACACAAATTCCGGAGCAGATTTCATGAGCAAGCACTTCTGAGAGTCATAAACTTATCCTGGCGAGAGTAACCAAATATAGGATTCAAATGAGTTCACGAATCACCGCACCAACAATCTAAATTTTACTCTTTCAGGCACCCCTATGAATTCTCGCAACAGCTGAATCCCAAGGACTATAAGCATTACTACACCCAAAAAAGCAAAGAAATTTTCGAGGCTAGGCATTGCCGAGTTTGCACAGATTAGGATCAACTCCAGAACAACATTGCAGAAGTAACTTCCTGGAACTTTAATCCAACAAACGTAAGGAGCTAACAAGCATAGTCAACGCCCTAATATCACCAACTTACGGTATTCAAAGCAATCATGCCATAGCCCTGAGTGTGAGTCTGCGATTACTTTTCGCAGACCTTGTTCCTTAAATCAGCCTTTCATTTTAAAGTAAACCGTCCTCTGCTGCGGGAACAACAGAGGACGGTTATTAGGGACCTGGCACCGAGCTAATTTCCCATGGGGCAACCCCCAAAGTATCTTCGCCGCAGACCTGTTTCACAACCGAGTTCGGGATGGAATCGGCGTGGTTCCAGACCGCCATAGGCACCAGGAAAGCTATTGGGTTGTTTCAGCAGAACCCTGAAAGCTGCATAGAGAATTGAATCAATAGCTAAAGCGCTGAGAAGGACAAGCCCTCGGTCTGTTAGTATGCCTCTGCTTCACATGTTGCCACGCTTCCACATAGCACCTATTAACGGGTGGTCTTCCCGTGACCTTACTGGGTTAATCCCATGGGAGTACTCATCTTGGGGTGGGCTTCCCACTTAGATGCTTTCAGCGGTTATCCACTCCGCACATAGCTACCCTGCGTTTACCGTTGGCACGATAACAGGTACACCAGCGGTGCGTTCCTTCCGGTCCTCTCGTACTAAGAAGGACTCCCCTCAATACTCCTGCGCCTACACCGGATATGGACCGAACTGTCTCACGACGTTCTGAACCCAGCTCGCGTGCCGCTTTAATGGGCGAACAGCCCAACCCTTGGGACCTACTCCAGCCCCAGGTTGCGACGAGCCGACATCGAGGTGCCAAACCTCCCCGTCGATGTGAACTCTTGGGGGAGATCAGCCTGTTATCCCTAGAGTAACTTTTATCCGTTGAGCGACGGCCCTTCCACTCAGAACCGTCGGATCACTAAGGCCGACTTTCGTCTCTGCTCGACTTGTCAGTCTTGCAGTCAAGCTCCCTTATGCCTTTACACTCGATGGCTGATTTCCAACCAGCCTGAGGGAACCTTTGCGCGCCTCCGTTACCATTTAGGAGGCGACCGCCCCAGTCAAACTGCCCACCTGAAACTGTTCCCGTGCCGGCTAACGGCTACAGGTTAGAATTCTAGCCTTGACAGAGTGGTATCTCACCAGCGACTCAGTCATCCCCACAAGGATGAAATCATAGTCTCCCACCTATCCTGCGCAGTCAAAGCCCGAACCCAATTCCAGGCTACAGTAAAGCTTCATAGGGTCTTTCTGTCCAGGTGCAGGTAGTCCGTATCTTCACAGACAATCCTATTTCGCCGAGCCTCTCTCCGAGACAGCTCCCAGATCGTTACGCCTTTCGTGCGGGTCGGAACTTACCCGACAAGGAATTTCGCTACCTTAGGACCGTTATAGTTACGGCCGCCGTTCACCGGGGCTTCGGTCGTCAGCTTCATCCGAAGACTAACCAACTTCCTTAACCTTCCGGCACTGGGCAGGCGTCAGCCCCTATACGTCCTCTTACGAGTTTGCAGAGACCTGTGTTTTTGGTAAACAGTCGCCTGGGACTCTTCACTGCGGCCCCCCTTGCAGAGGGCACCCCTTCTCCCGAAGTTACGGGGCCATTTTGCCGAGTTCCTTAGAGAGAGTTACCTCGCGCCCCTTGGTATTCTCAACCTCCCTACCTGTGTCGGTTTCGGGTACGGGTACTAATTGTTCAACACGTCTTCGGCTTTTCTTGGCACTATCGTTCACCATGCAGGGGTCGTAACCCCCTCCCAATCCAATCAGGGTATGGCTAGTTGTCATGCGTCCCCTTGACGCTCCCAATCAGTAGTCAGGGAATATTAACCCTGTGTCCATCGACTACGCCTTTCGGCCTCGCCTTAGGTCCCGACTAACCCTCCGCGGACGAGCCTTCCGGAGGAACCCTTAGGGTTTCGGGGCGTGTGATTCTCACACACGTTTTCGCTACTCAAGCCGACATTCTCACTTCTACACACTCCACACCTGCTCTCGCTAATGCTTCGATGCATGTAGAACGCTCCCCTACCACTTATCAAAATATGACAAGTCCACAGCTTCGGTAGAACACTTAGTCCCATTCATTTTTGGCGCAAGAGCGCTTGACCAGTGAGCTATTACGCACTCTTTCAAGGGTGGCTGCTTCTAGGCAAACCTCCTGGTTGTCTGTGCACTCTCACCTCCTTTGCCACTTAGTGTTCATTTCGGGACCTTAGCTGGTGGTCTGGGCTGTTTCCCTCTTGACGATGAAGCTTATCCCCCACCGTCTCACTGGCTGCGTGTCCACTGGGTATTCAGAGTTTGACTCGATTTGGTACCGCTCTCGCAGCCCGCACCGAATCAGTGCTTTACCCCCCAGCTATAATCGCAACCGCTGCGCCTCAACACATTTCGGGGAGAACCAGCTAGCTCCGGGTTCGATTGGCATTTCACCCCTAACCACACCTCATCCGCTGGCTTTTCAACGCCAGTCGGTTCGGCCCTCCACTTGGTATCACCCAAGCTTCAGCCTGGACATGGTTAGATCACCCGGGTTCGGGTCTATAAACACTGACAATTCGCCCTATTCAGACTCGGTTTCCCTCTGGCTTCGGCATTCCCGCCTTAACCTGCCAGTGCCTATAAGTCGCCGGCTCATTCTTCAACAGGCACGCCATCACTCGTTTAATCGAGCTCTGACTGCTTGTAAGCTCACGGTTTCATGTTCTATTTCACTCCCCTCCCGGGGTTCTTTTCACCTTTCCCTCGCGGTACTGTGCACTATCGGTCACGCAGGAGTATTTAGCCTTACGAGGTGGTCCTCGTGGATTCACACGGGATTTCACGTGCCCCGTGCTACTCGGGATGCAGCTAGGTTTCTTAAGCTTTCGACTACAGGACTCTCACCTTCTCTGGTGCAGCTCTCAACTGCTTCGTCTAGCCGCCAAATACCATGTCGCTGTCCCACAACCCCAACAGTAAAAACCGTTGGTTTAGGCTCTTCCCGCTTCGCTCGCCGCTACTAGGGGAATCGAGGTTTCTTTCTCTTCCTACAGCTACTAAGATGTTTCAGTTCGCTGCGTTCGCTCGCACCCGCCTATAGATTCAGCGGGCCGTATACTGGGTTGCCCCATTCGGAAATCTCCGGCTCAATGCATGCTTCCTGCTCCCCGGAGCGTATCGTCGGTAGCCACGTCCTTCTTCGCCTCTGCGTGCCTAGGTATCCACCGTGAGCCCTTTGTAGCTTGACCTTCTCTCTATCCTTTGCGAATAGTTTTGTCTTTAACTACCTTTTGACTCAATTTTCTCTATGCAGTTGTCAAGGGTCGCTCGCTAGACTTAGAGCCCAGCAGCTTACTTCACTAAACAGTGAGTACGGTGCTGTTATCTAAATCCCTCAATACGTTCTTAAATGGTGGAGGTAAGCGGACTCGAACCGCTGACATCCTGCTTGCAAAGCAGGCGCTCTACCAGCTGAGCTATACCCCCACTCAGTGGGCCATCCTGGACTCGAACCAGGGACCTCACCCTTATCAGGGGTGCGCTCTAACCACCTGAGCTAATAGCCCATAAATTAAACCCGACAATATTGAAAGCCCACCTAAATAAGTCCTGACCGACCTAAGTTGACCCACTCCATTCAGCGACAAAAATTGCATGAATGAGTAGATAGGTCTCCTTAAAAGGAGGTGATCCAGCCACACCTTCCGGTACGGCTACCTTGTTACGACTTCACCCCAGTCATCAGCCCCACCTTCGACGCCCCCCTCCACGAATGGTTAGGGTAACGGCTTCGGGCGTGGCCAACTCCCATGGTGTGACGGGCGGTGTGTACAAGGCCCGGGAACGTATTCACCGCAGTATGCTGACCTGCGATTACTAGCGATTCCTCCTTCATGCAGGCGAGTTGCAGCCTGCAATCTGAACTGTGCCTCGGTTTATGAGATTTGCTCACGCTCGCGCGCTCGCTGCCCTTTGTCCGAAGCATTGTAGTACGTGTGTAGCCCAGAACGTAAGGGGCATGATGACTTGACGTCATCCACACCTTCCTCCGAGTTGTCCCCGGCAGTCTCCCCAGAGTGCCCAACTGAATGATGGCAACTAAGGACGTGGGTTGCGCTCGTTGCGGGACTTAACCCAACATCTCACGACACGAGCTGACGACAGCCATGCACCACCTGTCTCCGCGTTCCCGAAGGCACTCCCCTCTTTCAAAGGGATTCGCGGGATGTCAAGCCCTGGTAAGGTTCTTCGCGTTGCATCGAATTAAACCACATACTCCACCGCTTGTGCGGGCCCCCGTCAATTCCTTTGAGTTTCACACTTGCGTGCGTACTCCCCAGGCGGGATACTTATCGCGTTGGCTGCGGTACTGCACGGGTCGATACGCGCAACACCTAGTATCCATCGTTTACAGCTAGGACTACAGGGGTATCTAATCCCTTTCGCTCCCCTAGCTTTCGTCCCTCAGCGTCAGTTGTGGCCCAGTAGAGCGCCTTCGCCACTGGTGTTCTTCCCAATATCTACGCATTTCACCGCTACACTGGGAATTCCCTCTACCCCTACCACTCTCTAGTTAATCAGTTTCCACCGCTCGCCCACAGTTAAGCTGCAGTCTTTAACGACAGACTTGATAAACCGCCTACGGACGCTTTACGCCCAATAATTCCGGATAACGCTTGCATCCTCCGTCTTACCGCGGCTGCTGGCACGGAGTTAGCCGATGCTGATTCCTCAGGTACCGTCAGAACTTCTTCCCTGAGAAAAGGGGTTTACAATCCACAGACATTCCTCCCCCACGCGGCGTTGCTCCGTCAGGGTTGCCCCCATTGCGGAAAATTCCCCACTGCTGCCTCCCGTAGGAGTCTGGGCCGTGTCTCAGTCCCAGTGTGGCTGATCATCCTCTCAGACCAGCTACTGATCGTCGCCTTGGTAAACCATTACTTCACCAACTAGCTAATCAGACGCGAGTTCATCCCTAGGCAATAAATCTTTCAGCTCTCGCCATATGCGGTATTAGCCGTCGTTTCCAACGGTTGTCCCCCACCTAAGGGCAGATCCTCACGCGTTACTCACCCGTTCGCCACTCACCTCCGAAAAGGTTCGTTCGACTTGCATGTGTTAAGCACGCCGCCAGCGTTCATCCTGAGCCAGGATCAAACTCTCCATGTTATCAAAACAGACAATTTGAACCTGAATACTCTTCAGTATCCAGAATCTCTATCAACACCTCATTAGACAACTCGTGAAAAGTATGCTAACTTGATGCCAATTTAATTCTTTGACAGGAACCTATTTAAGGTCTCTGGCTTTCAATATTAATTGTCGAGGTTCTCACTTCAGGTCTCGACACAATCTCGTGCCGGTTCCCTTCAGCGCTTTACCAATATAACTAAGCCCCATAAACCTGTCAACTGGTTTTGAAAGAAAGTTTTTCAAGGCCTCAGAGCCCTGCAACAGGAGGGATTCCAGGGATATCAACTCACCGCAGCAGGCTGGCCTCTTTATGGCATCAACGCTACTTTACTGCCGCTGCTATCACACGCCTGTGGTAGCCCAAGTGCACTGAATAATTAGGCGAGAACACCACTTTGAGAGATGCGACGGTCAGTCAAATAGCCCTGGTGTTTGAAGTACTGAGTCGTAAACCGTAAATATCGCCCCAGTGTTCTATCTGTGAGGTGAAGCGTTTTTACCAATAGGGTGCAGAGTAAAACAGCCTTCCTAGTTGACGAGAGAAAAGCTGATATCGCATTGCTTATGGCAGATTGCAGTCATATTATGAATAGGGTTAACGCCTGTACTTAGCGTCAACAGGCAGCAGAGGGGCAATTTTACAGAACGGTTACCCTGCTACAGTGCATGAACTTGCTAGTCTTGGGATAGCTCGGGCATTGGGTGTCGGGTTCTGTAACCACTATTGATTGATGCATCGATAGATTGATTCAAAAGAATGCGATGGCATCGATCTGAGGCTGTGATTTCGTATTGCGATCTGTCTATGATTTATCTTTATGCCCTCTGCCCGAACTCAACTGAGACCAACAATCTTCCTGAGGGTATTGGCACTGCCCAGGTGGAAGTGCTGACAGTAGGGACATTGGGGGCGGTGATTGAGCGAGATGTGGATATTGCTCAAATACAAAAAGATGATGCACAGTTGATGGCGGCAGTGTTGGCGCACGATCGCATTTTGAGCCACTTATTCACCTATAGTCCGCTTTTGCCACTCCGGTTTGGCACTCAATTTAGTAATAGCGAGGCAGTCACTACTTTTCTCAAAACTCAAGGCGAGACCTATCGCC
This sequence comes from Leptolyngbya iicbica LK, assembly GCF_004212215.1. Classification (NCBI taxonomy): domain Bacteria; kingdom Bacillati; phylum Cyanobacteriota; class Cyanophyceae; order Leptolyngbyales; family Leptolyngbyaceae; genus Leptolyngbya; species Leptolyngbya iicbica. The sequence goes on from NZ_QVFV01000001.1 coordinate 497,058, forward strand.
AAAAACTCAGCCACCTGCAAGATCGCGCTGAATATCTGGTCAAACTTATTCCACAGCCGCTAGATTTACCGGCGATCGCCAGCGACCTCAAAGGGCGTGAGTATTTCTTAGCGAAAAAGCAACGCTTGCAAGATCACACCGCTGCACTTAACCAACAAGCCGACGAGTTACAAACTTTCTTGACCGATCTGGCTACACAAGATATTCCACTAGTGCGTAGCGCTCCACAGGATCATGAAGAACGCCTGCATGTGCTGCTGTCACGCGATACCGATACCACCGAACAGGTGATCATGACTTGGCAGGAACAGCTGCCCAATTGGCAGGTCGTATGCAGTGAACCACTGCCGCCTTACCACTTCGCAGCCTAAGAGTGGAAATCTCATGGCTGGCATAACCGGCTCAGCTGTTCACCATTAGGAACGGCATCGAAGTGGTGAAAAAAGGGATCAGACCTGTTCCCCACATACGGCTGAAAGTAGTCACACGGCACAATGGCTTGCTCTCAGGGATGCTTCCGCCAAAACAGAGCAAAGAAATTGGGTTCGCGTTGCATTGCTGCATGGTCGGATTGATGTTGCTGGGCGAGCCGATAATGCTCTTCGCAGTGGGCTTCTAGAGCTTCGCGGTAGTGCTGCTCTTGGCGAAACTCAAAACTGAGTTGGTGTAGCTCTAGAACCTCAAGGACTTCCTGAGGACTAGGTTCATACCGGCGGAGTAGGTGTTCAAACACGATAAACGTCGGTGAATTGATTATGAATAGGGTAGCAGGTGAATTAAACAGCACCAGGCATGGAAAATAGCGAAGTCCAGAACGCAACGACCCACTAGTGCAGCGTCAAAGCTTGATTTTAAGGTAGACAGAGGTCAACTTGCTTCTGGCATCATCAACTTTCATCTGCCAATCAACTCCTCGCTGAGCATTGTTGATGTCGGTCGACCAAGCGGCAATTTCATCTCTGAGGGTGTCAATATCGCCAAAGCGCCTGCCGTCAACACACTGACGTGTCATCGCGCTCAACTCGTTTTCAGCAATATTGAGCCAACTGCCGTGTTTAGGAGTATGGCAAAACTGAAGACGTCGGACTAATTGGCGGGCCCGCTCAGGTTCAAAGGCTTCATAGAAAGCTCCCTTGGTGTGGGTATTGAGGTTGTCGCAGACCAGTAAAACTTGCTCGCACTTGGCGTAGCGCCCTTCTAGCAAAGCGGCCACTTCTATCGCCCAGTCGACCTTTGTCCGCCGGGCTCGCGCCGTTGCTTGCCGCCAACCGCTCAGCGGTTCTGTGAACATGAAGATACTGGCGGTTCCTGCGCGCTCATATTCGTAGTCGACCCGTTTAGGATGCTTCACAGTGGCTTCAATCGGTTGAATAATTTCTTTGTGGAACTGAATCGGTTGCTCGTCCATGCAGATCACCGGACAGCTCGCGTCATAAGGCCGAGCATAGACATCCAAGACTTCTTCCATCTGCGCCACAAACTCGCTATTGGCCTCAGGTGGAATCACCCAATACTCTATCTTGCGGTTGCTCATCCCATTTTTTTCAGCGTCTGGCGGATGGTTTCGTGGCTCACTGATTCAACAATATCTAACTCAACCACTTGGCGGGCCAGCAGCCGCAGTGACCAGTTACCATACCCCTTGGGTGGTTTGCCTAGACGCATCGCAATCACCTGCGCTTCTTGCTCCCCATCAAGTAACTTTGGCGTTGGCGCACTCTGCCGTTTCAGGCCGTTTACGGCGACTTCGAACCCCTGCTCTACTAAACGTTTACGGATGTTCTCAACGGTTTTTGTCCGACAGCAAAAAGCTTCGGCAATGCGTTCATCAGTCCAGTTTGGTCCTGAGGCATCCGCTTTCAGCAAAATTTGAGCCCGGCGAACTTTCTGGCTACTGCCTTTGAGCTTTTTTATGACGCTTTGTAGTTCCTCTTGTTCGCATTTGCTCAGGCGGACAATATATTTCTTGGGCATGGGGTAAGGCTTTCATCGTCTCAGTTTCATCTTCTACAACAGTATTGACTACCCTAATTCTTTGCGTTGACGTTGCACTAGCCATCAACGGCTGACAAGCGCGCTAGCAGGAGGGAAATGTGCTGACTCTACGAACACATTGATAAAATGCATCAGGTACTTTGTATTCGGCGACCGATATCACGATGTGGGATCAAGTTGTCTCATCAGAGGTCGACCCCAGCAACTCAGCATTACAGGTGTATGGATGGCATCTTCGGATCAAACTGTATGGCTGCGTCGGCTGCCGATCGCCGTGGGCAGCGTGGGCAGCTTACTCTTGATGATCAACCGCGGGTTGACTGCTGCATTGACTGACTCGCAAGCGCGGTCAGACGTGATGGGAATTATTTTGTGTGCGGTGTTGGTGCTCACTGGGCTGCTGTGGCAGCGAGTACAGCCTAAATCGCCCGATGCCGTACCTCTTCAAGGTGTCGAAGGCTTTGAACTGGATGCCAGTCTACCCGAAACCCTGCAAACGGAACTGGCATGGGCCTCGCATTTGTTGTTAACCAACACCGTCACCAGGGCGATCGTGGCTTACTACGACGGTCGTGTGCTCATGCGTCGGGGCGTTTTGGGACCGACCGATGAAGTGACTGTTGGAGCTATTCTCACGCGAGTTTTAGAAAAGGGAAAGGCGGTCTATTTAGTGGATATGAAGCTGTACCCAGGTCGAGTGGAATTCAATTATTTGCCGGAGAATACGCAAGGACTCATCTGTCAACCGATGGGCAAAAAAGGTGCGCTAATTTTGGGAGCAAATGCCCCCCGCAGCTACACCCAGCAAGACGAAATTTGGATTGAAGGCATTGCCGATAAGCTGGGCGAAACATTTGATCGCACCCTCAATCCGGATCCAGTGCCCTAAGCCAGTCAGCAGGGGCTAACGGGAAATCTGCCGACACTATTCACCGATCCCCCCTGCATTATGGTTGGGAATAGTTTGGAGTCATTATGGAACATGGCCAGACAAGCTCCTCGTCCAGAGATAACGCGGCACTCATCCTGAGCAGATTTGTGTCATTGCGATCGCCGTCGCTTAGCAAACCAGGTCTGCAATTGCTCTCGACACTGAGTTTCGAGAATACCGTTGAGCACCGCAAGGCGATGGTTAGAGGCAGGACCGTCAGGAATGTTGAGGACTGAACGCACGGCCCCAGCTTTTAAATCATCTGCACCGTATACCAGCAAACTCACGCGACTCAGGGCGATCGCCCCCGCACACATGGGGCAGGGTTCCAGGGTGACGTACAGAGTACAGCCAGTCAGATTCCAGTTGCGGCGTGATTGCCCAGCTAGTCGCAGAGCCATGATCTCAGCATGGGCGGTGGGATCATGTCCCCTTTCACGAAAGTTGGCCGCGCGGGCAATCAGCTGATCCTGCTCGTCTACCACGATCGCGCCCACAGGGACTTCGCCAACGGCTCCAGCCTCAGCGGCAAGGGCGATCGCTTGCGCCATCCAAGCCTGATGGCGCTGATAAGTTTCGTCCAACATGAAGGCTAAGGGATGAGAACTGAATAAATTCCGCAATTTGCCTTGAAGTAACTCACCCTGCTGCCTCGCCTGGGCGGGGCAGTGGGGTGAGTTGGCCGGTAGTGTTAGCGATCGGAACCCACCCCGCCCTGCAGGCACCCCTCCCGAGAGGGGATAAATCAGCACATAATTTAATTTCCGATCCTAAGCTCAAGATGGCTAGACACCGACCGCTAGTGGCTTAGGTGCCTCCAGCAACTGCGTAAGTTTTTGAATATTAGCCTTAATCGCTGCCGCTGAGGTCACCAGTGCGGTTTGCTGTTCGGCGCTCAAAGACAGCTCGACCACTGACTCGACCCCTTGCTGACCAATGCGACAAGGCACACCGATATAGAGATCACGCAGACCATATTGCCCAGTGAGATAGGTCGCCGCTGGCAAGATACGATGCCGATTCATCAAGATAGCTTCCACCATGCCGTAAATTGAGGCCGCCGGGGCGTAATATGCGCCTCCTGTTTTCAGCAAGTTGACGATTTCGGCCCCACCGTTGCGAGTGCGAGTCACCAGGCGATCGACCGTCAGCGGATCCAACAGTTCGGTCAGGGGGATGCCGCTGACCGCCGCGTAATCGGGTAGCGGCACCATCAAGTCACCATGCCCCCCCAGGACCAATGCTGAAACATCTTCCGGCGGCACATTGAGTTCCATGGCAATAAACGTACGAAACCGGGCCGAGTCTAAAATGCCGGCCATGCCAATGACGTGCTCAGCGGGCAGACCACTGGTTTGCCAAGCTAGATAGGTCATGACATCCAGCGGATTCGTAACGATGATGAATTTGGCCTCGGGCGAGTAGGCGATCGCCTGCTGGACGGTTGCCTGCACAATGCGGCCATTCACCTGCATCAAATCATCTCGCGACATCCCCGGTTGACGCGGTTTTCCAGCGGTCACTACGACCACATCCGAATCCGCCGTATCGCTGTAGTCATTGGTGCCCACGATGTGCTGCGGTCGCATTTCTAAACCGCTGGCCTCGGTCAAATCAAGGGCAATGCCCTGGGGCCGCCCTTCCACCACATCGAGTAACACCACATCGGCTAAATGGGTGTCCAAAATTCGCTTCGCCAGGGAACTGCCCACATTGCCTGCACCCACCACCGTCACCTTTGGCACATAGCGTAGCGACGTTTTCGGTAAATTATTCATCATTATCTCAGCCTCCGTCAGCCGCTGTTAACGGCTGATTTGTCGGCCTTCTCCAACTGCAACGGGGAGCGAGAATACCAGTTCTGGAAATTTGGCCAACCTAGACAGTTTGTTGAGCGCCCTTTTGACGAGGGGGCAGCGACCGCAAGGACTCTGCAAGCTATGGCGCGTTCTTAGAGAATTGGCATCAGTGAAGAAGGAAGTTCTTATTGTCTGTATTAATTATGACAACAAGAAATCGTTGATGTCATGAAATGTTCACGCTTCTTAGGCGTTTTGTGTTGATCCCGACCAGTTTTTCGCCGCGATCACAATTGGCACGGCTCAGGCTTCCGGCCAATCTGCCTCAGGTTCGGCAGCATGGGGCAAAGGCTGCTGGGGCGCTGGATAAGACTGTTTTTGGGGCAACAGCTCTAACTGTCCAGTCGGACGGGGCGATCGCTCTGCTCGCCGCCGCCGCGAAATGCCCTCTTCGGTCGTCTCTTCGGCAATGACTTCATAAAGAATGGCGCGTTTTTGGCCCTTAGAGCCTTTACGCAAAATTCGCCCTAAGCGCTGGATGTATTCGCGAGTGGAGCCCGTGCCGGAGAGCAGAATGGCCACCCGCGCATCGGGGACATCTACCCCTTCATTCAACACTTGGGAGACCACCAGAATGGGATATTCCCCGCTGCGAAATTTTTCTAAGATGGCTTGGCGCTCTTTGACTGCCGTCTGGTGGGTAATCGCAGGGATCCAAAAGTCCTCTGAAATGCGATAAACCGTGGCGTTGTCGGCGGTGAAAATCAAACAGCGTTCAGGATGGTGCCGTTCTAGCAGGTCAGCGAGAATGCGAAGTTTGCCTGCCGTGCCCAGGGCGATCGCCCGTGATTCTCGATGGGCTAACATCGCCCGCCGGCCCGCTGACGATTTGGCGCTCGCCTGCACAAACCGCTGCCACCCTTCCAGGCTGCCTAGCCAGATGTTGGCCCCTTGCAAAAAGTCGTTGCGCTGCTGAATCAGCGTCGCATAACGTGCCTGTTCGGTCTGGCTAAGCGACACCTTAATCTGCACAATTTCATAGGGCGCTAATGTCTCCCCTGCTAAATCTTGTGGTTGCTTTTCATAAACGATGGGGCCGAGCAAGTGCAGGAGGTCTTCGTGGCGGCCATCGGCGCGGTCGGGCGTCGCCGTCAGGCCCAGACGATAGGGTGCAATGGCATATTCCGCAATCACACGATTAAAGTCGCTGGGTAAATGATGGCACTCGTCACAAATCAGCAAGCCGTACTGGTTGCCTAAGCTCTCGGCGTGAATGGCCGCACTGTCGTAGGTGGCAACCAAAATGGGGGTGCGATCGCGGGAGCCACCACCGAGCAAGCCCACCTCGACGTCGGGAAACACTTGCAGCAGTTGGTCATACCACTGATGCATGAGATCTAACGTGGGGACGGTGATGAGGGTACTGCGGGGCGTCGCCTGCATGGCGAGATAGGCCAAATAGGTTTTGCCCGCGGCCGTCGGCAACACCACGACCCCACGCCAAGCACTCGCAATCCAAGCTTGCAACGCTGCTTGCTGATGAGGATAGGGCTGCCAGGACGTTTGCAAAGTCAAGGTCAGCGACTCAAACTGGGCGACTTGATCGACAAATGCAACTTGCTCTCGCCGCAGCGTTTCCACTAGGGCGCGATATTGATGGGCGGGAATCCGAAACTTTTCAATGCGATCGTCCCAGGTCGCAAAGTCAATCCACGCTTTGCCCTTAGGCGGGGGATGCAGGATTAACGTGCCACGGTCAAATGTTAAATGAGGAGTTCGGGCCATGCACCAGCGAAGAATACTGTCGCCATTCTAAAGAGTCATTGGCCGCTGCGGGGATGGAACTCGGGTTAGCAATGGCGGCTTGAATCGCTGGACTGTTAATTACGACGTTAAAACTAGCATCGGTTTTCACCATGACGCGATAAATACTGGGATTTACCGCGATCGCATTCCGTAACCACCGGGCCGCTTCCGTCGCTTTACCTTGCAGGGCAAACGTCGATGCTTTGCCATACCAAGCGTTTGGATTGGGAATACGACACTGTAATGAGCGGTCAAAACTCGCTAAGGCATCGCGAAAGCGGTATAACTTGTTGAGCATGAGGCCACGATAAGTCCAGGCGTAGTGACAGGTGGGTTTAATCGCGACCGTGGTGTCGAGACAACTCAGCGCATCGTGGAAGCGGCGCATCGCTGCCAGCGCAACTGCGCGATCGTACCAAGCATAGTAATTGTCCGGCTCTTGCTGAATCAGCTCATCAAAACAATCAGCCGCTTCTTGGTAACGGTGTAGACGCAGCAAAGCGTTGCCGCGATTGCGTCGGGCTTTAGCATCGCGCGGATTCAGCGTGATCGTCCGGTCAAAACTCGCTAACGCCGCTTCAAAATCATTGCTTTTGGCTTGCACAATGCCTTGGCCATGCCAGGCCCGAGCCTGTTTGGGCACTAGCGCGATCGCCTGCTGAAAGCTCTGTAAAGCGGCTTCATATTGCTTTAACTCACAGAGGGCATAACCTTTTTCGACCCAAGCTTTAGCATCCGTCGGGTCAGCCGCCAAGACCTGCTCATATCTTGCGATCGCCGAACGGTACCGCCCGACATTCAACAGAGCACTCGCCTGACCATGCCATATTTGGGTTGCTTGGGTTTGAGAAACAGCCATAGCGATCGATGAAAAAGGTATGCCAACGGCCCCCTCGGATGGATTTGCCGCCCTCACATGGCTTTACTCAACCAGTTTGAATGCGCGGCTTGTCAGGGAAATCTGTTGACTCTACAGGACTTGATAATTCAATGTATCCCGCTGGATTTGTCAGCAGAGTGGATACCGAGCAGTCTTCTTCAAGAATTCATATAGCTGCCGGTTTCATGGAGAAACTCCGGGAAATCGCTGACTGATTTTCTAATGTCGTCAGCCCCCTCTGCACCAAGCTGACTATCAATTTTGTAGCTGCCTCTACCGCCCAAACCAGCGCATCTAGCCACGACTATGGAACAACGCTTACCTCATGCAAAGACAAGGGCTGAGTCGTCATCACAATGCTAAGCCAACCACCCCCCGTCTCGGGATGGTTTTGGGCAATGAGCTTGCCGCCGTGGGCCTCAGCAATTTGTTGGGAAATTGCCAATCCGAGCCCGGTGCCCGTATTGCCTGAGTTGGCGAAGTCATTCCCCGCCAGGGAAACGTATTGATCAGTGCTGAGGCGGGTGCGAGACATATCCGCCCGATAAAAACGGTCAAAGATATGGGGCAAGTCACTTTCTTGAAACCCATTGCCTTCATCAATGACATCCACCCGGAGTTGCTGCGAAGTCGGGGCGGAGCCCAGCGACAGGCTGGCTGGCTCGTGCTCCACCGTGGCCCGGACGTAGATGGTGCCTTCTCGCGGACTGTACTTAATCGCGTTGTCAATCAAGTTGATGAACACGCGATGCATCAACGGTTCGTCCAGTTGCACAATCAGTTCCGACGGCCCTTCGTAGGCGATCTGCACCTGTTTCATCTCAGCCAGTGGTTCTAAACTTTGCCAGGCGGCCAAAATTAATCGAGGTAGCTCGACGGGCTTAAGGGTGAGTCCGGTGCCACCGCTACGTTCGAGGCGACTTAAATTCAGCAAATCTTCCACCAGATTGCCAAGCCGGAGAATTTCGTTCAGCAGTCGGTCTACCCATTTCAACAGAGCAGGATCAACGCGCTCTTTCAGGGTCTCAGCAACTAGGCGGATGGAGGTGAGGGGCGTTTTGAGTTCGTGGGCGACATCAGAAGTCCAGCGATTACGTTGCTGGACCAAATTTTCTGCCTCTTGCCGATTTTCTAGAAATACGCCGACGTGACGATTGGGCAGGGGGACACCGTATCCGCGCAACGGATAAGCCACACCTTCATTGGGGTTGATCGGATCAGGTGACACTAGGTTTAGGATCCAGTCTTGCTGACACGATCGCTGGGCGTGACGGGTATTTTCGATCAGTTGGTCTAATTCGAACGATCGCACCAATTCAAGCAACAGTCTCGGGGTGAGGGGCGCGATCGCGCCACCGTCCTGACTACTGATTGGGATGTTCAGCATCTGGCTTGCTAGCGGGTTAATCCAGATGAGTTGGTTTTCATCATCGACTTCTAAATAGCCGACAGGCGCTTGCTGTAGTAATTCATAGCTGTTGATCAGGCGGCTCGCGTCAGTAGCGGCAACGTCGCCGGCACCGCCTTGACTCGCCACAGCGGCAGTGGGCATCACTGGGTTTTCAGCAGGGGCGATCGACGGTCGATTGACCAGGCCTCTCAGCCACCAGCCCACACCCACGCTGGCGATCGCGCCAGCCACTACATACCAGTCGTTGGTGGTGTCCATGATTGTGCGGGCACTCCCTGCGGCAACGTAGCGTCGTTCGGTAGACCCAGACTAGTTGCACATCAAATCAGCAATTCAACATACATTAACAACAAAAGGTTAAGAACAAAGAACTGTCTGTGAGATGAGTCAGCGATAACGCAGCCAGCCAAGGGGCGCAGGCACCTCATCTCCATATCCGACATTCTGCTGGCCAATTTTCACTGCTTTCGGTGACGGGTACTCATTGCCTCAGGGCATGCTTCGAGTTGCTGTTCAATTAAGTGAGACCAATCGCCTCAGCACTCGGAACCCGCTCTCGGCCTGTATTGCAACGGGCAGGGAAAATTTGCGAAATTCAGATGAAATTCCGGGGTCGCTGTCATGGTAGGAAATTGCTAAGAGAGTATTGTTCATGAGGCACAGCATTCTGGCGGCAGGCAAAGCGCCCTTTGGATTGAAATTGATGGGGCGATCAATGGGCGATCGCTCAATCAATTTTGGTCACGCGGGGTTCTCTTGAACACTGGGACACGCAGCGGCGCCCTCAATGGCTGGAGTATGGCATGCCTTCAAGCAGCGTCGATACCCCACCTTGGTTGCCAGCGTGCTGTAGCCCCAATGAGACTTTATTGAGTGAATAGGGGACGATTTTGACTCACAACACAAACGCTAAAGGACAGAACAAGCGAGTGCTGGTGACGGGTGGAGCCGGTTTTATTGGCTCTAATTTTGTCCATTACTGGCATCGCCAGGCTGATTTACTGGTCGTGCTCGATGCGTTAACCTATGCCGGTCATCGCGCCACTCTGGCCGATTTAGAAGGTGCCGACGGCTTTAAGTTTGTGGAAGGCGATATTGGGAATGCGGAGTTGGTGAGTCAGTTATTGACCGCCTATGAGATTGACACCATCATTCACTTTGCGGCGGAATCCCATGTCGATCGCTCCATTTTAGGCCCAGCGGCGTTTGTGCAAACCAATGTAGTGGGCACTTTCACCTTGCTTGAGGCATTTCGCCATCGTTGGGAAGCGCAAGGCAAACCGGAGCATTTTCGCTTTTTGCATGTCTCGACTGACGAAGTCTTTGGGAGTTTGGGGCCAACCGATCCGGCGTTTAGTGAAACGACCCCTTATGCCCCCAATAGTCCGTATTCCGCCTCCAAAGCCGGGAGTGATCACCTGGTGCGGGCTTATTTTCATACGTTTAATTTGCCGACATTAATTACCAACTGTTCGAATAATTACGGCCCCTATCAATTTCCCGAAAAGCTGATCCCCCTAATGTGCGTGAATATTTTGTCGGGGCAGCCGCTCCCCATTTATGGCGATGGGCAAAATGTGCGCGATTGGCTGCATGTCACCGATCACTGTGAGGCGATCGCGACGGTGTTGCAAAAAGCCGCACCGGGAGAGACCTACAACATTGGCGGCAATAACCAGGTCAAAAATATCGATATCGTGCAGCAGCTGTGCGATTTGATGGATGAATTGGCCGACGGGTTACCCATTTCTCCGGCCCGAGAGCTGATTACCTTTGTGACCGATCGCCCCGGGCACGATCGCCGCTACGCCATGGATAGTTCGAAACTGCAGCGCGAGCTCGGATGGCAACCGAAGTATGACTTTGCCACGGGGCTGGCCCAAACCGCCCAGTGGTACCTTGACAACGAAGCGTGGTGGCGGCCTCTGCTAGAGCGATCGCGGGCATAAGGACAGCAACTGGACATTCCAGCCATATTGTCGTCAGCGATCGCGGGAGCGAGCCTTCCCCCAGCAGCGGTGAAGCCAGCGTCCGTGGATTTCTCCCTGAATGGGGAGGCCATTTTGAGAATGGGTTTTCGGCGATCGCCCTTGCCAAGCGTCCGCATTAGGGGATGATGGATGCTGGATGTTGATGGGGCTCGTCCGGTGGCGATCGCTGTTGACTTCATGGCCATTGACTCTGCTAGCCCCCAATTGCCTGCATGGTTAAGCTCATCATTCAGATTCCCTGCTACAACGAAGAAGCGACCCTGGGCCTGACCCTGTCGGAACTGCCAAAAACCCTGCCCGGCATTGATCAGGTGGAATGGCTGATCATCGATGACGGTAGCTGGGATCGCACAGTGGAAGTGGCGCGATCGTGCGGCGTTCACCATATTGTGCGGTTGCCCTATAACCAGGGCTTAGCGCGGGCCTTTATGGCGGGCATCGAGGCGTCGGTACGGGCAGGGGCCGACATCATTGTGAATACTGACGCCGACAACCAGTACAACGCGGCGGATATTCCCCACCTGCTCACCCCTATTCTCAAAGGCGAGGCCGACATGGTGGTGGGGGCAAGACCGATTCAAGAGACGCCCCACTTTTCCCCGATTAAAAAGCAGTTGCAACGACTCGGCAGTTGGGCCGTCCGGCTGGCTAGCAATACGCAAATTCCCGATGCGCCTAGCGGTTTCCGGGCCTTTAGCCGGGAGGCCGCGCTGAAATTCAACGTTTTCAACGAATACACTTACACGCTGGAAACCATTATTCAGACCGGGCAAAAAGGCATGAAGGTCGTGTCCGTCCCCATCCACACCAATGCGGATTTGCGGCCCTCGCGTCTGGTCAAAAGCATTCCGATTTATGTGCAGCGATCGCTCTTCACCATCCTGCGCATTTTCATGACCTATCGCCCGCTGCGGTTCTTTGCCTTAGCGGGAACTGTGCCCTTCACGGCAGGCTTTCTCATCGGCGTCCGGTGGCTCATCCTGTACTTTGGCGGCACCCCGCGATCGCACGTGCCTAGTTTGATTTTGGCGGCGATTCTCATGCTGATGGGCTTCCAGCTCTGGATCTTGGGCTTTGTGGCCGACTTACTCGCGGTGAATCGCAAAATTTTGGAAGAAAATCAACTCCACTTACGTCGTTTGCAGTGGACTCAGTCCCGCTCGCGTTCCCAAGATGGTTAAAGTCTGCGCTGAGTTTGACGCCAACCTTGCCCCTGTTCTCTCTCCCTACGTATGGCTCCTTCCCCTATCTTCGCTTTACTCACGGAACGCTCTCGGCGGAGTCGATATTTCTGGCTCGGGCTCAGCATGGTGTTTGCCGTCATCTATGGCGGGTTGGCGCTACAACAAGCTTTTGCCAGCGACTATGTGGTGCAGGATGATGCGCGGCAGCACATTTTTTGGATGCAGCGATTTCTGGACTCAGAGCTGTTTCCCGACGATTTGATTGCCGACTACTTTCAAGCGGCGGCTCCGATTGGCTATGAGTGGCTGTATCGCAGCCTCACGATGCTGGGCATCACCCCTGACTGGGTAAGCAAGGTTTTGCCGTTTTTTCTGGGGGTAATCACCGTCGGCTACGGCTTCTTTTTAAGTCTCGAAATTTTCCCTCTGCCACTCGGTGCGTTCATTTCATCTGCCTTGCTCAACCAAGCCATTTGGGGATCAGACGAAATTTCCTCCGCCACGCCACGGGCCTTTCTCTATCCACTGCTGCTGGCTTTTCTCTACTATTTGCTGCGTCAAGTACGGTGGCGCAGCGGGCTCGTGCTCGTCTTACAAGCCATCTTTTATCCCCCGATCATTTTGATTTCGGTGGGGGTGTTGGTGCTACGGCTCGCTCAGTGGCCCAAGGGCCGCTTGCGGCTCTCCCACGACTGGCGCGACTATGGCCTGGTGGCAGCGGGGATGGCGCTCATTCTGGCTCTGGCCTTGTACACGGGCAATTTATCGGAGTTTGGCAGTATTGTCAGTCGCGCCGAAGCTCAGACCATGCCGGAGTTTCAGCCCGGAGGACGCAATGCCTTCTTTCGGTCAGATATTGCCTTTTGGTTAGATGGGTATCCGGGGCGGAGCGGCATCTTTCATCGGCGCACCTCGATTCCCGTGACCAGCTGGGTGGGGCTCTTGCTACCGTGGTTTCTCTGGTCACCGGCCAAAACGCCATTGAGACGACTTGTGACGCCCCATGTGCGGGTACTGGGGCAGCTGTTGGTGGTGTCGTTTGGGCTGTTTATGCTGGCGCATTTGTTGCTTTTCGAGCTGCATTTGCCGAGCCGCTATACCAGCCACACGATTCGGGTGGTATTGGTGCTAGCGGCGGGCATGGTCTGGGTGTTTTTGTTTGAGGCGCTGTTTAAGTGGGGCGATCGCTGGGTCCGATCATCCACTGCTAGCGGGCGATCGCATCCCAGTGGCCAGCTCAAACGGCTGCTGGGCCAAAGCCTACCACTGCTATTCGTGGCCGCGTTCTTCATCGCGACGTTCTTCTACTATCCGCTGTTTCTCAACAACTATCCCAAAACGGCTTACTACAACTTGGCCGACTCTAGCGAGCTATACGAGTTTTTTCAGCAGCAGCCCAAGGACAGCCTCATTGCCTCCCTGTCGAACGAAGCCAGTAATCTGCCGTCCTTTGCCGGGCGTTCCATCCTCGTGTCTGAAGAGCATGGATTGGCCTATCACACCGAGTATTATCGGCAGTTTCGCCAGCGTGTCATAGATTTACTGAACGCTCAATACACGACGGATCCGGCAGTGGTCGCCGCCTTTATTCAGCAATATGGTGTCGATTTTTGGCTGCTCGATCACCACGCCTTTGCGCCCACTTATGTCAGCGACAGTCAATGGATGCGGCAATTTCAACCGGCAGCAGACCAGGCGACTGAGCACGTTGCCCAAGGTCAGGTGCCGATCGTGAGTCAGGCGGTGCCCTCGTGTAGTGTTTTTCAAAGCGATCGCTGGACAGTGCTGGATGCTGACTGCGTCGTTCGATTCGCCCAGTCTGCTTCCTAACCCCTGGCGCGATCGACTAGCCCGCAGATGGGATGATTCAGAATCTTGATAAAGTTGGATGCGGACTCTTGGATTAACCATGAACGATTGGGATCGGTTGCAACAACAGGTGATTCAGCCCGGAAACTGTACCCACTGCGGCGCGTGCGTGGGGCTGTGTCCCGACCTGCTGCACTTTCAAGAAACCGATCGCGGTCCCCTGCCCCATCTGCGTCGCGCCCCCCAAGACACTGATGCCGCCGAGTTGGCCCTGGCCTGGTCGGTCTGCTCCGGTCGCGGCACCCCCTATCCCGATATATTCCAATGGCTCCATGGATCGTTGCCGGACGACTGGCTCCTCGGCCCCTACCGTCAGGTGTTCACCGGCTACGCCGCCGAACCGGGCATTCGCCGCCGAGGCGCTTCGGGAGGCGTCATCAGTCGCATGCTGATTCATTTACTGGAAACGGGGCAGGTAGATGGCGCGATGGTGCTGCAACAAGGATACAAAACCCCGGAACGCGCCACGCCGCTCATTGCCCGCAATCGGGAAGAGGTATTGGCGGCGGCCCAGAGTGTGTATGCGGTGACCCCGACGCTGACCCTGTTGCCCGAAATGGCGGCGTTTGAAGGCAAGTTAGCTTTTGTGGGCCTGCCAGAACAGGTCGCGACCCTGCGGATGCTGCAAGCCGCCGGACACCCCGCCGCCCAAAAGGTCGTATTTGTGGCTGGCCCCTATACGGGCACCAACATGTATTTCGGAGCGGTGCGGGCGTTTTTGCGATCGCAGGGCGTGAGCGATCGCCTCGCGATTACCTCGCTCCAGTGGCGTGCCGGGGAGTGGCCCGGTTATTTGCAGGTCGAAGTCGAAGACGGGCGCGTATTTAAAGCCCAAAAGTTTTACTACAACTATCTGATTCCCTTCTACATTTCGCGCAACTGTCAGATCATTCCCGACTTCACCAACGAGCTGACCGACTTGTCCGTCGGTGATGCCTGGTCGCCCACCTTTGAGTCGGCGGGCGGCGGGCATTCCGTTGTCGTCGCGCGGACGCCCCTGGCCGTTGACACGTTGGCAGCAATGCAGACGCAGCAAGCTCTGGAACTGACCCCCATCGAAGTTAGTCAGGCGCTCGCGATGCACGGTCATATGCTGGATTTCAAAAAACGCGGCACCTACATTCGCCTCGATTGGCAACAGCAACGCGGGCAGCCAATTCCCGACTTTGGCTATCGTCCCGCCGTCATCGATCGCAGTCGTTATCGAGTCGAACGGGTAATCAGCGGTTCCTTCGCGATCGGCCGTTGGCCGCTGTCTCGCTGGCTCATCGCCCGCTTACCCCTGGGACTGGTCGGCCCCGCCTTCAACACGCTCCGCAAAACCTGGAAAGGCCTGTCGAAACCCACCAAGCGCAAAGGACTCGGCCAAACCCAGTTCATCGTTGAGGATGCGAGCGATCGCTGGACCGAACTCACCCAACACGCCTCTACGATTACAGGAGTCGGCCACTCAGACAGCTAATCACAATCTCCTAGCTCCCCCACCCCCCTCTCTCCCCCGCCCCCTTGCCTCTTGCTTTCCCTCATCCCTCGCCATGCCCCTCCTGCCCGTCTTCCAAAGCTACGTCGAACACCAGGTAGCCCGCGTCCTGACGCAGTGCGATCGCGATCCCGACTCCCCGACCTTTGGCTGCTTTGACCGCAATTACTGGCATTACAAAATTCGTGACTTTCCCTCCAGCATTTTGCAGCAGGGGGCGTTTACGCTGGAGGCCATTCGCACGGGTCAGGTTCTCTCGCTGCCGCCGACCACGCAGTGCGATCGCTGGGCCGTTGCGGCTGTGAATGCTCTAGCCCGACAGGTTGATCGCCGAGGGCGCGTGGATGAATATTACCCCTTTGAAGCGGGCTATCCGCCAGCGGCATTTGGTCTATATGCTGCGGGTCGCCTGCTGTTGGATTGGGCAACCCACGCCCCCCACCTCGCGGCCCAAGTGCAGCGAGAGCCGCTCCGTCGCCTGGCTCAACACCTGGCCAATCGCCTCGAAGCAGGAGCCACCAACCAACAGGCAGCCGGCTTAGCCGGCTTAGCCCTCGCGGCCAAAGTCGGATTGATCCCGAATCACGCCGATCGCATTCATTCTCTCGCGACACAATTATTTCAGTCTCAGCATCCCGAGGGCTGGTTTAACGAATATGGCGGGCCAGACTTTGGCTATCTGACGGTCACTCTGGATGCGCTGGTCGACTATCACGACGCGACTGGGGATGAACGGGCGATCGCGGCCATCAACCGGGCGGTGACCTTTTTGACTCAACTGGTCGGGGGCGATGGCCGACTGCCCAGCACCCTCAACAGCCGCAATACCGACTACGTGGTGCCCTATGGTTTGGTGCGGGCCGCCAGTTGGAATCTCACCGCCGCTTGGCTGGTCGAAACGCTGTTTCGCGACCTCCACGAACCGCACCATTTTGCCTGGAGCACCGACGATCGCT
Organism: Leptolyngbya iicbica LK; assembly: GCF_004212215.1. Taxonomy (NCBI): domain Bacteria; kingdom Bacillati; phylum Cyanobacteriota; class Cyanophyceae; order Leptolyngbyales; family Leptolyngbyaceae; genus Leptolyngbya; species Leptolyngbya iicbica. The sequence continues at coordinate 513,360 of NZ_QVFV01000001.1, forward strand.
ACCACTGTCACTACCTCTTTGCCAGCATTGTGCGTAGCCTGCCCCACCTCGCAGCTATGGAACCCGCACAACAGCCCTACTGGGACGAATCACTCTGGTTGCCGGGCTGTGGCTATGCAGTCTACCGCCCCAAAGCTCAGCCCTGGACGGCCTATGTCGCAGCTCGCAAAGGCGGCCTAGTGCGCATTCATCGGCATCAGTCAGCCGATCAGCCGCCGATTTTGGAGCACGGCTGGCGCATCACGCAGGGCCAGAAAAGCTGGACATCCAACTGGTGGTCAGCGGATTGGCAGATCACCGCTCAAGACCACTCGCTGCAAATTACCGGGCAATGCCCCCGCACCAGCTTTCATGTGCCCACGCCGCTCAAGCACGGCATCCTCCGTCTCTTGGCCTGGGTACTGCGGCAGCGGCTCATTCCGCTGCTCAAGCGCGCGATGATTTTTCGGCCTGGCAGCAGTACTGGCCCTAGTTTTACCCGCACCCTTGAATGGGGACCGTGGGGCGTGTCCCGGCAGGATCAACTGGGCGCATGGCCGGGGGGCACCGCGATCGCCAGTCCCCGGCAAAATCTGCGCCACGTCGCCAGCGCCGACAGTTTCAGTCGCGAAGAGTTCCTGCCGTCCCTGCTGCCGTCGGAGGCCCTTGCCCTGGAACAAGGCCAAGTGATCAACGCAAAGTGGGACGCGAACGCCACAGAACCCAAGGGAGATCGCCCCCATAATCAGGAAAACCGCCGATGAATCATCGGGGTAAACGGCTGCTTTCCATCGCCATCAGCCTGATCATCCTGGGGCTGATTTACTGGCGCATTCCTTTCACCGATCTATTGGCAGTCTTGCGCAACAGTCAGCCGGGGTGGCTCGTCATCGGGCTGGGCATGGTCGTGCCCATCACCCTCATCACCGCGCTGCGGTTGCGCTGGCTCATGCCGCCCCATCAGCCCCTGCCTTTTTGGGAAGCCAATCGGCTCATCCTGGCGGCCTGCGTGTTGAATATGGTGCTGCCGTCCAAAGCGGGGGATATTGCCAAGGCCTATTTCATGCGCGATCGCGGCCATTTGAGCACGTCTCTGGCCCTCTCTCTAGTGGTGTTTGAAAAAGCCTGCGATCTGCTATCCCTGCTGCTGTGGTGTCTGTTTGGGTTGTGGCTGTATCCCCAAAAAGATGCCTTTTTCTGGCTGATGACGATCGCCATTTTGACGGGCCTAGCCGGGGGAATTTTGCTGTTGGGCTCGACCCGATTTGCCAATCTCTTCTTTGCCCTGGGCCAGCAGCTCGCGCCCAAAAAATTCAAAGTCAAATTTAAGCAGCTCCAAGTCGCCTGGGGCGAAATGCACGCCTATTTTTGGCGCGATCGCCGTCAACTCTTGCGCGTCACCGGCATCTCCGTATTTATCTGGCTGCTGCACCTGCTGCAAATCTGGTTATTCATCCTGGCGCTAAATGCTTGGGTGCCGTTTCTGACCAGCTTGGCGCTGTCGCCATTAGCCATTTTGGCCGGACTGCTGCCCCTCACCTTTGCCGGAGTCGGCACCCGTGATGCCGCCCTGGTCTTTCTCTACGCCCCTTACTTTGACGCGGCGACTGCTGCTGCCCTGGGGTTGCTCTGCACCTCGCGCTACTTTTTGCCCGCGATCGGCGGTCTACCCTTTCTCGAAGGCTACCTGCGAGCCGCCAAATGGAACCCCAAACGGGAACCCTGACCCCATCAGCGGTTCAACTGAATCGGGCGATCGCCCGCTGTGGCCGGTTGCTGGCATTGATACTGCGATCACTCACTGGCGGCTAAAATCTGGCGCAAGCTGGCGGGCTCACCATCCCGCACGACATGGCCCGACCGCAGCAGTACGGCGCGATCGCAGTAATCCAATTCAATTAACCGATGGGTCACCCAGAGAGCGGTCAGATGCCGCTCTTTGACCAGAGTTTGCACTAGCTTGACTAGCTCAATCTGACTGTCGGGATCAAGCAAGGCCGTCGGTTCGTCGAGCAGCAACACTTCACAATGGCGGGCGATCGCCCCCGCGATCGCCACCCGCTGCTTTTGCCCCCCACTCAGGGCATAGATGGGCCGCCGCGCTAAATGCGCCAGATTCACCGCCGCTAGCGCTTCCGAAACTCGACTCCGCACTGTCGAGAGCGGCAAGTTTTCCCCCACCAGGCCAAACGCCACATCCGCCCCAACCGTTGGCATCACTAGTTGATGATCGGGGTTTTGAAAGACGTAGCCAAAGGTGCCATTAATGCGAACCTGTCCCTGCTGGGGAGCCAACAGCCCCGTCAATAGCTTGAGTAGGGTGGATTTGCCGCTGCCGTTATCACCCAGCAACATGCAAAATTCGCCCGGCGGCACGGTGAGCGAGCAATGCTCCAAAACGTGGGCGGGCGGCTTCCAGGCGAACGAAACATCGTCAACCTGAATGGCGGGTGGGCGATCGGAAACGCGAGTCGGGTCAGTCATAATTACGCGGGTGCGGCCGGATCTGGGACAAGGGCGATCGCCTTATTTCGCCTCGTCGGGCACCAGTGAGAAAAAGCCCGGCGGACGTCCCGATGCCGAGGTGGTTCCAGATTTTTCATAGAGCTGGACGGCAGCAATTTCACTGCTCACAACACTGATATGCTTGTCTGTGACTTGGTCACAGGTGAATTCCAGCACCACGAGACCACCACTGGTCAGCGCTTCCGTCACTTTTTTATAGTCGGCTTGGGCTGCTTCCAAAGATTCTTTTTGGATCATGAGGGGCAGCGGTGAGTGCTTCAAATTGAGTTCGAGCGTGTGCATGAATGAATGGGTTAACGAGTTACTTGCCCAGTATCTCAGAGAAGCTCTCTCCCATGCAGTGAGTATTGTCCGCACTCGGCAAAAAAGTCTGTACGGGTTGCAAATTTTGGGGGAGACAGTTCGGGGTAAGATTTCGGGGCAGCGCACAAGGGCTTAACACCATGACGACTCCTCTTGTTGGCATCATTATGGGCAGCGATTCTGATTTGCCAACCATGCAAGCCGCGATCGCAGTGTGTGAAGACTTTGCCGTGCCCCACGAGGTGGCGATCGTCTCGGCCCACCGCACGCCCCAGCGCATGGTGGACTATGCCCAGAGTGCTGACGAACGCGGCTTGCAAGTGATTATTGCGGGGGCCGGGGGCGCGGCGCATTTGCCCGGCATGGTGGCCGCTCTCACCCCCTTGCCCGTGATTGGGGTGCCCGTCAAAACCAGCACCCTGAGCGGCATAGACTCGTTATATTCCATCGTGCAAATGCCAGGGGGCATTCCCGTGGCGACGGTCGCCATCGGCAACGCCAAAAATGCTGGATTACTGGCGGTGCAAATGCTGGCGGCAACTCGGCCCGATTTGCGTCGACAGGTGAAGGACTATCGCCGGAGTTTATCGGCTCAGGTCATGGCTAAACAAGACCGATTGGAGGCGATCGGCTATCGGGAGTATCTGGCGGAGCGCGATCGCTAATCTGGCAGTAAGACGATAGGCATCCCGGTAGGGCAGTGGTTGAGTAGCTGGGTGGTTGGGTAGTTGGGTGATTGCTGTCCAGGTGTCGGCCTTAGGTGAGGGTGCCCCTTAAAATGCAAACTTAGGACTGGGGGTTCAACTGAGTTGGACAGCCGTCTCGGCTGTCTCTAAGCAGGCAGGATGCCTGCCCAACAAGACTTGGCTTTTAGACATGCCAGATTCTTTAGCCGGGTTCCAAACGAATTAAGCGACCGTTGGACTCATCGGTAAGGACGTAGATCAAGCCGTCTGGCCCTTGGCGCACATCCCGCACTCGCTGGCCGATGTTGATGGGGGTTTCGTTAATGACAGCCCCGGAGTCATCCAACTCAATGTGGCGCACATCTTGGGAGACGAGGCCGCCCGCAAACAGATCGCCCTGCCAGGGGGCAAACGCCTCGCCTTGGTAGACCAGCAGGCCGGAGGGGGCGATCGCCGGGGTCCACACAATTAACGGATCGACCATGCCCGGTCGCGATCGCTCCGAGGTAATCTCACCACCGGAATACTCGCGGCTATGGGTAACCTCAGGCCAGCCATAGTTTCCGCCGACTTCCACTAGATTCAGCTCATCGCCGCCTCGGGCACCATGCTCCGTTGCCCAAAGGCGATCGCTCACCGGGTCATACATCATGCCCTGAATGTTGCGATGACCGTAGCTCCAAATCGCGGGATTCGCCCCCGGCGTATCGACAAAAGGGTTGTCTGCCGGTACCGAACCATCATCATTGAGCCGCACGATTTTGCCTAAATGACTGGCCAAATTCTGGGCCTGTTCGCGGATGAGTGCGCCTTCTAGCTCTAACGGCGGATTGCCCCCATCCCCCAGGGAAACCAGCATCGTGTTATCCGGCAGCCAGGTAATCCGCGAGCCAAAGTGCTGACCTCCCTGCTTCGAGCGATTCACTTCAAACAGAACTTGCCAGTCAGAGAGGGCACCTTCCGCTAGTCGGGCTCGGGCAACGCGCGTTTGGTTAGCCGAGCGATCGCCCTGCGCATAGGTGAAATAGACCCATTGATTGTCGGCAAACTGCGGATGCACGGAGACGTCGAGTAAGCCCCCTTGCCCAGTGGTGAGAACGTCGGGCACCCCAGCGATCGGCGTGGGATCAAGTTGCCCTGCCCGAATCAAGCGCACTCGCCCAGGCCGCTCGGTGACAATCATGGTGCCATCAGGCAACCAGTCCAACCCCCAGGGATGTTCAAGCCCATCGACCAGCACGGTTTGTTGAATAGTCGGCGCTTGGGCGATCACCGTCGGCTCAGCAGCCACGGTGGTTTCGGCTGTGGCCTCATCGGTGGCAGCGGAAGGAGTTGTCGGTGTACTGGTGGCGGTTGATTCCGACGAATCAGCCGCACACCCCGTCAGCAGAGGCGTTGCCAACAAAGTTCCGATAATTAAGGTCAACCCGTAACGGTTCATGGCTTATCTGTGGTTTGATTTTCAGCTTTGTACGTCACGTAGACGTCACCGCCTCAAGCATTAACTGGACGATGCAATTCATTTCGATTCTAGAGTGTCTGTTTTGTCGTGGGGGAAAGCCTGCCGCCAGCTGTGTGTCCCCGGCGTTGGCAATTCGGTCAACCCCAAAGAAACGACATTTAGATCAAATGCTCTATAACAGCTTAGATCAGTTATCCTACGGGCAACGAGTAGTGCAGTAACCGCGATGCCCATCATTCGCGATCGCTATCCCAAAAACTGGAACAGTCTAGCGCTGCAAATCAAACACGAGGCCAAGTGGTGCTGCCAACAATGTCAGCGTCCCTGTCGCCAACCCAGTGAACCGTTGGCCCAGTTTCAACAACGGGTGGAACGCTGGCGACAGACAAAAACCCCGCGCCCCGCCAAGTTTGAGGCCGCCCCGCGACGCTATTTGCTGACGGTGGCACATTTGGATCAACAACCCAGCAATCAAGACCCCAGCAACCTCAAGGCGCTCTGCACCGTGTGCCATCTCCAGTTTGACAGCCAGTTCCGCGCCAAACAGCGACGCCTCAAGGCAGAGTTTTTTGGGCAGCTTTCGATTGATGATGCCTGGCAAGAGGGGCTGCAGCTCTCACTGATGCCGCAAGCGGTTTCACCGTTTAGTATGCCGCGACAAGGGGAAGCCCCGGCAGAGGGTAAGGGCAAGGCGAGCCCCGGGACTCCGGCGAAGGGACCGAGTGGCGATCGCGACGATACTGTCGAGCCGACCTGACAGTCCGTAAACCTGAGGAGTGCTCAGCCAACAGCCCCGACCAGGCCCATGAATAATGCGTATCTCCACTGAGAAAAAGCGCGGCAATTCCATACTGCCAACCCAGAAAATAAACTTTGTTTGCAGCCTGAAAGAATTGATCCCATCGGGGTTATTCTAATAACAAGAAGCGATGAGCTTCGATTTCGAATGACCGTTCAGCCCACGTTAAATAGGAGGTTCGTTATCGATTTAACGTCTGAAACGTCATCACAGGCAACAGCATCCAGCCAGGTTTTTGATATCTCCTTAACCTTGTAGCACGAGAGTTAAGTCTTAGATACAGCGGGGCGCAAAGTCGTCGGCATTGTTATCGAGATGGCTCTTTAAAGGCTCACCTAATATCGGGAGATTCCTCAAGAAACCGTTCTGGGTGCTGTTGTCGTTTTAAATTAAATTCGTATTAGAAAGTCTATTATTTCCGTCTTACTATGCCGATATTTTTGCCCTTTAAAATCATTGATTCAAACAACTAAAATGTGGGTCATGAGCGGCTGATTTTGGGAATTGACTCCGCTGAGGGCAAGGCGGTTAGAACGTCTGACGCAGCGAGACGCTAGCCCCAGGGTGGCCCCTCTCAAGCCAAGGCTAAAACCCGGTAAGGGGAACAGCTCGTTAAGCCACCAGCCTATTCGTAGCATCCCCTTTTCCTTGCATCACGATCTTTGACGACCACCGGGTAGGGGTTGAATGCGATCGGGGGGCCAGTAAATTTTGTAGGCCCGCCCCAAGATTTTCTCAGTTGGTAGATAGCCCCACACATGAGAGTCGCCGCTGTCATTGCGGTTGTCGCCCAGCACAAAATACTGAGCCGGCGGCACAGTTGCGGGACCCCATTCATAATCGGGCGGTGACTGAATATACTCCTCTGACAAGACAACGCCATTGATCAAGACCTGCCCGCCCGTAACGGCAACGGTTTCGCCCGGTTTGCCAATGACCCGTTTCACGAACAAATTTTCGCGGCGGGCCGCAGGGAGCATGGCCTGGAGCGCCTCGGGGGGATAAAAGACGACGATGTCACCAGTTTGAGGCACATATCTTGGGCTGGGGCGCACAAATAAGCGATCGCCCACCTGCAACGTCGGCACCATTGACTCGCTAGGCACAATGCTTTGGATGAAATTCTGGTCAATCCAGTTGGGGGTGTTGCCAAGGACTAACCGCGTAATGAATAGCCCGAGAATGAGCAGCGCGATCGCGCTGGATGTGCGGCGAGAGTGCCCCGGAAAGTTGCGGTAAACGTGATAGCAGCTGAAGGCCCAAATCGCGGGAGGAAAGGGGGCCAGCAACGGCTGCTGATTGGCCAGCCAAGCGGTGAGAATGCCCGCCAGGAGCCACAGCCCGCCGAGGAGCGCCTGCTGAATATACAAGTGGCCCAAACCAGGCAACACCTGCGATAAAAAGACGGCATACCAAATATCTTTGCGGCCCTTTGGCACCGAAATGCGCTGCCCGTAGTTTTCTTGGGTGCCGCGATAGGCATCCAAAATGCTGAAGCTGTACAGCACAACCAGCCAGCCCACAGCCCAAAAGCCATGAAGGGTGTTGCCGTGGGCCCCAAAAATGGACCAGACGCAGAAAATGATTGAGGTAACGGCGATCGCCACTAATATCCCCCCTTTCCACCAATAGCGGCTGTATAACTGGCCGAGACCCGGAAAAATCAGCGCATAGTTTACCGCGAGCCAAGGGTCGGGCGCAGCGGGGTGGCGACGAGAGGCCGGAACAGACGGATGAGCCATAGGAAAATGGAATCGCCGACAGGGTTCGAACAGGAGTAAGGAGCGTTTTTCCCAGACGCTGGCGATCGCTACGATCGTCCTTAGGTCGCCCTTATCGTCCTGAGTATTGCAGGTCAGTGCAGTCTGAGGCCGATTTTCGCAACGGAATGAGATGCCAGGAGATGCCAGCCTTTAGACGGAGTGTTTCAGCCGCTCAGGGGACGGGTCCCTCGAACGATGCCTTAAACGTGTCGGGCAATTCTACAGGGAACCGTCCCCTGGGTAAAAGGTGCGATTAGGGTAAGGCAATCTCTGGAAAAGAATTTCCCCCCTCGTAGGGTGTCATGAGCGCCGCGTAATGCACCGCAGCCAGATATTTTTGCGGTTGGAGACGCCTAAAGTGATCACCCCTCATACGAGGATAGACAGTTGCTCACCGGAGCGCTCTTGGGCAATCCGTTCCACATCACCCCGGCGATACAGGGGTCGATTTTTCCGTTTCGAAAACCGACTCTCAATCTGGGCATCGGTCAATAATTGCTGAGCCGTTTTCGTCGGCAAGGCCAGCATCACGGCAGCCTCTTGCAGGCGAATCCACTGTCGCCCAAATCGCTGCAATAGCGACGATTCATCTTCCGACTGAATTTGCTTGAGCAGAAGCTCGGCCAGCAGCCAGCAGGCGCGGGTATCGGCCCCTGCCCGGTGCGAAGTTCCCACCTCGAAGCCAAAATGTTGGACTAAGTTAGGTAGACTCCGAGACGGCAAATCGGCCAGCAGTAAGCGCGACAACAGCACAGTGCACAGTTGCTCAGGGGCAGGGCGCTTAAAGGTATAGTCCAACTGCCGATATTCCGCTTGCAAAAAGCGATAGTCAAATTCGAGGTTGTGAGCCGTGAGCACGCCAGTTTCGAGGCGGTCGAGGCAGTCGGGCCACACCTCTTCAGGAAACACGCCCTGCGACACCATCGTTTGGGTAATGCCTGTGATGCGCGTAATCATGGCCGGTACACGCACCCCGGGATTAATGAGGTGAGTTTCTTGGTGCAAAATGCCATCGGCCAGGCTGGCTTGTAAAACTGATACCTCAATGACGCGAGCGCCTCGATAGGGCAAAGAGCCCGTCGTTTCGACATCCACCACAGTCAACAATGACTGACTCACCCGACGATAAAAGGCCAGTAAGTCTTGGGAGCGGAGGGCCGATTGCCCTTGGAATTTTTGGGGTTTTGCCATGCTACGTGCGATCGCCTTATATCCCCACCTTACATGGGTATTTCCTTTTCTGGACGGTTCTTCGGGGGCAATACCAGGGTCGCCCAAATCGTGGGGATCATGAGGCCCACATATCTTGAGCCCCGGTTCAGGTAGCGGCGCGATCGCGTTGCAACGGATACACCGTGCCCGTCAACTGTCTTTTAGAATGCCTGCAAATATTTTCTGGTACGCTGTGTGGTCGACTGCTGCGAACTGGTAGCTGTCGCCACGGTACCCAAATGCCGGATATCAAAAAACCTGAGTGATTGCGATCAGCGATCGCTGAACTCTATAACTGTTGTCTACCTTGAGCTGTTCCCATGACCAGTGTGACCGAAAAGCCCGTCACCGGCAGTAAAGCGGAAGATTTCCCCTTAAGTCCGGTACCCGAATCTGCTCGCAAGTCCATGATTTCGCTGGCCCCGATTTTGGCTGGCTTCACCCTATATTCTGGCACCCTATTTGCCGGCGGGCTCGTTGGCCCCTCGTTTCAGTTTTGGCCTGATCTCGTAGGCATTATTTTGCTCGGCAACCTGATTCTGGGCCTGTATGCTGCTTTCCTGGGTTACATCGCTGGCGAAACCGGACTGACCACTGTCTTGATGGCTCGCTTTAGCTTTGGCAGCGTCGGGTCGCGGTGGGTCGATTTCATCTTGGGCTTTACCCAGATTGGGTGGTACGCCTGGGGCTCAGCCTTAATGGCGCAGCTGCTCAACAATTTGGCAGGTGTGCCGGAATCCTGGAACTGGTTCATCATCCTGTTTTTTACCTATGGGTTTTGTTCCACAGCGTACTTTGGCTATAAAGCGATGGATTGGTTGAGCCGCATAGCTGTCCCGGCGATGGTGGTGCTGATGGTGTGGAGCTTGTCGATCGCAGCGGGCGATGTCGGCGGGTTCGCGGGCTTACAAGCAGCGGAACTAGGCGATCCCCTACCGCTGAGCGCAGCTATTACCATTATTGTCGGCACCTTTGTGTCGGGCGGGACCCAAGCTACGAACTGGAGCCGCTTTGCCAAGTCGGGTAAGGCTGGATTCATCGCGACGCTGATTGCATTCTTTTTGGGCAATGGCTTTTTGATTTTCAGCGGTGCTTTTTGCGCCAAGGTCTATGGCGAGCCAGATATTGTACAGGTGATGGCCACCCAAGGATTGTTAATTTGGGGCCTCATTTTGTTCTTCTTCAATATGTGGACGACCCAAGACAACACGATTTATGCCTTTTCGATCGCCGGGTCCAATATGTTTCGCACGAATAAGCGGACGTTGTTGGTGCTCGGTGGGGCGACCTTTGCGCTGGTGCTGGCCTGGGGCGGCATTTACGAAATGCTGGTGCAGTACCTGATTTTGCTGGGTACCTTTATTCCCCCCATTGGCGGCATCATCATGGCCGATTACTGGATTAACCGCCGGGGCACTTTTCCCGCAGTGAGTGAACCGCAACCCGCCTTTAATTGGGCTGGGGTAATTGCTTATGTGGCGGCATCGGCGATCGCTTACTTTACCAATCAAATTGGTTGGGGCATCGTTCCCATTAACGGCATTCTTTCCGCCCTGGTGATTTACACTGTGCTGACGCAAGTCATGCCCACGACTCAATCTCAGTCATAGCGGGTTCCGGCGTAGCCGCAGCTCTGAAAAGCAGTAGACCTGTGGGAGAATTCTGGCAGCCCTGTTGGCTGGTGGCGGCATCAAGGTGGTGTCTATCATCAGCCTTTACCGTTGTGGAGTAAGACGTTTTGGCTTTTCAGATCGCTGTGTCAGACCTGGTGGCGGTGACCGGAGGAACGCTGGTCGATGACGCCGGACTGTTGACTAAGGCGGCCTTTGGCATTTCAACCGATACGCGCCAAATCAGTCCCCAGGATTGGTTTTTGGCCCTGACGGGCGATCGCTTCAACGGTCACACGTTTGCGGCTCAAGCGATCGCGGAGGGGGCCGCCGGGGTAATTGTGCAGGAGCCCGTTGAGGCCCAACCGCGACTTCAGGTCGCCGATACCCTGGCGGCTTATCAAGCGATCGCTCACTGGTGGCGACAGCAACTCGCCACGCCCCTGGTTGCCGTCACGGGCTCCGTTGGCAAAACGACCACGAAAGAGCTGATCGCGGCGGCGCTGCAAACCCAAGGCCCGGTGCTCAAGACTCAGGCCAACTACAACAATGAGATCGGGGTGCCGAAAACGCTACTCTCACTGACCCCCGAGCACCACTATGGCGTCATTGAGATGGGGATGCGCGGCGCCGGACAAATTAACCTGCTGACGCAAATTACGGAGCCGGATGTCGCGGTGATCACGAATGTGGGCACCGCACATATTGAACTGTTGGGCTCAGAGCAGGCGATCGCTGATGCCAAATGCGAACTCTTAGGCGGTCTCTCACCTAACGGCATTGCCGTTTTGAACTATGACAATCCTCGTTTGATACAAACGGCAGCGGACCTCTGGTCGGGCCGACAAATCACCTATGGCTTAACCGGGGGAGATATTCACGGCCAGTTGCTGAGCCCCAGCGAGATGGAGGTGAATGGCGTCACGCTGCCGTTGCCCTTGCCCGGTCAACACAATGCAGTGAACTTTTTGGCCGCGATCGCGGTGATGCAAGCCTTTGATTTAGACTGGCGCGTGCTGCAATCAGGCTTGACCGTCACGCTGCCCAGTGGTCGCGCCCGGCGCATCCCCCTTCCCAACGACATTGAGCTACTCGATGAAACTTACAACGCCGGGGCGGAATCGATGCAGGCCGCCCTGCACTTGCTGAAACAAACCCCCGGCCAGCGTCACATTGCCGTGCTCGGCACCATGAAAGAACTCGGTGAGCATTCCGTCCGGCTGCACGAGCAAGTCGGCAAATGTGTGGCACACCTGGAATTGGATGCTTTGCTCACCCTGGCCGACCCCGCAGAAACCCAAGCTTTAGCCAACGGGGCCAGCGGCGTTCCGGTCGAAACGTTTGACGCGGCATCGCAGTTAATTGAACGGCTCAAAGCCATGCTGCAACCGGGCGATCGCGTGTTGTTCAAAGCCTCCCGAGCGATCGCCCTGGATCAAGTGGTCGATGCTGTGACCCAGGCTTTGACACCTCAGGCGGCGTCAGCCGGAGCCACAGAGTCGACTTAAAAGTCTTGACAACCTCGGACGGAGATGGTGTAAGCCGTGTTGTTTTCACCGCTGACACTCGTGTTGATTAAGAATGGCAGCTCGCCAGTCGGTGACACGAACCAGCGTGAATACAACTGGTTCGGGGTGACGTCACCGCCCGAGGAAAATACGGTCGCTTGAGCGCCACTGCTATAGCGAAAGTTGACTTGCGCATCATAGCGGGCTCGATTTTCGGGCACAAAGCTCACCTCAAAAAAGCGCAGTCCACTATTGGGGGGTACCGAAAAATCAGTGTGCATATTGCCAGGGCCTAAGAAGCCCACCCGAATTTGTTTCCGAATTTGCGTTTGGCCGCTGGTGACTTCTTGCAAGTCGACGCAGTTGCTCTGAGCCATCGCTTTGGCGGGCAACAAAGCGCCTAAGCTGCCCAATAGGGCCAGTCCGACTAAATATGCTTTTTTCACAATGATCTCCTGATTGAGATAAGAGAAGTGCAAATAACAATACAAGACGGCATCGAACCATCTTGATTTCATAAGATTTGCACAAGCATTTTCAAAAGAGATTTCATGGTCTATTGACAGGTGAGATGTGTTGGCGATGAAGGATAGTGGCTCCTGACAGGGGGCCAGTACTCTTTAAGATTGGTCTCACAACAGGCAGCTACAAGGCTGGCACAACGACGACTCCAGCCCGGTGACAGGGGACGTTGTGAGTAAGGCTACCGCTGAGCGAGGAAAATCAAACCTTGAGGCCACGGACATAGGCTACGTCGGGTTGCGGCACACTGGAGGATGCCAATGCAATTTAATAGTTAGCGTGACTTTAATCCTTCAGTCAGAGCAAATACAGTTGATGAAAGCCGAGGCGGCACAGAGCTATCCTGAGGAGTGTTGTGGCTTGCTGTTGGGGGTCTATGATGCCCGTCAAGAGCTGGCTCGGGTCACCGCAGTGATGCCAGTCGAGAATACCTGGACGGCAGCGGTCAATCCATTTGCCGAGGGCGATCGCTCTCAGTCTTCCCCCAGCAAACGCAATCGCTTTTGGATTGATCCCCAGATATTGCTTCAGGCCCAGCGCGAGAGTCGCGATCGCGGGTGGTCGATTGTCGGCATTTATCACTCGCATCCCGATCATCCTGCCGTGCCCTCCGAGCGCGATCGCCAGTTGGCCTGGTCCGGCTATTCCTATCCCATTCTCTCGATCACTGCCGAAGGGAAAGTGCAAATGCAGAGTTGGCGGTTGAATGACCGCGACCAATTTGTGACAGAAACAATCCAAACCGCTCGGCTAGACGAAAAATAGGGGCGCTAGGCCAGTCGCCTAACGCCCCATGCGTAGTCATCACCATGACCTTATTGCGAAGCGCCTTGGGTTTCGGGTGAAAATTTGTGGGCGTAATCTTGCAACAGATCAGTGACTTGGCCCAGAACGCTTTCGCCAGCGGTTCCTTTGGTCAACGATCGCCGCTCAGGATAAAAGTCAGGCTGATTGAGGCTGCGGGCAATCGCTTCCTTCACTTGATCCGCAATCAGCGCCGACAATTCCACCTTGGCATTATTGCGCTGGAAGGAAGCCCCTTCCTCCGTCGTCGCGTAAAGCGGTGGCAGCCGATTGAGCGCGTAGGCGGCAATATCGCCCAAATCTAACGTGGTGTCAGAATTGGACTCGATCTCGGCGACACGAGCGATCGCTTCGGTGAGCACCAATTCTTCCATCACGTTAATGAATTGCTTGCGGGGAACCGCGACGACTTCGCCAGTCAACAAAGCCCCCATTAAGCGATCGAGGGCCATGTACTCTTCGATCGAGAGTTCGGAAGCGGTGTCACAAATTCGCCCAACTTCTGCTTCCATCGCGGGAGTTAAATAGCCATCTTGGAGGGCTTGCTCAACAATCTTTTCAATGCTCATGGATTCTCTAACGCTCCGTTTGCGTCATCAATATTGTTGGGGGAAAGTTGCAACCAGAACATGCCAAGATTTTTCGACACACCTTCTGGAACGGGTTTATTGTGCCCCATGCTACGGGAAACCTGACACGATGATTAACTTTCCTAGCATCTCGTAAACCCAGGTCAACCTGCTCGGTTAATTTCAGAGTGCCCAGCTGAGATCCAAGGTATCCGAAAGTTCAGGGCAGTAAGCCGCTATCGCCCTAGGTTTCGTCCACGCCAGAAGGCGAATAACGACACCCGGGGCGGGATTGACGCCTTTTCATGCAAAATCTAAAGAGATACTGAAGGATTGCCCCATGGGCAAGTAGCTTGAGTCACCGCTAGGGCGATCCACGCAGCTCCCAGGCCTACATGGCTAGACACAAGATAGCGCGGTTGAAGCCGGTGCGGTATGCACGATTTGCAATGCATCTTGAAGTTGGCCCGGCAGCGATCGCCCCACCGTGGCTTATAAATAGAACGGGCGATCGGGCGTAAATGGATGGAACCGGAATTATTGCAAGGTTGGGAACACGGTCTGAACTGGGTGGTGGCCTGGGCCAAAATCATCCTCGAATCAATTTCTGTGTTTTGCGTGATATTTGGCTTAGTCAAAACGGGGCAGCTCATCGGGCAAACGCGGCGACGGATGCGGCGCGGTGAAGAGTTTCCCTTTAACCAAGTTCGTCTCAAGTTTGGTCTGTGGCTGGCGATCGCGCTGGAGTTTCAACTCGGAGCGGATGTGTTGGCAACGACGGTGACACCCAGCACCGAAGACTTAATTCGGTTGGCGATTATTGCGATCGTGCGGACGTTCCTGAACTACTTCTTGGGCAAGGAATTGGAAGCGGAGATGGAATTAGACCATCGCCAACAAGAGCATCAAGCCCGCATGGCAGCCACCTATGGTTCGCCTGCCGAAAACGGTTGAACAGGAACCAGGGGACTGCGATCGCCACCCCAAAAGGCGGCAGTCTTTTGGGCGTTACATGCCAGTCGCGTTCCCTATCGTTGGGGTTGGGCAGTGCCCAACCCGTACAAGTTGTTGGCTATGCCGAGGAAGTTCTGCCAGCACACGAACCCTATTGCATGACACGCAGTTGCTCACCTCGGCGAATGAGGCTGTCGCAGAGCAATTCCACAATATGACGCTGGAGGGCAGTCACCAAATCGGGATCAGTTGCCTGCATTTGTTGGTAAGCCGTTGGCGTCAGCGCAAACAGGTGGCAGGGGGTTTTGGTGATGACCGCAGTGGATAGCGGCACCTTGTTGTAAAAGCGCATTTCCCCCAATAGTTGACCGCTGGCGCAGGTTTGCAGGCGTTTGGTGCGGCCATCTTCGAGTTCTAACAAGACATCGACCTGACCCGACTCAATGAAATAGAGGTTCGCGGGTTGCTCTTCTGCATAGAGAGAATGGCCAGCGGGCACCGAGTGCGCTGTCAGATAGGGCAAAAAACGGGCTACCTGGGCCGAGGTAAGAAATTGCTGTTCTAGGAGTGCGGACAGGCTGGCGGGAGCATCGGCTGGCAGATCAGCTTGGGTCAGAATTTGCTGTTCGCACCAGGCCAATCCCCGATCTAAGTCGGTCAAGACTTGGCAGCGATCGCTGCCAAAATCCAAGCCTTGTCCCCGTTCCAATGCCTGTTCACACTCCGGCAAGAGATTGGTCAGCACCAGGGTGAAATTTTCCTGGCGGGCGAGCTTCAGAATTTTGTTAAAGGTGAGGACAGCGGAGGAGTCGAGCCCCGTTACCTGGCGAAAATCGATCACGACGTAACGGAGGGGCACGGCGGCAGAGGTGCTTTCAGATGCCGTCGCGGATTGAGTGAGGCGATCGCGCACCTTGTTCAACAAATAATTAGCCGTCCCAAAAAAGAGAAAGCCTTGCAGCTCTAACGCATAAATTTGGTCGCCCTGCTGGGCCAGCAGCGCCGCTTGCTCAGGAGTCCGGTTCAGAGTGTTGCTGCGCCCAGTGGCCCCCGAAAACACCTGCTTCGCCACATCGACCTGGCTGTAGCGATACATAAACAGCACCACGGTGATGACAAAGCCGACGGTAATCCCTGCAAGAAACCCGACCCAGTCGATCAACACCAGCGTGACCAAAACCGTCAAATAATCGCTCAGCGGCAGTTTGAAATATGCCTGATACAGCCACTGCCACAGCAGCGAGAGACCGAGATAGAGAATCAGGCTGCCAAGCACCGCTTTGGGCAGATAAGCCAAAAAGGCCGAGCCAAGAGCGAGGACGGCTATAGAGGGCAGCACCGCGATGAGCCCTGTCAGGCGATAGTTCGCCGCCAGATTATTCACGAGCAGCGTACTGGGGAGGGCTTGAGTGCCGCCCATGCCGCTGCCGAACCCCGACAGCAGATTTGCCAGCCCGACGGATTTCATCTCGCGATTGAGGCTGAGGTCGCGCCCCACGATCAGCTCAATGCTGCTGTTGCTGAGCAGCAGCGATAACAGGGTGACGAACATCACTGTTACTAAACTGTCGGCCTGATGGGCGATCGCCCCCCACTGAATTTGGGCGATCGCGGATACCGTGAGCGGTTGCCAGAGCTGTGACCCGTCAGGAAAGGGGCCGAGTAACCAGCCCGCAGCACGGGCCTGGTCGAGGGAAATATCTGCCAGTTGCAATGCGCCGAAAAAGCTCGCAGTGCAGACGAGC
Source organism: Leptolyngbya iicbica LK (assembly GCF_004212215.1). Lineage (NCBI taxonomy): Bacteria > Bacillati > Cyanobacteriota > Cyanophyceae > Leptolyngbyales > Leptolyngbyaceae > Leptolyngbya > Leptolyngbya iicbica. The sequence goes on from NZ_QVFV01000001.1 coordinate 529,802, forward strand.
AGCGTGGCTGGCATCACCCAAAACTGCTGCCAGCGACGGGTGGCAATGAGGAGGGCGATCGCAAAGCCAACGCCCGGTAGCCATCCCCACAACACCGTTGGCTGGGCCAAATCTCCGAGCAGGGCAGCATCGAGCGGGCGACCCGTAGTGATTTGCACAAAGCCTTTCGTCAAGAGCCAGCCCGTCCCCGCCATGAAGCCCCCGACCACGGGATACGGCACAAACCGAATGCGATCGCCCTGCCGCAACAGTCCCAAAATCAGCAGCAGGCTACCCGTCAGTAGCGCACTGAGAGCGATCGCCGCTAGCACCGTTACTAACGCCACCTCCGCGTCAGCCTCGGCTAACTCGGCGGCAATGTCGGCGGCCATCAGCGCCAGTATCGTCGTCGGTGCGGCTAAGGGGGTGGCGATCATGCCGGGGAGGCCGCTGGTGAGGGCGACGACGCCCAACGTCATGCCCGTGCTGAAAACGGTCATACCCAGCCCCGTCGGCAGATGCAGCGCCAGCGTGCCGGAAAAAATTAGGCTGGCATAGGAGATGGCACGAATCACCCCGATAATGCCCGTGACCAATCCCGCTGATAGGCTGGCGATCCAAACTTCCGGTTGCATCCACAGCTGCAATCGCTGCCATAGTGCGGTGGCAACTGCGGGGCGATCGGCAAATGACTGCATAGAGACACATCCAGCGATTCAGGGCACGCCGGGCATAATGATGCTGCGCGGACAGCTAGCTACGCACCGGGTTATCCATTCACTACCGCATCGGGAGCCACGCTTGGTGTAGCCAGTTCCACAGTTTGGCCGTCAGCTCGCCGAGGCCGCCGTGACGGCGCTATAGCGGACAAAGTGCAAGCCGCTGTAGAGGTGAAAGGTGGGATCCCAGTTGCTTTCTTTGACGCGGGCCAGATCTAACTGGGGATTGAGCGGTGGCAGCAGGTCAATAAACTCGATCGCACTATCCCCAAATTTGCTAAAGCCGTCGTGGGTTGGCCCGGTGACACGATCTCGCAGGTACTGCACCAAGGCTTGCCACTGGGGCCGCATGGCTAACCCTTTATCGGGAATGGCCTCGGCATTCGGCAGCGGATTGCCCTGACGAAAATCGTAGGTGCGATCGCACAGGCGCAACACACAGCGCCGTCCATGGCAGTGCAAATCAATCACTTCGGCGTAGTCCTGGGTCTTTTCGGCACGCTTCAATTTGCGCCAAGCGCCTAAATCCACCACGGACTCAAACAGCGGAATCTGCCCCATAACCAGTTGGGTGACTTCGCTCCAGTCGAAGGCGATCGCGCCCATTTGGCCGTCGGCATTCACACAAATCACTTCGGCCTGGGGTTCAACCCGTCGAAAGTTTTGCACCCGAAAGACTGGCAAATTTTTGATCTCAGCCTGTTTCACCCAAAAGGCGGGCATCTGCGCCTCGGTCAAGGCACGACTGTAATATTGCAAATCGCCCACGGGGCCAACTCGATAGAGTCGCCATTCGCGGCTGGGCACCTGCAACCGCGCCATATAAGCATCAATGCCCATGACTTTGGCGAGGCCCTGGGCGGCGGCTTGTCGCTGCTCTCCGGCCACGGGTTCTAAGCACATGAGGCCGGGCGCTTGGCCCTCGGGCTGGGCGCGGGCGGTTTCTAGGGCGTGCTCTTTGGCTTGGGCGATGCTGGCCTGCACCCGCTGAATGCCCTGTCGCGCTTGAGACATGATTTTGGCATTGGTGACCTGCCGCAAAACCGCGAGATAGGCTTTCTCCGCCTGCTCCCACCGCTCGGTCGCTTCTTGATATTTCCCCGCCATCAGCAAAAAGTGGGGATCTTTGGCGTCCTGCTGTTTCCACTGCTGGAGCAATTTGGCCGCCGTGCGAAAGTCCTTTTTTTCCAGGGCGGTGGCGATCGCGTCTTGCATCACGGGCCTCGTCTCCGGGGTGAAATGGCTCTATTTTAAGCTTGTCCCCAGAGAACTGCCGAGGAACAGTTATAGGAGCCGCAGTTGCCGCGAGGCGTCGTCCTCTGGGGGAGGGGTGTCAACCGCTACATCCGTCGAAGGGTCTGGCTCGTAGGGCGTATCTTCGAGCAGGGCTTGGGCGGCGGCAGTCATGTCAGCAGCGAGTTCCGCTAGATCGTCACGATTGTTCAAATAGGTTTGCAGCGCGGCGATGGGGTCGAGGCTGTCGCCCGGCGTGAGTTCGGGCAGGCGCGATCGCCCTTGGGGCGACACCATTTGCGGATGAATGGTGTAGGTATGGGCCGTCGCTAACGCTTCATAGAGGGCGGCGTTGTCCAGTTCATCCATTTGGTCGGGGCGGAGGCTATACATCAGCCGCACGACGGCATCGGTGAGGTCATGTTGGGAGATCGCTTTCAACAACTGGTCTTGGGGGCGATCGCGTTTGGTCAGATCCGCCTTGATGGTGAGAAAGGGGCGCACCGGCAGCGGACAAAATTCCACCTGGGTTGTGCCTTTGGCGACCTCTGCCCACACATACCCCTTCGGTTCCTCCGCCTCGCTGAAATCGACCCGCTCGATGCTGCCGGGATAGACCACTGGCGGCGACTCGCACAAAATCTGGTGTTTGTGGACATGGCCCAATGCCACATAGTCAAAGCAGGGCCGCGCCAGCAGCGCCATCGGCACATTAAAGCCTCGCCCCACTGCGAGAAATTTCTCCGCCCCAAAACTGGCGGTATCCGTCATCAAGTGGGCCAGCAAAATGGTCGGAATATCCGGATCGAGGCGGCGAATTTCCCCCTCCAGGGCCACCCGTAACCGCTCCAGCAATTGTTCGTTAACCTGCGCCATCGATAACCCTTCCATCTCGGGACGGGTGAGCAGCACCGAGGGCGTCAGCCAGGGCAGCGTGACGATTTGCACCGGGCCACCCGCCGTCTCCACCCGATGGGTGGCGAGGCGATCGCCCACAATCACCCCCGGCACTCCCAACGTGCGATAGATGCAGAGACTCGCGCCCCCCTGTCCCTGAGCATGTTGGTCATGGTTGCCCACCAGTAACACCGTGGGAATGCCCGCATCCGCCAAGCGCCGAAATTGTCCGGCAAAAGCCTGCTGCACCAGCGGCGGCGGTGTGGCATCGGGAAAGGCATCACCGCCAAACAGCACGAGGTCAGCAGGTTCGGCGATCGCGCGATCAATACAGCGACTCAACGTCGTCACGAAATCTTCCAGTCGCGTGTTCATCCCCGTTTCAGGATTCATGCGCCCGTGGGCAAAGCCGCTGCCCATGTGAATGTCGGACAAATGTAGCACCGTCACCATCGCGTCGCCCTCAAGAGTACAGATGCACTCACCAGTGTACTCACTCTCGACAAACTGCACCTTAGGAATGGGAATTTAATGATGTGTGAACAGCCATCTTGGCTGTCTAAGAGCAAGAAAATGTCTATCCGACAAAACTTGAATTTTAAATTCCCGATTCCTTAGCGATCAAAAATCACCCGCAGCAAGGGGACGCTTCCCTTGTATCACTCCCGACTGTGCTGGGTCCTCCGGTAGGGAAGCGTCCCCTGATCCCAGAGAGGACGGTTAACTCTTGACCTGACAACGTGCGCCAACCAGTAGGATGGAAACTATTGGAGTTTTGCTCAAAGGCTGACCGCGCCATGAAGTCCGTAATTTCAGTCGATATCCCCCAAAATCCCTACGATGTGGTGATCGCTCAGGATGCCATTGACCACGTGGGCGCATGGCTGAGCAACCATGAGCAGCCACTGGTCAAACCGGGACAAAAGCTGCTGGTCGTCTCAAATCCAGTCATCTTTCGCCACTATGGCGATCGCCTCGTCCAGTCCCTGGAATCGGTGGGCTATCAGGTCAGCACCTGCATTTTGCCCGCCGGAGAACGCTACAAAACCCTCCGCTCCATCCAAAAAATTCATGATGCGGCCTACGACGCCAAGCTCGAACGCAAGTCGGCGATGGTGGCGTTGGGGGGCGGTGTCATTGGCGACATGACCGGCTTTGCAGCGGCAACCTGGCTCCGGGGCATCGGCGTTATTCAAGTGCCCACCTCCCTGTTGGCAATGGTCGATGCTTCCATCGGCGGCAAAACTGGCGTCAACCATCCCCAAGGCAAAAACTTGATCGGGGCCTTTCATCAGCCCAAATTGGTGGTAATTGATCCCCAAGTGCTCAAGACACTGCCGCCCCGCGAGTTTCGGGCGGGCATGGCTGAGGTGATCAAATACGGCGTGATTTGGGATGCCGAGCTGTTTGCGGCGTTAGAACAGACCGATCGCCTCGATCAGTATCGCTATGTCGAAGGCGAACTGCTGCAAATGATTTTGACGCGATCGTGCCAGGCCAAAGCTGAGGTGGTCGCTCAGGACGAAAAAGAGTCGGGGCTACGGGCCATTCTCAACTATGGGCACACCATCGGTCACGCGGTCGAAAGCGCCACTGGCTATCGCGTCGTCAATCATGGCGAAGCCGTCGCGATCGGCATGGTGGCGGCGGGCAAACTCGCCACGGCTTTGAACCTGTGGTCAAGGGATGATGACCAGCGCCAATACCAGCTCATTGAAAAAACCAAACTCCCCACGGCAATTCCTAGTCAAGCCGGAGCCGAAGCGCTGATCGCCCTACTGCAAGGGGATAAGAAAGTCGAAGATGGTCGCGTGCGATTTATTTTGCCAAAGGCGATCGCCGATGTCTTCATCACCGACCAGGTTTCCAACCAAGACATCCGCCCCGTTTTAGCCGCCATGACCACCCCATAAAATATTCCGTAGGGGCGAGGCATTTTGTGAATGACATGATGGTGCATCCAAAACGTAATTGCCAAAATGCCTCGCCCCTACGCGCAACCCACATACCCACACACCCTATGCAACTCCAAGACCGCAACCCCGCAACGACTCCCCAAAACACTCTGACGACCCGCACCGCTAGCGTTAGCCGCACCACGGGCGAAACTGATGTACAAGTCACCATCAACATCGACGGTACCGGGCAGTGTGACGCGCAAACGGGCGTCCCGTTTTTGGATCACATGCTGCATCAAATCGCCTCCCACGGCTTATTTGATCTCACCGTCCACGCCAAAGGGGACTACGAAATCGACGATCACCACACCAACGAAGATGTCGGGATCACCCTGGGCATGGCGCTGAAGCAAGCATTGGGCGATCGCAAAGGCATCGTCCGGTTCGGCCACTTTGTCGCCCCGCTGGATGAATCTTTAGTGCAAGTAGCCCTGGACTTTTCCGGTCGCCCTCACCTCAGCTATGGGCTAGAGATTCCTACCCAGCGAGTCGGCACCTACGACACCCAGCTCGTGCGGGAATTTTTTGTGGCCGTGGTCAACCACAGCCAAATGACCCTGCACATTCGCCAGTTGGACGGCATCAACTCTCACCACATTATTGAGGCCACCTTCAAAGCTTTTGCTCGCGCCATGCGCATGGCCACCGAAGTCGATCCCCGCCGCGCCAGCCAGATCCCCAGCTCCAAAGGGGTGCTCTAGACTGCAACAGCCCGCGGTCAAAACTCAACCAAAATGGAGAGGCCTCCTTTGTCAAGGGCTACTGTCCAGAAATTCGGGCAGGTCATTTGTCCATCAATCGACGGTGTCAGACATGCTCATTTATTCGTTAACTTTTGTAACAGATGCGGTTTGATGTTTTGCATCTGGCCGCTTGCAGTTAGACGAGGATTGTATGACTTACCTAACTTTGGATGAAGTCAAACAACCACTTCGACAGTTTGAACAATTTGATGCGGATACCCAGTTGGCCCTCTTGTGGTACGGCTACTTGGATATCAAAGAAAATTTGACTCCTGTACCTGGTCAAAAGGTTGAAGGATTAGCTCGGGCGCTTTATGACCAAGTTGTGCCCCTCACGGATGAAGAGCAGCTACAAGTGCAGCGCGATATTGCCAATCGAGCGGATATCGAGTTGAGTCGCGAATACGGTGCATTGAGTCCCAGCGCGAAGTTAGAATTCTGGCTACTACTCGCGCAAGGCATGGAGTCGGGCGACATTGTCAACGTGCCTGATAACTACACGTTGCCTGATCACACCCAAGAGTTTGTCAGCAATACCAAGGCGCTAGACTTTGAGCAACGGATTAATTTTGTCCGCAACGCCGTGAGCAAAATGGGCTTGAATCCTTCCATCGTGTAGGCCGCGCACATTGAATTAGAGTCTCACTTGAATCGCCCCTCAGCGATCGCTGAGGGGCGGTTTTTCTGAAATCCTGACAGTATGATTGGATGCTGCACGTTTTATCGATGTCTTGCTCTTGGAATGTCACCCAGGCCAGCAACCCTAAAATGCGGCCTGTGGGCCGTTTGACCGACTCGATCCGTCCCCTTTAATTCCTGCACTGTGAGGAGTCAGATTGTGCATCTCCCCGAAGAGCCCGAAATTCAACCCGAAATCAACATCGTGCCAATGATCGATGTGATTTTTGTGGTGCTCATCTTTTTCATTTTGTCGAGTCTGTTTCTGACTCGATCTGAAGGGTTGCCGGTCAATCTACCGGGGGCGGCGACCAGTGAAAACCAGCTACAACAGCACACGCTAACGTTGACCATTACCAGCGGCGGCGATTTGCAACTAGGCAATGAGGCCGCTGCCCTAGAGTCATTGGCAGAACAGGTGCAGGCCCGTCGCGTAGGCGATCGCCCGCTCTTGATGATCATTCGCGCCGATAAAGAAGTGCAACACGGACGGGTCATTGAGGTGATGGATCGCTTGCGCCAAGTCCCTAATTTAGAATTAGCGATCGCCACGATTCCTGAAGCTGCCCCAGCCGCCCCCTAATTGCGTGTAAACATCATCCCCTCAATAAAACGCCACATCTAGCGCTGTCACTCGATCCCAGATACTAAAGACGCTGCCAGGTATCGGGAGCCATTCTCAATAAGGAAATCTTCTTGCAAATTATCGGGATCACTCGCTATTATTGTCAACAAGGCGTCACTGTTGAGAGGAGAATCACGTGGCTTATACGGCATCGGCTCTCAAAGCTGAGTTGAACGAACGCGGGTGGCGCATGACCCCTCAGCGGGAAATCATTCTTGAAACATTTCAGAATTTACCAAAAGGTGAACACCTCAGCGCGGAAGATTTGCGCGATGTGCTCAAAGGAGAGGGCGAGCAGGTTAGCCTATCCACGATTTATCGCAACCTCAAGCTCTTAGCCCGCATGGGCATTTTGCGGGAGTTAGAGTTAGCAGAAGGGCAAAAACGCTACGAAATCAATCAACCGTCGCCCCACCATCACCACCATCTCATATGCGTCCGCTGCAATAAGACGATCGAATTTAAGAATGACTCGGTGCTGAAAGCGGGTGCTCGCACAGCAAAAAAAGCGGGCTATCAGCTTTTAGATTGCCAACTCACGATTCATGCCGTGTGTCCGACCTGCCAGCGATCGCTGCTTCCCGTCTAACTTCGACAGCGAGGGTTAGGGAAGCCACTGAGGCTGTCGGCCCGCGATCGGCAAAATGTTCGGTTCAGTCGCCGTGGGAATTGCGGCCAGCCGCTGCTCTGTCGTTTGAAACAGGGGCAGCAATACCGTTTGCACCTGCTCATTCGTCGGGTCCCCATCGGAAGAAAGGGCAACCGCTAAGATCGCAGCTAAGCCATCCGGCGAAACATTCATCGTCACCCGAGCCTGAGGCGGAAAGTTCAGCAGCCTCAAGGGTTGCGGCTCATCGGTCAAGGCGATCGCTGCCAAAAAGGGTTGCTCTTGATAGTCTTCGCTGGGCAACAAATCGCTGGCTAGCACGTATAGGATGCGATCGGTGGGATCAAACTCGGCACTGATAATCGACCCGGTAGCATCCAGGAGTTCCGCTTCTTCCCCCTGGTTGGTGACCAGCACCAGGGTTTCGATAAACCGCCGTTCGGGATCGTTCTGATTAAAGTTCACCATAGCGGCGGCGGTGCCATCACTGGTGATGTCAAACACGCGGCCAAACTCAGGCAAAAAATCCAGCGGTTCCGTGCCGGTCGTACCGGCGGCATCGGGGTCGAGCGGAATTACCGCCGTGCCTTGGCCCTGCAACATCAACAAACTGGCACTGTCTGGCCCAATCAAAAACTCGCCACCCGGTTCTGTGTCTAATCGGCGGGGATCGCTATCTTCAGTGATCACCCACGGGCCAAAATCCGCCGGATTCGACTGGTTGACCCGCTGTACGACAATGGTTTGCCCATCCGGAGACAGGTCAAACGCCAGATTTTGGTATCCGTTGCTGCCCAGAATTGGAGTAACCGTTCCCGCATCTCCTGGGGCAAAGCTGAGGGTGCGATCGCTGTTTACGGTATCTTCTGGCGGCAGAGGAGCTAAGCCCGTCGCCACGGCATAAAGTTCGGCAGCAGGCGGGGCGGTGGCGGAGTCGCCCTCGATCGCCGGAATGGCCGAAAAAAGCAGGCGATCGCCCAAGGGATAGGGTTCAAAATCGAGTACCTGCAAGTCTGGCGAGGTGAGTGGTAATGCTGCGGCCTCTTGCGAAAAGTTAGTCAGCATTAACCGACCCGCTTCTTCGCCCTCGCTGCCGATGTAGGCGATCGCGCGATCGCGACTCTGAAACGTGCCCTCGAACGGCTCAAATTGCATATCATCATCCGCATCCGCAAAGCGATCGCGCGCCTCGGGAATTACGACCGCATAAGACTCGCCGTAGGGAATGGGCGCATCAAGGGTGTAGGCCAGTCGCCGTCCGGCCCAACTAACCCGCCCCGGCAACTCTGGGGTGATTTGCAAATTGGCTTCCACACTGTCCGGATCCATCGGGCGCGTAAAGGTCAGGGTAAACGCGACATTCTCAGCCCCGACTGATCGCTCTTGCCAGGAAAACTGCTGTACCCTGGCCCCCGCATGGTCGCCCAGCAGCACCAGCAACGCCGCTAGCACCATAAGTCCGGCCATGAGGGTCAAGGCGATGCGATCTAGCGGCAAGCGCCACCGCCGATACCCACGACGAGCAGTCCGATTAAAACTCATAGGGATTCTTGGGTTCAGGAACGGTGAGGACTTCTTGGGGCGCAATCACCAGACGGCGCTGACCATCGAGCGTTTCCGTCTGCATTTCACCTTGCACAGAAATCCAGCTGTCCGGGGGAAACTCGGCGCGATCGCCCGTCAGTTCGACAGGCAACCCAACCGGATAGGCGTCAGCCGCACAGCAGGTCAGCACAAACCGCGCCACCATCAAATAGTTGTCATCCCACTGAGGTGGATGGATGACGAACCCCGTCACGTTGACGGGCTGATCAGTATAGGCGTCCGGCTCAGGGTACACATTCAGCGTCCGAATCCAGTCGATGAGGGAGCGCTCGGCGGGAGGTGTCTGGCGAGCAAACTGTTGCGGCTGCGATCGCGTCAGGGCGACTGGATCGGCAATCCCCCGAGCCAGCGCGGCATCACTGGCAAAAGGCCGCGGCACATAGATGAGGCCAAAGACCGCGATCGCCAGCAATACCATCAGACTCCACTGGCGCGGCAGCAGGGCAATATGCGCCCCCGCGCTGGCACTCGGCGGCGTTGGCCGGAACAAGGTCACGCCCCGCCAAAGGCCCATGCCGACCAACACCCAACCCGCGCCAATGGCCAACCAGTGATAATCCGGGTGCAGCAGCACCGCGAGCCGCCCGCTCCACCAATACCGCAAGAGCATCAATCCCCACAGCAGCAGCGCCAGGGTGTCCCAAACCGCGGGCCAGTACAACGTCCGTATCCGTTTCATAGGCAGTCAGGACTCACCAACTCGTATACAGATTCACAGCCAGGGTCAGCACAAAGGTTAACTGCGCCGCCAGCACAAAGAGATACACCACGGCCCGCCCCTTAAAGGTGGTCAACAACAGCGAAATATTTTTCAGGTCGATCATCGGGCCAAAGACGAGAAACGCCAGGATCGACCCGCTGGTGAAAATGGACGAGAACGACAGAGCAAAGAAAGAGTCGACCGTGGAGCAAATGGACACCACCCAGGCCAGCAGCATCATCGCCAGGATGGAGGTGATCGGCCCTTGCCCCAAATCTAAAATCCACTCGCGAGGAATAGCGACCTGGACGGTGGCGGCGATCGCGCTACCAAACACCAGCACCGCTCCCAGTTCCCGAAACTCTTGCAGCATCATTTCTAAAACCGCTTGGGCTTTGTCGCGCCAAGACTGCTGCGGTAGGGCGGTAGTGGCCCCCAGGGTCGCCATCATCGGCTGGTCGAGTTTCAGGGTGCCAGTGGATTGCAGTAAAAAGTCGCCGCCGCTGAGCAAGTTACTGCCGCTGCCCACTAAAGCGGGTTCTGGCTTGGGTTCGGGGCTGGGCAGGTAGCGGGCGATCGCGGGCTGCAAAAAGGGCCGCATGTCTTTTTGCACACTAAACACGCAGGCAATGATGACGGAGATCAGAATGGTCAACCCGACTCGCCAAAACACCATGGCGGGCTGATCGCGAAAGGCAATCCAGGTGGCCCAAAACACAATCGGATTCACCGTCGGAGCCGCCAACAAAAAGCCGATCGCCAACGCTGACGGCGCTCCCTGCATTAATAACCGCCGCGCCACGGGCACGTTGCCACATTCGCACACCGGGAACAGGCAACCAAATAAGCTGCCAGAAATCGCGGCCAAAACGGGATTCTTGGGGGTGTAGGCGATGAGCTTACGTTCATCGACCAAGACCGCCAACATGCTCGAAAAAGCGACGCCCAACAACAAAAATGGCGTCGCTTCGACCAGCAAACTCAAAAATAACGTCAGACCTTGGTTGAGTTGAGACATCGCTGTCCAGATTGAAAACCAGCTCCGATAGGTTGCTTAGATGGGCCGAGATCGCGCCACCCCAGCTAAGCAATCCCACTATGATAATGCGTCTTGATCCCCACTGTGTGGACTGGCTAGTTTGGGCCTGACGTGCAAAACCATCCTGCCGCCATGGCAGCGGGCGGAAACAGAAAGCTCACCACAGGCGAATTTCCGCAATGCTGATGTTGCCGGAGAGGCAGACATCGACATCGGCACCGGGATCCCGAGCGCGATCGCCATAGCGCCCGGTGTAATGAAACTGTCCGTTCTCGACTTTGAACTCAGTAGGCAATGGCTGCGTACAGGTGCGACATATCACCATGTCCGGGTCGGGATCATCCGCCTGCAAATGCGGCAAATTCACGTTCCAAAACTGCCCCGGCTCTGGTTTGGACTGCATCAACTTGTCCAGCACTTTGCGGGTTAGACGAGTCGCGACGGCCCAATCAATGGGTTGCCGATTGTGGATGTAGTGAGAAATCGCGATGCCCGGCACCCGCAGCAACGTTGCCTCGCGCACCGCCGCCACCGTTCCCGAAACATGAATGTCGGCCCCCATGTTGCCGCCCGCGTTGATGCCTGAGAGCACCCACTGCACCTCGGGATAGAGATAGCTCACCGCCACGCGAGTGCAGTCGGCGGGAGTCCCTGCGATCGCATGTTCTGTGGCTTGCCGTTGCTCAATGGCGATCGCGCCGCCCCGGTTCAACTGATGGCTGCAACCGGATAAGGGGCGATCGGGGGCCACGATAGCCGTGGCGTGTGCGGGTAAAGCGGCCTGCAAAGCTCGGATGCCAGGCGCGTCGATGCCGTCATCGTTGGTCAAAACTAAGGTCATGTGGGGAAAAGAGTGGGTGAGTGGCAGGGTGTGAGGGTGGCAGAGTATGAGGGTGAAGGGGTTGTTGGGTGGCAGGGTATGAGTGGGGCAGGATGGCAGGGTATGAGTGGGGCAACAAGCTACTAATACTGCGGGAGTGTTGGCAGCGATCGCTGTCGGCCAATCGGCCCTGACCTCCGAACGGCCTCCTTCACCCCTGACTCAACGCCTTACCCTCAGACCCATCTACCCTCACTCCCACTCACTCCATCCCCCCCGCAAAGACTTTCTCCGCTGGGCCAGTCATATAGACGCGATTATCGATCGCTGACCACTCAATCTTGAGGGGACCGCCCGGCAACTCGACGGTGGCAGTGCGATCGCAGCGTTCGGTCAAGACACCCGCCACTAAGGACGCGCAAGCGCCTGTCCCGCAGGCCAGCGTGGCTCCCGCGCCCCGTTCCCACACCCGCATTTTCAGATAGTCGCGGCTCATCACTTCGATGAATTCTGTATTGGTGCGCTGGGGAAAAACCTCGTGGTGTTCGAATTTGGGGCCGATCGCGGCTAAATCAATGGCATCGGCATCGTCCACAAACGTGATGCAGTGAGGATTGCCCATGCTGACGCAAGTCACCACCCAGTCTTGCTGTGCCACCGTGAGCGATTTGCTGATCACGCGCTCGTCAGCGGCGGCCAGGGTCGTGGGAATCTCGCCCGCCATCAGAATCGGTTCGCCCATATCGACAGTCACTTGCCCATCCGGCTGCAGCGTCGGCGTAATGGTGCCGGCCAGGGTATGGATGGTGTAAGCCTTGGGTGGGGCCACAGGAACGCCGTCAGCAGTTTCTAATTCCGCAATGAATTTGGCCAGACAGCGAATGCCGTTGCCACACATCTCCGGCTCAGAACCGTCGGAGTTGAGAATGCGCATAGTGTAGTCGGTGCCCTGTTGCCCTGGCAGCACAAAAATGACACCATCGCCGCCAATGCCAAAGTTGCGATCGCACCACTTAACCGCTTGCTCGGCGGTCAATATCAGGTCCGGTTGATGGCGATTGTCCACCAGTACAAAGTCGTTGCCCAAGCCGTGATATTTGCTAAATGCGATCGTCATCGGTTTTTCCTTTCCCTGCTGCCATGTCGAATGCTGGTCGAACGGTATTGAGCGAAGCGATCGCCGACACCGTTTTCCCAGCGAATAGGTCTCCCTTATCGTAAAACGTCCGTTGGCTGGATTGATCATTGAGAGGAGAAAGGGAACATCCGCTCAGTTGGGCTCAGCGCCAGGAGAGGTGATTTAACAACTCGCAAGAAACGGCCAGTCCACAATTTAGCCCCGATGACACAAGCGATTCAGCCCTTGTTTTCGCCTTTCCCAGGGGATCACGAAAGGCTTGATGTGACTGACTTTCACGAAGTTTGTCAATCCTCGCGAAAGGTGGGTACCCTTGAACGCAGTACCAGTCGTTTATGAGCAGCATCCCCTGTTGATTGCCATGGCTTTAGAACTTGAAACCGGCTTACCGAGCACGCGCCTCTTGCAAAGCTACATGCGCGATAAAAAGACCGTTGAGGTGAAACTCGTCACAGGCGACACGGTTATTGGCACCTTGGCTTGGCAAGATCCACAATGTATCTGTGTTGATGTCGAAGGCGAGCCGACTGTGATCTGGCGCTCAGCGCTCGCATCGATGAAAGGGACGTCTGCATAATCCTGTGCTAGCGTCAAAGCGAGTGCGGCGACTCGGCTCAACTCGCAGAGCCGCCCACGTAGAACGAGTTTTGGATTAATTGCTCCCTAATTACCCAGCCTTGATCGCCATGAAACAGACCTTTTCGTTCTATGGATTACCAGGGCTGAATGCGGCTCTCAAGAAATTTCAGTTTTCTTGGAAATCGGTGGTGTTTATGGCCCTAGCGGGCGCGGTGACGCTGTTTGTGACGTTAGCGCATCGTCCGGCCTATGCCGCTTATGACGTGCAGATTCGTCCCGCTGGGCCGAGCCAGGGAGACACCGTCGCCATTGTGACAACCGAGCCGCCGGGGGCGACCAGCATCCCCACGGTGCGCATCAACGATGTGACTTATCCCACCTTTGCCATTGGCGAGGGACGCTACCGCACGTTTTTACCCACCAGTCCGCTCCATGCCTCAGGGGAATACATCATCAAGGTGGAAGGTCCTAAGGGGCTGCGGAATCCGATGGTGTGGTTGAGCGATCGCAGCTTCCGCACCCAGTACATTAATTTGCCGCCGGGCCAAAGCGACCTGGGCACCGACTACGAATTCGATCGCGTCGATGCGTTCAAACAAATTCAGAGTCCCGAAAAATTCTGGAATGGGCCATTTCGGCGACCGAGTCAGGGGCGGGTCAGCTCGGAATATGGCGTCCGGCGCTATTACAACGGCGTGTTTGCCAATGACTATTACCATCGCGGCGTGGACTATGCTGCGCCGGTGGGTACTCCTGTGGTGGCTCCAGCGGCGGGGCGCATTGCGCTAGTCGGTCGAGTGTCCCAAGGGTTCGAGCTCCATGGCAACACGATTGGCCTAGATCACGGCCAGGGCGTAAAAAGTATTTTTATTCACCTCAACAGCATCAGCGTGAACGAGGGGGATTTTGTTCAGGCGGGTCAGGTCATTGGCACCATCGGCAACACAGGTGCTTCCACCGGACCGCACCTGCATTGGGGCCTCTATGTCAATGATGTGGCGGTCGATCCCGAACCCTGGCGCAACGGCACGATCGAATAGTGATGTTCCTTGCTAGCAACCTCACTAACTTCCTCAGGAAAAGGAATCTAATTTGAGGAGATCTTCAGAAACAAAAATATCTGGCTGCGGTGCATGACGCTGCGCTCATGGCACCCTACGAGCGGGCAATTCTTTTCCAGAGATCTCCTGAAGTGTCGACAGCTGTCTCGGCTGTTCGAGCGTAAGCCAGATGTCGGCCCGACAAAACTCGGATTTTTATAAAACCATGATTCTTTAGCGGGTGGGGCTTGAGTCCACTCTCATGCTCGTAGGTAACTGACCGCAGCGATCGCTGGGGAGTCCCTGAATATCGGTCCGCAAGCAGAACAAGTCCCCGGCTTGGTAATACTGCTTGAGCTCTGCTTGTGACATGCCCGCCGAGGCGGTGGTGATATACAGGTCAGTCAGGTGGGGGCCGCCAAAGGTACAAGCCGTGACCAAAGGGACAGGTAGCGCGATGCGTTGCATTTCTCGTCCCTGCGGGTCAAAGCGGATGACACAACCGCCGTTCCACATGGCCGACCAGAGGCAGCCCTCAGCGTCAACGGTCAACCCATCGGGATAAAACAACTCGTGGGTCAGGTCAATGAAGGGACGGCGATCGCAGATGGCCCCACTCTCCGCCTCAAAGCGATACGCATAAATCATCTTGCGGGGCGTATCCGTGAGATAAAACCGACTCTGATCGGGGCTCCAGCCCAACCCGTTTGAAATGGATAACCCGGTTTCCACTTGCCGGAGCGTACCATCGCGATCGTAGCGATATAGATTGGCTAACGGCTTCTCGTCATTATTCATCGTGCCAATCCACAAGCGACCGTAACCGTCGCAACGCACGTCGTTCAATCGGTTATCAGGACGATCCGCTTCGATGGGCACGAGGGGCGTCACCTGCTCTGTCGTTAGATTGAGTTGGCCCAAGCCGTTTTCTTGAGCCACGATCAGATGGTCGCGATCGCCCAAAAATAAGCCACTGACCAGCGTGTCCAATTCAATGAAGGCATCCGTGGCCGTCGCCGGATCAAAAGTGTGGACACGGCGATTGTAAATGTCGACCCAGTGCAGCACTTGACGCTCAGCGTTCCACAGAGGACCTTCGCCCAGACGAGCGCGCACTGAAAGGACGTTTTGCACAGCAGGATTAGCAGACATAAGCGCTAAAAGTTAAGCAGACCAGGGCTCGCGAAAGTCAGCATAGAGGGTGAGACCACCATCAATGTAAAGGGTTTGTCCGGTAATGTAGGTTGCCTCGTCACAGAGTAAAAAGGCGGTGGCGGCAGCCATTTCTTCCGGCGTGCCCGGACGCCCAAGCGGAATGTGGCGGTTCACAATGGCTTCCTGTTGCGGGTCATCGACCCAATCATCGTTGATAGGGGTTTCGGTCGCACCGGGCGCGATCGCATTCACCCGAATCCCCTGACGCGCGTATTCCAGCGCCAACGTGCGGGTGAGATTCCCCATCCCCCCCTTGCTGATGGAATAGCTAATGTACTGGGGCCGTGGAATCACCTCATGCACACTCGAAACATTGATGATGCTGCCCGGTTGCGACTGCTGGAGAAACTGCTGAATGGCAGCGCGCGCACAGAGATAAGCCCCCCGCAAATTGACATTGATGACTTTATCGAAATCCTCAGGGCTGACTTCATGGGAAGCAGCCTCCATCTGAATGCCCGCATTATTGACCAAGATGTCGAGACGCCCAAAGGTGGCGATCGCGGTGTCAAAAAGCTGTTTAATGTCGGCGACTTGTGACACGTCTGCTTGCACTTTGAGGGTTTGGCTCGGGTAGCCAGCCGCTGTGGCCCCCTCATGGGCTTGCTGGGCCGTCGCCTCAGCCCCTTCGGCATCGCTACGATAGTTGATAACGACGTTGCAGCCTTCGGCAGCTAGTCGCACCGCGATCGCCTGCCCAATACCCGAACTCGCCCCGGTAACGATCGCGGTCTTCCCTTGCAATCCTTTCATGATGGTCACCTGTCGCTCCAACCTGAATCATCTGTCGCTAACGTAAGGCGTGTTCGAAGGCCCGAACATCTCCTGAGGGAAAGAGATTGCCGCTTGTCGATGGGGACCGCTTCAGCGAAGCCATTGAATAGCCTTAAACCATTAATCGAGGATTCGCGCTACCCAATCGCCAGTAATCCAGCCATGAGCCCTCGGCAAATGTGAGTCATAAAGTCGAGGTCGAGCGTGTCGAGGCGATCGCTGGGCTGGTGATAATGAGGATTTCGCAAAAAGGCGGTGTCGGTCACCATCAACGCCGGATAGCCACAATCCCAAAACGAGGCGTGGTCGCTTTGGCGCGTCGCGGGTATCGCCTGCCCCCGATTAGGCACGGGCAGATATTCACAAGCGGCCCCCGCCTGTCGAATATGTTTTTTGAGACGCCGCATTTTTCCCAGCGTTGAGGGGTTACCAACAAGCGCAATGTAGTCGCCCCGGTTGGGATACACCTGAGCCAATAGTGGCGAAGGATAAGTTTGGCTATGGGGAGTGCGATCACAATAGCCCAGCATCTCTAGCGACAGCATCAGGTGAACGGACTGGTTCTGAGCCTGCAAGCTGCGGGCATAAGCGCGACTGCCGAGCAAACCATACTCTTCCATATCAAAGGCCACACACCAGATAGGGCGAGGCAATGCTTGGGTAGCCAGATAGCAGACGAGTTCTAGCAGCACCGCAACGCCACTCGCATTATCGTCGGCACCGGGTGTGCCGGGCACTGTGTCATAGTGCGCCCCGATGATTAACGGAGCAGTTGCGGCTGGGTCGGCTGCGGGCAACTGCACAATCCAGTTGTGATGCTGGCGAGATCGCACTTCAAAGGTGTGACCAGTCACGGTGCCCACGGCGGCAAATTGGCTTTGGATATATTGCTGCGCAAGATAATGACTGCCCTCAGCAAGGTAGGGATCGCGATCGCCCACTAATTTTTCCAAATGACTTAAGAGACGGGCTTTTAATGATTCATGTAGGCGCAATGCTTCTGCA
Organism: Leptolyngbya iicbica LK; assembly: GCF_004212215.1. Classification (NCBI taxonomy): domain Bacteria; kingdom Bacillati; phylum Cyanobacteriota; class Cyanophyceae; order Leptolyngbyales; family Leptolyngbyaceae; genus Leptolyngbya; species Leptolyngbya iicbica. Next base: position 547,156 of record NZ_QVFV01000001.1, read on the forward strand.
TCCTGACTTGACATAGCAGCCTCTTAACACAACTTAAAGATTCCTTAAACTTTCTTGAAAAGGCTTGCATAGCCGCGATCAGACACCACGGGTCTGCCTCAAGACTGATCCCCAAGTGAAAAAGATCTGTTTATACTGGATGGCTAAAGCAATTTTGTATCCAGTTACACGGATATAAAACTGATTGCTACGCTCAATCTACAGGTCTTGGCCTCTGCCAAATCGTCATGGAAATTTTAGGAATTGTTTGGGCAGCATCAATTATTTGTCCCGCATCTGCCGCTGCTAAGTCTACACAGAGTATTTGTTCTGTGCCGACCCCACAATACGAATCTTTGCTTTTGCCTGAGCGGCCCGAGTGGCTGCAGTGGCTTTCACCGTTGGATGATCAGGCTGCATCCACCAAAGAGACGCTGAAGTCGGATGTCGTCTGGCGGTCCCATTGGAGCGTCAGCTCGGTGGATGCGACCCCGACGGGTACCGTGTCATCGGCTCAGATTGAGACCCTGGTGCCCGCTATTGGGGTGGCGTTGACCAGTTTTAAGCCCGTCACTCAGGCGTCCACCGTGGTGGATGTGGCCGCTGCCGAGATGGCCATGGCCGACAACGTCTTCGACGAAAAGTGGCATAGTTGGTCGGCGGTAGCGGCAGTGCGGGTCGAACCGAGTACGCCCGAGGCTCCCGCCATGCCAGAGCTGACACCTCGTCAATGCCTCTCGGATGCCGACATAACCTATCAGCCCAGCGCCCTGGCCATCAAAGCGTCCCCCAAATATACCGTTTGGCTGCATAACCACTTGGTGGGCGAAGCAGCTGGACAGGTGGCAGCGGAAAAAATTGCGGCCCAACTGCGATCGCTGCTCCAATCTGGCACCTTGCAGCCCAGCCAACTCACCCCGCTAGTAGGCCCCGACTTCATCGGTGTAGCCCACGGTGGTGAAATCCTCTTTGTGGTGGATGAAACCCTGCAACCGCATCCCGAAGTACCGGCCGCCGTGACGGCAGTGCAGTGGGTCAATAATCTGCGCCACGCCTTGAACGAGGAACCGATGGCGTTAGCCCAGGTGCAAATGGTGCTCAATGGTCTGGCGGAAACCTCAGAAACGCTATATGGCACCGCGTCATGGTACGGCCCTTATTTTCATGGTCGACAGACGGCCAATGGCGAAATTTTTGACGAGAATGAGCTGACCGCTGCCCACAAGACCTTACCTTTCAACACCCGGCTCAAAGTGACGAATCGGATGAATGGTCGCTCGGTGGTCGTGCGGATTAACGATCGCGGCCCCTATATCGGTCAGCGATCGCTCGACCTGTCCAAAGCGGCGGCACGCTGTTTAGGGAGCACTCAAGATGGTGTTGTGCCCTACGAAGCCGTGATTTTAGAGTCCGTCCCCCCCACCGAGCGGGGCGAATTTACGACCGCTCAGCTCACGTTGGATTAGCCCTCCCCCCGCCAATGGACAAAAACCCATGTCGGTAAAACCGGCAACTGGGGAGCGACAGGGGCGCGATCGCGCTGAACAGAAACATGCGAAATCGCCCCCTTTGATGACCATGCCATGCCACCGCCATGGTCATGGTCGTGTCTAGTTCAGCTAAACCGTTAAGATGAGTAACGAAATCATTTGAAGCAACGGTAGAGGTTGAGCTGATGGCAGCACCTAACGTCGAAATCTACACTTGGAGCAGTTGCCCCTTCTGTATTCGCGCAAAGGCTCTTTTGGACCGCAAAGGGGTTGATTACACCGAATACTGTATCGATGGGGATGAAGCCGCTCGCGACCAGATGACTGAGCGGGCCAACGGCAAGCGTTCCTTACCGCAAATTTTCATCGACGATCAGCACATCGGCGGCTGCGATGAGCTGCACGGTTTAGAACGTCAGGGACAATTAGACCCCTTACTAGCAACCGCGTAAGTTTGAGCCCAAAGCCTCCCAACTAGATGCTTTTAGTCCACTTTGCTCAAGCTGACGCAGTCAGCTGCAAATCTGTGGGTGAAACTAATGAGCCCCCTCTGAAGATTCTTCAGAGGGGGCTCAGGCTAACGGCTACTCACGATGGGTGACGTGACTCATTAAGCGAAGTTGGCCGCATGTTGTGGACTGTTGGCCTCACCATTTTGATGTTGCCGGGGCTGCAAGAGGCCATATCCCCCATGGTTGCGCTCATACACCACATTGATTTCGCCCGTTTCCGCGTTGGAGAACATGTAGAAATCGTGATCAACTAGTTCCAGTTGCTCTAGCGCTTCCTCGACGGTCATCGGGGGCATTGAGAAATACTTGGTTCTCAAAACCGCATCGGGTAGGGTGGGTGCTTTGTTCAACAGGGCAGAAACGTCAGCGGTGGGGAGATCGGTACTCAACAGGGCGTCGTTAGGCTTAACCGATGAAGTGTTCCGACCGTTGCGCTTTTCTTTGTATTTCCGCAGTTGACGGGTGATTTTATTGGCAACGAGATCAATACTGGCGTAGAGATTTTCGCTACTCTCCTCAGCCCGGACGACTGCACCGTTAATGTACAACGTGACTTCTGCGCTCTGTTGGGGAGGAGTTTTCCCGTTCTTAGCCACAGATAAGTTGACGTCTACCTCGTTCGTCAGATGCTTGAAATGATTGACGGCTTTGGTAATCTTTTGGTCAACATAACTGCGGATGGCATCCGTGATCTCGATGTTCTTGCCTTGAATCACGAGCTTCATAGAGTCGCCTCCGTTGCGATATTCTTTTGATACTCTCACCGTAGCAATGTTGTATTCTGCACGACAGTTAGCTTCAAGATCTTTTGCATCCGTTGATAATTTTTGATTTCTTTTTCACGAATATTTCTGTCTAACCTACTTTTCCCGTGTTAATGGACCGTGCGCGACCTCTGCCCTTAGCCCCGTTGCCCACCACCGCCGTGTGTCAGCTTTATCGCTGTGGTCAGGTGCCTTATGAAACCGCGTGGCAATGGCAGCGGCAACTACTGGCCCAGCGACGCACTCAGCCTGATCAGCCAGATACGTTGCTGCTGTTAGAGCATCCGGCAGTGTATACCTTGGGGCAAGGCGCGGACGATCGCTTCCTCAAATTTACGCCGCAGCCAGACCTGCCTCCCGTGATCAAAATCGAGCGCGGCGGCGAAGTCACTTATCACTGCCCCGGCCAACTGGTGGGGTATCCGATTCTGAATCTGCGACGGCACCAGCCTGACCTGCATTGGTATCTGCGCCAGCTCGAAGCGGTCATCATGCAGACGGTGGCGGCGTTTGGCTTGACCGGGGAACGGGTGAGCGGCTTGACGGGAGTTTGGGTTGAGGGCTGCAAAGTGGCGGCGATCGGCATTAAGGTCAGCCGCTGGATCACGATGCATGGCCTAGCGTTGAATATCAATCCTGACCTGGCGGGGTTTCAACGCATTGTGCCCTGCGGCATTAGCGATAAGCCCGTGGGCAGCTTGGCCCAGTTCATTCCGGGCATCACCCGGCAACAAGTGCAGCCAGTTTTCGAACAGCAGTTTGCGGAGGTGTTTCGACTGCAACTGCAGCCCCAAGATCCTGTTCAGTTGAGAGCGATCGCCCCGCCGCTGTTGTAGAGCCTGGCAGCAATTTTCTCTGACAAGGGTATCACCGATGCGATGCGAGCAGGTTCACGTTACAGTGATATTACTGACAAGGTGTATTTACAATTCGTGGCATTGTGAACCTTATGGTCGGTAGGCTCTTTCTGAGCTCTCATGCAATCGCCGGACGAGTCGTTGGCTAACACTGACAGATAAAATCTATCGGTCATTCGGTCAGATTGATCGAAGTGGGCGGGTGATTTGCCGGACGTTGTGGGACTCGCGATTCCATCAGGCATTTTTTTAGCCCTAATAGACGGAACGGTTGAGCGAAGATTTGGTCGCTGGTAATTCCCGCTAGTCAGTCAAAGATTGAGTTTGCAATTGATGCACGGTTACTAATCGCACTTATGGATCAAGGGGTGGGCGATTTTACAGCCAGGAATCAGGCGTGGCTATTGGAGCAAGCGGGCTTCGGTCTGGTTGATCAAGAGGCGGTGCGACCGACGACAGCGGCTGAGTCCACACTCACAACGGGGGTGACCGCCGCGCGAGGGGCGCAAACGCTCAGCTTAACCCGTGGCGTTTTGCCAGAGAGCCAGCGGGTTAACCGCACTTCTCACAGTCTGGAAGTGAGTCATGCGAGTCCTTTGGCACCGTTGCGCGCCCGCGATCGCGAGGCGCTGGATGATTTTTTTGAACGGGACGATGTATCGGATATTGCGCTAGACATTCATCGATACTTGTCGCGCATGTATCCTGAGCCCTGCTGGGAAGACGAACCGTACGAATTTCTCAAAGGCTTCATTTAAAAGGCTGTAGCAATCTGCAGTCTGGTGCCGAAAGCTCAACAGCTTTAAGCATGGGAATTGAATCAAAGTGTGGACAGCCGTCGTATCTATTTAGCGGGGCTTGAGATCCCCCGCTGTCGCTGCCCCCTAAAGCCCTCTGGGCACGGCTGCGCTAGGGCAAGGGGACTCCCGGCTCGAAGTCCCCCTTGTCAAGGGGGATTCAGGGGGATCAGTAGCAGCCTGACGCTAAACAGATACCAGCCGTCTCGGCTATCCGGGGCAGACAAGATGTCTGCCCAACAAAACTGGGGTCGACTCACGCGCTGTTAGGTTGACGGATTACCAGCCGTGGGTTTCGCCCGCTCAACACCCCGCTATCCAGCCCCCTAAAAGGTTCTCTCAGTGCGTCACTAGGTCGCGGGATGACGCTTTAGCCGTCGCAAGTGGGGCAAGCGAGTGGTGAGTAAGAGGCATCCCAAATTAGCCGCCAAAATAATGATCAGCGTGGTTTCCATGGCACCGAGGGCAGCCGTGGTAATAATCGTCTCTAAGGCCGGCTGCACGGTCTCGGGGAGCCGACCAAACAGGTCTCGCATTTCGGTTTTGGTAAATGTTTGAATCGCCTCTTGCAGATAAGTAATGGCGGATTGCCGGGTGGCCGCATCCACCGTTTGATCAAGCTCAAAGATGACCCCATCCACGATTTTGATGGAGGCGACGCTCACGAGCACGGTGCCGAGAATGCCGCGCCCCAGGGCTTGCCCAACCTTTTGGAGCGGGTTGAAGATACCCGTGGCTTCGGGCTTTTCGACCCGGCTAGCGGTGGAATAGGCGATCGCACCAATTTGTGAGGTAAATAAGCCCGACCCGATACCCGTAATGATCAACCCCGGCAAAAGACTCCAGCGGGTCATCCCCGGTGCGATCGCGCCCACTAGCCATAACAGACCGATGATTTCAATACTCAGCCCCAGCTGCACAATGCGGCGGGGCGGCAGTTGCAGATTAATAAACCGCACCATCAGCACAATCACAATAACCATGGCGCAGTTGTAAGGCAATACCGTGAGCGCAGTTTGAAAGGAATTGAGTTCCAATACGGGGGGAATGAATTGGAACAAATTAAACGACAGGCCGGTAATCAACGCGGAATGGAGGGTGGCCACCACGAGGCTATTGAGAAACGTGCGGCGGCTGAGGAGGCCCGCTTTTACCAATGAGGCGCGGCCCGTTTGGGTTTGTTGGCGCCGCCAAAAGACAAATAGCCCAAAACAGACTAAGCCCGACCCAATTAAGACTGGCACGATAGAAATGCCAAAGGGAATGAGCGGAGTACTCAGAAACACCAGATGTTTTTTCGCCTCCCACCAGCCAAACTCACCCGCAAGGCTGAGACCCAAGAGAGTGAGGCCCAGCCCAGCAAACGACAAGCCGCCGCCCACCCAGTCAACCGGGGTGTTGCGGGCGACCAGCTCGGCTGGAAAGTGAGTCACCAAATACCAGATCAGGGGAATGAGGGCGAGTTCAATCGGAAAGGCCAGCCGCCAGCTGAATTCAAACGCAATTAAGCCACCGATCAGTGAGCCGACTAAGCCGCCCGCGACCATCGACAGGGTGAGCAGCAAGAAGGCAATTTTTTCGGCTTTGTCGTCATAAAATCGGTCCATCAACGCCCAGGGAATGCTGACCAGGGGAGTGGCCGCAATTCCGGTGAGCAGGGCATAGTTGACCACAAAGAGTGCCATGGTGGGGCTGATGGCCGCAAATAGCGTGCCGATCGCAAAGAGGAGAAGCCCGCCACGAAAGATTTTCTGTCGCCCAAACCGTCGACTCAGGTTTTCGCTGGTGGGGGCAAAAGCGGCTGTCACTAAGGAGAGCAGCACCAGGGCGCTTTGCACATAGCCCACGTTAGAGTCAAAAGTGCGCACCAGGGGCGGCATGATGGCGGGCACAATGCCGATATGAAACGACACCATGAAGAGGGTGAGACATAATCCGATCGCCGATTTTTGGGTTGTGCCCGCTGGTGGTTCCCCGACGTCCATAGTTTTAAAACTCACAGGATGCCAGTATGGTATCCGGTTCGTCGGCACTTACTACAGGTAAGTCATGAACTCTCAGATATTTTGCAGAATTCGGACATCGGAACCGCTAGGCCAGCCACCACAAGCTACCCAACGTGAGCAAAATGACCGCGATCGCCGCCCATAAAAAGCCGTTGTCGCTGGTATTCATTTGACTCAGGTCTTCGGGCGGCGGCTCTGGCGGGGGCGTACGTTTGGGTTTGGCAGGCGGATCGTATTTGCGCAGGGTGAAGTCGGTGTCGTTGTTTTCATCCAAATCGCTGAGGTCGGGAATGGGGGTCAGCCAATCCGTCCGGCGCGAGAGCTGGGGCGCTTGCAAAATTTCGAGCACTCGCTTGCTCTGTTTGCGCACATCCAGGTCGGGGTGTTTAGTGAGTTTTTCGCCGAGGGCGATCGCATCGGGCAAGCGCCCCGCCGCCGAGTAGGCGTTCATCAGCCAGAGTTGAATGGTGCCCCCGAGAAAAGTCGCCCCCCCGGTGAGGCGCGTCCCTTCTTCAAACGCCAGCACGGCATCTTTGTAATTGCCGCGCTCAAACGCGATTTGTCCGGCGGCAAACAGGGCTTCGGCTTGGGTGATTTTGTCAGATGGCGGTCGGGTCATAAAGCGGATTTGACAGCGTAGCTAGGTTGAGTCAGAAACCTCAAGATAGCGTCTCTGGGGATTGGGTGAGGAGTGGCAGGGTAGCAGGGTGGTGGGGTGGCAGGGTGACTGAAGGGCTCTAGCGATCGCTCGCTTCGGCCAATTGCAGCAGCACTTGCAGGAGGACGTTGCTACCGTTTTCCAAATCTTCGGGGGCGGTGTACTCGTTGACGTTGTGACTAAGGCCGTTGACGCTGGGCACGAAGATCATGGCGGTGGGGGCGATCGCGGCAATCATCCCGGCATCATGTCCCGCCCCGCTGGGCATCCGTTTTACAGAACAGCCCAACGCTTGGGCGGTGCGTTCGACGGCATCAATCATGGCGGCGTCAAAGCTGACGGGTTCAAATCGGGCGAGGGATTGGGCGGTGACCTCCAGCCCTTCGGCAGTGGCGATCGCCTCAATCTGAGTTTGCAGTTCGGCCTCAGCCTGCTTCAGTAAATCGGAGTCGGTGTTGCGCAAGTCCACCGTTAGTTTGGCTTCCTTGGCGATAACGTTCACCAATCCCGGCTTGAGTTGAATGGAGCCGACGGTGGCGACCTGGTTGCCCCCCATTTTTTGGGCGAGTTGGCGGGCAGCAACCGCGATCGCGCTAGCGCCATACCCGGCATCGTGGCGCAAAGCCATGGGGGTCGTCCCCGCATGATTTGAGACACCCTTAACGGTGAACTCCTGCCAGGACATGCCCTGCACCCCGGTCACCGCCCCAATTTGAATGCCTTCGCGTTCGAGCACGGGGCCTTGTTCCACATGGAGTTCGACAAAGGCTTTGACGGGCTGGCTACCGCAGGGCACCGGGCCTGCATAGCCGATGCGATCGAGGTTTTCGGCGACGGTGGTGCCGTCTGTCCCCACTTCTGCCAGGGCCGCTTCGACGGATAGGCCGCCGCTAAACACCCAACTGCCCATCATGTCGGGGTGAAACCGCGCCCCTTCTTCGTTAGTAAAAAAGGCGACGGCCAGGGGATAGCGGGTTTGAATGTTTTGTTCGTTCAGGGTTTCGATGACTTCTAGCCCAGCCAAGACGCCGAGGTTGCCGTCATAGCGTCCGCCAGTGGCGACAGTATCAATATGAGAACCGGTCATGACGGGGGGGCCAGCTTCGAGGCCGGGACGAGTACCGACGACGTTGCCGAGCTGATCAATGGTGATGGTGAGGCCAAGCGCTTCCATCCAGCTCACGACGAGATCTCGTCCGGCTTTATCGGCATCGGTGAGCGCGAGCCGACAGACGCCGCCGCCTTCAATGGCTCCCACTTGAGCCAGTTGGTCTAATCGGTGCAAGAGGCGATCTCGGTTAATGCGCAGGGGCGACAGCGATCGCCGTGTAACGGGGGTATCGGTCGTCAGAGACATGATGATCAGATAAATGTGCGGCGACAAGATTGACTATAAACCTGACAACAATTGCTTTGCCAATCTTTGAAAGTACGGTGTCAGTCATTTTCTACATCATCCGGCATATCGTCAAAGCTGCCGTCGATTCTTGCTTCACAGGTTTCAAAAAACAAAAGACCTGCCTTTTCATATTCGTCTAACTGATCGTAGACTGCCACATAATCCCCACTGGGTTTGATGTCTATGGCAACATTTATTTCATCGGCTCGTTCATACGAGGCTTCATACTTTTCCAGCGTTCTCAAAAGATCAATCTGGCGTTCACGACCAATTTCTTTGTTAAAGATGATTCGATAGGTTCGATGTCCGCTTGGGGTTACAACCCTACGTATTTCTGGCTTGAGTTCATCAGAGTCAGCTGTGGCAACAACAATGTCTAAGAAATTTAGACCATATGCAAAGAATGGGACATTTTCGATACGATACAGGTCATTTCCCAGCGGAGTAGCCCAAAGTGATTCACCACCGATCGCCCAGTGATTTGGAAGATCGATATAAACTTTTTCTAAATTTTCGTTACTCATAGTTAGTGCCGCCTAACCAACTTATTGAATGGTAAGTTGCTGGATATTGTTCTAATCTAGATCGATCGCCAGAAGTTTTCTTCCGATCATGAGGCTGTGGGGCGATCGCAACAAAGTTTTCACATATTTTCAGGCATAGCCCAAAGCTCAGCACCATAGATCGCCCCCACTTGAGCCAGTTGATCGAGGCGGTGCAAGAGGCGATCTCGGTTAATGCGCAGGGGCGACAGCGATCGCCGCGTAACGGGGGTATCGGTCGTCAAAGACATGGGCAGCAGGGAAATCCAACGATAAGTTTGACTATAAACCAGACAACTTTGACGAGGCATCTCTGAATCGCTTCAGTATCGCAGGCTTGGAGATGATGTCATATTCAACAGTAAACCCGTTTTAAGGGCAGACACCACAACACCTATTTCAAGTCAAAAATTCAGTTCTAAAAGATGCTTTATGACCGATTCATATACCATCTTGGAAACCAGAAACTAAAGGCGATTAATACTGCCAGCAAAGGCGTACTTAAAGCTGAGCGAATGACCAAGAATAATTCCAGTGGCAACCAGATCTGCGAGGCGATTAGGATAGCCGCAGCCATGAGATGCACAATTCCCCATATTGCCGTGAGAATAATCCAGGCCGATCTGAATTCTTGAGACTGGCCAAATTCTCCAAGTTCCTCTGTTTTTGGTATTCCTCCCACTGCTTCAGCAAAAACAAGGATCAAAGGACGATAGATAAATAATGATCCGAAACAAATTAAACCCCAGAGAACGTGATCGATCGCGGCTGTGGTCAAATAAAATTCCGGATTCAATGTGATGAGCAAACCTACGACTTCAATGAAAGTCAAGGGCAGAGATAATACAGCAAAGAGATTTATCTTCTTGAGTGCTAGATGAGTCACTAAAATCACTGCTGCACTCCATCCCGCCGCTAGCAGGGCACCCACCAAGGGTTGCTCAAAGTGATGGAAGAGATAAAAGATTAGACCTGGAGTCAAAGCTCCAATGGCAAACTGCTTCCAAGGAAATCTTTGTCTCATCAACTCAGCTTCTGATACTAATATCGCCAGATTTTCACTTAAATCAGACCATTGATTCACGCTCTAGAGTAAGGGGAGACGGCGATCTCGGTTAATGCGCAGGGGTGACAGCGGTGGCCGCGTAACGGGGGTATTGGTCGTCAAATACATGATGCTCAAAAATATTCGGCGACAAGGTTGACTATAGCCCCGACGGCTTCTGCTTCGTCAACGGCTAATGATTGCGTTAACTGGGCGATCGCAACCGACCCTGTTGAGAAGCCCCAATACCGCCAGGTTATTAGGCGTTTTCTCTCGCCATTTTGATATAGCCAGGAATGCTTTCAAAATCTTTGAACCATCGCTGAATATTGGCATACTCTGATAAGTCAAAGCCGCCCTCATGGGCGACATGGGTGTAGGCATACAAGCTAATGTCCGCAATAGTTGCATTCGCCCCGAGAAAGAATTGATTGTCCGCTAAATGTTGTTCCATCACGGCCAGCGCTTTATGGCCACCTGCTTGTTTGGCGTGATATTCGGCTTCTCGCGCTTGGGGCAAGCCCAGGTATTTATTGATATATCTGGCGGTGGCAATATACGGTTCGTGACTGTATTGTTCAAAAAACTGCCACTGCAAAACTTTCGCCCTTTCGTACTTGGTTGAGGGCAAAAAGTCAGTCCCTTCGGCGAAGTAATTTAAGATTGCGTTGGACTCCCACAGATAGTTGCCGTCATCCAACTCCACCACGGGGATTCGGGTGTTGGGATTCATCTGCTTAAAGGCTTCGGTATGCGTCTCACTCGCGAGGATATCAACAGGAATCCATTGATGGGAAATATCTAAAAACTGCATCAACAATTTGATTTTGTAGCAATTTCCCGACAGCATATCTCCATAAACTTTATACATATAATTTCCTCACTCAACTCGCATCATCCTCATACTTCACTAGATCCAGTTAATCTCTGGAATTAACTCTGTAGCTTGCGTCATTCTAGTGGCACATAAAAATTCCCTTGGATTGGCGTAGTGTTGCATTTCTCCCGATCAGAAATTGACTGCCTTAGTTCAAAGGTTGTTCTTAACCATCCCAGGCTTCTATCGGCTGAATGGGTTTAGTATCTGAACATCACAGTGCTCAAAATCGCGAGTGTTTCGAGTTACCAAAGTCAGATGATGAACGTGAGCCGTAGCCGCAATCAGCATATCGGCCTGGGTGCGGGGCCTGCCCTGTGTCCGCAAGTTTCCTCGCAGTTCTCCTGCCCGTTGAGCAATCTCTGGGGTAATGGGAAGCACCTGACAATACGTGGTCAAAAATTCTTGAAACCATCCCTGAATTCGGGCGTTTGGCTTGGCGCTCAGTCCATAGATAATTTCTTCTAGGGTGATTACGCTAATTGCGATGGTCGTGATTTCTGCACTCCAGGCGATAACGCCTGAATCAGGTTGGGGTTTGCACAATTCGCTGATGACATTTGTGTCACATAGCAAGGTCATTGCAATGCTTCCAGAAAGGAATTAGGCCGATCGCTACGAGAGGGTAACTCAAAGGTGTAGTCTTCTTCGGCACAAAGCTGACGCAACTCTGAAAATGCCTGAGCTAAGGGTTTGGGCTGTTTTTGAGCCTGCCAAGCCAGAAACTCTTGCAGCAAATCGGCGCGAATAACCGCAGCGATCGGGTGATTGTGCTGATGGATAACTTGAGGGCTCTGTTCGGCAGCATCGAGAATTTCAGGAAAATGCTGCTGTGCTTCGTCGATGTTCCAGGTCATGATGATTCAGCCTCGCTGGGACGATGATCTAATTCTGTCAGCACCGCCTCGAACTTAGCATAGGTCGTCTAACGGACAACTCAGTTAGCGTTCAGCATACTGAATGCAATTCGCACTGACCTCAGCAACATAACCATTTTATTTAAACAGAAAATTTGCGCACGTTGTCTCATTCAGACAGAGTCGGGAGCTAAGCGCCATCAATCGCCCCCATTTAAGCCAGTTGATCGAGGCGGTGCAAGAGGAGATCGCGGTTGATGCGCAGGGGCAATCGCGATCATCGCATGGTTGGAGTATCGGTTGTCAAAGATATGACAATAAAATGACTAGTCAGCAATATATTTAAAGTGTGCGACAATCAAAAATGTGAAGACTTAAGAAGCAAGCGATATCCTGCCTGCCTTTGCGAAGTGCAATATAGATTCAAGTCACTTGCAATACTTTATAATAGATTCAAGTCACTTGCAATACTTTATACTTGAATAACTTCAACTTCTAAAAGTTCACACATTATTTAGCTGGTACTAGCTTGTGTCAAAAAGCCGAGTTCAAGCTCTACATATCACTTTTAAGATAATGGTAAATCTTTTGGTTGCCACAGATTCACTCAGTTTATATATCAGAGCACTATATAATCGACTGAACTATTAATACCAAACTTCCAACCAACCCAGTAACAACAAATACCAGGTGAGGAAACATGACATGATTCCACCATATCACCCTCCTCAAAAGCTTTGATTCTTCATTCTCTTTTCGGCATTCACTATAGGCCTTTATTATTCTAGGAGATGGGAATTCAGCTGACATTTCACCTTTCTGGCCTAGAAAGTTTTCGAGTTCGGCAATCCTTTTGAAGTGAGATAATTGAACCACTTTAAAGCTGGCCTCTGTCAACCAAAAAGAGATTCCCAGCAAGATGACTAAAAAGGGAACATAGATAGACTGAAGACTAATACCTGCACCCGTTACTAGTGCCCCTATCGATATACTCCAAGTCTTTATGTTTATAAAATACTCATCATATTTTTGAATAATATCTATGAGGTGATAGTATTCCCTTTCAAGTTTCTGTCTTGGTTCTCTATCCATTTGCCAAGCCTTTTTATTGCCCCGGTATAAAAACCACCAAAAAGCTTCTCAGTCACTTCAATTATAGCTTTAGAAATGAGTGTATAGGCTTGAAATACTGCCTAAGCTAAGGCTCAACTTATCTGTTGGTTTTACAAGGCAGAAAGTTTCACTACATTATTTGGACTAAAGTAAAATCAAAAAACTTCCTTACGATTCTGTGACTGCATGGTGTCACGGACACAAGTCACTACCGCATCAAATGTGCAGGGCAGATCTATTAATTAACTTTTGATAAATTTCGGGATCGGTTGCGCCTTCGGTACCGAAGGTGAGCACTCGCGAGGTGGTGGTGAGTCCCAACTGCTGGCGCAAATCCGATCGCTGCCCCACGGTCAGTAATCCGGCCAAACTCGCGACGCCTGATTCGCCACCGACAATGGGCGATCGCGGGTGGGCGAGGTGCTGCATGGTCAGCACCGCCGCCTCATCGGGAATGGTGATGAACCAGTCAGAGCTGTGGCGCAAGATGTCCCAAGCGATGGTCGAGGTGTGGCCGGAAGAGAGGCAGGCCATGAGGGTGTCTTGGTCGCCTTCCAGCGTCACCAATTTGCCTTGTTGGGCCGTAGCGTATACGCAGGCGGCGCGATCAGGTTCGACCACGATAGTGGTGGGGCGATCGCGGCCCCACCGTTCCCACAGATACGCGCACACCGCCGCCGCCAATCCCCCGACTCCCGCCTGCACGAATACATGGGTGGGCAGTTGGTCGGGCGGCAGTTGGTCAAAGACCTCGGCCACCATGACCGTGTAGCCCTGCATCACCACACTGGGAATGGTGGTATTGCCGGGATGGGCGGTGTCAGACACGAGAATCCAGCCGTGGGCTTGGGCATCTTCAGCGGCTTGACGCACCGAGTCGTCATAGTTGCCTGCCACCCGCACCATCTCAGCTCCGTAGGCAGCGATCGCCGCTTCCCGTCCGGCACTCACCCCCGCGTGCAGATAAATCACGCAGCGGCAGCCAAACTGCTGCGCCCCCCAGGCCACTGATCGCCCGTGGTTGCCATCGGTAGCGGTGGTGACGGTGACGGCTTGGGTCAGCTCGCGATACCGTCCAGAGAGCAGGTCGGCAGCGGTGAGGTCGGTTTGGCCCGTGGCTGTCTGCACATAATCCACCAGTTGCCGAAACACCGCATAGGCTCCCCCCAACGCTTTGAAGCTGCCCAGGCCAAAGCGATCACTCTCGTCTTTGTACCAAATCTGGTCGAGGTCGAGGTCGGTCGCGATTTCTGGCAGCGATCGCAACGGCGTCGGCTGATAGTTCGACCACTGGTGCAGTTCGGCCCAGGCGGCAGCGGTGCCTGACAACGAGAGCCACTGTTGAGGTTGATCGTCATACGCCAGGTCGCGCCGCGCTTGGGGATTGCGCAGACAGGCCACGGGCAAATTCGCAAACGGCGTCATCCGGTCAGTCATGGGTCGCCGAGTCGAGCTGTTCGTCCAATGCCATGAGCGTATGCAGCAGCACATCCGCCCCTTGTCCGCACTGCTCCGGCGAGGTGTATTCATCTTCGGCATGGCTCACCCCCGCCTGACTGGGCACAAAGATCATCCCCATTTGGGTAAAGCGACCAATCTCCTGGGCATCGTGAATGGCGCGGCTGGGCATGGAATAGTGGGTTAGGTTCAGGTCGTCGCACACAGCCGCGATCGCCCCCTGCACCGCCGGACTCGCCAGGGTCGGCTCTACAAAATGTTGAGGCCGCAGCTCAATCTGGGTGCCCGTGCTGGCCTGAATAGCGACAATGCGCTGCTTCAGCCCCTCGACCATTGCCCCCAGCGTCTCCAGTGACAAATCTCGCATGTCAATGGTGAGTTCCACTCGTCCGGGCACGATGTTGGCAGCGTTCGGGGCCACCGTCAACAGCCCCACCGTCGCCACCTGATCACCGGGAATATCCACCGCCACATCATGGACGGCGGCCACCAGCAGCGAGGCCGCATAGAGGGCATCTTGGCGCAGGTGCATGGGCGTCGTGCCCGCATGGTTGGGCCGCCCCGTAATCGCAACCTGAAAGCGCTGCAAACTGACAATGCCCTGCACCACGCCGATCTGACACTGTTCTGATTCCAGCACGCCGCCCTGCTCCACATGAAGTTCCAGGTAAGCGGCGATGTCCTGATCCGTCCGTCGGGCGCTGGGCAGGGCGGCCCAATTGCCCCCGACTCGCTCTAAACAGGGCTGAATCGCCTCCCCATTGAGCCGCCGAAAATGTTCGGGATCGCTCAGCTTCGCCGTCCCCGCCATGGCTTTGCTGCCAATCATTTCCCCCTCTTCATCGGTAAAGGCAATCACCTCGATCGCATGCCGCAACCGTCGCCCCGCTTCGTGCAGCGTCGCCACCGCTTCAATGCCCGCCAACACCCCCAACGCCCCGTCATAGCGGCCCCCGGTGGGCACCGTGTCAATGTGCGACCCGGTCGCCAGCGCGGGGAGATCTTCAGTGCCTGCATAGCGTCCGATCAGGTTGCCCGCCGCATCAATGGTCACGGTCATGCCTGCTGCCTGCATCGCTGCCGTCACCCATTGCCGCGCCGCCAGATCTTCATCGCTGTAGGCAATGCGCCACACACCGCCGTCGGGCAGTCGGCCAATACTAGCCAGTCCATCCAATCGCTGTTGCAGGCGATCGCGATCAATCCGCAACAAAGTCGCCGTTCCCATCACACACACTCGCTAAATCAGTCGTCTCATCCTGCCGAGAAAGCCCCAGCAGCGTTGTTGGCATCATTACACTCAAGTGACCACATCAGTCGGGTTTACGATAGCTGAACCCTAGTGTGTCCAGTCGATGGACCGCGATCGCAGTCCCCTGCGACGCTTGAAAGTAGTGGTAAAGTCGTCCTCATGATAGATGTCTGGAGCTATGTAAATTTCGTAAAACAACTACGATAGTTCTACTCTTAGCGTGGCTGGTAGTTTTCCAAAGGTGCCGCCATTTAATGGAGCAATGACAAACTGTTTTTTTGATTTGTCAGCCCAGCCATTTCTGCTTTAATTCACTGCAAACTAAATTTTTACTTATATGTCGACTGCATCCCTCTCTCCTGACCAGGTTTACAGCGTTGTTGAAAATCGCCATAACAATCCCTTCGAGGTGCTGGGCTCTCACGCTTTGACTTCTGCCGACGGCAACGGTAACGGTAACGGCGGCAGTAGTGGCTGGGTCGTCCGGGCCTACCTGCCAGAGGCCGAAGCAGCTTGGGTCATCCATCCCCAAGAGCGGCAAGAGTATCCCATGCAGTCGCTGCATCATCCGCACTTTTTTGAATGCGAGTTGCCCGGTGCCGAAGACCGCAACTACCGCATTAAGGTCAAAGAAAATGGGCATGAGCGGGTCATGCGCGACCCCTACGCCTTCAAGTCACCGCTGCTGACAGATTTTGACATTCATCTGTTCAACGAGGGCAACCATCACCTCATTTACGAAAAAATGGGGGCACACCCCGTTGAGGTGGACGGCGTCTCCGGGGTGTACTTCGCCGTTTGGGCTCCCAACGCCCGCAACATTTCCATTGTCGGCAACTTCAACAGTTGGGATGGTCGCCGCCACCAAATGCGCCGATTAAACGGGGGCGTTTGGGATTTGTTCATTCCCGAACTGTCAGTCGGCGAACTCTACAAATACGAAATCAAGAATGCTGAGGGGCACTTATACCTGAAGTCCGATCCCTACGGCTTTCAGCAGCAAGTTCGGCCTGATACCGCTTCCGTCGTGGCCGATCTGAGCTACGACTGGGGTGACCAAGATTGGCTAGAGCAGCGCCGCAATGCCGATCCCCAAGAACAGCCGATTTCTGTTTATGAAGTCCATCTGGGTTCTTGGATTCATGACGGCCTGGAAAATCGACCCGCCGATGGCAACGAACCCGTCGCGGTCGGTGACCAAAAGCCCGGCGCGCGCTTTTTGACCTATCGAGAGTTGGCTGATCGCCTCATTCCCTATGTGCAAGAGATGGGCTACACCCACATCGAAGTGTTGCCCGTGGCCGAGCACCCCTACGACGGCTCATGGGGCTATCAGGTGGCCGGACACTTTGCCCCTACCTCCCGCTTCGGCAGTCCCCAAGATTTCATGTACTTTGTGGATCAGTGCCATGCCCACGGCATTGGCGTGCTTGTGGACTGGGTGCCGGGTCACTTTCCGAAAGACAGCCACGGCTTGGCCTACTTTGACGGCAGCCATTTGTATGAGCATGCCGACCCGCGCAAGGGCGAACACAAAGAGTGGGGCACCCTGGTGTTCAACTATGGTCGCCACGAGGTGAAGAACTTCCTGATTTCGAATGCGCTGTTTTGGTTCGACAAATACCACATCGACGGCATTCGGGTGGACGCGGTCGCCTCGATGTTGTACCTCGACTACGATCGCAAAGACGGTGAGTGGGTGCCCAATCAATACGGCGGTAACGAAAACCTGGAAGTCGTAGAGTTCTTGCAGCAGTTAAACTTCCTGCTGTTTGGCTACTATCCCGGTGTCCTTTCCATTGCGGAAGAATCCACGGCCTGGCCCAATGTCTCCCGCCCTACCTATGTCGGCGGTCTCGGCTTCAATCTGAAGTGGAACATGGGCTGGATGCACGACATGCTCCACTATTTCCACGAAGACCCCATCCATCGGCGCTACCACCACAACAATGTGACCTTCTCGCTGTGGTATGCCTTCACCGAAAACTTCATGCTGGCGTTGTCCCACGATGAGGTAGTGCACGGCAAGGGGCATCTGTACCAAAAGATGCCCGGGGACGAGTGGCAAAAATTTGCCAACCTGCGATCGCTCTTTGCCTACATGTTTACCCATCCCGGCAAAAAGACCCTGTTCATGGGCATGGAGTTTGGTCAGACCACCGAGTGGAATGCCTGGCTAGATCTGAACTGGGGCCTGCTGGAGCAAAAGCCGCACCACCAACTCAAGCATCTGGTGGCCAACCTCAATACCTTGTACAAGCAGGAACCAGCGCTGTACACCGATGACTTTTCGGACAGCGGGTTTGAGTGGATTGAGTGCAACGACGCCGACAACAGCGTCGTCACCTTCATCCGTCGGGATAAAAATTCGGATCAGTTCATTGTGACGGTGTGCAACTTTACGCCCCAACCGCTGTACGACTATTGGGTGGGCGTGCCTCAGTCCGGCTACTACCGCGAACTGCTGAACACCGACGAGTCGCAATTCGGCGGCAGCAACATCACGAACGAAGGCGGCCAGCAAAGCCACCAGTGGGATCATCCCCGTTGGCCTCACGCCCTAGCCCTGACCCTGCCGCCCCTGGGCGTCGCTATCTTCAAGCTCGATCAGTAACGTTCATCATCGATGCCGCCCTTACAGAAAGTATGGGCGGCCCCAAAATTCCCAGCTCTGTTATTCATTTTTCTACAAAGGAAGGAAGGTTCATGGTTGCGACGGCTGCCCCCCGCATTCAACTGCTCGATCCAGAAACTCAAGCCTTAGTGGATTGGGCCGAGTCCGTACAGCAATCGGACGAAACGCTATACCACAAGGCGCAAACCCTCGCGACTCGACTGGGGGCGCACTATCGCGCCGATGGTCTGACCGAAATTGGCTTTTGGGCACCGGAGCTCGGGGCTGATATGGTGCAGCCCAAAAACATCTACCTGGAAATTTTCACCCCCAAAAAGAAAATTGATCCGAAGAAGGCGACGCAAAAGACGGTGTTTCGCCGGGATTATGTGGAACTGGTCAAGGACGGGGAGTATTTTTGGGGCGTGCTGTCGGGCATGAAAGCGGGCACCAAGGACGAGATTGGCTCGTTTTATTGGCTGCGCTATCTCGACATGAACACCGACGAAGTGCGGGTAATTGGCGACTGTCTGGCCTACTCTTTGCCCTATGGCGTGTATGCTCCGGCAGAACTGTATGACATGGGGCAGTTGCAGCGCGATCGCGCCGATCTGGACTATTTCACCCAGGGCGATGCCGACGAAAATGGCGTCATTCGGGTGCATCCGCCCACCAACATTTTGCAACTGCACGTCAACACCGCGTCCCCCAATGGTTACCTGAGCGGATTGACGGGGGTGTATCAGGCGATCGCCACCAAGCTCAAACAGCAAGAAGCGCTGACTCCCGCCGAGCAAAATTTCATTGGTTATGAGGCCGTGCAGTTGCTGCCCATCGAGCCGACCGTGGAATATCTGGGCGAGCACGAGTTGGGGCATGGCTTCTTCATCATGAGTGAAGACGACATGGGCGAGATGGACCCCGAAACCGCCGAGATTGAGCGGGAAGAGGGCGATGTGAAAGTCACCCTGAAAAAGCCCGACACCCAGAACTGGGGCTACGACATTGTCATTTTCGGCTGTTCCGCCACGAATCCTTCGGTACTGGAGACCCTGCGCCCCGACGAACTGGTGGAGTTCATTGAAACCCTGCACAACTTTCCCACCGGGCCAATCAAGGTCGTGTACGACATTGTGTACGGTCACGCCGACAACCAGGGCATTAACCTGCTGAACGGGCGCTTTCTCAAAGGGCCAAACATGTACGGGCAGGATATTAATCATCAAAATCCCACTGTGCGGGGCATCTTGCTAGAAATGCAGCGCCGCAAAAACAACACGGGCGTCGATGGCATTCGGGTTGATGGCGCGCAGGATTTCAAATTCTTCAATCCGCTGTCGGGGCGCGTGGAGTACGATGACAACTACCTCAGCGACATGGCCGAGGTGCTGCAAGAGGTTGGCGACAGCGTGCGACGGCCTTTTTCCATTTTTGAAGACGGTCGCCCCTGGCCCGCCGAAGGGTGGGAGGAAATTTCCACCTATCGCGACATCGTGGAATTCAAGCCCGACGCCTTCCAATGGGGGCCGCTGATTTTTGCCCACAATACCCCCAGCATTCGCCAGTTTTGGGATAAAAAGTGGCGACGCGTGACCGAACAAATGCAGGTCGGGGCCAACTGGATTACCGGCTGCGGCAACCATGACACCTTGCGGCGGGGCACCCAGGTTGATCCCGAGTTGGACATCAACTGGAATTTGGGCGAGGGCCTGCCGGAAGTTTTGAACAACGCCTACGACAATCCCGCGATCGCTCTCATGACCTATGGCTTCAGCCCCGGTTTGCCCATGGATTTCATCAACTGCACCATGCACGCGCCCTGGGGCTTCTTACGCAATACGGACGATCGCTACGGCGTCAAAGTCGTCTCAGAAGAAGCGGGCGGCTTCCTGGACTGGCAAATCATTCCTGAAACCTACGACTGGCCCAACATCTTCCCCCGGCTCAAAGCGATGGGCTTTGCCAAGTTGGGTGAGCTGCGCCAGTTTGTGAAGGGTTTGTATGACGCGATCGAAGACACCGACTACGACTTAGAAGAAGTGGCCCACTTATGCCAAGCCTTTATCGTGGCAGATCCGGAGTCGGATGCAGTGAAAGAAAAGGCGAAAACGCGCAAATCTGCCCAAGCCCTCCAAAAGCTGAATACGCCAGACAAATCGGCGATTTTGACCCAGCTGGATGTCAACAAGCTCAAAGACTTCGCCCAAAATTTCATGGAAGATGCCCATGAAATGTGTAACGTCTGGCTGCAAGAGGACGTGCTTCAGGCTGACCAGGTCGCCTATAACCTGGCGCTGCGACGGTTCCGTTTGGCGAATCCCTGGCTCCGGGAAAATCTCTCGAACCTGGATCGCTTCAATCGCATCAATACCGAGGCCCAAACCCTGTTTTATGGGTTGCGCACCGCGCCAGAAACCGCCGGTGGCAAATATCAGGTGGCGATGGTTACCCACATGGGGGGTGACCCGCTGGAAGTGACGCTTGGAGATTGGCTGCAAATTGATCTGGCGGACTGGCGGGTGGCGATCGCTTCGCCTGGGGTTGACCTCACGCCCGGCACGGCGATCCCCAAATCGTTCACGCTGTCGGACAGCCAAGCCGTGTTGCTAGAGCGTACTCATTAAAACTTAGGAATAGGAATTTGATTAAGTGTGAACAGCCGTCTCGGCTGTTCAAGCGCAGGCGAGATGCCTGGCCCGACAAAACTTGGATTTTATAAAATCCTAATTCCTTAGTCGGGGGTTTGGCACGTAACTGTTGAGCGTCAGGCTGCGGCTGCTCCCCCTCAATCCCCCTTAGCAAGGGGGACGCCAAACCAGAATATTCAGAGCCCCCTTGCCAAGGGGGCGGCGACAGCGGGGCTTGCGATCCCCGCTAAACTCATCCTTTGGCACTGCCAAACCCCTACTAGGGAGGCAGCTTTCCAGCATGTCCATAGGGACTGCAATCCTTGCCTGGGCTGACTAGAACTGGGCTATCCGCAATCTGTACAGGGGCGTCAGTTGAGCGTTATCGCGATCAGGCATAGACGCTAGAGGCCGGTGGGGCAATCCCCTTACCGACACAAGACTTTGCGCAGGTGCTCCATATTGCCGGGCAGGTCTTGGCGCATCCCTTGTTCAATCAAGAAGCCTGGTACGGGAATCAGGGGCGTGGCTTGCACCGCATAGGTCAGCAGGGTGCCGTTTTGCCAGTCTTGTAGGGTCAGGTCTGCCGCAAAGTCGTGAAAAGTTCCCTTTTCCAACCGAAACTGGATGCTGTGAGCGGGGTCTTCGTAAACCTTCAGGTAAATCTCGACTTCAGCGGCGATCGCCAAAAACGCCTTACAACCGACTTGGTAAAGCCGATGAACCTGGTCGTTAGAGGCTAAGACTTCGCTGCGCCGGATGTTAGGAAAAAACTCCGACCATCGCTCATATTGGGTTAACTGGGCCCAGAGGTCGGCGCGGCTAGCGGTGACATACATTTTGGCCCGCACGGACCCGCCCATCATGCCGTGGGGGGCCGTATCGATTAAAATCTGTCCCCGTCGCAGGGCGGCGGCTTGCTGCTCTGACTTGACGCGGGCCTGATTGCCAAACAAGAGTTGGGGTCGCCGAGAAGCGGTGATAAGCGATGCGCTACTGACCATAAATCTTCAGCTCCCAATAATAAATAGGCAAGTTTGGCGGAGGGCGCGCGGAGAGAATTGCGGATGAAGATAGTCGTAGTATCCCCTAAACGACATAAAAATTAGCAGAAGTCGAGCGAAATCAAGATGAAGTTTCTAATAAGTTCAACCGCGAAATTAACGGAGCAACGTAAATTTACGCCCTAGATTTCAGGGATAACCGCTGGTTGCCTCGTCCCGATACCGTGCAAATACGTGATTATCGGCTTAGCCATCATCATCCCGTCACCGCCCACCGTGTATACACAGGACTACGGGTGAGTCGCACTCAAGGCATCAGATGCCTCTCGGCTAGTATCGAGTCTACGCGACCCACAGATGCAATGGCCCCCTAGGTGGCGCGGCGTTTGACCCATGCTACCGCGCACCCAAATTTTCGGCCTTGCCAAAGTGCTGGTTTCCGACATGCCCATCGGGAATACGCAAGCGTCCGACTCGGTTTAAGCGATCGCTGAGCCCATACCAGTTGCCGGAGGCGATCGCGGCTCGGCACAAATTACTCAGCAAATGGACGTCTCATTCGGAAAAGTGTTTGCTAAAGTGTCAGAGCTGAAATGCGTCTGGGATCAGATGGGCGGCAAGATGAGCGGGCAAAACCGGGACCTTGCCTCCAGGCCCCCATCGCGATCGCGGGCTCAGGCCCGATCCAGCTGGGGCTCGCCCATCGGGCACACCTGAGATCATTCCCGGCACCTCCCTCCACTGCTGTAACTCGCGGCATTATGTTTGCAAAAAAACCGCCTCTTGTTGTCACGATTGGAACCACCAGCTTGCTGCTATTAGCCGGAGCGTTGGCCTACGGCGGCTTGCGGTGGCGCACCCTGCAAGCACGGGGCCTGCCAGCGGGGGTGAGGGCTGTGCCCCAGTCAGCCGTCGCGGCAGTGACCCTGTCCACCAATCCCGAGCAGTGGGATCAGATGCGGCAGTTTGGCACCCCCGAGACCCAAGCCACCTTTGACCAAAAGCTGGCGGAGTGGCGAGATCGCTGGCTGCGCCAATATGACCTTTCCTTTGCTGCCGACATTGCCCCCTGGGTGGGGCCAGAAGTCACGCTTGCGTGGGTGCCCCCCAATGCCGCCAGTTCGGACGCCGACCCCGGCGAGAACCTGGTCGGGGGGGAACAGCGGCTACTTTTGCTGCCGATCGCCGATCCAGAGGCCGCCCAAATTTCGGCCGCAGCGTTGCCCCTGGCCGCCACCGATGACAACTCAATTGAGTATCGCGGCGTTACCTTACATCAATTAGCATCCCCCGAAGCGGCGACTGACACGGTGTTTGTGGGCCTGCTGGGCACTCGCCTGATTCTCGTCGCCGAGGATGAAACCGTCGCTCAGCAAGCGATTGATGCCTACAAAGGGGGCAAAAATCTGGCCGACCTGGCGGAATATCGCCGCTCATTTGAGCAGATCGGCGTGACCCAAGCGTTCAGCAAACTGTACGTCAACATTCCCGCTGCGACGCGCTTGCTGGCCCAAACCTCACAACCCACGTTGCCCAGCACCCTGATCGAAAGCTTTCAAGAAACGCGCGGCCTGGCGGCGACGATCACCCTCGAAACGCAAGGGCTACAAGTCCGAAGTACCAGTTGGTTTGGTGAAGACAGCGATCGCACCTACGTGAATACCAACGTACCCGCCCAACTGCCCGACTATGTGCCCCGCGACACCCTCGTATTTGCTTCCGGGGGCAACTTTCAGCAGTTTTGGCAAGACCTCAGCGATCGCCGCAATTGGGGCGCTTTGACCGCCCTGAACCCCGACAACTTATCGCTGGCGCTGCAAGGCAGCACGGGGCTCACCCTGTCAGAAGATTTGCTGCCCTGGCTGCAGGGCGAGTTTGCCCTGGCGCTGGTGCCCCCTTCCATGGACCGCGTGCAGGATGATGCCACGCCCCTGCCCAACCCGAGTTTGGTAGCGCTGGCCCAGGTGAGCGATCGCCTCGCCGCTGAGCAAGCCTTTGCCCAACTGGATGACGTGGTAGAAAACCGCTATCGCTTTACCATCAGCGACGAGTCCGCTGGCGAAGTGGAATTAGTCCGCTGGACTTCGCCCTTCGAGTCCACCATGCTGTCGCGCGGATGGTTGGATAGCAGCATCGCGTTTTTGGCCCTGGGGGTCGGGACGGATGAAACGATCGTGCCCCAGCCGCGTCGCTCCCTAGCCCAGTCGCCGCTGTTTCAACTCACAACTGGCGATGCACCCTATCCCAACAACGGTTACTTTTTCGTCAACCTCAAGGCGCTGACCCAAACCGAAGGTAATTTGTTTGTACCTGATTTACCCGTCGAAAATCAGGGAGTCTTGAAGGCGATCGAAGCCCTCGGCGTGACCGCCACCGTACTCGATGAGCAACGTTTGCGGTATGACTTGTATCTGGTCTTGACGCGGGGCAATCGACCGGGACCATTGCCGAGCAGTCCAGCGGCAGAGTCCAGCGAGTCGCCGGCCAGCGAATCACCGGAAGCCGGGACTGAAGCCACTGAAGAAAGCGAATCCACTGAACCGTCAGAGGCAGAATCATCCCCCGCTGATGCGGCCCCCTCAGACCCTCCCGCCAACGAATAGGCACCCTCTCGGGGAAAACCTCGCCCCTCACGGTGGGATGCCTCCAGTTCGTGATGGATGGTATTGCTGCGGACTCAGCATCGTGCAACCCCCCGGTCGACGACATCTCCGCACCAGGTCGGGAACCGCTGAGACGGCGGCTTTCACATACTTAAGCCCCATCCCTTTTTCGACCATTCCTGTTGCAGCCACGGCCTGAGCGCTGGTGGCCTCATGACAGTCGTTCGGCATAATGCGATGAATCGTGACCGCGTAGAACCCAGGCACCGCAATTGGGGACTCTATGAACAGACTCAGCCGCACCGATCGCGGAATATCTATCGGTTAGCCGATTCTCAGAAGCGGTGCTTTACTTAAGTTAATATTTAGATTCTCTTTTGGATTAGGGGCAACGCTGCCATGACTATCCGCTCCCCATCCCCCCAGCGCGATCGCATCGTCATTATTGGCGCGGGTTTTGGCGGCTTTCAGGCGGCGCAGTCTTTGGCTGGGGCCGCTGCAGAAGTCTTGTTAATTGACCGCAATAACTACCACACGTTCGTGCCGCTGCTCTATCAGGTCGCGACCGCCCAGCTAGAGCCCAGTCTGGTGGCGTATCCCGTGCGGACCAAGCTGCGGGGCATGCACAATGTGCGCTTTTTGCAGGCCGAGGTCAAGCGCGTCGATTTTCATCACAAGCTGGTGGATTTAGGGGACAACCTGATTCCGTATGACTATTTAGTCGTCGCAACGGGGGCGACCTTTCACGACTATGGCGTGCCAGGCGTCGCCGAACATGCCTTTACGCTCAAGAGTTTGCGCGATGCGTTGCGACTGCGTAATCACGTGCTCCAGTGTTGTGAGCAAGCGGCGTTTACGAGCGATGACCAAGAACGTCAGCGACTGATGACGTTTGCGATCGTGGGGGGCGGCGCAACTGGCGTCGAGCTGGCGGGCGCCCTGGCCGAATGGCTGCGGGGAGCCGTGCGTCGCGATTTTCCAGAGTTAACGAACTGGGGCCGCGTGGTGCTGTTGCAATCAGGTTCTAGCTTGTTGCCTGAGTTTTCGCAGCGGTTAGGCAACTACACCCATCGCCACCTCGGGCGGTTAGGCGTGCAGGTTCATCTCAATGCCAAGGTGACGGCGTGCTCTGACCAGGGGATTGAGTTGTCTGACGGTGACGCGATCGCGGCTGCCACCGTGGTGTGGGCGGCTGGGGTCACGGCAAATCCTCCGACGCTGGCCCAGCCCAGCCATCAAAAAGCCAAGGGCAAACTGGCACTGCGAGAGACGCTGCAACTCGTTGAGCATGACAACGTGTATGCAATCGGCGATGTGGCCTACTTTGAGCAGTCTGGTGAGGCCTTGGCTGGTGTCGCCCCCGCAGCCTTGCAGCAAGGAGTCGCGGTAGCGCGTAATCTGCGGCGACAACTGGCTAGCGAGTCGCCCCGTCCCTTTCGCTATCTGAATAAAGGACGCTTGGCGATCATCGGCGGCTACGGCGGGGTCGGGTCAGTGCTGGGGATCAACTTTGGCGGCTGGCTGGCCTGGTTGATGTGGCTGTTGGTGCATGTGGTTTATCTGCCAGGGTATCGGAGCCGACTTTTGGTCTTGCTCACCTGGGTGCAAAACTACATCATGGGCGATCGCGCCCTGCGTCAGCTATCGGCCCAGACTTATTTCAAGTCTTGAGCCGTCAAAGATGGAAACCTGGCTTGAATTGTTTGCAGTGTTATTGAGGTATCTTCGATGAAATATTTACCCTTAGTGGCTCGTATTGCGTTAGCCCTAGTGTTTCTGAATGCAGGCATTAAGCATTTGATGGGCTTTTCGGGATTTGCTGACATGATTGGTCAGACTTTGCCGCTGGCTCCGCTACTCGCGATCGGCACGATTGTGTTTCAACTATTAGGAGCGGCTTCTTTGATTTTTGGCTACAAAGTCAACATTGGAGCCACCCTCTTAATTTTGTTCCTGATTCCGGCGACGCTGATTTATCACAATCCACTGGTAGACAGTGCTGAATTAACTGCCTTTCTCAAGAACTTAGGTCTGATTGGCGGCCTATTGTTGGTGATTTACATAGGAGCAGGAGCCGCAAGTGTCGATGGTCAAACTAAGCGACCTGAGCAGCCCCGAGAAATGACGCCTTCGGGACGTTAATAGCGATGGTTAATGGTGTCTTTGCGGTGATCGTAAGCGCACCATTTATTTAGGGATTGAGGCATTCAAGAACGATTGACTCATCCCTCTTTGAGGAGCACCATTTTATTGACTAACCAGCCTTAGATGGCTCACTCAAATTCTCAATAATCTCAGAATCCTGCTTCTCAATGCCTGTTGGAAGCAGGATTTTTTATTCTTAGAATCATCGACTGATCTAACCATTGAAAAGTCTAATGCAGATCATGAAATCTATCCTTTAGAGGATTAATTCAGGGGCTGTCTAGCCTTTAATAGCTTTTGGCGTATACATCAAACACAACGTAAAAGAAGGACAATTATCGATGCAAGAGATTCCCGAATATCTGCAAACTGCAGTTGATATGATTACGCGGTTGGGCCTGAATGTATTGGCGGCGATCGCGATTTTTATTGTCGGGCGATGGATTGCAAAAGCCGTGCGACGGTTCTTTCGTCGGATGTTGAGCAAAAATAATACCGACCCCACGCTGGCTAGCTTTACCGCCAATCTCGCCTATTATTCAGCCCTCACGGTAACCATCATCGCAGCCCTCAGTCGGGTTGGGGTGCAAACGGCTTCACTAGTGGCCGTTGTCGGTGCGGCGGGTCTCGCGATCGGCCTCGCGTTAGAAGGATCGCTGGCAAACTTTGCAGCAGGCGTCTTACTCATTTTATTTCGTCCCTTTAAGGTCGGTGACTTTGTGGAAGCAGCGGGCGTAGTCGGAACCGTGCAAGAAATTCAACTCTTTTCCACTCGACTGAAAACCCCAGAAGGCAAGCGCGTAATCTTGCCAAATTCCATGGTGACAGGCGATAAAATTGTCAATAATTCTGCCGAAGGTACGCTGCGGGTCGATATGGTAATTGGCGTTTCCTATGATGCGGATATTGACCAGACTCGACAGATCATTACTGAGGTGGTCGAGGCTGATCCCTATGTTTTAAGTGACCCGGCACCGATTGTTCGCGTCACCGAATTGGCTGATAGTAGCGTCAACTTTGCAGTGCGTCCGTGGACGGAAGCTGCCCACTATTTAGATGTCTATTTCAACGTGCAGGAAAACGTGAAAAAGCGGCTAGATGCTGAAGGAATCTCGATTCCATTCCCCCAACAGGAAATTCGCCTGTTTCAGCAAAACTAAGTTGAGCAAATGGAAGGCCTTTCAGTTTTTCGAATGCTCCGAATTTTCCCATTCCTTTTGCCAGCATTCAATTGCTGATTGCCAAAAGTGTGGGTGTAACCGTGAAAAGTCCCACCGCCTCACAGCATCAAGTGCTGGGGAAACAGTGGGACTTTAAAGTGTCAAAAATGGTGGAATTAATGAGTGACCCGGCGATGGGCAACGGCGGTGACTTTGGCCGATCAAGCGCTCAGAAGAAAACAGCGATCGCTAATTTTCGTCATCTCCCGGGGGCAGCACTTCCACCGAAACGTCGACGGCCTCGCCGGAGCGATTGCCATCGGTCACATCCACAGCATTCACTTCCACCGTTCCCTCAGGCGTAAAGCGAGCAAACCCTTGCTTACTTACTTGCAGTTGGGTACGGCAGTTAGGACATACGGTTTGCGTGTTTCGGATGCCCGCTAACTGGGTCTCACACACCGGACAGTTGCCTTCGATTAGATTGCGCTTGAGCCACCAGCGAAAGCCAAAATAGGCCAACACAGGCGTCACCAAAATCAACACGACGATGAAGGCGATCGATTTCACAATCCAACCCAAGCCGATCGCACTGAGCAGCCACACGACCCCCAGCACAGTGAGCCAGCAGCCCAGCCCAGAAAAGTTGATTTGATAGTTATTGGATCCTTGTGGATACACGCTACTGTCCTCATGCCACGGCGGGCGTCTGATCGCGACGCAGTGCCCTCAAGGCGCAGGCCCGATCTCAGGAAGGGCGATCGCGCTGACGGCTAGTTTATAGCCTAGTTCACATTGTTGTGGGGCGAGCGGTGGGATGTCCGAACGTTAAGGAAGCGTGGGTGGGTGGTGGAGTGGGTGGGTGTGAGGGTGTGAGGGGGGTTGGGTGGCAGGGTGGTTGGGTGTGAGGGTGAGGAAAATGGTTCAGCAAAGGCAATAACCGGACAAAAGCGGGGGGTTGAATGAGTTGGCACGGCCGTCTCGGCGGTTCATCAACAGGTACATTTATTCATCCACAGGCATATGTCTGCTTAAATCACTGTCCCGGCTGTCTCAAGACGGCGGGCGGACATTACGCTTCGTTACTAAGTGGCGGTGGGGATGGGGTGAGCCTCGCGATCGCTCGAATCGTTGAGTAAATTGGTGAAGACGTTGTTTGGCGAGTGGGTGATGGCAGAGGCCTCCTCCATCCAGCAAAGTAGCTTGCCCTGGCAATTGCGGCAGGCGGGTAAAAATCTGTCGGAATGGATTCAGTTGCGGCTGTCGCAATGGGAAGCAGAAGACACTGGCCCCCCGCCAAACTTTGAATTTCCGGCTTGGTTAGGGCAATTTTTATTCTGGCTATTGGTCATCGGGGTGGTCGGCTGGTTGGCGTGGTTGATCGTGCAATTGTTGGATAACTATCTCGGAGAGCGGAGCGATCGCCCCGCATCGCCCAAAGTTGACTTTATTCCCCCCCCCGAACAACACACCGTGGCGGCTTGGCTGCGGCGTGCCCAGCAGTTTGAGCGCGAGGGCAACTGGCGCGAGGCCTGTCGGGCGTTATACATGGCGGCTTTGCAACTGCTCCACGATCGCGAGTGGATTCCCCATCAACCGAGCCGCACCGATGGTGAGTATTTGCGCGCCGTTCAAACGTTGCAGCGCCCCCGCCCGCTACAAATGCTGATTCGCACCCACGAGCGATCGCTGTTTGGCGGCGAGCCCCTAGCGGCGGATAACGTTCAGCGCTGTCGCCAAGCCTATGAGGAGATTGCCCAGCGATGAGTGCCGTCCCCCTGTTGAAAAATCGCTACGTGCGCCTGGCGATCGTGGCGCTGGTGTTGCTGTTTTTCGGACTGGTGTTACTCGCGCCCGCCACCGGACAAAAGACCAGCGGCTCGACCTATAACCGCGCCCCCGAGGGCTATTTGGGCTGGTATGCCTATATGGAAACCCAGGGCACGCCAGTGCAGCGCTGGCGGCGGCCAGTGGCGGAGTTGCTAGAGCAGCCGTCCGGGGATGGCCCGCAAACCTTGATCCGTATTTATCCCGGTATGGTGGACGCTTACCAAGCGTGGGATCGCAACTGGCTGGATCCTTGGTTAGCCGCGGGCAACACATTCATCGCCCTAGGCGTGGATGCCGCGATAGTTGAAGCCCCCTTTACGTCGCGACTGGCGAGCGAGTTTGGGGAGGTGGTGATCAAAACTCGGCGGCGAACCAACCTGGCCATGAATAGCGATCGCAACCTATTGGGCGATGCCTACGGGGCCGTCGTGTGGGAGCGAACGGATAACGAAAATGGGCGCTTTGTGGTGGCCCTGACGCCGCACCTGGCGGCGAATGCGTACCAAGCAGAACCGGGCAACTACGCTTTTTTGGCCGACCTAGCGGCCCAGGCGGGCGGCCCCATTTGGGTGGATGAATACCTGCACGGCTTTAAGGAAGCGGATGTCATTGTCGCCGAAACGGTCAACACCTGGGGCGCGTACCTGGCCCGCACGCCCGTCAAAATTGCGTTGATTCAAATGGCCATCGTGCTAGCGATTTTCTTGCTGGCGCAAAATCGGCGGTTGGGCAATCTCTCCACCGTCAAACGCCCCCCGGTGGATAACAGCCAAGCTTATATTGAGGCGCTGGCAGCAGTGTTGCACAAGGCAGAAAGCACGGCCTTTCTGGTGGCGATGCTGACCAAAGCGGAGCGATCGCGGTTGCAAGCGGCCCTCGGCTTTCACACGGCCAATATTGACGACCGCACCTTGCAAGACGCCTGGACCCAGCAAACGGGCCAATCGCCAGACCTACTGACATCGTTGACGGCTCCCCCTTCCCCCACCAAAGGGGCAGATACCGCCCTCAAGCGTTGGCTCGAAACCTTGCACCGCATTCGCCAAACGCCCATTCGCTAGTCTTAGCGATTACCCGTCGTACCGATTACAATCAGTTGTCTCTCTTCAGGCCGCCTTTATGAATGATCTCCAAGGGCAAATTCGTCAAATTGGTCAAACCCTGAGCCAAGTGGTGGTAGGGCAAACCGACGTGATTGATCAACTGCTGGTGGCCCTGCTATCCGGGGGGCACGTCATTTTAGAAGGCGTCCCGGGCACAGGCAAAACCCTGATGGTCAAGGTCTTGGCGCGGCTGATTCAGGCGGACTTTTGTCGCATTCAGTTGACGCCCGACATCTTGCCCTCCGACATCCTGGGCACAAATGTGTTTGACCTCAACACCCGCGACTTCACCCTCAAAAAAGGCCCTGTTTTTACCCAAGTCTTACTCGCCGACGAGGTCAACCGCACCCCGCCAAAAACCCAGGCCGCCCTGCTCGAAGCGATGGAAGAGCAGCAGGTCACCCTGGACGGCACCGGCCACACGCTGCCCGATCTCTTTTGGGTCATCGCCACCCAAAACTCCCTCGAATTTGAAGGCACCTATCCCTTGCCTGAGGCTCAGCTCGATCGCTTCCTCTTCAAACTGTTGGTCAACTATCCCGACCCCCAAGCCGAAAAGCAGATGCTGAAAAATACCCAGTCTGGATTTGAAGCACGGCGCCTCAATATCCAAAACCTCAAAGCGATCGCCAGCGAAAAGGCCATCCTCGCGGCGCGGCAAGCGGTGAAACAAATCAAAGTCGAAGAGCAAATTTTGGACTATCTGCTCGCCCTCACTCAAAAAACCCGCCAGTCTCGCGATCTCTCCCTCGGCGCGTCGCCCCGGTCTTCGGTGAGTTGGTTGCAGGCCAGCAAAGCCCATGCCTGGCTACATGGCCAAGACTATGTCACCCCCGACAATGTGAAAGCGATCGCCCCACCCCTCTTGCGCCACCGCCTGATTCTCGGCCCCGAAGCCCAGCTCGATGGCCTCACCACCGACGCCGTCATCACTGCGTTGCTCCAACAAGTGCCCGTTCCTCGATGAAGGGAATACAAGTGGATGACATCAGAACCGTATTAATGGGCGAATAGTGTAATGGTACGGCAGAGTGAATAGATGAATGGGCTGGCAAGCGCCCTCATGTTGTGCCGCTGCTGTCAGAACGCCCTGAAAATTTCTCGTTTGACCGCCGCCGTCAAAATCACGCTGGCCTGGCGCTCTCAAAAACGTCCAAGCTGTCTGCGATCACCCTGCAGACTCTCTAGTTCTATGGGCTCAAGCATTCCCAAAAGTTCCATGTGCCCGACTCGCAGAGCCCGTCCGAAACAGTCGATAGACGGCTGATCTGTCCTCGGCAGGCATGCGGAAAAGCCATTGCAATGCCCCTGCCGGGAGACTGCTAATGCTTACACATAGCAAGTCAGCCCTTGCGTAATAATACATAGGATATTGTGTGTCTCCTCCCAAAAAAACGGACATTTTCAGTACTTGTTTTTGGCCTACAGTAAAGTTCCAGAGCCTTTCAATAAAGTTTCGCCAAAGCTGACTGTAGTTTCATGGGCAAAGCCAGACTGAGGTATTAATTTGGATGTGTTGTTTTTAAGTAGAAATACTTTTCTGAGTGTTCGATTTTTTCAGGAATGTGTGACTTACAGTCAAGCAACTAGGTACGGTGCATCGACAGCTACCTGAACCGATTCGGTCGCATCTAACTTATCTACTCAACTCAACACTGATTTTTTGTTCAAGGAGACTTCCATGCCATCACTATCTATGCTCTCGAAGGCTTGTGGGGCGATCGCAACAGTGGCAATGCTGACTACGGCATTGTCTTCCACAGCCAACGCTCAGGTCAATTTCGGCAGGTCTAGCGATGGACCAGGCGCGAGCTTGCAAGAGCAACTCGACGCACTAAACGCCGGCATTGATACGGAGAATGATGAGTCGGGTGCCGAAACCTTCCAAACGATTGGTAAAGGGGTGCGGTCATTTCTATTGTTTGAGATTGCTGGTTTTGCTCCCTTTAATACCGTTGGTATTTACAACAGCAACGGTGACATGAAAGAACTATTTACTGGAGCTGATGGCAACGATGGGGCGACTCGCTCTCGAAGAATTGGCAAAAATGAATTGTCCAATGATGGTTTCGACCAATTCGGTATGTATCTGACCAATAAAAGAGGGCAGACTTTCTACTCTGAAGTTTCTAAAAATAGTGACGGTCATGATTACTTTCTAGCTTATCAGGGGTCTGGGCAGCGGCTGGAAAACATTGACGGTGACTTAAATCCCAATAAAAATGGTGATCAGACTCGAATTCGCCTGAAAACTACCGACTACTTATTTGCTTGGGAAGATCTTCCCTGGTCTAGCTCAGATAAAGACTACAACGACTTTGTCGGCATCATCCGCAATGTTGAAGTGTCAGAAGATGTTCCCGAACCTGCTAGCATGCTGGGCTTGGCAGTCGTTGCTGGAGGGGCCATTGCCCTCCGTCGTCGTCAAACAGCTTAAAGTGTTGACTGATCGATCCCTCTATT
The DNA here is from genome assembly GCF_004212215.1 of Leptolyngbya iicbica LK. Classification (NCBI taxonomy): domain Bacteria; kingdom Bacillati; phylum Cyanobacteriota; class Cyanophyceae; order Leptolyngbyales; family Leptolyngbyaceae; genus Leptolyngbya; species Leptolyngbya iicbica. The sequence goes on from NZ_QVFV01000001.1 coordinate 580,311, forward strand.
AACAACTGTAAAGAGTTGAGCCACAAAATGGCTCAACTCTTTTTTTACACAATTCAGGTATTTCGCGGCGAATATAGCCGCACTCAATCTTTACGCACTGATTTCACTGTTGGGGTGGGGCTTGTAGGTGCTGGATGCTTCAAGCAGCGAACTCTTAGTTAGACCATACAATTGCTTGCAGAGTATCGCTCTCTGTAATGCGTAAGAACAGCGTTCCCCAATTACCCCACCCCTCGCGCCACCGCCTCATTCTCGGCCCCGAAGCCCAGCTCGATGGCCTCACCACCGACGCCGTTATCACCGCACTACTTCAACAGGTGCCTGTGCCTCGCTAATCGTCATGTCCCTGAGACAGAGGCACCCGGTCCCTTGGCCTTAGCCACAGGGTATCGGGGCACCCGGTCCCTGCCGGATGCCTGGAGCGATCGGTTGGGGCTATTTTCAGCGCAATGGTCCACGACGCGATCGCGCTACTCCAAAGCGATCAAAAGGGGAATCTTGTGGGGGCGGAGGGACCGGGTCCCTTGTGCTTGGCTTAGCAGTATCGTCCTTGCCTACAAAGGGACCCGGTCCCTCGTGAGAGGTTTACTTGAAAGCAGTTTCAGCGATCACAGACCGCATGCAGCACCGCTCAAGTTATCGCCAGCACCCTACCCGTCTCCTCAAACCCTTGGCTAGCCTCGCCGGATTTCCTTAGCCCCAAAAAAACAAATGATGCCCCGCAATGGACACCTTCAACTGATGGCACAAGGTTCGGTCAAAACGTCGGTTGGTAATTTCTAGGCTAAAAACCGAGTCGCCACCCAGCTTTTCATCAGCATTGTTCTGAACAAATGAATGGAAAGTTTAAGCGACCAACTGACTGTTTGGGTCGGTCATTTTCGCATGTCTGCGGTTCATTGACCTGGCGACATGCAAGGCATCTGCCCTGCGGGGCGATCGCCCCATCTTGTCCTTTTTGTTGATTCAGGAGAACTCCAAAACCTATGAGCTACAAAGCCGAAAGCTTCATTCAAGACTTAGAAAAAGTCGCCGCTACGCGCCAGGAATTTGCGGGTCATTTAGCCGCGATGGCCACGACTTTAGAAGCCTCTGAACAGCTAGAAAACGCCTCTGGCAAACTCGGCCTGAGTCCCATCATTGCCGACCTCAATACGGCCAGCCAAAACCTGTCATCAGAAGTCTTTCGGCTGCTGGTGCTGGGGGATATGAAGCGGGGCAAAAGCACCTTCCTCAACGCCTTGATGGGGGAAAATCTGTTGCCCACCGACGTGAACCCCTGCACCGCTGTGCTCACGATTTTGCGCTACGGTCCCGAAAAGCGGGTGACGGTGCATTTCAATGACGATCGCACCCCCGAGACCCTTTCCTTTGACGCCTTTAAGCAGCGCTACACCATCCGTCCCGACCAGGCCAAAAAGCTGGAAGATGAGGGCACCCTCGCCTTCCCCAATGTGGACTACGCCGTGGTGGAATATCCTCTCACGCTGTTGGAAAAAGGCGTCGAAATTGTTGATAGCCCGGGTCTCAACGATACCGAAGCCCGCAACCAGCTCACCCTGGATTACGTTAACAATTGCCACGCCATTCTGTTCGTACTCAGCGCCACCCAGCAGTTCACCCTAAGCGAGCAGCGCTATCTCGACAACTACATTAAGGATCGGGGGCTGACCGTCTTTTTCCTGATCAACGCCTGGGACGAAATCCGCAATCGCCTGGTAGACCCCGACGACGAGGCCGAATTGCAAGAGACGGAAGCCCGCGTGCGGCAGGTGTTTCGCACGAACTTGGAGCCGTATTGCCAGCTCGATGGGGAAGATCTGTATGCCGATCGCACCTTTGAAATCTCCTCACTGCCCGCCCTGCGTCAGCGGCTGAAGGGCGAGGACGGTTCCTTAGAAGGCACGGGGTTTGGCGAATTCATGCCCGCCCTCACCACATTTTTGACTAAAGAACGGGCGATCGCGGAACTGCGCCAGGCCAAACTGCTAGCCCGCCAGGCCTATCGCACCACCCATGAAGCGATCGAGCGGCGCATTCCCCTGCTGAGCCACGACATCGACGAACTGCGAGACAAGATTTGGTCCGTGCAGCCGGAGTTTGAGCAGCTGGTGGTGATTCGCGACGAATTCAAAGACGAAATCCGCGTGATTGGGGAACGCAAGGCGGGGGAAATCACCACCTCGTTTCGGGAGTTTTTAGTGGGCCTGGATGAAACCTTTGAGGCCGATTTCGTCCGCTACCAGCCCGAACTCAAGTTTTTGGACTTCCTGCGGCAGCAAAAGCGCAAGGAATTTGAAGCCGCGCTCAAAACCGCGTTCGAGCAGTATCTCATCGACAAAATCACCGCCTGGAGCAAAGATGCCCAGCGCGACATCGATCAGGCCTTTATCGAGCTGGCCCACAGCGCCTTTAAGCATGGCGAATCTTACGGCCACCTGACGGACCAGATCAACCAGAAGCTCACCGGCCAGCGCGTGGTGAATCGGGCGCACCTCAGCCCCGAAGACAACTCTCCCGGCTGGGCCAAGTGGGCCGTGGGGCTCTATGCGCTAACCACCGGGGATGTGGGGGCGATCGCCATGGCTGGCACGGGCCTATTCAACTGGCGGCAGGTGCTCATGAATCTCGTGGGAGCCACCGCCATCACCGTGGGCTTTGCCCTGTTGACCGACATCTTCTTGGGACCGTTGGGCATGGCCCTCGCCGGACTCGGCTTGAGCAGTTGGACGACGGAACAAGCCCGCCGCAAGGTGCTCGCCACCATGAAGCAGGAACTCACCAGCCTGTTACCCCAAGTGGCTCAGGAGCAATCCTTTGTGGTGTATCAAGTGGTGAAGGAATGCTTTGAGACCTATCAGCAAGATGTGGTCAAGCGCATGAATGAAGACATCGCCGCCCGCAAGACGGAACTGAATGATCTGATAAAGCAAAAGGAAACCCACGAGATTGACCGCGAAGGCGAAATCCAGCGACTCAATCAACTGGATGATGAGGTCTTAGCGCAGTCGCACCAGGTGGCCGATGCCTATGATCAGGTGCTGGGCATTCACGTACCGGAAGTCGCCGCCGACCTGGAAGCTGAGCCGGTTGACGCGGTGCCGGAAGCCGATGAGGCGATCGCACATCAAGAGGTGCTGACTGCCACTGCGGTATAGCCGGGTGCGGGAGCTAAATCACGCTCCCGCGCAAGTTACAAAAAATCTCTGGAATGACGGCATCGCAAAGCTAGCGTGCCTCGCTTCCAGGGATTTTTTAATGTCTAAAACGATTGCTCCAATCGACAGGGCATGACGACTGCTCTGATCCTGATGAGCAGGACTTTAGTGGCTTGGAAGGGTTTGAGGCGATCGCTGGACACATACCGGGCTGGCGAGGCCGTCAATGGGTTGAGCGGTGAACAAATTTTAGCGATTAGAATTGGGCTAGCGGATCGTCGAACAAGGTTACTGGCATGTCTGGTCTTCCCATGGTTTTGAGTCTGGATCAGGTGGAATTGACTGATGAGCAGTTCTACCGATTGTGTGAAGCGAATCCCAACACCCCCTTAGAACGATCTGCTGCAGGAGCGTTGGTAATTATGTCGCCAGTTGGGGGAGAAAGCGGAGAACGAGAAGCTAATTTGATCACCGATTTAGCGCTCTGGAATCGACAGTCTAAATTGGGCAAAGTGTTTAGCTCGTCGACGTTGTTCAAACTGCCAGGCGGCGGCGATCGCTCGCCCGATGCGGCTTGGATAGAAAGCTCTCGGTGGGAAGCCTTATCGCCGGAAGAGAAGGCCGGATTTCCCCCGATCTGTCCTGATTTTGTGATTGAGCTGCGGTCTAAGACGGATGCTTTGCCGCCGTTGCAGGAAAAAATGGCCGAGTATTTAGCCAGTGGTCTACGGTTGGGCTGGTTGATTAATCCCCAGGGACAAGAAGTTGAGATTTACCGACCGGCAGCCATTGCTGAAGCAGTTCCCTTCCCGGCTCGCTTGTCTGGGGAAGAGATTTTGCCTGGATTTGAGCTGACTTGGCCGTTGCCGGATTAGGTTAATCTTCCAGCAATTTCCTCCTCTCAATAATCGATGCAGATTGCTTGCAAACCTTCAGAAGTGGCTGGGATGATGCCGCCAAGGCTTTGAAGCCAGGGGTGAGAGTGGGCGATCTCACACTCCATTTCTGACAGTGCGATCGCGCGGGGTGGCAGGTGGAGCTTGAGGAGCAGAGGTTGGCTGTGGGGAAGTAGGGTGGGCAGTGCCCACTTGGGTCATCTCTTTTTAATTAGTTTTAATGTACTATATTTGTGTATATGTTCTCTAATTAATTGTCTCGAACGCTGCCTGGCAGGGAAATATTTGTAGTGAAGATATGCGTTATGGAGACATGAAGGATGGGGCGCTCTAAACTCCATTGGAGTGCTGATGGCAATCAAATGCCTATAATCAGCCCTCACACTCTAGCAAAGCATCAAATTTTGTCAGAATATATAGAACACCTTATCCTGACGCTTTACGGCAAAGTCTATCCTCGAGGAGTAGAAACTTTCACTTTAATAGACGGTTTTTGTGGCGGCGGCATCTATGAAGAAGAGGCTGCACAAAAAAAGTTGAAAGGTTCACCGATTCTCATGATCGAAGCCGTTCGGAAAGCATTCAGGCAAGCGAAAAAGCGGCAATCCCTTAATGTCAGATATGTTTTTGTGGATGCCGGAAAAGAGCATGTTCAATGCCTGAAAAATCATTCTATGTCCTATTGGGGATTAGAGAATTTAATAGATGGAGAAAAACACCTGACCCAAGGAGAGGAATCCACCTTAACTGAACAGTGTGAATTCATAATAGGCGATTTTGAGAAATGTAGTGATTACTGTATAACCATTGCAAGTTTACGAAAGGGGCATTCTTTTTTCTTGCTAGATCCAGCAGGTTGGGACGACGTTTCAGTAGCAACGATGAGGAAGATAAATGATACCCCGGGCTCTGAAATCTTATACACCCACATGATTGGTCAACTTAAGAGATTTGTTATCGGCAAGTATGGTAAAAACAAAGAAAAATTCGAAAGAACACTTGAGGGAGAAGGCTACTATAAAAAATCAAATTTGGAGAGCCTAGATCGAGTTGGAGAGCAGATGTATCTCCGCAACGAAACAGCAAGATTGTTTCGTGAAAAAGGTTTTTCACATTTAAATCCACACAAGAAGCACTTAATAACTTTTGCTTTGATTCCTAGAGGCAAAACTCAAGTTTTATATTATTTGATCCATATGTCTAGGCATATAACAGCCCTTGAAGTTATCAAGGAAAGGTTTTGTGAGTCTAACAGCTTAGACTATCAATACCAGTATGAAGTTTATGGTTATGGGTTCCGCACTTTTGACATCACTAAAAGCAAAGGTCAGCTTCTATTAGAACCAAGTCTGTATGAGGAAGAATACAGTACGCTTACAATAAATGTTGATCGTGAACATAAAGATTGGCGGCTTTTCATAAAGAAATTTGACGAGCAAATCGCAGACTTGATTTATCAAAATCAAGATGGGATAACCTTTATGGAAATTTGCCAAAAAATTGGACAATTTAATCCTGCCAGTAGAAATATGTATGAGCAGTACATAAATTTTCTTAGGGATAATGGGGATGTAGAAGTGCTGAATTCTAAAGGAGAGATCCTTACTCAGAAAACTGTTCGACTTCGTAGGCGAGATGTAATTAGGGTCTCAGGCAGGTCTTATTTTCAAGGATCTCTGCTCTATAGTAGTCGTTTCTTTAATTGACTTGGAGGGTGAATGGCTAATATAACTGGCCGCGAAGAAATTGTTAACCCACTTCAAAAAAGCTCCCTTAATAAGAAAGGTCTTTGTGACTATGTCATAAATGTTGCTTCAGGTTGTCTGCATGGTTGCACGTTCTGCTATGTTCCTTCAACTCCAGCAATTAGAACAAAACAAATGCAGCTTAAAAGTAAAGGAGTAAATGATCCTCAAATAGAGTGGGGAAAATATTTATTTATAAGGGATGAGATACCGAAAAAGCTTGACAACATATTAAGTCGAAAAAAGAAATGGGTGTCAACTTTAGCTGGAAAAGGAGTTGTACTTTTGTGCTCTGGGACTGATCCCTACCAGAATCAAACAACAGCAAAAATCACTCGTGAAGTAATACAAATATTACTCAAATATGACAAGCGCGTTAGGATTTTAACCCGAAGTCCATTGTGGTTAAAAGATTTAGATCTATTAGTTCATCCGAATGTAACAGTGGGTATGAGCATTCCTGCTATTAATGATGAATTAATGAAACGTATAGAACCATTCGCTCCACCTACTTCCTTGCGTTACCAAGCGCTGTTAGAAGGGGCAGCGGCAGGTTGTCGCCTATACGCTGCTATTGCACCTACTCCGCCACAAATGGGCTTTGAGGATTTCTTGACACACCTTGGTTTGTTGATGCAAATCAAGCCAGAGGTTTTGTTCTGGGAGCCGATTAATGCAAGAGGCACGAATGGTAAAAGGATGCTTTTAGCAGGTTTAGAATTTGCCAATTCAATAATGAATAAGACTTCTTGGGCAGAAAACTTTCTCAGACAGTGGGAACAGATAGAACATGCCAGTCAAGTATTAGGTTGTATGGATCTCCTACATATTTGGGCAGATCGCGAACTGGAAGGTGTTGTAGACAAAGATATCTTGAATTATTGGTGGTATAAACCTACTGTAGAGAATTGGGAAACGGAAGTCTTTCAATATTCTGACGAATCTCGTCCAATTCTGAAGAGAAGTAGTTAGTTTTGGTATTCAAGCTTTATAAAGTTTGGATTGTTTTTTCTTCAAGGACATAGATTTATTTAAAGCTTAATAGCAATATGATTAGCACCATTTCTGGCGCAAGTCAGTAAATCAACAAATACAATCGCATGGCGCGATTCACTTCAGAGGATGATTGGGCAGTTTGCAGGCGACCACCATTCGTTACGCACAGTAATCGAGACGAGATGCTTCTCCATTAAACACTCTCGCGAGGCTTCAAGAGTTGGGCAACATTGAGCGACAGTGCTGGAAATTGGGGCGAGGTGAGGGTGTCGCTGCCCGTGAGTTCCTGCGCCTCATACAGCCCATCCACCAGCGTCAACACCGTCACCAGTCGCGGCTGGGGTCAATAATCCAATACTCCCCAATGCCCCGTGTCGCATACTCCGATCGCTTATAGCGATAATCGCGATCCTCATTCACCTTTCCCGGCGACACCACCTCCACCACCAACAGCGGCGCAGGCATCTCCTCCGCGATCGTGCTGCGGCCCTTTGTGAGATTGCTGATTGCCCCTCGGAGATATTAGCGCCAACGCGATGGAGGGTCAGGGTGATTGTCGTTAACCATAGTTTGAAATTAGAACTCGGCAGAGCGATCGCTTTTCAGGGCTGGTGTAAAACGATGGGAGTAGAGTGAGATCGCTTCCACCCCTACTTTTACACCGAAACTCGGTAGCGCGGTCTTGCTATTAGGCCCGAGACGAAAAGCTTGTAGCAACTGAAGCCAACCAAAAATTTACGTTCTCCGGTCGGCATTAAGCCTGCGAGTGCCACAATAGATTTAAGCGATCGGCAAGACCCATCATGACCCGCGAAGAACTCCTATCTCGCATTTCCATTAACCCCAACATTTGCTTTGGCAAGCCCTGCATCCGGGGACATCGGATTTGGGCATCGCTGATTTTAGACTTTCTCGCTAGCGGCACCGCAATCGCCGAAATCTTAGCCGACTATCCCGAACTCGAAGAAGCGGATATCTACGCCTGCCTCGCCTATGGCGCAGAAATGAGCCGCGAGCGATACCTGGATATTCCGCTAGAGGCTAGCGCGTGAGGCTCAAGCTAGATGAAAACATTGGCCAACGAGGAGTGACCCTGCTCAAGCAAGCCGGACACGACGTAGCAACAGTCGTCGAACAAGGATTAGCGTCTACCCCTGACGACAACTTGATTGAAGTTTGTCGGCAAGAGCAGCGTTGTCTGGTATCGCTCGACCTTGATTTTAGGTGTCTCCTGCGGTTCAAGCCTGCCGATTACTGCGGCATTGCCATTCTCCGGTTGCCCCCGCGTCCCGAGCCTCAAGATTTACTGGATACCTTGAAAACGTTGATAGGTGGCCTAGAGCGCGAGAAAATCACGGGCAAACTGTGGACAGTCCAGAAAGGCAGAATTCGCATTTATCAAGAAGAGTAGCGCGATCGCCTTTCAGGGCTAGGTGAAACGATGGGAGTGGGGAGCGTTCTCTCCCTTCACGACTCCCCACGCGGATTCAAGATCTGGGCAACATCAAGCGACAATCCTGGAAATTGGGGCGAGGTGAGCGTGTCACTGACCATTAATTCCTGTGCCTCATACAGCCCATCCACCAGCGTCAAAACCGTCACCCGATCGCGGCTGGGGTCAACAATCCAATACTCGCCAATGCGCCGCGCCGCATACTGCGATCGCTTGTAGCGATAATCGCGATCCTCATTTACCTTCCCCGGCGACACCACCTCCACCACCAACAGCGGCGCAGGCATCTCCTCCGTAATGGTGCTACGAGATTGACCTTGCAGCGCTAAAACCAGATCCTCTCCCAACACCATCAAGTCGGGAATTCGCACGCGCCCCGACACCACCAATTCCGTTCGCCCTTGACGTACCCAGTCAAAGGGAAATCGCCGCAACAGCTGAGCCACCAAATAGCTAGCAATCACGACATTTTCTTCGCTCTCGGGTGGCAGCTCAACAATTTCTCCATCCACAAACTCGCAGCGACTTTCCGGGCCAGCTTCCAGGCTCAGAAAATCCGCCAGCGTCAATTTCGTAGTGAGCATGACCCCGCATCCTCATCTGTGTCAGTGGCTCTATTCTACCGTCACGCTTTTCGCCAGGCTGCGCAGCTGCTCCCCGTCTAAGCTGGGTCGAGCAAACCTGTCACGTTTTCAATCGCCAGCGATCGCCTTACTCCGAACTCTCTGCAAACTGCTGCGCCAGGCTCAGCAGTGCTGGCTTTATGACCGGCAGATCACGCTCGATCACCGACCAAACCTCATTCATATCCACGCTCAAATAATCGTGAATGAGCACATCACGAAAGCCTGCCATTTGCCGCCAGGGAATCTCTGCATGATCCCGCTTCACTGTTTCTGAAAGTCGTTTAGTGGCCTCACCGATAATCTCAAAATTCCGAATGACCGCATCCTGCATCATGGAATTGTCCATAAAAGCGGCCTTGCCCTCAGTCACATAGCTCTCAATGCGCTGAATGCATTCCAAAATATTGCTGAGATACAGTCCATCGTCTCTCATAGTCGAACGGCATCCTGCATGACCCGATCTTTGATCCGTGCGTGCAAAGCTGACGGCGTCGCCACATCCACCGATCGCCCCAACAAATCGGCCAAGTCTTGCATCAGACCAATATGATCCAGCAGACTTCGCCCCGGTTCCAGGTCTACCAGCAGGTCAATATCACTCTCGGCATTGGCTTCACCTCGCGCCACTGAGCCAAACACCCGAATATTACTGGCGCCATACTTCTCCGCAATTTCGAGAATCTTGGGCTTTTGGCTTTGTAGCGTTTCCAACAGCGTCGTCATCAGCTGAAACCCACTAACATGCAACAGCATTGGGAAATTAGCGATCGCTTTTTCACCCCCCCCAATCCGCCGACTCAGCCCTGGCTGATGACGTGAGGCAAGTTAGCGATCGCCGATTTTCAACATCCCTATTCTACTGTCACGCTTTTGGCGAGATTACGAGGCTGATCGACATCCAGACCGCGACGGGCGGCGATGTGATACGCCAGCAATTGCAGGGGAATCACCGTGAGAATCGGCGACAGCAGCTCATCCACCGGGGGCACCGGCAGCAACGAGTTAAAGGTGAATTCCGCCTCCTCATCGTTCAAGGGCACCACACCGATGAGCTGGGCATCGCGGGCCTTCGCTTCCTGAGCGTTAGAGAGCACCTTGTCGTAGACGGTGCCGGGCATGGCGATCGCCACCACCGGCACCTTGGCATCCAGCAGCGCGATCGGGCCGTGCTTCATTTCCCCAGCGGGGTAGCCTTCCGCATGGATGTAGCTGATTTCCTTCAGCTTCAGCGCCCCTTCCAGCGCAATGGGGAAGTTGATGCCCCGACCGAGGAAGATGAAATCCTGGGTTTCGCTGAAGTTATGGGCCAGCTCTTCGATGTAGCGCTCCTGGCTTTCCAGCACCGCTTCGATTTGCCCTGGCATCTGCCGTAACTCTTCGATGATCTGCTCAATGCGTTCTGGTTTCAGCGTTTGGCGACGGTAGGCCAAATCGAGCGCCAGGAAGTAGAACGCCATCACCTGGGCGATGAAGGTTTTCGTCGCCGCGACCCCAATTTCAATTCCCGCGTGGGTGTCGATGATGTGAGGCACGAGCCGCGCCAGGGAACTCTCGGGCCGATTGGTGATGCCTAACATGCGGGGAGCCAGGGCCAAATCTTCGGTCGCTTGGCGACGCTTTTGTTCCATTTCCAGCGCGGCGAGGGTGTCGGCGGTTTCGCCGGACTGGGTGACACCGATGGTGAGGGTATGGCGGGTCAGCGGCGAGGGCGAATAGCGAAACTCTGACGCATACTGCACCATCGTGGGAATGCCCGCGAGCTGCTCAATCAGGTATTTGCCCACGAGGCTGGCGTGCCAACTGGTGCCGCAGGCGACGATTTGCACATGCTCTAGGTCGGTGAACAGGTCGTCAGCCAGGCCCAAGGTGACTGGATTAGTGTCGCGATCGCTCGACCACGTCGTGTCCAAATAGGTTTCGACACAGGTGCGCACGACTCCCGGCTGCTCGTAGATTTCCTTGAGCATGAAGTGCTTGAAGCCCTGCTTTTCCACCATGATCGGGTTCCAGTTGAGGGAAAAGGGGCGCTTTTTGAGGCGATCGCCCGCAAAGGTATACACCTCGACCCCCAGCGGCGTCAGCTTCGCCAGTTCGCCATTTTCTAACGGCAGCACGGCGCGGGTGTGGGGCACGATCGCGGGCGTATCCGACGCGCAGAAAAATTCCCCTTGCCCAAAGCCGATAATCAACGGCGCTTGCTGCCGCACCACGATCAGGTCATCGGGATAGTCCGCATTGATCACCGCCAGGGCAAACGCCCCTTCCAGCTGGTTCACACTAATGCGTACTGCTTCAAAAAAGGGATTATCTTCGATGGAATCCGCCGCTGAAAGCTGCTTCATGTTTTCGGCAATCAGGTGGGGAATCACCTCCGTATCGGTGTCAGAGCGGAACTCGTGGCCCTTAGCTTTCAGCGTTTCCCGCAGTTCGCGATAGTTTTCGACAATGCCGTTTTGCACCACCGCGATGCGCCGATGAGTATCCGTGTGAGGGTGGGCGTTATACTCCTCAGGCTTACCGTGGGTGGCCCAGCGGGTGTGACCAATGCCCAGCCGCGCCGGATTTTCCATCCCCGCCAATTTATCCGCCAAATTCTGGAGCTTGCCTTTGGCCCGCACACATTCCAGCTCCCCTTCGAGCACGGTGGCGAGCCCGGCGGAGTCATAGCCGCGATACTCCAGCTTTTGGAGCCCTTCCATCAAGATGTCGCTAGCGGGGCGCGTGCCAATGTAACCAACGATGCCACACATAGAAGTTGCTCCTTATCTATGAACGATGACGCCAACGCAGAGAGGGAGACCAGAACGGCAGTCGTGACTGCGATCGCCTCTTTGCCCAACTGTACGGACTGGAGTGAATTCCGTATGGGTGTGAATGATACAACTTATCTGCCCAGGGCGGGGGGCAATTCGGCTGGAAAGGCGTGAACCCAACGAACCGTGACGAATTTTACCCCAAGTGCAAAATCCGCCTTAGGCAGCGGGCATGTTGAAACCGGGAGCGGGGTAAGCCATGCCCCTAGCAACCGCTGCACTCAACTGTAAAAGGAGTCACCATGACCCGCGATCGCATGCGACTGGCGCAATTTGGCGTGGGGCGCTGGGGCAATCATCTGCTCCGCAACTTTTTAGCCTTAGAGTCTGTTGACGTGGTCGCTGTCGTGGAACCGCGAACCGCCCAGCACGCTACCATTCGCGACAAGTTTCACCTGACCCCAGAGTTCAACCTCACGGCGGATGCTGAGGCAGTGTTGGCAGATCCCGCTGTGGATGCCGTGGCGATCGCTACCCCCGCCGCCACCCACTACCCTCTCATCAAAACCGCCCTCAAAAATGGCAAACACGTGCTCGCCGAAAAGCCCCTGACCCTCGACGTGGCTGAGTGTGAGGAACTGTGCCAACTCGCTGCCGCTCATGGCGTGCAGTTGGTCATTGACCATACTTACTTATTTCATCCCGTTGTACGGCAGGGGTTGGCGGTCTTGAGTGAGCAACCGTTGGGCACGCTGCGCTACGGCTACGCCACCCGCACCAATCTCGGCCCCGTGCGCCCCGATGTCGATGCCCTGTGGGATTTGTCCATTCACGACATCACCATCTTTAATCACTGGCTGGGCGAAACGCCGATCGCCGTCACCGCTCAGGGACAAATCTGGCTCCAGGGCAATCGCGCTTCACAGCGGCTGTTTCCCACGGGCTTGGCCGATGTCGCCTGGTTGCGGCTGTTCTACCCCAGCGGTTTTGAGGCGACGATTCACGTCAGTTGGGCCAACCCCGACAAGCAAAGAAGACTGGGCATGGTGGGCGATCGCGGCACCTTGATTTTTGACGAAATGCAGGCTGACGCCCCCCTGGTTTTGAAACGCGGCGAATTTACCCCCGACGGCATCTATTTTGTCCCCACCAATCTGGCGCAAGAGGCGATCGACATTCCCCCCAGCGAACCGCTGAAACAGGTCTGCGAGCACTTCATCGACTGCGTTACGCAGCAGCAACCCTCGTTAATTTCCTCCGGCCCTGTGGGGACGGACTTGGTCAAGGTACTGGTGGCACTGTCGCGATCGCTGAACCAAGCCGGGCAGCGAGTGGCGGTGGAGTAGGTGGGTGTGAGGGTGGTTGGGTAGCTGAGTGGTTGGGTGGCTGAGTGGCTGGGTAGGTGATGAGTGCCCCCTCGCTCCCCTAGCCCCCTCGCTCCTCCACTCCCTATGTCATCTTGGTAGCAGTCTTGAGAACACAGTGATGAGTCGGTTATTGCAAACGTGGCTGAATGGGCTGGAATCTCGGTGGGTGGCTCCGGCGTACTCGGGCGGGGTATTGCTGGGGCTGGCGATCGCGCTCTTGGGGGCGGCGGTCAACAGTATGGCGGGGTGGCTCTATGCCATGGGGGGCGTGATGATCGCGATCGCCCTGATCAACATTTGGGGAGCTCCCCGCAGCTTGCAGGGTCTACAAGTCCATCGCCAACCGATTCGGCCCATCAGCGCTGGAGAACCGCTCACCGCTGAAATCACGATCGACAATCCCACCCCCCAGGCCAAGGTGCTGCTGCAAGTGCGGGATCAGCTGCCGGCCGCCCTCGGTCCCCTGCCCGAAACTGCGATCGCCACCCTAGCACCGCATCAGTCCCACACCTGGACTTACACCATCACGCCGACCCAGCGCGGCATTTATCACTGGGAGACGGTGACGTTACGCACCGCCGCGCCCTTTGGGCTGTTCTGGTGTCAGCGATCGCGCCCCGCTGCCACCCATGCCACCGTTTATCCGCAAATTTTGCCCCTCACCCGCTGCCCGCTAATTGACCAGATGGGCATCGCCGAAGGCCCCCGATGGCAAGCCTATCGTCAAGCCCAGCAAGCCACCCAGGGGTTGACGCGGGCCATGCGGCCCTATCGCTGGGGCGACCCTACCCGGTTGATTCACTGGCGGACTAGTGCCCGCTATGGTGACCTGCGCGTCCGCGAACTGGAGGAGCAAACCGCCGATAATCAGGTGCTGATTGGGCTGGATACCCGCGATCGCTGGTCCCCAGAAGCCTTTGAAGCCGCCGTCATCGCTGCTGCCAGCCTTTATATTTACAGTCTGCGGCAGCAACTCACCGTCGCCCTGTGGCTGCCCCACACGGGTCTATTGCAAAATCGCCACACCGTGCTCTCGGCCCTCGCCGAAGTGATGCCCGGTCAGCCCCAGACCCAGCGCCTCCCCGCCCAACCGTTGATCTGGCTCGGCACGCCGACCCCGCCCCAGTTGCCGCTGGGCAGTGTCTGGGTGCAATGGCCCGCAGCGACCAACGCCAATCCGGCCCTGGCGGCGACCCCCACCTTGACGATCGCCTCCGAAACGCCGCTGGCGGATCAACTTGCCGCCAATTTGCCAGGAACCATGGCCGCGTCTCGGTGAGATTGATTCCCCGAGTCACCGCTGTGCCATGTGACAGAATCAGCAACTTCGATTACCGTTTGGGCAAATTAGCGCTCCCATCGCCATCATGTCAAAAGTTAAGTCAATCAGTGCGGGACTGCTGCTTTTGCTGGGATTTTGGTGTCTTGGCAGAGCCGTGGAAATGGGGCTCAACCGCAACCCCAATGTGCTCGACAAGCGCGAAACTATCGCGGCAGGCTTGCTCCTGGGCATCCCTGCGATGACGGGCGGTGGCTGGCTCTGGTGGGATGTGCGACGTCAGCAGCGCCAGCAGGCCGATCGCCGACTGCGCCAGATTTTCTTTCACCTCGTCCAGACCCGACATGGGCAAGTGACCCCGCTACAGTTGGCGATGGCCGCACAACTCGATGGCGAGGCGGCTAATGCTTACTTGCGCGATCGCAGCGTGGAATTTAACGCCACGTTTGAAGTGGATGACGTCGGCAATATCCTCTACTGCTTTCCCCTAGCGCCCCCCGCAACTCGACCTAACGCTGCGCCCTTCACCGATATCGTGCCCTCTTCATTGCCGCCCCATTCCCCCCATAACTCGGCACAATAATGTGAGTATCCCACTGTGGTGACGTGACGTATCGGAGTGCTCTATGACGGCGACCCCTGACGCAAATCCGCCCCATCCCCTGCTCACAGCGGCGGCGATCGCCGCCCTGCCCGAACAGATCTTTGGGCATCCCCTCAACGAAAATGCGGTACGCCACACGCGATCGCTCGCTGGCACCACGGGCTGCTTACATTTAGGCATTTACCTGGTGCGAGTGGAACCCGGCCACCATTCCACGGAATATCACTGCCATCGGGGCGAAGAAGAATTTCTCTACATTCTCTCGGGGCGCGGCATCGCGACGATTGATGACGAAACCTTTGAGGTGGCCGCGGGCGACTTCATGGGCTTTCGCCCCGATAGCCCCGCCCACGATATGCACAATCCCTTTGACGAAGATTTGGTCTACCTGATGGGCGGCTATGACCTCGACTACGACGTCGTGGAGTATCCCCGTCAGGGCACCCGCATGTATCGCCTGGGCGATCGCCGCACCTACGAACCGATGTAAGCGGAGCAGGGAAGCGCCATCTTGCAGGATTGGCGACGGCAGAAGAAGTTGGCACCGCCGTCTCGGCTGTTCTCTGTGAGACTTTGAATTTAGGAGACCTCCGGAAACACGTATGTCCGGTCACGGTGCATGACGCTGCGCTCATGACACCCTACGCGCGGGAAATTCTTTTCCAGAGATCTCCTGACTGGGTCAGAACTCGGGTTTATATCATCCTGGTTTCTAAGCTGCGATCGCATAGGTTACGGCTAGGCGAAACTCGCCTTGGGCGGGCACCGTCACCACATCATCCGCCGCATTCGTCGTTTCTACACAGACGAAATGTTGGTAAGCGTCGTCAGTTAAGTCGCCCGACTTTGCCGAAACGTCGAGCCAGGGATTCCACACCACCGCAGTCTGGTTGCCTGTGGAAGTAATGCGAATTTGCCGATTTAGCGCTTTGTCCTCAATCACTAACTCCGCCGGGACGTTTTGATAAATGCGATCCACTTCTGCCGCGATCGCCAGTGGACCTGACTGGGGCTTCACCGTACCGCCATCCACCTTGTCGATGTAAGTGGTGCCATCGAGGCCAAGCACCGTGGTTTGGGTAATGTCGCCCACGGTGAAGTAAGTATGCAGCGCTTGAGTGATATCAAAGGGGCGATCGCTCAAATTCCGACTCACCAGCGCCAGTGCCAGCGTGTTGCCCACGGTAATCTCAATTTCCAGCGCAAAGGCATAGGGCCACAGCTCTCGGGTATCCTCTGCGTCGCCAAAGCCCAACACCACTTGCGTTGCGCCACTGGGCAATGCCTCCGTCCGCTTAATTTCCCAAAGCCGATTGCGAGCAAAGCCATGATTCGGGCGACCCAACCCCTGCGGATCAGGGCCAAACCAGGGCCAGCAAATCGGCGTGCCGCCTTTAATCGCTTTCCCCACCTGGTAGTAGGCGTTATCGCTCACAAACAAGAGGTCGCGGCTAGCATTGCGAGGTTTGAACGCCAGCACCTGGCCGCCATAGAGCGAAATCAACGCCGTTGCCTGGGTATTGGCCACCTCCAGGTAAGGCCAGCCGCCTGTGCCTTCGAGGATCTTCACCTGCCCGGCAAGGCCGTAGTCCTGATTGAGTTGCGCCAAATTCATCACGCCCATCCTCATATCTGCCGTTCTATTAAACCGCAGCCAGATTAAGACACAACCAACCTTGTGCTACTCGCTGACAATTTCCTCTAGGTTAAAATTGGCGCATTCAGTCGCAACTCGTTGCTCTGTAAAGGAGACAACCGTCATGTATCCCCCTTTTGATGCGGCTCCCACCGAAGCCCGAGTCCAACGGTTTTGGGAACTGGGCGCCAGTTTTGGGATGGAGCGCAACGCTTACCACAATTATTTGAATGAGATCGTTAGCGATCGCTACGCGCTGATCAATGGTCTCCAAATCTTGCGGGATGAGTTGCAATTCGCCGCCGCCAGTGAAACCGACGTGAAAGCCTGCGGGGCCGACATGAGTTTGCCCAGCGTGGTGACAACGCTGGCTTACACCAACTGCGGCGATCGCGTCCATCAGGGCGAGGCGACGAAACGCTATCGCGATGTGGTGGCGGCGCGGTTTGCCACGATGTCAGAAATTGGCGAGCTCAAGCTGGAAGCCTTTTTTCCAGCGGGGGGTGGCACAGACAATGGCGCGACTTTGGCCCACGTCACCGTCGCCCACGAACTGGATGAAACTCTCAAGCGGCGGGTCTACGAGGGTAATTCCCAGTCCATGTCGCTCGTGGCGATTGACCTGAAAACCCATGTCGGTCGCCTGCGGGAAAACGGTCAGCAGGTCTACGGCACAACCCGCGAGTCGCCCTGGCGCGAACCCCGTGCCGCCTGTGGTGCGATCGTGGGTGCCCTGACCCACTACGACCCCAACAATCTGATTCATCGTCGTATTCGCGATGACCTGCGCGAGCGCAATTTTCATTTCTTGTCGAATAATCAAATTTTGACGAAAGACGGGGTGGATATCACGATGGCGATCGCCTCCGTGTTGGTGGCGGTGCGGGGCATTCGTGATACCGCGATGGCCGTCTCTCAGGAAATGGACGAACGGGGCCTGGCCCACCTCACCGCCAGCACCACGGTCAATCGACCGTCACGGGATGATCTCGTGATCTATCTCGCCCGTGCCACCGTTTTCAACGGCAAAATCCGCATCCAAAGTCTAGGCACTGAGGCAGATAAATACGGTGGTCGCCTGGTGGATTATCGCGGCGAAAAGCGATTGCAGTTGTCCTACGGCGATTGGGATATGAACAACCTGCCAATCGAAGAGATTCCCTATCGGGTGCGATCGTCCGGGCTGTGATGTGGGTTTTGCCGGTTACCGGGCGTGAATATTTACCCCCCGCCTGACCAGTCCTGACTACACTAGTGGCAAAGGCGCAGACAGCGATCGCGAGCATCCAGCTATGACCCTATCAACCTCACCAACTCAAACCGACACCTGGGTCAAAGCCACCTGGGATGACTTTGCGGCCCTGATGGATGACCCGCAGTACGAGGAAGGGCGCGGCTATTTTGACCACGGCTACATGAGGATTGAGATGGCGTCACTGGGTCGAGGACACGCCCGGCAGAATACTCTGATATCCCAATTGATAAGTATCTATGGCATGCTCCGAAACCTCCGCATCATTGGTTTGATGAATGGCAGCATTTATAAGCCTGGAGAGCGCGGCTGTCAGCCAGATATGGCCTTCTACATTGGGGATGATTTTCAGATTCCTCCTCAGGATAATGCGCCGATTGATGTCAATGTCTTTGGGCCACCAGCGTTAGCGATCGAGATCAGCGGCAGCACCTTTAAGGATGACTTGGGGGCAAAACGACTGCTGTATGAGCGCTTGGGCGTCGCGGAATATTGGGTGGTCAATGTAGCGGAGTACGATGTGATTGCCTTTGCCGTGGCTGACCAGCGTAGCGGCGAAGTTCAAACGTCTGAAGTTTTGCCAGGGCTAGAGATTGGCCTCGTGGAAGAGGCACTGCGGCGATCGCAAACCGCAGACGACAGTACCCTCATGCGCTGGCTGATGGAAACCCTGCAATAATTCCGCTGCTCGTTGACACCCGGAAGGGAAACGGCGATCGCCTCCCCGCAGATTGGAACAGTTCGCTCAGCGATTTAAGGAGGATATGATCAAATAAGACTGATATTCAGGCTCTTATCAATCAGCCATTAACTTGAAGTTCGGGGCCGGGACTAAGCTTATGAAGCGATCACCCGTGATTAATCAGATTACGGAACAGCAAGCACAAATCGAGGCGCTGTGCCACCAGAACCAAGTCGCTCGTCTCGAACTCTTTGGTTCGGCCACAGATGAGCGTTTTGACCCGGCGACCAGCGACCTAGATTTTCTCGTCGAATTTGCCATTAATACACCTCAAGGTGCTGCCGATCGCTTTTTCGGCTTGAAAGCAGGACTCAGCGACTTGCTCGGTCGCACAATTGACTTGGTCGATCTCGCCACCATTGAAAATCCTTACTTTTTAGAGGCGATCGCCGCCAGCCGTCTGAAAATCTATGGAAATTGAAGTCCGCAAATATCTATACGACATTCAGCAAGCCGGTCAGCTCATCACTGACTTTACTCAAGGGCAAACCTACGCCAGCTATCGAGCGAACCCAATGATGAAATCAGCGGTAGAGCGTCAATTTATCACGATTGGCGAAGCCCTCAACAAGGCTGTGAAACGAGACGTCAGCCTAAATGAGCAAATTTCCGATATTCGTAAAATTGTAGACTTTCGCAATATTTTGACCCACGGTTATACCAACATTGCTGATGTCGTGGTTTGGGATATTCTGCAAACCAGCCTGCCAAGACTCCTTCAAGAAGTGGAGCCGCTGCTGCATCAGTAGTGCTCGATGTTACAAACGTGTCTGCCCTAAATCTTTCGTGATGACTTGAAGGGCGATCGCACCGCCAATCACGCCGCCAGCACTCACGAATGGCCCTCTCGAAATCACCCCCCGTTGGATTGAAGTCCTTTCTGCGGGCACACTGTGACTAAGGCTAGCCAGGACTATCCTCCAGCGGGTGCCGAGCTTTCGAGGTGTTCAGCAAGGAACTCAGGAGATGACACAGCACTTGTCAATCAAACATGTGGGCCAATTGAAAGGGTGGCAGCATTGGCGCTATTGGCTGATGGCGTTAGGCACGACCGTCGTGCTGTTGTGGTTTGCCAACGTCGATGTGGCCCAAGCGCAAGGCACCTATCCAGCCTTTGAGCATCCCTATGTCAACGACTATGGCGAGATTTTGTCGCCAGAGCAAGAGGCCAATGTCGGTAGCCGTCTGGAACAGTTTCGGTCGGAGACGGGAGTACATGCTGTGCTGCTGACGGTCGATACCTTTGGCCGTTACGAAACCGGGGACAGCACCCTCGAAGCTTTCGCCACTAACCTTTTCAACACCTGGGGCATTGGTGACGCCACCCGCAACGACGGGATTTTGGTGTTGGTGGCACCGGGCGATCGCAAAGTGCGGATCGAAGTTGGGGCCGGGTACGACAGTCAGGCCGACCAGACCGCCCAAACCATCATCGATAACGAAATGTTGCCCTACTTTCGCGACGGGCAAATGGCGGCGGGCGCGATCGCGGGTGTGAATGCGGTGACCCAATATTTTGCTCCTGGTGCTCCCCCGCCGTCATCGGGTGCCGCGTCTACTGCGGGTTCGGCCAGCAATTCCTCGGACAGTGGCGGCAACTTTTGGGCTGGCATCGTCGGCTTTTTGCTGATTCCCCTAACCGTGGCGGGAGGCATTGCACGGACAGTTTATGGCTGGTGGAATCGACGGCGATCGCGCCAGTGCCCCACCTGCAATACCGAGATGCGTCGCCTGTCCGAAAGCGAAGATGACCAATATCTTGATCCCGGTGAGCGGCGGGAAGAGTCCTTAAAATCGGTTGATTACGACGTTTGGCTCTGTCCGACCTGTGGCTACCACACGACGCTGTCCTACAACAGTCTGTTTTCGCGATACCAGTCTTGCCGTCAGTGTGGCCACAAAACGCTGTCAGAAAAGAGTCGCACCGTTGTGAGCCCGACTTACACCAGCACAGGCACCGCCGAAATCACCCAAGACTGTCAGCATTGCAGCTATCACCAAGTCTTTAACCGCACCATTCCCCGCAAGCAGCGATCGAGTTCGAGTAGCAGTTCCAGCGGTGGCGGCAGTTCCTCCGGCGGCGGCGCTTCTGGCAGTTGGTAGCGCCGCCCAGCAGCCCCTGACCAGCGTTGGGTGATACTACCGCACCGCTGACGAAGCAGTCCCCAGCCCCGCATATAGTTGAGCGACGGCAGTAATGTTCTGGGAACCATGCCCCTGGGCGATCGCCCGTTGAAAAATCTGCTGTGTGGCGATCGCGGTCGGCAACTCAGTTTCCACCGATTGCGCCGCCGCCAGGGTATATCGCAAGTCTTTTTCGACTAAATCAATGGGGAAAAGCGGGGCATGTTTCTCTGCCACTATCAACCCACCGGCTCCTTTGGCAGCGGGGCTAAGCACGGGCGTATTGCCAAGACACGCCATCGCTTGAGCCTGGTCTAGTCCCTGTTGGGTAAGGAATGCCAGCACTTCTGCCAGAGCCGCCACCTGAATGCCGAAGAGGGCATTCACCGCTAGCTTCATCGCCATGCCTTGTCCAATCGTGCCGACGTGCTGCACTGAGCCAGATTTGGACAAAAGCGGGGTCACTTGCTGGAGAATTTGGGCATCGCCCCCGACGAGATAAATTAGCGTGCCAGCCTCAGCTTGGGGACGTGAACCGACCACCGGAGCATCTAAAAACGCAGCTCCCACTTGCTGAATGTGACTGGCCAGTTGCTTCGTCCAATCAACGGTAAGCGTGCTGGAGGTAATTGCGATCGCCCCCGGCTGCAAGCCATGGATGGCTCCAGTCTGCGGCGCTAGCCACACCTCGCGAGAGGCGTCATCATCCGTCACCATGCTGATCACGACATCGGCCTGCGCGGCGGCAGCCTTGGGCGTGGCGGCAGCGATCGCCCCTTGCTCAATGAGCAGTTGGGCCTGATCAGCCGTGCGATTGTAAACCACGAGGGGATACCCGGCTTGCAGCAGGTTTTGGGCAATGCGTGCGCCCATTGCACCGAGTCCTAAAAAGGCGATGGTTGTCATGCTTACTTTCTCTATATGTTTGACCATCAGAGTTTAGTTAATGAATAAACTTCAATAAAGACTGAAAATGTCATGATACTCTTGCGTATCTTGCACGAATCAGATCTGACTGCTGTAATGAAGCAATGCTCGCCCCTGGGCTGACCACGAAAGTTTGGTCAGGATTGCGATGGACATATCGACTCTGGATGTTTTTGTTGAGGTGATGCGGCAGGGCAGTTTTGCAGCAGTCGCGCGCGATCGCAACGTTGACCCTTCTTCAATCTCCCGCACGATCGCTGGCTTAGAAACCGAGTTGGGCATTCGCCTGTTTCAACGCACAACCCGGCGCTTGTCACCCACAGAAGCAGGGACCACTTACTTTGAACGGATAGAACCGCTGCTGGCCGAAATGCAGCAGGCGATCGCGATCGCGACGGATATCTCCGGCCAACCCCAGGGTACTCTGCGGGTGACCGCCTCTGTCTCCTTTGGACAGCGATGTTTGGTGCCCTTGCTACCCGCTTTTCGGCAGCAATATCCGGACTTGGCGGTGGAACTGCTGCTGACCGATGCCGTAGTCGATCTTCTAGCTGAGCGAATTGATGTCGCCATTCGGTTGGGCATCTTGGCGGATTCTTCTCTAATTGCTCAACGGCTCATGCCCACCCATTACCGGGTCTGTGCCAGCCCGCAGTATTTAGCTGAGCACGGACAGCCTCAGCAACCTGGCGACATTGCCCAACACGAATGCTTGCGGTTTCCCCTCTCCGGCTTTCGCTCCCGCTGGCTGTTCAAGGATGCGGCAGGAAGCCTGAGTGAGATTCCGGTTCACGGAAGCGTGGTGATTTCCAATGCGTTGGCCTTGCAACAATGTGCGATCGCGGGACTCGGGTTAGCCCTACTTCCCAACTGGCTGATCGATCACGAGTTGCGCTCAGGAGACTTGGTCGATGTCTTTCCCACCCATCAAGTCACCGCCACTGAGTTCAACACCGCCGCTTGGTTAGTATTACCGTCTCGTTCCTATCAGCCCCGTAAAGTACAGGTGTTTCTCGAATTTCTCCAGCAGTCCAGGCCAAGGGCCTAACAAAAACCGTAATCCCCGTTCCCCCGCTCCCTCGCCCCTCCGCTCCCTGACTCCCCCTCACCTATCCACGCCACACAGCAACAGCACGAGCACTTGATTTCAGCTTCGTTACAAAAAGCCGCAACGACCCCCAAAAAGAGCGCAAAGCGGGAAAGCTATAGTGAAACCATGTGATCCCCTGAGTTGGCGCTGCGCTGATGACATCAGGGACAGATGACGCCGCCGTTGCAACCCTGGATATGGCTATGAATGACTTCTTCAAAGGCTTTGAACAACTCTTAGAACTCGCCAAAACGCTGGAAGAAAAAGCCGAAAACGGAGAACTGAAGACCGACATTCGGGTCAATGCGCGGGGGCTAGGCAACATTCCCCGACAGGGCAACATTCCGGATATTGGCGTCTCCCGCATTCGGACACCAGGCACCGGGGACGATGACGACAGCGGCATCAGTGAAGAGGTCATTGTCACGCCGCCGCCAGCCGACACGGGGAAGAGTCCCGATGCGACTGACGCTTCAGAGAACCCGACTACCGCTGCAGCCTCGCCCCAATCTCCAGCCCAAACGCCGTCCAAAGCCACCCCCAAAGCTCCCGAAATGCCTTCGCTCAAAGATGTGGGGGGCCTAGCAGCGGTCATTCAAGAGCTGAAGGAGCTGATCGAAATTCCCCTCAAGCGGCCCGATGTATTGACGCAGTTGGGATTGGAGCCGCCTCGGGGTGTGATGCTGGTGGGGCCGCCGGGCACGGGCAAAACCCTGACGGCCCGATCGCTGGCGGAAGAATTGGGCGTCAGCTATATCGCGATCGTCGGCCCCGAAATCATGGGCAAATACTATGGAGAGGCGGAAGGTCGCCTGCGCAAGGTGTTTGAAAAAGCAGCGAAGTCGGCCCCCTGTCTCATCTTCATTGATGAAATCGACAGTCTGGCCCCCGATCGCAGCAAAGTAGAGGGGGAAGTTGAAAAACGACTCGTGGCGCAACTCCTCAGCTTGATGGATGGTTTTGCCAAAACCCAAGGGGTTGTGGTGCTGGCGGCGACGAATCAGCCGAACCACATCGACCCCGCCTTGCGCCGTCCCGGACGCCTCGATCGCGAAGTGCATTTTCGGGTGCCCGATCGCGACGGGCGGCTAGAGATTCTGAAAATTCAAACTCGCGAGATGCCACTGGATGGCACGGTGAGTTTAGAGGCGATCGCGGATGTGGCGGTGGGCATGGTGGGGGCCGACCTCAAAGCCCTGTGTCAAAAGGCCGCTTATCTGGCTCTGCGCCGACAGGTGCCTGCCCTCAGCGATCCCATTCCGCCCGATCTGCATGTTTCCCAGGCCGACTTTGCCGCTGCGCTGAAGGAAATCAAGCCCTCGGTGCTGCGATCGGTAGAGGTGGAATCGCCCAAAGTCGCCTGGGACGACATCGGCGGTTTAGAAAATGCCAAGCGCACCCTGCAAGAGTCGGTGGAAGGGGTGCTGCTGTATCCCGAGCTATATCAACAAACGGGAGCTACCGCGCCGCGCGGGATTCTGCTCTGGGGGCCACCGGGAACGGGCAAAACCCTGCTCGCCAAAGCTGTCGCCGCCCAAGCTCGCGCCAACTTCATCGCGGTCAATGGGCCAGAATTGATGAGCCGTTGGGTGGGCGCTGCCGAACAAGCTGTGCGCGAATTGTTCATCAAGGCGCGACAGGCTGCGCCCTGCGTGGTGTTCATTGATGAAATCGACACCCTGGCTCCCGCCCGAGGACAG
Source organism: Leptolyngbya iicbica LK (assembly GCF_004212215.1). Classification (NCBI taxonomy): domain Bacteria; kingdom Bacillati; phylum Cyanobacteriota; class Cyanophyceae; order Leptolyngbyales; family Leptolyngbyaceae; genus Leptolyngbya; species Leptolyngbya iicbica. The sequence continues at coordinate 604,659 of NZ_QVFV01000001.1, forward strand.
TATCAAGGCGATTCGGGGGTGAGCGATCGCGTGGTCGGCCAACTGCTCACCGAACTCGACGGCCTGCAAGAGAGCACCGATGTGCTGCTAGTGGGGGCCACCAATCGCCGTAGTGCCCTTGATCCGGCGTTGTTGCGGGCAGGTCGCCTAGATCTGCAAATCGAGGTGGACTTGCCGACAGAGGAAAGTCGCTTGGCGATTTTGCAAGTGCATAACAGCGATCGCCCTCTCGAAGGCGTTGACTTAGCGGCTTTAGCCGCCCAAACCGACGGCTGGAATGGGGCCGACCTCGCTCTGCTCAGCAACCAGGCCGCCCTCGAAGCCATTCGGGAATATCGGGCCTCTGGGGCCGACGATCCGTCGCAAATTCACATTCAGCCTCAACACTTCCAGGCCGCCTTAGACGCTTTGCAAAAACAAAAGCAGAACAAAGGTTAAGCCCGCTGTGGGATGGGGCAAGCCCCGACCCGACCTTAGAAAACACCGCTATTTGAGCGGCAGTCGGCGATGTCTGCTCAATCGCGGCGTTTTCAGTTGGTTGTTCAATTGAGGGAAAAATTTCTAGCAGCGTAAATAGAGTTTTGCTTAAAAACAGCGATCGCCTCGACTTCTGGACTTACCATTGATGTCGCTTTGACATCCGGGAGTTCTTAACTATGACTGACGCACCAGTACAACTGCTCATTGCGAGCTTCAATGATGAAAAGTCGGCCAAAGAGGCCATGCAGACGTTGCGAGCGGCCAAACGCCAACATCTCATCGGCATCCAAAAGGCGGCGGTATTGCGCCGCAACGAGAAAGGGAAACTGCGCATTGCCGAACTGAAAGATTTTCAAGCCAAGACGGGGGCCAAGTGGGGCGGGGCCTTGGGGGCCGCGATCGGTTTAGTCACTGGCCCTGGCATTATTGCGGCGGGGGCTACTGGCGCAGTCATTGGGGCACTCGCTAACAAGCTCAAAAAGTCGGGCTTTGCCAAAGACCGGATGAAAATCTTGGGTGAGGCGCTGCCACCAGGAACGTCAGCGATCGTGGCGGTGATTGAGTATACCTGGGTGGCGGACCTGCAAGCGGCGATGGAAGAAGTCGGTGCCACGGTAATGACCGAGGCACTGCAACGGGACATCGCGGATCAGCTCGAAGCCGGGCGCGAAGTAGCTTACACGGCCTTTGTCTCGGAAGGAGGCATGGCTGCCGGGCGACTGTCGGCGGGGGAATCGGATATTGAAATTGCCGGATTCCTGGCGGATGATGAGTCGATTGAATTTGTCGAAGCGGGCATTTCACTAGATGCGCTGGACGTTGAGTTCGAGCCAGCCGCCGAAACCGAGGAGGAAGCAGGGGTTTAGAGCCTGGGTTCGGGATGCCGAGAAACCCGGTTTCGCAGGCGGCAACCAGGCAACCTTGGGGAATCGCGAATTCCGTAACCAGGTTGCTGTACCGATGTTTGAGGTCGCATCACGCTGAGCGCGATCGCAGTTAGCGGCATGACTCCCTAAAAGTCTGGTTGCCCTGCAAATACTCCCTTCAGGGCTAATCCTGTAGGGGTTTTCCAGAGTATCGATCTTGCGAGTTCCGCGAGCCCACCCGCAAGTAAACTGCGGGCTAATGTGGGAAGTCCACTGAAGTGGACTCAATCGCCAAAACCCTGACTCAACCCGGCGTTAACCCATTTCAATGGGTTTGTTCTGTGAGCCCGCAATTCATTCGCGGGCGGGGCGGGCAGGTGATCAGTCCAGCAGATTGAGAGGCCTATTCTCCCCATCAAACGGGAAATTTAAAAACCCTACAGGATTAGCCTTCAGGGGACGGATCCCTTATCGGCTCAATCAGGATCGTCAAGCACCGTCCAAGCGACCCGTCCCCTAGCACCTGCACGACAGGGCCCCTTTGATCGCTGTGAGTGGTGCGTCACTCTAGTTTTTCAACGTAGACGCGACCTAGATTCCCCGTTCGGCAGGAATTTTGCCGGACTGCACCGCTTGGGCTAACTGCTCATAATCGCGCTCGATTTGGTCAGCATAGGCGATCGCAAATTGGGCGATCGCCTCAGCGAATTTGTCACTTTTACCTATGTAGCCACAGGTGGTGGCGGCATCCCCGGTGCGAGCATGGGCACGGGCCAGCGTCCAGCTACAGAGCTCCAGATAGGTTTCTAAACCCTTGTCGTCGAGATCTGCCACCTCCACAGAGCCCTTCATATCCTTCAGTTGTCGCCAGTAATAATCCACCTCGGTGCGGGAACTGCGGTGCCAGCCGAGAAAGATATCACTCACAGTCTGCATCAAAGTTTGTCCTGTCACGACCCGCTCGGCATGGGTGTCGTAAGTATGCGCGGGCAAAAACGGTTCCAGCACTGATGCACCCGCTTCTTTAAGTTGCAAAATGAGGGCATCGTCTTCGCCCCCTTGGCCTTCGAGCAGCACGATTAAGCAGCGGGTGCCCACACTACCGATGCCGCCGACCCGGAGTGCCCCATCAGCAATGCGATAACGACTCAACAAAAATTGTCGCTCTTTGGACAAACTGCCTAAATAGCCGTGCCAGTTGGCCTCAATGGTGGCGCGCAGTTCATCCGGAGAGCGGTCAAAATCGCCCAACACTTCATGATACGTATCGGCTCTTAAAGGGACTAATAACGGCGGTTCGCTGATGAACCGTCGCCGTCCGTCTGCTTGGGTGGTGAGCTTTTCCAGGGTTTGGGCTTGGGTGCGCTGACGGGCTTTTTCCACCATTTCTTGCGCAGTTTTTTGCCCCCGCTTGGAAGAGGCGTCTTTGAATAGATCGAGCATGTACTCAGCGTCGATGTGGTAGTACCACATCTCCAAAGTCGTGTGGTCATCGAAGTATTGCATGGCCTTTTGATAGGCTCGCCCCACAGCCTTGGCCAGGTCACGATTGTCAGCGTCTTTGCAGCCATTCGATCGCCCCGCCAACACCCCACTCGCCGCCAGGCGCTTCACATCCCATTCCCACGGGCCAGGATACACTTCGTCAAAGTCGTTGATGTCGAAGATCAGGTTGCGCTCGGGGGTAGCAAACACGCCGAAATTGCACAGATGGGCGTCACCACAAAGCATGGCGTTAATGCCCGACACCGGAGTCGGGGCCAAGTCGGCGGCCATGACTCCGGCTGACCCGCGAAAGTAAGCAAACGGCGACTCGACCATGCGGCCATATTTGATCGGGATGAGGTGGGGCAAGCGATCGCGATCGCTTGCTTGCAACCGCTCTAAAGGGTCGACTCGGTTCGTTGCGGGTGACCAGTCACCGTGGCGGCTACGACTAACTTTTTCGCGCAATGCCTTGCCCTGGTCATATTTCTCGGCACGCGTAGGGGTGGCCATGGGGGTGCAGGAAAGGAAAAGAATTAGCGCTATGGTAGCGCTTTACTCTGCCTCTTTTTCACGTCCCGTGTCGTGATGTCAACGAGCGAAGAGGGGACAGGGCGATCGCGGCTAGCCCCCTCACATGGGGAAGGCGATACCTTGTGGTGATCGCTCAATTCAAATGACCTTAGCGTTTAATAGAAACGTCCTGCTAAGTTAGCTCTGACGGATGCCCTCGATATTTATCTCTTATCGCCGAAGCGATAGTTCTGCCGATGCCGGGCGTGTTTACGATCGATTAGCAGTCCACTTTGGAAAACGGGCTGTGTTTAAAGATGTAGATGACATTCCACCAGGAGTAGACTTTCGCGATTACCTGAACGACACGTTGAGCCAGTGCCAGATACTATTGGCTATCATCGGCCCAGACTGGCTCAATGCAAAAGACGCCCAAGGTCGACGGCGAATAGACAATTCTAATGATTGGGTAAGGGCTGAAATTGAAGAAGCTCTGCGACGACCGACCATGATAGTGGTGCCGTTGTTGGTGAGTAACGCCGATATGCCCGGGGTAGATGAACTGCCCAATGGGTTGAAAGATTTGGCCTATCGCAACTATCGGCAAGCTCGCCCTGATCCAGATTTTAATAAGGATATGGATCGGCTCATCAGAGGGCTAGAGCAGCATATGGGCAAGCCTCGCTTGTTGCTACCGTTACATATGCCTGCTGAAGGTAAATCAAGACTGTCGCGACAGCAATTCCTAAAGTGGACTGGACTAGGGGGAGTTGGCTTGCTGTCGATTTTAGGGATACGGCCAATTCTAAAAACACTTGCTCCAACGAGTACGCCAATTCCTACTGAACTTAGCCAGTTAGAGGAATATCTGCAAGCTCGACAATGGCAGGAGGCGGATCAGGAAACTCTCGATGTTATGCTGCGCCTATCCAACCGCGAGGAGGTTGGCCGGTTGACTGAAGCTGACTTGCAAGGTTTTTCCTGCGAGATACTACAAGGGATAGACCAACTTTGGATTGCAGCCAGCGACGGCAAGTTTGGTTTCAGCGTACAACACAGAATCTATACCTCAATGTGTGCCGAGGTTGCAACGGCGGCAGCAATAAATCAAGACTCCTATCTATGTTTTGCTGATCGGGTTGGGTGGACGAGGGTCTGGGACACTGAGCAGGATGATGTACAGGTAGCCTACAGCCTTGATTCACCCGTCGGACACCTACCCTGGAAAGTGCTTTGTGGTTCTGGTTCTGAATACTGCGATGCCTCTCGTGATGAGCTGAATCGCTATGGGGCACTTCAATCTCGCCTTGCCAGTTGCCCAAAAGTTTAATTAAAACTCTTTTTGAGTCCTCACTCGCATGCTAACAACCTTGCTGAGAGTTCAAGACTAGTATTCGACGGCATAAATCTCAATATTTCCTGAGCCGCTTGTTGGATATCTTGCACCGATTGTTGATCACGCGACATGAAGCACCTGTGCCGTACCTAGAATTTCCCGTCGCCGTCGCTCATTGTGACTCTGTTTAATGGATTGCTTCGTCGTCACGTCCACTTCTCGCTCAATCAGCTTTTCTAACTCATCTTTGATGCGTACTAAAGCCAGCAAGCCCTTGGTTTTGCCAGGAAAATATGAAATCAAAATGTCAATGTCGCTGCTAGCCGAAAAGGCATCGCGCAGGACTGAGCCAAACAGTAACAATTCAGCGATATCCCACCGCTGACAAAATGCCGCTAGCTCGGCGGGGGTAATGCCTAAGCGCTGATAAAGGTTGATTTGAGACGTTGAAGCAGGCATCTAGTCGCAGCCAAAAGTTGCTCCCTCATTGTATCGCTGCATTCCTGACGGGGCGATCGCTCCACCAGAGGGGTGACGGTCTCCTCTACCAACGGGCAAAATGTGATGCTGTGGAGCAGACTTGAGGAGAGCACCGTTAGGGCTAATCAGCGGCAACTAGCGGTTCAAGGTCGGTCAACAATTGCGGCAAGTCTCTTTGAATGACTCCCCAAACATCCTCGAAATCAACCTCATCGTAGTTATGGGTGATCACATCCCGCATACCAGCCATTTGCCTCCAAGGAATGGCGGGATGCTGTAAACGAAACTCGTTGGAAAGCCGCTTTGTGGCCTCACCGATGATCGTGATCCGGCGCAAGATGGCATCCTGCTTTTCAACATTGGCCGCAAGGGTCTCAAAATCTTGACCTGCCGCGTACTGCAAGATGAGCTTAATGGCCTCCAGGATATCCACCAAAGCTTCTTGATCACGCGACATAGATAACCTGGGCTGAATCCAAAATATGACGGCGACGGAGCCAGTTGCGGCTTTGCACGATCGCGGTTTTACTCACCAAATCCACCGGACGATGCAGCAGCGTTTCTAGCTCTTCCTGCATCTGCATTTTTTCAAACAACCCTCGTTGAGCCGTTGGCAGGTACGTCACCAGCACATCAACATCGCTATGTTCAGAAAAGTCATCCCGCAACACGGAGCCAAACAGCGATAGCTCTGCCACTTGCCACCGCTGACAAAATGTCGCTAGCTCAGCGGGGGTGATCCCTAAGCGCTGATAAATGTTGACTTGAGACGTTGAAGCAGGCATCGGGTCGCAGCAAGAAGTTGCTTCCTCATTGTATCGCTGCATTCCTGACGGGGCGATCGCACCACGGGGGCAGTTCCACCAGTGCGCTATCGCAGACATCATCATTGGCAATACCGCCCCCCAAAGTTTCCAGGTGACGATCCCCTAGCCTTTGAGGCGATCGCACAAATGGTCGCCCACTCGGAGCGCATTGGCCATGATGGTCAACGCTGGCCCCACGGCGGGACAGGACGGGAAAAAGCTGCCATCAACGACGTACAGATTATCGATATCGTGGGTGCGGCAGTGGGTGTCGAGCACGGAGGTTGTCGGGTCGGTGCCCATGCGGCAAGTGCCGAGCTGATAGCCCACGACGCTGAGCGGCGCTTCGCCCCGGGGAAAGATAGAGTTGCTTTTGACGGTATCGGTGGTCAATTCCAGCTTTTTAAGCACTTCAATCCACTGGTAGACGAGGCGATCGTGGGCCTCAAAGTTGTTGGGCTCAAACTCAAAGCGGAGTTTGCCCTTGAGCCGCTGAACGCGATTGTTGGGATCGGGCAGCATCCCTGTTTGCGCCCACCAGCCGATCGATTTCACCGCTAGCCCCATTAACCGATTACCCGGCAATACCTGAGCCAGCACCGAAAGTAGCGGCGGCGATTCGGCAAAGACGATATCCCGCAGCAGACCACCGCTATTTTCGATGTGGCCCATCGGATACTCGTAATCGCGGTTGCCCCAATAAAAATCATTCACGCTAACCGTGCGAGGAAACTCACCCGAGTTCTTACCAGCCGCTTTTTCGACGATGACGGTGAGCTTTTGCTTCATCAGGTGGCGGCCCACCAGGTCAGAGCTGTTGGCCAGACCGTGGGGATGGCAGTCATTGGCCGAGTCGAGCAGCAGCATAGCCGAATTGACGGCCCCGCAAGCCAGCACCACAATATCTGCACTGAACATAATGGTTTGGCGGCCCACCTCGGCCTGCACCCCTTTGATCGCCTTGCCTGAAGGATCCGTATGGAGGGCAACGACCTGGGCCGACGTTTTGAGGGTGACGTTGTCATGCTTCAGCGCCAAATCAATGCCGAACACCTCGGCATCGCCCGTGGGGTCATCATCCTGACGGGTCAGGCTCAGGGGCAAGGGGGCCGGATTTAACCCTTGATGGCTCAACCCTTCGATAATCGGCTGCATCAGCGGCTCATGGTCGATCGCCGGAAACGGATATTCTCCACTGTGTTCGGGTTCCGTGGGATCGCCTGTAGCACTGCCGTGCACCTGATAAAGCTGCTCGGCGGCGGTGTAGTAAGGCTCTAAATCGGCGTATTGAAAGGGCCACTCCGGGGCGATGCCCTCTTGATGGGGCACGGCGGTAAAGTCGCGATCGCGCATCCGCATCAGGGATGCTGAATAAATCTTGGTATTGCCCCCCACCGCGTAATTGGTCTGCGGCGAAAACGGCTCCCCTTCCTGGTCGTACCACTGCTCTGGCGCGTGATACCGCTCCTTTTTAAAGACATCCACATCAGCGCGATTTTGTTCGGACAGGGCCATGCGATCGCCCCGCTCCAAAATCAAAATCCGCTTGCCCGTCGGGGCCAGCTTTTGCGCCAGAGTCCCGCCCCCGGCCCCGGTGCCCACAATGATGATGTCGTAATGCTGGTCATCAATAATCATGCCGATTTTCCTATGAGGACAAGAACTTGAGCCGCTGCATTAAATCTTCTACAGGAGACTCAAAGAGTGAAGAGTCAAATTCCTTAGAAAGATGTGCTGGCCAAGCGTCTTTCAAAAAACAAAAAAACTTTCTATGTTCAATAGAAACATTTTGTTCACCAAAGCCTGACCAGTTGCAACCCGTCATCACGAAAACCAGAAACTGAGCATCAGGGAAAACCTCCTTCAGACTCTTTTCGCGCTCTTCAAAATGTTGTTTCCAGTTATTCCGAAGCCAGCCAAGCTGAGTTTTACACTCAATAATTGCGAGCAGTTCACCATCTTTCCAAATGCTTATATCTGGTCTAATAGCGTTTCTCTTCCGCTTGACAGGAAGCTCAGAGCTGATTTCGAAATCCAAAGCCTCCACATCATTAAAAATCCGGAGCAGAAAAAGCACGGACTCAACGAAGAAATCTGCACCTGCTTGTGCAACTCGCTTCCCAAGAAACTTTTTGATTGTGTCCTGAGCACAATAGAATGCTTGCAACCTATTAATGAGAACTCCTGAATATTCATACTCATCAATAGACAGAGATGAATCTTTCATATTCATGTAAGAACTCTCAAGAGCCAAGGCAAGGCTATCTAGGAGATCAGCATAATCATCAGCCGGAACTTTAACCATTACTTCCAGACGTAAATCAGAATGAACAAAATAATCCAGATCACATCGACGAAGTGCCAGAAGATAGACGTGGCATTGACGCCATATTCACCCCCCGCGTAATTATTGGGAATGAACGATCGCCCCAGCATGACCCCCTGCAACAACACCCCCGTCAGCACGTGCAATCCGTGGAAGCCCGTCAACAGATAAAACGTGCCGCCGAAAAGGCCATCCTTAAAGCCAAAGGGCAAATGCATCCATTCCACGGCCTGACCAAATAGGAAGAAACTGCCCATCGCCATGGTCAGCAACCAGAAAATCCGGAAACCCCACAGATTCTCCTTGTGCAGAAACCGCTCGGCAAAGTAAATCACAAAGCTGCTGGACACCAACACAATCGTGTTGATGAGCGGTTCGCGAATCTCTAACCCCTCAAACCCAGCCGGATACCACTCCGCCGAGGTCTGCTTGTAGACGATATAGCCCACAAAAAAGCTCAGGAAAATCACACTTTCCGACAGCAAGAAGACAATAAAGCCAAACATGCGATTGTCTTCTTCTTCATGCTCGCCAGCGTGAACAGTGGCCACTTCGAGGGATTGATCAACGTTCGTTGTGCTCACGGGGTCACTCCTTCTCAGATGCGTTTGCAATCAGCGGTTCGTCACTGCCATAGCCATAGGGCCGCGACACCACCACGGGAATTTCGTCAAAATTTTCGTGGGGCGGCGGGGAAGACACGAGCCATTCCAGCCCGATCGCCCGCCAGGGATTGTCCCCCGCTTCTGGTCCCCGGGCCCAAGAGCTCAGCATGTTCAGCAAAAAGGGAATCGTCGAAACCCCTAGTAGGAAACCGCCCAGACTGGCCAGCACATTCCAAAAGGCAAACTCCGGGTCATAGGACGCCACCCGTCGCGGCATCCCCATCAGCCCCGCCGGATGCATGGGGAAAAAGTTCAAATTCGCGCCGATAAAGGTCAGCACAAAGTGCAATTTGCCCAAGCCCTCGTAATACATGCGCCCCGTCATCTTGGGGAACCAGTGGTAAATCGCGGCGTAAAAGCCCATCACCACCGCGCCGTAAATCACATAGTGGAAGTGGCCCACCACAAAGTAGGTGTTGTTGACGTGAATATCGAAGGGAGCCGACGCCAGCATGATGCCCGTGATGCCCGCAAACACCCACATAATCAAGCCGCCCAGAGCAAACAGCATTGGCGTATTCAGGCGAATTTTGCCGCCCCACACCGTCGCCACCCAGGCAAATACCTTGATGCCCGTGGGAATGGAAATCGTCATGGTGGTGAACATGAACAGCATCCGCATCCAGCCGGGGGTGCCGCTGGCAAACATATGGTGTACCCACACAATGCCGCTGAGTCCGGTAATCACCAACGACGACACCGCCACGACGGGATAGCCAAAGAGGGGCTTCCGCGCGTAGACGGGGAAGATTTCGGAGAATACGCCGAAAATCGGCAGGATGATCACATACACCGCCGGGTGAGAGTAGAACCAGAAAAAGTGCTGATACAGCACCGGGTCGCCGCCCAGTTCCGGATTAAAGAAACTGGTGCCCACCGTCAGGTCAAACAGCAGCATCACCGCACCCGCCGTCAGCGCCGGGAGACCAAAGAGCTGAATCAACTGCGCCGCCAGCACCGTCCAGCAAAAGACGGGCATTTTGAACCAGCCCATGCCCGGTGCCCGCATCCGAAAAATGGTGGTGACAATATTGACTGCCCCCATGATGGAAGAAATGCCGGAGAGGGCCACGGCCAAAATCCACAGAGATTGGCCGTTGATCAGATTACCCGTCGGATTTTGCAAGCTCACGGGGGGATAGGCCCACCAGCCCGACTGCGAGGGGCCACCGGGGACGAAGAAACTCGCGGTGAGGATAACGCCAAACACCGGCACGAGCCAAAACGCCGCCGCATTCAACCGGGGAAAGGCCATATCCCGCGCGCCGATCATCAGCGGGACGAGATAGTTCGCCAACCCGTTCAGCATGGGAAAGGTCCACATGAACAGCATCAACGTGCCATGCATGGTGAACAGGCCGTTGTAGACGGTGCGATCGACCAAATCGGCTTCGGGTGTCAGCAACTCGCCCCGCATCACCATCGCCAGTAAGCCCGCGAATAAGAAAAACACGAACGCCGTGACGATGTATTGAATGCCAATCACCTTGTGGTCAGTGCTGAAGGTGAAAAAGCGCTTCCAGTTGTCTGGCGCACCGGGTTGAGGCTGCAAGCTCGGCTGTAGCGCCTCCATAGATGCGTTACTCATAAGATTCCTCGTCTGAACTGGCGTAATTGACAACGGGCGGAGCGGCAGGTTCGACTGTGGCCCAACCTCCACCGTTGGGATTTTGGCGCGATCGCTGATATTCCCGATAGGCGCGGTTTTGGGCCGGAGTGGGCGATTGGGCTGCAGCAATCGCCAGCCAATCTTGATAATCGGCCTCCGACTCGACCACTACGACGGATTGATTCGCGGCAAAGTAGGTGCCGCTGTAGTCAGAGTCCCGCAGCCGATAGCGCCCTTCGCGAATGGGGGTAAATTCGAAGTCGATCTCGCGCCCGGGAATGATGTCCTGCTTGATGCGAAAGGCCGGGACAAAGAAGCCGTGCAGCACATCTTCCGATGACAGCTTCAGGTTCGCCCGCTGGTTCACCGGCAAATGGAGTTCGGTGCTGCTGACCGCTTGCTCGGGGTAGTAAAATTCCCAGGCCCACTGCCGCGCTCGCACTTCAATCGGGTCGGTTTTGACCACCTCAGTGGTCATGGGAGCCGCATTGGCCGTCGCCATGCCCAACGCCTTGGGGCCGATGTCGCCCAAAATTTTCATGCCGTCGTAGGTCTGGTAACTGGCAAACGCCACCCCGACGATCACGATGGAGGGAACGACCGTCCAGATGACTTCGAGTTTGAGGTTGCCCTCAATCGGCGGGCCATCACTGGTGTCGTACTTGGGGGCCCGCTGAAAAATCATGGAGTAGATCAGCGTACCGACGACGCCAAAAAAGATCAGGCTGCCGATGGTGGTCATCAGACAAAACAGGTCATCCACCAGCATCGACTCGGCGGAGGCTTGGGGGGGTAGCCAGCGATAAGACTGCTGACCAATCCAAATGCTGAGCAGGGTGTCGGCGATCGCCAACCCGATCACGACCAAAATCCAACGTTGTTTAAACCAGCGTTGATAAAACATGGTTTCCTAAAAATCAAAACTTGATCAGAACATTCAGCAGCTGGGTATTCGGGTCGAGCCCCTCATACAGCAAGCGATCGGCGGTCACATGAACGCCAAAGTCGCCGCCCAAGTGCGCGCCTAACGTGCCTTGCAAAAACATCAGCACAAAGATGCCCAGCCCGGCTAGCAGATAGCTCCATTGCACCTGTCGCGCCCGATCAGCTCGCCACACATAGCGCTGAAAGCCACGCCAAATCGTCATCCCGACAATCAAACCGAGCAGCACCACGCCGCCGACGCCGTGCCAGATCATCGTATCCATCGCGCCCAAGCCCCAGGGACTCACGACATCCATCGGCGGCTGCGCCAAGATGATTTCGTAAAAGCCCGCAGCAACGGTAAAAAACGTGATGATGGCCGCGGCCAACATGTTGAACCAGCCCACGTCATACAAATTGGAACTTTGGACGGGAATCGCCAAGAACTTAAAGATGGGCTTTTCTAGCGGGTACAGGGCCGCCACAATATCGAAGGCGATCGCCAAAATAAACAATCCCAGCGTCAAATGCACCAGATTGGGGTGAATCGGAATGCTGTAGGGCAAGCCATTAGCCGCCGCGATCGCCGTTGGCCCAGAGAGTAAACAGTTCATCACAGCACCCCTCCCCGCGTCGCCTCAACGACCGGTTCACTATGCAGGCCATAAACCCAGACCAACTTATCGCCGAGGTAAATCTGGAACAGCACCAAGGCGAGTAAAACGCCGTTGAAGCCGACGTAGGCGACCGGGAGCGAATCTTTGCTGCGGAGCCGGATGATGTAGCGCCAGCCCGTAATGACGGACAAAATTCCTGAGAGCGACCAGCCGATCAACGTGTGCAGGTTCAAATCACCGACCGCCGCTGAATACGGTAATGCCAACCCCGCTTCAATTTGACCAAAGATCACGGCCACAAAAATCCAGGTGGTGGCGGCGAAGATATTCCACCAACCCACTTCTAGCAGGCGCGGATTTTTTGTAAAAAAGCCAATGGCATCACACACAATGGCAAACAACACCATCGCAATCACAAAATGCACCACGATGGGGTGAATCGTGTCGGGGTAAGGCAGATTGTGACTGTTGAGGGGTGGGAGTAAATTGTCGAGCACAAATTTCTCCTGAGAGAGCGCGTCTAAAGGGTAACAACAGTGGCGCTGATCATGCAGCGGCAACCACCGTCGACCTTCCACAGAGATCTAACCGTGACAATTTAGTGAGCCCCAGCTTTCCTCAGCAAAAATTAAGGTTCCACGGCAGAAAAAGTGGGGGAAGGGGAGCAAGGGAGTGGAGAAGAAGGGGATTAGGGGAGTGAGGGGCAGAGGAGTAGGGGAACCGGGGAGCAGGAGAGCCGGGTGCTGGGTGGCGAGCATTCGAGCGATCGCATTTCTCTCGGCGGCTACGACATCGCAAACATCTGAGGCTGGTTTAGATCAACCTGGGCGGTGACGGTTTGGCCAACTTCTAAGCGATCGCGGGTCGCGGTGCGGGCGTACAAAATATCGTTGGTGGCGGTGGTCAGGGTGTAGCGATATTCACGACCGAGAAATTGGCGATCGCGCACCACTAAATTCCCCGCCGGATCGGGCCGCAGTTGCAGATCTTCCTGGCGCACCATCAGTTCCGCGATCGCGGCAGCGGGAGCCGCCGCGTCCACCGCAAACGAGCCGAGCACGGTTTTCCAAACGTTGCCGTGGCGCTCCGCCCGGAGAAAGTTGGCCTGAGTGACAAACCCCGCGACAAAGCGCGAGCTGGGGTAGCGATAAATGTCTTCGGGGGTGCCGAACTGCTCGACCTGACCGGAGCGCATCACCGCTAAACTGTCGGAAATCGAGAGGGCTTCTTCCTGGTCGTGGGTGACAAAAATGCCCGATGCGCCAACGCCTTTGAGAATGTCGCGCACCTCTTGCCGCAGATACAGCCGCACCTGCACATCCAGATTGCTAAACGGTTCATCCAGCAAAATGAGAGAAGGGCGAGGCGCGATCGCCCGGGCTAGGGCCACTCGCTGCTGTTGGCCGCCCGAGAGTTCATGGGGAAAGCGCTTTTCAAAGCCCTGCAGACCGACGAGGGCGATCGCCCGCGTGGCTTCTTCGCGAATTTGTCCGGCTGCCAGTTTGCCCCGACGCACTTGAGTCTTCAGTCCAAAGGCAACGTTGTCGAGTACGCACAGATGGGGAAACAGCGCATAATCCTGAAAGACGACGCCTACGTCGCGACGTTCGGGGGGCACCCACACCGGCCCGTCACAAATGGGGTGTCCGGCCAAGTCGATGGTGCCGTGCTGGGGACGCTCAAACCCCGCAATCAGTCGCAGCAGCGTGGTTTTGCCACAGCCCGACGGTCCCAGCAGTCCCAACAAATCGCCTTGGTGTAGCACCAGGCTCACCTGATCCACCGCCGGAGCCGCTTGACCCGCAAATTGCTTGGTTAGGGCATCTAGTTTCAGAATGACAGGGAGATCCATAGGGCGGCGATCGCTCAGATAGCGGCTTTATTGCGAATAATACTCAACAAATCATACGATAGGTCGCCGCCTGGTCGGTCAGCAACTTACCCAGCTGGGAGGTCGTAGTCATTGATACCTGCCGACTGGCTAATGGCTCCGACCGCTGACTAGCGAATTGATTAGACTAAGTGCAGACTTCCTCGTAGCGGATTGATTGCTATGCCTACCTATCCCGGAATTAGCCGCGACGCCTTTCGCCACCCCCTCGACCAACAAGCGGAAGCCGCCCTGCGCGCCTTCCCCGGATTCGACCTTGTTGCCCGCAAGTTTGTGGAATTTATGTATGAACGGCCGCAGCTAGTGTCGCTCATGGGCAATAACGTGCAGGTCGGGCCGCAGCAATATGCCACGCTTTACCAAATGTTTCGGGAGTGTGTGCAGGCGCTGGATGTGCAGCCCATGCCGAACCTGTTTGTGGCCCAAAATCCGCAGGTCAACGCCTATTCCATCGGCGAAGAAAACCCTTGCGTGGTCGTCAACACGGGACTGCTGGACTTGCTGAGTGATGACGAAATTCGCGCGGTGATGGCCCATGAGTTAGGTCACATCAAATGTGGTCATACGACTCTGACGCAGATGGCAATTTGGGCGATGAATACGGCAACCATCGTCGGCGAACTCACCTTTGGCATTGGCAATATGGTCAGTACGGGCCTGATCTACGCCTTTTATGAGTGGCGACGGATGGCTGAGCTGTCGTGCGATCGCGCGGCCTTACTCGCCACTGACGACTGGCAACTGGTCGGCAATACCATGATGCGCATCTCGGGCGGTAGCAGTCGCTTTGCCCATGAGTTGAACTTTGCCGCCTTTGAAAAACAGGCCAGCGACTACCAAAACTTAGACGAAGACGGCTTGAGTCAGGTCTACAAGTTTCTGCTCTACAACGGTGGCGGCGCGGGGCCGATGCTCAGCCATCCCTTCCCCGTTGACCGCCTCACCTATCTCAAGTCTTGGGCACACTCGGACGACTATGCCCAGATCAAAGCCGGGAATTATCGGCGCTCAGACACTCAAGGCACCGTCGATGTTGAGCCCAGTCCTGCGGTCAGCGAAATCGATCGCCTGCGCCAAGAACTCGTCGATCTCCAGCGCGAACTCGACCGTTTACGTCGCGCCTAAGGAATTGGAATTAAATTAAGTGTGAACAGCCGTCTCGGCTGTTCAAGAGCAGGCAAGATGCCTGCCCGACAAAACTTGGATTTTATAAAATCCTGATTCCTAAGCATCGGCATTGGTCGAGCCCACTGCAGTTGCCCAGATGGGGCTATTCAGGCGAGTTAATCAGACCAGGGTGGTCGTCGGGACGGGGGGCCGAGGCATCCCAAAAGAAGCGGCGATCGCTCTCCTCAATCGGGCGATCGTTGATGCTGGCTTCGCGACGGCGCATCAGACCCGCCTCATCAAATTCCCAATTCTCATTACCGTAGGCGCGATACCACTGCCCCGCATCATCGTGCCATTCGTACTGAAAGCGGACGGCAATGCGGTTGTCGCCAAAGGCCCACATTTCTTTCACCAGGCGGTAGTCCAGTTCTTTGTCCCACTTGCGGCGCAGGAAGGCGCGAATGGCTTCCCGGCCCTGGAAAATTTCGGCTCGGTTGCGCCAAAAACTGTCTTCGGTATAGGCCATCGCCACGCGATCGGGGTCGCGGCTATTCCAGGCATTTTCCGCCATGCGCACTTTCGCGATCGCAATTTCCCGCGTGAAGGGCGGCACTAATTTGGGGGCCGGGGTCGTCATCACAAATCTCCAAAATCAACTCACAAAAAAGGCTGCCAGCGCTTTGCCAACAGCCTCTGAACTAGGGGGTAGAAACCCATTCAACTCAACACATCTAGCCGTAAAAAAATTAACCGAGAAACACGCCGGAGAGGAAAGCCGCCCCAACGCCTGCCAAGGCAAAGCCCGCAAACCGCAGGTTTAAAGTGCTGCCTTCCGCCTTGCCTATGAGTTGCTTAGCCACACCGTAAGCGCCAACTGCGATCGCCGTCTGAATAATCGCGAAGCCTGCCAGGTAAGCCAACACGGCATCCATACCTGCGCCAATCACCGCTTCACCATAGGCATAACCGTGGAACAGCCCGGCAAACGCCGCCAAGCCGACGACGACAGCTGTCTTGGGCGGTTCGCGCATGGCCAGCAACGCGCCAAACACCAGAACAGAGGCCGAAATCACCAATTCCGCTGCGGGCAAATCAATAGCCATCAGATGGAGCACAGTACCTACCATCGAAACCAGCACGAACCCGATGGGAATTAGTAAACCGCCACCCATGACAGCGGCCAACAAACCTGCGGTAATCACAAAAGCTAAATGATCCAGGCCAATCACAGGGTGACCCAGGCCAGATAAAAAGCCTTGAATCGCGTTGTTTGGAGTTTCACCGCCAAACGGGTGGTGAGCCAGAGCCGGCGTCGCCACCAGCATCAACCCAACCGTCGCCACCAACCCCAAACTACCGAGCTTTACCATCGCTGGCGACACCGCCGCTTTAGACCATAACTGTCGCATCTCTTTCCTCTCAGCAAAGTAATGAATAGCAAAAACCGACAAAACCAAGGGTCTTACCACTTCTTATAGGGCAAGAATTTACCGCACATGATGACTTTGACGCGATCGCCCTTGGGATCCTCTTCTTTCTCAACATCGATAGTGAAGTCGATCGCGCTCATAATGCCATCGCCAAACTTTTCATGTACCACAGTCTTGATGGGCATCCCATAGACCTGCATGATTTCGTAAAACCGATAGATGAGCGGGTCGGTCGGAATCACCGGATCCAGAGAACCTTTGACGGGGCACTCAGTGAGGGGCTCAATGAAGGAGGGATCAGCGCCGATCGCTTCCACAATCTTGGTCGCCTCTTCCTTCGAAGCACTGGCTTGCCGATAAATCACCGAGGCAATCCACACTTCGTCACAACCCACTTTGGCTTCCAAATCAGCAAACGTGACCCCTGCGGCCTTCTTTGCTGCCAACAACTTTTCAGTAATTTCGGGAATTGCCATATCTAGATCCTCTTAATACATCAGTCAAAAATCAAAAACTTACTCGGCGGCCAGGGTTCTTTTAACCACTAATCCGCGCCTCTTCTACGGCCCGCGTTTCGCGATAGAGATGGCTTTCCATCTCGGCTTTGAGATCGTGATAAGCCGGATGCTGATCAATGATTTCGCGGTTGCGGGGTCGGGGGAAGGGCACCTCCAACACCTCGTCAACACGGGCAGCGGGGCCCCGGGTCATCATGACGATGCGATCGCTCAGCAGCAGCGCCTCTTCAATACTGTGGGTAATCATGATGACGGTCTTGCGCTCCTGTTCCCAGATGCGCTCAATCTCATCCTGCAAAAAGCCGCGCGTCAAAGCATCCAACGCCCCAAAGGGCTCATCCATCAGCAAGATTTGCGGACTAAACGCTAGGGCACGAGCAATGCCCACCCGCTGCCGCATCCCGCCCGAAAGTTCATGGGGATGTTTCCTTTCCGCCCCGGTCAGCCCTACGAGTTGAATGTGCTCCTTGATCGCCCGATTCTTTTGCTTATCCGACCATTTGGGGTACACGGTTTCAACGGCGAAACGAATGTTCTCCTCCACCGTCATCCACGGCATCAAGGCATAGTTCTGAAACACCATGCCGCGATCAGGACCAGGCCCAGTAATCGGATGGTTGTTGAACAAAATCTCGCCAGCGGTAATGTCTGACAATCCCGCAATCATGTTCAACAGGGTCGATTTGCCACAACCCGAAGGGCCAATGATGGACACAAAAGTATTGGGCTCAATGTCCAGACTAATGTTCTCGATCGCAACAAAATCTCTCGACTTTTTGCCAGCCAGCTTGCTGAACAGATCCTTCTTGCCCCAAAAAACTTTGGAGACATTGCGAATCGACAATTGCGCGGTCGGCGAATACGTATCCACCGGAGTTGCTGAATTCACGGGTGCTACACTCACGAGTTTCGACCAAATACGACAAATCTTTCTACTGCAGCAAAAATGCTGTCTAGAATGAGGCCGACGAGGCCAATGATGAAGATGGCAACCAAAATATTCGGGATATAAAGGTTATTCCACTCATTCCAAATGAAATAGCCGAGCCCGGTACCTAAGAGCATTTCCGCAGCGACAATCACCAACCAGGCAATCCCCATGCTGATGCGCAGGCCCGACACGATGTTCGGCAGCGCCGCCGGAATGATCACCTTAAAGATTGTGCGCAAGCGAGAAGCGCCCAGGGTCTGGGCCACATCGAGATAGTCTTTATCCACGTTGGCCACACCAAAGGCTGTATTAATCAGCGTTGGCCAGATGCTGGAAATAAAGATGATAAACACCCCAGTGATTTCGGAATCTCGGAAGATGTAAAGCCCCAATGGCAACCAAGCCAGCGGCGAAATCGGTTTAAGCAACTGCACATAGGGGTTAAAGCCCTTGCGAGCGATGGAAGAGATGCCCATCAAAATGCCCAGCGGCACTGCCACAATGGACGCTAAAAAATAGCCGATCGCTACTCGACGCAGGCTGATCAGTAGGTTCCAGCCAATGCCCAAATCGTTCGGTCCATTGTTAAAAAAAGGATTCGTGATCCACCACCAAAGTTCCGACAACGTTTCGGACGCGGTGGGCATGCCCTTGGCAAACCAGTCGGCTCGTGCCCCAATTTCCCAAAACAGGAGAAAGGCGATTAATGAACCTACAAAGAGTAGAAATGCCCTGACCCCCTCTGTGAAGAAGAGAGATTCCTTTTCACCCCCGTAGTAGGGGATGGCCGTCTTCGTGTCGCTAACTGTCATACTCGATACCTCCTAACTCATACGACTGTTGGTCTATCAGCGTTCTCATCATTGGTTGGCGGCAGTTGGGTAAAAGCCGTGGTAACTCAGGGCTCGTCAGAACTGCACCGAGCTGTCCGCAAACTTTACCCAACCGACAACCTCAATGTCGACGCTGCACTAGACGCCGTATTCGTCAATTTGCTGCTGCACATAGCCCGCGGGGTCTGCCGGATCGAAGGTGTCAAACATCAACTCTTCGGTGCGGTAGATCTCTTCCGGAGGTTCCTGACCCAACTCTTGCGCCAGTTCGCGAGCCAAGTCAGTCAAGAAAATGCCCTGCCCGACTTCGTCGTAGCCTTGCTCAGGAATGACCTGTGCAGCCATGCCATCGCCCTGCAAATCCCAGCGGACGAGCTGAGAAGAAATCCAGTTAGCGAAGCTCTGCCAGGGATACGGATCAAAGTCGATGCGATCGGGCACGCTCAGGGTGTTGCCATTGCCATCGTCAAAGTTACCCGTCAACACAGCTTCAACTACTTCCGTCGGCTGGTTGAGGAAGGCCCGCTCAGAAATCGCCTCAGCAATCTCAACGCGGTTAGCCGGGTCGCTGGCGTAGCCTGTCGCCTCGACAATCGCCTTATTGAGGGCGCGGAAGGTGTTGGGATTCGCGTCGATCCACTCATCGCTGGCCGCAAATGCACAGCAGGGGTGTCCTGGCCAGAGTTCCTTGGTAATCATGTGGATGAAGCCCACTTCCTCATAAACCGCCCGCTGATTGAACGGATCAGGCATGAGGTAAGCGTCGATGTCACCGGCCACCATCTGCGCAATACTGTCTGGCGGGGGAACGGGACGAATCTGCACATCTACATCGGGATCGATGCCGCCCGTCGCCAGGTAGTAGCGCAGCAGCAGGTTGTGCATGGAATAGGGGAAGGGCACCCCGAAGGTAAAGCCTCGGAAGTCGGCAGGGCCGTTGATGTTGCCCTTGTGGCGATTAGCGACGGTAATCGCCTGACCGTTAATGTTTTCGATGCTGGCCAGCTTCACCCCAAAGGAAGCGGAGCCTAAGCCCAAAGTCATCGCGATCGGCATAGGCGCGAGCATGTGGTAGGCGTCGAGTTCACCCGCGATCGCGGAGTCACGCACGGCCCCCCAACTGGGCATCTTCACCACGGTCGCATTCAGACCATGCTTTTCGTAGAACCCAAGCGGCTCTGACATGATGATGGGCGACGCACAGGTGATGGGAATGAAACCAATTTGCAGATCGGTTTTTTCCAAATTGGAGGTATCGACGGGTTCAGTGTCGTCCTCGGCAGCAGGTTCGCTGCCACCGCCGCCACCACAGCCTGCCAGAGTGACCAAGGCGGCCCCAACTGCCATATTGCGCATGAATTCGCGACGAGTCGCCCCGCTATTACGAATAGAGTCGTTGAAGAACAGTCCAGCTTGCGGGCCAAAGGCGGCAGCCAGCGCATTATCCAACCCGCCTGCCTGCTGACACAAGCCTAAAATCAACCGTTCGCGTCGAGGATCGCCCCGCCCTACCCGCTTCAGGAACAATGCTTTACGCAGCTCGTGAGCATTCACCCCTTCTGCCGCGCGCAGCTGGTTTTGCTTGTAAACGCCCATTTTGACGAGGTCATCCACCATATCGAGCGGATCTTTGGGCATGGTCTGCATGAATTCCCAGTGATCCATGGTGGAGTGCGTGCCGCCACAAATAATGCACGCAAGTTCCAAATCGGAGAGTTCACCGCGATCGCAGTTGAGATTATTCCATCGCCGTGCGGTCTGTGTTGCTGAACCAAAAACCATATTTGCTGCCTACCTATACCTAATTAACAACTCATCCAAACGCCGAAAACGCGGGAGCTGGCATGCATATTAACTATGAACAATACCAGCTCAATCCCAATCACACACTGGATCTTTTTTGGAACCCGATGGGATTTTCTTTGGGAATTTATGAAACACAGAAAAAAGCCTGGAAATAGTCGTGATCGATACAGAAGCCATTAATCACATCTTTTAAGGGAAGCATTCAGGACTCTCATTCTGTCCAGGATTCTTGTCGCCAAGCTTGGGGTGAGACGCCGTGAAACTGTCGAAATTGGCGGGTGAAATAACTGGAGTCGTTATAGCCGACTTGGGCCGCAATTTGTCTGATCGGCTGCTCCGAAGTCTTCAGGTACAGGCGAGCTTGGGCCATGCGTCGTTCAATAATCCAACGTTTAATGGTTAGGCCGGTTTCTTCTTGCACCAGGTTCGTTAAGTAAGCGGGAGAGTACCCCACTTCCTTCGCCACATCGCTCAGATTAATCGAGTCACAATAGTGATTTTCAATAAATTGAAAAACCCGAGCTAACTTCGGGCAGTCGGGGAAAATCGTCTTTTCTTCTATGGAATCAGGCGATTGCGTAGCGGTTGCGTCGTCCTCAATGCCGAATTTAGACTGCGATTGGATCGCGGTGGCGATCTCCGCATGGCGCTTGAGCCGAGAGGTGATAGCTGACAAAAACTGTTCCACCGTGCAGGGCTTGGTCAGGTAGTCATCAGCCCCCAATTCCATGCCCCGGCGCAGATCAGCCATCGTGACTTTTGCTGTCAAAAATATTAGCGGAATAGCGGCTGTTAGGGGCGATCGCCGCAAAGTAGACAGCACCGAATAGCCATCCATATCCGGCATCATAATGTCGCAAACAACTAGGTCAGGATGACATTTTTGAGCAAGTTGAATCCCTTCAGAACCGTTACTAGCACCATAGGCTTTGAAACCTTCGAAGGTTAAGCACTTTACAAATATATTGCGAGTTTGTTGCTCGTCTTCGATCACAAGTACGGTGTTCATCGCCCTTCCAGCAGCTTGAACAGTCAACCAATTCCTGATAGCGTAAAACCCTTTTTTAAACGAAAATAATTCAACTTTCTAACCCCTGCGGAAACACAGCCGCAGCGGCACATCTGCGGGTCAGACACTACTTATAACCGAGCAATATTTTCTCTGCTCATACGAAAACAAGATTTTCGCTGTGGTGTTTATATGTCTCTTTAGTAATCTTTAAGAAGATCAGCCGTAGTAGCTTAGGCTACAGTTCAACCTCAGGGCAACGATTTAAGACGATTGACGGTTGAGTGGGACGGTGTTGCCCGAAGCAATTTTGGCCGGGGTAGGCTTATGACAAACGACGATCAAAGCGCTGATCTGGCAAGGCAGCGATCGCGCCCTTCTCCCCTAGTTGAGCAAGAGCTGGAACAGTTACGTCGCCAGCATCAGCTCATTCTGAATGCCGTGGGCGAAGGGGTCTATGGTCTAGACCTGGACGGCAATGTGACCTTTGTCAATCCGGCGGCGGCGGCCATGATTGATTGGCCGGTGGAAGAGTTGATCGGCAAGTCTATGCACGCAGTGCTGCACCATTCCCATGTCGACGGCAGCCACTATCAGCGCGAAGATTGCCCCATTTACCAAGCCTTTCAGGATGGCAGTACGCGCCGGGTAGCCAATGAAGTGTTTTGGCGCAAAGACGGCACCAGTTTTCCGGTGGAATATATCAGTACGCCGATGCACGACGAAGACGGGCAGTTGGTCGGGGCAGTGGTCACCTTTCGGGACATTACGAAACGCCGCTGGGCCGAAGCCATCTTGCAGCGCACCAATGAAGAATTGGAGCACAAGGTGCAGCAACGGACGGCCAAGCTGCGGGAGGCCAATCAGCAATTGCGAGAACTCAGCGAAATGCGATCGCGCTTCGTCGCCATGGTGTGTCACGAATTTCGCAACCCATTGAATAACATCGCGTTGTCGGTCTCGTCCCTCAATCGCTATGAGACGCAACTTAGCGGGGCCGACAAAGCCGATTATCTGCTGGCCATCAACGACAATGTTGAGCGCATGACCCAAATGATCGATGACATTTTAGTAATCGGCAAAATTGAGGCCAAAGTGCTGGAGGTCTCGCCGCAGCCGCTAGAACTGGTGACCTTTTGTCAGGCATTACTGGCAGAGCGCGAATACCAGCGATCGCCTGCTCCCATCAAGTTTCATTGTCGCAGCCGTCAGCTGATGGCCCATCTTGACGAGCGACTGTTGCGGTCAATCCTCAGTAATTTGCTCTCGAACGCGATGCGCTACACGCCGGACGACAACCCTATCCGCTTGAAGTTAGCGAAGCGCCAAGACATCCTTATTTTGCAAGTCGAAGACGAGGGCATGGGCATCCCGCAGGCAGACAAGCGGTTACTGTTTGAGCCGTTTCATCGTGGGCGCAATGTCAGCAACATTCCAGGTACAGGGCTCGGACTCAGCATCGTTAAGCAGTTTGTCGATTTGCAGCAGGGGACTTTGCAGGTAGTGAGCAAAGTCGGCCAGGGCAGCACGTTCACCGTGCGGCTTCCCCTCCGCCTAACGCCGTCCGTGTCCGTTCCTTAACTCTCTGGATGGCGCATTGAGCCATCGACTCGTGGCCGTCGGCGCTTCTGTGCACGGCAACGCAGGAGGTCGGGAGATGTCCGCCGTTATGGGCCACCGCGTTCTTAGGCGTTGCAGATTCGGTAAAAGTCGCCCTTAGCTTGAGTCTCCTCAATGCTTGCTGTCCATGAGACTCGGCACCAACCGAGGTCAAACTAGATTCAAACTGGGAGAAAGCTTTAGAGTAGAGGCGTGGTTTTTGCCCCCAGCGTTTATGAATTCCCCTCCCAATAACCGTCTGAAGGATTTCACCCAGGGTATTTTGCTGATCGGCGTGTTACTGGTGCTACTGGGAATAGCCGCGATTGTGACCGCGATCCAGGCTCCGGGGTTCATTGGCTTCTTAATGTCGGGATTGTTTTTAGTCGCAGGGGGAGCTCGGCTAGTTTACAGTTGGCAGACGCGCGCGGAACCGGGGTTTCGACTCAAGATCGGCACCGGTTTGCTGTATTTGGTGGCGAGCTACTTATTATTTACAGCGCTCCTGCAGCAATATTTAGCCCTATCAACTCTGTTGGGCATGATTTTGCTGCTGCAGGGGGTGCTGGAGTTTGCCGTGGCCAGACAGTTACCACCAGGAAATACGCGTCGCTGGTTTGTGGCGATGGGGGTAGGGGCAATGTTTTTGGGCGGCCTGTTGGTCAGCAGCTTCAAAATTACGCTGGCTTGGATCTTAGGATTGGTCGCGGCGTTGAGTCTGATTTTGCCGGGGGGCTGGTTAATCTTCATTGCCTCCACGATGCAAACGGCGGATGCCCAGAAGTCGCGATCGCGTTAGTTCCCCCCGCACATCTCTCCTGTTGGGCTGCCGAATTTTACGCGCAGACCGCTTGAGATGTACTGGCGCGCGGTTAGATGTTGACGGTTATTGTCGCTGCTCTCACGCATAACCGGACGGGCCGCGACGAGGAAAAGCGATCGCCCAGAAATAATTCTCCGTGGCATAGATTCTCTGGTTAAATGAGCACATCGGCAGCCTCAGTCTCCGCTTTGACAGTCTTGGCAAGACGTTTCTGACTTGTTCCATGTGACTCGCTCAAAATTGATTGCTGTGGGAGTCGCCCATTCATTCCAAAATTTATCCCCACGATTGATGTTTACACCGGGTCATCCTTTTTGTCTGCGCCTTGCCCTGCTCATGACCGTAGGCATGCCCATGACACTGGCGGCGAGCGCCTTCGCTGAAGTTCGACGGTTAGATGCCGCTCCCAGCAATGCTCTCCCCCCCGCCTTGATGACCACCGCTACCGATTTACAGGCTGCCAGTCCGCCCGCGATCGCCCCACCCGATCCATCGTCCACGCCGCTCAACCCTGCTTCAGCGCCTCCCGCCCCGGTCATCAATGTCGAAACCCTCACCCCAGCAGCGATCGACTATGAAACGGCGGGGAATACCTTGAATGGCACAACAGATCCAGGCATGGCCCCGCCCGCCCGTCTCACTCCCGAGTTTGACGAGGCCGACTTTGAGCCACCCGAGCCGCTGAAACCAGCTGAAATCCCTGATACCGTGCCCTTTGAGGTGGAGGATTACATTCCCGAACCGACCGGTCAATCTTTGGCCGAGGCTTCGCTCGAAGTCGCGACGCCCCCAGATGACTTTATTCAATGGCGAGCCACCGCTTGGGGCGGATTTATGACGAATAACGACCTCGAAGAAAGTCTGACCTTTCAAGGCATTGAAGTCGAAGATTCCAGTATTTTTGGCGCGGGCATTAGTCGCACATTAGCCGGGGGCAACACCGTCAAAATCGAGGGCGAATTGAACCTGCTGAAGCACTCCGGTCGCCAAAACCATTGGGAAGGCACAGCGGCTCTGGCGTTGCGTTGGGAATGGTCGCCGAGCTTGAGCATCGCCCTCATTGAAGGGGTGTCCTATGCGACGCTGCTGCCCGAAATCGAAGATGACAACAACACCGATGAGTCGCAATTTCTCAACTATCTGGCCCTAGAAATTGAATATCTGCACAGTTCGCAATGGGGCCTGGCGGGACGCATCCACCACCGTAGTGGGGCGTATCGGCAGTTTGGCGATGCTGTCGGTGGCAGCAATGCCTACATCTTCGGCCTGCGTCGTCGGTTTTAATTGCCCTCGCAGTCTGTCAGTCCCCGCGCATCGCTGACAGAAACCCAACTGCCAACGAGAGAATTTTGGGGCCAATGCCCGCAAATTCATCGGTCTGGCCTACGCTAGAGAGATGTCTTTTTGCATGGCGTGGCATCTGCATCGCTTGATGGGATGAGGTCTGTGAAAGATAATTATTTCGTGCAAAAAATCACCCGTTTTATTGGCCGTGACTGACACCCAAAGCTACAAAGAAACCGTTCTGTTGCCGAAAACGACGTTTGACATGCGGGCTAACTCCGCCAAGCGGGAACCAGAAATTCAGGCATTTTGGCGCGAGCATCAGTTATATGAAAAGCTGGCTCAGCATAATCCGGGTGAGCCGTTTGTGCTGCATGATGGCCCGCCTTACGCGAACGGTTCGCTGCACATCGGCCATGCATTGAACAAAATCCTGAAAGACATCATCAACAAATATCAAATTCTGCGGGGGCGCAAAGTCCGCTACATCCCTGGTTGGGACTGTCACGGCCTGCCCATCGAGCTAAAGGTGTTGCAGAATATGGACGCGGAAGCACGCGCCAAACTGACCCCCATCAAGCTGCGCTACAAAGCCCGAGCCTTTGCCGAAAAAACCATCAACGAACAGCGTGACAGCTTCAAACGCTATGGCGTTTGGGGTGATTGGGATGCGCCCTACATGACCCTGCAACCGGCCTATGAAGCAGCACAAATCGCCGTCTTTGGTCAGATGTATCTGAAAGGGTACATCTATCGGGGTCTGAAATCGGTGCATTGGAGCCCCACCTCTCAAACCGCCTTGGCCGAAGCAGAGCTGGAATATCCCGAAGGGCATACGTCGCCGAGTATCTATGCAGCCTTTCCGATGGTCAAGGCCTCTGAGGCGGCGGCTCCGACCTTAGCGCCTTACCTGTCCGAACTCGGGGTGGCGATCTGGACGACGACACCATGGACGATTCCCGCCAATATGGCGGTGGCGCTCAATCCTGAATTGACCTACGCAGTGGTGGAGGTGGGGGCTGGTCAGCCCTTCAAATATTTGCTGATCGCGAAGGATTTGCGCGATCGCCTCAGCCAGGTCATGGGTACTGACTTAACGCTGAAGGCCGAGATTAAAGGCGCGGCTTTGGAAGGCAGCACCTATCGCCATCCCTTGCAAGATCATTTGCCCACAGATAAGCGCAGCGAAACGAGTCCGATTGTGATTGGCGGCGATTACGTCACCACTGAATCCGGTACGGGCTTGGTGCATACCGCTCCGGGCCATGGGCAAGACGACTTTATCGTGGGGCAGCGCTATGGCTTGCCCGTGCTGTGTCCGGTGGATGAGCGCGGCACCATGACCGAGGAAGCCGGACCGTTTGCGGGCAAGAATGTGCTCAAAGACGCCAATCCGGCAGTCATCGAAGCTCTAGAGACGGCGGGCTCCCTGCTGAAGCAAGAAGACTACGTTCACAAATATCCCTACGATTGGCGCACCAAAAAGCCCACCATCTTCCGGGCGACAGAGCAGTGGTTTGCCTCCGTAGAAGGCTTTCGTGATGAAGCGCTGCAGGCGATTAAAGATGTCACCTGGATTCCGGCCCAGGGCGAGAACCGGATCACGCCGATGGTGAGCGATCGCGCCGACTGGTGTATCTCCCGCCAGCGGACGTGGGGCGTTCCCATCCCCGTGTTTTACGACGAGGAGACGGGCGAACCCCTGATCAACGAAGAGACACTGACCTACATTCAACAGCTTTTTGCGGAAAAGGGGTCGGATGCCTGGTGGGAGCTACCCGTCGAAGAGTTGCTGCCCGAACCCTATCGCAACAACGGTCGCACCTATGTCAAAGGCATGGACACCATGGACGTGTGGTTTGACTCCGGTTCTTCTTGGGCGGCGGTGGCTCAGCAGCGCGAGGGCCTCAGCTACCCCGTCGATATGTATCTGGAAGGGTCGGATCAGCACCGAGGCTGGTTCCAATCCAGTTTGCTGACCAGTGTGGCGGTAAATGGCCACGCCCCCTATCGGCAAGTGCTGACCCACGGCTTCACGCTCGATGAGCAGGGCCGCAAGATGAGCAAGTCGATCGGTAACGTGATCGATCCGCGCGTGGTGATCGAGGGCGGTAAGAATCAGAAAAAGGAACCGGCTTACGGAGCCGACGTGCTGCGGCTGTGGGTGTCTTCGGTGGATTATTCCTCGGACGTGCCGCTGGGCACCACGATTCTGAAGCAGATGGCCGATGTGTATCGCAAGATTCGCAACACGGCGCGGTTCCTGCTGGGCAATCTGCACGACTTTGATCCCGCGCAAGACGCTGTGGCCTATGACGACATGCCGGAATTAGATCGGTATATGCTGCATCGTGTCACCGAAGTCTTTGACGAAGTGACGGATGCGTTCAACACGTATCAGTTCTTCCGCTTTTTCCAAACGGTGCAGAATTTCTGTGTGGTGGATCTGTCCAACTTTTATCTGGATGCGGCGAAAGATCGGCTGTACATCAGTGACGCTAATTCTCCCCGCCGTCGCAGTTGCCAAACGGTGCTGGCGGTGATCATCGAGAATCTGGCGCGGGCGATCGCTCCCGTCCTCTCCCACATGGCGGAGGATATCTGGCAAAACCTGCCCTATGCCGCCCCCACCCAATCCGTGTTTGAGGCGGGCTGGGTCAAGCTAGAAGAGACCTGGCGGCAACCTGACCTAGCGGGCAAATGGTCCCAACTGCGGGCCGTGCGTCAAGAAGTGAATAAAGTGCTGGAGCAAGCCCGGGCAGAGAAGGCGATCGGCTCTTCATTAGAGGCCAAGGTGCTGCTTTATGTGGCGGATCAACCGCTGCGCGACACTTTGAACGCCATGAATCCATCAGAGGCTGTGGCGGCAGACAGCGTCCATGTGGATGAGCTGCGCTACCTCTTCCTCGTATCTCAGGTCGAGGTGCTCGCGACACCAGACAAGCTCACTCAGGCAAAATACCGCAGCGAGGCCGATCATCTCGGTGTCGGTGTCGTCGATGCCGAGGGTGAGAAGTGCGATCGCTGCTGGAACTACTCCACCAGCGTTGGTCAGTCGAGTGAACACCCGACGATTTGCGATCGCTGTGTCGAAGCGCTATCCGGTACGTTTTAGAGATGTTGCATAAATGTGTTCTAGAAGCTGAAAAACTACAGATGTTAATCTAAATCTGAACAAAATCGTACTTCTCGACTGTTTCGGGGGAGGATACTCTAGATTCCTCCCCGCTCTCCTCTACTACCTTGAACTGTACTAGGACACCAATTTCTTCTGTATCTTTCCTGTCTCCTGTTCCCAAAAAGCTGATTGTTCCTGTAGCCCCAACCGCATTAAACTCAGGATCGCGCATACGATCTGCTAATTTGGAAGCATCAGGAGTTATACTTTCCAACTCACTTTCATCGTATTCATCGGAAATAGCTTTCGTGACTACTTGAACAGCATCGTAAGCTGTCGCAGAACGCCAGCTTATGTTATTCCCGGCCCACAAGTCACAAGCAAGCTGTTCAAAGTTGTCATTATCATTTAAAGAATTACAACCTTTGCGATGCCAAGGAATTGCAATAGTTAATCGACTAGCTGAGGCTTGCTCAGCAATAATCGCGGTTTGTCCGATCTCGGGTTGATATAAAGAATCGCCTCCGAGGAGTTTAATCTCTTCGCCTATCGCTGTAATGATATCTATCGCTTCATCTACAATGTCATTACTACTTGGAATTAATAAAAACGCATTGGCGTCATTTTGGACAGCTGGGTCTACACAATCGTTCTGAGCGTTATAGCCTCTCTTACCCAAATCACATTGGGAAGCAGGGCGTTTGTTGCCAAAGAAACTTTTACTCAGAGATTCGCCGTAAGAATCACCGTAGACATAAGCTACAGAGATATTGCCTATATCTATTCCATACGTTTGGATATGCTCAGCAAGTTGTTTGGCAGCTACTGCATCACTTGTTGCAGTCCTAAAAAAATAGGAAATATCATCTCTTGATAGCTCGATTCCAGTAGCAGTTGGAGAAATTAATATTTTTTTATTGGTATTGTATATATCCAAAACCTCTTTTGTCAGATTAGTTGAGTAGTGGCCAACAGTAGCGATGATTGAACTTTCAGGATTGGCAACTTTCCGAGCCAATTCTTTCGCTACTTCGGCATCATCCTTATCATCAGCTATTCCAACCTCAAGCAAGGCTCCTTTGAGAATCTCAGGAGATTGAAGCAATTCATATTGAGCTTGTGCAATACCTCGAAGAACTTCAGCGGAAAAATCTGGATCTACTGCAATTGGAACGGCTACAACCAATTTCAATACTTGCCTTTCAGCATTTTGGGCCTTAATTTCGGTCAAGACATTATTAAGGTAGATTCTAGCTTCTGGATCATTAGGGTTAGGCGTTATTTGTTCTCCGCTAATCTCAGAATCTGCCGACGCACTTCTATAGTCTCCGAGATATCTCTCGAACTCTTCTTGAGCCAAGTATAATCCATCAAAATTATCGCCTTTGCCCGCGAGATACCGAGAAAAGTTTTCCACCGCAGACTCCTTCAATTCCAGAGCCTGAGCGCTCCCTCCAGCCTTGAGAAAATAGCTGTCTCCAAAACTTAGACTGACTTCAGGTGTCGGCGACAGAGGTTCTACATCGTCTCGGTCAAAATCAGTAGGCTGCTTATAATCCTGCAAAAAATTCAAAGTTAGAATAAACACTATCAAAAAAGTAGCAGAGGCTCCAGAGGCTTTTATGACAGCTTTAGAAAATGGTAACACTCCTTCTATTTTTCCTGAGAATAGATAGCCAGAATAGCCCGCCGCCGCCGCAATAAAAAATGAAATAATGACAGCTGTCAGATTATTTACTTCTTGGGGAGGACTAAAAATGAAGGTGATTAACACCGCCATAATAATACCAGCAAAAACAAGTCCGACAATTTTTTCCCATCGGGTTAGTTCGTTTGAGTTGCTCATAGATACACCAAAAAAAGAAAGAACGAAAAAGGATAGATACTAATAGTCTTTAAAAAGCTCAAAGTCAAAATCAGTCAATCTTTCAGTTGAGAATAGCTATCAAGTTGATTAGTCTTGACTTGCCCATTTGATAAAATGACATTATTAGATACGCTCAAATCACTATCTATGCAGTTGCTTATTAGTCATATAAGCAAATGCATCACATACACATACTGCTTAGTTGAATCCAAAGAGATTTAGCAATATTCCGTATTTTTGCTGACATAAAGGTATCTTATCGGGTAAAGTGCCAAAATCGCTGTAGTGACATTTGCAAAAATTGCACCATTGAAACTGTCAACTAGTTGTTTGATCGCGACATTGCTGCCCTCCCCGGCAACTTCTTGGCAGACAATTCGGCCTTTCTGCAGGCATCTTTCTGGTTATGCGGCAAAATGCCTGCCGTTTAGTCGGTCCAAAACTATCGATGACCCAATATGAAAGCCTGTATCTTCAAAACTCCGGGTGCCCCTGATGTGTTGACCCTGGCCGATTTGCCAGTGCCGACGTTACAACAAGGCACGGATATTTTGGTCAAGCTGAAAGCGGCGGGGGTGAATCCGATTGATACGAAGATTCGGGGGCGGGGCGCGTTTGTCCCCAATGCTGACTTTACGGTGTTGGGCTGTGACGGGGCCGGAGTCGTGGAAGCGGTGGGCGATCGCGTCCGCCAATTTAGCCCCGGTGACGAGGTGTTCTTTTGCAGTGGCGGGTTGGGGGGTGATCGCGGCAACTATGCCGAATATACCGTGGTGTCCGAAGCCGATGCCGTCCTCAAACCCTCTCGACTCAGCTTTACTGAAGCGGCTGCCGCCCCGCTGGTACTCCTCACCGCGTGGGAAGCTCTGTACGATCGCGCCCGCCTCGCGCCCCGCCAGCGGGTACTAATCCACGCCGGGGCAGGCGGCGTCGGCCATGTCGCCATTCAACTGGCGAAACTGCGTGAGGCGCAAGTCGCCACCACCATCAGTTCCGAAGATAAGGCCCGCTTTGTCACACACCTGGGAGCCGACCACTGCATTTACTACAACCGCATGGACTTTGTGCGGGCGGTGATGGCGTGGACGGATAACAAAGGCGTGGATGTGGCCTTCGATACGGTGGGGCAATCGGTTCTGGCCCAAAGCTTTGAAGCGGCGAAATATGGCGGGGATGTGGTAACGCTGCTCGCCCCGGCTGACAGTACAAATTGGAAAGCGGCCCGCGATCGCAACCTGCGGGTCAGTTTTGAACTCATGCTAACGCCCCAACTCCAAAACCTGCCGGAAGCGCGCCATCATCAAGCCCAGATTTTGGCCAGCTGCGCCAAATGGTTAGACGCAGGCAAGTTACATATCCATGTCGACCAGACTTTTCCCCTCAGTCAAGCTGCTGCCGCCCACGAGTGGATTCATCGTGGTGGTGGTATGGGCAAAGTCGTGATCACTATGGACTGAGCCACTGCTGCTCGTTTGGGGCACCGATCCAGGCGTGCAGATCCCCTGACGACACTTCAGTAGCAAGCATTGGACACAACGTTCAGGACTATTTTGCGTTGAGTCATCAGTGGATGGTCTTCACGACCTCACGCCGCTGCTGGATTGGTTCGAGCGATCGCCCAATCAAGCGACAATTGAAGCCGCGTGCACAGGTCGTGAAGGCCAGAGCAATCAGGTTGGTGCAGCTCAATTGCTTGATCACCGTCTGGTTGCTGACAAACCCACTAATCTAGGAGACCCTGAATCCATGGCTGCGCAAAGAATTGACCGACTGATATTTGGTTCTTTGCAGTAGGCTAAGGCGCTAACAGTAAAGCCGCTCCCGCACAACATGTTCTTAGGCAACTACCGTAGAAACTGGCGGAGAAGATTTTCGTTCCAAATCTTGCTTAATGAAATCGCCCAGTCGCAACGCCATGGCCACAATCGTCAGCGTTGGGTTGGCATATCCGCCTGTGGGAAAAGTGGAACTGCCTGCGACAAAGAGGTTATGCAGACCATGAACACAGCAGTTCGCATCAACAACGCCATATCGAGGATTGTCATGCATTCGAGTCGTTCCCATTAAGTGGGCCGAGCCCGTCGGTCGTCCAATCTTCGGGAGTCCGGCCTCATCCAGTTCCACACGAAACGTCCCCAATCCCGAGCGCTTTAGCTCCTCTGCCAAAATGCGCTGAGCCCGTATGACCTGGGCGGCATCGTCACGACTCCAACTCCAGTGCAACTCCAACTTCTGACATCCCAAAGCATCGCGATCGCGGCTCAAAACAATGCGATTATCCGGATCTGGCGACTGCTCCAATAAGTGCATCACCTCAAACTGTCTGAAACGCCTATGGTTATCCGGTACTTCAGACCAACCTCCCCGTCCTAAGTTCGGCAACATAGATTGTTTTTGAGTTTTTGCCAAATAGGCGGCTTTGAGCACATAGTCAAAGCCCCAAGCCACGTTCGTGAGATGAGTCAGTGGTTTTTCTGGGAAGCGACGCAAGAGACTTGAGAATCCCGTTTTCGCCCTGGGATCCATGACCCAGTTGTTGCTTCCAAACATTTGTTGCAAGAGATATTTAAAGGAGCTCACCGCATCTGCCTCGCGCTGACTGGGACGAGGGAACAAAATGGCATTGTTATTGAGCAACTGTTCTCGCTCTTGCACGGCTCGCGACAATCGCAGGAACCCCATTACCGGCACTCCGTTAACCTGACGAAGATCGTAAAGGGCCGTTCGATTCAACAACTGGGGATTGCGAGGGACAAAATAGCCACCAACCGCCTGCGGATGGTCATGGTAATAACGACCCACAACATCATATTGATTGCCTAGCCCCGCCGGGTGTTGTTGATTCGCCGCCAACAGTAGCCGCGCGTTTTGAAAACCACCGCCCGCCAGCACAAAGACCTTAGCGGTGACCCACGCCTCTTTGCCCCCTGGTGCAGCAATTTTGACCGCAGTGGCAGCCTTCCCCGCATCATTCACTCTG
The DNA here is from genome assembly GCF_004212215.1 of Leptolyngbya iicbica LK. Lineage (NCBI taxonomy): Bacteria > Bacillati > Cyanobacteriota > Cyanophyceae > Leptolyngbyales > Leptolyngbyaceae > Leptolyngbya > Leptolyngbya iicbica. The sequence goes on from NZ_QVFV01000001.1 coordinate 637,965, forward strand.
ATGTCAACAACAGTGGCATAAGTGTAAATATTGACGTTGCGAGCCGATTCGAGCTCTGCTCGATAGTCGGCATAAAAGGTTTTTGCCGGCCCAAATTGGAACATGCCCGTCTCAACGGTCGACGCATCTACCGACAGTCGCGGCGCGTCATTGCCTTCCCAAACGTCAGGCGTGTAAGCAAAGTCGCCTAACTGACAAACTTGTTGAGCCCGTTCGTAGTAAGGCAAGAGATGCGATCGCTCAAATGGCCAGCCGCTGTTGGGTATCCAATCTCGCTTTTCGAAATCAACCTCATCATAGGGAACGTACCGCACCCCAATCTGGTTTTGCTCAGGCCGAATTTTAATCGACCACACATTTGAGTTGCCTCCCAGTTGGCGCTTACAAACTTCCATGGGGGGCATCGCATGTCCTACATTTTTGCCATCAGCCAACATCTGGATGTCTGGGTCAGCGTCTATCCCACCGCTTTCTAGTAGCGCCACTTCCAGGCTGTGACCAATAAACTCACGCGCCAGGCTGATGCCAGCCGGCCCAGCACCAACAATGCAAATATCCGTTTCGATGTGCTCAATTGGCAAAGAGCGAAAATCACTTAGCATTGCAAAACCTCTTGTCTTAAAAAGAAAATTCAACAGCTCCCATCACCACCACGTGCTCTGCGGTAGCGACAACGCATTTTCCTGTTTTGAATAAAAAGTCCAACTAGTAAAGCAAAGAATTTAAATTGAATAGAGATAAAACGAAAGACGTTTCCATCTATTCGAAAGAATTAATAGGACTCAAAATAGTTGCCGTTAAAAAATAAAGTTTAGATCGATTAACACCAAATAATTTAATTTCAAGATGCTACGGTTTTGCCTAAAAAAGCACAATCCTCTATCTGCCTTATCTGACAGAATTCATGGAATCTTTACGTGAATTTCACATGGATAAAATATTTCTTGCCCAAAAAATCAATCAGCTAGGCTGACTGAGTCTTGGCTAAAGAGTTCAGCCAAAGCTGGCGCTCAACCTGAGCGGTGTTATAGATCTCGTTTGACTGGCAAACTTTTTAAGTCTCGCAGTGGGGCCTGCCCTGACAGGCCTTATCAGCTGAGACCTTGCTGCGAAACGTCGCCAACTGGAGCCCTCAGGGGGTGCTTTAGAGCTTTGCTATATGAACTTAGTGATTTGGAACTCTGTTTATGGCTCAGCGGCATCGTCAATCAAGAGGCGACTGGAGCCATGGGCTTACCAGCAACTCTCGCTTCGATGCATGTCTGTGCCGCTATATCGAAGCGAACCCGACTCAGACATACCGTTGTGCCCATGTTGGCGCACGAGCCTATGAAGTCACGGGCAAGATACCAATAAATTCTCACGTTGAAATGCTCCCATCCTGCAGGCTCTGACAGATGGATACATGGGGTGATCAGCTAAGACTGCCCATACCAATATGAACGGTGGGCTTAAGGCTGGGGTCAATTATCGTTTGAGGCCGCACCGTTATTGTCTGGTTGGGACGATTGAGGGGATGGACTTGATTGGCGAGATGTTGTGTTCTTTGACCGAGATTGACGCGTTTTAGAAGCCTGTGCTGAGCGTTGTGCTGGTGCCGCTGTCGCTGCCTTGGTGGACTTGGTCGAGGTTGCTTTTGCTTTTGCTTTAGGCGCTGCTGCACCCGGCACTAACAAAATCTGACGAAGCGCATGTCGATTTTTAGTCGTTAAGTAATAGGCCTGATGAGCTTGCCATTGTTGCCAAGCCCGATGGCGACTGTCTAAAAGTAGTGATTTGAGCGTAGGAAGTTGGGCGGCCCAATCCGATCGCCACTCCGCCAAAAAATCTTCTAACACGAGACTGTCTTGCAATGCCCCCAACACATCTTGCAAGTCGGCGAACCGTTCAAGATCGGCGGTGAGGCGATCGCCATAATGCTCTGACACAAATTTCAGCTGATATCGCACCCGCTTCACCTGCTTACGCAGACTGTGGAGGGTACTGCTGCGATCGCTCATCAACGCATCGACACTTTCAACACTCAGGCGGGTATCTGGCTTAAAGGTGCCGCGAGTGACCTTGGTGCCCAACAACCAACCAGGATGCAGCCATAATTGGCTGACCAGCGGCAGCATCAAATCAGGTAACACCGCATCAATGCTGAGGCGAGCAGTCGCCTTGCAGTCAGGGGCTGCCGTCCATTTGTACAGAGCTGATTTGAGGGTTTTATAGCGCTTGCTCTGCAATTCTTTTTTGACCCGCCGATGGGCTTTTTGCTGACGCTTGGCCAAACGCCGCCGCACCTTGTCTAGCATGGCCCGCTCACCGTCAGGCAAATCCGGCGCAAATTGCGTTTGCAACGTGATCCCAATGACATCGAGATCGCGCTGTTTGCCCAACTTTCGAGCCACTTGAGCAACTTGGGCCTCGCGAGCGCCTTTGGGCAATACCAAACTGGGCGCAAACACCTGCATAGCCGTGCGCAAACGCCGCAATTGTACGCGCATCTGATGCAAATCTTCGGGATCAGTATTGTTCGCCACCGGCTTTTCGTACTTTTCTGCCTTTTGCAAACAGGCAGCCAAAGACTCAGTAGCCAAGACCCCTACAGTCGATTTGATGGCGGTTTTCATGCCCATGCTCCTAAATTCTCCCCTGCTGGTGACGGCCTTTTCCCACCCAGACACCTAGCAGTCAAATGAGAATTCTGTAATTTCAATCTTTTGTCAGCCTAGCTTACCGACACCTGGAGGAATGAAGTTTGAGCTTTTTTCTTTGGGGTTTTGTGGGCCACATCCCAGCCTTGCCGCACTGAGACTGCGAGGGGGCGTCATCAATTCAGTCCAGGCCCCCTTCTACAAACATTACCGGCCCCGATTTTTGAGGGAACTAGGAGCCAAACCCCTGGCATGAAGGGGCACTCATCGCTGATTGATGGTAATCCGTAGGTCGGCTAAAGACTGGTGTTATGACTGGGCTCTTAACTGGCGCTGCTGGGCGAGATAGCGCTTGAGGTCGACATTGGTCACCAAATAGACCGGAATCAGTATGCTGAGGGCCACCAGAATCCAACTACCCACGACCAGAACTGAAGACAATTCCGCGCCTAGAAGCAGTAGGAGCGCGATCAGAGCAAATGCTGATAGTCCCATCAGCACGATCAACAACCATTTAGCCCATTTGCGACCGCGCAGCACAAAGACCATCACCCCGATATTCAAAAGCACGCGACCGATCGCCCACGCATCCCCCGCCAAGGTCACCAGCACAATATCCAATCCACAAAACGCCCCAAACAAGGCGATGAGCAGATTACGGGCGCGGAGGGCAGCAGCATCGACTGAAGTCATGGGCAGGATGGGCAAAGACGCCGGGGACAGCCTGTCTATCTTGCCATTATGGCCGTCCTCGTCGTCAGTTCATGCCACAAATCTCAGCCCTCAAAGGCACCGCTTTGCCGATCGTGATTTTAGTGGGCATAGCGGTGGGCAATGGCCCTAGCCATCCGGCGATCGCGCGTTTAGCGTTACTCCACTTCGACCCACTGCTCCCGGGCCCCGACTTCCACAGCGGCCAAGCTGGGAACAGGCTCGATTTCGCGGTGAAATAGCACCATAGTAGTGGTCTGGTTTTCTTCAAACCCGATGCGCTCGTAAAACGCCTGCTGGTTAGTAGTCATTAAATACACCCGCTCGATCCGGCTCATGAGGGGATGGCTGAGCACGGTTTGCACCACTTTGCGACCTAGGCCAGCTCCCTGGTAGTCGGGGTGAATAACGACATCCCAAATGGTGGCGCGAAACACACCGTCGGATGTGGCCCGTGAGAAGCCGATCATCCGATTATGATCCCACACGGTAACCACAGGATGGCTGTGGGCGATCGCGATCGCCATCTCTTCGGCAGTGCGATCGCTGGCCCAAAACGCAGCGGCTTGAAAGAGTTCAATCAACTGCTGCAATTGAGCAGGATTCAGGGTATCGGTATACCGAAATTGAATGTGACTACAGTCCATAAGTAATAGATGAATGTTAGAAGAACAACACGAGACAAAACCCCAGCAACCAAGGCTCAGGGCAACGGTGAGGGAGTCAAAAGCTTAATTCGCGCGGCTGAGCGCGGGACAGACAAGGGGGCCGAAGCGCAAAAGTCAGTGGTCAAAAAGCCCCCTTTTTAAGCCCCAAAATCAATCGTCATCGTCGCCCGCCAGCCTGACGCTGCGATCGCAACCGGGCCTGAGTGTGGGTCACTCGGTTCACTCCAGTGGCATGCCAGCGCAGCCATAAAAAAGACGGCTGTGTCGCCCGACTCATCCCGTAGAGGACTTCTAAGGTCATAAAGGCATTAAACTCTCGAAAGCTCAAAAAGTTCGATGTGAACATATTTTAAGCACAGAGTTTTCCAAATGGATATGCCGTATGGGCGAAAAAGTCACCGTTTCCTCATCCCTAAATTCAAGTGGTAGGATCGCTAAAGTGTAAATAGAAAGGATTTCGCTGAATTAGGTGCGGCGATCGCCCCTTGTGAAGCGCTGACGTTTTCGTTTTACTAAAGATTCTGTCAACCCATCGTCTCCGGACATATGCTCAAAGCTCTGCTTGGTGATCCAAACGCTCGTAAACTTAAGCGCTACAAGCCCGATGTAGTGGAAATCAACTTGCTGGAAGAAGAAATCCAGCCGTTGTCAGATGAAGATTTGGCCGCCAAGACCGGAGAATTTCGGCAGCGCTTAGAAAAAGGCGAATCTCTCGACGATATCCTCACCGAAGCCTTCGCCGTGGTACGCGAAGCCTCACGACGAGTGCTGGGGATGCGACACTTTGATGTGCAGCTCATTGGCGGCATGGTGCTCCATGAGGGGCAAATTGCCGAGATGAAAACGGGTGAAGGGAAAACTCTAGTAGCGACCCTGCCCAGCTACTTGAATGCACTCACGGGCAAAGGTGCCCACGTCGTCACCGTGAACGATTACCTGGCTCGTCGAGATGCCGAATGGATGGGCCAAGTGCATCGCTTCTTGGGCTTAGAAGTGGGCTTGATTCAGCAAGGCATGAGCCCAACCGAACGCAAGAAAAACTACGGCTGCGACATCACCTACGGCACCAATAGCGAGTTCGGTTTTGACTACCTGCGCGACAACATGGCGACATCCATTGAGGATGTGGTGCAGCGTCCTTTCAACTTCTGCGTCATCGATGAAGTGGATTCCATCCTGATTGACGAAGCGCGGACCCCCTTAATTATTTCAGGTCAGGTCGAGCGACCCAGCGAGAAGTACACCAAGGCCGCCGAAGTGGCGAGTCAACTCAAAGCTGACGATCACTACGAAGTCGATGAAAAAGCCCGCAACGTCCTGTTGACTGACGAAGGCTTTATTTTGGCGGAAGAGCTGTTGGGCGTTCAGGATTTGTTCGATCCCAAAGATCCCTGGGCTCACTACATCTTCAATGCCATTAAGGGTAAGGAACTTTTCGTCAAAGATGTGAACTACATTGTGCGCAACGATGAAGTCGTCATTGTGGACGAGTTTACCGGACGGGTGATGCCCGGTCGGCGCTGGAGTGACGGCCTGCACCAAGCGATCGAAGCTAAAGAGCATGTCGACATTCAACCTGAGACTCAAACCCTCGCCAGCATCACTTATCAGAATTTCTTTTTGCTGTATCCCAAGCTGTCGGGGATGACGGGCACCGCCAAGACCGAAGAAGCGGAATTCGAGAAAATCTACGACCTGGAAGTCACGATCATCGACACCAACCGCCCCTCACGCCGTCAAGATTTGGCGGATGTGGTCTACAAGACGGAGATGGCCAAGTGGAAAGCGCTGGCCGGTGAATGTGCCGAGATGCACGAAACCGGACGTCCGGTGCTGGTCGGGACTACCAGCGTGGAAAAATCGGAGCTCTTGTCAGCGCTACTGGCAGAGCGCGACATTCCCCACAACTTGCTGAACGCAAAACCTGAGAACGTCGAGCGGGAAGCCGAAATCGTCGCTCAGGCAGGGCGCGGTGGGGCGGTGACGATCGCCACTAATATGGCGGGTCGCGGGACTGACATCATCCTTGGCGGTAACGCCGACTATATGGCGCGGCTCAAGGTGCGGGAATATCTGATGCCCCGCATTGTGAAGCCTGAAGACGATGAAGAGCTGATGATTTCCGTGCCAGGAGCGGCCAAAGGGCGCAACAAAGCACAAGGGTTTGGCGATGGCAAAAAGAAAGTCAAAACCTGGAAAGCGTCTCCCGATATCTTCCCCACTGAGTTATCAGCCGAGACCGAAAACTTCTTAAAGGAGACGGTAGATCTCGCGGTCGACACCTATGGCGATCGCAGTCTGCCAGAACTGGAAGCCGAAGATAAGGTCGCGATCGCAGCCGAAAAAGCCCCTACGGATGATCCCGTCTTGCAAAAGCTGCGGGAAGCCTACAATCGGGTGCTGGCCGAATACGAAGCTTACACCGATGCCGAACACGATAAGGTCGTAGAAGCAGGCGGGCTGCACGTTATTGGTACCGAGCGTCATGAGTCACGCCGCGTCGACAACCAGCTACGGGGTCGGGCCGGACGACAGGGCGATCCCGGTTCAACTCGCTTCTTCCTCAGCTTGGAAGATAACCTGCTGCGAATTTTTGGCGGCGATCGCGTTGCGGGCCTGATGAACATGTTCCGCGTAGAGGAAGACATGCCGATCGAGTCCGGCATGTTAACTCGCTCGTTAGAAGGAGCCCAGAAAAAAGTCGAGACCTACTACTACGACATTCGGAAACAGGTCTTTGAATATGACGAGGTGATGAATAATCAGCGCCGGGCCATTTATGCCGAGCGGCGACGAGTGCTTGAGGGTCAAGACCTGAAAGAACTCGTGATTACCTATGCTGTGCGGACAATGGATGACATTGTCAACGCCTACATTAACCCCGAATTGCCGCCAGAAGAGTGGAAGCTGCCAGAGATGGTGGACAAGGTGAAGGAATTTGTTTACCTGCTTTCCGACCTGGAACCCAGTCAGCTCGAAGACCTCTCTTTTGGTGAAATCAAAACCTTCTTGCACGAACAAGTGCGGACGGCCTACGACATCAAAGAAGCCCAGGTCGATCAGGCAAAACCGGGTCTCATGCGGGAAGCCGAGCGCTTCTTCATCCTCCAGCAGATTGATACGCTCTGGCGTGAGCACCTGCAGCAAATGGATGCCCTGCGAGAAACCGTAGGTCTGCGGGGCTATGGCCAAAAAGACCCGCTGATTGAGTACAAGAGCGAAGGCTACGAAGTCTTCCTGGACATGATGACTGGTATTCGACGCAACGTGGTTTACACCATGTTCCAGTTCCAGCCCCAAACGAAGCCCCAGGTGAAGACTTCTCAAGAAGTCGGCTAACCCGGCCTGAGGTTCCCCGCATGAGACTGATATGGGTAATGACCGTAATGATCGGTAGCGTCTTGCTGGGTGGCTGGATGGCGTATGTGACCACACCCCGCCCAGTGCGATCGTTCATCCCAGATGTCACACCTCTCAGCAACTGGCACGCCAGCGCCATTGGGGCCTTGGTAGTCAACCGCGAAGTGTCTCGGTAAATTTGGTGTAGTAGCCAAAGGCGATCGCAACATAAGGCGATGGCGCATTCCGACAGCTGTGCTGATAAGCCCACCACGAGCATGTCGGGTCTATTGCTTGACCAGAATCGAACTAATGAGATTGGAGCAACAAAGTAGAGGAAATTAGCAGCAGCGTTCACCTTATCAGCTTGGCTGAAACCCTTGCCATGTGAGTGCTTGATGATGGCGAGAGTAGTGGCACAGCAAAAAAGCGCAAAAAAAATCCCGCGACCAAAGCCGCAGGATTTTGGAATCAGGGTGCATCTACCATTCCAATAACCGTCGCTAACCAACGTTGCTCCGGAAATTGCGAGAGAGTTCATCAAGGCTTGATAAACTCGTCTCATTTGTGAATTGCCCGTGAAATAGATGCCCTGCCAATGCAGCAGTCAGGGTTGGTCTTTGCCTGAAACTGTTGGCTACTGCGCCAGTTGCCTTAATAGGATCTTGTCCCGGTGGTGGCGCGATCGCAGTCACCTTCGTGATGGAATATCGCCATTACGATGTTGCGAACCGTGCTGATGGCATCTGGGGGCACAGATTTTTGCGTAATTCCGTTCTATTTCTTAGCGTAGAAGTACCGCAATAGATAGCTCTGCGGCGGACTACTCGCTTATTTGGCATGATCGCCACCTATAGCCAAGTCCCACCACCCAACACAAAGCCCTTAGTGCCATCACCGACGAAGGCCTGAACTCTCTGCACAATGCAACGGAACTAATCTACACCGCTATGATCATCGATCCCCATTACCCCAACATCGTGCTGACTTGCCCCTACCGAGAGTTCACCATTGAGTTGGAACAATCAGTTTGGCAAGATGTGACGACTTATGCGGCTTGGGTCAACTATGACACTGGCTCGGCGGTAGCGGTGCCTAAAGCGTGGACTCGGGCCGAGGCCATCAAGCGCGCTAAGCAGTGGATTGATCGCAATTTTTATGGTGCGAATACTCGGCCCTCTTCATAGAGGGACAAGCCGTGGCATCTCGCCCAAATCCTGGCGGCGCTGACAGAGTGGTGGAAGGCCACACTTAAAACTCCGCAGTCGCTACCAGGATTCTCAGCCGTTGGTTTAATGGCTGTGGTGATGATGCTCGTGACCGTGGCTATGGCCGTGATGGTGATCATGCTCATGGGCATGGCTGTGAGGCTGCGACTGGGCGTAGGCGATCGCCAATGTGGGATTCACCGCCAAAGCATCTTCTTCCAACAAGTCCCGAATCTGATCGTCAGCCCAATCAGCCACCATCTTCAAGAATGTCGGATGATCATTAACGCAGGGCATTTGCACAAAGCTGACATCTGAGTGCTTTTTACGGACGTTTTCAATGATGTGCTCGACATCTAGCAGCGTCTCATGGTTTTCGGTCGCAAAGCCAATGGGCATCATGACGATCGCCTTAGCACCCAAATCGATGAGGTTTTGCGTCGCGAGCTTAGCGTTGGGCTGCGTCCACTTAATCATGGGGGTTTGATGATTTAGCCAACCGACTGAAATCAGCGGATAGCGATGAATTAGGCGTTCTCGCACCCGCTCATACAGCATTTGACTTTCATCGATGCCAGAGGTGAACCCTTTCGCCTCAAAGGGACAGCCGTGGTTCATCAAAACGATGCCGATTTGAGAGGGGAGATAGGCTTTAGCAAGTTCCGCTGCGATTTTTTCTTCCACCATCTGCACCATCAGATCCAGATAGGCTGGTTGGTCAAAGAAGGAGGGAATGTAGCGCACGCCTTTGACCCAATGCTCTTCACCATCGCTCAGCTCGGCTAAGGCGTTATTGACCTGCTCGACAGCGATGCCGCTGGTGAAGATAGAATCCACCACCAACAACGGGTAGATGAGCAGTTTGCTGAAACCTTCCGCTTTGATTTGCTCCAATACTTGACCGGGCAAGTGCGGCTTGCAAAAGTTGAACGCTTTGAAGACTTTGACGCGATCGCCCCAGCGGTGTTGTAGTTCGTGTTCTACCCCCGCGCGCTGCTTCTCAAAAATGGCATTGTGAGGCGAGATAAATTTATCGTGCTGATGACTCCACTCATGTAGGTCAAAGACAGCCAGTAGCTTGGCCATGGGGGGATACACCCAGGTGGGCACAGGAGCGAACTTCGCGGTCAGCAGATTCAATGCCTGTTCGTTGTAGTTCGCGAAGTCTTCGTAACTTTCCACCTCGCCATAGCCCATCAGCAGGACGGCTACCCGGTCTGGACTAGCGGACGAGTCTGCCTCAGACGCCTGAAGATTGTCATGAATGTTTTGAGTAGTCGTGACCAAAACGTTTCCTCGATGATGCTTAACGATGTCTGCGGAGATTCTAACGATTGAATCACTAGCAGATGCATTCTTTGAAGTTATAAGTTAACATCCCCCTTAGGGGGATAACCTAAGGCCTGAAAACACCTTCTACAAAGGACTTGCACCCCTGAACCAATACAATAAAGTTAATTTCCAAACCAATAATTTACGCTTGTTTTAATGATCGCGGTCATCGCTAAGAAACTGACCCAACACATAGATTTTCAACAAAAAGATTTGCCCATATTTGTGAGATCCGGGCTGCATGCACGATTCGACTTATTTCAATACGATCGCTCTCAAGATTCCGGCGATCGTTTCGGGGCCATCTGAGTTTCTGGCACTCCCCTCCAAACGTCTTGCCACCGCGATCGATGCCCTTTTACTCAATCCCCGTTCAGCTGGCGGCGGCATTACCTTGGGTATTTTCCTGGTATCGGTGCCCGTTTTTTTTGAAGCCCCCCTGGTGAGAACTGCTCCGTGGCTATGTGTGGCACTAACAGCAGTGTGGGTTTGGCTCGGCGAGCAATGTCGCCAGCGGCCTCGCACTATCTTTGTAGGCGAACTCTGTATTGGATTAAGTTGGAGTTGGCTGGCTGGAGCCATTTACTGGGGCTGGTTTCGATGGGAACCGCTATGGCATTTACCGATCGAATCGATTGGCTTGCCGATCGCTCTCTGGGGGCTCTACCGAGGGCGGCATCAGGTCGGACATTGGTTTTACCTCGGCTCGCTGCTTGGCACTGCCGTCACCGATCTGTATTTTTACCGTCTGCACCTCATGCCTTATTGGCGGGCCATGATGGTTGCGCCCCCGACCGACGGCATGGCCATCGTGCAAGCCGCCTTTGCCCAGATTAAAACCCTAGAAGGGATTGTATTCGCGGTCATCTGTGCGGCTTTTCTGCTGCTGTTAGCCTGGGTCAGCGGCCGATCGCGTCAGCGACCATACTGGGTGTTTAGCGGCACTTTGGTCGGTACATTACTGGTCGACAGTCTGTTTGTGGTGTTAGCCAGCTTGCCATAGAAGACGTCGCTCACCGATGGCAAACTCGGGCCGCTGGCTGTCGTGGCAGGTGTTTGGTGATACGGTGATAGAGCGGGCAGCACCGCTTTGATAACCGCTATTTATGCTCGGCATAGAATATTTCTCTACAGAAAACGCAATAGTTATTAACAAATAGTTACAATGAAGAGGTGAGTTCACCTCCTATACAAGGCGAGATGACATCAATTGTGTTTGGTAATTTGCCAGTGCCCGGTCAGAGCGGCGATCGCGTCGTGAGTAAAGCTGTCACCGCAGCAATCTCGGCGTTGTTCCGGCAGGCCGAGAAATTGGAAGCGATCGTGCGGGCGGAGCCAGTAGCGAAGCTTTTTCAAGGTAGCGTGGACGGTTTTGACTTCATTGGTAAGGGGCTGCTGATGTACAGCGGTCTGCGAGTCGAGTCGATGGAATTCTATGTCCAGTCGGTCGCGATCGACTTTGGCGCAATCTTCAAGGGCCAAGTTAAGTTGAAGCAGGCCACTCAAGCCAATATGCGCATTGAGTTGACCGAAGAAGACCTCAACGCCTCTTTCAACACCCCATTCCTCGTTGAGAAAATGCAGCAGCTCACCTTCAACGGTGAGTCCTTGACCTTTGAAACCGTGGAGCTCAAGGTAGAAGACGACGGGTCGCTCCAGCTGGATAGTCGCGTCCGCGTGGGCTACGCCGCAGAGCGAGAGAAGATCAGCCTAAAGACCCGACTAGAGGTCGAAAACCGTCGTCGCATCCAGTTCACTGATGTCAGCTATGGTGATGAGTCAACCAATTTAGACCTTTGTCAGGCTTTGGTTGAGCATCTCAACAATATGCTGGATTTGGATAAATTTGCGCTGGATGGGATGCAGCTGCGAGTTGATCAACTGCGGTTGCGGAACCAGAAATTGACGTTGTATGGCATGGCCAATATTACGAACTTTCCTCGCCGCACAGCCACACAAGCAGCGGCCTAGATGGGGATCCCTTAGCTTGGGAGTGGCGTTGTCTACATTTGCTAAGTTGTCGAGGCTGAGCTCATTAACTTAGGCGTTTTGGTCAGCGCCTTTCCAGTAAGATAATGAAATGCCTTCGCGTGGTGGGTGAGTGAAATCATGCGAGAAGCTATTGATGACATTTGGGGTCGTAGCCGCAATTAGGATGGATTCGAATTCAACGCTCAACCAACTCAAAGCTGCGCTCCCCCCGGGGCAGATGCCCTCTAGCTACCGCGTTTACTTTAAGAGCACACTGATTGCACTGTGTCATGCTCTAGAAGATCACATTCTCAAGAGCACAGCTCAGCATCCCGCCCAAGAGCCTTTGGTACTGGTGACCTTCCAAGAAGGGAAATGGTACATGCAGGAGGCCGATCGCTATCTGAGCATTGCTCAAAATTCAGCGGCGGTCGCGATCGCTGCCTGTGCCGATAGTGGTTTTGAGCAGCATCCCACCGGGCAACTAGATAACGTATCGCTGATTGAGTTGTCCCGCGATGACAGCTTGGCCAATGAATGGAATCTCATCATTGTGGCTCCCGGTTATACCGCCATGGTGCTCTGCCACGAATTGTCACCCGAAGAGTATCAGGCCGATACCCAGCCCCGTAACGATGTTGAACGCAAGTTTTATGGATTGTGGACCTTTGACCGAGCAGCAGTTGAGGCCACTGCCACAATTTTGATTGAGCGGATGCGTCCCTATAATGCCGCGCTAGCTGATCGCTTGACGGCCTTGCAGCAGCAGATGAGCACCTCCCCCGACTCCATCCCAATTGATTTAACGAGCGTGGTATCGCGCATTGTGAACTATCTGCAAGATAGTCAAGAGCATCTCATTACTGCCAGTCGTCAAGCGCAGGAACTTTGGGAGCTGGAAGGTCACGCATTGCGGGTTAATCGCAACATGACCGCCAACAAGCTGCAAGCCTTTTTGCGTATGGCTCAGCGCGTCGATGAGCGGGATCAAGATAATCCTCTCGCGTCTTTACAAGTAGCCGCCCTGGCGGAAACCCTTGGGCAAATATTAGATTTGCCGACCATTCGCCTGCGTCGACTACGCCTAGCCGGATTGCTATTTCGCATTGGGCTGGCCGAAGCGCCCTTAGAAGTGTTTAAACAGCCCGCCAGTCAGCTCCGCGAGTCAGAATTGGTTACATGGAATAATCGGGCGTATTTGGGTGGGCAGTTACTCGGAGCGATGGCTGAGCTAGAGCCAGTACGCCTGATCGTCAGCCATCAGCTGGAGAACTGGGATGGCAGCGGTCGTCCCGATGGCCTGCGCGGTGAAGCAATCCCGTTGGAGTCGCGTATTTTGCAGCTGGTTGCTCACTTTCAAGAACTGACTCAGGCGCGGGGAGATCGCCCCGCTTTGTCACTGAGCGATGCCCTCAACAAATGTCTTCAACATAGCGGGACACGATTTGACCCCACGCTGCTAGAGCATTTGTCAACCATTGTGCGATTGACCGAAATCGGTATGATGCAACTGCCTGAACGGCCCAGCCAACTTCCCAAAGTGTGGCTAGAAGAATCCCTATCTCCTGTCAATTAACCTTTAAGTGCTGCCCGAATCATGACTTCGCCTACGACTCCATTGACTTCACCGCTGGATATTGCCGCTGTGCGTGCCGGTCAACATCAAGACCTCAGCGATGCGAAGCTGGCTGGCCAAGATTTGTCAGGAGCCAATCTGGTCGGAGTTAACTTGGCCCGGGCTGACCTTTCAGGAGCTAATTTGACGGGAGCCAATCTGAGTCATAGCAATCTGCGTAGCGACCTACGGGGAGCAAACTTGGGCGGTGCGAAGCTTGTTGGGGCCGATTTCCGTAATGCGGAGCTCCAGGGCTCTATTTTGATCGAAGCCCGATTCCAAAATGCGAGCTTTGCTGGTGCGTTTATGGCGGGGGCCAATCTCAGCCAAACAAATTTGGCGGGTATCGATTTTCGGGGAGCCGACCTGCGTGGCGTAGATCTACGGGGTGCGCAACTGGAACAAGCCGATTTTAGTAATGCTAACTTGGCTGGGGCTAACTTAGCGGATGCCAATCTGGAAGAAGCAATTTTGAGCGGGGCGATCGTCCGTGGCGCAAATTTTGCCGGAGCCAATTTACTCTGTGTCGAAGGGGAAGGCGTAGCGTGGGAAGGAGCCTGTCTTGAAGGCGCAGCCAGCGCAGGTAGTATCCTAGACTCCTAAGCTGGATGTCACCGGAGAAACAGTTTTGAATCTTCCTTCTTTTATCTGGTTATGGCGCATTGCCGCCTGGTCAATGGGACTGACGGGATTTTTATTTGTCAGTTTGCTCGCAATCGGTGGCTGGATGCGTTATTTGCGGCTCCAGGGAGAAACGGTACCGAGTCTTGACGGACAAACATCAACCTTTATCGGGTTGCGGCGTCTCCATTTTGCGCTGGGAGTCGGGCTAGTGCTTACGGTGCTGCTGCTGCTCAGCATTGGCATTGTCGGTACGTTAGGCCATTTTGGCAGTCTCGGGCATTCTGCCCACTTGCCTGCCGGTCTGACTGTCGTAGCACTGACCATGGCCTCGGCTTGGTCGGCTACACAGATTAACCATCCACAAAAACCCTGGGCGAGATCGCTCCACCTGACCCTCAACGGTTTATTAATGGTTGCCCTAGGGCTAGTCTCATGGTCAGGTTGGCTCGTCGTACAGAAATATTTACCGTAGTTAATTTCAATAGCTGTAGTCTTGAGCCCAGTGATTTATTTCTGCACCGGTGACTTACCTTGGGAACGTTCTGTACGAACCCATTCCGATTGAGGCTTGACCAAAAACTTGAAATACAGGGGAATCTTCCAAAGCAGGTAACCAGCAAAGGTGAGCAAGCTGCTGAGGGGAATATCCTGACGAGCAAATCGCAGCCAGGCTGACGCGATCGCAATTAGCAATATTCCCCCTGCCATAGCCGCAACCAATATCGGCAGCGTTCCCAAACCCACTACAGCAGCTAAACCTGTTAGGCCAATTGTCAGAGTCCAGAGCATCACCAGCAATGTCAATGGCGGCACAGCCAGATCCAGCGCTAAGGCCAGTAAATCCAGGCGTCTTTGTTTGAGGCTTTGCCCCAAGAGTTGCGGCACATAATCGCGCAAAACGCTGAGATGGCCGTGTTCCCAACGAGTTCGCTGACTGGTAGCGGCTTGGGTGTTATCGGGTAACTGCCCCATGACTTGCACCTCTGGGGCAAATAGGGGCGGATGCCCTGCGATCGCCAGATCAAAGCCCAGCTTCATATCTTCCACAATGTGACCACTAGCCAGATCTACCGTCGTTAGCACCGACCAGGGAAAGGCCATGCCCGTGCCAAACAGCAAACTGGGCAACCCGAGTTGGCGCATCCCAAGGGGGCGCACCCAGTTTTTGACCGTAATGGCAAAGGCGGAAATCAACGCTTTGGTACTGGGCTCGGCAGGGACGGCAAAGAGATAACGAGACTGAACGGGGCGATCCGTTGCCAGTGCTTGGGCCGCCAGCGTCAGCAAAGAACCGCCTGTGATCAGACAGTCAGCATCCATCATGACTACAACATCTGGCGCATCGGCAGCGAGAGCACGAATCCCAAAATCGAGAGCATAGCCTTTGCCTCGACGTTGCGTGTCTTGCCGTTCTAGCACTTGCGCTCCTGTTGCCCGAGCTACGGCAGCAGTGTCGTCAGTGCAGTTGTCGGCGATCACGAGCAATAGGTCCTGCGGGCGCAATTGCTGCTGAATGCCTTGTAAAACGGGGGTGATCGTACCGCTTTCGTTGTGGGCAGGCATCAAGACGGCCACTTTCGTGTTGGCGCTCAGCACCGGAGTAGAGGTCCGAACGGCCGGCCACACAGCGGCGATGACGCACTCTACAGCCAATACTCCAATGGGCAGCGCCACCGCGATCACCGCCAATAGCAGCACACTCTGAACAGCCGATAGCAGCATAACGATCAATCACCGTAGGTTAAATAATAGGGCGTTGCCGAATCGCAGGATGAATTCGGTCTTTTAGACCGCGGGCAAGATGCTCCGCTCTCCACGATCGATGGTGAATCAATTCGTGTCGTTCTTTCTGTCCTCGATTCAATGCATCCCCAAAATCAGCAACGCCAATCATAGTAATTGTGGCTGAATGAGGAGGGCCGGCAAAACACCGTTCCCCTGTTGCGAGCAAGCTATAGCTTTTAGCGAGACGCCACAAAAACTACGACCGCAGCCCCCATCCTACAAAAGGTTCCAGCAGTTCCCGAGAGGCTAGAGCGGACTTTACAAGAGCTTCACAGTGACGGGGAGAATTCTGACAAAACCTCATGAATTTGCGGGCCAGACTCCGAAGTTTCACGTCGTCAACGACTATGGTTGCTGGTGAAATTGGCGGGGCTTAAGAGCGGATAGGATGCTTAGAGGCCGAGATGTAGAATGGTCCAGAGCCACAGCTTTCCCAAAGTCTGAATCACCCGTCACAATAGAAGGGTTCTTTCGGGCGATCGCCGCTCTCGTTCACGCTATGTCTGTCCCCCTGTCTTCTTCTGCGGATCGCGATCCCCTGTCGGCCGATTTTTGGGAAGGTCGATATCAAAACGGTACGGCTCGTTGGGACCTGGGAAAACCCGCACCGGCCTTGGTGGATTTATTGACATCTTCTGATGGGCCGCAGCCGGGGCGAGCGGTGGTGCTAGGTAGCGGCAGTGGCCATGACGCGGTGTTGTTTGCCCAACACGGGTTTGAGGTGACAGGGGTGGACTTTGCGCCAGCGGCGATCGCCGCTGCTAGCCAGCGAGCCGCCAATGCTCAGGTGGCGGTTGATTGGCTCCAACACAATATTTTCGACCTGGTGCCGACCTATGCTCAGCAGTTTGATTATGTGGTCGAGCACACCTGCTTTTGTGCGCTAGAGCCGAACTTGCGAGAGCCTTACGTTCAGCTCGTGCATCAATTGCTCAAGCCGGGTGGTCAATTGATTGGCGTATTCTTCACCCACAGCCGCCCAGGAGGGCCGCCATTTGGCAGTCAGCCGGACGAATTGCGTCGGCTCTTTGGCCCGCACTTTGAGCTGCGTCACCTCGCAGTAACGCCGCACTCTGTTCGCGATCGCCTCGGCGAGGAACATCTAGGCCTGTTTGATAAACGCTAGCGGTCCTACCTGCGGCGAGCTGAACTAAGGCACCACAGAGCCACCAGTGTCGCTCCTGCCGAAGTACATTGGCTGTCTGAACGGAGACTCCATGTTGGTGCTAGGACACCGCGATCTCTTTGATAGCCTCAATGATTTGCCCATTGGCCTTGGGAAAGGGAAACTGCTCCAGGTCTGAGACTGCGACCCAACGCACTTCATCGCATTCAATTGGCTGAGGTTTGCCGCCGATATGTCGACAATGAAACACGTTGAGCGTCACTTTGAAATGGGTATAAGTGTGGTCGATGGTGATGAGGCGATCGCCCACTTCCACATCAATGGCTAGCTCTTCCTGAAGCTCCCGTCGTATGCAGTCCTCAACGGCCTCGCCCGGCTCAATCTTGCCCCCGGGGAACTCCCACAGTCCCCCCAGCAAACCACTTTGCGGACGACGGTCAATCAAAATTTGACGCTGCTCATTCCACACTACGGCCACGCCAATCTGCTTATGGGGCAAAGGGGCACGAGTTTCGGTCATGGGAATCTCCAACTGAACGTTTTGATTGTAAGCTGCACAGGGCGATCGCCAAGGACAAATCAGACACGCTGGCCGATGGCGGGTACACACCGTCGCGCCCAAATCCATCAATGCCTGGTTAAAGTCGCGGGCCTCGCGGGGCGGCACCAAGGCTGTGGAAAGTTGCCAGAGCTGATCCAATGCCTTACTAGGCGGCTGACGCAGAGCAATTAGACGAGCCAACACCCGTTTCACATTGCCATCGAGGATGGGTACGGGTTGATTAAATGCAGCGCTGAGAATGCCGCCCGCTGTGGTGCGTCCAATGCCGGGCAGCGCCACCACATCCTCAAACTGCTCGGGAAACTGCCCCTGATGTTGCGCCACAATTACCTGAGCGGCTTTGTGCAGGTTGCGAGCGCGGGCGTAGTATCCCAGCCCTTCCCAGGCTTTCAACACCGTCTGTTGATCAGCCGCTGCCAGGTCATACACGGTGGGAAAAAGCTGTAACCAGCGCTGATAGTAGGGCAGTACCGTTTTGACTTGGGTTTGCTGCAACATAATCTCCGAGATCCAAATTGCGTAGGGATCACGGGTCTCTCGCCAGGGCAATTGGCGCCCCTGTTGACGATACCAAGCCAACAAGGTTTGATGCAGCTCCGCAAGCAAATCGCTCGGCCCAGTCGACAATGACTGAGTCGAGCGATCGCGGTTCAATAATTCAGATTTTTGGGAGGCTTTCTGAGTCACTCAAGCAGTCTCTGGACAACTTTCCAGAAACTATATTACTCTGACTCTTCAGTTGCTCCAGAAGAGACGATGGCCTCTTCAAAGGCGAGACGTTGCTCAGCACTTTTCAAAAAGTAGCCGCTCATCATTGCGGAAGCCAATAGGCGACCCAGATGCTCACGGCTAGTCGTGACTGAAATGTCAAAGTGTTGCGCCGGCAATCCCCCCAGCAAGCCGATAATGTTGTGTTCCATGGCTTGCATGACTTCTGAAGACACCGGACGAGATAACTGAGCGACCGTTTCAGGCGACATCGACTGAACGTACTCAAGCAGAGAATTACTACCCCCCTTATCGTTATCCCAAAAGGCTGGAGTGTGGCCTGACGAGTTGTTCACAATTCATACCTCAATCGGCTAGCGACAGACTAACTGCGTTAATCAAGCTGTGCAACTAGTGCGTAACAGTTGTTCTCAATGTAGCAAGCAAGGACTTGACAGCGGGTAGGTAGAACCGTACCGAAATCGGTAAAGTTAACGCCCCCGAAGTGGTCGTTGGTGCATCTATTACTAACTTGCCCGCGTCATGTTTGAGAGCAACACCGTTGTAAAAACCAGTAATTTTCGTAGCAAAAGAGACTCGTCACCATGTGGGGTCTACATAGAGATTAATGGTTAATTCGGTCTCTCCCGGCGGCACCGCACTGATGCAAGAACAGATAGGATCTTCGCGCCCTTCAATTTCCACTTCGCAGGCGTGGCAAGACCCCATCAAACACCCAGTGGGAATTGTGATACCCGCGCGTTCTGCAACCTGTAACAGCGGTTCGCCGACTTCAGCATCAACAACGACATCGTTGGGTATAAATCTTATCTTGACGGTCATGTCAGCGATCGCCCCTAACAATTCAATGTACTTCAGTGCTCCTCTCTCTCTGCGTCCCCGTCAAACAGACGGGAGCACAGGAGATTGCATGGATGCCACTATTCATCCTCAGCAGGGGAGGCCACTCGCTAGCCAGATGGATCAGTGTCACCGATTCGCCAGCAGAGAACCCCCTTCATGATCTGGCTACCCAGCTTTTAGCCCTGGGCAGCTTCACCCGGTTGCTTCAGCATTTCCACCAGTACATGGTGGGCTTCTTTGGCGCTTTCCAGTTTGTGATCAAAGGGAATCCGCAGTGGGGTAGCGGCACCGTCCACATCTGCGGTCAAATTCATGCCCTCGGCATCAATCGACTCCATGGTGGCGGCGATCGCGGATTCAGCTTTGCCATAGACTTGGGCATACATCAGCACCGCATCGGCGTGATCCTTATTCATGTGTTTGCAAATGCGATCGCTCACTGCGGCAGTAATTGGCTCTGACATGATAGATCTCGTAAAAGACGTTTATAGATAGACATCACTTCCGTTTTGATGATACCGCCTTTGCCAGACCACGCTGAGCATCCCTGGCCCTCTGGGCATATCTTCCAAAGTCCGGGGGCACATCTGACTTACCGGGTCGTTGGTCCCTGCTGTCGCCTGTACGATCGCGAGCAATTGCCCTGGCCCTGTTGCCGTCTACAGTGGCGCAGCAAAGAGCCCAGTTGGCGACGGATCGGTCGGCGGTTTGTGCCGGACATGGCAACCCGCAAGTTTCCTTCCTATTGTGTTGAAATCTTGGGCCAAAGCAGTAGCACGCCTTTCGTCACCACGCTTTACACCACCAAACTCTCTCACGAAGTCCAAAACTGGTGGTACACCAAGCGTATGCAGGCTGCTGATACGCCCATTGCCATGACCGCCACGACTGCTGCCGCCCTCGCTGAACCCAGGTGAGCATCGTGCTCCTCCTGGGTTGGCCAGTGGGTGATCAGGAGCAGGATTTCATATTGAATGTTGATCAAGCCTCATGTCTCAGTGCTCCACTCCAGCAGTTAACCCGCGATCGTGTGGGGAATTTGAACCCGAAAAGTAGAGCCTTGATTGGGCTGACTATCAACAGTAATGAAGCCCTGCATCATGCTCACCAGTGAATGGGTAATGGCTAGCCCCAATCCGGTGCCGCCATGGTGGCGCACGATAGATTGATCAGCCTGGCGAAATGGTTGAAAAATGGTTGAAAGTTGTTCAGGCTCAATACCGATACCGGTATCTTGTACAGCAATTTCGAGACTGTTGGTCGCTAAGGTTTTAACTGAAATGGTCACAGTCCCCGTCTGAGTAAATTTGATGGCGTTAGAAAGTAGATTGACCAGAACTTGCTTTAACCGTTGGCGATCGTTGTAAACTTCGCAGTTTTCAAGTGCAATCATCTGGCTCACTTTCAGCCCTTTTTTCTCGGCCACCCAGAGCATTTCGGAAGCGACTTCTTGCACTAAGGTCGTCAGGTCAAAAAAATGGGGTGTTAATTGCAACCGCTCCGACTCAATAGTTGACATATCTAAAATGTCATTCACCAAATAAAGTAAACTTTCACCATTGGTATGGATGCAGTCAACCATTTTGGTTTGATAGTCGTTTAGTGAACCTTTTGTCTGACTTTTGAGAATTTGAGAAAAGCCGAGAATTGAGTTCAGCGGAGTCCTTAACTCGTGGCTGACGGTCGCTAAAAACTCTGCTTTGTGCTGATTTGCCTGCAGCAATCGAAGGTTTTGGCGTTCTATTTGTTGGCGCTGGGCTTCTAACTCTTGGTTTTGCTGCCTCAGCAACATGTTGGTTTGCCGCAGTTGTTCTTGTGCGGCTCTAACTCGCTGCTCAGCTCGATAAGCGTTGATGGCGTGGCGAATCAGACTGTGGAGATTTTCTGGCGACAAGTGAGACTTGGCCAGATAATCCGAAGCGCCTGCCTTCATCAACTCGACCGCAATTTGTTCGTCACCCTGCCCAGTAAGCACAATAATTGGCAGAAAGTTACCTTCTAACCGCAGTTGCTTGATAAATGATATGCCGTCTGTATCAGGCAACCGAAAGTCTAAAAAAATACAATCAAACGAATCATCAGCCAAAACCCCTTTAGCGTTTTGAGCAGTTTCTGCCTCTGTGATTTTTGCTTGTAAGGGAGTCTTAGCAAAAGAGCGACGAATCGCCATGCGATCGGTGACATCATCGTCGATGACTAAAACACTCAAAGTTTCATGCATCATAGTCGCAGACATTACGGGAGATGAAAAAGTTTTCATGATGCTCAGGGCATTTCGCAGAGTGTCCAGTAATGGTTGAGGGCGGCCATTACTTCTGCAAAACTCGAAAATGTAACGGGCTTAAGGATGTAGCCTGCAACGTTGAGTTTGTAAGCTTCGATACGATCTTGATCTTCGTCAGAGGTGGTCAGCACAATGACTGGCGTGGGGGCTAACGCTGCATCTTTACGTAACTCTTGCAAAAACTCAATGCCGTTCATTTTCGGCATGTTGATATCAAGGAGAATGATGCGTCGAGTGTTGGGAAGATTTTCTGCGGCAGCCTTTTCACCTCTGAGCATGGCGAGGGCTTCTAGGCCGTTTTCTGCGACAAATAAGGGATTGGTAATGCGATTGCGTTTGAATGCCCGCTTCACATTCATCACATCAACTTCGTCATCTTCGACAAGCAAAATATTGATTGTTTTATCCTCCACTTATCAGTCCCTCGTCGCTTATGTGGCGTCAAAGTTTTTTAGAAAACTGTTTATATATGTGATTAATCATACCGACTCTCTTTTTTTTTGCCGTCATCCATAAGTTAGAAGGTCAGGGGCTTTGCGGATAATTGCCGAGGCAGGGAGCGACGGGAAATACCTCAGTGGCCGCGTAGCAGGATGAATCCGCTCTGGGTGGTCTTGATTGCGGGGGGGCGGCACTTTGATGACGACTGGGACAATGGCGCATTCGCCATGATGGAGCCGCCGGGAGGTCATCACTGCTTGGGCCACTTAAACCGAAACGTGCAGCCTTGGCCTGGCTCTGATTCGAGGGTGATGGTGCCGCCTTCGGACTCTACGGTTTTTTTGACGATCGCGAGCCCAATCCCGGTGCTTTCCAACTCGTCCCGCGATTTCAGCGTCTGAAAGATAGTAAATACTTTGCGCTGATACTGCGGTGCGATACCGGGACCATCGTCAGTCACGGCAAATTCGACAAAGTCGTCGTGTTCGATCGCGGTAATTTCAATGCGTCCCTCGTCGCGATCGTGGTGTTTGATGGCATTGCTGATCAGGTTAGAAAATACCTGATTGAGAGCTGATTGGCTGGTGGTGAGGCAAGGCATTTGTTCTGGCAGGGCGATCGTAAAAGCGTCAGAGGGAGCGATGAGGTCGATGGTTTCCACCAACATTTGCCGCACATCCACTGGGCCAATTTGTCGCTCTCGCCGCCCGACTCGTGAATATTCCAACAGACCATTGATGAGCGCTTCCATGCGATGGACCCGATTGCGCAGTAAATCGAGTTGGTAGCGATTTTCCTCCGGCAGGTCATGGCCCAGGTCTTCTTCAATCCATTCCGACAGGTTGGCGATCGCCCGCAACGGAGCTTTCAGGTCATGGGAAGCCACGTAGGCAAACTGGTCGAGCTCAACGTTGCGATTTTCAACCAGAGCATTCGTAATGGCCAGCATGTTGTTCATTTGCTCCAGTTCTCTGGCTCGCTGCTCTAGCTCTGCTGTGGTTTGCTTGAGTCTGCGAATGTCTTCAATCACCGCGATGAAAGAGCGCACCTGTTCCTGCTCGTCAGTCTCGGTCGAAACAGTCACCTGCGTCCAAATCGGGGTGCCGTCTTTGTGAAGGTAGCGTTTTTCAAAGCAGCGGGTGTCGTACTGACCAGACAACAGCTGTTGATAGTGATGCTCGTCTTGCTCGACATCAGCCGGATCGGTAATGGCTTGAAAAGTACACTGCAGCAATTCGTCAGCTTCGTACCCGAGCATGTTGCAGAAGGTTTCATTGACCTGCAGCCAGTGACCGTCTGGTGACAGGCGCGCCATCCCGACGGCGGCTTGTTCAAAGACGACGCGAAACCGCGCTTCGCTGGCCGCCAATGCGAGGGCTGACCGCTTCGCTTCCGTGGTTTCTTGAATCACCCCGATCATGCGTGGGGACTGGTCATGCGCGTCCAAAAACCGTCCCTGAGCCAAGACCCAGTGCCAGCTTTGGTCGGGCCACTGCACCCGATATTCTTCGGCAAAAATGTCTCGATTAGTTTGGGCTGCCGCGATCGCTCCCTCAACCCGCGCTAAATCTTCGGGGTGAACCCGCGCCTGCCAGTGATCGTAGGTAGGTTGCTCCTGGTCGGCATCAAAGCCCAAAATCTCATAAGTTTTCGGCGACCATTGCAAAAACTCGGCATCCAGATGCCAATCCCAGGTGCCCATCTGGGCAGCACTGAGCGCGATATTTAACCGCTCGGTGGTGTCTTGCTGATGTTGTAACGCAGTTTCGAGTTCTGTCCGGGTCTTCTGTTCTTGCCGCAATAGCTGCTCATTGTCTTGTTGGGCTTGGGTGAGCTGCGCCGTGCGGTTGGCGACCCGAGCCTCTAACTCCGTCGCCAGGGCCTGGTACTTCGCTTCGGCCTGCTGTCGTTCGGTCACCTCTTTAGAGAGGGTCTGATTTAACTGCGCCAAGCTCTCGGTGCTGGGCATGGCGAGCGCTTGAGGAATTCGGGGAACCAGCTTTAACGCGGTCAATAGCGAGATCACGGCGGTCACCGCTTTCACAGTGCCGCTGAGCCAGTAGTCCGGCACCCAAAGGGTCCAAATTCCCAAGGCGTGGGTGAGGCCACAGGCGGCGATGAATGCCCCAAATAACCAGAACAGGCCTCGGAATGGGACATCTTGCCGTTGCTGAACGAAATAGATCAGGGCAGCGGCGATGGTGAAATAGGCGATCGCAATGATGCCGTCAGAGAGGGCGTGCAACCCGACCAGAGAGGGCTGCCATAAATAGCAGTGGCCGTGGGGAACGTAGGAGTCAAGTGCGATGAGTGCTCCCACCTGAGTCGCGATGCCATCAGTTACGGATTGAAAAAACATGTTGTTACTGTCGATGATTAGCCGCTCCGCCGATCATTTGATCGTGGCCGCGGCCCTGCGATTGAACACACCGCCACCTTGTATATCTCGTGCTGCTGCGGCAAAGAAACCGGCCCAGGAAACCCATCAAAATGTCGTTGTCTGGGATGCAACCTGGCAACATTTCGCGACAGCGCTCCCCAGCATTAAAGAGCTTCCCTAGGTTAATAAGATAGATAATCGTGAAGTTCTGGCACCTAGACGAAAGATAGATTTTGTTGATGCCAGGTTCTACAGCCAAATGCCAAATGACAAGTTCCAAATTCAAAGGCAAAAATTCCGCCGCTAGTGAACGGTCAGGATGTGAGGCGGGGCAACTTGGGTGACAGCGAGCATGGCCTGGGTGAACATGGCCTGGGTGAACTACGCTTGCAGTCCCCACGCTATCTCTCTGATGGCGGAGACTGCAGGAGCTCGGTAATGGTGCGGGTCAGCACATCAATTTCGATCGGCTTGGCAAGATGACGTTGGAATCCATTGGCTAGACTCTTTTCCAGGTCTTCTTCACGGGTGTAGGCGGTGAGCGCGATCGCGGGAATTTGCCCACCCTCTTTGACTGATCGCGACCGAATTTGCTGAATCAGACCGTAGCCATCCAACTGCGGCATCCCCAGGTCGCTAATCAAGACGTCGGGCTCAAACTGGTGCAGGTGCGCCAACGCCTCGTGGGCGGAGGCCGTAACCAAGACCTCCGCGCCATAAGCCGACAATAGGTTGACCAGCAGATCTCGGCAATCAGCATCATCATCGACAGCCAAAATCCGCACATCGGTCAAAGTCGGATCAACCGCGATCGCGCTGTGAGCCTGGGGAACCGCAGAGGGAGCAGCCATCAACGGCAGCGTTACGGTAAAGGTGGCCCCTTGTCCCACGCCGGGACTCGATACTGCAATTGAGCCACCGTGAGCTTCGGTGAGATGGCGCGCGATCGCGAGTCCCAAACCTAAGCCGCCATGTTCTCGGGTAATCGAGACATCTTCTTGCCGAAAGGAGTCAAAAATGTGTGGCAAAAACTCGGGCTGAATACCTTTACCTGTATCGGTTACGGCAATGCAAGCGGTGGTTTCTGTTTGGGTCAACGCTACGGTGACCTGACCAGCCTTTGGGGTGAATTTGATAGCATTGGAGAGCAGATTCCAAATAATCTGCTGCAGGCGTCCCTGATCGCCCCAAACAGAATGTTTGGAGGGTTGCAACTGCGATTCTATGGCAATAGATTTGGCGATCGCTGACGTCTGCACAATTTCAATCGCGGCATTAATCACGAGGATAAGATCAACGGCTGCGTAATCAAGCTTGAGTTTGCCCCGTAAGATTTTGGCAACATCCAGCAAGTCATCAATGAGCTGGGTTTGTAGCTTGGCATTGCGCTCAATCGAGGACAACGCTTGTAGCATTTTGGGACGCTCAAATTCTCGAGTTTGTAACAGTTGAGCCCACCCCAAAATCGGGTTGAGTGGCGATCGCAACTCGTGGGAGAGAATCGCCAAAAATTCGTCCTTCATCCGGTTGGCCCGTTCCGCTGCCGCCCGAGCTGCCTGTTCTTGGGCTAGCAGTTGCTCTCGTTCCGCTGCGGCGAGCTTGCGATCGTGAATATCCGTCGCCGTACCAAACCAATTAATCACCTGTCCCGCCTCATCACAGAGGGGCATGACTCGGGTCAAATGCCAGCGATACGTTTGGTCATAGCGTTTGATTCGGGCTTCGACCTCGTAGGCAGTTTGCCGAGCCAGCGCATCCGTCCGAATCGCCTCAATTGGCGCTAAGTCGTCTGGATGAATCACCTCAGACCACCTTCTACGGGACAAGTCAGCCTCGGGCAGGCCCGTGTAGGCATACCATTGCTGATTGAAAAACTCTACTTGACCATCGGCCCCACTCACCCAAATGAGCTGCGCGACTGCGTTGGCCAGGGTGCGGTAACGAGCCTCACTCAGGCGTAATTGGGCTTCTGCCTGCTTGCGATCGCTGATATCGAGATGAATGCCCGCCATCCGAATCGCTTTACCGGCTTCGTCACGCTTCACCACCTTGCCAAAGTTGGCAATCCATTTCCAACCGCCTGTCTTCGTTCGCAGTCGATACTCATACTGATACGAATGCCGCTCATCCTGTAGATGGGCATACAACGTTTCCATCACTCGCGACTTGTCATCAGGGTGAATCAGTTGTTCCCAAGAACTGTACTTATCGGGCAACTCCGACGCTTCATAACCGAGCATTTGCAGCCACTCAGCGCTGAGATAGTCTTCGTTGGTAACGATATTCCAATCCCAAAACCCGCTCCCCGATCCTTCGATCGCCAGCTGCAACCGCTCCTGACTCTCTCGTATTGCCGCTTCTGCTTGTTTCCGATCCGTAATTTCCAGCACGGTGCCAATAAGCCGCTTAGGCGTACCCTCGGTCGTAAAGTACGCCTGCCCCTTGGCGAGAATCCACCGCTCAACCTGATCTTCGAGACCCACGACGCGATATTCCACATCGTAAATGCCATCACCTGCGGGATTCAGGCAATCATCAATCTGCTGTTGCAGCCGCTCCCGATCGTCGGGGTGCAGCGCCGCAAAAAAGTGGTCAATGGTTACGGTTGCGTGGGGAGGGAACCCAAAGATAGCTTTGCAGCGGTCGTCCCAGATCAACTGGTTAGTGGTCAAATTCCAGTCCCAAGTCCCCATCTGCGCCGACTCTAATGCCATGCGTAAGCGGTCTTCAGTCCGGCTGTGGGCCCGTTCCACTTGTTTCCGAACGGTCAAATCCAGCACAAAGCAGACCGATTGTTCCCGGCTTTCTCCCAACAAGCTGAAACCAATGAGAATTGGCACCCGCTTCCCGTCTTTGCGGACGTATTCTTTTTCAAAGGGCGTACAAGCTCCATGCTGCCGGGCTTCCGCACATTTGCGTTCATCCAGAGATTGATATTCAGGCGGGGTCATCTTCATCCAGTTCAGCCTTCCAGCGGCTAAATCTGCTCGGGTATATCCCACCATGCGCAGCAGTTCGTCATTGGCCTCCACAACGTTGCCGTAGACATCGCCATAGAGAATGCCGACCACATTGGACTCAACAAATCCCTGGAGGCGCGCTTCGTGATCTTGTAAGGCGATAGGGGTAAGGGGCGGCGCCATCAATTTCTCAGGGGACTTTGGTGAAGGCACATCAGCCAGAGCCGCCCGGATTTGCGCAGCCGTGAGGCGATCGCCCACCCAATAATCCTCCGCCCCCGCTTTGATGGCTTGCACCGCCAACGCGGCATCATTCTCCCCCACCACGATGACCGTCGGCCCAGCGGCTTGAGCACCTTTGGATAACTGTCGTAAGGTTTGGAGCCAACTGGCCGGAGCGATCGCCCCAGTAATTATGAGCACCGCCAAAGACTCTTGCCAAAGCTGCACGAGAGTATCACTAGCGGCATCAGCGGTCGTGGTGAGCTGAGCCAGATTGTGGTGCACCACCTCAATCAACAACGGCTCCGGCAACAGCGGCGGATGATCATCCGCAATCGTCAACAAGACAGCAGCAGGGGGCATAAACACCACATCAAAGAGTGAAACCGGAAGCTGAGCGCAATCCTAAAACGAGCAAGTCCTGCAGTCGATAACGGCGATCGCCCATCGCCACATCATGCCTATATCTTAGACATCCCTAATATCTTAGACATCATAGATGAGGACTTACCCACTTCATTGAGAACCCAATGATTTCGCCCCTCCCCTTCCCCCTAGACCAGTTGCTTCAGGGGCTAAATTACTCGCTCCCTCCAGCTTTCAGCACGACGAGCACAATCTGACGCGGCTTACTGCAAAGCGATCTCCAGCAAGGGTTTGCCATCACAGCCTCTGGGCCACTAGCTTCGCCATGAGTCATGTTTGGGCAGCGATCGTTCTGGATCTATCGCTTCGCAGTCAGAGTCTGACAAACACACCAAACAGCCACAGTTCCATCGTAGAGAACGGCAAGGCGGTCACTTACCGATGCCACGCGATGCTAACCGACCTCACTACTCGGTACTATTTCACACGAGGTATCCAGCTTTACATCGACCACGCATTTTTGTGGCCTTTAATAATCGCTGAGCCTTACTCTGAGCCCCCTTAATTATCGGCCCGGGCATCTTCCTGATATATATCCATCTAAAATCGGAGACAATATAATCTAAATTGTTATTGGCATCATGCCCACCCTAATTCAGGCGTTCATATCCGGCGTACACCTAGCTCTTATGATCCCCCCCGCCTCTGCTTAAAGTTTTGAGAGCAATGAGGGCCTAAAGTCCTTTCCCTAGCCTTGGGAGAAGAACTCAGAGCGAGGATCATTAGCGCCGTGCATCCAGCATGTGATTGCCCAAAATAGCCCCCCTCTATTTACCTGCCTCAGTTACCAACTACATATAAAACTCACCAATCATTTTTGTCCGTCACAACTGATGAGGTCCCCTAGCGAAGGCTGATCAGCGGCGGTCACATTCTCTCATCGCAAAAAATCATGACGGACAGCATCGTACAGACTCAATCTCAAGGGCAGGTTCAACGCACCCTCTCTCAACAGATTCAAAAGCTGTACAAAAGTCACATTGGCCATGCGCCTGGCAAAGTCACTTGTCAAATCACCAATAATACGATCACGTTTTTAGCCGAAGATTCTCTGACGAAGCTGGAACGTCTGTTGCTCAAGGAAGACAAAAGAGATGATGGGAAATCGACGCAAGTCAATGTCGAGCAAGTGCGCGATGACCTTGATAAAGCCCTCCGACCGGCCCTGATCGAAATCGTGCAAACGACTCTGAATTTGGAAGTGGTTGATATTTTGAGCGACACTACGCTCGCAACAGGCAGAACCGCGATCGTGGTGGTGTTGTCCGACACCCCTCACTTCAAATCAAACGATCTCTAAGCGATCGCTCTGTGTCAGCAAGTTAGCCTGCCCACAGACGAATTGACGCAGCCGTTTTCCGTACGACCCTTTATCCGCTAGTCGAACAAAATTCGCCCGCTTGCCTGACAATCATTACAACTGAGTTGCGACAAACAAATATTGCTGAATCGCCGCTTGAATATCATTTAGCCCATATGGCTTACAAATGTAATGATTAAATCCTGCTGCCCGCAACGCTTGCTGATACCGCTGACCGGCTAAGGCCGTTACTGCTATCAGGGGTATCGACGCCGTATCGGGTGAGCTCTTTAACTGATGGACAATGTCAAAGCCACTAATCCCTGGCAGGCGAACATCTAACAGCACTAGATCAGGTTTCAGACTAATAATTCTCTCCAAACCAGCCTGTCCATCCGTTTCACAAACTAATGAACAAGGCAAACCTTCAACTACATAGCTGAGTAACACTAAACTGTCTTCGTCATCATCAACCGCCACAATGACCGGTAAAGATTGAGGTCGCTGTGTAACAACACTATTGTCGAGACCAATATTGTGAGTCTCCATATGGGGTAAGTCTTAAGCCTGAGTCTGTCAGCAATCAACCTAAATGTGATTCGCTTAAAAAGACACTCTTCAAGTGGTGTGACAGCACTCGAACAAAGTTGGCTCTAGCTGAACAGCGAGTCACTCTAAGCCAACGAGGCACCGCTCGAGGGTCAGAGAGTATCGGTGTTTTTAGGCTACAGCTATGTTAGCATCCTCAATCGAGTCCTGTGAGCACCGACCTGTCACCGGACTCAGGATGGCTGACAACCACCATTGATATGTACATCTCTCACAAGAGAGCCTCACACCAAAGCTGAGCTAACCAGTAAACATTAGAGTGACAGCTTGCCATCATGAGGAAATCGACTGAGGGGTAGGGGATGAGACGTTGCTCAGGAGCACTGAGCCAGTTTGTGAGTCTGACGTTAGGGACCAACTGAAGCCATTGGCCCATGAGCCGATGCTAAGTAGAGAGCCGGAAAGAAGGCTGTAAAGATTTTGCAGTCGGGCTTTTAGGGGTAGCTTGAGCCCAGCTAGATTGACTAATGTAGGGAGGATTCTATTTCGTTGAGTTGGTTGTGGTTAGGCCATGATGTCGGCATCTGATGATGATGTAAGGAAAGAAGCGTTATTGGCGCTGACGGCGGAGTTTGTCAAGCAGGGGCACCCCGCTGAATATGCCAAATACATGGCAATGGCG
The DNA here is from genome assembly GCF_004212215.1 of Leptolyngbya iicbica LK. Lineage (NCBI taxonomy): Bacteria > Bacillati > Cyanobacteriota > Cyanophyceae > Leptolyngbyales > Leptolyngbyaceae > Leptolyngbya > Leptolyngbya iicbica. Next base: position 668,361 of record NZ_QVFV01000001.1, read on the forward strand.
TCGATTTTTCAAGCCGATTTAGATTTACGTAATGCTCAATTCAGTGGCCTATTACACTGGCTGCAAGTCCAGCATGAGGACATTTATCCAGCCGCGCTGCAAGTAGCTGAGGGCATTCGCCAAGAGTTCGAAAATCGCATTCAACAGCATTCCTAAAGTTCAGCCCATCAAGGCACTCTGTCTCTACATCCTGTGAGCGCAATCGGTAGACAAATCAGGGCTTTTGTCAATTTCACGCTGCATCAAGTAGAGCGTTCATGGTTGAATAGAGGAGCCGTTGTTAAGTAGGAGAAGCTCGATGAACGTTGGTGGAGCGATCGCATTTATTGCATTACTAGGTGGTGGATTTGCGACTGCCATGGTTCTCTATTTTGGAATGAGAGCCGTCAAGCTAATCTAAATGATGATGACTAGTGGTTAATCTTTTGGCTGAGTACTGGGCTAGCAGCAATGACGCTCAGACTCAGCCAAGTTACAGCATTCACCCGCGCTTCGAAATAGGTGATGTCGAGTAGCGAAAATAAAGCAATCCCTAAAAATGCCAGGCAGTAGCCCATTAATAATGCATGGTGGCTCACCGCCGGCTTGAGCGACATCAGCGCTCGGCAGCCGCGATAGCAAATGAGTCCGATGGCCAGCGTAAAGAGCACTGTGACAATGAGTCCGGCTTCGGCGGCCAGCGTGAGCCAAAAGTTATGGGCATGGGCAATGTAGGTATACAGCGGAATCTCGCCGTTATAGAGCAGTTTGTAGTTGCCAAGTCCCTGCCCTAAAATCGGCTCGTCTAGAAACATTTGCCAGGCGAGACGCCAGACCTGAATCCGTGGGTCATCCGTCACCCAGCTCCACGAGACACTCCGGCCAGCCACCCCAAAACTCAAGGTCGTCACGACAATCAAGGCCAGCCCAGCGAGCCCGAGTAAACGCACCCAGCGATTGGTTCGCATTCGCAATAGACTCACTACGATCAGGGCGATCGCCGCTAGGAGGCCATTACGCGACCCAGAGGCAAACAAACACCCCAAAGTCAGCAACACATTCGCTCGAATTAGCCACAGAGAAAGTGTCGATTGTCGGCCCCACGGGGTCTCTTGCCCCTCTAAAAACACTAAACCCAGATTTAGCCCCAAGATGAGGGTGAGATAGCTAGCCAGCGTATTGGGATAGTCAAATAGAGAATACGCCCGAAGAATGTCGGTATCACCCAAGTACAGCCAGTCGATCAAGGGAAAATAGGGCAATAGGGCGGGATTTGGCGCCAGCTTTAACAGGTACTCGACAATGCCGACCAGGTTAATCGGCACCGCCGCCAGCACAAGGACGACAGTCCAGCGATAGATCTGCGCCCAGGGATGGAGTGTCTGTTGTAGATAGACGGTTAAACAAGCCCACAGCCAGAAAAAAGGTAAAAAGTGAGCCAGTTGCAAATAAGCTTCGCCCGGATAGACGGCTTGGCTGGAACTGATCACCATCAACACCGCGATCGCGATCAAGCCACTATTAAAGAGCGTGAAAAAAATCGCTTTGGGGCTGCGTAGGGTCTGCCAAATGCTCAGGCTCAACAAACCCAACAGCCCCACAAACATCGAATAGGGATACGAGAGTAACCCTAAGCAAATGGGCAAAACTTGGTGCCAACGTGGAATTCCTTGCATTAGCCAATGCGATTGTGCGTCAGTATGCGCCATCGCCAATCATTACCACCCAAATGGTTCTCAACAGAATATATATATCTAACCAGACAGACCAGTTACGCACATAGTATGCGTCTAAATTTACCCGTTCGGCATAAGTTACGTCATTGCGACCAGACACTTGCCATAAACCGGTGATACCAGGATGTACCCGCTTATAGAGCTCGTATTTGTCGGCATAGTGGCCAATCTCTTCATCCACAATGGGGCGAGGACCAACCAGGCTCATGTCGCCACGCAGTACGTTCCACAGTTGGGGTAATTCATCCAGGCTGGTGCGCCGCAAAAAGCGACCCACTCGGGTAATGCGCGGATCACTCTTCAGTTTCCGTTCGCGCTCCCACTCTTCGCGCAGCAGGTGATTCGCCTCCAAATGCTGTTGCAACACAGCATCAGCATTCGTCACCATGGAACGAAACTTCCACGCCGTAAAGGGCCGACCGCGCCGCCCCAATCGATAGTGGCCATAAAAAATCGGTCCGCATGAGTCGAGCTTGACGGCCACCATAATGACGAGCAGCAATGGCAGGGTACACAGTCCCAGCAGCAGCGTCAGTACATAGTCGAGAATCATCTTGGTGAGCCGAGGACCATACAGTAATAGGCGTTGGCGAATTTCCAAGCCTAAAATGCCGCCCATATCAGTGGCCCCGACCCATAGGCTAGACAATCCAAATAAGTCTGGAATGATGAGCAAGTGCGGAAACATATGCCCATAGCGTTCCAAGATCGCTAGCAGCTTCGTTCGGGGAACCCCTGGCATGGCAACGATCGCATAACTAATTTTGCGATCGCGAGCGATAAATGGGGCGATCGCCAGCTTCCCCAAAACCGGCACCGATTCAATATCACTTTGTTTTTTGGGGTCATCGTCCAGCACCGCGATCGGTTTAAGCCCCAACCCGGGCTGGCGTTTCAACGTGCGAATCACCAACGCCCCAGTGCGGCCTGCACCCAAAATCAATACGGGGAAGCCCCACCAGCTATAGGGAGCAACTAACCGTCTGATCAAAATCCGCGACAGCCAAACCCCCACTAACGATAAGGGCCAGGCCATTAAAAAGATGCCTCGGGAATAGGTTGTGCCTTCGCGAAACAGAAAAATAACGGCAGCTAGTGCTAAATAAAACAACGTTGTGGTCAAGACCAAACGCCTTAACTCTTCGACCGGGCTCAAACCAACCCCTGGATATAGCCGGGCAAGGCCATACACCAAAATCACCGCCCCCAATAGTGGCCACAAATTCCAATACAAAATCGGCTCAAACTGGCCGCCCATGACATATCGCAGCATGACGCTGATGTAAGCAGCAGCCACAAAGCCAAAGAGATCAGCCACCATGAGAGGCGCTGCGGTAGAAACCGATCGCAGGGAAAAGGTTAATGGCCCATAAGCCGGTTTTAGTAGCTGAGTTAGGGGGGTCATAGACACAAAAGCAGCCCACACCACCGCAATGCGTAGCAAAGCATTAAAGTATCCCGATCCTACAGGGCGGCTGCATGATTACCGGATAAATTATGCAGGTTTTTGAGCGATCCGCATAGGTTATGCCATGGGGGTAACGCTCTCAACAGTCCGATATTTTCCGTTCCCAGCTAGCCCATTGAACTAAACTACTGGGCCTGAACCACGGAACTCGCCAAGTGAATGCTATGTTTTGAGAAATCGTTCAACACCGATGACACCGTTCTATATAGCCCTCTTTCGCTGACGCTGTCACTATTGAAACCCTTTCGTTTGGTGAATCGTCTCTGAACTGGTGATGCAGCTATAGACCAGTCCCATTCCTAAATGTGAGACTGTCGACTAGGTGACGGTTTGAGCATGGCCCCTGAGTTGATGGAACAGAATTGAAGTTGTGAGCATGAATTTTAGCGAGCATTTTTCACGCCCATTGCCATTGAACTTGCCTGGAACTTTAAGGCTCCTGATGGTTATTGGGATGATGGTTATGCCCAGGGGCGGAGTGCTAGCTCAAACCGTACCGCTGCCCCAAGAATGCAATGAATTTGCCGAGAGCGTCAATCGTAATCAAGCCATCATGGCTAACTTTGAAGCCGAAATTGCGACCTTTGCTGAGAATGCCGCAGCAGCGTCAACCTTGGACGAAATCACCGCCGCCGCCTCACAATATGTCGATGCAGTTGATCAAGTGACCAATAGTTTAGAAGCATTGGCTGCTGAGCTGGAATCTTTAGCATTCACGGATGCTCAACTCCAAGGTTATCGTGATGATTACGTTGATGTACTCGCCGGATTCAACGGGGCGCTCGACACTGTGAATGCCGCCATGTCGAAGGTCGCGATCGTGGAGACTGAGTCTGAGTTGATTGCCAGTCTGGAGGCTGTCGAGATGGATTCATCCACAGCTATAGAACAAATTGCATCCCTAGCCACAGATGAATCTAATCTGATTGATGACGTCAATAGTTACTGCGGCGTGGAATAGGACTCTATTCCAAAAGGTATTGACTCCCGGTTGATTGCGTCGGTGGCAATAGGTCACAAAAACCAAATAATGTTGTCAATGCTGCTAGTTTCGACTCCGCCCAACCAGCTGAATGAGTTAATTTTAGGCAGACGAGGTCTGAGCGGCGTCAAAGCCCGAATCGAGGGCTAATGCTGAGTCCCTACTCATCACAAGGGAAGTCAGACGTCTCTAAATAGGCAGCTCCATTTAAGCTAGACTGACAACAGCCACAGACCAGTGCTGAGGCTCAATCAAGTATCCAGGCCCTCGGTCTTCACTCACATCGCTCAAAGCAGAAGACCATACATCTTTAACGGCAGATTTAGTAAAGCCCAATCCATGTAAATTTTGGGTGATTTCTCTTCATTAAAACTTCATAATTGTCAAGTTTAATTGTGGCGATCGCCTAAGGTCCGGATGGAGGGTGAACGCATTGAATCAATGAATTGGCAAGAGATTTTGCACCTTGTATTTGGGAAGCCATGAATTCTCTTTAAACAAGGTATAGCCACTTACCCCTGCTTGCATCTTCACGTATTTTTTTTGACATTCAGCCTTAAATAATTAATTAAATGATCTTAAAAATATCAGTGCCGAGATCTCAGTCTGAATGTATTTTCCCAAAAAACCATGCCCGGAAACCCCTACAAATAAAAGGTCTGGATACCCTGAGATGAAGCTTTCAGTTTTTCACTTATTCCATAAAGCTACCTAAGACATAGACCCGTATTCTTTCACCACAGATGACAACTCTCACAATGAATCAGAAAAATTGATGAAACTTTCTGGTTTTTCAAGGGAAGCATAATTTTCAAATAGTTTATTTTTACCTGATTTATGAGACGTCACTATGGTCAAAGTGGGTTCACGCTGATCGAGTTATTGGTAGTTATTATTATTATCGGTGTCTTAGCCGCGATCACTCTCCCATCCTTTTTAAATCAAGCGAATCGAGCACGATCGACAGAAGCTGAAATCTTTTTAGGTGCTTGGTTACGCGAACAGCAAGCTGACTACCTAGAACAGGGCGAGTTCTCTGATGATGCTGGCGAGCTTGATGCTGGCCTCAACAATTTCAGAATCCTAGTCAACCCCTTTACGAATCACCAAACCGCAGCTGGACTAAATGTTTCGGGACTGCGGATTCGAGCACTGCCAACAAAACCGAGTCTCAAACAATTCATGGGTAAGGTCTGGTACGACCCAGACAGTAGCCGAGTCGATTTTGTTATCTGTGATGATGAAGGCACCAATGCGTTTATGGATTCTAAAACTTACTGTCCTAATTAGTTGCTGGGGACTTACAAATGTACGGAGTTCGTCGGCGATTTTAGGCTGAGTTAGCTTCTTGCCAGAGGGCGGTGGTTTGTCGGAGGCTGCTAAAGTCACCATTCCCCAGGATCAGGTGATCCAAAATGGGCACGCCTAATAGATTGGCGGCTTCCAATAACTGGCGGGTGAGATGAATATCTTCTTGCGAGGGGTCGAGATTGCCACTGGGATGGTTGTGCGCCACGATGATGCGAGTCGCCCCATGCTTCAAGACTTCGCGAAAAATATCACGAGGATGAGCGAGGGTCTCAGTTGCCGTGCCAATGGTAATCACCTTCATACCCAAAATGCGGTGCTTGATATCGAGAAAGAGGACGGCAAAGCGCTCTTGCGCTTGCCACATCAATTCATGGCTCATGGCCGCAGCGGCCACACTAGGGTCATCCACAACCGTTTGCTCAGGTGGGCGCGACTGTAGCACTCGCTTACCGAGTTCGATCGCGGCCAAGATACTGGTGGCTTTGGCTGGTCCGACACCGGGAATTTCCATTAGTTCTCGGGGCGATACATCTCGCATGACGCTCATAGCATCACGCTGATTTTCGCCCAGGCATTGCAGAATGTATTGCCCCAAGCCCACGGCTGAGAGCTTGCCTGGACCTTGCCCAGTACCTAATAAAATGGCAATCAGTTCTGCGGTTGCGAGGGTTTTGGCCCCATAGTTAAGCAGGCGCTCGCGCGGGCGCTCGCTGGTGGGCATGTCGGTCACACGCACTTGATACGTCGTCATAGATGCACCTCAGCCAGTAAGGTAGGTGGGCAAAGCCCTGCTTTCAGTAAGCCCAAGAGAATTTGAGATTTAACGGTGAGTTAACTTATGACGGTCACAGACTCTAACCCGGTTGATTACAAGGCACTGCGCCAACGCCTGGCCCAATTTAGCTGCTTAGAAACCCCTCCCGTACTGGCTGAGACTGATAAGGTGGCCATTCGAGAGGCGCTACGGACATTTAACGAAGCGGCAGACTATGAGACTTTGGGGGTCTGTGCGGATACGCTGGCGATCGCTCAAACCGCTTTGGAGAGCTTTGTTGCAGCCTTAAGTCGCCCGGTACAGCTGTCGCTGGATGCGCGTAGTGGGCCAGTCTTTCTCAAGTTCAATACGCTCAAAGGCGCTTGGTATTTAGATGGCTATACGGGCACATCACGGGGCGTACTGGTGTCATTTCACGCTTCTGAGCCAGAGTTTGACCTGGTCAACGGAACGTACGGCCCATTGCCATTTGATTTGTTTGAATCGCCACAGTAGTTAGGTGTTTTGCCCCTAGCGTTTTGCGATTAACCATCTGTCTGAGGCGCTGAGTTGAGGCTGAGCTGAATGGTTGACACTTCAGGAACTGGACATTGAAACCACGAGTGAGGGGGGCGATCGCAACCGTATTTCCCCAGAATTCTAGAGCCGTCTGAAGGACGACTTGGGTAGTGTCTTGGGGGCGAATAGGGAACCTAATCGGCAAGATAAGACTGTATGTAGACAGTTGTCCGAATATTCCCAGCCTGAAAACACATGAAGATTCAATCAGTCCAATGTCCCCACTGTGGTGAAACAAAACTGCGTCGCATTCGCGTACGGGGCATTAAAAAATGCGGCAATTGCGGCACATTTGTGGATACTCGTCGTCGCTTTTGGTGGCACAAAGCTCGGTCGGCGTAGGGTAGGTTCGATTGCTTCCCAACGCCAAAGGCCGCGATTGGGCGCCGAGTCACTCTCTCGCCAGGGCATGACGCTTACTGTGCCGCACCTCTTCAATCATTAAGATCACGCCGGGGCAAGACTCGATTCTTGCTGCGGCGTGACTCGTTTTGAGGGCAACATAGCCCACCTTGGTGGGGCTTGTTTTGGGGGCGTCATTTTCTAAGTAGGGCTAGTGACCTGTCGTCGCTAATGCCGATCAGGAATTGTGATTATTCACCAACCAGGAATTTGGCAGTGTGGCGCCGGGGCTAGAGAGGCCATGGAGCTGGGGACTGGGGTCTTGAGATTAGGGATGACGGTGCGGAGGTCGGCTTTGTATCAGCAAGCCTATACTGCCAACGATGCATAAAGTCAGGGCAGCCATCGCCCGTTGGGTAAGAGTGTCGTGGGGTTTGAGATAACGGCTGAAAATACCCACCACGGTAAACGCGATCGCGCTACTGCCCAGACTCAGGAGCAACCAGCTGATCCAAAACTGCCATCTGAACTGTGGCTGTTGTGGGGGGCGGCGGGGAGGGGTGGATAGCTTATTTGGAGAGGGTTCTGGTGAGGTAAACCGGGACGGTGATAGGGTGAACTGACTTTGGTCGATGACGGTGTTTTCTCGCAAAGACACGACGGTCTTCCAGGCAAACTCACGATGGCCGGTCGTGCGGCCATAAATATGAGCTTTGTCGATCGCGGCGATCGCGAGCTTTTGGAGTCCTTGGTGCACAGCTTTGCTGTAAGTGGCCTGAGCGGGCGGGGGCTGACTTTCGAGCACAATGTGTAGGGTGCCTGCGTGCTCACCGACAGTCGCCTGGATGTTTTGAGACTGGAGAGAATGATTGAGCAGCAGGGCGATCGCTTGGGGGTGCCCTTGTTGGGCTAGCTTAATCAGCTCGGACTTCTTCATGACTCAAGGGTGCCGGTTCACGATCCCGATGGTGAGGCGATGCATTTTGCCCAGGCAGAAGCCTATTAACTTACACGTTTGGGGCGGCAAAACCCGGAGGCTGACCTGGATAATTAACGTCTTTTTGTGAACCAGTGGTTGGTCGGTTGATCGGGAAACATGGCAGCAGCCTCCCAAGGCGAAGGACAGACGAGCAATCGTGTCGCTTTTTGAGAGGAGACGAGAGCATAGATCGTTGTTCTGAGATGGGGGGATATCAAAATGCAGCCAAATTCATCCAAATTCATCATCGGCGCTTGGCCAAATTTGGGTTTAGCCCAAGAGGACGCCTCACACAAAGCATGACTCAACGGGTAGTCAGCCGCTGGCGATGTCTTAAAGAACAGTGAGCATTGAGTTTGACTGACCGGGAAGGTGTCTTCGGTGGGTCACGGCCCCGGTCTGCAGTTCTGCACATGCGGTTGTGGAAAACCACTGGCTGGCAATTTAGCTGGCGATCGCTAAATCCCTGAGTAAGCGGCGATGGGGCTGAATGGGCTGACCAGATTTAACGACCCAGGCGGGGCGCAGTTGCTGGGGGGCGATCACCTCTTCTCCGGCGGCATCCCGACAGACCCAAGGCGCGTCGATGCGGTCTAGCACGGTGATATCGGCGCGAGTGCCGACTTTCAGGGTACCGAGTTCCGCTTCAGCTTTGAGGACCGTTGCGGGATGCAGGGTGACGGCCGCGATCGCCTCTTTCAGTTTCATGCCCAAGGCGACCAGTTTAGAGAGGGCACCACAGAGGCTGTAGTCGAGGGTAGCGTCGTTGTGGGGCGTGGCAAAATCACCGTGGACGTCACTGCTGATGGTGTATGGCAGCAATCCCCGAGCCATCATGCGACGGGCGATCGCAAAACTGAAGTTGATGCCGTGGCCCAAGTCCAGGCGTACTCCGTCCGCGATCGCTTGCATCAGAGCAGGAGAAGGCGTGTCGCGATCGCCCATCAGTCCATCGGGACGACAGCTGTAACAATGCGCCAGCAAATCCCCTGGCTTGAGATGCGGCAAGACATAATCAATCACCTGCTCGGGGGATGGGCGGTTTTCCTCAACCACGGCGAACAGTTCGCCCGTGTGGACATAAAGGGGCAGTTGCACCGCATCAGCGGCCTGTCGCGCCAGCTCGATCACCTGGGTGCCCCAGCGAGACAGGGCTCCCGACTCGCCATGCACTTTGAACCCGCGCACAATTTCGGGATAGGTTGCCGCCATTTGCTGCAAAGCTTCGAGGTCAACCATGTCGGGACTGTGTAAGGCGGGAGAACCCATGCCCCCTTTCAGGGCTCCAGCCATATTCACGGAAGGAAAGCAGCGCACGTCCGTCTGGGCCTGTTCTACGATGTTGGCCTTGAAGCCAAGGAACGTCAGTGGGCCGCAGCTACCCTGGTCAACGATGGTGGTGACGCCCGCGTTCACACCGACATCATCGGGCCATAGGCCAAAGTCCGTCACCCATTCGTAAACGTGAACGTGGAGATCGATGAAGCCAGGACAGATGAGTTGCCCGGTGACATTTTGAGTGGCTTTGGTCGTGTGGGGTGGCAGTTCAGTGACAACGGCCGCAATTTTGCCATCCTGAATCGCGACATCGTAAAACCCATCGAGGGATTGGCTGGGGTCGATGACGTGTCCGCCTTTGAGGACGAGGTCGTAGGTTTGCATGGTGATCATGGGCTTTGAGGGCAGGGGGGCTTCGGGGGCAAGGGGGCGTGAGGAGCAAGGGGGCAGGGCAAGGGGCTTAGGGGCAGGGGAGATGAGGGGCGAGGGGGCTTTGGGGCAAGGGAGCCTAAGGGGCAGAAGGCTCAGAATCTCTGAATGAGCAATTCTTCAAAAGATTTACCAACAAGCATTAGCCCCCTTTCTCCCCTGCTCCCCTGCTCCCCCGCTCCTCTGCTCCTATCTTCAGTTATGAAAATGACAGGCAGCCCAATGATCGGGGGCGACTTCTTCCAGGGTGGGCATGACTTGCTGGCATTGGTCTTCGCCTTTGGGACAGCGACCGTAGAGGCGGCAAACGTTGGGGTCGGGGTTGATGGGGCTGCGGGGCTCGCCAGTCAGGGGGATGGGGTGGGGTTTGGCTTCAAAGCTGGGAATGGCGGAAATCAGGGCTTCGGTGTAAGGGTGGCGAGGATGGTTGAAGACTTGCTCCACCGGGCCAGACTCGATAATTTTGCCGAGATACATGACCAAGATGCGATCGCACAGCAGCCGCACCACGTTCAAGTCATGGGACACGAACAGATAGCTCATCCCCAGGCGCTCTTTGAGATCGGCGAGCAGGTGCAGAATCACCGCTTGCACGGAGACATCCAACGCGGAGGTGGGTTCGTCGAGGACGAGGAGTTTGGGGTTGAGAGCGATCGCGCGCGCAATCCCGACACGGGCTTTTTGGCCGCCAGAGAGTTGGTGGGGAAAGCGGTTCAGGAGTTCTTGCGGCAGGCCCACCAGTTCGGCGAGTTCAGCCGCCCGGGCTTGCAGTTGAGCCTTGTCGTGTCCGCCTTCTAATCGCTTGATGGGTTCGGTGATGGTGTCGTAGGCAGTGAATCGGGGGTTCAAGCTATCGGTGGGGTCTTGGAAGACCAGTTGAATGCCCTTGCGGTGGGGGCTTTTGGGGAATTGGCGAACCGCCACTGTACTCAAAATCGTGTTGTCGAATTGGATGGTGCCGGAAGTGACGTCGAGCAGGCGTGTCACGAGCCGAATCAACGTGGATTTGCCGCAGCCTGATTCGCCCACCAGTCCCACGCTTTCTCCAGCTTGAATGTTGAAGGAGACATGATCGACAGCATGCAGGTTAGCGGTTTTGCTGATCGAGAAAGTTTTACAGAGATCGCGAACTTGCAGGAGGGTATCGGTTTGGGGGGGAGAGGGGGAGAGGGAGGTCATGGGTGGAGATGGGTGAGATGGGGCAGGGGGGCTTGGGGAGCTTGAGGGGCTTGGGGAGCAAGGGGGCAGGGGGGCTTGGGAGCTGAAGGGGCAAGGGGAGCAAGGGGGCTTTGGAGGTTTGAGAAAAATATATGCTGATGGCTCATCTACCGATACTGATCTGCCTTGCTCCCCCGCTCCCCTGCTCTCACAGTGGTTTCCAGCAGGCAACTTGATGATCGGGAGAGAGGTGTTCACGGACGAGGGGGGCTTGGTCGCAGAGGGCGGGGTCGTAGCGATCGCACCGTTGGCTAAAGCGACAGGGGGGAATGGTGGTCGCCTTGAGGTCGGGCAGGTTACCGGTGATGGGAATCAGGTCGGCGAAGGCTTTGTGGGGTTCGGGGGTGGCGGCGATGAGTTTGGCGGTGTAGGGATGTCGCGGCGCTTGAAACAGGCTATGGGTGGGAGCAGACTCAACGACGTGTCCAGCGTGCATGACGACGATGCGATCGCAGTACTCGGATGCCAGGGCGAGGTCATGGGTGATGAGGATGGCGGCCATCTGCTGCTGGGTGGCCAAGTCTTTGATGAGATTCATCACGGTGGCTTGGGTGGTCACGTCTAGCCCGGTGGTGGGTTCGTCGGCGATGAGCAGTTTAGGTGAGCAAGCGAGGGCGATCGCAATCATGATGCGCTGGCAGAGGCCACCGGAGAGTTCGTAGGGGTAAGCGTCGTAGCGCTTTTCGGGGTCGGGAATACGGACGCTGGCGAGCATTTCGATGGCGCGATCGCGTAGGGCCGCTCCCGACAGGTCAGTGTGGCAGCGCAACACATCGGTAATCTGTTTGCCCACTTTCCGAATGGGGTTCAGCGCCGTACGAGGATTCTGAAAGATCATCGACAGCTCTTTACCCCGCAACTGCCGCAGCGATGATTCGGGCTCTTTGAGCAGGTCAACGGCCACGCGATCGGTCTGGAAAAGCGCACTGCCACCCGTGACTTTCCCGGCGCGATCTAACACGCCCATCAACGTAAAAGCGGTGACCGATTTACCGGAGCCACTTTCCCCCACGATCCCAACGGTTTCCCCCGGCTGAATCGCAAAGTTGACCGCCTCTAGCGCTTTGACAGTTCCAGAGCGGGTGCGAAACTCAACGTCGAGATTTTCGACCTTTAACAGCTGCGGCGTAGCTGGATCGGTTGCCGCTGAGGTTAGTGGGGATGAGGAAGACGGGTGCAGTGTCATAGGTGGTTTGGGCGGGGGAGCAGGGGAGCGGAGGGGCAGGGGAGTAGGAAAAGGTTGAAAAGTGTTCAGGGGGAAGATTTGGGAAAAATGAGGGGGAATTGCGTTTCAGGGTGATTAGGGATTATGGCGATACGAGGGCATGAGGAACTGGAGGTTTATCAGCTGGCTTTTGAGATGGCGATGCAGCTATTTCAAGTCAGTAAGCGGTTTCCGGTCGAGGAGCGATATTCGTTAACGGATCAGATGCGGAGGTCTTCGCGATCGGTGTGTGCAAATTTGGCTGAAGCCTGGCGGAAACGTCGATATCGAGCGGCGTTTATTGCTAAGTTGAGTGATTCAGAAGCAGAAGCCGCCGAGACGCAGACCTGGATCAACTTTGCAGTCAAGTGTGGCTATTTGAAACCGGAACTGGGGAAAGACCTGTCGCACAATTACGATCGCATTCTCGGCAAGCTGGTGAAAATCATTCATAATCCATCTCCTTGGTTGATATGAGCCAGAGGGCAGGGGGGCTTTAGGGGCAGGGGAGATGAGGGGCGAGGTAGCTTTGGGGCAGGGGGGCTGTGGGGGTAGAAGGAGCCTTAGGAGCAGAAAGAACTGAGGCGATGATGAAATTTGCTGATAGCTAAGCATGTATTAAACGACTCCTTATCTCTTCTCCCCTGCTCCCCCTCTCCCCTGCTCCCTTGCTCTCTCACGTACGCATGCGGGGATCGATCAGATCGCGTAATCCGTCACCGAGCAGGTTAAAACAGAAAACCGCCAGCATTAGAACTGCACCAGGGAACAACGCGAGCCACCATTCCCCCGAGACGATGTAAGTCGCGCCTTCGGCGACCATGATGCCCCATTCTGGAGTCGGTGGCTGTACGCCCAGACCGATAAAGGATAGGCCAGCCGCATTGAGAATGGCCCAGCCCATATTTAGGGAAATATGCACCATCATCACCGGGAGCACGTTGGGAAACAGGTGACGCGCCATGATGCGCCATTCGCTGTTCCCCGTCAGCCGGGCCGCTTCGACAAACCCGGCTTCGCGGCGTACCAGAACCTCTGACCGCACGACGCGGGTATAGAGCGGCAGATTGATGATGGCCGTAGCATAAATGATGTTGGCAACGGTGTTGCCCAGGGCAGCGACCAATCCCATGGCGAGTACGAAGAGGGGAAAGGCCATCAGGGTGTCGATGCAGCGGGAAATGATGCGATCGCTCCACCCCCCAAAGTACCCCGCACAAGTGCCTAGCAAACTACCGACTAAAAACGATAGAAACACTGCGACGACAGCGATGCCCAAATCCAAGCGCGTGGCGACAATTACCCGGCTGAGAATGTCGCGCCCCAATTCGTCGGTGCCAAACCAATGGGCCGCTGAAGGTGGCTGGAGGGCGACGGCGGAATTGCTCGCGAGGGGATCGTAAGGGGCGATCGCTTCGCCAAAGATGGCAAACAGTACGAACACCAAAAACAGCGCAAAGGCCCCAAAGGTGACCAAATTCTCGCTGATGACGTAGCGGGTATGTTGGAAGGTCGTAGAGGTCATGCGTCAACTCCTGCCCGTGGGTCAATCACGACGTAGAGCAAATCAATGAGCAAATTCAGCACCACGTAGAGCAGCGCCATGGTCAGGATGAATCCCTGAATCGGGGCATAGTCCGAGGCCACCAGGGCTTCGACCGCGTAGGAACCGATGCCGGGCCAGGCGAAGACCTTCTCCACCAAAATGTTGGCTCCCAGCAGAAACGAGAACACGACGCCGAGGGTGGTAATGACGGGCAGCATGGCATTGCGGAAAGCGTAGCCAAACAGTACCTGTCGGGGGGGCAGGCCACTGGCGCGAGCGGTGCGAATGAAGTCGCTAGACAGCATCCCCAGCATGGAGGCGCGGGTGACACGGGCCAGGGGCGCGAGGGCAAAGAGGCCCAGCGTCACGGCAGGCAAAAAGAGTTGAGAAGCCGCTGCCCAGAACAGCTCTAAGTCGCCCGCCAACAAACTATCGATGAGATACAGCCCCGTGATTTTGGGTGGTGCGCTGTACAAAATATCGAGTCGGCCAAGTGGTGCAGGAACGACACCCATTTTGTAATAGAGCACGTAAATGAGGAACAGCCCCGTAAAAAAGGTCGGGAGGGAAACCCCTGCGGTGGCTAGCAGACGTACGCCGTGGTCAATCCAGGAGTTGGGTTTGGTGGCGGCAAGGATGCCGAGGGGGAGGGCCAGGGCGATCGCAAATACCAACCCCGCCAAGGTCAATTCGAGGGAGGCGGGGAGCCGCGTCATCAAGTCATACACCACGGTTTGTCCGGTCGTGAGCGAGGTCCCCAAATCACCACGTACGAGATCACCGAGGTACAGAAAAAACTGTTCTGGCAAGGTTTTGTCGAGTCCTAAATTGGCGCGCACCTCTTCGATCGCCTCTGCCGTCGCCGCCGGACCCGCAAAAAACGCCGCCGGATCTCCCGGCAACGCTCGCGTCAACACAAAGGTCACAATGATCACGCCAATCACGCTGGGAATCGCGCCGAGAATGCGTTGACCAATAATTTTGCCAGTGGAATGGGCCATGGTTTGGGGAGGGGCTAGGGGATGGCGGAATAAATCGTCAGGGGAGAAAGGGAGCGAGGGAAATGGGGGATGGGGAGCTAGGGAGATGGGGGGATGGGGAGAAAGGGAGCGAGGGGGATGGGGGGATGGGGAGAAAGGGAGCGAGGGAGAGGGGGGGATAAATCATCTGTTAAGGCAGGAAACATGTTAAGGGAGGAAACATTTTGGCCTATCTGGCTCCCAAAGCTCCCCTGCCCCTAATGCTCCCTTGCCCCTTACGCCCCCTTTGCCCCTCACGCTCTCCTGCCTCCAGCGCTACGCCTTCTCTAACTGCCGGAAGTCCAACTGCCGATGGAACCAGTACTGGTAGCCGGTGATGTTGGGCTGCATGGCGACGCCAAGTTGCGGCTGCACCAGCGGAGCGCGGGGCACTTCCTGCCAGGCCATCTCGATAAAGCCTTTGACGTTGTCGTCGTACTCCTTATTGCCCGGTTCCGAAGCGAGGGCGGCCTCGATTTTGGTGTCCATTTCCGGATTTTTGTAAGAGCTGCCGTTAAAGGTGGCGTCTTGACCGTGGTAGGCGTAGAAGAAGAAGTAATCGGGATAGTTCAACCAGCCGCCAAAGTTGTTGATAATCATGGGACGGCTCTTTTCCACCAAGACGGAGCGGAAGTTAGCACTAGGCACCTTCTCAATATTGACGGTGATGCCCAGTTCGGCCAGCGCTTCTTGAATCAGCACCACCGTCGGTTCAGCCCACTCTTGCGTCCCCATATCAAAGGCGAGGGTGGTTTCAAAGCCATCGGGATAGCCGGATTCCGCCAGGAGGGCTTTGGCCTGCTCCATATCGGTGGTGTAGGGGCTGGGCTGGGGCCAGTCAATGGTCTCTGGCTTAGCAGAACCGCCATACATCGGCACCGCCTGACCATACAAAGCCGTATCCATAATGGCGTCATAGGGAATGGCGTAGGAAATGGCTTGCCGCACTTTCACATCGCCCAAGGGATTGGCTTCGCCATTCAACTCTGGGTTGGCGTGCATATCTACGGAATAGAGGCAGTTTTCAATTGGCGTGGAAACGACGGTAAAGTTGCCAGTCGCGTCCAATTCCGTCTGGTCTTTTTCCGACACGGTAAAGTTGACATCGACATCCCCTCGCTCCAGCAGGGCGCGGCGGTTGCCCGCTTCGGGAACGTTGAGCAAAATCACTTCTTTGACCTGGGGCATGGGGCCAGATTTCCAGTCCTCAAAGCGCTCCAACACGATGCGCTCGTTGGGTTGGTACTCTTTGATGGTGTACGCACCGCTGCCCGCGTCATTGTTGTTGAGCCATTCTGCCCCCCAGGGATCGTCGTCCGTGAGGTGAGGCTCGACGAGCTTGGCATTAATGATGACGGGAATGGGCACCGCCATGTCGATCATGGTGAGCTTGTCGGGGCGCAGGAAGTTCACCTTAAAGGTTTGGTCGTCCACCACCTCGAACTGATCGGGACTTTCCAGAGCCCCGGCTTTCATCTGGAAGCTGGGGAAGCCACCGATGGAAACGGCGCGATCGAAGGACCATTTCACATCGTTAGCGGTGACGGGGGTGCCGTCGTGGAAGATGGCGTCGGAGCGCAGGGTGAAGGTCACAGACATACCGTCTTCGGCCATTTCCCAACTTTCGGCCAGCTCGGGTTCCAGCACGGTGTAGTCGTAGGAAATGGAACCATCATCCAAAGTCTTTTTACCGAAGGTCATGAGGCGATCGTAAATCACCCAGGAAACCCCGTAAGCGGGACGATTGGTGCCCACCCGGTGCAAGTCCAAACTGTTGGGAAAGCCGCCGCCTTGCACAACGGTCAGGGTCGCATCACCAGCTGCCGCACCCCCCTCGGCGGTGTCGGCGGGGGCGGTATCGGGGGTAGAGGCGGTGTCATTGCTGCTACACGCTTTGAGGCCACCCGCCAGGGTAAGGCCAGCGGCAAATCCCATACTGGTTTGAATTAAGCGTCGGCGTCTCATGGCAATCTAAGGGTGAAGGGGACAGTCACAGGGATGACCTGTAATTCAAAACTCTCAAGCGATCGCTCACCGATTTCTCAAGATGTATTCTCGAAAATGGTAAAAAGCGCTACGATTCCTACAGGGCGGCGAGTTGCCGCTGGGAGTTGGGTGCCACCATACGATTCACCCCAGCAATTTTTTGAGAAGAAATCGGGAAGAAATCGGGAAGATTGCTTTTTGTATCTTCTAAATCCCAGAAGTATTTAGACCGTTTTGACAGGGCGCAGCGATCGCGCTATCCGCCATCCTCACAGGCTCTGAAGCCATCCTGCCAATGGAGAATGAGCCTGAGTCAGACCATTTCCACTGAAAAGCTGAGCAGAATTCTGGCCAAAAAACACCACGATGACTTTTAGGTGTTAAGGTGTGGGGGTGAAGATGTTAGATATCGGTTGTAGCTTTTGTTTCAAGTATTAAATAGCGTTTGCGTTTTTGTATTGACACAGTTCTCTCCGAAATTTCCTTCTCAAGTTAAGTTCAATTTTGGAGACAACTAATATGTCGATTTATGTGGGCAATTTGTCCTATGACGTCACAGAAGAAGATCTAAATTCTGTGTTTTCGAAGTACGGTTCCGTCAAGCGAGTTCAGCTACCGGTTGATCGTGAAACGGGCCGCATGCGGGGCTTTGGCTTTGTGGAACTCGGTGACGAAGCCAATGAAACGTCCGCCATTGACGCCCTTGATGGTGCTGAGTGGATGGGTCGTGACCTCAAAGTTAACAAGGCCAAGCCTCGTGAAAACCGTAATAATCGTCGCGACAGTTTTTCTCGTAGCTACTAAGCTTTGAGAGCAAAAATTGGATAGTCGATTTTGTATCTTAGACAAAATTTTTTGAGCTAAAGATACGGTAAGCTTCAGGCAATTGTCTGAAGCTTTTTTTATGTCGCAAGCCGGGGTGGAGCGTGAGCGCTGGGCTGCTTTGAAGCCCACGACCGGTTGCGGTTAAGAGGTACATGGTACGGTTACTCCGCTATTTCCCAACGGCGCTGATTTTGGGGTTGGGTCTGGTACTGACTCTGGCGGCGACTGCGTGGGTCGAGCGGTGGGAAAGGCTTTCGCGGCAGAGTGAGTTTCAAAAACAAACGAACAACCTCACCACCGCATTGCAGCGCACCACCAACCGTTACACCGAACTGTTGCTCTCCATCAGTGATTTATATGATGCGGCCAATAACGAAGTTGATGACGCCGCTTTTCGGCGCTTTGTAAATCGGGCAGTGACCACCTACCCCGGCATTCAAGCGCTGGAGTGGGCGCCACAAGTCACCCAACCAGAGCGAGCGAATTACGAGCAGCAGCTCAGTCAGTTAACCGACGGCGATCGCACCTTCATTACCGAACGCGATGAGCAAACGGGACAACTCATTCCCGCTGAGCAGCGCGATCGCTACGTGCCCGTCACCTTTCTCGAACCCATTCCCAGTAACGAACCAGCGCTCGGCTATGACCTCGCCTCCGATGAGACGCGCCGCATTGCGTTAGAGCAAGCGCGGGATACGGGCGCGATCGCCGCTACCGGGCGCATTCAGCTCGTGCAAGAAACCAATGAAAACCAGTACGGCTTTTTGGTCTTTGCCCCCATCTACGAAGCCCCAACCGTCAGCCTGGCCGACCGCCAGAGCAAGATTTTAGGGTACGTGCTCGGCGTGTTTCGGGTCGCCGATGTGGTGGAAGAATCCTTGCGCGACCTGGATTACGATATCGATTTTTACATTCTGGACCAAACGGCACAGCCCAGCGAGCAGCTGTTGGGGGTTTATCAGACTGCTTCGCGCAGCGTCAGTGCCGAGCCGCAGAAGATCACCATTCTCGAAACCAATAGTGCCCTCTGCGCAGTGCCCGCAGATTGCATTCAAACCATTCAGCTGGGCCAGCGCGAATGGCAGATCGTGTTTGTGCCCAGCAGTATGCAGACTTTTCTCTGGGGCACTGTGGCAACTTTGGTGATTGGGCTATTGCTGACAGCAACGGTGCTGATTTATGTGGCGCGCTGGCAAAGCGAACTGCAACGCACTCGCGAATTGAGCGACCTGAAGCTGCGGCTATTTTCCATGGCCTCTCATGAACTGCGCACGCCACTCAGCATCATTTCCGTGTCGGCCCAGTCCCTAGCGGCCAACCTCAACGAGCTATCGCCCGAAAAACGTGCCAGTAGCCTCGATCGCATTCAAGTGGCCGCCCAACGCATGGGCAAACTCGTCAACGATATGCTGACTCTGACGCGGGCCGAGGCGGGCAAGCTGGAATTCAACCCCGAAATCATTGCGCTGGAACCGTTTTGCCAGCAGCTGTACGAACAAATTCATCTCAAAGCGGGACAAACGCTGCTGCGAGCAGGCAATGCCACACACAGCCAAATTTTTGCCGACAAGAGTTTGCTCAGCTCCATCCTGCTAAATTTGCTCTCCAACGCCGCCAAATATTCCCCAGAGCACAGCTCGATTCGCCTGATGATTCACCAGGAAAAAACGGCTGTGTGCTTTCAAGTGGTGGATCAAGGCATCGGCATTTTGCCAGAAGAGCGATCGGCGATTCTGGATGCCTTTTATCGGGGCGAAAATGTCGGAGCGGTTTCCGGCACGGGCTTAGGGCTGGCGGTGGTCAAAACCTGCGTCGATATTCATCAAGGCACGTTGGCGATCGCCAGTAACGCTGATGGGGGAACCACTGTGACAGTGTGGCTACCGCAGGTGGAGTGAGTGAGGGCAGGGGAGCATCAGGGCAGGGGGGCGGTTGGGGCAAGGGGGCTTTGGGGGCAAGGGGGCTTTGGGGGCAAGGGGGACTAGATGACATGTCGAACGTTAATCTGCTGATTTATCATCGCTCCCCCGCTCCTCATCTCCCCCGCTCCCCTGCCCCAATCGCTCCTCCGCTCCTCTCCGTGCTAAACCTCCATCAACCGATATCCCAACCCATGCACGGTTTCCACAAAGTTCCGGGGGGCACCTGCCTTGTGCAATTTCTTCCTCAGGGATTTGAGATGCGCCTTGACCGTTTCTTCGCCAGGGGGGTCGTCCATCGGCCAGATTGATTCCAACATGAAGTAGCGACTGAGGACTCGACGACCATGCCGCATCAGTAAATTGAGGATGGCAAACTCTTTGGGTGTCAGCCGCAGCGGCGTATCCCCATAGGTAACTTCATAGGTGTTGGGGTTGAGTCGGAGCGCTCCCCAGGTCAGGGTCGTGGTGGCACTGGTCTGGCCGCGTCGTAACAGCGCCCGAATTTGAGCGGTGAGCTCTGCCAGGTCAAAGGGCTTGACCATGTAAGCGTCGGCCCCAGCGTCGAGCCCCGCAATTTTGTCTTGGCGAGTATCGCGGGCGGTGAGCATGAGCACGGGCGCATGAATGCTGTGCGATCGCATCCGTTGACACAGGGCCAGCCCATCCAGGCACGGCAGCGTCACATCCATCAGCATGAGGTCGTAGGGCATGAGTCGCATGTGCTGCCAAGCGGTTTCGCCGTCAGTGGCAACATCCACGGTATATCGCATCGCTTCTAACGCTTCGGCCAGCGATGCCGATAGATGGCGATCGTCTTCGACTAACAAGATCCGCATAGCGACAGCATTGCCCTCTCTGGTAGGAGAGAGGCCCCCAAGCTCGTTCAACCTGCTCAATGACTTTCCTTGTTGGAAACGAGAACTGGCTTGGTGGCAGTCCAGGGCACCCAAGCCCCGGTGTCAGCCCCTAACCGCCTCACCGCCCTCAAGGAAAATCTTTTAGATGTTGGCATCATGCGTTTTGCCAGAGATGCACACGGTAATGCAGATTACATAAATCAAAAACTTTTTTATTGTCCGGTCAAGGCTTCGAAGCCAGAGATGACATCCAGGAGCTCGGCGGTGATGGCGCTTTGGCGCTGCTGGCGATATTGCCGGGTGAGGTCTTCGAGACGGTCGTCAATGTTGCTTTCGGCGGCCTGCATGGCGGCAAGGCGGCTGGCATTTTCGCTCGCGAGGGAGGCCGCCAGAGCCTGATACAGCGAAATGAACAGGTATTGTCGCACGAGCTTGAAAAACAGGGTTTCCGGATCCATCAGGGGGGTAGGTAAGCGGCGACTGGGCCAGGGGCGCTGCCGCAGTTGAGCCAGCCAAGCTTCATCAAGGGGTAGCGGCTGCACAATCACAGATTCGTAGGCGACGCTCGACGTAGGCCGGTTATAAAACAGCAGAATCCGTTGGTTGGGCACCAGGCCACGCGAGCCAATCGTTCCCCAGTGGGTTTGCCAGCGATCGATCATCAGCAACAGGTCTTGAACGGTGGCGGTAATGCCATCAACATTGCTGGGTACGGCAAAGGTTTCGTCGATTCGCAGGCCCAACTCTTGCAGCGTCGGCAGAGGGCGAGCACCGACGACGGCAAGGTGGCGCTGTTCAGCGATCGCGATCGGCGGATCGCCCAGGTAGCGATCGAGGTACTGGGCAATTTGCTGATTAAACTGCCCGCACAAGCCCTGATCAGACCCAAATAAAATGATGCCTAACGGATCGGGTGAAGACGAGGCTGGGGCCAACGCCGCCGGCGGCGCGACCGAGGCTGACTGCTGGAGCAAAATTTGCAGTCCCAGCTCGAGGGTGTGGGAATATTGCTGCAGGGAAGCCAGGGCCGCTTCGTACTGCTGAATGCTAACTGCCGCCTGGGCTTTCATAGTTTTGACCACCGATTGCAGATCTGCGGTGCTGCCGATTTGCGACTTGAGGGCTTCAGGGGTTTGCATTTAGACCTCACTATCTGCGGGGGACGATGGGGATGGCGCGGCGGCGATCGCATCATCAACGGCTTGGGCGGCCACGGCGAGTAGGGCAGCGCGATCGCGATCGGACAAGTTTTCCCCCGCCTCAATTTGGTCGCAAAGGTCCGCCCGTTCCCAGCGCACCGCCTGCCGAATGGCCGCTGTCACCCGCTGAATATCCGCTAAGGGCACCCCATCCAGTTCCCCTTCAGCCAGGGCGAGCAAGACCGCGATTTGCTCAGCAGCAGCCAGGGGTTCGGCTTGGCGCTGCTTCAACACCTCTTGCACCCGCCGCCCCCGCGCCAGGGTGTGGCGAGTATCGTCGTCGAGCTGGGTGCCAAAGCGAGCAAATACCTCCATCTCTTTGTATTGGGAATAGGACAGCCGCAGATCTCCCGCAACATCGCGATAGGCGGGGAGTTGCGTTTTGCCGCCCACCCGCGACACCGATTTTCCCACTTCCACGGCGGGCAAAATTCCCTGCTGAAATTGTTCTGGGGACAGATAAATCTGACCGTCGGTGATGGAAATCAAATTCGTGGGAATGTACGCCGCCAGGTTTTGCGCCTGGGTTTCCACAATCGGCAGCGCCGTGAGAGAACCGCCGCCATACTCTGGTTTCAGCCGGGTCGATCGCTCCAGCAGTCGCGAATGAATGTAGAAAATATCGCCGGGGTACGCCTCGCGCCCGGGGGGCCGACGCAGCAGCAGCGACAGTTCGCGATAGGCCCAGGCGTGGCGGGTCAGGTCGTCGTACACCACCAGCACATCGCGCCCCTGATCCATAAAGTATTCCGCCACAGTGGTGGCGGCGTAGGGGGTGATGTATTGCAGCGCCGGGGGATCTTCGCCCGTAGACATCATCACCAGACTGTAGTCCAGCGCGTCGCGATCGCGCAGGGTGGCAATGACGTTGGCGATCGCACTCGCCCGCTGCCCAATCGCACAGTAGATGCAAATCATGTCCTGATCATGCTGATTGAGAATGGTATCCACCGCGATCGCCGTTTTGCCGGTCTGGCGATCGCCCACAATCAGTTCCCGCTGGCCCCGCCCCACCGGAATCAGCGCATCCACCACCTTCAGCCCCGTTTGCAACGGCACCTTGACCGGGGCGCGATGGATAAACGGCGGGGCTGCCCGCTCAATCGGTCGGCGTTCTTTGGCGGCAATGGCCCCCAGCCCATCCAACGGTCTGCCCGTCGGATCAATCACCCGCCCCAGCAAGGCATCCCCGACCGGTACATCCACCACCCGCCCGGTGCGCTCTACCCGCTGGCCGACCTCCAGGTGGTCACTCGCCCCCAACAAAATCACCCCCAGCTCATCCGCGTCAAGGTTAAAAGCAATCCCCGGTACCTGCCCCCGAAACATCAGCAACTCATCGGCCTGGGTGTGAGGCAGCCCCGTAACCGTGGCGATGCTTTCGCTAATCGAGGCGATCGTCCCCACTTCCCGGAGTTGGGGGACTGGATCGCGATCGCGCTGGAGTAGCGCGTCGAGGGTGTCATGGAGCAGGGCGGTGAGCATGGGTGGAGTGGGGTGTGAGGGTGGCAGGGTGTGAGGGTGTGAGGGTGAGGTCGGTGGAGTGGGTGAGCGTGTAGGGTGCATTCGCGTAGGGTGCATTCGCGTAGGGTGCACCATTTCACCATGCCCCTCAAGAACGAGCCGATTGGCCTTGGGAATGAGAATCAGATTGGGCCGATCTCATTGTTTTTTCCAACGCCTGCAAATAATCTTCGGCACTCCAGGCAAGGTCATAGGCGTCATTTTGTAGCCGGATGCCGCAGAGGAGTTGGGGCGATCGCTCGAAGTGGATGGCTTGCCCATTCAGCAGATGAGTCTCACGCAGGGTTTGGCATAGCGCGGCCTGGCTGGCCTCGGAGAGGTCGTCACTGGTTTGTACGGTGACGGGATGATCAGCAAAGGCTGTAGCGATCGCCCGCCGCTGCCCATCATCCAACCCACGCAGCTTTTGTTGAAAGGCGTAGACAGTTTGCGCTTCTAAATCGGTGTTGGCAATATCCTGCAGCACTCGCCGCACGATCGCGACCATCTGTGCGCCAAATTCGGCTTGCAAATCGGTCAAAAGGCTGTGTTGCTCATGGGCCAAGGCGGTAGCCCATTGCTGGCGTTTGTGCGCGAGTTCGGCTTGAGCTTGCTGCACTTCTTGGTGGCGCAGCGCTGCCGCTTCGGCTTGGGCCTGACTGAGCAGTTGCTCGCGCTGGGCTTCCAGGGCTCGCTGAGCTTGGTGATATTCCTTCGCTGCCGCCGCCGCTTTCACTTGTTCGGCCTCGGCGGCATCCCACCGCGCCTGCATTTGGTCTTGTCGCTGATCAATCGTTTTGAGAATCGGCTGGTACAAAAACCGATGCAGCAAAAACAGCAGGATCAGAAAGTTGATGATCTGGGCGATGACCGTAAACCAGTCAATCAGCATGATGCCTTACCCTCCCCCCGCCTGCTCGATGAAGTAATTCCAAAAGGGATTGGCAAAGATCAAAATCATCGACACGACAAAACAGTAAATGGCGGTGGATTCCACCAGGGCCAAGCCCACAAACAGGGTGCGAGTGATGGTGTTGGCCTCGTCTGGCTGTTGGGCCAAGGCCCCCAGCGCGCGGGCTAACGCCAGACCTTCGCCGATCGCCGGGGCGATCGCGCCAATGGAGATCGTGAGTCCGGCGGTCATAATCGAGATCACGCCAATCCAGCCCAATTCGGTCAGATTTTCCATGGCTTGACTCCTAGATAAAGTGCCTGTCCACCCGTGATGGGCGAAGGTTGCTGGCTATGCCTGCCCCTCACTGGCCACGGTGGCATCTGCCGCGTCGGTTTTGGCCTGTTGTCGCCGCATCCCCGACGCGATGTAGACCATCGCCAAAATGGCAAACACATACGCCTGAATCACGCCGACCAGCAGTCCAAACGCCTGCATCACCACAGGAAAGAACAGCGGCACAATGGACAGCAAAATCGCCACCAGCAAACTCGTGCTCATGACATTGCCAAAAAGCCGAATGGCGAGGGCGATCGTGCGCGAAAGTTCACTGATGAGGTTGAACGGCAGCATGACTGGCGTCGGCTCGATGTAATGCTGGAGATAGCGTCCCCACCCCAAACTTTGAATGCCAAACAAGGGCACGGCGATGAACACGCACAGAGCCAAGGCCAGCGTGGTAGACAGTGACGCCGCTGGCGACATCAGGCCGGGGATGATCTCGATAATGTTAGCGGTCGCAATGAACAAGAATAAGGTGCCGATAAACGGCAAAAAGGGCCGCGCATCCTGACGGCTGGCGTCGCCGATTTGGTCACGCATGGCGGTCACGATAATTTCGACTCCGTGCTGCCAGCGCGATATGCGGTCTGGCCCGACGGCGAGGTGGCGCGTCACCCACCCGGCCATGAAGACTAGCACCAGCATCGTCACCCAGGAAAACACCAGCGTCGCATTGAGCTTAAAAAAGCCAGACTGCCAGTAAATGATGTGGTCAGGGGTGATTTCCATCGGCTTACCCCACCGCGTCCGGGGTGCGCGATCGCCCCAACGGCAAGCGCCGCATCAGCATGAACCGGGCCGTGACAAACCCGACCAGTCCCGCGATCGCTCGCCGCCAATCGCCCTGCATAATCAGGTAAAAGCCGAGGAGCGCGATCGCCATGCGCCCAAAGTAGCTGCCCACCATCAGCCGCACCGGCCACCCCGTGGTGGGCAACTGACGCACCGTAAACCACAGGCTGCCAAAGAAAAAGCCGCCTAACCCCGCACCCGCCAAAAAAGCCAGGATCAAAGTGCCCGCTGACATCTTTTACCTCCTTGCAGCGTTGATGCGAAAAATCACTGCTGTCTCGATGGTAAGCAACGATCAGCGGGAAATTTCCTGGCTGACGGAAGA
The DNA here is from genome assembly GCF_004212215.1 of Leptolyngbya iicbica LK. Taxonomy (NCBI): domain Bacteria; kingdom Bacillati; phylum Cyanobacteriota; class Cyanophyceae; order Leptolyngbyales; family Leptolyngbyaceae; genus Leptolyngbya; species Leptolyngbya iicbica. The sequence continues at coordinate 693,828 of NZ_QVFV01000001.1, forward strand.
CTTAAAGTTCGAGTTGCAAAAGTTCAACTCTTGGCCCCTCTACTTACCAGTGCATCTTGTGGGGCGTCTCAGACTTGACGCGATCGCGGCCTTTTTTAGCCGAATCGCATGATCGCTGGGTCGCTGAGAGCCACAATGTAGAAAGGCTCGGTTTGTAAACATACACTGCTGCAACGCCAGGAAATCGGAGCTGTGAGCTAGGTTGAAGGCGTTGGGGCTGCTCTGGATATGGTTCGTCGCCGGATGCGGCGCTGTGTTTATCGCCCCGAGTCCACCGGCCACATCGCTCTGCTCAACGACGCTCGCGATGTTGCCCATCCTGGAGTGATCGCCCCTCCGCCATTAATTGCCATGTCATTTTCCCGCCCCCCTAGCCGCATTCATCCCAAAGTCAGTACGATGCCTCGACAACAGTCCGAGTCGTCGCACTATTTGAATCTGTACAAACTCACCGTCGAGCGCAAACGGCTGCATCAAGAACTCAGTAGCTTGGAGAAGCGCCGCGATCGCATCCAAAATCGGCTCGCGGCTTTAGACCAAGAAATTGATCACCTCAGCAACCAAGCCCGGGAAATGGGTGAAACCAGTGCGCCGACGCCGCGATCGCTATCAGAACCCAACAGCGTCATTTATCCACCCGCCAGAACCGATCAGGCTGATCCGTACAAAACCGTCACATTGGATTATTAAGTTTAATTTTTTCGCGCTTCAGAGCCGGCACAACGGTTGCTAGTTGGTAGATATCGGCAGGGTTGTGGCGCCTTTGTCTGACCGCAGTGACTGAATTTGGCATAATGCTCTGACCGAGTCAGAAAGCCCTATGTCTCCGACTGAGATTTTGCGCCAATTATTTGATACTGCAGTGGCCGCCGCTCAACCTGAATGCCGCATCCCCGCCTTTTTGCCACCGCCCCCCAAGGGCAAGACGGTGGTGGTCGGGGCTGGTAAGTCGGCGGCGGCGATGGCCCGGGCAGTCGAACAAGCCTGGTCGGAACCCTTGTCGGGGGTGGTGGTCACCCGTTACGGGCATGGTGCCGCGACCCAACGAGTGGAAGTGTTGGAAGCGGCGCATCCCGTCCCCGATGCCAATGGGATGGCGGCGGCGGAGCGCATTCTTGAAACGGTGACGCCGCTGGGGGCCGACGATTTGGTGATTTGCCTGATTTCCGGCGGGGGGTCAGCGCTGTTAACCCTGCCTCCCGTCGGTATTGGGTTAGAAGTGTTGGCCGATTTGAATCGGCAACTGCTGCGATCGGGCGCAGATATTGGCGAAATGAATGCCGTGCGCAAGAATCTCTCTCGCTCTAGCGGCGGGCGATTGGCGGCGGCGGCGTATCCGGCTCAGGTGGTGTCGTTGCTGATCTCCGACGTGCCGGGGGATGACCTGCGGGCGATCGCCTCGGGTCCCACGGTGGGTGACACGGCGACGGCTCAGGATGCGCTGCGCATTTTGCAGAAATACGACATTCATGTACCGCCGGAGGTGTTGGCCTATTTGCAAGCGAACCCGGATCCGGTCATCGCCCCGGGGGATGAGCGCCTGAGCACCACCACCAATCACCTGATCGCCGCGCCGCAGCAATCGCTGGAAGCCGCCGCCCAGAAGGCGCAAGCGTTAGGCTACCAACCGCTGATTTTGGGCAGTGCGATCGAGGGCGAGGCTCGCCAGGTGGGCATTGTGCATGCAGGCATTGTGCAGCAAGTGGTGCAGTATCAGCAGCCGATCGCGCCGCCTTGCATCATTCTCTCGGGGGGAGAGACCACCGTAACCGTGACTGGAGAAGCGGGGAAAGGAGGCCGCAACAGCGAATTTTTGCTCTCCCTCGCGGTAGCGCTCAAAGGGCGAGAAAAGGTGTGGGCGATCGCCTGCGATACCGATGGCATTGATGGCAGTGAAGATAATGCCGGAGCCGTGATTTGGCCGACCATCGTGCCCCAGGGTCGCGATCGCGGCTTCAAAGCGGGGGAGCTGCTGGCAGCCCACGATAGCTATTCGTTCTTTGAGGGGGTGGAGGCACTGGTGACCACTGGCCCCACCCTCACCAATGTGAATGACTTTCGCGCCATCTTGATCGATGCCTAGTTCGTCCTCTGCATCCTCCTCGGCGGCGCCGTGGTTGGGGCTGGTGGTGGGCAACACGCGACTGCACTGGGGACTCTTTTATCAACAGCAGTGGCAGGCCGTTTGGCACACACCCCATTTAACGGCGCCTCAAGTGGCAGCGTTGATTGATCAACAGTTTGACCTGGCAGCCTGGCGATCGCTCCAACTGCTCGATCAGGACACGCTCGACGAGTTGGCCCCGCTCACAGCCATTGCGACATCCCCATCGCCCCTGCGGCTATATGGCGCTTCCGTCGTCCCGGCCCAAACGGCACTGTGGCAGAGCTATTCTGGCTTCCGAGAGGTGACGCTGGCCGACATTCCCCTCGCCAATCTGTATCCCAGCCTAGGCATCGATCGCGCGTTGAACTTGCTGGGGGCGGGCGATCGCTACGGTTGGCCCATCCTGGTCATTGATGCGGGCACGGCGCTGACCTTCACCGCTGGCACGGCAGAGCGCTTCATCGGCGGAGCCATTTTGCCGGGACTGACCACCCAGTTCGCCACCTTAGCCGCCAACACCGCCAATTTGCCGACGGCTCACCTGCCGACAGCACTGCCATCGCGTTGGGCTAGCAATACCGCCGCCGCCATCCACAGTGGCGTCATCTATGGCACGTTAGCCACCCTGACCGACTATCTCCAAGCCTGGCAGCAGGAGTATCCCACGGGGTATGTGGTGTTGACCGGGGGCGATGGTTCCCGCCTTTATCAGTGGTGGCAGCAGCACCATCAAAAAACGCCAGGAATGGCCGTAGAGCCGCACCTGACGTTTTTCGGTTTAAGTCGTCTCCAGCCTGCTTTGCTGGCTACAGACCCGCAATTCTAGAGCGATAGATTTCCGGGTTGGTGCCGTAGGTCGCCTCTTCCCGGTGCGAATCGGCATACATTTCCTGCAGTCGGTTCACTCGGTTGCCGGGATCCGGGTGAGAGCTAAAAAATTCGGGCGTGCCGCTGCGCAGGTTTTGCATGAAGGAAATCAAGCCCCGTTGGTCATACCCCGCTTGTCCCAGGTTTTCGTAACCCAGTTCATCTGCCTCGTACTCAGCGGTGCGGCTATTGGGCAAAAACAGCGCCAGCTGCACGCCAATATTGACCAAGTCGTCTTGTGAAACTCCGAGTGCGCCGACAATGCCGTTGGCCAAAGTGATCTCCCGCATCCGGTTGATGGAGTGGCGACCCACAATGTGACCGATTTCGTGGGCAACGACCCCCGCCAGCTCGGCTTCATTGTTAGCGGCTTTAATCAACCCAGTGTTGAGGTAGACGAACCCGCCCGAGGTGGCAAAGGCATTGATGCTGTCGTCCGCCACGATTTGGAAGGTGTAGGGGATTTGGTTGCGATCGCTCACCATCGCCAACCGCTGCCCAATCTCGTTGATGTATTGCGAAACAGGGACATCCTGTCTTAGCACCCGGATCCCTTGTCGCTTGAGGGCGCGATCCGTTTGGCGGCCAATGTCAACTTCCTGTTCATCACTCAAATTTGAGAGTTGAACATATTGGATACCGTTAAAAATGAGATCAAAAATATTGATATCCGCTTTGGATGGCTGGGGCGTGGTGACGACTAAACCCGTAGCCACCACGAGCGCGATCGCGCCATATAGCCAGCGCCGACTCAATCGTTTTAGTGAGTGCATCAAATCATTCATGAGTATTCTGTTCCTGCCCTTGCGTTGTTCTGGCTCCTCACATCCCCTATTCCTGCGAATAGAGTGCCTAAATTGGTGGCTTAACTCCCATTGACGTTAAAATTTGCCTCGAAGTTGCCAGCGGGGTGATTAAATATGTGTTTGATGACATTGCCCCCGTTACATAGCTGACGCACAGATTCGCGTTGCAGCTGCTGACGGTCTTTGCGCGTTGCCCAGTCCAAACCCTGACAGTCGTCAACGGGTTTGCAACGTGTGGATAAACGGCTGATTGCAATCACATAGAGGAAAGTCTCACAATGCAAATTTTGGACGCTAAAGGTCGGCTGTTTGGCAAAGTCAGCTTGTTAGATATTGGAGCCGCTCTCATCATTTTGATGGTGTTAGTGGGAATTTTCATCTTTCCAGGAACCGGAGGCTCCGTGGCCCAAGTGGGCGGCGGCAATACTCGCCCCGTAGAAGTGGATGTCATGGTGCGGGGCTTAACGGTGTCTGATCCGGAAGGCTTCTTCCAAATGCTGCAAGAGTCCGAAACGACGAACGTCATCATTCGCAACCAGCCCCACGGCGAAGTGCGCATCCAAGACGTGCAGCAGCTACCGCGTAGCCAAGCGGTGCCGCAACCCGATGGCACCGTCAAGTCCTTTCCCGATCCGCGCCCAGAGATGGACTACACCATTGATTTGCTGATCACCCTGGCCGATGATGCCCTGATCACCGATAACGGCCCGGTCGTCGGCAACAGCCCGGTCAAAATCGGCACGCAAATCCAAATTGAAGGCGACCTTTACAGCTTTTACACCAGCACGGTGGGGGTGCGCATTTTAGACGCCGAAAGTTAGGCTAGGGCCGTTGACGTTCGGGCTCACGAACATGGCTGGTTCACGCTCTATCAAGCGATCGTCCCACCTCAATCGGTGGGTTGCCTTGTTCTTACTCTCGATGCTGGTGCCGCCCGTGCTGATCAGCCTGTCGTGGATTCTGCCGGGCGCGATCGCGGTGATCCAAACGGGCAGTTGTCCCCCCGCGCCACCCGATATTCCGCCTCATCCGTGTTCCCTGGGCCAGTATTTGGTGCGCATGACGGTGGGTGCCTGGGCATTGATGGGGCACCTGCTAACGTGGATGGCCTGGTTCGCAGTGAATTTCGTTCTCTGGGGCGTGGGATTGTTTGGCGTGGCCCTCTATCGCAGTTGGCGATCGCACTAAGGCATGGGGATTTAATGATGTGTAGACAGCTGTCTCGGCTGCTCCAGTGCAGACAAAATACCGGCCCGACAAAACTTGGTTTTCATCAAATCCTGATGCCTCAGCCCACCTGACATTTTCCCCTTTTGAGCGGGCTCCTGGGTCAAAGTCACCTGGCCACCCTGAGCGGCTGGGCCTCCCACCATCCGAGCAGCACCTGTTCCCCAGCGACTTACAATACGGGCTGGGAGATTGTGAGGCAGCCATCACCATGGCGAAAGCGCCAACTAGCTGGGTCGAAGATATCGTACGGATAGGAGTGCTGTGGGGCGGCGCGATCGCGATCGCGGCCATCTGGATCATGCTCGACCGCACGCCCCCCGCCTGGGATCAGGCCGAGCATTTGTCGCTCTCGATGAACTTTTGGTGGACGCTGCCCCACAGTTCCTGGTGGACTGCTGACGGCCTGCGTCATTTGTGGATGCTTTCCCCAAAATATCCCCCGGTGCTGTATTTGGTGACCGCGGGGGTGCATACGGTGTTCGGTCCGGGCGCAGATATCGCGATCGTCGCGAATGCCATCTTTGGGCTGATTTTGCTCATCGCGACCTACGGCCTCGGGCGGCATCTCTTCAGTCCCCAAATCGGCTTGCTGGCAGTCGGCCTCGTCCTGTTGATGCCGCGACTCGTCAAACTTTCGTTAGATTTTCAGCTTGACTATGCCCTGACCGCGCTGGTGGTGGCGAGTCTTTGGAGCCTCACGGTGTGGCGCGATGCACAGTCACCACTGCGGCAATGGCTTTGGGCCGGGGCCTTTGGCCTGAGCTACGGGCTGGCATTAATGACGAAGCAGTCAGCCCTATTATTTTTGCTGGTGCCCTTACTCTGGGTCGTACTCGCTACGCTTTGGCGGCGTCGTTGGGGGCGCTTACTGCAACTCGTGGTCGCGGGCCTGTTAACACTGGGCGTCATGCTGCCGTGGCTTTCGGTTAACTGGCTGTTTCAGTTCAGCATTATCGGCAATACGAATGTCGCCTCGGCCCAAGCGGAAGGCGACCCCATGCTCAACACCGTCGCCGCTTGGACGTATTACTGGCGTGATCTGCCCTCGGCTATTTCTTGGGGGCTGCTCATTGTGCCGTTAGTGGGGTTGGTGCTGTGGGCCGTGGGCCTGTTACCTGGTCGCAAATCAACCTTGCAGCTAGACGGCACTCCAGCGGGACGACTCTGGCTACTGGCCTACATCGTCGGGGGGTATGTGCTGTGGTCGGGCATTGTCAACAAGGACTTGCGATACATTGCCCCGGTGTTGCCCGCGATCTCGGTCCTGCTCGCCTGGGGCTTGGCCTGCTGGTGGCGCAAATGGCCCTGGGTGACGACTGCAACTTATCTGGTGGGACTGTTGACGGCTTTACTCACCCTGTTTCCCACGGGATTGCCCAGTTTGGATTGGGTGAGCCAGACCCTTGCCCCCAACGCGACCTTTTATCCCTACCTGGGCGAGCCTTACCCCCACGATGAGGTGATCGCCCAGGTGGCCCAAACCCAGCCCTACCAGCTTTCCACCGTGGGGGGGCTGCAATCCACAGCGGCGTTTAATCAGCACACCGTCAGCTACTACGGCAAGCTGGCCGACTATCAGGTGTATGGACGGCAGGTGGGCAGTCGCCCCAGCAAACATGAGCAAGATCTGCGATCGCTCTCCTGGTTTTACGCGCAAGGGGCGATCGACGCGCCTTGGCCGCCGCCAGCCAGCCCTGAGGATGAACAAGCCCAACTGGTCAATCTGTTAGCAGCCAGTCCCGACTTTGCGATCGACCAGACTTGGGATTTGCCCAATGCCACCCGCCTCTACCTTTATCGACGGCAGCAGTTGCCCGTGACAGTGACCACATTGCCAGAAACGGCCTGCACCAGTGATATCCCACAGCTTCGTCGGATTGATGTCCCCACGGCAGTGCCGCCGGGGCAACCGATTCCCGTGACTTATCAATGGGTGGGCCGTTGGGCCGCCCTCAGAACCGGGCTGGCCGTGCTGACCTGGGAGCCCACTGCGACAGAAGCAAGTTCGGTCGTGCGGCCCTGGATTCATGATCACGGGATTGGCTTAGGCACCCTGCGGCCCCATCCCATCCAACCGCAGCAAACCACACTCAGTGCGGCAGAAATCAACCCTGACGGATGTTTCCAAATCATTGAACGAACGGCGACCTTGCCCCCAGCGATGACTCCCGCAGGCAATTACCGCTTAGTCGCCCGCTATGTGGATAAAGCGGGTCGCGAATCGGCGCCCTTGTCAATTCCGGCAACGGCGATCGCGCTATCTCCCACAGCGGCCAGCATCGCGGCTCCGGAGGTAGATTGGGTGACGCAACTACGCGAAGTCAGCCAACTCTTGCCCCTGGGCCCCGACTATTTGGACGAGGTCTTTGATCCCATTGGGCGGTTGAATCTATACGATCCAATCCAAAACTATTTAGTCCAGGCTGAGCAGAGCCTGCAGCGCCGCTGGGAGGGTCCCGACGATGCTGTGAACTATGGTTACGGGCTCGTTCTCTCACAGGTCTTGCAACTCAAGGTCGATGAGGCGATCGCATCCCTAGAGCTCTTGGCCCAGCAAGATGCCGCCAATCCCTATGTCCATGCCTATTTAGGCTTCGTTAATCTGTATGCTTGGCGACCTCGCGCGGCTCAGGCAGCGCTAGCTCCCGCTTTGGCCATGGCTCCTGATGTGCCAGAAATTCAAGGCTTGAGTGCGATCGCGGCGTTGATGCAAGGCAACCTCTGGAGCGCCTGGCAAGCCGGGCAACAGGCGATCGCGTTACTCAATGCTGACGCTGAATGAGCCGACGATGGCGGAGCAATCTTCGTGCGGGTGACTCGGTGGGCGATCGCTTCCAGGCTCCGAGTATCCCCATTGAGCCATCTGTAATACCCCGAACATCCTAGGGGAACCAGTCGCCGCTAACCCGTCCCTAATGCTCCAGCCCTAACGCTCAAAGGTTTCGCGGGGAATGGAGCGGCGATACATCTCACAGAGATGGGCGATCACATCAATCAGCGTCAAGCGGTAGTCGAGCAAAATCTCTTCGCTCCGACCTTCCAGCTTCAGCTGCTTCGCAAAAGTCTCCATCAGCTCCATGTGGATTTCGACAATTTTAGAAACTGAGACATCGGCAAAAAAAGCCGTGTTGACCAAGCTATCGATCTTGTCATTCAAAGAACTGTTGTCTTTGAAATAGGACAGCACCAACAGGCGATAGTCTTTGCGGAGTTGGGCAAACAGAGCCGCTCGTTGCTCTGGGTCCAGGTTTCGGACAAAATTGCTCGGATCACGCTTATAAAACACCCCCATATATCCCAACCGTTCGCGCAGCTTCTCGGCGAGGCGCTGCTGCTGCAAACTCAAGGTGAAGTGAGGATCATCAGCCGACGGGGGAGCTACATCTTCAGTAGCAGGCTGCCCATACGGCAGCTTGAGAAACTGACTAATGGCCTGTTGGATGTAGTTATCGAGCTGTCTTAAATCAGAGGCGGCCACACAAATCACCTTTTCGTGATAGCTAACGGCCAGGGTTTGGCAGCTCGCTGAAACTTGGATGACGTTAGTCGGGGCGTGGTCTTCAGCGTCCGAATCGCACACCACATTACTCGCCAAATCAACCAGCAGCACTGGCAGCAAAATATCTTGCTCCTTGAGTTGCTCGAGCGGCGTGGCCAAGTCCGATGAAAATTCCAGCACTAAGCAATCAATACGATGGCGATTTTGCTGCGCCCATTGCAGAAAAGAAGTGATTTCCGGATCCGTATAAACTTGATAGGTGCGCTTATCCAGCACGGTTTCTAAGGCGTGTTGCAGCGAGCCACTGGGGGTAAAGCCGCCAACTAGAAAATGTGCATGCAAGGGTTTCAACTCTCTCAAATAATCAGGAACTCGGTTAGAACAGTTGACTTGGCAACAAGGGGATCACTCCTGCGGCACAATCAGATGAGAACTGAAACACTCTCTATCTCATCCTTGATGCAAGGGGATTAGTATGCCGTCAGGGCATAGAGCAGCTGTTTCAGCACAAACGTCTAATCCTGGTTATGCTACTGAAACAGTCGGACCTCGGTGAATCTATGGTGAGGTTTATACAACGGTATGAACGACAGATCCATAAGTTGACATGAGCGCCTGACAGCCTACGATGTTTGCATTTCTTAAATTAAGCGTACCGTAAACCTCGACGAGCTTAGTGGCAATGATCATTATTCGTTTTATGAGCGCCGTTGATCGGTTGAAAATCTGCCCTGTTGATCGATGATGATGATCGATATTAGCAATGGGCCATTGGTATCTTCGTTGGAAAAGGTGGCGCTGGGGTCAACGATCGCCCGGCGGAGCGATCGCCCATACCCTTATCTAAGCCATATTCTGAAGCTGTCTTCAGCATTTCGCCGCGTTTGTTCATGAGGTCTTGGTTCCCATATGACACTGCCATCGCTGGCTGAATTCATCCGGTTAATGCCGGCTAGCGTGGTAACTGCACCCCCGAGCCGCTGGCTAGCCGATTGCTTAGCGAGTCAGGGCGACTATTTGGTATTGATGGATCAAGAGCACGCTCCCATTTATGGCCTATCGTTGAGCCAACTGCTGCAGCTCAACCAAACGTCGAATGCAGCGTTAATGCCCCCCGTCTCAAACCATCTCAAGGCTTCATCCGCCCCGGTCACAGAAACCGCCCAAATCGATGAAATTGCCGATGAGCTGCATCTGATTGAACAACAAACACCCCTAGACACGGTCATTCAACAGGTGGTGACGGCACCCGATCAGCCTTGGGCCGTGGTCGACCATCAGGGTCGCTACCAGGGCATGTTAGATATTCCTCGCCTGTTGGCTAATATCGTGCGGTCGGCAGCCGTTGCCCAAGCGGCTGATGCGGAGGCGATCGCGCCCCCAGCACCAGACTCTATGGCGTCGCAGAGTCAGACGGCGTTGCTCACCTACCTGGGGCACGAGCTCAAAACGCCGCTGACCTCGCTGTTAGGCTTATCCAGTCTGCTCAAAATGGGGAGCGAAAATCTCACGCCCCGGCAAATCCGCTATACCGGCCTGATTCAGCAGCATTGTCGGCGATTGGCCGCCTGGGTCAACACCCTGGTGGATCTAGGGCGAATCGAAAGCGGCACCCTGCGCCTGGTGCCTCAAGTGATTGATTTATCCTCCCTTTGGGCCGAAGCTTACAGCCAAGCCGCTCTTAGGGCGGGACTTGAACAACACACTCCGGGTTTATCCGTTCCTCTCGCGTTACAGAGCGCCTCTCCCCCGCTCACATTGGTGGCCGACGAGGTGCGCCTGCGGCAAATGCTCAGCTGTCTGATGCAAACCGCTTTGGTTAATCGCGACGCAGTCCCCGCAGGAGAATCTCGCCTGCTCGATATTGTGCAGTGGGACAACTGGCTGGGATTTGCCATATCGGGTATGACCGATCGCTTTGCCCTAGAGCATCTATCACAGGCCATGACGATTCGCCCGTTTGCGGCGGCTCCGGCGGCGGCCACCCCCTTATCCGCCGAAATGGGGCATTGGCTAGAGTGGTTGCTCGTGCGCAAACTCGCCCAACTGCACCAAGGCGAACTCGTAATGACCGTGCATCACGACACAGAAACCGTCATTCGGCCCACTTTACTGCTGCCCATTTCACCCCTGCCCGATGCCACTAGAAGCAGTCGCTTTTTGCTGGTGGTGGCCCCGTTCGAGTCCGATTCACTCGCCCGGCTTTGGCAACAGGCCAATCAGTTGAATTATCAGTTGTTGATCACAACGCACAGCCAAGCCGCGATGGAGATAGCCGCCCACTTGCCCGTGGCGGCAGTTTTGGTGCTGCTGCAATCGCAGCAAATGCGGGAAGATTTGCAAACGCTGAAGGCTGGTTTGGCGGCTAATAATCAGTTACTTATTGCGCTGGTGCCGCCGCATCTTTCGGCTTATTTGGGTGAACTGCCCGTTGATCGAGAACTGCTATGGCCAACGGATGGGTTGGGCAGCGTGTTGCTACAACCGCCCACGACCCTGCCAGCACCAAGTCGCCTGACGATTTTATATTTGCGATCAGAAGAACAAACCGCTTCGCCTAACCCTAAATTCCCCCATGTTTTTCATGATTTTGGCTGTCGGGTCTTAGAGGTCGATGACTTGCAGCAGGCCAGTTTACTCAAGCGAGTGTGGCGACCGGATGTAGCGGTACTCGACCCGGAAATAGTCGATCCGCAGACTTACCTGCAAACGTTGAGTCAACTCAGCGAATTAACCGCACTGCCCCTGATTACGCTGACCATGGGGGCCACTCAGGCCGCCCATGCGATCGCTCAATTGTCAGTGTTTCCCTGCCTGGTCGCCGAAACGGCGTGGAATACGCCCGAATCGGCGGAGCGCATGTCGGCCTGGTTAGTGCAAGTGCTGCAAGTTGCCGCCACCGAAAGCACGAGTTAACTGAGCGTGGCCGAGCGACAGCCATGGACAAATCACGAGTCAGACATGCACAACCTGAACTTCAGGAGCAATCACCTGAATTTAACTGAACTTTTCCCCGTTGTCGTTCCTCAGGGGCTAAGCGAGTATGTAGACATCCTGTAGACTCGCGTGTGCTCCTTGAGCACGAGCCGAGCTGGAACTCCTTTTAGAAGGCGATCCAGCTCGGTTTTTCATATTTAAAGCACCCCGTTGATGGGGAGGGCGATCGCTCCACCAAAATCCCCGATGCCCCATCCCGACGTTGCCAAATCATGTGACGGACTGAGCATCCCTGTTGCCGGTCTCTTGCGGTCAAAGAGACGCCTTGCAGCGGCAGACGTTGTTGCGCCGTCAGGAATTGGGTTATCCCCTATGTCGTTGTCGGCCTTTCCCTGGTCGGTCCAGCAGGAGGTGTCACAATGGAACCGTGCAGAAACGAGGATTTCTCATGCCTGAAGAAAAAAACTATTCCTGGAAAGGCAGTCCGAATGCGGGATTAGTCTTAGCGCTGATTGCTTTAGGTGCTGGAGTGTTGCTAATCTTGGCGGGATTTAGCTAATGGCAAAGCGGCGATCGCCCACGGATTGTTAGGAGCGATCGCCGCTTAAGTGAATATGCAACTGTGCTTGGTGGAGGGTTAGCCCTGAATTTGCTGCTCAGGCAGCTCGTCAGCACCGCCCCTCTACAGTGTTAGTCACCATCGTTGCTGCCGCCGTGGGGGCGAGAGTTGCCCGGATCACAGCCTTCGGAGCCATTGCCTCGGCCCTGATTGCAGTTGCGGCGGCGATCGTCGTCGTCATCATCGTCGTCGTCGTCAACAATGACTGTGTTTGTCTCAGTCGTGGTGGTCGTGGTCTCCACTGTCTCAAAGAAACCCACCACATCCACGATGTATTGCGAATAGAACATGTCCACGAGATTCATACTCGCCATCGCTTGATACAAGTAAGAGCACGCTTCGGCGCGAGTCACCAATTCAAAGAGATTTAATTCGGTGACCACCGGATAGTTGACGATGATGCCCCGTTCTACCAAGGCCGCAACAATCTCGCGATATTCCACCGGAATGGTGTCGGCATCATCAAAGACACTGAGGATTTCTTCCACCGTGGTCGTGGTCGAGGTGATTTCGGTATAGCCGAGCGATCGCGCCAGCATCACCCACATTTCCAGCTTGGTCAGGGTCGATTCGGGGTCAAAGGTATCGTCATCGGCCAGATCGATCCACCCTTCGGCATAGGCTTCACGCAGTGCATCGTAGGCCCAGTAGTACTGGGAGACATTGCGAATATTGACCACCTCGCGCACCGCAGTTTTGTTGAATGCTTTGGTCACCATGGCCGCATAGTGGGCCTTGGTGAGATAAGTATTGGGCAAAAATTCGCCATCGGGATAGCCCGAAACCACGTTAATGGAGGCGAGTCGGTAAATAAAGTCGCCCGCCCAGTAATCCGTTGAAATGTCGGTATAGGTGACTTCGGTGACGGTTGTAGTCGTGGTGGTTTCGCGAATGACTTCGGTTTCTACGCGCTCATAGCCATCGTCATCATCATCGTCGTCATCGTCGTCATCGTCGTCATCATCGTCGTCGTCGTCATCCCCATCGTCGTCATAGTCGTCATCATCCCCATCGTCGTCCTTGAGTTGGTCTTCGGGCAGTTCTGCGACTTGCCCTGCGTCGGCATTGGCCTCAAGGGTGGCAGCGGTGGCCGCATCGGTCACCAGTGATAAGGCAGCGAATGGCGACAAGAGAGGCGCAAACAGCGCGAGGAGCGTGGCAAGAGATGTACCGTTCAGCAGCAAACGATAAACAATCTGGCTCATGATTCAGTTACCCACAATTTGGTTGAAAATTTTCAGCAAAATCAGTCGAAAACTTCCAGCAGCGGAAATTTTCTGGTGATAGCTAACGTTTTGATTGCAGTTGCAATTGCTAGCGGCAGCGCGCCCTACCTTTGCAGCTATTGACCAACAATCTTTGCTGATGTTCCCGAAATTAAGTACGAGTTGCAGGTGTTTGATATTGCTCGCGTTTGCGGAACTTACGGAGTCGGTTGCTCGTCTGAACCCCGCCAGAATTGTTGGAGAATTTCGCCTGGCGATCGGTCCCAGGTGTCGCGGTGATCATAAATTTTGCCGTCTTCGTTCAAGGCATAGAGGGAATAGCCGTTAAAGAAGAGGCGGGGCTGCCAGGGCAGGCGCAGGGTGCCGCGCACAGTCCAATCGACGCGAATGGTGAGCTCGTCGGCTACGCGCACCTCGTGCACATCAAAGTGCAAATCACTGAAGAAGAGACGACCGTGGAAGCGCAGGGTCCAAAAAATGATGCGATAGTTCAGCTTGCCTTTGAACTGGTTAACGGGGTCTTTGAAGCAGATGTCGCGGGTGTAAATGTCGTAGGAAATATCTTGCTCAAACAAGGTGGGCAGGTCGGCCCGCAAGGTCGCCAGAATCGGCTCATAATCTACCGCGATCGCCATCTTTCGCCCTCTCAGTCCGCTACACTGCTCAGTGAATATTGTCGTTCACCCGGTCCGATTCCATCTTATGGTTAAGGTCTTTAAGACGTTTGTGCTGGCGAGTCTACTCGGAGCATTATTGATTTTTGGATTACCCTCATCTGCCCACGCGGAGACTTCACCGATGATTGCTGCACTACCTGGATTCAAAGCTCTTTTTAGCGGTTCGCGCCCTAGCAACATTGGGGTAAAAGAGGGCCGTTTGGCCGCTTGCCCCAGCAGTCCCAACTGCGTCGTGAGCCAGGGGGAAGAAGATGCGGAACACGCGATCGCCCCTCTGACCTATGACAGTGACATGGCCACTGCCGTCGCCAAACTACGCGAAGTGGTGGCAGCCCAGGAAGGCAGCGAAGTCATCGAACAAACCGACACCTACCTCTATGCCGAGTTCACCAGCAAGCTGATGGGCTTTGTGGATGATGTGGAATTCTACTTTTCGCTGGCGGAACCGGGCACGATTCATGTGCGATCGGCGTCGCGACTGGGCCAGTCCGACCTGGGGGTAAACCGCAAGCGCATTGAGGCCATTCGCGCTGCCTTTGCGGCGTAACCCACGGGTCAACCGCGCTGCGATCACGGGCATTGAATATTGGTCCGCAATGCAATCGTAGGGGCGAGGCATTTTCGTTGTCACCCTTTGGTTTTGACCGAAATGTTATTCAGAAAATGCCTCGCCCCTACCGGGATATCGGTCAACCAAACGGGGGGTTAAACATCAATCCGTCAGGCGGGTGGATTCATCGGGTGTGCCGCCGGCGATCTCCAATTCCCGATATCCCGTTTGGGCATCCAACCGCCGCTGGAAGGTCACCCCTGACAGTCCTCCCACGACAATTTCCGCTGTGGTGTAAATCAAACAGCCCGGCATGACGTGGCCGCCGATCATTTGGCCTTGGCTATCTGCGATCGCCAAATGCAGGTGCAGGCCTTCGGGCGACAGGGTGCCCACCAGCGACACGATTTCAAAGCGCCCAGTGAGAAGCGTGGCGCGATCTTGTCCGGCAAAGCGCAAGCTCGCCTGCTGCAAGCTGCCTACCGTCGTCAAAATGCACCCCGCCGCGATCGCCTGCGATTCAGTAAAGCTTTGCAGGCATTGCTTTAGATCATCGCCCGGTGAGAGTCGCAGGCAATAGGGGGTCAGGGCAGTTGCTGCGACAGCGGAGTGAGCCATGGTCACCTTTCCAATCCGATGGTTTCAGTTGTAAAGCACACTGGCACCCAAGCGCCATCCTGCGCCGAAGCCCCGGCCAATGACGGATACTATGGGAAGCATTCTGCCGCTGCGGCACGAACGCGGTTCAGCATTTCACCCTCTCTCCAGACTGATGGGCAAATCGCTTTCATTTCAAAATAAAGTGGTGGCCGTGACCGGCGCGTCGGGCACCATGGGCCGCGCGCTGATTACCGAATTGCAGCACCAAGGGGCCACCGCGATCGCCCTCACCACTTCGCCCCAAGCGGATTTTGTCGACGACGTGCGAGTGGTGTCCTGGCAGGCAGGTCACGAGGCCGAGTTGCAAGCAGTTTTCCGAGAGGTGGATATTTTGGTGATTAACCACGGCATCAATGTCCACGGCGATCGCACTGCGACCGCGATCGCCAAATCCCTGGAGATCAACAGCCTGTCTGTTCTCGCCCTGATGGATACTTTCATCGCGGCTCACGCCGACCCGACCGACAAAGAAATTTGGGTCAACACTTCCGAAGCGGAGGTCGGTCCTGCCCTCAGCCCCCTCTACGAAATTTCGAAACGGCTCATCGGCGATCTGATCACCCTGAAACGCCAGGATGCCCCCTGCACGATTCGCAAAATCATCCTCGGCCCCTTTAAAAGCAACTTGAATCCCGTCGGGGTGATGTCTGCTGATCGGGTCGCGAAAGGGGTGATTGCTCGGGCCAAGCGCGATCGCCGCAACATTATCGTCACCATCAATCCCCTCACGTTTGTGGCCTTTCCCCTCAAAGAAACGGCCCAGTCACTGTACTTTCGATTGTTTTCGCGATCATAGCTACCAGTCACATTTAAGCTGTCTCTTAAAATCAGAATTTTCCAGAACTTCTAAAACTATAAATATTTAGACTCATGAATAATAAAGAAAATTTCTTTGATAGTTTCTTCTCATCCTATAGTTATGAATTAAAGAGCCAGATGAAGCGCTTGGACACATTGATAGGCAGAGATCATTGGCTAAGTGTAGGAAATTACAAAGAGTCGATATTGAGGAAGCTTATCCGGAACACGATACCGAAAAAATTTGAGGTTAGCACTGGATTCATCTTGGCTTCTGATGAACAGGGAAATCCTATCAAGTCCAAACAAATTGACATTATCATATGGGATTCGCATGAATTTTCGCCTGTATTTCAGGATGAAGAATTTGTGATCGTACCACCTGAGGCTTGTCGTGCTGTCGTAGAAGTTAAAAGCACTTTCAATAGAAAAAGCATGCTTAAAGCTCTGAGCTCACTTGATACAATCCTCGAATTTGTCCGAACTCCTCTTCTGCAAAACTGCCAGATCAAGAAGTATGCATTCTTTTTCGATAAAAAAAGCGATTGTTTTCCAGATGACATCTTTGATTGCTTGATTGAATTTTATTCGGACATTTCTGATTTCCCCTTGCAAGTAAGAGTCGATTGCACTAAGTCCAGGTGGCCTCAAGATAGATCCTGGCAATTATTCTCCATTGATGGAATCTTTGTTTTAGGAGAGGGGATGGTTTTGCGAAGAGTTAGAGGCTTTAATCAAAGGGATGTCAAATTCATGTTTGAAGCTTATAAGACTGCTGGCAAAAACTTGGATTTAGACCATACTTACTCTGTTTTTGAACACGAAATTCAAAGATCAATAAATAATAATTACAGTCCCGGCTTGTACTACACTAAGCAACCTGGATTGCAATCTATCATCAATAATATTTCAATAGCTAAGCTTTTGAGAGATGCAGTTATGATTTTTCCCGCAATAAGTGAGAAGGATCTTTATAATGACATCCCTAAAGAAAGCGTGTACAAGCTGAAATGAAATTTGTACGGCAATAATCAGTCTAGTGAGTGAAAGTTTGAATCTGAGGTTTATTGGTAGCAAGGGTTTCAGGATTAGTGCCTTACCTCATCTCATGTGTACGGAAACTGCTGTGGCAGTTAACAGATCAAAGCATTTTTTTAGATGACTGACTTTCAAGAAATCTTGAACATTGCCCAAGCGGCCTTTGCAGATTTTGCCGCCGGACTCGCCAATGGTGACTGGCAACCCTTTCTCGATCGCCTCAGCAATGACGTGACTTTTTGGTTTCCTGCTGGCCCCTTCAAAGGTCACAACCAGGGCAAAGAAAAGATCGCGGCCTTTCTCGCCATGGTGCCCCAGGTCTTCCCCGGTGGACTGACGCTGGAAGTCGTGCAGATCACGAGCAATGCAACCACCGTCGTGTTTGAAGTGCGATCCACAGGCCGCATGGGGAGCGAGCCATACGAAAATCAGGCCGCGATCGCCTTCGACCTTCGGGATGGCCAAATCTGCGCTTACCGCGAGTATCTGGGCGTCGTCTTCCAACTGGGACAGTAAGCCGACAGCCGCTCTCGCCTGTTTGAGCGTCCTCATCCCCCTACAAATCACTGGCGATGCCGAAAAGTGCCAATCACTTCACCGAAACCCGCCGCTGCGCTGTCTGAAAGATGGAGTGGGCTACCCCCTCGGCTTATCTATTGTTGTAGATGAAGGTCACCCCCCAAGATCATGCAAAGCTCCCTCCAGCTCCCAAGTATTACTGCCAAGATCGCCATGGTGTTGCTGAGTAGTATTGACGACGCGGTAATCATTACCCTCAGCAAACTCGGTATTCCGGTGCCGGGGTTACAGGGATTAAGCACGATCTTGATGACCATCACGGTCTGCTTTTGGCTATATCGCTTGCTGCGCTTTGTGAGCCGTTGCGATCGCCGCCTCATCTGGCCCCGCCTCTGTGATGCGCTGAAATAAATTGAGGCATCGACCTGACTCTTCATTCGCCTTACTGCGATCGACCCGTTATCCTAAGCCCACGTCGAGATTCATTCACCATGTTTGTGTCACATTCGCCCCAACCTCACGTTTTATCTGCACTGCGCGCCTTTGCTGGCGGGATCAGTTGTCTGCTCGCGATCGCCAGCCCCACTTGGGCTCAGTCATCGCCTACCCCCGCACCCTTATCCGCCGACGTTCTCATCAGCAATGCCCGCGCCTATGATCCGCCCGCTGGTTCCACTGGGGGCGGTGCGAATACCGGGGGTGGCATTCGGGGCTGTAACGGTGAAATGATTGCCCTCGCCCCAGCCTTTCATACCCCTGGTCAAACCTTCTCGGCATATCCCACGTTTGTGTGGTACCTCAGTGAAGACGTTGCCGATCGCTTGGAATTTACCCTCTTTCACCAGGGCCCTACCGGCGAAACCGAAATTTTCAGCCAAGAAATTCTCCCCGGCGAAGCGGGCTATCAAGCCTTCACGCTACCAGCCGATGCTGAGCCGCTCGGAGTCGGTGAAACCTATCGTTGGCAAACCACACGGTACTGTGATGCCAATAATCCAGGTGCCATTCAGTGGGTTGAGTCCGAAATCACTGTCGTTGAGCCGCCCCGCAGCTTAGCATTGCTAGAGACTGTAGCGCCGACCCCCTGGCAAAAGGGCATCCGATTTGCCCGCGCCGGTTACTGGTATGACGCCTTGGCCCAGGTCTACGCTGCTAACACCGTGGACGATCAAGCTCTGCGCCAAGCCTTGCTGCTGGATATCGCTGATCTCGCAGCAGAAACCAATAACAGCACCGCGAATCGCTGGAGCGATCGCCTGCGAAGCCTGGTCGAAACGCCCTAACCTCAACGAAGCCAGCGGCGAAAACAGCAAGAGTCTGGAGATGATTGGTCAGCGAGCTCGTCAGTCAGGGGAATCCAATGTAAAGCATGAGCCCATGTCAGGCATTTGAAGACATCCCTAACCAAGTCATCAAGGCCATGATTGGCTCCCTCACGTCCCTGTCCCGCCGCCCCGCCGACTCTCCAGGCTTTAATCTTCACCAACCGGAGACTTTACCAATCGCACTCATTAAAGAATTTGCGGCCTAACCACCCATAATTTCTTTTAAGCTTTGAACACAGCGTTTGAAAGGAATCCTCCATGGTGAAGGTTGTTCAGGTGACTCGGGTGGGCGTTGCTGCGGGAACTGCGATCGCGCTCTTCGCACCCGGTTGGTTCAACATTGCGGCCCAGGCTCAAAGTCTCGCTCCTGATGAGGTGACTGCGCTTCCTGTCGTGCCCGATGAAGTTGTGGCTTGTGACCTGTTGATTGTGGGGGGCGGGTTGTCCGGCACAGCAGCGGCCTATCAGGCTCTAAAAGCAGGCCACACCGTTTGTCTGACAGAAATGACCGACTGGGTCGGCGGGCAAATTTCATCTCAGGGCACCACCGCGCTGGATGAATCTCGTCGCCAGCGCCAACTCCTCTTTTACCCCGCTGGCTACAACGAGTTACGCCAACGAGTCGAAGCCAAGTATGGTGAACTTGATCCCGGTCGCTGCTGGGTCAGCGCCACCTGCTTCTTGCCCTACGACGCCCACGCCATTTTGTTCGACATGCTCGAAGACGCGGCTGACGAAGGGCATGGGGTCTTGAAATGGTTTCCCAACACCGTCCCCAAAGAGCTAGAATTCAGCGCCGACGGCACTCAAATCGTCAGTATGGTGGGCATTCAACACCGTCCTCAACCGGGGACACCGCCCCTGAATACGGAACCCCTATCGGCGGTGATTGAAGACTTTTACACCTACGAAGATTCGGCCCGCTTTGCCAAAAGTGCGATTCAATTTGTGCCGCCCGGAAATCCTCCTGAAGGCCCAGCCGACTGGTACGTCATCGAAGCGACGGAAACCGGCGAACTGATTGCCATGGCTGATGTGCCCTATCGATTGGGGCTTGATCCCAAGTCTCACCTCAATCCCTCGTCGCCAGTGACCGAACAAGATCCCTATTGCACCCAGGGCTTTACCTACACCTTTGCAATGGAAAAGACCGAGGAACCGACGATCCCAGCCGTTCCCGAGTACTATCCTCAGTACGAGCCCTACTTTAGTTGGGAGCAAGTGCGCGATTTTGACGCCCAAGACTATTACGATTTTGTCTTTACTTATCGCCGCATTTGGGCCGCTGAACCCGAGCGCACGGAGACGATCGCGGGGGTTCCTCGTCCCCGTCCGGGCGATATCTCGATGCAAAACTGGACGTGGGGCAACGACTATCGTCCCGGCAACGCCGTAGATAACCTGATTTATTCCCATGATCAGCTAGCGGAGTTGGGACAGCTAGAACCGGGAGGCTGGCTTGGGGGGCTGCGACAAGAAACCCTGCGGCGCGGCGAAGAGAATGCCATCAGCTACTACTACTGGATGGTGATTGGCGAAGGCGACTCTCAATTGGATGACAGCCTTAAAGAACCCGTACTGAACAGTCGCTATGTGTCTGGCTATGACTCACCGATGGGCACTGCTCACGGACTGTCGAAATTCCCGTATATCCGGGAGGCGCGGCGAATTGTGGGTCGGCCCTCTTTTGGCTACGACGACGGATTTGAAATTAACGAGGTCGATTTCACTTGGATTGATTTCAATGACCCGTTTTATGAAGAAAACCTGGATCCCGCTACCTATGAACGGCTGCGGGTAGAGGTCGCTGGGCAAGGCGCGATCGATGCCCTGGTCAATGAAACCCCACCCGGCGAAATTCCCCAACGGCAGCGGGCCAGAATTTATCCCGACTCCATTGGCATTGCCCAGTATGCGATCGACTTTCATCCCTGCATGTTAGAGAGTCCTCCGGAAAAACCGGGCAATATTGAACGCCCCGGGGTGCGGCAGGCTCACGGTCAGGCGTATCCGACACAGATCCCGCTGCGGGCGTTGATTCCCCAACGAGTCGATAACTTGCTGGTGACGGGCAAAGGGTTGGCGATGAGCACGATCGCCGCCGCCGCTTACCGGGTTCATTCTTACGAGTGGTCGGTGGGAGTCGGGGCCGCGGCCACCGCTGACTTTGCCTTACGCAACAACGTCTTGCCCTACCAGCTAGTTGATGAGACTCCCATGCTCGACCCACTAATGTATGAACTGAGACGCGAGCTCGAACTCAGCGGCAACCCCACCCAGTTTCCAGGCACGTCCATTTTCAACGAAGATTGGGAAGATTGGCGGCCTTGGTAGTCACCCTTCTCCCCTAACGTTTGGATACCGCTTTGAGCAATTTTCTCTTTGATTTTGATGGCACCTTGGCGGATAGCTTATCCGCGATCGTGCTCATCACGAATCGGTTAGCCCCTGAGTTTGGCTTTCGCCCCACCCCTCTGGCAGAGGTCGAAGCGCTCAAAGGGCTGACCGCCCGCCAATTAATTCGCTATTCCGGCATTCCGCTGCTCAAAATTCCGGCGCTGTTACGGCGCGTCCGGGCTGAGTTGAGTCAACAGGGGGGCCACATTACCCCCTGCCCGGGCGTCATTGAGGTGATTCGCACCCTATATGCGCAGCACCATACGCTGGCGGTGGTCACTTCTAATTCGCCTGCCACAGTGGAAGCCTTTTTAGCAGCCCATGACTTAACGCACTGTTTTCTCAGTGTCGATGGCGGCGGCACCCTCTTTCGCAAGGGCAAGTTGATTATGCGCTGTCTGGAAAAACATCAGCTCGTCCCTCGTGAAACCGTATATGTGGGCGACGAAATTCGCGACATTGACGCCGCGCAGTTTGCTGGGGTGAGGCCAGTTTCCGTAACGTGGGGCTTTAATAGTCGTCCGCTGTTGATGAAGATGTCCCCGGACTGGCTGATTGATGATCCCGAGCTGCTGCTGGCGATCGCCGACCAGCTGTAACATCCTCAGCGGTCACAACTGAACGACAAATCATCCACCGTTTCGACCACAAGGTGCTATAGTTAGAAGCCAACTCAAATGGCTACGGACGTTAGGAGAGTCAGCCGTTTTGTCGCGGTCAGCGTCACGTTTAAGTACAAAGGTTTTGTGAAAATAAAACTTTGCCATTTGTTACATAACGTTAATTAAGCTACTATTAGATTCTCCAAGGTGCATTCTGGTCTGCACCTACAGTCTTCTCTGTTTGAGGAGGCGCATAGCAATACACCGCCTAGACTAGGCCCAACTTGACCTTTGGGGTAGGCGCTTACCGGAATTACACACTGTATGTCTTTTGAATCTCTTGGCTTGTCTGGCAAGCTACTGCGGGCGATCGCGGATGAAGGTTATGAAACGCCAACTCCGATTCAGGCGGAGGCGATTCCTGCGGTTTTGGCAGGCCATGATTTACTCGCCAGTGCGCAAACGGGCACGGGTAAAACTGCCAGTTTCACGCTGCCGATCTTGGAACGTTTGAACCAAACCAAGCCGGCTCGTAACCGTCGCATTCGGGCCCTTGTGCTCACACCCACACGCGAACTGGCGGCACAGGTAGAAGCCAGCATCAAAACCTACGGCAAATATATGCCGCTACGCATTGCCTCAATTTACGGGGGCACTCGCATGGGACCGCAAATTGCCCGCCTGCGCAAAGGCGTGGATGTGTTGGTTGCGACTCCCGGACGCTTGCTCGACCATTTAGGTCAAGGCACTGCCGATCTTGCAGCGGTGGAAACCCTGGTACTGGATGAAGCCGATCGCATGTTGGATATGGGCTTTATCCACGACATTCGCAAAATCATTGAGCATACGAGAAGCGATCGCCAAACGCTGTTGTTTTCCGCCACCTTCTCGCGCCAAATTCGTAAACTGGCCGACGATCTCTTGGATAATCCCAAGGTGATTGAGGTGGCGCGTACCAACACCGTCGCGGAGAATGTGACTCAGGTAGTGCATCCGGTAGATCGGCACCGTAAGCGCGAACTGCTGTCACACATGATCGGCTCGAAAAATTGGGGGCGAGTGCTCGTTTTCACTCGCACCAAGCATGGCGCGAATCGGTTGGCTGAGCAGCTGCAAAGCGATGGTCTGACTTCCGACACCATTCACGGCAACAAGAGCCAAAGTGCTCGCGCTCGCGCACTAGATTCGTTTAAGCGCGGCAAGGTCCGGGTCTTGGTGGCAACGGATGTGGCAGCCCGAGGGTTGGACATTGACGAACTGCCCCACGTGGTGAATTTCGATTTGCCCAACGTGGCCGAAGACTATGTGCACCGCATTGGCCGGACGGGCCGGGCCGGGAATGAGGGCGACGCCGTTTCCCTCGTCTGTGTCGATGAGCATTATCTGCTGCGCAATATCGAACGGTTGCTCAAGCGCGATATTCCCTCAACTATCGTGCCGGGGTATGAGCCGGATCCTTCCATTGAGCCGCAGCCTATTCCCGGTGCCAAGCGGCCTTCCAGTCGAAATGGCCATAGCAAAAGCTACTCCCGTAATGGCCAAAATCGTCGTTATGGCAGCCGCAATAAGGGGCGGTCATCGAGTCCCAATGCTCGTCGCAACGGCAAGTCGCTGCCTGCGCCCGTGCTGAATAAAGGGAAGCATAAGCAGGCGTAATTGCGCACTATCTGATTAGAGTTTTGCAGCAGGGGATGGTCACAGTTGTGGCCATCCCCTTTTTGCGTCGGCTGCAGCAGCGGACAGGGGTGCTGCCGTTTAGTGCAACATCAGGTCGGGAAAGCATTACGGGCCAAATCGTTGTCGATAAAGCGTCCTGCATCACCGGTCTGCGCATAGTGGTATAGCGAAGCTTGAAAGACTCCGTTGATCGCTCCAGTAATCAGGGCTAAAGCCCCAAACGCCACAACGCCAAACAAAACAGTCAACACAATGAGGGGGATAAAACCGGTGGATATGGCCACCACCAATAAACCCACAAATACTGCCAATAGGACGAACTGTACTAAGAAGCCAACGCCCCCAATCACAGCGCGCCCCGTAAAGCCTTCGCCCCAGGTTTGCTTAAAGATGTCCCAACTGCGGCTGATGGCTTGGACGGGACCGACATTTTCCACCACATAGACTGGAATCGCGAAAAAGACCACCACACTCCACACTCCTTGAATCAGTCCGCCAATCAAGGACGTAATAATAGCGACAACGATGTTCTCGGAGTCTCGTCCGGCGTCCCGAAGCATGTGGGCCACGGTGCCAATAGTGGCCGATATTAGGGCAAAACCAATAATCTGCCCCCAGCGGCTGATGGCGATCTCGAGACCATCCCCCACGTCAGCCGATTCACCCTTAAGCAGTTTGAGCGCCACCCCGACCAACGCCGTATTGGAAAAGATGATGACGGTGTAGCACACGAAATAATACAGAAACAGCATGACAATGCCAAACACCCATTGCACGCTAGATTCATCACCGTTGGTGGCAACTTGACCATCTCCTAATAACAGCGCCCCACCGACCGTGGGAATCAAGAAGATAATCCCAACGATCACCAGAGTAATGCCGGAGATTAAAGGAAAAATCATTAACTGCGGATTATGCTTGAGGGCTTGCCAGCATTGTTGAGTTAGCTGGACTCCATTAGCGATTTTGCGTGCCACAATACTCTCCGTTTGCTAGATGACTGGATGCTGCTCGCCACATACCGAGAAAGCGTAGGGTGAGCCAACTTCCCTGGTTATGGCATAGCTACTCAGACTGAGCAAATTTTTTGGGCGTTCTTGAAATCTGCGATCGCCTGCAAGTAGCTCATCCCTCTGAACTAAGAGGGAAAACGTCAGCCGCAACGACGGCACGCCAAAAGCACCTCGCCAAAACTGTCAAGTTTTCAGTTACTGCAAGGGCTGACGACTGGTTATGATGCAAAGACGCAGCCGCTCTGAATGCAGATATTTATGCTCGATCAAATTGGATTTGTCGCGAAGGTGTTGGGGGTGTCGCTCGCGCTCGCGATCGCCTTCAAAACCATTGCGCCCCGGCTACCCATTCCCGCGACCTCAGCAGTGAGTCTAGCGATCGTGCTCTTGCCCTCAGCGATTGTCGGGGCTATTCTGACCTGGCAACTGTGGAAGATGAATGATGCCGACGCCGCGCACCCTCGCCGAGATTAACGCCAAGATCCGCGCCCAAACCGTGGTAGTGGAAACGGCCGAAACCTTCAAACAGCGAGCGGCTGAGTCCAGCATTGCGGCAGCGTTCGCCGCCGTGGATGTGGTGACGACGGGCACCTTTGAACCGATGGAATCTTCCGGAGCGGTACTCAACATTGGGCACACCGATCCGCCCATCAAAATCCGCGACTGTCGGTTGGATGGGGTGCCCGCCTATGCGGGAATCGGGGCGGTGGATTTGTATTTGGGGGCGAGCCAACCGGCTGACTCTGGCCCCCCTGGCGACAACACTCCCACCAAAGACCGGGGTGGCGGCCACGTCATTGCTGATTTGGTGGCGGGCAAGGCGGTGCAATTGCAAGCGACCGGGCACGTCACAGACTGCTATCCCCGCAGCAGCTTGGATACCACCATTTCCCGCGAGACAATCAATCAGTTTTATCTGTTTAACCCGCGCAACCTCTATCAAAATTTCATCGTGGGGGTGAATGGCGGCGATCGCCCCCTCGCGACATACTTGGGGCCACTCCAACCGAATCTGGGCAATGCCGTGTACGCCAACTCCGGCGCGCTGTCGCCGCTCATGAATGATCCCAACTTGAACGTGGTGGGCATTGGCAGCCGCATTTTCCTCGGCGGCGGCGTGGGATACGTCGCTTGGGAAGGGACCCAGCATTTCCCGCTGCAAAAGCGCCTGCCCAATGACACCCCCATTGGCCCCGCCGCCACCGTGGCTTTAATCGGCGATGCGAAACAGATGCAGCCGCAGTGGGTGCGCGGCTGCTATTTCAAAGGCTATGGCCCCTCGCTAATGCTGGGCATTGGTCTGGCCATTCCCTTATTGAATGAGGCCATCGCCTGCCACTGCGCGGTGCAAGACCAAGATCTGGTGGCGCCCGTGATGGATTTTTCGATTCCCCGACGGGTGCGCCCCACCTTTGGCTTGGTGAGCTATGCCCAACTCAAGTCAGGGCGCATCACCCTGAATGGCCAAAAAGTCCGCACTGCCCCCCTTGCCAGCATTTATCTGTCGCGCCAAGTCGCCGCCGAGCTGAGGGACTGGATTGCCCAAGGTCAGTTTGAGCTGACGGCACCCGTGGCTCCCCTGGCCCGCGATCGCGCCTTCCTCGCCCAAGATACGTGGAATCCCCAGAGTGGACTCAGAGAGTGAGACGGATATCCCCCGATCAGCCGGATGAATCGCTCAGGAATCCTCGTTAGTATGTCAATAGACATTTACAAACGTTTACGAGGAGACAGTTCGGCTTGATGATTGACTTACTGCAAGCGACCCGCGACTATTGGCGCAAGCTTGACGAAGTAGAAGCGGCTTACCAACGGGGAGAACTCTCTGTGCCCGAAGTCAATGCGCGGGTGCATGAGCTGATGACGGAACTGGGCGAGGCTCGTCGCCAAACTTTCAAAGATTTGTGGGCCAGCCTACAAGTGACCGTGTCGCAACAGCGAGAAGCGATCGCGGGCACTGTCGCGGTTGGACTCTTGGCCTATCTTTGGCTGGCAACTCTAGCTTGATGCGTCTCTTCTCACCGCTTCAAAGTGCGAGGATGGCGGCTTCGATGGGCTGCTCACTGCGGAGACGATCGCGATCAACAGCTGAGAGCACCTGATTGACTGCATCGGGCGATCGCAGACAACGAATCACGAGGTCGGCCACGTCGGCGCGAGTGATACTGCCCGCCACTCGTTCATCAGTAACCACAATGCCGTTGCCGGTCGCGGGTTCAGACAGTAGACCGCCTGGTCGCACAATGGTGAAGGGCAAACCGCTGGCCATCAAATGTTCTTCGGCCTTGGCCTTGGCGAGCAGCGCCGGACGCAACGTTTCTAGCACCTGTTCGGGCAGCGCCACTGCACTCTCCCGCACGCCAATGGAAGAGACCAGAATGAACCGTTCACAGGGCAAGGCTTTGACCGCATCTATCAAGTTGCGATTGCCCAAATAGTCGGCCCGAGGCTCGTCACGGGTAAACCCCTTGCCCCCGAGGGTCGTCACCACAACAAACGACTCATCCCCAAAGCACTGCACCGCCGCTTTCATCACGTCGGGGTCGAGGGCGTCGCCAATGTAAACGTCTGCCCCCAAAGCCGCGAGTTGCGATCGGGCATCATCTGTCCGCAGCAGTGCCATAACCCGACAGCCTTGTTGCCGCAAGCCCTTCACCACTTCAAAGCCGACGCCGCGACTCGCGCCTGCGACAAAACAATTACGAAAGTTCGCGACGGTCATGGTTACCTATTTGCATCGATCAAGTCACAGTGTGTCATATCGGTCACGATAAATCGCAATGAACGAGCTTTGCCTGTCGAGATGAAGGGCCTGAATATCGGGAAGATTTCCCTGCCTAAATCAACTTCTGTGTCGCAACGCCGCTGGCCAACCGATCGCGACCCAGACAATCTTAGTGAACATCAGTTCGATAGTCTGATTTGGCCCTCTCTCCCAGAGCTCCTGTGTATACACATCTCGGCCCTCACCCCCTCAGTCCCCCTCTCCCAAAAATGGGCGAGGGGGAGGCCAGACAAAGCTTTCCGGCTCCCCTTCTCCCAGAGCGGGAGAAGGGGTTGGGGGATGAGGGTAAAGCCATGACGGCAAGGGTTTCAAGACTTATGTGTACACGGTAGCTCCCAGAGGGAGAAAGACTTCAAACCCTGGTGGACTCGTGAGGAATTTTCAGGGGCAACCGCATCACCCAGAATTTTCACTGTTTCATCGAACTCACGTTAGTGAGGCACAAGTTGCTGCCTATCTCTACGGCCAAAGACATGCAATGTTCCTCCACTAATCCATCACCCACACAACGGCATTTTCTATCCCAACCATTGAAGTCAATTAGCAAGTGGGCGATGAGGCCGCCAACCGCTATTCACAGGACTGATTTACCAGAGCGAGATGTTGTGAAAGCGGCGATCGCGCTCGAGCCGCCAAGGTTTTCAAAAGTTGATTGTGAGACACATTGCCCTGGCTAGATCAACGTCCTAGCCCCGCTGGCAGAGGCGAATTTGGGCCGAGGAAGCGATCGCACCACTGTCAGAAACCTGGTCAATACACCCGATTCTCTACGCCGAATCACCCCGTTCTGTGGCACTCTGAAAACAGACAAAACCACAAATCTTTATTCAGATTCAGGGCCATGCAAACCCTTCCTTCACCTCCCGCCTCCACGCCCGTCGATACCGCCTTCGACACGACGATTCATCGCCGCCAAACCCGTCCCGTCCCCGTCGGCAACGTCACCATTGGCGGCGGGGCACCGGTGGTTGTCCAATCGATGATCAATGAAGACACCCTCGATATCGAGGGATCGGTCAGTGGAATTCGGCGTTTGCACGAAATCGGCTGTGAAATTGTGCGGGTCACCGTCCCCAGCATGGCCCATGCCAAAGCCCTCGCCACCATTCGCGAGAAGTTAGAGACCACTTATCAGCCTGTGCCCCTCGTGGCTGACGTCCATCACAACGGCATGAAAATTGCGCTGGAAGTCGCCAAGCATGTCGACAAAGTCCGTATCAATCCCGGTCTGTATGTCTTCGAAAAGCCCCAAGCCGGACGCACCGAATACTCTCCTGCCGAGTTTCAAGAAATCGGCGAAAAAATTCGCGAAACTCTAGAGCCCTTGGTCGTTTCCCTGCGAGACCAGGGAAAGTCTATGCGCATCGGTGTCAACCACGGCTCCCTGGCCGAGCGCATGCTCTTTACCTATGGCGATACCCCTGAAGGCATGGTGGAATCTGCCCTCGAATTCATCCACATTTGCGAATCTTTAGATTTCCGCAATTTGGTGATCTCCCTCAAAGCCTCCCGAGTGCCCGTGATGCTGGCCGCTTATCGGCTCATGGTCAAGCGTATGAACGAACTGGGCATGGACTATCCATTGCATTTGGGCGTCACCGAAGCCGGTGATGGCGAATATGGTCGCATTAAATCGACTGCGGGCATTGGTACCCTGCTGGCCGAAGGCATCGGCGATACCATTCGCGTCTCCCTGACCGAAGCGCCAGAGAAAGAGATCCCGGTCTGCTACAGCATTCTCCAAGCCCTGGGTCTGCGCAAAACCATGGTGGAATATGTAGCTTGCCCCTCCTGTGGCCGCACCTTGTTCAACCTTGAGGAAGTGCTGCACGAAGTCCGCGAAGCCACCAAGCACCTGACCGGGTTGGATATTGCCGTCATGGGCTGTATCGTCAACGGTCCCGGCGAAATGGCCGATGCCGACTACGGCTATGTGGGCAAAACCCCTGGCTACATTTCGCTATATCGCGGCCGCGAAGAAATCAAAAAAGTTCCTGAAGATCAGGGGGTAGCCGAGTTAATCAACCTCATCAAGTCAGATGGCCGTTGGGTTGATCCTTAAACGTTGGCTGGGCTGATTTTTGTCAATTTATATCGATATTGACGGTTGCCCGATCGCCTGCACCTGCGATCGGATACTCTTTCTGGCACACTCACTCAGAAAGCTCTCAGGTGAGCTCGTTATCATGGCTGTAACTGGATGAGGGAACCACCCCAACACCCAGGATTGCTTGTGTTAGATTGAGCATAATTGCCAACGGAAATTAGATATATGGCGATCGCAAAGCGAGGATTGGTTTTAGGCGCAACAGCCGTAGCTGCTGCTGGAGTCATCGTTACGGGTGCTGGTCTGCACTTGTCTCAAAGCAAAGCTTTTTTTGAGGAAAGCCCCAAAGAAGTTATTGATGAAGTTTGGCAGCTAATTGACAACACCTACGTCGATGCGACGTTTAACCAAACTGACTGGGAAGCGGTGCGGACTGACTATCTCAGCCGCGACTATAGCTCGCCAGAGGCAGCCTATGATGCTGTGCGCGAGATGCTGGAACTGTTGGAAGATCCCTACACCCGCTTCATGGATCCCGACGAGTTCCGCAATATGCAGATCGACACCTCTGGTGAACTCACCGGGGTCGGCATTCAAATCACCCAGGAAGAAGAAACAGACGAGATTGTCGTCGTTGCCCCTATCGAAGATACCCCTGCATTTGAAGCCGGACTCCGTTCTAAAGATGTCATCGTCGAGATTGACGGGCAATCGACAGAAGGCATGGAGCTCAATGATGCCGTGAGCTTGATCCGTGGGCCGGTCGGGTCAGGGGTCACTCTGACGGTGCGGCGTGATGCAGAAATCATTGATTTCGATCTGACGCGAGCCCGCATTGAAATCCACCCCGTACGCTACTCCGTCAATGATGCTCCGGAAGGGCCGATTGGCTACATTCGCCTGACTCAGTTCAGCAGCAATGCCGCCAGTGAGATGAAGGAAGCCATTGACGATTTAGAATCGCAAAACGTTGTGGGCTACGTTCTCGACCTGCGCTCTAATCCTGGTGGATTGCTGTATTCCAGCATTGAGATTGCCCGCATGTGGATTGACGAAGGCGGCATTGTATCGACCGTCAATCGCCAAGGGGTCGCTGATGAAGAAATTGCAAATAACCGTGCCCTGACCGATCGCCCATTAGTGGTGTTAGTCGATGGCGGTTCTGCGAGTGCCAGCGAGATTTTATCCGGCGCTTTGCAAGATAATGGGCGAGCACAGCTCGTGGGCACTCAAACCTTTGGGAAAGGACTTGTACAGTCTGTACGCAGTTTGCCAGATGGGTCGGGTGTGGCGATTACTATTGCCAAGTATTTGACCCCTAGCGGGCGCGACATCAACCAACAGGGGATTGAACCTGACATCGTGGTTGAGCTATCGGAAGAAGAGCAGGAAGAGCTCTCAGATAATCGCGATCGCATCGGCACGCTGGAAGATCCGCAATATCGCCAAGCTCAAGAGTTGGTGCTGCAAATCGTCAGAGCCAACCAAAATACCGCGATTGAGCCGCAGTAAGCGGTTCCCAAGAGAATCTTGCGGCTGATCAGTGTGTATCCGCGCCTGCGGAACTGACTAAGCGGGCTGACACTTGCCCGCTCGAATCAGTCCTACCCGTTTGGCGATCGCTTCGCCCTCAGTAGCGTACGGCCCCCAGCTCTCAGAGTTGGGGGCCGATTTTAATTCGGCGTCAGTCAAGATTTGACACGTTCCCGCACTCGCCTTTACCACGTACCAGTTTGTGGTCTGTGACATCGCTTTCCCTCGGCAATACGGGTTTTATCCTACAACGATGAGAACTACAGTTGTGCGGCCAGGGGACGGGTCCCTGCCGGAAAAACCGACACTCTCAGGCATGAGACAAGGGACCCGTCCCCTAATCTCCAACGATCGCTGACCCAAATGTTGAGGCGACAAGCACTTCCTACGGGGGGTGCGTAACCGATTTGTTACAGGCCAGACAATTTGTCATATTTGACGGCTTGAATTGTCAGCAATTTCACCAGCATCCTGACAGGCGGGGCTGAGTAGATATAGGTGCCGTACCAGAGACTACTGAACATCGCCATTTTTTTCAAAAAAGATTGATCAGGGTGATATGAAACGAAAATGCCGGGGGTAGTCTAACGACATGGAGCTAGACACAACACATTTCGCCTAACGGCTTCTCAAGGAGAAAATCTAACCATGAAAATGAACTTTGCCTACAACCTGCTCAAGAGCCTACGCAGCAAGAAAGATGAAGGTGGTTTCACCCTGATTGAACTGCTGGTGGTTATCATCATCATCGGTATCTTGGCCGCCATCGCTCTGCCTTCCTTCCTCAACCAAGCCAACCGCGCCCGTGAAACTGAAGCCACCAACGCAGTCGGCTCGCTAAACCGAGGACAACAAGCCTATTACCTAGAGAGAGTCAACTTTGCGACTGAGTTTGCTCAGCTAGACGTCGGCGTTGCCATCAACTCAGAAAACTATGCCTACGGCACATCTGCCGACGCGCAAACTCCCGAACAAGATGTGGGTGATGGCCAATTTATCGTAGACGATGCAGATGATCCTCAAGTTGCAGCAGTAGTTGCTTCGCCCAGAGATGGTTTACGGGGCTTTGTGGGCTTTTCGTACATCGACGTCCAGCAAATCGACGACGGAGCCGGTGGCACGATTGATAAAAATGTTTCGGTAGCGGCTCTCTGCCGTGAAGTTGCTGGTGATGTAGCAGATGGCGGCGTGGCAAATGCCCCAGATGCTGTTGACGAGCCTGCTGCTGGCACCACCGCTGAAACTCTTTGTGAAGACACCGGGATGGAAGCTGTGAACTAGGCTTTCCGTCTGTCAACATCAGCTTTAGTTCATCTGATGGCTCTGCTATTGTTAGCAGAGCCATTTTGGTTTTCTAGAAAGTGGTCAGGCTGGGGTCGGCTGCTTCAAGTGCTCCCAGCTTTGCTACCTTTTGATTTGAGATAGTCACAGTCACCAAGCAGTCACGTATGAATCCTCATCGTCAAAATTGGCCCCTGCAGGTGGGCGCGGTTATTTCTCTACTCATTTTGAGTATCGCGCTCCTTGGTCTGCAAAAACAGCGATTACAGGCGATTCAAACGCCTAATCCAGAGAGTCTAGCGATTGATGCTGCCAATGAAGAACAGCAGCGAGAGCTACAGCTAACGTTGCTCCAGTCACTGCCAGATTTCGGCTTTCAGAATCTCTGGGCTGACTGGACTTTTCTAAATTTTTTGCAGTATTTTGGCAATTTTGAATATCGTCAGGAGACCAGCTATCGTCTCAGTGGCGATTACTTTGAGATCATTCTCGATCGCGACCCTTATGCTTATTTACCCTACGAATATCTTTCGAGCAGTGTTTCGCTGTTTGCGGGCGAACCCGAACGAGCGGTGGCCATGCAAGAAGCGGGGTTAGCGTTACTTGCGCCAGATTTGCCACCGAAAAGCTATTTTATTTGGCGGCATAAGGGCATTGATGAAATCTTATTTCTGGACGACTATGACGCATCAGCCAAATCTCATGCAATGGCGGCTGCCTGGGCTGCACAATCCTCTTTCCCAGGTGCCAAAGAAGACCAACATTCTCTAAAAGACACAGCTGATTTTTTGGCTAAAGGTGACTTTGATCCGCGGGCGGTGCAAATCACTGCTTGGGCGCAGCTGATTCGTACGGCTCCGGATGCTCAGACTCAAGACAAAGCCATCGAACGGTTGAGAAGCTTGTTCGACATCGAAGTCGTTTGGCAGGAGGATGGCACCTTCTTGCTCCAACAAATTGCCCCCTCTGAGGTAGAGGATGCAGAGACCTAGCCACACTCTCGCCTAAGGATTAATACCATCCCTGTGCGATCGAGAAATCCAAATGGCTCTCTTTCAGCATCAGTACAAGGCTGTATTAGTGCAAGAAGTGGCGGATGCCGGTCATCGCCATAACGAGACCGAGTTCGTTGGCCGCTTGGATGGAGTCGGCATCGCGTTTGCTGCCGCCGGGCTGCACGATCGCCCGAATCCCCGCTGCCGCTGCCGTCCGTACGGAGTCGTCAAAGGGGAAGAAGCCATCGCTGGCGAGCACCGCGCCTTGGGATCTTTCTCCGGCTTGGTCGAGGGCGATTTTGGCAGCCCCGACCCGATTCATTTGTCCGGCCCCGACGCCGAGGGTAGTGCGGTGATTGGTCACCAAAATGGCGTTGGACTTGATGTGCTTGACCAAGCGCCAGGCAAACAAGAGTTCTTCGAGGGTGTCGGCGTCGGGCTTATGTTCGGTGACGATTTCCCACTCTGAGGGGTCGTCTTCGATATTGTCGGTCTCTTGGACGAGGAAACCACCCGCGATCGCTCTGGGGGCGTGGGTCGGCCCGGTCAACAAGTCTTCGAGTAGCAACACCCGCAGGTTACTCTTTTTCGCCAAAATCGCTCTCGCGTCATCATCACACCCCGGCGCGACAATACATTCCAAAAAGGTTTGGGTCATGGCGGTGGCGGTGTCGCCATCAATGGGGCGATTGAGTGCGACAATGCCGCCAAAGGCCGATACCGAGTCGGCATCAAAGGCTTTTTGATAAGCTTCGGCGAGGGAATCGCCTTGAGCAGCGCCGCAAGGATTCGTATGTTTGAGCACTGCCGCCGCTGGCACATAGGCCGGAAACTCGGCGATGATGCGACGGGCCGCTTCGAGGTCCACCAGATTATTGTAGCTGAGGGGTTTGCCCTGTACCAAATCAGCGGCGGCCCAGCCAGATGGGATATTCCCGGTTTGATACCAGGTGGCAGGCTGGTGAGGATTTTCGCCATAGCGCAACTGCTGCCGCTGGATACCGCTCAGAGTCCACCGTTGCGGCAGTTCGGTAGCGACGTCGATGTTGGCTTCGGAGTCCGCAGCGGAGAGGTAGTGGGCGATCGCTTGGTCATAGGTGGCCGTGTGCCAAAAGGCTTGGCGGGCACAGTCTTGCCGAAAACCAGGTGTGACTTCGCCTTCATGTTCCGCCATTTGCGCCAGGTAGAGCGCATACTGTTCGGGATTGCAGAGAATCGTGACGAAAGCGTAATTTTTAGCCGCGGCGCGCACCATGGTGGGGCCACCAATGTCAATTTGCTCGATCGCTTCTGGCAAGGTGACATCGGGCTTAGCAATGGTTTGCTCAAAGGGGTAGAGGTTCACCACCACCAGGTCAAAGGCGCGAATGTCGTGGGCGGCCATCTCTTCGGCGTCGCTGGGCAGGGCAGGACGGCCAAGGATGCCGCCGTGAATGCGGGGGTGCAGGGTTTTGACGCGACCGCCGAGAATTTCGGGCGAGCCCGTGTAGTCAGAGACTTTAGTGACAGGGAGGCCAGCGTCAGCGATCGCCTTTGCCGTGCCGCCGCTGCTGACAATTTCAAAATCAAATGACTCGACCAGGGCTTTGGCCAACTCAATCAGTCCGGTTTTGTCTGACACACTTAGCAATGCTAGCCGCGACATGGCGCTCATCCCCTCTCTTTGCATCCTTAAATATACCGGGGCTAGGGGGAGTGAGGGTAGGGGGGGGAAGAGTGTGAGGGTCAGAGAGTTTGAGGGTAGGGGGGAAGAGATGGGGAGTAGGGGACTGGGGGACTGGGGGCGCGAGGGTAGAATCGAGACCGAATGTTGCGAGGAGATAGGAAATGGTGTTGAGGGCGATCGCAAGAGATGCCGATACGGCAGCGGATAAGCTGCTGATTGGGCTGCATGGCTGGGGGGCGAATGCGGAAGATTTGGCAGCGTTAGCCGATTATTTGCCGTTGCGAGGCTTCAAAATGCGGTTTCCCGATGCGCCGTTTCCGCATCCCCACGCACCAGGGGGACGGATGTGGTATGGCTTTCCGCTGGGGTATGACTTTCAGAGTGATCACGATTTTGCACAGCAGGCCGATTTGCAAGAAAGTCGGGCATTGCTGGGGCAGTGGTTAGTCCAAGTGGCAGAGGAGACGGGCATTCCACCCGAGAGGACAGCGATCGCGGGCTTTTCGCAAGGGGGCGCAATGACGCTGGATGTGGGGCTGCAACTGCCGCTCGCGGGGGCACTGATTTTGAGTGGCTACATGCATGGCTCAACGGCTCCCAATGCTGAATTGGGGCCAGTTTTGATGGTTCACGGCAGGCAAGATCCAGTAGTGCCGATCACCCGAGCCCATCAGTCGCGGGATGCCCTGAAAGCGCAAGCGGTGGATTTGACTTATCAGGAATACGACATGGGCCATGAGATTTCGCCGCTGGTGTTGCGAGAGATTCGACTATTTTGTGAGCAGTTGCCGATTTGATCAGAGCTGGGGAGTTGGGGAGCAGGGGGGGTAAGGGAGCGGAGGGGGTAAGGGAGCGGAGGGGCACATCCACTCTGCCACCTGTCCACTGGGGAGGACTCATCAATAAATCTGTGAACTAACCTGAAAAGAGGTACGAGTGCCTGTCTAATGTGGGGACTCTGAACTGATGCCGTTTACCCCAACTGCGATCTGCCGTGACTCAAGAATTTCATTTATCTATCACTGCCCTGGGTAGCGATCGCTATCTGATTCGCACTGAAGACACAGCGGCCGGGGTCCCCGTGGCGGAGTCACAGGTGGAGTGGCCGGTGGAAGACTGGCTCCAAATGGCGCAACCAGCGATGGACGACCCAGTGTTGGGGCTGCTGCAGGGGCAGGTGGATTTGAGCGGTCCCTCAGGACTGCAAGCTCTGGGTCAGGAACTGTATCAGGCCTTGTTTCAAGACGACGCGATTCGCGAGAGCTGGCTGCGGGCGCAGGGCATCGCCCAAAACCGTAACGAAATTTTGCGCTTGCGCCTGGGACTCAAAGACAGTCGCTTGCAACGCCTGCCCTGGGAACTGCTGCGTCAGGGGCAACAACCGATTACGACTCAGGGGAACCAAACCTTTGCCCGCTATGCCGCGAATCTGCTCGTGACCCAAACGGCAGAAATGCAGGCGCTGTCAGGAGTAGATGACACGATTCGCGTGTTGATGGTGCTAGCGAGCCCTCACGATCAAGATCATTTGCAACTGTTGCAAGAGGTGCGCCAGATTCAAGATTTGCTGGCGCGGCCTACAGTCCAGGCCACCGCGATTCAGATTGATATTTTGGAGCAACCCGATCGCAGTCAACTGGCCCAAAAGCTAGAGCAAGAGCACTATCAAGTACTGCACTATGCCGGCCACAGCGACTTTGGCCACAGCGGCGGCGATCTCTCGCTCGTCAATCGCCAAACGGGGTTGACGGAGCGGCTGTCAGGCGATGACTTGGCGGGTCTGCTGGTGAATAACCAGGTGGCGCTAACGATTTTCAACTCTTGTCGTAGCGGTCATACCGCAGGCGATGATGCCGAAATGGACTGGCGGCAGCAAAATTTGGTGCAGGCGTTGGTGACGCGCGGGGTGCCCAGCGTCATTGCTATGGCAGAGCGCATTCCGGATGGGGTGGCGATCGCCTTTACTCAACTCTTTTATCAAAATTTGCGCCGGGGCTTTCCCATTGATGTGAGCTTGAGCCGCACTCGCCAAGGCTTGCTCGCCAGTTTTGGCTCAGACCAGCATTACTGGGCCTTGCCCATTTTGTACATGCATCCGGAATTTGATGGGTACTTGACCCGACGCGATCGCGCAGCCGACGCCCAGCTCAATCCCGATGTGCTCTCCGCCCCAGAAACGGCTCCCTCGCCCCTTGACCTGGAAGCAGCCCCCAACGCTAACTCAGCCAACGTAACTGGCCCGGCAGCAGCAGTCGCCAGTGCCTCAGTGACCGTGCTACCGCCCGAATCGGGAACCGATACTGCGGTGCCGTTGCCCGATTTACCGGCTGACGCAGGAGTCGCCGCGACCCTGCTGAGCCAACTAGAGACGTCCAATTCTCCAGCTGCAGAAGAGGACGAACTGCTTGCCAGCTATGTGCAACAACTGTCGCAAAACTCGGCCAATACCAAGGAATCGCCGATCACCGCCGATGCCGAAGAAGTGCTGATCGATGATCAGAATCACCGGGCTGGGATGGCGATTTATGACACGTTGCCAGACGTCTCACCGCCGGATGGCACGACGGAGCGATCGCCAGCAGAGCCCACGATCTCCTCCTCTAGCCCGCCACCCTCAACCGCCTCTCGCTCATCAGCCCCGTCATCCACTCACACAAGACCGAATCGCCCCCCTGAAAAGCCCATCCTGGTCTGGTTTGCCTTGGGGCTGGTGGGCATCGTCGGGGTCTTAGGACTGAGTTTGGTGGCCCTGCGTTGGGGGGGCAATGACACCGCCAATCTTGCCCAAGGAGACTCGCCCAGCTCGGTAGTCACGGAAGACGATGTTGCCGTCACTCCGGCTGCACCCCAACCTGCTAACGACGACCCAGACACCCTGATTCGCCGAGCTGAAGAGGCTATTCGGGGCGATCGCTACGCCGATGCTCGGGAAGATTTCAACCTGGCGTTAGATCAAGCGTTGATGGGCAATGCCACCCATAGCGACGTTAGCGATCCTATTTGGACTTGGGTCAAAGACGCTACCCAGTCCGATTTACTCTTCATCAAGGGGCGTCTAGCTTGGCAAGAAGCGAAGCTCATCGCAAATGAGCAGGGCGAGTTTGATAGCCGCTTTAACCAACGCACCTACATCGCCCAGGCCCGTGAAGCTTGGGATCGCACCGATGACACCTTGATTGAGGGACGCATCGCCCGCGGCTTTGCCGCTTATGCCCAGGGCGACTGGAATGCCGCGATCGCCAACTGGGAAGCGGCCCTGACCTTGCACGATGCACAACGAGAGCGCCAGCCCAACCCCGCTGGCAACGTGCCCGCCGATCCCGTTGTGCTGCACGCCTATGCCGGGCTGATTATGGTTAACACCCGATTAGCCAACATGAATCTTGCGGCCCTAGAGGAAGATGCTGCCCTGAGCGCGGCCAGCGAGACTGACCAGGGAATTTTGAATGCGGAGGCAGAGTTGAATCGAGCGATCGCCCGCGAATACTTCTTGCGCTTACAAGAGATAGACGAGCTGAGTTGGATGGATCCGCAAAAGCTGGGTATTGTGACCGACGCCCCCGAAGACCAATTCAATTGGATTTGGAGTCTCGATTTGTTAGAAGACTGGCGCACGGCCTATCGCTTTTGGGAGCAAGAAACGAGCAGTTCAGTGCTTCCTGACCCAGAATAAACTTTCTCCTTGCCGCTACAGTGGAGTCAGTCGCGCTGGCCTGTGTTATGACTTCCTCGTCCGCCATCCTTAAATCCCTGAAAGCTGAGTCGATCACCGCAGCCGCATTTGCCCCCTTCGGGCAGGTGATTTTTCCTTCAGAAGACGGTGCTCCCTATGGCCCCGATGATGCTCAGCTGAAGCTGGATGAAGGGATTCCTCGCTTTTACATCATGCGCTTAGCGGGCAAGGGACAGCAGTTTCATGCGATTACCCGACATCGCCGCTGCACACAATGTTTGGGTTCGCTGGCAGGCGCCGAGTGGTTGATGGCGGTGGCTCCCCCCAGCGATGCTGATGAGCCGAATCCTGAAACGATTCAAGCGTTTCGCATTCCCGGTAATTGTTTTGTCAAGCTCCACGTCGGCACCTGGCACGCGGGACCGCTATTCAACGCACCCGTCGTGGATTTCTATAATTTGGAACTGAGTGATACGAACGTGGTGGATCACCAAACCTGCAACCTGCGATCGCGCTTCCACGTAGAATTTGAAATCGTGTAGAGAACAAGGACGATTGATGGCGAAATTTGTGATGTGGGGCAGCTATTGCGAAGACGCCCTCGAAAAACGTACGCCTTACCGTGCCGATCACCTGGCGGGGCTGCAATCGCAAAAGGACCGCGGCGTGTTGCTCTCCCTCGGCCCAACCATGGATAACACCAAGGTCTTTGGCATTTACGAAGCGGATGATCAAGCCACCGTGCGCCAACTCATCGAGAACGATCCCTACTGGCAAAACGGCATCTGGACAGAATACGAGCTGTACGCCTGGAATCAAGTATTTTGAACCCAGACGAGAGCCGCCGCCGCTCCCGAACCTAGCCTGAAGTTTCTCATTTTCCACCATGTCAGAAATCACCTGGGATGACTTTCAAAAAGTTGAATTAAGAGTCGGCACCATCATTGAGGCGAGCGATTTTCCCGCGGCGCGAAAACCGGCGTACATTTTGCAGGTAGATTTTGGCGACGAGCTGGGCGTCAAAAAGTCGAGTGCGCAAATTACGGCGCTGTACTCAAAGGAAGACCTGATCGGCAAACAAGTGATTGCAGTCGTGAATTTTCCGCCCAAACAGATTGGCCCCATTCAATCAGAATGTTTAGTCACGGGCTTTTACAACTCGGAGGGCCAAGTGGTGCTGGCAGTGCCCGATCAAAACCTGCAAAATGGGGCAAGACTGGCATAGCAATTAAGCCTGGATGCGCCGCGAGTCACAGCGGCAACAGATAATTGCCGAAAAATAAGTTAGCGTGGAATTACGAAAATATTAAGAATTGCATTTTTATGCCTTAGAGCCATGAAACCTTCAGTTCCTCAGCCACTGCTGTTAGTGGATGGCTACAACATCATCGGTGCTTGGCCTCGGCTTTCACGCCTGCGCGATCGCGAAACCTTAGCGATCGCCCGTGATCAATTGGTTGAAGAACTCACAAATTACAGCGCCTACCAAGGCTTCAGAACTCGGATTGTCTTTGACGCCTACGAACAACGGCAACCGAGCTGGCAGGAGCCAGTGACCCAAGACGTCCTCATTCACTACACCGATTACGGCCAAACCGCCGATAGCTGCATTGAAAAGTGGTGCGCAAAATTGCAAAAAGATGTGCAGTATTTCAATTTGCGTTTGATTGTGGCTACCTCTGACCAGGCCCATCGTCACACCGTCACGGGCTATGGTGCTGAGTGGATGTCGGCTCAGCGCCTGGCCCAAGACTTACGGGCCACCGTGCAGCAGGGACGCAAGAATCATCGCGGCAGGGCTGGTAAGACGTCTCAGCGGTTTAATACCGCTCTTAAACCCGCTGTGCACGATCGCCTACGGGCTCTCCGCAATCAGTTAGAGCAACGTCCCAATATCGGTTCCTGACGAGG
This sequence comes from Leptolyngbya iicbica LK, assembly GCF_004212215.1. NCBI lineage: Bacteria > Bacillati > Cyanobacteriota > Cyanophyceae > Leptolyngbyales > Leptolyngbyaceae > Leptolyngbya > Leptolyngbya iicbica. The sequence continues at coordinate 734,266 of NZ_QVFV01000001.1, forward strand.
GGTTTCAAAAAATTCCCGCAAATTTTCCGGAAGCGGTTGCCAAAGGTGACGAAATCTCGCTAATATAGCATTCGCGTTCCTCAGTAGCTCAGCGGTAGAGCGGTCGACTGTTAATCGATTGGTCGCTGGTTCGAATCCAGCCTGGGGAGTTTAACTAAATAGCGCCTTGGACAAAGTGCCAAGGTTGTTGCCAGCCTTTGCCTCCGACTTCGAGGGCCGCCAGGTGAGTTTCAGCCTTGAGAATCAGTGACTGGTCTGAAATCGAGAGGGGCGATCGCTGCCACACTTCCACGGTGAGTTGGCCGCGAGTCGTATCCCAGCACTCAAAACGCAATCCTTCCAAGGTGGGGACTCTTACCTGGGCAGGGGCGCTCTGAGATCGTCCTTGCAACACAATGCGATAGCGATGATCGGCGATCGTCATCTGCCAATGGCCCCAGGGCGCAACTTGCCAGGTGACCGCCGCTCGCAACGAAGTCATCGAGATACATTGGCCCGCCCAATGCAATCCCACTAACCCCACGGTTTCCTCGCGACCTAGCACCTGCCGTTTGCCACCCACAGCGGTAATGGTCAGATCGGGTAGAGCGGCAAACGCATTCGCCTGGACCCAAAACCAGCGCTGCGGAAAGGCTCCGCCCCAGTTTTTTTCCATGTAGGTGGGGGCTTGCTCAAATTCATAACGACGGCCCTGCCATTCCGCCCAGCCCGTAGCGAGTCCGTGAGCCATCAGCACTTGCCAACCCGGCTCAAAAATGGGCAAATAGGACAGCCATCCTGCCGTGGCCTGCGCAGTTTGGTTGGCGGCTCCCCAGCCGTACACAGGGTCAATGTCGTAATGCCAGCGAGCGATCGCCCCTGTTGCCGCATCTACCAAGCAGCCCTGATGTTGCGTCGCCGTCAGTTGATAGCCTTGTTGGGCAATGTCCCAAAACTCAGCGGATGGTAGATAGCCGCCCCGCTGACCGTCCGCCGTTCGTTGCCAATGCCCGACGCCTAAACGATGGGGCCAGGCCCAAAATCCGCGCAACTCGGGCAGCCAGGTCAGGTGATACTGCTCCTCTGGGCCGAGAATTTGCGCCGCGCCACCACTTAAGGTCGACTGTCCCGCTGGGTCGTCAATGGAGTACATGAACGCAAACGTTTCACCCAATGTCGGCAACGTGAGGCGGACGTACCACCCTTCAAAGAATCGCCTGGCCGACCCATCCCAGTGATAACCGCTGTGAGGCGTCCAAAAAAAATCAGGCATCGACCCAGCTAGGGACATAGTGCCAACCTTTCTTGAGGTCAGTCTTGGCTTGGTCTAACTCGGGATAATATTGCCGCACCAATTGCCAGAACGCTTTGGAATGATTCATATGCACGGTGTGGCACAGCTCATGAATTAGCACGTAGTCCACCAGGGTCGACGGCAAAAATAGCAGCTTGTAGTTGAGACTGATGGACTGTTTAGAAGAGCAACTGCCCCAGCGAGTGCTCTGACCACGGACGGCCATGCGACTATAGGCGAGATCACAACGCTGGCTCAACTGCTGCAACCAGGGGGCGAGCTCAACGCGGGCTTTACGCTGCAGCCAATTGCGCAGCAACTCGCGGCAGGCGATCGCATCTTCGATCGGGCCGCGCAGGGTAAGTTCTTGAGGATTACTCTGCGTCAACGCCACCGTCGAATCGCGCGTTGACTTGTACACGACCTGCCAGACTTCATTCAGCGATCGCAGTTCCAACTCCGTTGGCGTTTCTACACTATGGGCGGCGGGCAAGGTCGCTCGTTGCTTTTCAATCCGCTTGAGGGTTTTGGTAATCCACCCGCGCCGTCGCTCTAAAATGCTGGGAATCTCAGTTTCGTTAAAACCGGGCGGCACCACCACCTCTAGCGTGCCCTGGAAAGAAATTTTGAGAGAAACATGACGCGCCCGCTGACTTTCGCGCACTTGATATTCCGGCAATGGAGACTGATGGTCACTCAAGGCAAATAACGTAAGTTGCTGAACAGTTTCTGTCATGGGAGGAGAAGCGATCGCGATCGCATGAGACTCAATTTTATCGTTTTCTGGGAGGCTGTAATCGCCCACATTACAATTCAAATGTACCACTCGGCGTCACCCACCCAGTTAGGATGAGCGGATCACGACGCTAGCCCTTACCCGGCAACACTCAACTCATTGCGTTGAGCAATAACACCACAAGCACTTTGCCTCGTCCTAGCCACTTTGCCCATTGATCCTGTTAAGCGTTAATTTACAAACATGACAGTTTGGCGACATCGGCGTGGGGTAGCTGACGACTACGTTGCGTCATCGCGTTGAGCGTTCGCTCCGGCTGAGAGTGTCAACGGTTGCCCCCAACACTCGCTCTTCTGACCATCGACTGCTTGCTTGGTAAGCGACCAACTTTTTTGACTGCGTTCTATCGATCTTGGTGCCGCACCCATGTTTACGGAACTGTTCCCATTTTCATTCTCGGTTGATCCATTAGCCGTCTCAGGGGCAACCCTATGGGCATTATCGCTGTATCTGGCTTTTTCACCAGTCAGCGATTGGGTGACACTGCAACTCACTCGCTGGTTCAACTTTGCTGAGCGATCGCTCTATCTCTCAGAAGAAGAATTTGAGAAAACGCGCGCCGGACGTGAATCACAAAACGCCTTCTGGGCATCAATGTTCAGTGTTTTGCCCTTCATCGCCCTGGGCACGGTCATCCACTATGGCGTCATTTGGGGATTAGGCGGCAGTTGGTCAGTCAGCCTGGGCCTACTCTGCGCTGTTGGCAGTGGCGTTTATGAGTTGGGACGTCGCGACAGCCAAGCTTCCGACCCTGACTGAACACATTGTTAGCAACCCCTAAAAAAATAAATTTATATCTCAACATTCGGTCAGCAAAACGTATCGGGCAGTACCCAAAATCGCCCTTGGCAACCGGACTTTGTTCGCCACAATAGATCTTGCTCAGAAAATTTTCTGGTGCGCTCTAGACTCATTCAAGTCAACAAAAGAAACACCAATATTTGGCCCAACTTCTTGTCATGGACTGATGACTTTTATGTTTGAATGTTTGACTCTGATAGATCACAAGTCACATCGTCAAGCCCTCTCTACACAGTCTATTAGTCGTTTTCAACGAATGCTCAGAGAGTATGTGCAGAAGCTTGTTCGGGGGTCGCACTCCCAAACATTTTTCACAGCTGTTTGAATTGGCGTCAAGAGATACATTGCGCAACAATTAGGACAAGAGAAATAAGGCAAAAAAAACGTAAAAATTTCTATCTTTCCGGTTATTTCGTGCGTGAGTCTGTGGAAGGCTAAGGATGAGGCTCTAAAGCTTCATTTGAGATTTAAACAGTTGTTAACTTAAACTTTTGAATTATGCAGGCATTTAAAACACCTTCCCGCGATTTTGACACTTGGGCTTCTGCCGTTCGGCAACAAATGTTGGATTCTCTAGCTAAGCGTCGTAACACTCTACAAACTGACGATGATCAGGCGATCGCGGCCAAACAGATCCTTGAGTCTGATAACGAATGATCAGGAACGCGGCCAAAGCCTGACAGGGATGATCTCTAACCAAGGCTGAGGATGAAACGCCGGGCAATCTGGCTGTTGCGACCATCATTGAAAGCGCCACTTTACTGTTGAGGCAATATCGAAGCAACGGAGTAAAGTGACGCTCTCAGTTTTGAAGGGCTCTCGTCAGGGAGGAAATGGCGCAAGCATTGGCTAACGATTGAGCTCTCGACATGCAGCTCGCCAAGCGGCAGGCACATTGCGAGCGATTTGAGTAATTTTGCGAGTAGCCTGTTGCAGCACTTGCCGCGATCGCTCCAAACTCTGACTTACAGCGCCTGCAGACTCATCCTCAGGGCCGTCAGTCATAACTTGAATATGTCGCGGGGATGAGTGTGACCAGCGAGTGTCGAGCCCTGGGACAGTGTCCTGAGTAAAGTCAGGCAGCGTAGTCGCAGATCCCCAAAAATCATCAAACCATTCAGCGTTAGGAAACGAGTCATCAGCGTTGAAATAGCGCACATGACGCCGACCATTCAGATCAATTTCTTCCCAACCTTGCACCTCCGGCTCACGACCATTGGGCTGAATAACTGTGATTTGATAACGACGAGCTTGATAGCGCATCTTCCGCTCCTCCGCTAATCTTCTCAGTCCCTTTGAGTGTAGACAGCCTGGTGAGCGGCATGGGTTCGGTTTAATGATCGCTACGAGTAGTGATTGCAGTATGGGGCAGCGGCATCAATCCCCCGGCAGAGCCCTCAGCGACAGCATCCTGATAGGCTGAGGCAGAAGCCAACCTGACATCCACCATGACCTCTGCCACTGATCTGCCGTTGCACGCTCAAACGTATTCTCTCGATCACGATCGCTTCATAGCGCTGCTCAGCCAAACCGAAAATCTACTGATCATTCAAGATTTGGATGGCGTATGTATGGGCCTGGTCAAAGACCCCCTCGACCGCCAAATTTCGACCGAGTATGTAACAGCAACCCAGGCATTTGATGGCCATTTTTTTGTGTTGACCAACGGCGAACATATTGGTGAGCGGGGCGTCAACGGCATCATTGAACGAGCCTTTGGCGATGCCACCACCGTCAAACAAGCAGAGCGTTACTTACCTGGCTTGGCCGCTGGGGGCGTACAGTGGCAAACCCGTCAGGGCCACCTATCGCATCCTGGTGTTAGCAAAGCCGAGTTAGCTTTTTTAAAGCAGGTCCCCGATCGCATTCGTGCCTGTTTACGGCAATTTGTTCAGACTCACCCGCTGCCGCTAGATGCTGAAACCATCGAGCATTGTATTCAGTCTTCGGCGCTGGAAAATGTGGCATCGCCAACCGCCAACCTCAACACCTTCCATAGCGCTTTGGACGGCGATCACAAAACTTACTTAGCCCTTCAAAAAGCCATGCAGTCACTGATGGATGACTTGTTGGCCGAAGCCGCCGCCCAGGGACTAGAGGATGCGTTCTTTGTCCATTACGCCCCAAACCATGGTCGCGATCAGCACGGACAAGAGGTCATTTGGCTCAGCCAGGGAGCAGAATCAGGGACGACTGATTTTCAGTTCATGTTGCGGGGCGCGATCAAAGAAGCGGGCGTGTTGGCGCTGCTCAATCGCTATTATGCGCAGCGCACCGGACACTATCCTCTTGGGGAAGATTTCAGCGTGCGGGTGGCCCCTCATGATCATCAGGCGCTGATTCAACTCGTGCAAGATAAGTTTGACCCGGCGCTGATGCCGCTGATGGTCGGCGTCGGCGATACCGTCACCAGCAAAGTGATGGTAGAGGCGGGGCAGTCGGTAGCCAAGCGGGGCGGCAGCGATCGCAACTTTTTGCAACTGGTGCAAGATATTGGGCGATCGCTGGGGGTCGGCAATGTTGTGACCTATGTGGATAGCAGTGGCGGCGAACTGAAGAATCGCCGCCCGCTCACGGTTGAGCAACGTAATGGTCAACCAGTCGTAACTGCTGGACCGGGAGATCCCGCCGACCAAAGTGATCCCCTCACGCTAAATGTTGTTTTTCCAGGGGGCTACCAGGAATACTGTGCCGCCTTCCAAACGGCAGCGACGAACCGCCGCCAAGCTTAAGCCGTCGATGACCGGGCAGGCATTGTAGTTGGGCAGTCAGTTGACGCAATGCTGCTGGAACAGGCTCGTTCAGCGATGAAAAAGGCCGCTGGCTGAGGCTGACAATGGCCTGTCTGAAAAAATGAACTTTGAGCAGTGGCTACGGCACCATCGACGCTGCGTCGGGTAAGGCAGAGAGACTCAGCAAATCGGCCGGAATCAAGTCATCCAGCTCCACTGCATCGAGTAGCGCATTCCAATCGTCAGAATTTTCGGCATCTTGCTTCAGGCGGGCCGAGGCCGCGATCGCGTCGTACCAGAGCCCCGCTTCGGCATAGAGAGCCGGTAACTCAGCCTCGCTAGCACTCGCTGCGATTTCCAGGGGCTCGACTCGCGCCATTTGGCCTTCGGCGACCACATCAGCGCTGGGGTCAGCCGGATTACAAATGACTGAGATGTACCAAACATACGCTTCACCTACGGCGAGCGGCTGCTGAATCCCGTTATCAGGTAAGCTCACGCTCGCAATGCCAGCACTACCGTCAATCTTGAAGCGCCCTTCGTAAAGTAATTCATTGGTGCTTTCGTTGAGCAGCACAAATTTCAGATGCTCGGCGGTCGTTTCTGGCAGGTAAAAATAAACGGTGGGAAAAGCGCTCTCCGTCAGCCCATAGTTGCTCTCTGGTATGAGCGCCACCAGCCTCTCGTCAGGGGCGATGCAAGTAGCACTGCGAGTTGAACCGGATTCGCGGTTGCCGGGGGCGCTGATGTCAGGCAATCGTAATTGGATATTGCTTTGGGCGATCGCAGGCCCCACTAGCGACAGCACACTCCCGCCTAATAACAAACCAGCGGATACAGACAGAGTCCAACTTGATAATGGCAAACGACTTTTCATAAACCTGAATCCACCTAACTTACGGATGTGACGACTGACTAACAAAATTCAAAATTAATGACAATGACAACGCAGCTTTTAGTCGTAACGCCTGACCAGAGCAGTGTCACCTACTCGTTTTTCACCGTCGGTAGGGTAACCTACTATGCCAAGGCGCAAGGGCTGCGTGGGGAAGCTGATGTTTCGCTTCGACAACAGTGTATTTAACAGGGTAGCGAAGTTCACTCTGAACCTAGTACCTCAGTTATAAGCGCAGTCACCGGGAACTACACCCGAAGATGTCGGGATTACAGATCACTGTTACAGTTCTTGAGTGAATTTTATAATCACGGCATCCCCACGTGCGGCAGCGATCTCCCCCGTTAGAATTAGATGACGTTGCTGACTGACTTTTGCTCCCGCTTACTTGATCAATATGGCTTTTCCGCCCCCTCCTAAAAGTTCCCCGCAATCGTCCCGATGGCAACGTCTGCTGGCCCAGGCGGGCAAAGTTGGTCAGCCGTCAGTGCTCGCGACGCTGGCAGCCAGCGCATTAGTGCTCGGGGTGCGTGCCGTCGGTGCCTTACAAGGGCTAGAGCTAGGGCTGTACGACCAGATGATGCGGCTGCGACCCACGCCCTTGCCTGACGATCGCATCCTCGTCGTGGGTATCGACGAAACCGATATTCAATCGCGCCAAGAATGGCCCATTCAAGACGACACGATCGCGGAACTCTTATCTGTCTTGATTGAGGCCGAGCCCCGCGCTGTCGGCCTTGATATGTTTCGAGATTTGCCCATCGGCGAGGGGCGAGACACGCTGCTCGAGCAAATTCAAAACAACAGCACCATTTTTCCGGTTTGCAAAATTAGTAGTCCCGATAATCCAGGGGTACCGCCCCCCCCCGGCACTCCAGAAGCCCAAGTTAGCTTTTCTGATTTAGTCGTTGATCCGGGAGGGATCTTGCGGCGGAGTCTGTTGATTGCGGCGCCACCGACTGATGCCGATACGGTCGGCACCCACATTTGCAATGATCCCAACGCTCAACTGTTTTCGTTAGGGTTACAACTGGCGCGACAATACCTCACCACCGAAGGCATAGAACTTGAGGTGACCGCTGAACAAGAGCTTCGTTTCGGCAACGTCGTTTTGTCGAGACTGCAATCGAACCTGGGCGGATATCACAACATTGATGCCCAAGGGTATCAAATCATGTTGAACTATCGGGCAGCGAGAATGGCGGTGCCCCAGGTAAGTTTGACAGATGTGTTGTCGGGGGATGTCGGTGCTGCTCAGATCCGCGATCGCATCGTGCTGATCGGGGCCACCACCCCAGAAGCAAAAGACGAGTTTTATACCCCCTTTAGTGGCGGCTTACGCGACAGTCAAAAAATGGCGGGCGTGATCGTTCATGCCCAATCCGTCAGTCAAATTTTGAGCGCCGTGTTGGATGATCGGCCCCTGCTGTGGAGTTTGCCAACCTGGGGCGAGGCCCTGTGGGTCGTCATTTGGGGCCTTGGCGGGGCGCTGTTTGCCACTTATATTCGCCGTCCTGTGACTTACGGAGCCGTCGCGATCGCTCTACTGGGGGGACTCTATGGCCTGTGCTTTGTTGTCTTCCTACAGGGGGGATGGCTACCGATTGTGCCCGCCGCTTTAGCCCTGGGTTTTGCCTCAGGCGGCGTAGTCTTGCTCGATCGCTTCAACAAGAGCGATTACGGCCAAGCCGTTTACAAACAAATGAAGGTGCTCCTGCGCTTAGACATTGAGATTGACCACAGCAAAGTGGGCGAACAGGTCGCCGAAATCACCGATACGGAATACTTCAACACCCTGCAAGCCCAAGCCCGAGAGTTGCGCGCCCGCCGCCAAGGCAAGCAGTCGACAACTCCCACCGATACCAGAACGAGCACAACGCCAGCGGCAACATCAGCGTCTGACGAGCCATCGGAGCCCATCACCACCGATGATTATTTGCAAAATTTGAAGCAGAAAGCGGAGCGCTTCAAATCGACCAGCGACCTCAAGTCCAAATCAGACAAACCGGACGCAGAGAGCTGATCGGCTTATCCAGTCCTCAACTCTCTGCGTACAGGTCGTGGCGGAACCGCTGGGGGCGGAGTTTGGAGATTCCAGACCAGTGAGTCAAAACCATGGGGACACTATCGCGGCGGCGACGGTGAACTGGGTTGATTGCGGTAGCGATCGCAGGTAGCGACAAATTTTTCTGCTAGAGCGGGTTGCCCCCCCCAGTGCACGTGGACATACGCTGCATGCAGCGTCGCTCGTCCCCAGCCATCGGTGCCCGTTGAGCTAGCTGGCTCATGCAGTAGGGGATAGCTACTGAGGGCAGACAAAGGAGCCGTGGGAGTCGGGGCGATCGCAGAGCGGTGAAATTCGTGCCCCCAATAGCGTTGGCCGACAGTGGCGACGGCACTATTTTGCAGCGCCGTGACCTGGCGGTAGCCTAGAGTAAGTTGACCAGTCATCGTTGTCGTCGCGGGAATCGTCCCCACCATCGGCCACGATCGCCCGTCCAAATCCACCAGCGACTTACACAGATACATCAGGCCGCCACATTCGGCATAGGTGGGCAAACCTGCGGCCAGAGCTTGAGCGATCGCTCGTCGCATCGCGGTATTTTGAGCCAGCGCTTCCGCAAACATTTCGGGAAAACCGCCGCCGAGCAGCAGGCCACTTAAATCTGTCGGCAGAGCCGCATCCACCTGGGGACTGAACGGCACCAACTCAGCCCCCAGGCGATTCAAGTAGGCCAAATTATCTTCGTAATAGAAGTTGAAAGCGAGATCGCGTGCAATCCCGATCTTCAGTGGTCTGATGGTACGAGCAGAGTGGGCAAGCGGTGGGATCGCGGCCCTAGATACCTCAGCACTGGGGAACGCATCGGTAGCTTTGGCAGAAACCGGGACATTGTTTCCAGAAGCTTGCAATACCCGCTCTAAGGCAGGCCAGTCAAAACATCGCTGGCCCAAGGCCGCCAAATGTTGGAACCGCTGCGGTAAGTCGGATAACTCGTCTGTGGGCACGAGCCCCAGATGGCGATCGGGCAGGGCCACCGCATCATCGCGCCGCAATACTCCCAATACGGGAATCTGTAGCGGCGCGATCGCGGCTTGCAACATGGCGAGATGGCGATCGCTGCCTACCCGGTTGAGCACCACGCCCACCAGCTGCACTTCAGGATCGAGCGTTTGATAACCGTGGACAATCGCCGCCAGCGATCGCGACAGGCGGGCACAATCCACCACTAGCAACACGGGGCAGCCCAGCAACCGAGCAATGTGGGCCGTGCTGGCCCAGTCCGTCCCCCCGGCCCCGTCAAACAGTCCCATCACCCCTTCGACAATGGCGTAGGTCGCCGTCCCTGCATGCCTCTGAAAGCATTGCTGAACATAGCTTTCAGAAGTCATCACCGGATCTAAGTTATAAGCTGGACGTCCGGTGATGGCCCGGTGAAACATCGGATCAATATAATCAGGCCCAACCTTGAACGCCTGCACCGTGACGCTACGCTGCCGCAGGGCCGAGAGCAGCGCCATGGTTACCGTCGTTTTGCCCGCACTGCTGCGATCGCCCGCAATAATCAATCCACCCATGCGTTTCTCTCACGACTCTCAACAGATGCCTGACGCGGCTCAACCAACACCTGTTGGATCAACGAATTGCACCTGTTCAACAGCTTGCGCCCGCTGGACAAATCACATTCACCCCAGGGCGCAGCACGATTCATCATGGCAAGCCAGACTATTCCACCGATTCAATGGCGTAGATATCAGGCAAGTCGCGGTAGCGCTCATCCCAATCGAGGCCGTAGCCGATCACAAACTTGTCTTCAATGGTGATGCCGCAGTAATCAATATCGACGGGCACCACCCGCCGCTCAGGCTTACTCAACAGGCTACAGAGCTTGATGGAAGCGGGCTGTTGTGCCTTCAGTAGGTTCAGGGCCACGGTGGTCGATCGCCCCGAATCCACAATGTCTTCCACCAGCAAGACGTGCTGATTGGTGACGGCACCCGGAGGTAACTCGACCAGCACCCGCACCTCGCCAGAACTCTCAGTACCCGCACCATAGCTGGATAGCCGCAACAGCTCAACCCGGTCGACGGGGGTCTTGAGAGCGCGAATCAGATCGGCGACAAAAATAAACGCCCCTTTGAGTACGGTGACCACAACCAGCGATCGCCCCACATAATCTCGGTCAATTTCAGCCGCCAAGGCTTGCACCGTTTGGGCAATTTTCTCCTTTGAGATATAAACCACCCACTGATCGTTCATTGCCGCATCCTCTCCAACTGGCTTCTGTATTTTGCCAGAGTGTTTACTCGCCCAACGCCACGACCGCAACAAACCAGCGATAAGCTCACCTTTTCAGCCTTATCAACAAAATTTCACACCTTCAAGACTTACATCTAAGCGACATTGAAGATAGACTTTAGTTAATGGGAATTAATTTTTGATAGCATTTAATCTATGGACGCTCTTGGGGTAATTCCGGTGTCGACACATCCTGAACTAGCTGAATTGGCTGCGCTGGTGCCCGTGCTCGGCTTAGCAGATGCCTCGACCTTAGCTCCGAAGTCGGTGTTGGAAGCCTGCATTTTTGCGACGGTTTTGATCGGCTTCATCGGCATTATTTGGAAGCGTAACTTAATGATGAAAACCCTGGCAATGGATGTCATGAGCACCGGGGTCATTGCCTTTTATGTGTTGGTGGCCGCTCGCCCGGGCCTCTTTTCGCCCATTTTGACCGAGGGGCGCGAAGTGGCGTATGCCGACCCAGTGCCGCAGGCGGTGATTTTGACGGCGATCGTCATTGGCTTTTCGGTTCAGGCGTTGATGTTAGTAGGCGTGATGAAGCTGTCGCGCGATAACCCCACCCTGGATACCCAGGAGATCGAGCGGAGCCACACGCCATGACGATGAACACGTTCACCATCTTTTGGATTGCGCTCCCGCTGTTTCTCGGGTTCAGCAGCTATCTGTTTCCGCGCTCGGGGCGCATCCTCACTTTGGGCGTCGCCTTGACTTCGCTGGTTTACAGTCTGATGTGCTTGTTTCAGGAGGCGCCCACCACCTTGCAACTGGTGGACAACTTTGGCGTCTCGTTGATGATTGACGACCTCAGCGGCTTCTTCATTCTGACGAATGCGCTGGTGACGGCGGCAGTGGTGTTTTACTGCTGGCAGCTCAACAAATCCAAATTCTTTTACACGCAGACCGTGATTCTGCACGGCAGCGTCAATGCAGTGTTTATCTGTGCCGACCTCATTAGTCTGTATGTGGCGCTGGAAGTGATTGGCATTGCGGCATTTTTGCTGATTGCCTACACCCGCAGCGATCGCTCCATTTGGGTGGCCCTGCGCTATTTGTTTGTCAGCAATACGGCCATGCTGTTTTTCCTGCTGGGGGCAGCGTTGGTGTATCAGCAGAGTCAATCGTTTGCCTTCACGGCCCTGGCGAATGCGCCGATGGATGCGATCGCGCTGATTTTTGTCGGCTTACTGACCAAGGGCGGCATTTTTGTGTCGGGGTTGTGGCTGCCGCTCACTCACTCGGAATCGGAAACCCCCGTGTCGGCCATGCTGTCTGGGGTGGTGGTGAAGTCGGGCATTTATCCGCTAGCCCGCTTTGCCCTGATGTTCGAAGACATTGACCCGATTGTCCGCTTCTTTGGGGTGGGTACGGCATTGCTGGGCGTAGGCTACGCCGTGTTTGAAAAAGACACCAAACGTATGTTGGCCTTTCACACCGTGTCGCAGTTGGGGTTTGTGTTGGCCGCGCCAGAGGTGGGCGGGTTCTATGCGCTGACCCATGGTTTGGTCAAGTCAGCCCTGTTCTTAATTGCGGGTAACTTGCCCAGTCGCAATCTCAAAGAATTGCGCCACCAACCCATTCCCCGCGCCGTCTGGGTGGCGTTGGCGATCGCCAGTTTCTCCATCTCCGGCTTCCCCCTGTTGTCAGGCTTTGGGGCCAAAGTGTTGACGATGAAAAATCTCTTGCCCTGGCAGGTCATCGGCATGAACGTGGCCGCCTTGGGAACAGCGATTTCCTTTGCCAAATTCATCTTTTTGCCCCATAGCAGTGAGGTACAAAGTTCGGTGAAGTCTGGCTTCTGGGGTGCCATGACACTGCTGTTGGGCGGCTTAGTCTTTGCCAATGTGGTGTACTACGAAGCCTACACCCTGGGCAATATCGTCAAACCGCTGGTCACGATTTTCCTGGGGTGGCTGGCCTACTGGTTCATCTTTCGCCGGGTGGCGATCAAGCTGCCGCGCGTGGTCGAGCAATTTGACCATTTGATTGGCGTCATGAGCCTGATGTTGATGTTCTTGTTTGGGATGGTGCTGGCATGATCGGATACCTTGACCTGCTGCTGCGGCTGACCATCTGGTTTTTGCTGACGGCGGATCTCAGCCCCGCCAACATTATCATCGGGGTTTGTATCGCCTTGATTTTGCCCCGCAACCGTACCGTCACGGCGGTGCTCAAAGATTGGCTCCATGCGATTTGGGAAATCATCGTCGCCATTCCCACGGCCTATATCGAAGCGGTGGAAATCATCTTGCGCCCCCACACAGCCGAAGACACCGTGATGGAGCGGGTGAAGCCAAACCGCACCCCGGGCCTGATTTTTTTGGACATCTTTTTGATTACCTTTACGCCCAAAACCATCGTGCTGAAATATCACGAAGACGGTCGCTATGAGGTGCATCGCGTGCGCCGCCGAAAACTCAAGCAAGGAGGGGAGTAGCATGAACGGCATTTTGATTGCCATGATTTTGGCGTTGCTCATCCCCATTTACGAAGCGTGGCAGGACGAAGATATTTGGCAAAAAATGTTGGCCTTTGCCAGTATCGCCACCAAAACCTCCATCATGATTTTGGTCGTGTCAGTGCTGCGAGATGACTGGATGATCGGCCTCGTCGGCGTGTTGATTTTGAGTGTGGGCAATGCCGCCCTCATGCTGTTGGCCCACATTATTCGGAGGTTGAACGAAGCATGATCGACTTTTTCAGTTACGGCCTTATGGTCTTGGGGGTCATCTTTTGGTTTTGGGGCACGTTGCCCCTCTTGGGACATCGCTCCGTGCTGTTCAAACTCCACAGTCTTTCGGTGGCCGATACCTTGGGCTCTATGAGCATCGTTGCGGGCCTCTTGCTCAAAATTCCAGGTGAATGGCCGCTACTGGTTTTAGCGATCATCTGCCTGGCGATTTGGAATACGGTGCTGGGCTACGTGCTGGCTTACTGTTCGAGTACGGGAGGGGAAGATGCTTGAGAATTTAGATGTGGTGGCGATCGCGGCGCTCTTGCCCATCACCGCCTGCATGTTGGTCACCCAAGTCAATCCCTATCACGCGCTGATTATCCGCGGCATTGTGGGCGCAGTGGCAGCGCTGGTGTATGCCCTGTTTGGCGCGGCCGATGTGGCGTTGACCGAGGCTTTGGTCGGCACCATGCTGTCGATTACGCTGTATGCGATCGCCGTGCGGTCTTCCATGAGTTTGCGCCTGGGCACCTTGGCCCCTGCCCTGCCCAATCCTGACGCAGTGTCCGCCCCCCTAACTCAGCAGCTCTTTCCCGCTCTTCGCCAGGCCTTGAAAAAACATCACCTGCGTTTAGAGGTCTTACCCTACACCAGTGCTCAGGCCTTGCAGCTAGCGCTGGAAAATAAAGAGATTCACGCTGTGTGTCTACCCGCCGCTCAGCTCGACCCAGGGGAGACTACCGACGATTTAACCGCCCCCTACGTGTTGAATATTCGCCTGCCCCGACTGTATGAAATTTTGGGTGCTGCCCTGCCGCCTGAAATTGCGGCGGTGAACTTTTCACGGGCGCTACGGTTGATGCCAGCGGAGCCGCCCTCCCCTGACAGCCAATTACAAAATGCCTTGGAGGGTCAGCCATGAAGTGGATTTATATTGCCGCCGCGATCGCCCTCTATTTGAAAATGCTGGTGTTTCCCAGCCCCGCCGTCGACACCGCCGAGCTCTCCATCGTCGAGTTGGTGGTCGAAGATAGCGGCGTTGTTAACGCGGTGTCGGGCATTATCTTTCGCAATCGGTTGTACGACACGATCTTTGAGGTGGTCGTGTTCAGCATCGCTATTATGGGCGTGCGGTTTTTGCTGGCCGATGAGCAGCCTTCCTGCACGGTTTACCAATTCACCGATGATCCCTCAATCGTTCTGGCCCGTTTGGGGGCGACGATCGCGGCGCTGGTCAGTATCGAACTCGCTATTCGCGGTCACCTGAGTCCTGGCGGCGGTTTTGCCGCAGGGGTCGCTGGGGGCACTGCGATCGGTCTGGTCGCCATCACCTCATCGTCGAGCCTGATGGAATCGATCTACCAGCGCTGGCAGGCCGCCACCCTCGAAAAAGTATCGGTATTAATCTTTATTGTGATCGCGGCCCTGTCGCTCATCGGCATTGAACTGCCTCAAGGCGAACTTGGCTCCCTCCTCAGCGGCGGCTGGATTCCCCTGCTGAATATCTTGGTCGCCATCAAAGTAGCCCTCGGCGCCTGGGCGGCGATTCTAGTCTTCATTCGTTATCGCGGTTTGCTGTAGCCGCCAGACCAGCCTCGTTGGCAATAACGACCGAGGAAAATCGGCGGTGTTGGCGGCGATCTGAGGTCCCGGGCGAGCCATCGCTGGTTGGCTTAGGCGAGACCGTGACCGCGCGATCGCTGACTGGTCCCGTTGGCCCTTGTGGTTGGCCAAAGGGATTGGTAGATCTCATTCTGTCATCGCTGAAATGAACCGATATTGAACGAAATCGCGGTGGTTTTTCCTCAAAATAAAAAATGATGTTGTAGAGCTATGGAGAGAGCGGTTCGTCCGATTACACTGCAAATACTTGACTCAGGGACTGTTGATGATGATTTCAACTTCTACCAAACGAATTAGTCTAGCCTTACCCATCAGTGGCTTAATGCTGGCTACAGCGATGGTCTGGCCTGCCGTCGCCCAAGACCAAAACGAGTTTCCGGGACGGCGAATCGGTGGGGGAACCCGTGGCGGCTGCGTGATTAACGCGGCTGGCGTCATCGCGATCAATCCTGAAAACAATTTGGGGGTCACCCAGCGTGAGGCACCGACCTTATATTTCGCGGTGCCCGCCACGGCGGAGCCTTATCAAGTGACGTTTTACTTAGAAACTGAAGACGCCGAGCCCCTCTATGAGACAACCGTAGCAGCGGGGGACAAAGCGGAACTGATCGGGGTACAGCTTCCCGCAGACACCCTCACGGCGGGGGAATATTATCCCTGGTCCTTTGCGGCGAATTGTGATGAAACCAACCCAGCAACCGCGATCGTGGTGAACGGCTGGTTGCAACAAACGGCGCTGGACTCAGAGGCGATCGCCGAAGCTGAGTCACCCTTGGCCCAGGTGCAAGCCTATCAAGCGGCAGGGCTGTGGAGTGACGCGATCGCCCTGACAGCAGAACTGCTGGCAGCTAACCCTGACTGTGAAGAATATCAGGCGCAGTGGTCGGCACTGTTAGAAGCGTTAGGCCTGGAGCAGGCAATTGATGCCCCAATGTCAGTGCGTCTACCGATGTAACCGAGTGAGGATGTGAAGCTTGCCTCGACTGGCAACTTTTTTACAACAGGTGCGATCGCGGGTGAGTCGTCGGGGACAAGCGCCGCAATCGCCTCGCGTTGTGCCGCAAATCTTTTGGGCCGCATTACGCTCGGTGCTGATTTCTAGCACGGTGGTAGTCGGCGTGTGCGGGGTCGCCCAGCGCGCCGGCTGGCTAGAACCGCTGGAACTCGCGATGTACGACCAATGGGTGCGATCGCGATCGGCCCTGCCCCCGGATGAGCGGCTGCTCATCATCGGGATCGAAGAAGCCGACATTCGCCGCTATGGTTGGCCGCTCAGCGATGAAGTATTGGCTGATGCGCTCAACCGGCTGCAGACGGTCAATCCCAGCGTCATCGGACTCGATATCTATCGCGACTTGCCAGTGACACCAGGCGAAGCAGCCCTGGTTGAGGCATTAGCGGCGACTAATGTCATTGCCATTACTAACCAGGCGTTTGCGATTCCGCCCCCGCCGACGGTGCCCCCAGAGCGAGTCGGATTTAATGACTTTACCCTCGACACCGATGGCGTGCTACGGCGCAACTTATTGCAGGTGGGTGATGGCGCCGACCCTTACTTTTCGTTTGCACAACAGGTCAGCCGCTTACATTTAGCCCAGCAGGGCAAGACGTTCGACTACACATCTCAGGCCCTAATTTGGGATGAGGTGGTTTTAGAGCGCTTGCAACGCACGGATGGCGGCTATCAAACCGCCGATGTGCGGGGTTACCAAATTTTGTTGGACTATCGGGGTGCTGAGGCGATCGCCCCCACCCTGACCCTGCATGAACTGCTGACTACCCCCCCGGCTGCGCTCCCCGACCTTACGGACCGGGTGGTGTTGATTGGCAGTGTCGCCCCTAGTCTCAAAGACTTTTTGCCCACCCCTTACAGCGCCGTGCAGCAAGAGTCCTTTCAAATGTCGGGGGTGATGGTGCATGCCCAGATGGTCAGCCAGGTACTGGATGTAGTCGCCGGTACGCGCCCCCAGTTTCGTTACTGGCCACAATGGCTAGAGGTGCTGTGGCTCTGGGCTTGGGCGATCGCGGGTAGCCTGTTGGCGTGGCGATTACGGCGACCGATTGTGTTAACCATCGTCGCGCTGGGCGGCATCAGTGTGATTGTGCTCACCAGTGCCACTTTGTTCACAATCCACGTGTGGATTCCGGTGGTGGGGCCGGTGCTGGCATTTGTCGGGGCGTTGGGCTTGGCCATGACCCACCGGGTGTTTTACACCACCTCGCACGACGCTTTGACGGGTGCCCTAAACCAAAGTTCTCTGACGGCTTACCTGCGGCGATCTCTGAAACAGCGTCAACGGCAGCACCAACCACAACCGCTGGGCCTCTTATACGTGCATCTCGATCAGTTGGGCCTGGTCAATAGCAGCCTGGGCCAAACAACGGGCAATTACATGTGGCTGGAACTCATGTCACGACTGCGATCGCGGCTGCCCAAGACGGCCCGCATTGCCCGCATTGATGAAGACGATTGTGCGATCGCCCTTCCCGCTTTCGATAAAGCCGCCCTGGAAACCCTGGCGAACCAACTGCGGGACGATGTCGCCCAGCCGATCGTCATTCCCCCGCAACAGTCAGTGGTGACCGACACCAATATCGGCATTGCTATTACCCAGCCCGACTACGTTCACACCGCCGAAAACCTCATGCGCGATGCCCATACCGCCATGTTTCGCGCTCGTTCGCTCGGCCAAACCCAATATCAAGTGTTTGCCACTGGCATGTTAGAAGCCAATGTGCAGCGCTTTGCCCTAGAGGGGGAACTGCGTCAGGGGCTGGCGAACCAACAGTTTGAACTGTATTACCAGCCCATCGTCTCTCTAAAAAGCGATCGCATCGCCGGGTTCGAGGCCCTCATTCGCTGGCAACATCCTCAACGAGGCTTCATCTCGCCGGGCATGTTTGTTCCCCTCGCCGAAGAAACGGGCTTGATCATTCCTCTCGGCAAGTGGATTTGTGAAACCGCCTGCCAACAAGCCTACGTTTGGAAACAACAATTTCCCGACTGGCCCCTGCTCATCAGCATTAACCTCTCTGGTCGGCAGTTTGAGCAGCCCGATCTGGTGGAACAATTAGCCGCCATCATGCACGATCGCCAACTGTATGGCCTCACCTTTAAGCTCGAAGTGACCGAAAGCATGGTGATGGGCGATGTGGAAGCCGCCATTGACCTGATGTTTAAGCTGCGATCGCTCGGCTGCAAGTTGAGCCTCGATGACTTTGGCACGGGCTATTCCTCCCTCAGCTATCTGCGCCGGTTTCCCATCGATACCCTCAAGGTCGATCAATCCTTTGTGCGCAATATGCATAGTGCTGAAGACTTTGCCATTGTCCGCACCATCGTGGATCTGGCCCATACCCTCGGCATGGACGTGATTGCCGAGGGAGTCGAAACCCTTGAAGATGTGGCAGCCTTGCGATCGCTCGGCGCCGAATATGGCCAGGGCTACTACTGGGCCAAGCCACTCGCCGCCGCCGCCGCCACCGAGTTTTTGGCGCAAAGTTTTCAGTAACGCTGCGGTACCTCGTAATTTGGCATCATAGGCTGGAGGTCTATTCGGGCGCTCAGTCGCTCCTGGTCAATTCGATGCCATCTTTTCAGACACCCGCTTCCACCCAGCCAGCATCCGCGATCGCCTTGCCCGAACTGCTCGCCCCAGCAGGCAATTGGGACTGTGCCAAAGCGGCGGTAGAAAATGGGGCCGATGCCATTTATTTCGGTCTTGATCGCTTCAATGCGCGGATGCGGGCCAACAACTTTACCGAAGCGGACTTGCCCGAACTCATGGCCTTTCTGCATCGCCGGGGCGTGAAGGGCTACATCACGTTAAACACCCTCATCTTTACGGCAGAACTGCCCGAAATCGAGCAGTATTTGCGGACGGTGATCGCGGCTGGGGTGGATGCGGCGATCGTTCAGGATATTGGTCTCTGTCGGTTGATTCGCGCGCTGTCGCCCGACTTTCCGATTCACGCCTCGACCCAGATGACGGTCACCAGTGCCGCCGGAGTCGCCTTTGCCCAGGGGCTGGGCTGCCAGCTTGTCGTCCTTGCCCGCGAAACGTCGATCAAAGAAATCAATCGCATTCAGCAGCAGTTGAGCGATCGCGCCATCGCCATGCCGCTTGAAGTCTTTGTCCACGGGGCGTTGTGTGTTGCGTACTCGGGTCAGTGCCTCACCAGTGAGGCGTTGGGCGGGCGATCGGCCAATCGCGGCGAATGTGCCCAAGCCTGCCGCATGACCTACGACCTGATCGCCGATGGCCAGCCAGTGGACGTGGGCGATCGCCAATATCTGCTCAGTCCCCAAGATTTGTCGGGCCTCCCCGTGCTTACCGACCTGATCGCGGCAGGCGTCTCTTGTCTCAAGATCGAAGGTCGGCTGAAAGCGCCCGAATATGTGGCTAACGTCACCCAGGTCTATCGCCGGGCACTGGATCAGGTCGCGGCGCAGTTAGCGATCGCAACGGCCACGCCTCAACGCTATGTCCCCACCGACGACGAGCGCTATCGTCTGGAAATGGCTTTTTCTCGCGGGCTCTACACCGGCTGGTTTGAGGGCATCGATAATCAAGCCCTCGTTCATGCCCGCTTTGGCAAAAAGCGCGGTGTCTTGCTCGGCCAGGTCAAAAGCATCAAGCCCGACGGCATCACGCTCGAACTCCAAGCGCCGGTCAAGCCGGGTGACGGCGTGGTGTTTGACAATGGCCATCCTGCTGCGAAGGAAGAAGGCGGGCGCGTGTATGGGGTGCAGCGCCAGGGCCGCACTACATTGCTGACCTTTGGCCGCCGCGATGTGAATCTGAATCGCCTCAACGTGGGGGATTACGTGTGGAAAACCAGCGATCCCGAGTTGGATAAAACGGTGCGCCAAAGCTACGCCGGGGAGACGCCTCAATTCCAGCAGCCCATCACGGTCGAAATTTATGGCGCGGTGGATGAACCGCTGACGGCGATCGCCCGCGATCCCCAAGGTCACATCGCCCAGGCTGAGTCCGCCATGCCACTGGTCAGTGCCCATAGCCAACCCCTCACCACTGACAAACTCACCCAGCAATTCAGTCGCTTGGGCAATACCCCGTTCCGCCTAGACGCCCTCACCAATCATGTTGAAGGCGACGTGATGCTGCCCGTCAGTGAACTCAATCGGCTGCGGCGATCGCTGGTAGAGTCTCTGGAAACTCAGCGATCTCGTCCCCGGATCTGGCAACTCGCCGAGCCGGCCCAGTTACCGACCCTGTTGCCCGAGCCGGAGCAACCCCCGACCCGTCAGCCGGAACTGATTGCCTTGGTGCGCAACCAAGCCCAACTGGCCGCCGCGATCGCCACCGAAGTTTCCACCTTTTACTGCGAACTCGAAAATCCTGCCGCCTACAAAGACCTGGTGGAATGGTTCCGCCATAACCGTCGCACCGAGGCGCAAACGATCTGGGTCGCCCCGCCCCGCATCACTAAACCGCTGGAAAACTACATTTTGGAACAGGTCGCGCGATCGCAGGCCGACGGCTATCTCATTCGCAATTACGATCACCTTGCCTGGTTCCGCGATCTTCCCTGCATCGGCGACTTCTCGCTCAATGTGGCGAATCCCCTCACCGCCGCCTATTTCAAAGCGCAGTACGGGCTGGAACGGCTGACCGCTTCCTACGACCTGAATATTGACCAGCTCGAATCGCTACTCCAGGGCAGTCCTGCCCACTGGTACGAAATCACCCTGCACCAGCACATGCCGATGTTTCATATGGAGCACTGCGTCTTCTGCGCGTTCCTCTCTGACGGCAAGGACTTTCGCGACTGTGGTCGCCCCTGCGAAACGCAGACCGTGACGTTGCGCGATCGCACCGGCACCGAACACGTTTTGCAAGCCGACGCGGGCTGCCGCAATACCCTTTACAACGGCGTCGCCCAAACCGGAGCCGAATACGCTCAACGCCTGATCACAGCCGGGGCGCGACAGTTTCGCATCGAGTTCCTCAACGAGTCGCCCCAGCAAGTCTCGCAAACCCTACGCCATTATCAACAGCTACTCTCCGGCGAGTTATCCGGTGCCAAACTCTGGAAAAAACTGCAACTGCAAAGCAAACTCGGCGTTACCCGTGGCCCGATGGACAAAGACCAGCGTTAGCGATCGCACTCGCCCAGTAACCGTTTCTACAGCAAGGCTCGAACGTCAATAATAAGGTCTGGAAATGCTAGCGGCGCGATGGTGCCGTCGTTCAAGCGTTGCTCTTGCTGATAATCATCCCCCTGGGGATCGCGATACACAATCAGTACGCCATCCCGCAGATTAGCCACCCAATAGTCGGCAATCCCAGCAGCCGCATAGGCGTGCCGCTTCTCATCGGTATCTTTTTCCAGCGACGAGTTGGCGAATTCAATAATTAAAAACACATCAGCAGGCGTGGGATGTCCTTGGCGATACGCTTGTCGCCGCACCAAGGCAATGTCAGGCTCAGGCTCGCTTCCGGTCTCCGTGATGGTGATCGGTTTGGCGTCCCTCACTTGGTAACGCCCCTGCGATCGCGTGATCAAAAACTCCGCCACCCCCGTTGAGAGATCCGCATGATCTGGGCCTTCGGGAGCCATTTCCAGAACCAATCCATTCAGTAACTCAACGCGGCGATCGTCTAACAAGCCCGCCTCAATCATGCGGTGATAGTCAGCGATCGTCCAACGCAGCAGAGTCGCAGCCACAAATAGTCTTTCCTACTGAGCCATTGCCTCTATCTTAGCGGTCACGAAGTTCATACCATGCCAACAACGGATAGCGTCCCGCTCGTAGCTGCTAAACATCAGCAACGACTCTGAGGCATTAGGATCAAACCGTCAGGCTAAGATTTAGACACAGGCGCAATTTCGCAATATCAAGATGACTGCACAGTTGCTCTCCCCTCATATCCGCGAAGCCCACGTTTTTCCCAAGATTAACTGGCAGCAGTTCGAAGCCATTGATCAGGCCTTTGACTCCGTGCCGGGTGTCAAGTTTCGATATCTCGATGGCGCGTTAGAAATCATGCCCATTAGCGAAGAGCACGAAGACTTTAAAACTATTCTGCGAATGTTACTGGAGGCTTATCTGCGATCGCAGGGCATCCGTTTCTATGGTCGCGGCGGCCCCTCATTAGGGGATGCAACATTGGGTACTCGCAGTGAACCAGACGAAGCTTATAACATTGGTGAGCGAAAGCCATATCCTGATCTGGTGATCGAGGTTGTCGTGACGAGTGGCGGCATCGACAAATTAGAAGGTTATCGTCGGTTGGCCATAGCTGAAGTATGGTTTTGGGAAGATGGCGTGCTCCAACTTTATCACTTGAAATCTGACCAAAGTGCTTATGAGCAGGTGGAGAACAGTGTTCTACTCCCTCAATTACCGCTGGATGT
The DNA here is from genome assembly GCF_004212215.1 of Leptolyngbya iicbica LK. Classification (NCBI taxonomy): domain Bacteria; kingdom Bacillati; phylum Cyanobacteriota; class Cyanophyceae; order Leptolyngbyales; family Leptolyngbyaceae; genus Leptolyngbya; species Leptolyngbya iicbica. The sequence goes on from NZ_QVFV01000001.1 coordinate 756,743, forward strand.
TTTCTGTCGCTATGTCACGTATCACGACCAATTTGATGCTGTTGACGAGTTCCTCAAGAGTCTTCCATGATGTCTGCCAAGCTTTCGGACTATGCCTTTCAGACATTTCAACTCGTCACAAAAGACCAGTGGTGGCAGCCTAATGAATATGGATTTTTCCATCGGAGTTTGGGTTCGGCTTAGCTGCCGATGCACCAGAGAAAATTGCTCTGGCTGACCATTAAAACAAATTAGGAAGAAGTCTTTGAGTGCTTGAAAGAATCCACTTTCAATGGGCTGGATTCCATGGCCCGGAAACTTTGTATGCCCAGTGGAATGAAATGCTTAACCCTAACTGACGTTAACCAAGTGATTCACTATTGCAGTCATTGGAGTTACTCAACAGTGGGAAGTGGCTGAAGGCAAGTTCAAAGCTTCGTGTGGATTTTTACCGTTAGACGAAATCCTGCGGCAAGATTGAAAGTACAGGGGAACTAGCGTGGTCTATCGGAGTTGTGACTGTAGCGGGTGATCTGCCATGAATTTTCCAGATTTATTAACCCTGCCCGTCGGGCCAACGCCTTGGATCGTCGGGGGCTGCTGCCTGTTGGCCTTCAGCCTGGTGTTGCCCAATCCCCCCATCGTGGCCTTGGGGTTAGCGAGTTTGGTCACTGCGATCGCGGCGGTGCGGTTACCGACCTTGCCCAGCCAGCTCCTCATTTGCAGTATCTTAGCCGCAGTTTTCACCCTGGTCATGCGCGGTTTGTTGCCCCAAGAATCCAAGGAGCTAGCCGCCGCCCCGACTGCGCGAGTGTGTGACGCGATCGCCCCCGGTGAACTGGGGCGCGTGCATTACGAAGGGGCTATCTGGCATGCCCGCTGCCAAATCAGCGATGTCGCGATCGCCCCCCAAACCCAAGTGCGCGTCATTGAACGTCAGGGCAACACCCTCATTGTGCTGCCCATGCCGCCCGCCCGTTCCACAACCGATTAAAAGGATTACACTGACGATGATTCTGTTCCTTTCCCAAAGCGCAGGTGCTTAATGGCCCCCTCAATTTTTGCGATTTTGGCGCTGATCGTCATCGGCTACACTGTGGGCTCAGTGCGGATTGTCAACCAAGGCAATCAGGCATTGGTCGAACGGTTAGGTCGCTATCACCGCAAGCTGCGGCCCGGCCTCAACTTCATCGTGCCGTTTTTAGACACCATTGTTTGGGAAGAGAGCATTCGCGAACGACTGCTGGACGTCGATCCGCAATCGGCCATCACCCCTGACAACGTCGCCCTCAACGTTGATGCCGTCGTTTATTGGAAGATCCTAGATCTAGAGCGCACCTATTACGAAATTGAAAATATTCAGGATGCCATTCGCGAATTAGTGGTGACGACACTGCGATCGGAAATCGGCAAAATGCCCTTTGAAAAGACCTTTTCATCCCGAGACGAGCTGAACCGAGCCCTGCTCGATCACTTGGATGAAGCGACCGAACCTTGGGGCGTTAAAATTACTCGCGTCGAGGTGCAGAGTATCGTGCCACCAGCCTCGGTGTTGGAATCAATGCAGCAACAGCAAGCCGCCGAGCTCAAGCGCCGCGCCACTGTGCTCGAAGCCGAAGGCGAACAGCAAGCATCAATCAAGCGGGCACAAGGCACTGTGCAATCGATTGAGCTGTTGTCAGAAGCGCTTAAAGAACGGCCCGATGCTCAAGAAATCCTCAATTTCCTCATTGCCCAGCAATATGTCGAGGCCAACCAAAAACTGGGTGAAAGCAACAACTCCAAAGTGCTCTTTATGGATCCCAAGTTCCTCTCCGAGGGCTTGATTGATTTAATGAATACCCCGGTCACCCCCGAAAATATTCCCAATGGCGAGCCCCGGCCCCAGCGACCCAAAAATCCGCCGCGCAAGTAACCGAACCCCTGGCTAAATTACCTCAGGGGACGGACTCCTTTTGGCTCAATCAGAGCAACTCGGGCTGAGTTTAAGGGGTCCGTCCCCTCAACAGGCTTGCAGACAACTGCCCTAGGTCACCGCGACCAAATAGCGGAATTATCATTAGAGCGCAGGCACGGAAACGGACGACCGATGTCAAGACCCTCTGTCGATCGCCCCTCGCCAACGACCAACGCCCCATCCAGTCGTGTCCAAATGATTGCCCACTTGCGACGCGCCAATGCCGCGGCCGAGTAAGCTTTACAGGCCGGGCATCATCCCTTCGGGGCAATCTTAGTCGCCCCTGACCAAACTACGGTTTTGCTCACCCAGGGCAACCTCGACACCGTCAACCACGCCGAATCGACCCTGGCTCGAACCGCCTATCAGCAGTTCGAGCCCGCCTATTTATGGCATTGCACGCTGTACACCACTGTGGAACCCTGTGCCATGTGTGCCGGGACGCAATATTGGGCCAATATCGGCCAGCTTGTCTATGGTGTAGCTGAAACCCAACTCTTGGCGCTCACGGGCAACCATGCCGCCAACCCCACGTTAAATTTGCCCTGCCGCGATATGTTTGCCCGAGGGCAAAAGCCCTTACAAGTTTGGGGGCCGATCCCTGAAGTTGCCGCTGAGATCATTCATCTGCATCAAAACTTTTGGCAACAGCCGCCGCCACCTCATGCCTGATATGACGCCCATCAGATAGATTGACTGGACTCAGAATGTGAGGCAGCAGGCAAGCAGCATTACAGCTGTCTACACGCCATCCGCAAAATCAACACACTCAAACAAAGTCATTTTTCTTGATGAAATCAGAAAGCTAACGGGCGCTACTTCACATGCCATCCGCTTTTGGCATATAAGTCCAGAAAAACTTATGGGGCAAACAATTTAACCAAATAGCGCTAATTTGTCTAGACATCTCTACCCTAAGGGGTATTTTTGCCCGTGGTTAATGTCTTTCTCATGTTTACCAATTAGTATTGATATTAAATTCATCAACTTTACTCGCTCTTTACACTATGGTTGCTTTGGTAGAAATTCCGGCAGCAAAGGCGTTTCATGCGCTCTCTGACCCGTTACGGCTGCGCATCATTGAGAGCCTGCGGGATTGTGAATACTGCGTTGCTGATTTGTGTGAGCATCTCGATGTCAGTCAATCGAAGTTGTCCTTCCATCTGCGAGTGTTGAAGGAGGCGGCGATTGTGCGATCGCGATCTCAAGGTCGCTGGACTTATTACAGCCTCAACCTGCCGCAAATCGTCGCGTTAGAGCAGCATTTGGCCGATTTTCGTTACTTTACTGCCAGCTTGCCGACCGCTCCCGAAGCCACCCTCAGCAGCCGACACAGCGAGTCTTGAGCCTGCCCCGAGATCGCTCGGGGCGAGCGCCGAGCTCCATTAGCAACTCAGCTGGCCGTGAGAAATTGTTGAATGGTCTGAGCGGTCGTCGCGGCCTGTTCTAAGTGGGGAACGTGGCCGCACTGGTCAATCCATGACAGGGTCGCCTGGGGCAGCAGTTCGGTAAATCGAGTGGCGTCTCGGATGCCCAAGATTTTGTCTTGTCGTCCCCACACAATGAGCGTCTCAGACGTAATGTCGGCAATGCGATCGCTCAAAAAGTTGTAGCCCCCACTCTTCGTAAAGGCGATGAGCGCCTCGGACCAATGGGGACAGGCTAGATGCAGCGCGGCACACAACTCAGCATCAGCCGTCACCCAAGATTTATCGGCATACGCTTGCTGACTAATGCGTCGTCGCACCCCCGGATTTTTGAGAAAGGCGGTGGCCCAGCGGTCTAACGGCGGAAACATCAAGCGCCCCATGGCCGGACCAGCCGCTAGACCCGCACTATCTAACAAAACTAGTTGGCTCACCGCGTCAGGATAGGTCAGCGCAAAGTCGATGGCGGCAGCTCCCCCCATCGAGGCGCCCACCAACACCATCGGCTGTTGGATTAACTGCTGCCAAAAAGCATGGAGATGCTGCTTAATGGCCGCGGGAGAAAAAGTCGTCGTGACGGTGCGATCGGTAAAGCCAAACCCCAACAGATCCACTGCCCAAGTTTGGCGAAATGTGGCCACATGGGGCAACAAGCGCCGAAACTCAAAGAGAGAACTGTCAAAACCATGCAGCAGCAGGACAGGCGGCTGCCCCGTACCTTGACAAACGTAGGTAGTCGGCACGGGGAGATAGCTGAGTTCTGTGGCAACCTCGACCTGTTGCATCTGCTGGGCGATCGCGATCGAGGTCGGCTCCGTTAATTGGGCCGCATCAGCGGGCAAAAAATTCGGCAATTCTGTTTGAGAAGGAGAGGCAGTCATAATCGGCAGCAAACAACAGCAGGAGCGCGATCGCCCCACACAACCATGTGAGTAGTCTAACGCTGAGCTTGGGACGGTAAACAATGAATCTCAATCTGCTAGAGGATAACGCCCAGCGGCTCGATCCCAACTTGATGGGCTAACCCGCCATGAAACCTGGCCCGGCATATCGTGTCGCCCTCGCCGCTGCGTCAGAGCAGCACCACCGCCCCGGCTCCTGTTATGGTGAAAAGATGGAAAATCAGGACATCACGACCCACTTACAGCAGCGGTTTGGCAGTGCCGTGCAGCATACGCCACCCGATGCTTGGCAAGTCGAAACGCCCGACTATCGCTTACTCGTGCTGCTATCCACCGACCAGAGTTGGCTGCGGCTGTTGATGCCGATTGTGCCCGGGGAGGTAGCTCAGCCTTATTTGAGCCAAATCTTAGAAGCCAATTTCGACTTAACGCAGGAAGTGCGCTACGCCCTGCATCAAAATGTGTTGTGGGGCGTTTTTCAATACGAACTCGCCAGCCTCACAGCGGTACGCTTTGAGGCGGCCATCAGTCGGCTGTTGGGCATGAAACAAGAGGGCATTGATCCCTTTTTTAACGCTTTAGTTGAACAACAAATCCGGCAAATCATCGTGGCTGCCAAGCAACAAGGCCAATCGTTGACCGCCACAATGCAAACCCTCGATCGCCTCTATAGCGAGGGCATTATGGGCAATCTGGATGACAGCAGCACTGACAAAGCACAGGTGTTGGCGTCATGGCAGCGGCAGCTCGAACGGCTTTGGGAGGAGGACTTATGAATATCGATGCGGTGTGCGATCGCATTCGCCAGGACTATGCGACCTTTCCAGCAGACCAGAGCTACGACCTGTACGCAGAAGACGTGTACTTTCGCGACCCGATGAATGAGTTCACCGGGGTTGAGCAATATCGCGAGATGATTGGCTTCATCGACCGCTGGTTTCAGCAGCCCCAACTTGTGTTGCATCGCCTCGACCAAACTGGCCCCCAAACCTTCGAAACCCACTGGACCTTGAGCTGGACGACGCCCTTGCCCTGGCGACCCCAAATCGCGATTCCCGGCTGGACGGAATATCGCCTCAATGACGACGGTCAAATCGTCTCCCACATTGACTCCTGGCACTGCTCTCGCTGGGCCGTCCTGGGGCAAGTGTTTGGCCTCAGCCAGTCACCTAGCCCTGACCAACCTGTTTCCTGAACGGTTGGTGATCGACCGCTTCATATCTGCAATCGCCCTGTGGACAAAAGCCGATAGCCAAACGTCATCGCGAACATCGACACAAAAAATTGCCACAAACTGGTGGGATTGAGAATCGCACGGCTGCTGATAAAAATGCAGACAATGCCGCCCGCGACAAATACCCAGCCAAGTTGCTTCATGAAGCCTAATGGCATAAACACCAATAGGCAGATACCTGCACACAATAAAAAGATCGAGGCATCGGCAGCGATGCCGCGCCACCAGTAAGGACTCACATTGGTAGTGAAAAAGATATTTTTGCCTAGAAAATAGATGCCCAAGAGCATCAGGGCTAAGCCAAAGAGTTGAACCAATAACCGCATGTCAAATGGATCTCTGTAACTACAACGGTAATCAACGAGTGTGCAACGTAATTTAAGGCTGGGAAGATGGTTCGGAGCTGCGAAACTGCTTTGCAATCAGCAACGGAATCCCGATACCGATAACTAGGTTAACTAGCAGCCATAGCAACGACAGCGAATTGCCAAAACCAGCAATATAGAAGCCACGGCGGGTTGAAGAAAGCAGGGCATCCCAAAGTAAATGGGCGCTAATGCCCACAGAAAGACCGATCGCACCATCACGCAATAGGTTGAGTAGGCTCCTTTGGAAAGAGGTGATGGGAGACTGTTGGCTCAACCCAAGCCAAAGCCCCAGTAAGCCCATAGGAATGAGCACAGAATGAAAGAGCCAGCTACGATGCACCAGGAAAGGCAACCGCGTCGCTTGGTAAAGAGGAATATCCCAGTCGGGGAAAGCCATATAGAAATAGGTATGGCTGAAGATTGGGACCCCTAACTTTCGGAAAAAGAACAAGCCACTGGCTCCCCAAATCAACATGATCAGGAAAGCGATCGGGTTAAAGCTGCGAGCCGCCGAGCGGGTATAGCGTTCGAGCAACCCCCAAAAGACCATGCCGACGGCAAGACCGATAGCAAAGTGCAGTAATTTATCAAGCAAAGGACTCATGGAGTCAACAAAAGGTTTTCAGACCTCTTGATCAATACAGGATCGACTTTAGGATTCCCGAAAATTGCCAACAGTGAGGGCAGTCAACTCCATCTCGTGGAAACCGCCACATTCCACAAGTATGAGAACCCCGCGACTGTTGAGTCTTAATTCACTTTGCCTAAGGAATGTTTAAACCAGCTTGTTTTAAGGGGATAGATAGCCATTCACGGTCTTGGGCAGCCAGGGGAGGAACGGAGTCTTCACCGTAATTAATCACCCAGTCATAGCCCGACTGAATCATAAATCTCGTCTAACAAACCTTTGAGGTCCACAACAGGTTCCGTGTCTTCCATACTCAAGGGGAGCGGGAAGACGAGTATAAGACTTACAGGTTACAGGCGTAGAGGCTGGCGCGGGGACGCTGAATGCTTGGGCAGCCAATGATTGCCAGTCGGGCAGAGAACGTTACGACTCTTCTACAAGTTCGCTGTTCACTTCATTAATCGGGCGACGGCGGAGTTCTACAGATTCGGTGCGCGGCAGCAGATCAAAGACTTCGCGCATCACGTCATCGACTTGCTCGTAGCTGACAATCCCGGTTTCATTGAGGCGCACATTCCCCTCAGCATCAAAGACTAAGGTCTGTGGCACGACCCCAGTGAAGTAATAACCCGGGTCGGTTTCGTCATAATCGGCCTGAGGCGAAATGGAATCCGCCGCAACGGGAATAAAATTAGCGGCGCGTCCGTAGGGCGCTTGTAATTGCGAGACCACCGAAGCATAGCGCTTGCAGTCGGTGCTGTCGTCAACATAAAACACGAGCAGGGCAGGCTTTTCGTATTTCATCGATTGCGCTAGCGACACCTTGGGCGGCACTAGAGAACCGTTCCCGGCATAGAGGGCAAAGATGTTGCCGTCGTAGTTATCGTCTTCCAGGCCCGCCCAGGCATTAGCGGTGCAGAGCAACCAACAACCGGCGATCGCTACCCCCAACATTACCCATCGTCGCCATTGAAAAAGTTGCCGTACCATCATGCGTCAGTCTTCAATCGATAATTGCGCCTTTACTATTAGGCCATATTTAGGGCGGTGCCGGGCGACTAAGAGCCAATTTCTTCAAAAGTTTCGGTTATCGTTTGTAGCTCTGAGCGATAGGTCTCATATTGTTCGGGGCTGGCCCACGCCACAATTTGGTAGTAGCGCTGCTCAGTAACCACCGTGGTGTGTAAGTACACGACTCCGGTGCCATCAGCCAAACTGCCGCGAATTTCATACTGTGAGGCAAAGTTATCGTCGATAAACGCGACCTCAGTGGGATTTTCGCTGGTCGAGGTGGCCAGTTGGTCTTTGATTAGGGCACGATAGCGGGCCGCATTTTCGGGCAGGCCAAATCGCATCAGCACTGGAGAATCTTCGGCCACCACAATCACAAACAGTTGATTGGTGGCATCGGCGGCCTGCAGCTCAGCCGAATCATGAAGGCTGGTATCTTCGGCCCAACTAGCGGGCAACGTAATTTGAATCCCGGTCTCACTATCCACTAAGGCTGCACCGGGTGAGTCAGTACCGGAATTGTTGTCGGTCGTGGTTTCGACGTCGGTTGGCGAATTATCGGTTGGTGAATTATCGGTGGCCGTTGGCACTGTCCCCTCTTCGGGGTTGCTGCGCAAATTTCTCAAGATGCGATCGCAGCTCACAGCCAACAAAATCAGCATCACCAGCGGCAACAAAATTTGAACAGTCCAGGGGCGTTTCATACGAGGCGAGGCGGCAAGCTCAACTGGCACCCAAAGCATAACACCGCCTTTCGGGAATGGGCCGCGTCTCGCCTCAGGCGGTCACCGGGCAACGGTTCCCTAGAGTCGGGTGCGGCCCATCATCTCGATCAAGCTCCCAGGGTCACCAGTCATTGGCCTCGATTTATGGAGCTCAAGTAGTCGGAATGTTGTAGATGAGTTGCGAGATCGCCCCATGCTTAGAGGTGCTGTGATATTCGCCGTAGTCTGCAAGATCATCCAGGCCAATGGAAGTCAAAATAATTTCGGCAGCGAGCCAAATCATGGATTGTAAAAGAAGTCGTTTCCATCGTACTGACATGGTCTTCACCTCAAGCTGGTGGGGTGCGGTTGATCATGGTTCCTACTTTCAAACTGCCCGGGCCAGAGCCCCGCTATCTTCCCGAAATTACGGATCTTTGGGAGTTTCGTTGTGAAGTGTTGAGTATTCTTGCGGAATATCGCTAAACGTTGACGGTAAAAGCTAATAACATTCTGAAGACTGTGAAGCGCGATCGCGATCGCTACAGATCCTTTATGAGTACCTTAGGGCGTGGTCAGGCCAGACAAGTTCGGCTAGCCACTAGCCACCCGTCTCAAGGTCAACAGAGAAGTGGTAAATGCCCTGTTATAGAAGCGTTTGAGCCATCGCCAAGCAGATTTGCTCATGCTTCGGAGGGGCTTTCATATGCCATTTAGCCAGTGTTGTAGGCGACGGTAAGGGCCGTGAAATCGGTAATAAGTTGTAGGCTCAGCCCCAATTTTTCTGACTGTCTATTGACGGTCGCTGGGCAAGCCCCTCGATAGAATAATGACCCAGACGTCTTCTCACTCATCAAAGGAAAACGACATGGCCCAGAGCTTACTTGAGCAACTCCGCGAGCTGACCATTGTGGTCGCTGACACCGGGGATATTCAGGCGATCGAGCAATTTACTCCCCGTGATGCGACCACCAATCCTTCACTGATCACGGCAGCCGCCCAGATGCCCCAATACCACGAAATTGTGGATGAGACCCTGCTGACCGCAAAGCAAGAGGCCGGGGCCGATGCCGCCGATAAAGAAGTTGCAAACCTCGCGTTTAAGCGTTTGGCCGTTGCGTTTGGCCTGAAAATTCTAGCCATCATTCCCGGACGGGTTTCGACGGAAGTGGACGCCCGCCTCTCTTACGACACTGAGGCCACGATCGCCACCGCGCGCGACTTGATTGCCCAGTACGAAGCCGCTGGAATGAGTCGCGATCGCGTGCTGATCAAAATTGCCTCAACCTGGGAAGGCATCAAAGCCGCCGAAATTCTCGAAAAAGAGGGCATCCACTGCAACTTGACGCTGCTGTTTGGTTTGCATCAGGCGATCGCCTGTGCCGAAGCGGGCGTCACCCTCATCTCGCCCTTCGTCGGTCGCATTCTCGACTGGTACAAAAAAGAAACCGGCAAAGAGTACAACCCCACCGAAGATCCCGGCGTGCAGTCAGTCACAGAAATCTACAACTACTACAAAAAGTTCGGCTACCAGACCGAAGTCATGGGCGCTAGCTTCCGCAACATTGGTGAAATCTGTGAACTTGCTGGGTGCGATTTGCTGACGATTTCGCCCAAGCTGCTAGCCCAACTCAAAGAGCAGGAAGAAGTCCTAGAGCGGAAGCTTGATCCGGCCAAGGCGGCAGACATGGACATTGAAAAGATCACCATGGACAAAGCCACCTTTGACAACATGCACCAGGATGACCGGATGGCATCAGAAAAGCTGGATGAAGGCATTAAAGGCTTTAGCAAAGCGTTGGAATCGCTGGAGCAGTTGCTTGCCGATCGCTTGGTACAACTCAGCAAAGGGGAATCCCTGGCGAATCACGCGACTCAGGATCTCTTTGCTGCCTATGACCTGGATGGCGATGGCCTGATCACCCGCGAAGAATGGATGGGCACCGATGCCGTATTTGACGCCCTTGACCTCGATCATGATGGCAAGGTGACCAAGGAAGAGCTGAGCTGTGGTCTGGGCGGTGCCTGCACCCTCGCCGTTTAACACCCCGCATTTGACGCCTCAATGCCGCCCCTTTGAATCAATCGAAGGGGCGTTTTTTTAGGTGTTTCAAACCAACCCTAAAGGCCCTTAACGAGTTTTGCTTCACGTACCCACTGCACCACCTGATCCGGCGTGGGGCAAAGATCGGAGCGGCGCAGAGTCATCGTATGCAGTTTGCGAATTTGCGTGTGCAATCGTCCCGGTGCTTGCTGTGCCAGTTGCGCGACCGAAGCGACGCCGCTGTGCAGTAACAGGCCACAATAATCGCTGCCTACGCTCGGCAAACTGGCCAACTCGGCGAGGGCGGCCCATTTTTGCAAGTAGCGGGGAGCGAGCTTGAGTTGGGCCGCGATCGCTTGCAACTGTTGGGGCGATCGCGCCACTTTCAACAAGTCGTCTGTCGTTGTGAGTCCCGCTGTATGCAACAGTTGCCAGTGCTCCTGACTCAGCCCTGGCAACTGTCGTAGCGCATAAGAGTGACGATTAATTGCAGCCATGGGCGAGGTGATGAAACGGGCAGAAAACCAGTCCATGCATTCTAAGCGATGTCCACCATTCACGCTTGGGTGAGCTCATAGGGGCAGCAATCATTCCTCGGCCTCAAAATGCTGTGATATAGCGCTGCGTAGATAGTTCTGTATGCTGCGAAACAAGGGGCTTAAGCCTCTTGCCTGTTGGTACCTTACTGCGGACTGCCATATCAGCATTCATCCCTCTTGAGGGTGTCATCTACAACGCTTTCTTAACAGCCAAGGAGGATGAGCGATGTCTACTATTATGATGCTGACAGCCTCAGGACAAGCCGTTGCTAACAACCGAGTGCCAATGGTCGCAGCGCCTGAGGACAATCGCTAATTGTTTGGCCTAGATGCAGTGTATAACTGCGATCGCAGTTAGGGCGGCTAGTCTGCCCTGTCCTGTCATCCGTCTATCTGTGGTTGCGGTCACACCACCCTGCGGTAAACTCCCTCAACCCTATTTTCCTGATTGATCCAGCCTTTGCAGACATTGAGAACTTCGCCCGTCGAACCTGACTTGCTTGTTTCTTAGAGGTGTGCCCGATGTTAAAGTATGACGTTGCTCTACTCTGTGCTCGACTCAGTAAAGAAATCTATGAAGAGCTGGACGGGATTGTGGTTGACAGCATTCCCGATGGTGAAGTGACGACGCTCAAAAGCAACGCTGCAGAGTCACCAGCTGACTTGGACAGTACGTTGGCGCAGATACAAACAGATACTCAAGCTGCAGTCATTTACGTACCGACCGACCAATCCGTTTATATCGTTTTTCGGGGGAGTGAAAAGAACCTCACGGACTGGAGTAACAACTTCCAATTACGGCAGCAATATTATCCTTACGGTGATCCCGCCGAGACTGAAGTGCGCTTTCATCTCGGGTTTATGGCGGCCTATCTCGCCGTGCGGACTGAACTCCTCAAGGTGCTCCAGGCTTTTCCCCAATCGCCGCTAACCTTTACTGGTCATAGTCTAGGGGGAGCCCTGGCAACCATTGCGGCGCTGGACATTCAGTACAATATCGGCCAAAAAACTGGGCAACCGATTGAACTTTATACCTACGGTTCGCCTCGGGTAGGCAATGAGGCCATGGTGGCTTCTTTTGATCAACGAGTACCCAACAGTTATCGCTTTGTCTACGGTTGGGATGTGGTGACGCGGGTACCGCGCCAGTGGCAAGGCTACGAACATGTGTCAGCGCTGCAACAGCTGGGCTCGCGGTGGACGTGGCGCGTGGTCAGCCGTCGAGTCTCAGACCACGACATTGATAATTACATTGACGCTTTAGAGGCTGAGGTCTAGTTTTCCCTCATGGTCGATAGAGGACTCACCCTGAAATGTAAACAACTGTAAAATTCAAGGGTAGAGACACGTACTCCAGCAACTCGATGACAGCGAATCACACCCAAAACTCACAGGGCGCCGCGACGAAAACGGCGGCGGCGACAACCAATGCTGACAAGATCTTGTGCCAGCACTGTGGACGGTCAAAAACGAATGGCATTAAGTGTCGGGGTTGGTGTCTGCCTGACGATTATTGAGCGATCGGGAAGTTGGCTGTCCTTAAGGGACCGGGTGCCTTGTGTTTGAGTCGTTAGTTATTTGTCAGGAAGCGCCCGAGGCACCTGGTCCCTAGCATCCATCAAGCATTCATACTCTGGAAAGCATTGGGATCGCCCTGCTCATGTCTTTCAGCTCTGAATCAGGGCGAGCAGTTCGTCGGTGGAGAGCTTGCTGCTGACATCGGTGCCCGTGAGCAGGCTGTCGGCCAGGTCGCGTTTGGTTTTGTGCAGGGCGACGATCTTATCTTCGATCGTGCCCTGGGCAACGAGGCGGTAAATGGTGACGGGGCGCTGCTGGCCGATGCGGTGAGCGCGATCGCTCTGGCATCGTCACCATCTACCAGAGTGTTTGACAGTCATATGATGCAAACGCTGGATCTTTTGAAACCAGCACCGCCGCTTCAGTTCGACTCTGGGCAATGAGCAGGCGATCAAAGGGATCTTTGTGATGCCAGGGCAACTGATCAAGCTCAATGATGTGATCAAGCGTGATGGGAAGAATTGAGATCGCGTTTTGACTTACCTGCCGTTGAACGATCTCAAGCAAAGGGGCTTGCAACTCAAGCTTGCCTAGATGCACTTTAATCTGGATTTCCCAGACGCTGACCAGACTGAGAAAAAGCGCACTATCAGGATTTTTCAGTAAGTCCAACGTAGTTTTCTGGATCTGACTCGACTGGCTATCCCACCAGATAAATGTATGGGTATCCAGCAAAAGCTTCATTCTTCACCTAGCCAGAAGCAATCGGATAGAGGCTCATCGAAATCATCTCCGATCGCGATCGCCCCTGGATGTAAGTCTGGCTGACGCTGGTTGACAGTCCGACTGTCGGATTGGGCGGGTATCTTTGCCTCCGCCCATTGCAACAACTGAGTTGCGAGATGCAACTGCTCTTGCCAACTCAAACGCCGAGCCTCTTGGATTAACTCTTGCAAGGTCACAGTTTACTTCCCTCCAGCAAGCTTGCTTTCAGCATATCTAATGCCAATTGGTGTGTGGCTATCGATCTCCGCAATTCCGGCAAGTGCTCGTAGCATTTCAGAATGTTGAGGTTATGCCAAGCAACAGCAACAGCAACAGCAAAAAGATAACAGATCACTACGAGGTGATGCTGTAGGCGAGATCGCCCCTAATCCTAGGTGTAGTGGTGTCCCTAAAAGTGTCTCCCCCGGGTGTGGCGATTTCAGTTCTGTTGTGCTACCTTGCATTCGGCCTTGAAGCTTGGGTCAGTTGTTTCGTAACGTACCAGGATCTCCTGAGGACACCGTAGAGGCTGCCCAGGAGGGGTTAGCTCAGCCCTGTGACCTTTATTCTGGCTAACTCCCGAGGGTTTTAAGGAACCTCCCTTCCTTTGGATCCCTAAGTCTGGCTCCAGGGTCCCCTCATGTCTTACCAGGGGACTCTGGGATTCTACCTAGGACGGCTTACCGTTTAAGTCAGTTAAGCTAAAGGGTTGCCTTTTTTCACGGTCTCTTCCAGCAGTGTCAAGAACCCTCTACGCTCCTCTTCTTCCTCTATTAACCTCTGCCTCTTCTGCCTCTCCCTTGCCATATCTACCGGATCTCTTCTTATATCCATCTCCATCACATTAACGGTTACAGGTGGCACGGGTTTATCTTGATAAAGCTCTTTGTTTTGTATTACTACATCCACTACCCGGTAGAACTTATAAACCTCTCTTATTTTTCCTCCGTCTGATATTGCTAGAGGAATATCCGCTATGAGGCTATCCATAGCAGTTTTCTGCATGATCGACTTACTTAGGCAAGTATTGATACTGGGGGCACTCCGGTCTCCTATCCATCTTTTTAACCCCTCTGAGAGAGTTTGCATCTCCTCTATGTTGTGATGTATTTCCGACATTAATAAAGTTCTGACGGCATCTGCTTCTTTTTCATCCTGTTGCTTTTGGTCCCTCTCGGATGCTCGTCTAGCTAAGACAAAGGCCAAAGTAGGACCTGTAGTAGCTTTGGCAAAGTCCCAGGCATAGCTACCGAGGGTCTCAGCAGGTTCCCCTATGGTCATCCACAGAGCACTCCCCCAACTCTCAATCGCCTCCAGGAGCCCCGTTAGTCCTTCTACAAAAAATTCCTCTACCATCGGTCTCATCTGAGCTAAACAGACCTATTTTGGCCCAACCTCCCAGGACCCGCCAACAGAAAAACCTTCCAGACTCCCGGGAGGGCTCTATGGTGCTGCGCTGTCTGCGAGCTACTCTAAAAATCCTGTGATTAGACTTTCAGGTATTGTCATTATCAGCCCTGAATCAAGGCTAGCAGTTCGTCGGTGGAGATCTTGCTGCTGACGTCGGTACCGGAGAGTAGGCTGTCGGCGAGGTCGCGTTTGGTTTTGTGCAGGGCGACGATTTTGTCTTCGATCGTGCCCTGGGCGACGAGGCGGTAAATGGTGACGGGGCGCTGTTGACCGATGCGGTGAGCACGATCGCTGGCCTGGTCTTCTACCGCCGGATTCCACCAGGGATCCATATGGATGACGAAATCGGCAGCGGTGAGGTTCAGCCCCGTCCCCCCAGCTTTCAGGCTAATGAGAAAGACATCGCCCTCGCCGTTCTGGAAGGCATCGACCCGCTTCTTGCGCGTCTTGGCCGGAGTGCTGCCATCTAGATATTGGTAGGCAATCTTCTGCCTGTCCAGATATTCCCGCAGGATGGTGAGGTGATCGACGAACTGGCTGAACACCAGAGCCTTGTGGTCGTTGTCCAAAATTTCCGCCAGCACCTCGCCGAACTGGTCGAGCTTGGCGCTGGGCAGACCGAGTTCGGGGCGCACCAGTTGCGGATTACAGCAGGCCCGGCGCAGGCGCATGATTTCCGCCAGCACTTGCAGGTGCTTTTGTCCGGCATTAGCGTCGCTGTCAGCCAGTTTTTCCACTGCTTCCCGGCGCAGGGCTTCGTAAAAGGCCATTTCGGGTTTGCTGAGCTCCACTTGCAGGGTGATCTCCGTGCGAGAGGGCAGTTCTTTGAGCACCTGGTCTTTGGTGCGTCGCAGAATGAAGGGCTGGATCAGTCGCCGCAGGGCTTCCCGCGCGGACTCATCGCGATCGCGCTCAATCGGGTTAGCAAACCGCTGGTTAAAGCTATCCAGCGACCCCAGCAGTCCCGGATTGATGAAGCGAAACAGATTCCACAGTTCCCCCAGATGGTTTTCAATCGGGGTGCCCGTGGTGAGAATCTTGAAGTCGCCTTGCAGAGCCATGGCCGCCTGCGATCGCTTCGTGTCTTGATTTTTGATGGCTTGGGCTTCGTCCAGCACAATGTTTTGCCACTGCACCTGGGCGAGCATTTTCGCTTCGTTGTCTTGCTGCAGCAGGCCGTAACTGCACACCACCAGATCGCCGGGTGCCAGGGTGTCGAGCATCTGCTGGCGATCGCCGGGACCAAACGGCTTCACCGTCAGGCTGGGGGCAAATCGCTCTGCCTCGCTGGCCCAGTTCATGCACACCGAAGTGGGGGCGATGACCAGGGTGGGGCCGGTGTCGCAGCGGGTGAGGATGAGGGCGATCGCCTGCAAGGTTTTGCCCAGGCCCATGTCGTCCGCCAGACACGCACCGACGCCCCAGTGAGCCAGCCGCGATAGCCACGTAAAGCCTTCGTGCTGATAGTCCCGCAGCTCCGCCTGGAGGGTTTTGGGGACTGACGGCTCGATGGACTGAGCGGTTTTGATGCGCTTGAGATGCTGTTTCCAGGCTTTGTCCACCTTGAGCTGGGCGACATCTTCCACCATGTCTTCGAGGGCGAGGGCGGCGAGGCCGTGAATGCGCAGGTCTTTACCCTTGCCGTCGGAGAGTCGCTGCAACGTTTTCAGCCGCTTGCGAAATTCATCGGTCAAGGCCAGAAATTGCCCGTCTGACAGTTCAATGAAGTTGCCGGAAGACTGGGCCATCAGCGCCATCAACTGTTGCAGATCCATCACCTGGGTGTCGCTGACCTGAATCTCGCCGCTGGCGGCAAACCAGTCTTGCTGACTGCGAATATTGAAATTGAAGTTGGACAGGCCCAACTGCTGCGACACGCGAAACTTTTCGCCCTCGGGCCACTCGATACAAACGCGATCGCCCATCTCCTGCAACTGCACCAATAGATTGAGACAGTCCTCGGGTTCGTCGATCACCCACTCCCCTTTGCTGGGCTTGTGGGTTTGCAGTACCGGACAGGTGGTTTTGAGCTCCTTAGCCCGGCGCTTCTCTTCCTTGAGATCTCGCTCGGTTTGCAGCCGCTTGCCCTCCACTTCCGCAATCACCGTTTTGCCGCCATCACCCGGCTTATAGTAAGACCCGCCTTCTGGGAAAGGATGGGCCAGCAGCGATACCCTGAGTCCTTCCCCAGCGGGCAACAGATGCACTCGGGGCGTGGGGTCGGCGGGCACTTCCTCAGCGGCAACGCCACCGCCAATGTCGGATTGAATGGTGATTAACGACGACATGCCCGTAATCGCCTTCAGGACTTGGTCTTTGGCGAAAGCGGGGACTTCCAGACGATTATCGGGCGCGAGAAGTTGGGCAATGCGGCGATGATCGGCGTTCACGTCTAGTACCTTGAGCCGAGTCGGCGTTTCCTTGAGGGCCAGTACCGCATCGTAGGCGTTGATTTGCGGCATCAGGGAAATGCGCAGGCGATCGCCCGCAATTTCCTTCACCAGCAGTTCGGGCTCCCCTTTCACCACATCGATGCGAATGTCGGGCATGTCGGCCCAAAACACGAGGGGATGCCCCACCAACGCCAGCAAGGCACCGTCCCCAAAGGTATAGGTCGGGGAGCCATAGTAGTAATACTGCTGATGTTCGACTTCTAAATGGGCGACGATTTGGCGATCCTGATCGGTCAGATAGTCGGGCGTGTCGCGGGGTGAGGTGAACCGCTTGAGGGAAATTTGCTTGCCCCGCGTCCAACCCCCTTTGGTGCTCAGCTTTTGCTCCACCGGCGTCAGATTCCAAAACTCCATGCCGGTGAACTGGAGCCGCCACGCCAGCCGAAAGACAGGTTTCGCCGCCGGACTGCCGGGAGCCACGGTTTTCGTCAGCTGGCTCAAAGCCTTGAGCGACAATTCCCACGGCTCTTGAATTTTGACGATATCCAACAGCGGCTGACTGCCGCACTCTTCCCGCAGAGCCTCGGCCAATTCGCCGTAAATGTCGTACTGCTCGACGCCTTCGCCCAAATGGGCCACCAGGGCCGCAAATTCCATGGCAAACCAGCCATAGTCGGCTCGCGAGGCATCGCGATACAGCCGCTCTAAATAATCCGGTAACCACCCACGAAAGTTGCCCGTATTCAACCAGTAAATACAGTAGGCTTCCAGCAGCGCCGGAATACCGGGAATGTCGAGAAAATAATCTTCGTTGCGCCGCAGGCGATCGGGGACCTTGCTAATCAGACCAGCCTGAATCTGAATCACCTTTTCCAAAAGGGACATGCTGTCATGTAGCCAGTGACCTTTGTATTGCTGCAATAGCTGGCAGCAAGCCAGCGCCTGTTTGTAGTCTTCGGGCTGACCCTGTTGCAGGAGCGCCAGCAAAAACATTGCCGTTGCTGGGGAGTCGAACCAGGCCGCCTGCGCCCCTTTCGATTTTCCCGCTTGTTTAAGACTGGTGCGAAAATCGGCGATCGCTTCCTCCACATCGCCCGTCAGAAATGCGATCGCGCCCTTCAGCGCCAGATACTTACTGGGTTCCTCCCCCGGTGACGATTCCGATAAAATTCCACTGGCTTCGCGCAAATGCCCGCGCAACCAGAGCTGCTCAATGTAAACCAGCGTTGTAGCCGCATCGAGCTGGTTGTCTTGATACAACGCTTCCACGTTATCAAAAGCAGTCTCCGCTGCCTCCCCGGTGCGGGCGGCTTCGGCCAGGGTCAGCCGCAGCCCATATTGCCGAAATGCCAGCGAGAGGGAGTCAAACCAGTCGGCATCAAAGGGATTATTGACGATGTGTTGCAGGATTTCAGGAAACGATCGCGTCCGCCGCCAATAGGCTTGATCTGCATCGGCCAACAGTTCATCAATTTCGGCGGTGTCTTGGCGATAAATGGCGATGCGTAATTCTCGCAACCAGGCGGTTTCATCCACAAAGGTACGCGGGCCGTGGGTGTTGTAGCGGCGTCGCGAGGCCACTTGTTGATGGAGGGCCTGGACAATGGGCTCAAAGGTGCCGAGGGCGATCGCATCCCGCACCACAATATCCACCAACTCATCGGGACATGCTGGTCCCAGACCCCGTTCTTGAATCAATGCCCCGGTTTGCAGCATTTTGGTCACCTGGGCGCTGAACTGCGGCGCGGTCAAGGGCTTGATGCGACTGCGTCCCGCCCATTCCGGCATGACCGAGTTCCAAATTTGGCCCGCATTCACCCGACTCACGGGCTCATAATAAATGGCAAACACCTGGGCGATCGTCCGCTGCACCTCAGGCAGTTGCCGATAGGTGTTTTCTAAACGTTGTTGCTGTTGAGCAGGTGAGTTAGCAGCCATCGTTGAACATCCAGTTGCGGGATAACGTCAGTCAGAGCGAGTGAAGCTGAATCGACCAAGCGGGTTGCGACATCAAGAATTTCGGTCATCTTAAAACGCTTTTGGCGATTGATGCGATGGCTAGCTGCTAGGGGACGCACCCTTCCCACCAACAGGGGACGCACCCTTCCAAAGGGTGCGTCCCCTGATAGGCGCTTAATCGAGCTTTTCACCACTGAGCAAAAAGACCGGATCGATCGCCTTAAACACCTGCTGATGGCCCCGTGTTTCTAACCGATTGATCGCGGGCTGCACAATCTCGACATTGCGGACGCAGAGCTGGGCAAAGGTTTCAGCAATGCCATACAAAGTTTCCAGCGTGCCCGTGGTGACGACGAGACGCCCCCCGCTCGGCAGGTGATGCCAAGCCGCTTCCACCACTTCGCGCATAGATTTGCCCCCTTCGATCATCACGCAATCGGGGTGCGGTGGCAGGGTGTCCAAACAATCAGGGGCCATTCCTTCCACCACTTGCACGTTGGAGAGTTGAAAGCGATCGCAGTTCAGCCGAATCAGGTTCGCCACCTCGGGATCGCGCTCTACCGCCACCACCTGACCCTGGGGACACAGCAGCGCCGCTTCCACCACCAGGGTGCCAGTCCCCGCGCCCAAATCCCAAAGCTGAGCATCGGGCTTCAGGCGCAACGCCCCCACCATTAACAGCCGTACTTCCCGCTTACTGATGGGAATGCCGGGTAATTGCTCAAACAAGTGATCGGGAATGCCGGGGGTAACGTAAGGCCAAAGAGGTGCCATAGGGCGATCGCTCAAAAGATACAGTCAGGGGATACCGGCTGCGCCTGAGTTGGGCGCAAGTGGGGAAGCTGCGGCCCCAATCATTTGGTCACTCTAGCTCACAGCCGCCATCAAAATCATCCACCCGAGAGCTGAGTCCCGGACTGACGCAGCCAGTCATCGCTATCAACTTAAGGGCGTTGGCTGAATCCTGAAGCCGACACTATGTCACAGATAAATGTGATAAGTCGCCCGCCTGACGGCTTTTGCCCAATGCTGTTACAGAAGCTGAAACAAGGCCACTGATTTCCAGAGTGCGTCGTCATACTAGCCACATGCTGTTGCACTGATTGGAGCTCTGGCCGATGTTTCGAGACGCCCGTGACTATCAGATTTTATTTTTATCGCTGTTTTTGTGTTTGGGGTTGGCTACGCGCGATTGGACGCTGCGACCCGCCGTGATTGGGGTCGCGATCGCCACTACCCTGCTGACCCAAACGCTCTTGTCGCTATGGTGCAGCTATCAAGCGGCCAGTGTGGGAGCAACGGGCGAACTGTTGTTGCCTGTCACCCTCACCACTGGCACCTCCAGCCCGCGCTGGCAACTGATCCGGGAAAACTTTTCGTTCAATTGGCGGAGTCCGCTAATTTCGGCGTTGGGGCTGAGTTTATTACTGCGGGTCGATCACTGGCCCACGATGGCGTTAGCGGCGTTTGTGGCGATCGCCAGCAAATTTTGGCTCAAAGTCGATGGCAAGCACTGCTTCAATCCGGCCAACATCGGCATTATTGCCGCGCTGAGTTTCACCCACGACGCCTGGGTATCGCCAGGGCAGTGGGGCGAGGAAATTTGGTACGCGCTGATTTTTCTCGGAGCGGGGGGCATGGTGCTCAAGCGGGTGGGCCGCTGGGACACGACCGCCGCTTTTTTGGGCAGCTACGCCCTGCTCGAAGCGATGCGAAATCTGTATCTCGGCTGGACCTGGGATGTGTGGCTGCATCGCCTGTCTAGCGGATCGCTGTTGCTATTTGCGCTATTCATGGTGACGGATCCGCGATCGATTCCCAATGCGCGGCCAGCGCGACTGATCTGGGCGCTGAGCATTGCCGGACTGACCTTCGTTTTGCGGAATTATTTTTATCTCTCAACCGCCGTGTTTTGGGCGCTCTTTCTCCTATCGCCCCTGACGATCGCCCTTGATCGCCTGTGGCAATCCGACCGCTTTGTCTGGAAAGTCGGGACCGCCCGCAACCCCGTGATTGGTTAGCGCCAGTGCCGATTGCAGCTTAGGAGCAGTAGAGCGCTGACGGCGACACTAGTGCTGCATGGCCGAAATAAGAATACCCTGCCAGTTTCTACCCCCCCTGGCTCCCCAGCCCCTCTGCTCATCACGAATGGTATGCAAACTTCCGCCGAGCGGTACTGGTGCCATTGCGACCGCTGAAACAGGTCTGTTGAATTCAATGAATACCCATGAAAAATTTGCGTGTTGTCTTAATTGGGGCGATCGCGGTGATTGCCTGTCTCTGTTTTGCTCGTCCCGTATGGGCTTTTTGTGGCTTTTACGTGGCGAAGGCCGATACCAGTTTGTATAACGAAGCGTCGCAGGTCATCATCGCGCGGGATGGCGATCGCACCGTGCTGACCATGGCCAATGACTATCAGGGCGAGGTGAGCGACTTTGCCATGGTCGTGCCAGTGCCGACGGTGCTGCAAGAGGGTCAGGTGAATGTGGGCGATCCGGCGATCGTGCAGCGGCTGGATGATTTCAGCGCTCCTCGCCTGGTGGAATATTTTGACCCCGACCCTTGCGCCCCCGTTCGCCTGTTTGATGAAGCCGAATTGATGCTGCCAGCGGCGGCTCCCCAGTCCGCCGATCGCGGGGCCGCCAGCAATGAAGCCCTGGGGGTGACGGTCGAAGCGCAATTTGCCGTGGGCGAATACGAAATCGTCATTCTCAGCGCCGAGGAATCCAACGGGCTGGAAACCTGGCTCATCCAAAATGACTACAATATTCCGCGCGGTGCCAGCGAACTGCTACAGCCCTACATTCGCCAGGGGCTCAAGTTCTTCGTCGCCAAGGTGAATCTGGATGAGTTCGATCGCGCGGGCTTTCAACAGTTGCGCCCCATCCAAATCGCCTACGAGTCGCCCCGCTTTATGTTGCCGATTCGCCTCGGCATGATGAATGCTCAAGGCGACCAGGATTTGGTGGCCTACCTGCTGACCCCCGACGGCCAGGTGGAATTGACCAACTATCGCACCGTCAAAATCCCCTCTGATGTCAATTTGCCAACCTATGTGGAAGAGGAGTTTGGTGGGTTTTACAGCGCCATGTTTCAGCGCAGCTACGAGCGGGAGAACAAAGAAGTCGCCTTTTTGGAATATGCCTGGAGCATGGCGGGCTGTGATCCCTGTTCGGCAGAGCCGTTGAATGCGGCGGAACTGCGACAGGCGGGGGCGTTTTGGGTCGCGCCCAACAGCTCCCCGTGGGAGAGCAATGTCTTCATCACCCGTCTGCATGTGCGCTACTCCCGCAACAAATTCCCCGAAGATTTGGTCTTTCAGCAAACCAACAACCAGGAATTCTTCCAAGGTCGCTATGTGATGCAGCATCCCTTTTTGGGGGAGGCCACCTGTCCGGCGGGGCGCGACTATCGGCGATCGCTGCCCGCCCGCTTTGAACAAGAGGCCCAAACCCTGGCCCGCCTCACCGGGTGGGACATCAACGACATTCGCCGTCGGTTGCCCGCAGTGGGGGTGCGCCCCGTCGATGAGTCCGACGACTCCTGGTGGGAAGAACTGTGGCAGCGATCGAGCCAACTGTTCCAGCAAGTCGCTACAGCGGGATAAGGGAGAGCCCACCGCTCAGTTTTAATCAACAGTCTTCGTGCGGTGCCTTCCCTGTGACAATGGGGGAGGCATTTTTTTGCCTAGAATTTCCGAACTCAGCCACCGAACAGTACCAACATTGCCAAATTCCGGTAGTGAAGCAGATCCGAACTTATCACCGTGGGAACTCTAAAGCTAGATTTTCGGGTGGCCATCATGAGTTCTCAAAACGACGAAGACCTGCACCAGTATTTATCTCAACAACCGCGACGACAACCCAAACCGAAACGCCAAGTCAGCTCATTGACTTTCTCGTATGAGAAATGGAAGCAACAACAGTCAAAGCAGGCAGTTCTAAATTCTTTGAAGAACTTACCACCGTGGATATGGTTTGTTGGTTTGTTGGGTGGAGTATTTTTGTTTTCGCTGACGCAGCCATACCAAAGTGGTCCTGTTTCTGATGGCAATTTGGCTAACTTCCCACCGCCAAATCCCACGCATGAAGTCATCTCCGATGGTCAATCTGCTGTTTTAGTCACAAACGCTGCACCAGAAACAATGAGGCTAACCTTGAAGGGAGACAAGGACTACATCTTTGTAATCGAACCTTGTCGTGACTGTGGCTACACAGATGATCCGCAAGTCGGTCAACAGTTTTGCGATCGCGCTCCCGAGCAAGTTATTTACGTATCACCCGGTGAGTACGAAGTTTTTGTGAGTTTTGGAGGCCGAATTAATCGCTTTCGCAGCGAGTGGAGCCTCACCGAAAACTGGCAGTATGGGCAATGCATCTTTGCCCGAAAATCATGGCAACCCTGAAACAGCTTGCACCAAGTTCAGCCAAAGTTGCATCAATAATGTCCAAATGATTCTTCCCTGTGAGAATGGGGAAGGCATTTTTTTGCAGATAGAAAAAGTATGTTGAGCTTTTGGGCACGCACCAGCGGCACATGGATCAATGTGGCCACGGTCCTCGTCGGGTCAGGATTGGGCCTCTTGCTGCGGCAGCATTTGCCGCTAGCCATGCAGCAAGTCATCACCCAGGCGTTGGGGCTGCTGACCCTCGTGATTGGGTTTGCTATGTCACGCAGCTTGTTTGAGGTGCAGGCTGGCCCGATTGATGGCGTCATTTTGGGGCTGTTGGCCCTGGTCATCGGCGGTCTACTGGGGGAATGGTGGCAGCTTGAGCAAAAGTTGGTGGCGATCGGCGACACCCTCAAGGCCAAAGTCAAAGGGGGCGGGCGCTTTACCGAAGGATTTGTTGCCGCGAGTCTGCTCTTTTGCATTGGCCCGATGACGATTTTGGGCAGCCTCAACAATGGCCTGTCCGGTGACAATGCTCTGCTGATGCTCAAAGCCGTGATGGATGGCCTTGCCGCGATCGCGCTCACGGGCTCTTACGGCATCGGCGTCGGCTTTTCCGCATTCACAGTATTGCTGGTGCAGGGGGGGCTGTCGCTGCTTGCTGGGAGCCTGTCCACTGTGATCGTCGATCCCACCACCGATCCCTCGGTGATGCTCACCACGGGCATTGGCGGCATGATGATCATTGGGTTGGGCCTGGGCCTGCTGGAAGTCAGCAAAATCCGCGTCGCCTCATTTCTCCCTGCCCTGGTGATGGGGCCATTGGTGGTCGCGATCGCCCTACGCCTGCCTCAGTGAAGACATTCAGTGGGCGGGCATCCTTCAATGAGGGGAGCGCTAAGGAGAGATGGGGAGTAGGGGAGATGGGGAGTTGCAGTACCAGGAGCTAGGGGGCTAGGGGGAGGGGGAGCTAAATTCCTGAAAATAGGCTACTGATTTTGGCCTCACTCACCCTGCCACTCATCCACCCTGCCACCCTCACACTCATCCACCCTGCCACTCTCACACCCTGCCTGTAACAACTCCGTAAAAACCGCTGAGACTCTTAGCAACCTGAGCCATGATGGGGAAGGTTTACCGTGTAGGGACTTCGGGGACGTATGGGGTTATTCGATAGCGTATTTAACGAAGGGCAAGCTGAGCAGCAGATTGAACTCAAGCCAGAAGAAGCGTTTGCTGCCGTCGCCTTGGTGGCGATCGCCGCTGATGGGTATTTATCCGACCAAGAGGGGCGCGACATGACCCATATGCTTGAGCGGATGCACCTGTTTCAGAGCTACTCTCACGAAGTCATGCACCGCATGTTTGACAAGCTATTGTCCATCCTGAAAATTCAAGGCCCTGGCAAGCTGATCGATTTGGCCAAAGCGCAACTGCCCGCCGATCTGCGGGAGACGGCCTTTGCGATCGCCACCGATCTGGTCTTGTCTGATGGCACCGTCACTGCTCAAGAACAAGCCTTTTTGGATGACCTCTATCGCATTCTTGAAATTCCTGGCGACACCGCATTGCAAATTGTGCAGGTAATGACCATCAAAAATCGTGGTTAACGTGGCGAAGGCTCCGATATCCCCAAGAGGGATCGCTTCAGGCACCCGGTCCCTGGGGCACGACCTTGATGTCTGGGTTATCCAGCAGGGACCGGGTGCCGCCGCGTGATGTCATCAAAAAAATTGCGATCGCCCACGCGACGGCACTGAGGTGTTTACAATCATTAACAGTGTATTGAGTCGTTTCCCCGATGCAAGGTTCTGTTTCTGCGCGTCCGTTTCAGCGAACTTGGTTAAGTTGGTTTGCTGACCTAGTATTGTTGGCTATGGTGAGCGGGCCATTTGCCGCGCCTTTTTTGGCGGCATCGGGTATCCCCATCCTGGTGCAGATTAGCGACATCATTTATTTCATGGGGCGACAGGTTTGTCCTCAACCGGAGATGGGGGTGGCGCTGGCGGGCGACCACATCGCGGCGGTGTGTATGCGCTGCTACGGCACGATTTTTGGCCTGATCGGGATGCGCTGGCTCTATCAGCGCGATCGCGGCCAATCGGCCTACTGGTTAGATCAGTATGGCTTAGTGGGGTTTGGCCTCACCTTTGCTCTCTGTATGGCTTATCCCGCCGAGTTGGCGCTGCAAGGGTTTGACTGGTGGCCGATGGATAACGTCCGTATGACTCTGTTCGGGGCGATCGCGGGGATCGGCCTTGGAGCCTACATCATGCCCATCTTCCATGGTCATCCCAAAGAAGATTGATAACCTTTTGGGATGCTCTGCCCCTAGAATGAAAAGTTGGCACCGCTAGCTATGTTGGAGCATCCCTGATTTGTGAAGGTATTTGTCTATCACACCCCCGAAGAAGTTCCGGAAGGAAATTTACCCGATTGCGCGATCGCGATCGATGTTTTACGCGCCACCTCGACCATGGCCGCCGCTTTCAATGTTGGTGCTGAGTCCATTCACGTCTTCAGCGACCTCGACGAACTGCGCACCAAAAGCGACGCTTGCCCAGCCGACAAACGGCTCCTGGCAGGAGAACGAGGCGGGGCAAAAGTTGAGGGGTTTGATTTGGGCAATTCACCCCTCGACCATACCCAAGAGCGCTCCCATGGTCGCCACTTATTCATGAGCACCACCAATGGCACTCGCTGTCTACAGCGCATTCAGCAAGCTCCGGTAGTCATTACCGCAGCCCTCACGACTCGCCAGGCTGTCGTCAACTTTGTGCTGCAACAAAACCCGGCTGAGGTGTGGCTAGTGGGTTCTGGCTGGCAAGGCGATTATTCGTTAGAAGATACCGTCTGTGCCGGGGCGATCGTCCACCAGTTAGCCGCTCAGTTAGGCTCTGATCTCAAAACGCTGGCGGGCAATGACTCCGCGATCGCCGCCGTGAGCCTGTATGAGCAATGGCAAGACTCTTTGCTAGAACTGCTGCAATGCGCGAGCCACGGTCAACGCCTGCTGGGCCTCCATCAAGAAGAGGATCTGAAATATTGCGCGCAACTCGACGTGTTGGATTTGGTGCCCATCCAATCCGAACCCGGTACGCTTGTCCTCAATTCCTAAATCGATCTGCTCAGCTGCTAGCTTCCATAAAACAGCTTGTATAGCAGGACATACCCTTGCCATACAGGCTGTTTATCAGGAGGAAGCGATCGGGGTTGGCCCCCTCCTGACCATATCGTCATCAACTTAGCAGCTAGATGATGCTACCCACGCCTATTAGGGCAGAGGGGTTGCACCACAATCGACCATGCGGAAGGTCGCCGCTGTCGTGTAGTTACGCAACGAAGCTGCATTGGGTTGGAAGGCCGTGCCTCGCTCGTTGTAAGGCGTCGCGATATTGCAGTAAGCCGACATCATGGCGATGGTTTCTTGGTTCCAGTGACCTGCCGTGTCAGAGAAGTTAAAGACATCTCCCGTCGGCGTTAACCGAGCTGCCCGCACATCTTGGGAACCCGCCGCCACGATTTGCTCAGATGCCCGCCGCAACATTGACATCACCTCAGCCCGCGTCACGGTATCCGTGGGGCGGAACAAGCCACTGGGATCCCCTGCGAGAATACCCCGACTTGCCAGGGCAGAAATCTTGGCCGCACTCCAACGATTTGCTGGCACATCGGGGAAGGGGGCTCGCGTTGTCGTATCGGGGATGGTGAATCCTCTAGTCCTGAGTGCTTCTACCACGATGGAAGCCGCCTCTTCTCGGGTGACGGGCCGCAGCGGATCAAAGTTGCCGTCGGTGCCCCCAGCGACGATCCCCATGTTGTAGGCAGCGGTAATCTCAGCCGCATAGATATCTCTCTGAATATCAGGGAAGGGATATTGCGGCGGCGTGGTTGGCGGTGTAGTTGGCGGCGTGGGATCGGTGACAATCGGGCCGTCATCTAACAATGAAGCCAGCGATGCATCATTGGTGTAATAAAAATGGCTCAGCCGACTCCCGTCATAAAAGCGCTGAGTAATGCGCCAACCGGGATCCAAATCGATTTCCATATAGCCACCGGGGACGATGCCCCCCGTACGACCAATGACAAAAGAGCGGCCCCGGAGAGGTTTACCCAGCAGCAGTAACTCGCCGTTACGCTCTTCAACAGTCAGGGCATACTGGCCGCGCAATTCTTCTCCCCCAACGCGAATGGAGTAGGCGTTGGAATCAAACCCGGCGCCACAACCGCTGTTAACTTGCCACAGGGGCTCTACAATGCCCGGGTTATCGCCATTAACAGAAAAGCAGTTGGCCCCAGGTTGCGTTTCGCGAATTAGCCAGAGTTTGTAAGGGACGAGACTGCCGGCAGGAATGGCCACCGAAATCATGCTGCTTTCGTCTACTTCAACGGCTTGAAAATCGATCGCTTGAGCCGACGTAAAGCTCCCCATGATGCCAACGGTGGTGGCGGCGGCGGCCACCATCAATTTCAATGCTTTCACTGATTTCATAATTAACTCGTTGTATCTCACTCTTTTTAGAGACGGTTGCTGGTATGTGCGAGTGCCCTCAGAGGCCATGGACTGCTGAAACGTAACAGCGGTGATCAACGCGGGCAACGAAAAGGGAATCCGGCGAGTTTGATCAACCAAGTCTAGGTAACTTGAGGCATGGCTATTATGAAAGGAATCGCGGAGGCAGGAGCCGATTTGTTCCAAAATATTTAGGAACTCTTTCCGGATGCGGTGTTTTTTCGAAGAAGTGTTTCATCGTCCTGCTTTTGGCTTGAGAGTAAAGTGTTGGGCGGGGCATGCTAGGAAAAGTTCTCTAAACAGTCTCCGACTAGCGATAGGAAAAGGATGCGATGATGCGCTGCGATCGCCCGGTTCAATCTTTATCTTTCTGCTCTACGTTGGTGCTGGCCGTATTGGGAGTAGCGGCTTGGGCAACGCCGGGTCGCACTTTGGATGAGGCCGCGCTCAGCCAGCTATTGCAGACGCGATCTTGCCCTCGGTGCGATTTGTCGGGCGCTGATTTGCGGCGTTTAGATCTGAGTGGAGCCAACCTCGAACAAGCTGATTTGTCGGAGGCCAATTTCTTTCAGGCCAATCTGGACAATGCGGATTTGAGTGGGGCCAATCTGACCGGGGCGTATTTGACCTCGGTGTCCGCGATCGCGGCTAATTTCAACTCGGCTCAGCTTGATCAAAGCCTGATTTATTTGAGTGACTTTACCGACGCCTCACTGTACGAAACGCGCTTTGGCAGAGCGTTTGTCGAGCGCACCCAATTTGTTAACACGCTGATGGTGGGGGCCGACTTGAGTGATGCCACCCTGGTCAGCGTCAATTTTCAGGGAGCGATTCTCTGTGGGGCCGATATTGCCTATGGCGATTATCGCTATGGCTGTGTCTCGGAGCCAGCCGGCGAAGCCGTCACCAATGAATGAAGCGCTCGCCGAAAGCAAATAACACCTGACCATTGTCTAGGCTGACTAGAGCAATCTCGCCGTGGCTCACTCTTACACCCTGCTACCCCGTCACCCTGCCACCCTCACATTCGACCACAAGCTGATCGAGGTGCTGCTGCATCGTCCTCTCGACTAGCCGATAACACTGATCGACATAGGCGCGATCGCGGGCAGCGGCTTCGCCATACCGCTCGAACCAAATCGGCGGACAAATACGGGTGTGGATGGGGCGCGGAAAGGGAATGTTGGGCAGCGGGCCGATCGCGAGCCCCCAGGGCCAACCGAGATAAATCGGAAATACGCTCGGGTCAATGCCAAATAGCCAGGGAATTTGACCGGGGGCGATCGCCTTGATGTTGTCGTAAATTTCCGCCAGCACAATCAGCGTTTCGTGCGCGCCATGGGAAATCATCGGCACAATCGGGACTTCATGGGCCAGGGCGAGTTTGACAAAGCCCTGATTGCCATTGAGAAAGATGCGGTGTCGCAGCGCATAGGGGCGAAATACATCCTTGGCGCCGCCCGGATAAATCGCTAAACTGGCTCCCCGTTTGAGGGCCGCGATCGCCATGCGCGGTTCCGCCCGGATGGCGCCCATATGCACTCCCATGCGGGCCACTGCAGGCATGATGATCTGCCACATGCGCGAATCCATCAGCGCATAAATGAGCCGTTCCGTCCCAAATTGGTGAAACCATTCGTAGGTCATGGCCAGCGTATCGGGTGCCGCCAACCCGCCATTATGAGAACCGATCAACATCACCTGACCATCGGGTATGTGCTCCCATCCGTCGGTTTGGGTGTGAAAGTAGGTATTCGTGACCCACTCCAGTAGCGGCAATAACCGCTCAATATTTTCGGGGGAGCGCTCGTCTAAAGATAAACCGCTGAGCTTATCGGGGGGGGCGATCGCCGCTTGCTGGGCCAGTTCGCAAAAGGGGCGAAAGCGGTTCTGCCAATCAGTCAACACCTGCAAAGTCAAAAATCTTCTCGCAAACAATATTTATTAGTGTGGCCGACAGCTGCCGAGCCTCCACCGCTTTCTTCAGCCCTCCACGCAATTCTTAAAATTCTATTTATCGATAGAGGAGTGATCCCCTCTTTAGATGGGTGAAGGTCGTTGTTGTCTCGGATTCAATGACTATATGGATAGTCAAGTGCGGCTATCCGATTGGTGAATTGGACAGCTTGATGACTCACACTCTTCGCAACTGGCTTCACTTCGGTAGACGTCAACTGCGTCGCTGGGTGCTGCTGGCGATCGCAACCGGCATGACCCTTGCCGCGATCGGTGCGGTGGGATGGTCACAGTCCGAGCCCATTACGATTACGTTCCTGGTTAGAGCGGTGGAGGCGCAGCAGCTGCAACTTCTGGCCGACGAGTTCGAGGCCGAGCATCCCGATATCAAGATTGACTTAGTGGAAGGGCCGAATGCCGCCGACAACGTCGAAAACCTCTACACAACCTCGTTTCTACTGGGCGACTCGCCCTACGATTTGGTCTACTCCGACGTGGTGTGGATTCCTAAGTTTGCTGCTGCCGGGTGGTTGCAAGATTTGAGCGATCGCGTCAGCGACGACGACCTCAGCGCCTTTTTGGATGCCGACGTGGCCGCGGGCCGCTATCAGGGAGGACTTTATCGGATGCCCTTCCGCTCCGCCATGGGCATGCTCTACTACCGCACCGACCTGCTGGACGAAATTGGTGCGGCTCCCCCCGAAACTTTTTCCGACCTGATTCAGGCTTCAGAAACCATTCAAGAAACGACCGACGTGCCCTATGGCTATGTGTGGCAAGGGCTTCAGTACGAAGGCTTGGTTACCAATTTTGTCGAGATTATTGCGGGCTACGGCGGCTATTGGGTGAATCCAGAGACCCTGGAAGTCGGGCTCGACAGCGAAGCGGGCATCAACGCCGTCAAGTTTATGAAACAGGTCATCGACAAGGGCATCACTCCCGCAGGGGTGACCAACTATTTGGAAGAAGATTCCCTGCGGGTGTTTGAAAACGGCAACGCCGTCTTCTTGCGGAACTGGCCCTACGTCTGGGCAGAAGCCAATAAGGACGGTTCCCCAGTGCAGGGCAACATTGCGTTGAAGCCAATGGTGCACGCGCCTGACGAAAATCCAGCGGCGTGTCTAGGCGGTTGGGGCTTTGGCGTCGCCGCGTCTACCTCGCACCCTGAGGAAGCCTGGGAAGTCGTGGACTTTTTCACCAGTCGCCAGGGGCAAAAGCAGTTCGCGCTGGAATACGCCTACGTGCCCAGTCGCCGCGACCTGTTCACCGATCCTGACATTCTCGCCAAGTTTCCCCATTACGAGCAGCTGCTAGAAGTGGCCGAAACGACCGTGCCACGTCCGCCCATTGGTCAATACGCGCAACTTTCTGACATTTTGCAGCGCTACCTGAGCTCAGCCCTGACGGATCAGATGACGCCCGAAGCCGCCATGGCTAAGGCCGCCGGGGAAAGCCGTCGCGTCCTCAACAGCGATCGCGCCTAGCTCCTCCGCCCCTCTGCTCCTCCGCCCCCTGGCTCCCAGGCTCCCCTGCCCTCCTTTTATCCCAGGCTCCCCTGCCCTCCTTTTAATTGTTGTTCTCATTAATTGTTGTTCTCAAGAAAAGAGTGCGATCGCGCCATGACTCAAGACTACATTCGCCAAAGAGAGCACCGCACGGGTTGGTATCTCACCATTCCCGCTGTGCTGGTGCTGCTGCTGGTTTACGCTTACCCCATCATCTGGGCCTTCGTTTCCAGCCTATTCACGGAAAACCTCAGCACCAATCTGAACCGTGAGTTTTCTGGCTTAGACAACTATGTGCGGCTGGCACTCGACGGTCGCTTTTGGAACAGCATTTGGAACACAGCAGTGTTCACCGTCGTGTCCTTAATCTTTGAGTTAGGACTCGGGCTGGGCATTGCCCTCACCTTAGACCAAACGTTTCGGGGACGAGGATTTGTCCGCACCGCCGCGATTTTGCCCTGGGCCTTGCCGACGGCGCTGATCGCCCTCGCCTGGCGCTGGATTTTCAACGACCAGTTCGGCGTGTGGAACGACATGCTGGTGAACTGGTTTCACATCATTCCCGACTCCATCAGTTGGCTAGGCGATCCCGTCTGGGCCATGGTGGCGGTGATTGCCGCTGACGTGTGGAAGACCACGTCGTTCGTCGCCATTTTGCTGCTGGCGGGCCTGCAATCGATTCCCCAGGATCTTTACGAAGCGCACGCGATCGATGGGGCATCCCCCTGGCAGAGCTTTCGGCAAATCACCCTGCCGCTGATCATGCCGCAGATTCTCATTGCGATGCTGTTCCGCTTTGCCCTGGCCTTCGGCATTTTTGACTTGGTGCTAGTGATGACGGGCGGTGGCCCCGGCGGCGCGACGGAAATGGTGTCGCTCTACATTTACGACACCGTCATGCGCTATCTGGACTTTGGCTACGGTGCCGCGTTGGTGGTGGTCACGTTCCTGATTTTGATCAGCGTGGTGGCGATCGCTGGTCTCAGCATTTCCAAATCACGTACTGCAACGGGGGTTGAATAATCATGACTACTGCACCACAGCCTGTCACACCACAGTCGAGTGAGTCTCAGGGGCGCAGCATTCCCTGGCAGCGCATCGCCATGTGGGCCGCCGTCATCTTCACGGTGTTATTCAGCCTCGGCCCACCCATGTGGGAGCTGCTGACCTCCATCAAGACGAACGACGCCATTACCGCCGATTCCGTCGTCTACATTCCTTCGTGGGATCAGTTCACGTTCGAACACTATGTGCAGCTGTTCACCCTCAACCAATTTCACATCTACATCTTGAACAGTTTGTTCGTCGCGGTGGTATCGACCCTATTGTGTTTAGGCATTGGCTCCCCTGCCGCCTATGCGCTAGCCCGGTTGCGGATTCCCGGCGAGCGTATCGTGCTCACCTGTGTCATGGGCGTCACTCTATTCCCCTATATCCTGCTGTTCTTGGGACTGTTGCGATTGGTGCAGTTCACGGGACTGGCCAACAACTACCTGGCGCTGATCATTCCTTACACCGCCATCAACATGCCTCTGACCATTCTGGTGATGCGCAGCTTCTTCCAACAGTTGCCCAGAGATCTGGAGGATTCCGCCAAAGTCGATGGCTATAACGTCATCCAAATGCTGTGGCAAATCATTCTGCCGATGACCCTGCCCGCCTTGGTCACCACCGGCATCCTGGCCTTCATCTTTGCGTGGAATGAGTTCATTTTTGCCCTTACCTTCATCACCCAAGAATCGATGAAAACGATTCCCGTGGCAGCGGCGCAACTCGGCGGCACCAGCCTGTTTGAAGTGCCCTATGGTCCCTTAGCCGCCGCGACCGTCGTCGGCACCCTGCCGCTGGTGCTGCTGGTGCTGTTCTTCCAGCGCAAAATCGTCCAGGGCCTCACTGCTGGCTCCGTCAAAGGCTGATTCCATCTCCTCCTCTGTACGGGCGAGGCATTTTGGGAACAACGTGACGGTTCTCATCCGCATAGTGACAACCCATCAACCTCTGTACGGGCGAGGCATTTTGGAAACAACGTGACGGTTCTCATCCGCATAGTGACAACCAAAATGCCTCGCCCCTACCCGATCCACCCACCTACCCCAACAAACCCATGTCTACTCTCGAACTCGAAAACCTGACCAAAGCCTACAGCCGCAAAGTTGTGCCCGTGAAGGATCTCAGCCTCAGCGTGGGCAACAACGAGTTTTTGACCCTGGTGGGGCCGTCTGGCTGCGGCAAGTCCACCATTCTGCGCGTCATCGCGGGGCTAGAACAGGCCACTGGCGGCAAAGTCCTGATCAACGGTGAAGACGTGAATCCCCTGCCGCCGAAGGAACGGAACATCGCCATGGTGTTCCAGAGCTATGCGCTGTATCCCCACATGACGGTGTACGAAAACATCGCTTCAGGGTTGAAGCTGCGCAACATGCCAGCGGGCGAAATTCAGAAGCGCATTCAAGATGCGTCGCAGGTGCTGGGTCTTGATCCGCTAATGGATCGCCGCCCCTCCCAGCTTTCGGGCGGACAGCGTCAGCGGGTGGCCTTGGGCCGCGCCCTGGTGCGAGAGCCAGACGCCTTTTTGCTTGATGAGCCGCTGAGTAACCTGGACGCTCTGCTGCGAGAGCAGGTGCGGGCCGACCTGAAGCAGATCTTCGATCGCCAAAAGTCGCCCGTGGTGTACGTCACCCACGACCAGACCGAAGCGATGACTCTCTCGACCAAGGTGGCAGTGCTCAGCGAAGGCTACTTGCAGCAATTGGGTACCCCCACCGAAATCTACAAGACACCTGCCAATAAATTTGTGGCCGGATTCATCGGTAGCCCCCAGATGAATTTGATCGACACCGAGCAAGTCGGTGGCGCGGTCCTGTTGGGCGACTTCAAAGTGGCGATGCCCGAAGCAGCACAGTCTCAGAGCACGGTGGTTTTGGGCATTCGGCCCGAACATGTGCGATTACCTGAGGAAGGTGACAGTCAAACGATTCGCGGCGACGTCTTTTTGGTCGAAAACCTGGGCATGAGCGACCTGGTGAGTCTGCGCGTCCACGGGGATGAAAATCTGGTGATCCGCTCTTTGATTCCCGCCGACGCCACCTGGCAGCGAGAAAACTTGGAACTGGCGATTCCTCCCCACGCTGTTCACTGGTTTAGCACTGAAACGGGAGCCCGCATTGAATAAGGCAAGGCTCGCGATCGCGCCTCAATGCTTGCATTGGAGCTAAACGACCAGCGTGATCACAACCGACATTTTCCGACCTTGAAGGGCGGATAAGTAACTGCGGTAACGGACTTTGACCGACTGACGATCGCTGAGGCAGTGGCTAAGTTTGGCGAGACACCACACCTTAGGTATCGCCATGACTTACGTCCTCACTGAGAATGTCCGCTATACAGATTTGGCGGGGGAATTTGCCCCCAGGATGAACGGGCTGCAAATCTTGCAGCGGGTGCGGCGACTGCGGCAGTGCTATGTCACAGAAGCGATTTTGTGCGATCGCTTAGCCGAGTTGCCCCAACAGCTCGCCCATCCCACCGTGCGCCCTTGGGGTGCGATCGCTTGGGGCGACGTCCATCCCGACCAACTCATTGGCATCGACCGCGCCACCTTTTGCGCCACCCTGCTCGGCACCATCAATACCGAAGCGCCCATTCGCGGCTACACCCAGAGCAGCCGTCAATATTTAGCCCAGCTGTACCCGGCCATGGCGCGATACGTTGGGGGGCAACTCGACGAGTCTGGCAAGCTGGTAGAGGTGGGTCTCTGGGAACGGGAAGAGAAACGCCACACCCCCGCCCTAGCCAAGCTCTACACCCTACTGAGTGGCGAAAAGCCGGACATCGTGCCCCATGCGGCGCGGCCCTATCAACCCGCCGCCGACCCCCACGAAAACCTCTATCGCCACGGACTCCATCGAGTCGCCACCGAGTATGGCGCTACCTGCTTATACATTTGGATGATGGCCCACTCGACTGGCGCCTTGCAGGCGGTGCTGGCCGAGTTGCTCATTGACGAAATCAACCATATGACTAAGTTTTGGGGCTTTGGCATGTGGGCCTATCCCGATTCTTCGCTAGTCAAAATTGGGCACACCTTAGGGCAGGCTATGGTGCGGAAACTGAGCGATCGCACCACCCAAGGCAGTTTATTGCACACCCTCCGCCGCATGATGCACGAGCTGGCTTGGCAACAGTGGTCACCGTCCCATCGTCTGGCGCTGCTCTATACCTTCGACCAGGTGATTAAAGCCCTGTGGGACTGGAATCGCACCCTGACGCCAGCCCATTTAGACAGTCTGTTTGGTCCCCCGCCCGCAACCGCGAAGACCCCCTAGTCGTCTAAGACTCAGCCCCGCCATCAACTCACTCACCCTATTTGAATTCACCCTTTATGACGTTTGCCACTATGAAAACCTTGCCTGTGGATCTGGATCGCGATCGCCTGCCTCGACACGTCGCCTGCATCATGGACGGGAATGGCCGCTGGGCCAAAGCTCGCGGTTTGCCCCGCATTGCGGGCCATCGCCAGGGCGCGCGCATCCTCAAAGACTTGGTGCGCTGTTGCCAAGACTGGGGCATCCCCAACCTAACGGTTTATGCTTTTTCGACCGAGAACTGGCAGCGCCCCCTGCAAGAAGTCGAGTTCCTCATGCGCCTATTTGAGCGGCTCTTGCAGAAGGAATTGGCCGAAATGCACCGAGAAGGGGTGCGGCTCCGGTTTCTTGGTGATTTGTCCGCTCTCCCCGCCACCCTCCAAACCGCCATGCGCCACGCCTGTGAAACGACCGCTGACAACCGAGGCGTCACCTTTAACGTTGCGGTGAACTATGGAAGTCGACTAGAAATCACCCGTGCCTGTCAGGCTCTGGCCGCCCAGGTACAGCAGGGTCACTTACAGCCCGCCGACATTGACGAAACCGCCATCAGCCGCCAGCTGTATACCCTCGATGGCCCCGACCCAGATCTGCTGATTCGCACCAGCGGTGAACAACGCTTGAGCAATTATCTGCTCTGGCAGTTGGCCTACACCGAACTGTATTTCACCGATCGCTACTGGCCTGATTTCGACCGCGTGGCCTTTCATGACGCCCTGTTGGCCTATCAGCAGCGCGATCGCCGCTTTGGCAAAGTTCCCACCGCCCTGAGCGCCTAACGGAGTCTTGCTGCACGAGCGGCCAAGATCTGGGATGCTGAGGGCGGAAGCCGCACTGGGAGACTGCGCCATGCCGCCGCCAATTACCTTGCTGACCGATTTTGGCGATCGCGATGGCTATGTCGGTGTGATGAAGGGCATCATCGCGGGCATCTGTCCCGCTGCGGCGCTCATCGACCTGAGCCACAACATTCCCCCGCAAAATCTCGCCGCCGCCCGGTTTACCCTGCTCAATGCCTATCCGTTTTTTCCGGCGGGGACGGTGCATTTGGTGGTCGTCGATCCGGGTGTGGGGACGGCCCGCCGGGCGATCGCCCTCCAGACGCCCCAGGGCACTTTCGTAGGGCCAGATAACGGGGTGCTCAGTGGCGTTTTCGATTCCCTGCCAATGGCAGATATCAACGCCGTAGAACTGACCAAGCCCGAATATTGGCGATCGCCCCAGCCCAGCCAAACTTTTCACGGACGTGATATTTTTGCCCCGGCGGCGGCCCACCTCGCGGCGGGGGTTGCCATTACCGAACTGGGCAAAAAGCTCGATCCGCAAACGCTGATGCGCATCGCCATTCCTCAACCCAAGATTTCAACCGAGCAGATTATTGGCTCCGTGCAGCATATCGATCACTTCGGCAACCTCATCACCACCATTCCCGCCACCGCGATCGCCGATCGCCATTGGGTAATGCAGGTCGGCTCGGTAGAAATTCCCGTGGGGCAAGCTTACGGTGAGGTGGAGATCGGCCACGCGATCGCCCTCGTCGGCAGTCATGGTTGGGTCGAGATCGCCCTCAACAGCAGCAGCGCCCAGGCCCGGCTCCGACTCGCGATCGGCGATGAAGTGAGACTCATTGCTAAAGGGAAGTCTGATTAGCGATCGCCTGACGGCCTGAGAGCGGTGATGAACCTCAATCACCGGTCGCCGTAGTTGTATCTGGGCAAAGAGACGTATCATTGCAGACTGAGGCTAGGCGAGTTTTTGAGATCTATGAGTCTGTCGCGCATATTTGTCGTTGCCACCAACGTTTACAAGGAAGTGATTCGCGATCGCGTCTTGTACCTCATGGGGCTGTATGCCTTGCTCATGTTTGCTGCCGCTGCCCTGCTGCCCAGCGTGGCCGCCAATGCCCAAGACAAAATCATTCTCGACCTCGGCATGGCGGGTATCCACCTGCTGGGCCTCGTTGTCACCGTCTTTGTCGGCACGGGCCTCATCAATAAAGAAATTGAGAAAAAGACGGTGCTGGTGCTGATTTCTAAGCCCATTAGCCGTCTGGAATTTATCTGGGGAAAGCATTTCGGCCTTTCGGCAGTGTTGGCGGTGCTCCTGGCCTGCTTAACGGTGATTTATTTCGCCGTGCTCGTGCTCAATCAAATTGAGTTCACCGCCGTCAGTCTGCTGCTCGCTATTTTCTACACCTTTATCGAGTTGATGTTGCTGACGGCCGCGGCCCTGCTGTTCGGAGTGTTCACCAGTTCTTTACTGGCAACATTGTTGACGATTGGGGTCTACCTCATGGGGCATTTGAGCCAAGACATTGTGGCCCTCGGCAAACTGACTGAGAGCCCCCTCTTTCAACGAGTGACCAGTGCCATGTACCTGGTCTTGCCCGATTTAGAACGCCTCAACTTTCGCAACGAAGCCGTCTACGGCATGACCCTGTTTCCATCCCCGCCAGAACTGCTGAGCCACTTACTGTATGGCTTGCTGTACACAGCGCTGCTGCTCACGATCGCCGTATTCATCTTCGCCCGCCGCCAATTTTAGGCCATGGGGATCGATTTGGTTTGAACAGTCGTCTCGGCTGTTCATCGTCAAGCACTGGATGATTCCAACAGCACTCGATCTTGAGGCCAGTCTCATCCCTCAGGTTTATTCTGGGCCAGTAAGGTACGCATCACAAAGGGCAAAATCTCCTCGTTTTGGCTGTGTTCCGCCCCCTCAGTAAAGACCACCAGCTGAAAGGGTGAGTAGCCATCGAGTTCGACGTAGACGGCATCATGGCGCACTTTGCTGGTGAGTCCCGCCTTTGACCAGAGCGCCGCCTGCAGCGGCAAGCCCGCCCCGAGGAACCCCGTGACCTGATTTTCCGGATCGGCAGCAAGAACACGCGGATCGAGCGTGCGACGCATGAGGGCCATCATCATTTGCGATCTCGCTCCACTCACCGCCACTCCCCCCACAATGCTGTGCAATAAACGTGACGTGGCTTCCGTGGTCAGCATATTGCGGTTTTCGTATGCTTCTCCCAGAAAGAAGCGTTCGCGACCGTAGGGACCATCACACCAGGTTTTTTGGTTGGCGTTAATGGTTTCTAATTCGGCCCACTGGAGCGACTGCAAAAAACGGTTGATAATATTGCGCTGAATCTTCCACGTTTCAAACGGGCCAGGTGGCAATTCCGGGCCGCTCGTGGTGCCCGTGAGCACGTCAATCACAAACCCTGTCGCATCGTTGCTCGAGTCCACAATCATGTCCCGCAGGGCGCGTTCCAGCTCAGGGGTAGCGGGCACCATGTCCCGTTCTAGCCACTCATGCGCTGCCACTAAATAAAACAGCTTCACCACACTCGCCGGATAGATGAGCTCAACGCCCCGATAGCTGGCCCCACGCGGTCGATGCTGCCAAAAATCTGCGATGCTAATTGCTCCCCCCGTGTTGATCGGAAACGGCGGATCATAGACTAGCCAGGTGGCCGCAATTTGGTTACGGGCCAACCGAGGAAACGCCTCCCAGGTGGCTTCTAGCACTTGGTCTAAAACCGTTTGTAACTGAGCATCTCGCTCAAAAAAAGTTGCCGCCACGATCGCGCGTCCATTTCCCTACATATCAGATCAACCTTACCGGGTTATGGCCGGAGACATGACGCTGAAGCCGAATTTCTCAGGCACCTCAGGTCAGCGACGACGGTGAGTCCGAGAGCGATCGCCATCCCCCCGAAATCACAGTTAGAAGCGATGATTATTTGAAAAGAAATCTCGGGAATGCTAAATTCCGTTAGAGACGTAACAGAAAGTTACGCACCTCCTTTAACCTTAGTGAGCAACCTGAACATGATGGCGGTATCTCCGTTTTCGCGATCGCTGGGCCAATCTCCCCAGCCTGCTGAAAAGCGTATCGTCGCCATTGGAGACAGTCTGGTATACGGATTTGGTGACCCTGAAGGGGGCGGCTGGGTTGAGCGGTTGAGACGACAGTGGCTACAACCAGAAACCCCCGGTCACGCCATTTATAACTTGGGGGTACGGGCCGATACGACTCACCGGGTGGCCCAACGATTGGTGCAAGAGTTTCAAACCCGAGGTGAATTTCGCAATCGCGTACCAGACTTGATTTTGCTCTCGGTGGGCCTGAACGACACATGCCGAGTTGGCAAGCCTGATGGTCGCCCGTTCACAGAGTTCGCCCTGTTTCAGGCACAAATGTTAGAGCTGTTGGAGACGGCTCAAGCACTCTGTCCGGTCATGTTTATCGGCATGACCCCTGTGATTGAAACACAGATGCCCTTTGCTGAAGTCCTCTATTACAACCAAGTTGACCAACACCGCTACAAGGAATTTACCAAACGGGCCTGCGAGCAGCGAGATATCCCGTACTTAGATGTGTTGGATTTGTGGCACCGTCG
This sequence comes from Leptolyngbya iicbica LK, assembly GCF_004212215.1. NCBI lineage: Bacteria > Bacillati > Cyanobacteriota > Cyanophyceae > Leptolyngbyales > Leptolyngbyaceae > Leptolyngbya > Leptolyngbya iicbica. The sequence goes on from NZ_QVFV01000001.1 coordinate 796,711, forward strand.
AGGAGAATCTTGGTGGCGATCGCGCATTGCTAGCGATGGTCTGCATCCCAACGTTTTGGGCTATCGCTCTCTACTCGCCGACATCATGGATTGGTCTGCTTTCCGCAGTGTGCTGTAGTGGCGGCTTTCCTGACGACTTCGTTATCTTTGCACTGAGCCCACTTGCAAGCGTGGCGCCTCCAAGATTACTTCACACAAAATCAGAGCACTGTTGCAGCCATAGCGCCGCGTAGATAGCTCCGTGCATCCCCATGCTGCGGAACAAGGGGCTTAAGTCCCTTGCCTGTTAGTACCTCACTGCGGACTGCTATAACTGAGTTTGCACAGCGATCGCTGCTAACCGATCATTGTGCTCAGCAACCGTCCCACAGCACCACTCCGGACAATCATCAATGCAAAACACCCTCTCAATAAAGCGCTCAGGCTGATCAAGAGGGTGTTGAATGAGGACCGCTTTGGTCGTCAGTTAGAGGCGGTTGGCAAATTAGCCCAGCGCTTCTAAATAATCGCGCACGCGGTTACGACGCTTAGGCTGGCGCAGCTTTTGCAACGCTTTCGACTCAATTTGGCGCACCCGTTCCCGAGAGAGTTCTAACGTACGGCCAATCTCAGCCAGAGAATAGGGTGTGCCATCTTTGAGACCAAACCGCAGATGAATGACATCCCGCTCGCGATCGGTCAGCTCCGACATGAGCTGTTTCAAATCACGACGCAGCGACTCTCGCATCATTAACTCTTCGGGCGAGATGCTGTCGGTTTCTAATAGTTCGCCCAGCTCGGTGTCGCGCTCTTTGCCCACCTTCGTATCTAAGGAAACTGATCGCGGTACCCGCACCAACACCTCACGCACCTGCTCGGGTTCCATCTTCAGTTCCCGCGCGATGTCTTCTAATGAAGGCGTATGGCCTTTCTCTTGCGAAAGCTTGCGCTGAGCCTTCTTAATTTTGTTGAGCTTTTCGGTGATGTGGACAGGCAGGCGAATGGTCCGGCTTTGAGTGGCGATCGCCCGGGTGATGCCCTGACGAATCCACCAGTAAGCGTAGGTGCTGAACCGATAGCCTTTTGTTGGATCAAACTTCTCAACGGCTCTTTCGAGTCCCAGAGTTCCTTCTTGAATCAGGTCGAGTAGCTCCAGCCCTCGGTTTTGATATTTTTTCGCGACCGAAACCACTAGGCGCAGGTTGGCTTTGATCATGTGCTCTTTAGCCCGGACGCCTTCCCGAATTACGATGTCAAGTTCATCAGTGGTAATCCCAGCCAGCTCCGCCCAAACACGTTTACCTTCCATCAGGGTCGGCTTGAGGTCAGCCAAAAGGACATCTGACTCTTTGGCCCATTTTTCTAAGGAGGGGCGATAGCCGAGATGGGACGTTAAGCGATCGCGGGTGCGCATCAGCCGCGCGTAGACTTCCAGCACTCCACCACTTTGCTCACCCGTACTGTCCCGCAGTTCAATCATTTCCATGTAACGCTGTACATGCTGCGCTTCAGAGACCTCTTCATCCCGTTGCAGTAAGCGCACTCGGCCAATTTCTTGTAAGTAGAGGCGCACGAGGTCCGTGGTGCGGCGAGTCTTGGTCTGACTCACACCAACCGTGACGCCGGCAATCAGGTCATCATCATCCGATGCCATTAAATCGGCTTCTTCCGGCGGGGCAACTTCAGTCAGCCCCTGCTCATCCTCCAAATCTGGATCAGTCAGAACCTTGCTCGTGGTATCCGGTTGGCTGGTGGTGTAAGTCATAGGACGTATGAAGTATTTCCAGGGTGGCACGGTGAGGTGCCGTCAGCTATGGGCTTAATATGCCCATTTGCCACGACTTAGCATCAAGGGAATGAGTTCCAAGTTACGAACTGAAACTCCCCAGAGAAGCCAAATGAGGACTAGGCTTAGTGTATGGAGTCGATTGACTCTGCTATGTGACCTGGGTCAGGTCAGTAAGATAACCTTCGTCACGCGATCGCTCGATTCCAGAAGTTTTTCGAGATTTTTCACAGTCGACTCACCCCTTTGCCAGCGACCAACACCGTATTGGGATGTCAAGTGCCCTCCGAACGAAGCTCGACTGCTTTCCCAACAGCTCAATCTAAATCGCTCAGGTATCCCAAGGCAGAGCATTTCCCAGCCGCAGTCCAAACATGGGCATAAAAAAAGAGCGCCCGTTATGCGGACGCTCTTGAGTGCAGTTTTCCTAAATTGGTGTCTACAGCGCGTTACCGCGAGGCAACACCTCTTCAGGGAATACAAACTTCTCGTGGGGCTGGTCGGTCGGTGCCATCCAGGCCCGGATACCTTCATTCAACAAAATGTTCTTCGTGTAGAAGGTCTCAAACTCAGGGTCTTCCGCCGCGCGGATTTCCTGAGACACGAAGTCATAGGCCCGCAGGTTCAGACCCAAACCCACGACGCCCACAGACGCCATCCACAATCCCGTCACTGGCACAAACAACATGAAGAAGTGCAACCAGCGCTTGTTCGAGAACGCAATCCCGAAAATCTGCGACCAAAAACGGTTCGCAGTCACCATCGAGTAGGTCTCTTCGGCTTGGGTCGGCTCGAACGCCCGGAAGGTGTTGGAACCGTCGCCATCTTCAAACAGCGTGTTCTCCACGGTCGCTCCGTGAATCGCACACAGCAGGGCACCGCCTAAGACGCCCGCTACCCCCATCATGTGGAAGGGGTTCAGCGTCCAGTTATGGAAGCCCTGGAAGAACAGCAGGAAGCGGAAGATGGCTGCGACGCCGAAGCTGGGGGCAAAGAACCAGCTGCTCTGGCCCAAGGGGTACATCAAGAAGACGGAGACAAAGACGGCAATCGGGGCGGAAAACGCGATCGCGTTGTAAGGCCGCAGTCCGACCAGACGAGCGACTTCAAACTGACGCAGCATGAAGCCAATCAGGCCGAAGGCACCGTGCAGAGCGACGAAGCTCCACAAGCCGCCAATTTGGCACCAGCGCACAAAGTCGCCCTGGGCCTCAGGTCCCCACAGCAGCAGCAGGGAATGGCCCATGCTGGCAGCGGGAGTGGACACTGCCACGGTCAAGAAGTTACACCCTTCCAAGTAGGAAGAGGCTAAACCGTGGGTGTACCAGGAAGTTACAAAGGTGGTGCCGGTCAGCCAGCCCCCCACCGCCAAGTAGGCGCAGGGGAATAGCAAAATACCAGACCAGCCGACGAAGACGAATCGGTCGCGCTTTAGCCAGTCATCGAGAACGTCGAACCATCCTCGCTGGGCTTGCGCTCGTCCCATTGCTATGGTCATAGCGCGATTCTCCATCTATAGCTAGAAATCCAGCATGTCTAGCATGCAAGACTTTGCAGGTTTATTGCAAAGCTGCGATCGCATTAACGGAAACCCTGTACTCTGTGAAACGAGTCTCAGCCCCGTCAATGCATCCTATTGCGAGCCACAGAGGCTCTTAACTAGGAAATGCAGGTTTCTAATTATGATAGGGAGAGATCTAAATTTTTACAATCTGATACTTAAACTCTCAGAGCATGACTGCATCAATTCAAACTAGTACCGATCGCGTTTTGAAATATTCCGTTCTGGGAGCCCGCCGCTTCAGTAACTATTGGTGGGCAACGATTGTGAGCCTCGGTGCCACCGGATTTTTCTTGGCTAGCTTGTCGAGTTATTTGCAAACGAACCTACTGCCGTTTGCTGATCCCACTTCATTGATTTTTATTCCTCAAGGCGTGGCCATGGGGTTTTACGGGGTCGCGGGCATTACCCTCGCGAGCTATCTCTGGGTGATCATCGCCTTAGATGTGGGGGGCGGTTACAACGAGTTCAATAAAGAAACTGGGCAGGTGCGAATTTTTCGCTCAGGTTTTTTTGGCAAAAACCGGAAGATTGAAATTGAGTATCCCCTCGACAATGTACAGGCCATTCGCGTGGATATTCGTGAAGGCTTGAATCCAAAGCGAGCCCTCTATCTAAGAATCAAGGGTCGTCCTGATATTCCCCTGACGCGGGTGGGGCAGCCTTTGCCCTTGTCTGATCTCGAAAATCAGGGGGCGGAACTTGCTCGCTTTTTGCAAGTCCCGTTAGAAGGACTTTAAGCGAGCTCACTGCTTAGCAGTGAAATCACTGAGTAAGGCCGCTATGGTGGCTTGATGATGCAAATTGGAAATTCGTCAATATGATGCAGCAACTGCGGAAATGGAGTTGGACACTCTGTCTGGTCGTCATGGTGGTCGGCCTGACTGCCTGTACTAATACAGAAGACACCAGTGCGGCCTCTGAGTCGATGGATGAAACTACGGCGATCGATACTCCCGTTGAGGAAGCCGGCGAAGCGCCTGTTGCCTCTGAATCAGGCACAGTGCCAGCCGGGCTGCCAGTCCTGAATGGGGCGGCCACGGTGGAGATGCAAATCAATGGTGGCACCGTCGTTATTGAGGTAGATGGCGATCGCGCCCCGGTCACAGCGGGTAACTTTGTTGATTTGGTCGAACGCGGGGTTTACGACGGCGTCTCTTTTCATCGCGTCGTCAAATCGCCGGAACCCTTTGTGGTGCAAGGGGGCGACCCCCAAAGCAAGGATCCTTCGGTATCGCCTCAGATGTTAGGCACAGGCAGCTTTACTGATCCCGATACCAATGAACCTCGGTACATTCCGCTGGAAATTCAACCGAGTGGTGCTGACAGCCCGCTTTACAGTCGCACTTTTGACGAAGCCCAGATCGGCGAACCTCCGGCCTTGACTCATACGCGGGGAGCCGTAGCGATGGCGAGATCGCAGCTGCCCGATTCGGCCTCGGCCCAGTTTTACTTTGCTTTGGCAGATTTGCCTTTTCTGGATGGTAGTTATGCCGTGTTTGGTTACGTGACCGAAGGCATGGACATCGTCGATAACATTGAGCAGGGCGACATTGTTGAATCGGCCACGGTGGTGTCGGGGATTGAAAATCTCCAGCAACCGGAATAGAAACTTTCAATGACGGTGGTCGTTACGGGCATCGGTTTGGTGTCGGCTTTGGGGGCCAATGCCGACCAAACTTGGCAACGCTTACTGCGAGGGGACAGTGCGATCGCCCTCCGCCAGCCATTTTCGGAACTGGAGCCAAGACCGCTGGCCATGCTGGGCAAGCAACCGGCTCATTTGGACCCGTTGTTGACCGCCGCGGCTCAAGCCACCATTCAAGACGCCGGACTGTCAGGACAGTTACCCAACTGTGGTGTCGTTATTGGCAGCAGTCGCGGGCATCAGGCCCAGTGGGAACGGTTTCTCACGACTGGCCTGATCGATGATTGGGCAGCCAGCCTGCCGCACATGGGCGCGATCGCTGTCGCTCGGCACCTGGGATCGCAAGGTCCGGTCTTGGCACCGATGGCCGCTTGCGCCACGGGGGTGTGGGCGATCGCTCAAGGGGCTGACCTGATTCGCTCGGAGCAGTGCGATCGCGTTCTCGTTGGCGCAGGCGAAGCGGCCATTACGCCGCTCACTTTGGCCGGTTTTGAGCAAATGCGGGCACTGGCGACAACGGGCTGCTACCCCTTTGATCAGCGACGCGAGGGCTTGGTACTTGGCGAAGGAGCGGCTCTGCTATTGCTGGAATCCGAGCATGTGGCCCGCGATCGCTCCGCTCGTATCTATGCTCGGCTGCTGGGAGCGGGACTCACCGCCGATGCGAATCATGTGAGTGCGCCGGATGCCACCAGCTATGCAGGCGGGTTGGCAGCCATTCGCACTTGTCTGGAACGCAGTCAGCTAGCTCCAGAAACGGTCGATCTCATCCACGCCCACGGCACCAGCACCCGGCTAAATGACCTTTATGAGAACGAATTGATCCAGGCCGTCTTTCCCCCATCCGTCTGGGTAACAGGAACGAAGGGGGCAACCGGTCATACCTTGGGGGCATCGGGAGCGATCAGCGCGGTGATGTGTGTGCTGGCACTGCATCACCAAATCGTGCCGCCTTGTGTCGGTTTGCGAGATCCCGCCTTTGATCTGAGGTTGCCCCAGACAGCTGTGCCGACCTCGTTGACCACCGCCCTCTGTTTTAGCTTTGGCTTTGGGGGCCAAAACGCAGTGATTGCCATGAGTCGGCCTTAACGTTGAGCAATAGTCGCACAAGGGCAGCCGCGTCAATATTTGGTCACTGATCCCCGCGATCGCCGCTAAACCGAGGGAAGCTTTTCGCTATAGTGATGCTTGCGCTGACTTGCATGTTTTCAAAGGTATTGCCGTGGCTGTTGCCGTCGAATCGCTGCTCAACACTGGGATCAATAAACCCGCTCGCTATTTAGGAAACGAACTGGGAGCAGTGCATAAGCCCTGGCATGAGGCCGATGTGCGCTGGGTGCTCACCTATCCCGAAGTTTACGAGGTGGGCGCGTCTAACTTGGGGCACATCATTCTTTACAGCATTTTGAATGCCCAGCCCCGACAACTGTGCGATCGCGCTTACCTGCCCGCTGCCGATCTCGCCACCAAACTCGCTGAGGCCGACCTGCCCCTGTTTGCGGTGGAATCGCGGCGATCGCTCCCCGACTTCGACATTTTGGGCTTTAGCCTCGCCTATGAATTGGGCGCAACCAACATTTTGGAAATGCTGACCCTGGCCCGAGTTCCGCTGACTTCGCAGGAACGGGATGCCGATGGTCCCTGGAATGTTGAGACCGGAAGCTGGCCGCTTATTTTTGCCGGAGGGCAAACCGCGACTTCCAATCCCGAACCCTACGCCGAATTCCTCGATTTTGTCGCGCTGGGGGATGGCGAAGAACTGCTGCCCGAAATTGGCCTGGTCATCGAAGAAGGCAAAGCTGCTGGCCTAACTCGCGAGGAGTTACTGCTGGATCTCGCCCAAGTGCCCGGCGTTTATGTGCCTCGGTTCTACGACATGGCGACGGATGGCTCGGTACATCCCAACCGTCCCGATGTGCCGGCCCGCGTGCTGCGTCGGGTCGCGACACCGATGCCCCATTACGCGATCGGCTTGGTGCCCTATGTGGAAACGGTGCACGATCGCCTCACGGTCGAGATCCGCCGGGGCTGCACGCGGGGCTGTCGCTTTTGCCAACCGGGGATGCTCACTCGTCCCGCCCGCGATGTGGATACGACGGAAGTCGTGGATGCGATCGAAAAAGGGATGCGAGCCACCGGCTACAACGAATTTTCGCTGCTGTCCCTCAGTTGTTCAGATTACCTAGCGCTGCCAGCGGTGGGATTAGAGGTCAAAAATCGCCTGAAGGACGACAACATATCCCTCTCACTGCCCAGTCAGCGGGTCGATCGCTTTGACGAAAACATCGCCAACATCCTGGGGGGAACGCGCCAAACCGGGCTGACCTTTGCGCCCGAAGCCGGGACGCAGCGAATGCGCGACATCATTAATAAAGGCTTGACCAACGAAGAACTACTGCGCGGCGTGAAAACGGCCTACGAACAGGGCTGGGATCGCGTCAAGCTCTATTTCATGATTGGGTTGCCCGGAGAAACTGATGCCGATGTGCTGGGCATCGCCGAAACGGTGCGCTGGCTACAACAGGAATGTCGCCAAAAAGGCCGCAAACCCCTGAAGGTAAATCTCACCATTTCCAACTTCACGCCGAAACCCCACACGCCCTTTCAGTGGCACAGCGTCTCCACCAGCGAGTTTTTGCGGAAACAGGAACTGCTGGGGGCGGAGTTCCAGAAAATGCGGGGCATCAAAGCCAACTTCACCGACGTGCGCATTTCCGCCATGGAAGATTTTGTCGGCCGGGGCGATCGCCGCCTCTCCGCTGTTGTTCGTCGCGCCTGGGAATTAGGGGCCGGGATGGATTCTTGGTGGGAAAGTCTGGAGCGCGCCTTTGGCGCTTGGACGCAAGCGATCGATGAAGCGGGTCTTTCTTGGAAATATCGCCAGGTCGAAACCGGGGAATGGAACCTGATGGACACCCACACCGCCGATCAGGTCAGCAACCTCGACAGTCCCCTGCCGTGGGATCACCTCGACACCGGCATTGATAAACAATGGCTCAAAGATGACCTGCAACGTGCGTTGGAAGCGGCTACAGTACCGGACTGTTCCTTTGAAGGATGCTCTCACTGCGGTATCTGTGGCCCCGACTTTGGCCACAACGTCGTGGTGCCGCCGCCGCCCATTCCCGATTTCACCGGCCATTTTCAGCCCAACCAAAACCGGGCACAGCGCATTCGCGTGTGGTTGGGCAAGTTGGGGGAATTATCTTTACTCGGCCATCTGGATTTAGTGCGCCTGTTTGATCGCGCCGTACGGCGAGCCGCCCTCCCCGTGGCGTTTACTGGCGGCTATCATCCCGGCCCCCGCATCTCGCCCGCCAATGCCTTGCCCTTGGGAGCCACCAGCACCGGTGAAATCGTCGATTTTGAACTGACCCAACCGCTTGAGTTAACCGAGTTTCGGGAACGATTGGCGGCGCAGTTGCCAGCCGACATGCCCGTCTACAAAGTGGCCGACGTGTCGCTAAATGACCCCTCGGCGACGAAATCGCTGGATCAGGCGGAATATGTCTTGGCCATCGCCCTCGAGACAGATCCGGAGTTAGCGGCATCCCCTGATTGGCAGAGCTGGCTCGACGACATTCTGCACCGTGATGAGATCGCCTGGGAACACACCACAAAATCGGGCAAAAAGAAGCAGGTCAACTTGCGCGATCGCCTCTTTGAGTTGACGATGGCCGAGACGGCGGAGACGGTCCTCATGCCTGACCGCCTGCAACGGAACAATCTGGGCGCTCAAGCTATCATTCGATATAGAGGTAGCTGTCGTAACGACGGTACTCTGCTGCGTCCGGAGCATGTCGTTTACATGCTGGAGCAGGCGGCAGGCGTGCCCATTCAGCTACTCCATGCCCATCGTTTGCGGCTCATTTTAGAGTCGGCCTCGGTCACAGTCTGAGGCCGATGAGCGGCGCTCCCCTTGGTGAAAACCCGCCGGAGATGGGCATTGTTCAACGTCATGCAGCGATCGCTGCATTGCCGACCATGCCAACTTTTGCCGCGCCTTCTCTCACAGCACGTTTTCAGCGGGTCGCTTGGGGCAGCCTCATCGGCGGCATTGTCTTGGCGGTTGGTCTAGCTAACCGTGCCATCGCCCAAACGCCCGCCCCCCCCACAGGGATGCCGGCTGAGGAGGCGATGCTGCAATTATTAATCGATATTCCGTCCAGCTACGGCAACGATTTGGGCTTCTTTGAAGAAGCCGACGAAAACTGGCCAATCGTTTCTCAAGATTCAGTCTCGCTCTTCCAAGCCACGCTGCCCAGCGTTTGGTGGAGTCGCGATAGTCTGCCGACCCTCTGGCGAGTTTCGAACGACACCATTATCAGGGTGGCAGGCTATCGCCTCGTTCGCGGTTGGACGGCGTTTTACAGTCAAACTGCCGCCGCGCCAGTGATTGATGTGCAAGTTGACCCGCAATATTGGAACCGCTTTAACGACTTTCAGCAATTTGCCGTGCTGCGACAGCTTGGTACCGCTGGGATGAACTATGGGCACCACGTCAGAATTTATAACTCGATCGATTTGGCCGGGATTCACGCCTGTGACTTTAGCAATATTCCCGGCATCAATGACCGACCCAGCCAAGAAGTCCCCACCGCTCAACTACTTGATGTGAATTGTGAGGCCGCTATCGGTTCATTCGTAAACTATGAAATCCCCAACTTTGGCGATGACCTATTCGCGCCCCCGTAATTGCTGCCATAGCTGGTTGTAGTTAGCGATCGCGGCATCTGCCAAAGGTTCCACAAATTCGCTGTTTTGCAACTGGGCAGGGGCAGGCATCACCGTATTCGCCGCCAACTCAAAGTCGAAGTCTAACGGCTGATCGGCCAATAACAATGGCGACAACCCCTGAGTCAATAGGCTTAGAGGGGTTACCACGTCGGGTTGCCACCAATAGCTGAGCCAGGCTTGCTCAAAGTCAGACATTGGCATCGTTGCAGTTGCGGCTGTTCCCTTAGGACGAGTCCAAACGTCTGCGGATAGCAGCGTACCCGGCTCAGGAGCCACCGCTTGCAAATAGCGATAGCGCGACAACAGCGGCTGGATATCACCGGACCACCCCACGGCCACGGGCGCATCACCAATCACGAGCGACTGTAAATAGGTCGTCGTGTCATAGGCCTTAACTTGCGTTCGTAAAGTCTCCAAAGCTGACACCACATCCGCATGACTGGCCGGATCGGGATCATTCACGGAATGATTGAATGCCTTGAGCATGAGCCCCAGCACCAAACGGGGATGATCAGGCAAGATGATGCGCTCTTGCAACTCTGCTCGCAATAGATCAGACCAGGTGGTGGGCTCCCAACCTAATGAATTAAAAAAACGGCGATCGTACACCATCATCAGATGATGCCAGCGGTAGGGCGTCCCCCAAGTCGGCCCAGTCGCCGACAACAACCCGTCCTGACTGCGCTGAAGTAAACGCGCCCAAGAGTCGGGTAAAGACTCCCAGCCAGCAATGGCATCAACATTATCCAGTGGGCTGATCAATTCCTGTTGAATGGCTGGCAACAGCCAATAATCGCTCAGCAAGGCCCAATCGGCTCGACGCGGCCCAGCCTCAGGAGTGGCTGATTGAGCTGCCGCTTGCCAAGCCTGCAACTGTTGGAAGAGCGCCACCAAACTCTCCTGGGCTTTGAGTCGGAGCACGATGTCCGCCGATTGGCGGCTCTGTAGATCACGGAGCATTTGGGGCGATAGCGCCCCCGCGATCGCGGCCACCAGCAAAGTATTGTCTGAGCGACCTTGGCAAGCGGTCATAGAGGTCGCCATAACGGCCATGAGCCCCATCAGCAGACGTCGTCGATCCATACACTCCCAACCGTCATTCCAGAGAACGTAACACCGTGGCCAATGGCGCTGGGCCAAAGCTCTACAAGCCTATCAAACTGATCGCCCTTAGAGTTGGTGTGCCGACCTTAGCGAGCCTGACGTGGTGCGGTTCAACGTGATCGAGATAGAGGGCCGTGGTGGCTCATGCAAGCCCGTCTGACGGGGTTGACTCGGAGAATACCCACTTAAATCGGTGTCACTTTCACCATGCCGATGCAATGCGATCGCCGAACACATCACATTCCGCCACCGCATCGAGGCCCCGACCTCTGCACCAGCCATCCTCTAGCATAGGGGTGCCCTCTTTCCCAAAATAGAGGCCCAATCGCCCTCAAGACGCCAAAGACAACTTATGGAAAATAATGATATTTCCGCTCCGGAAATGATTACTCAGCAACACTTTTTCTGATTCAAAAGCAACTCGGAAAATTTTCTTGGAAACTCGCCATCGCTAACTCATTTAGGGCGATCGCTAACCTCTAAATTCCAACCAAGCGTTCCTTATGCCGTCACACCATTCTCGACATCGTTAGGCTTGAACATTTAATTCTCTGTGCTGACAAAACCGCCAAAAAACCGACCTGTCCATGGCGCTCAAACCCCATCATTACTTCCCATTCCGCAAAATATTTTCGACTCCAGTGCTAGTTCTCCTTTAGCAACAAGAATCGATCAACACCCCTGAAGCATCACTGAAATCTTCGTAGGCAGATAATTCGAGGCCATAGTATCCCCAGATTCTCTACCCAGCAACTCAAAATCTCTAGCCCTCAGCACAACTGCCTAACTGCCGACCAATCAGTCAAAATCTCGACATTTCTAGGGTTGTATTTTCAGACAAAAACCGTCTCAGCCCCTAATCTCAGATTCCTCAATTCAGGGAGTCTTCACCTTTCCGAAAAAGAATTCACAAAAGCACATCAAAAAATCTATAAGTACAGCAAAGGGAAAGTGCATTCAGCGACAGATTCTTAAGCTGACATAAAATATCAACAAACTTTAAATCCCTCTGTAAAATTGGGGCATTGAAAAATACTGGCTATAGGATGGAGATCATTCTATTCAGAGCTTTAGCGTCATATGCAACCAATCGAGTCCCAGGTCACTTTGCTGACCCAGAAAGTTGACGCACTTCATCAGCTAATTGATCAAGTCAATTATCGAGTCACTGAGATTTTGTCGTCTTCTCAGTCGCATTCAGCAGCAGGTGTATTGCTAGATGACCATTCCGCCGCCTCAACGCCATCGACTGGTCACATTCATCGTGGCGAAGCCTTGCTCATGCACAAAGACATTCTCATGGATTCTGTTTATCTAGAAACTGACCGTACGGGGGAAGAAAGCACTTTGTCGCCCGAAATTCAAATTCAACGGTTGACGGCTCAGCTGACCGCTGCCTACAACCGCATCGCCACATTGGAAGAGCAACTGCTGGCCAGTCGCGCACACTATTAGAACAAGCAGAACAAGGCCGCTGCCATCTTCCTCCGTTATCAAGCAATCGCTCAGCGACGTATTGCCGAGTGATTTGTCGAGCAGCTTTATTGTCTGAAATTGAGCGATCGCGTCAGATTCTAAACCTGAGCGCGATCTCTTGTATTGCTTTTCCCAACCTGGCATCAAGCGCCCGGTTTTCGAGCGACCCAATATTTGCTGAACAGGTGAATCTCGGTATCAATCTCCGTGAAGCCCGCCTGCGTCAAGCGATCGCTCAAATTGTCATAGGTGTAGTCTCGATAAAACGGTTCATGAAATAGCTCGGGAAAATTGATCATGATTGGCTCTAACTCCGGCGTATCAATTCTCTGAATCGAGTCACAGATAATGAACGTGCCGCCAGGCTTAGTCACCCGATAAGCCTCATCAATCACTTGCTGCCGCACCGGCCCCGGCAACTCATGAAACAGGAACACACACACCAGGGCGTCAAAAAAGTCGTCACGGTAGGGCATATCCTCTGCTTGCCCCTGCACGAGTTGCGGCAAGGTGCCAGGGGTTTCTGACAGCAGCTGATTGGCTTTACGCAAATATGCTGGCGACAGATCAATCCCAAACAGCGAAGCATCGGGCAACACTTGGCGCACCATCCTCAGAGTACGAGCTGTGCCACAAGCGACATCAAGCAGTTTGGGCTGTACCCGTTGCAGCGATTGTGTATCAGATGACGATGTTGGCGTTGTCGATGCCGACAGGGCAGCTTTGAGTGGCTTCAGAATCCGCCGCCGCATTGCGTCAGTCACCCCGCCAAACAGCAACTCCACCTGCGTGTCATACAGGTTGGCCGAAAGATCACTCAAATATCCATTGGTCTGGTTATGAAAGTTGCGACGGTAGTAGCTGGGATAGAGCGTCGTATCAATCTCTGGGTCAAATGCCGCAGTCTGCTTGTCTTCGGCGCGATCCCAGATAGCGGGAAGATCTAACCAGATCGCAGGATAGTACTGAAAAAAGTCCTGCCAGGGGTTGTCAAACAATAAAGACTTGTCGTAAATTCCCGCTTCGGCATCTTGCCAATCGGTTTCAATCAGCGCTTGACGACGGCGGTCAATGTCGGCCAAAAATTCCGGGGTGATGGATTTCAGCTCAAATTTAATGTTGGGACGCAGCCATAATCGCAGTTGAGTCGCGATCGCTTTATGGCCCAAGCCAAAGTAATTTTTACCCTCTTGAAAGGCTTGATAGGCCAGCTTAGTCAAAGTGTCAGGCATTGGCAGCAACGCAGAATTGGAGTCAAAAACAGAACGAATATTATGAATTGTAACGAATACACCTTGCCGCTACCGAAGCGAGAATATTTTTCTTCCCAAAAAAGAAAAGGCCGCCCGCAGGCGACCTTTTAACCACAGATTCACAGAGGGAGTTGAACGCTCTGTTGCAACTTAGATTGCGACCTTAGCAATCGTAGTAGAGAGACAACTCGTAGGGATGAGGCCGCAACCGCATGGGGTTAACCTCATTATCGAGCTTGTACTCAATCCAGTTTTGGATGAAGTCTTCAGTAAAGACACCACCGGAGATCAAGAACTCGTGATCTTCCTCAAGCGCTTTCAACGCATCCAACAAAGAACCAGGCGTTGAAGGAATCTTCGCCAGTTCTTCAGGGCTGAGGTCATAGATGTCCACATCGAGGGGATCACCGGGATCAATCTGGTTCTTAATGCCGTCAATACCGGCACAAAGCATGGCAGCAAAGGCCAAGTAGGGGTTGGAGGTTGCATCAGGGCAACGAAACTCCAGACGCTTTGCTTTCGGGTTATCCCCAGAGAGCGGAATCCGCACCGAAGCCGAGCGGTTGCCCTGAGAATAAGCCAGGTTCACCGGAGCCTCAAAACCAGGCACCAAACGCTTGTAAGAGTTGGTCGTCGGGTTTGTGAAAGCGAGCAATGCCGGGGCGTGCTTCAGAATGCCGCCGATGTACCACAGAGCAGTTTGGCTCAAGCCCGCGTACTTATCACCGGCCATCATGGGCTGCCCATCTTTCCAGATGGACTGGTGAGTGTGCATCCCAGAACCGTTGTCATTGAACAAAGGCTTGGGCATGAAGGTGACCGTCTTGCCGTACTTCTTGGCGACGTTCTTGATGCAGTACTTGTAGATCATCAACCAGTCAGCCGCTTGAATCAGCTCACCAAACTTGATCCCCAGTTCACACTGTCCACCTGTCGCTACTTCGTGGTGATGCTTCTCAATGGGTACACCTAAGCTGGCCATGGTCAGCAGCATTTCGCTGCGCATGTCTTGGGAAGTATCAGTCGGCGCAACAGGGAAGTAACCTTCTTTGTAACGAGGCTTGTAACCCAGGTTGCCGCCTTCTTCCTCACGGCCCGTGTTCCAGCGACCTTCAACGCTATCGACGTAGTAATAAGCGGAATGCTCGTTTTGGTCGAAGCGAACGTCATCAAAAATGAAGAACTCAGCTTCTGGACCAAAGAAAGCAGTATCACCAATGCCACTCGATTTGAGGTAGTCGATCGCCTTAGTTGCCACCGCCCGAGGACAACGCTCATACAGCGCCCCAGTCCGCGGCTCCTTGATGGTGCAGATCATGCTCAAGGTCGGTTCCGCATAGAAGGGATCGATCCAAGCGGTGTCTGGATCGGGCACCATCATCATGTCGGACTCGTTAATGGCTTTCCACCCCCGAATACTGGAACCGTCGAAAGCGACGCCATCGGTGAAGCTATCAGCATCAATCTGGCTGACGTGTAGGGTCAAGTGCTGCCAGATGCCCGGCAAATCGATAAATTTCAGGTCGACTAATTGGATATTTTCATCCTGAATTTTTTTCAAGATGTCTTCAGCGGTCGCCATGTATTACTCCTTATACTGTCTAAGTCCGCAAGGGCAACTCGTATTCATTGGCTAGTACAGTAGACACCACGTTTTAAGAAGCGGCAAGGACTGCTGATTGCACAATGCAGTCACTGTTGATCCTCTCAATGGCCAATGCACTTAAATTTCTAAGATGTCCGCGAACCAAGCCTTAAGTTGTCTGACTCATCCTATGGATAGGGATTCGCGTCTTTTGTATCAGTTTTTACGAAAGCTGAAACCCATTGCTCAGACGAATATTCAATTGCCGCTTTCGGCTTGCATTGACTGGCAAGCCGCACCCATTTGCCGCCAACACACCGGCAAATAAAGCCTTGACACACTCATTTTTGTAGAAGGTTCCCCTTGCTGTCGAGCAGCCGCATATTGCGAAATGTATCTGAATGTAACAATCACCTGGGGGTTTCTTCGTCTTTCTCATTGGAGTCACCTGCGCTCTCAGGTCGCGTGATAGACTGGCTTCTGGATTGCTCAAGAGTCGATGAGCCAAGCTTTTCGGTGATTTTTAGCTGAGTGGTTCAAGGGAAATTTTTTTCCTGAAAATGCTGGTTTAGATTTGGCATTTTTTCTCATACGCGCGATCGCAATTCCGGTGCGACTGGGCTGGAATTTTTAAGACTGATTGGGAGAAGAACGTACATGCGGGATGCCGTAACGACATTAATCCGAAATTACGATTCGAGAGGCCGCTATTTGGATCAACTGGCCCTCGATTCTCTGAAAGGCT
Organism: Leptolyngbya iicbica LK; assembly: GCF_004212215.1. Lineage (NCBI taxonomy): Bacteria > Bacillati > Cyanobacteriota > Cyanophyceae > Leptolyngbyales > Leptolyngbyaceae > Leptolyngbya > Leptolyngbya iicbica. The sequence continues at coordinate 812,585 of NZ_QVFV01000001.1, forward strand.
ATTTTGATACTGGCTTGGCGCGGGTGCAGGTGGCGACCATGATCAGCGCTAAAGCCGCTGAAATTGTGAAAGCAGCCGCGAGTCAACTGTTTGAGACCGTGCCGGAACTGATTCGCCCCGGTGGCAATGCGTATACCACTCGTCGGTATGCTGCCTGTCTGCGCGATATGGACTACTACTTGCGCTATAGCAGCTACGCGCTGGTTGCCGGCAACGAAAATGTGCTGGATGAGCGGGTGCTGCAAGGTCTGCGCGAAACTTACAACTCCCTGGGGGTGCCCATTGCGCCCACGGTGGTCGGCATTCAAATCATGAAAGATATGGTCAAGGCCAAGGCAGCAGAAGCGGGGATGGAAGATACCAGCTTTGTTGACCAGCCGTTTGACCATATTCTGCGCGAGCTCAGCGAAGTGAGCGTTTAATTCGATTTTTACTATTCCACTTGAGAAACTGGAATGTGGGGTGCCTAACGGTGCCCCTTTTTTTTGCTGATTGATTCGCCGAGGGCTGCATGGTTTACGCTGCCGGTCTGGATTTTGGAACATCTGGCGCTCGCTTAGTGGTCATGGATGAGGCCCAGCGGCTGCTCACCGAGGTGCGAGTTGAGTTTGCGGAGACTGACCGATCGTGGGATGTGACGTGGTTGCAGGCGCTAGAGGCGTTGTTGAGGCAGGTAGAGCCGGGGGTGCGATCGCAACTCGACGCGATCGCCATCAACGGTACTTCGGCCACGGTCTTACTCTGTGACGATCACGGACAGCCGGTGACGGCACCTCTGTTATATAACGACGATTGCGGCCAGGCTTGCATCTCCCAAGTCGCGTCTGTCGCTCCCGCTGGCAGTCCTGCCCGCAGTGCCACCTCCAGTCTGGTCAAGTTGCTGTGGTGGGGCGCGCACTTATCCGCAGAGCGCCAGGGACGCGCCCGATATTTTCTGCATCAAGCTGATTGGTTGGCCGCACATCTGCATGGCCATTGGGGGCGCAGTGATTATCACAATGCCTTGAAGCTGGGGTACGACGTGGGAGGACTGGCATATCCGGATTGGTTGCTGCAGTTATTAGAAAGCGAAGGGGGCAGGCAGTGGTTGCCCCAGGTGCAGGCTCCGGGCACCCTCTTCGGGCTAGTGAGCACAGCGGCGAGCGATCGCTATGGCATATCTCGCGACTGCATCGTGATCGCAGGAACCACCGACAGTATTGCCGCCTTTTTGGCCAGTGGAGCGCAGGCACCTGGGGATGCCGTCACGTCCCTTGGCTCAACCCTGGTGATCAAGCTTTTGAGCCACACACGGGTCGAAGACAGTCGCTATGGCATTTATAGCCATCGCTTAGGCGACCTGTGGCTGGTTGGGGGCGCGTCGAATACTGGCGGCGCCGTGTTGCGGCAATATTTCACCGATGAGGAATTGGCGAGTCTCAGTCAGCAAATTGATAGCGATCGCCCGTCACCGCTGGACTACTATCCCCTGCCGCGCCCGGGCGAACGCTTTCCCATCAATGATCCCCAATTGCTGCCGCGCTTGAGCCCACGCCCCGCCGACCCAACGGACTTCTTGCAGGGCTTGTTGGAGGGCATGGCCCGCATCGAGGCGCAGGGGTATGAGCGGTTGATCGCCCTCGGGGCCACACCGCCCACTCGGATTTTTACCGCTGGGGGGGGCGCGCAAAATCCTGCCTGGACGCAGATTCGTCAACGATGGCTGCCCGCGCCAGTCATGACGGCAGGCTCGACGGAGGCGGCGATCGGTACTGCCAAGTTGGCCCTGCAAGGCTATGCTCAGGCCCAAGCAACGGCGGCGATCGAGGGTTCAACCTGAGTCACCCCCACCGCCCGGGAGCGACAGCTGCACGACACAAAAATCCCCTCTGTCGAACCAAACGTCAACAGAGGGGCGATCGCCCACAAGGAGCGGCCGAAATACTGGGACCACCAGGCACGGCAGCCCCAGAGCGAGCCAACTTAATCTAGGTCAAGCTGGTTGCCACGGCGATATTGCAGGTAGGCAGCCACAAACAAACCAGCCAGAGTCACCGGAATGAGGCCCAATACAATTCCACTCAATAGAGGTTCAACCACGCCAAACGGCTCCTTACTAATGACAAGCAATCAAAATTTTGGTGAGATTTTATTATCCCATCCATGCCGAAAAGTACCCAGATTGCAGCCCAAATCTCGGCCAACCACTTAATCTTTCGCAACACAGAAACCTTAAAGGAAGCTGATTGCAGCTGCTTTCTGAGATATCTTTAAGCTATGTTAATAACGAAACGTAATTCTTTGGACGCTTTGGCTGATAACGCACTTAACCCGGATCACTCCAAGCCAGCTTCGGCTACTTCACGCTGGCTGCTGTGGGCGACCGTAGCGATCGCGTGCCTATTGGCTACGTTCTTTGTGGTGCGCCATGTCCAAGCGGCGGCTGATCCCTATGTACAAGAGGTGTTGGCCCTGCAGGGCGATCGCGATCGCGGCCAAGAAATTTTCCAGATGAACTGTGCGGTTTGTCACGGCATTGAGGCCGATGGCGAAGTTGGTCCCAGCCTTTTAGGCGTTTCAGCCCGGAAATCTAAATCCAAACTGATTCAGCAGGTTGTTAGCGGCAACACTCCACCGATGCCCCAGTTTCAACCAGAAGCTAAAGACATGGCCGATCTATTGGAATATTTAGAGCAGCTTTAAGCCGCCGTCATATTGAAGCAAGGGCCTCCAATCAATGCAGGCAAGCCTCAGTATTGATGACTTGAGGCTAAAAGTTAAGTGCAGTTAGGTGTTCTCTAGAAATAAATTCCCCATCGTAGGTTGGTGTCGAGGAACGAGACCCAACATGCTTGAATCCTTGATACTGTTGGGTTTCCTGACGTCAACCGCAACCTACGCCGCACCTTCTTTCAGGTAATTTCTTTTTCAGAGATCTCCTCAGTTGTATTCGCCCCCGACAAAATCGGCCTGAGCATGGTCTGGGGTCGGCCAGTCTTCGTTTTCGCCCCCGACAATCACTTGCTCGATTTCAACATAATCCTTACTGAACTGCTGTAGCGCATTGATCAGCACATCGAGGGCCAAGGCGTCTGAGGTGCCGAGATCAAACCAGCAGCGCGCCCAGAGGCCTTCATATTCCACCGGGCTCATATTGTGCATCAGCGATACCAGCGTGTCATCCGCTTGGGAGTCGTCGTAGTGCATGTAGCTGATTTCGAGTCCGGTATCTTGCACTTGCAGATTTTCGGCATTAAAGCCACCAAGTTTGCCTAAGAAAAACCAGGAATTCAAAATTTCATCAATATATTGCTGCTCCATGGAGGAGGGGACGGTGGAAAACTGGATCCAAATCCAAAGGTTAAAAAAGTCACATTCGCGGAATTGGATTTGCATACTGGGCTATCACTCCTTCATCAACAGTCTTTCATCAACAATGCGCTATGGACCCAGACTAGGACTCAAGCAGCTGCAAACTGCTGGGCAGCAGGGGGGCCACCCAAAGTCCGAGTTCCGCCTCTGAATAATGCGATCGCATTTGCTGCACGATGCCCTCAGCGGCAGCTTGGCTAGCAGTCAGGGTAAAGAGGGTAGGGCCAGAACCCGACATCAGCGTCCCCAGCCCGCCACAGCTGGCGAGGGTAGTTTTCATCGCTTTGACATCGGGGTGGGCGGGCAACACAACCTTCTCTAAGTCGTTATAAAGATGTTGACCAATCGCGGGCCCATCTTGGTGAGCGATCGCCGCCATCATCGGACTGGCATGGAGCTGGGCTTTGCGGGTTTGGCTAGCAGTCGCCACATCTAAATAATTATCGGCAAAGGCTTGGCGATAGCTTTTATACGCCCAAGGCGTGGAAACCGACAACGTGGGTGATTTAGCCAAGACTACATATAAGCCGTCGAGGCCATGCAGCGTATCGATTTGTTCGCCGCGCCCCGTGGCGATCGCGGTGCCCCCAGCAATGCAAAAGGGAATGTCAGAGCCGAGTTCAGCGGCCAGAGTTTGCAGCTCGATCTGGGTGAGGCCCAGCTGCCACAGCATATCGAGCCCCACGAGAACGGCAGCTGCATTAGCGGAGCCCCCCGCGAGTCCGGCCCCAACGGGAATATTTTTCTGGATGGTAATTTCGACGCCGCCTTGCTGCGTCATTACTTTGGGGAACCGCTGGTGCAGCAGGGCTGCTGCCCGATAGGCCAGGTTGCTGGCGTCGCTGGGCACCTCGGGATGGTCGCACCGCAAGCGAATTTCGTGAGCCCCCAGGCGACGGACGGTCACTCGGTCAGCCAAGCCTACACTCTGCATCACCATCACGAGTTCGTGATAGCCGTCGGGGCGATCGCCCACGATCTCCAGGTACAGATTAATTTTGGCCGCAGCCGAGAGGGAATAAGAATCCATAGCGTCTTCCATAAACCAGGCCGCGCGCCCTAACCGTTGTTAGCGACCAGAGCGGTGCCCCTCAGGGTGAATATCCTTCCTCAAGCATCTTATTACTCAACGCTACCCAATCGGTGACGCTCAAGTCTTCGGCGCGGACATTATCGGCAATGTTCAGAGTCGTGAAAAATTCCAGGAGCCGCGATCGCTCAATCAAGGGCGACAAATTATTCCGCAGCATTTTGCGCTTGCTGCCAAAGCCTAACTTCAGCAAGCGTTCTAACAAAGCGGCATCGATCGCGACATCGGGAAAGGGACGGGGTCGCAGACGAATCACTGCCGACATCACTTTGGGGGGCGGCTGAAACGCCTTGGGCGGCACGGGGCAAATGATTTCGCACTCTGCCAGGTATTGCACTTTGACGGTGAGGCTCCCGGCCGCTTTTGATCCCGGCGCGGCACAAAGGCGATCGGCAATTTCTTGCTGCACCAGCAGCACAATCGAGCTCAACGGGTGGGGATTGGGATGCGAGATCGTCCCCAAGAGCTTTTCGAGAATCGGGCCGGTAATGTAATACGGGATGTTGGCAACCACCTTATTGGGAAAATCACCCGCCATTGCCGTAGCAATCTGTTCCCAGTTGAGTTGCAGAATATCGCCCTCAAGGAGCTGAAAATTTTGGGCAGCGGCGAATTGCGATCGCAAGCGCTCAGACAAATCTCGATCAATTTCGACCGCGAGTAGCTCCGCGACGTGGGGCAGCATTCGCTGGGTCAAAATTCCTGTACCGGGGCCAATTTCGAGGATGCGATCGCTCCCTTGCAGTTCTGCCGCCGCGATGATGTTAGCCAACACCGCTTCGCTCTTTAGCCAGTGCTGACCAAAGCGTTTGCGCGTTTTTGCTGAAAAAGTCATGCCGTCGCCCAGGCTCAGAGTTAGGTAGGGCTTCATCCTACCCCATGCTCAGAGCGGGTTTTCTCAATGCACCGCGACCAGAGGGACCAGCGCATCGTCTGACCCGATCACAGCCGCGAATAGATGCATGAATGGGGGGATCGCGGGGGAAGCGCCGGTCAGCCAACGAGATGGGCATAAAAAGTAAGCATCGCTTTCGACAGCCATACTGGGTCCCTTCAGCCCCCTATACTGTGAAACAGGAAGGGATATTGGCGCAGCGAGTCCTCGGCTTTTGGTCGGTGATTCATCAGTGATCTAGGCGTCCAATTTTCGCAAAGAAATGTCTCATAGATAACAAGTGTGGTGTAGTGAACAACATTTTCTGAGGCGCCTTGTTACATTAAATACCCAACTTTAGGAACTGCTCGCTTCTCGCCGTGTGTATCCGCTATGCAACAGAGCCATTCTCTAGATTTCAAGCTCGTTCAGCGGGTGTGTCTACTTCAGCAAGCGCTTGACCAAGCCTTAGATTCCCTAGATGAATTAACCGCACAAGTACAAGACAAATATTGGGTTGAGACTCAGCTCGCTAGCACTGAGAAGTACGCCAACGTTCAGCAGCAAGCGATTAACCATCTCAAGCAGCAACTGGCACAATTTACGGAAATCCAGGATCACCTATTGGGGGTGATGGGGTTTCGGCTCAATGAACTGATTGATCAGCAGCAGCAAGGGTTTGATCAGCTCAATCTGCAATTTCAACAAAGTCATACCGAACTGCAAACCTATCTGCAATACCTCACCCAACAGCAGCAAGCGGGCTCCATGCTGCCCAAAGATGCCGATGCGTACTATCGATCGCTAGAAGAAGAGGTGATGGTGGCGCGATCGATGGCGGTGCATCTGAGTCAGTATTTAGGCTTAGCCAAACAACATCTTGATCACCTCAATACTGATTTGGATAATCACCATCTCAATCTCGGGCACATTATCCAGACCATTCAAGCGATGATTGCTGAGCTGGCAAAATTTGATCAAACACCTACTAGGCCGCAGCCACAGGCAGTGCAACCCCACCAGACCTTGACGGAGGTATCGGATAAGCGATCGCCTGCCGACCTCGACACTGCCGACCCACCGGATATCGAGGCGTTGCAAGCCACTGTGCGCCGACAAGCCGCCCGCATCCAAGAGTTGCAGGGGGCACTCGCAGCCCATGTTGATCAGGAAACCCGACTGCGCCAGCGGTGCCAAAAAGTAGCCGTAGAGCGCGATTACTATTACCGCCAGCTCCAACAGCAAGCATCGGCTTCTAAGGCCAAGATCGAGCCCTTGCCGTCGGCGCCCACATCATCATGCCCCTCTCCTCAAGCCGATTCTGACTTGCCCAGAATTCCTCAACGCCGCCCGCGATCGCGGCCTTCTCAGCCCATTCAACCCTTGCGCTTGCCAGAAGAGCTTTAGTGCTGCGATCGCTTTGCCCAGACAGGCATCGTCGTCAGTCGAGGAGAATCGCCACTCGCGCTAACCCAGGCGTCAGGTCAAGCGAGCTGGGCGCAAGTATTTGACATCGCCAAGCCATCGCTGTGCTTGTCGTTGATGCTAAGGGTCATCCAAATAAATGACCGTTAAATGACCGTTCGACGACTGGATTGTGTCACTCTCTGATGGGAAAAAATGGCCCACCTCGGAGAGTGATTTTTGAGAGGCCGAGTCGTGAACGGATATTTTCAGGTTTTTGGGAACTCACGTTGAAGTGAGTCACAAACCAGACCAATTTCTGGGAGGACGCCAAGAGGACGCCAAAATGCAAAAGGTCGCAGTCTTTGGGAATGCAGGGGCTGGAAAATCCACCTTGAGTCAAAAACTGGCCGACATCACCGGGTTGCCGTGGGTGCCCCTCGATGCCATTAAATATCAACCCGGTGGGGCCGCACTGCCCCCCCATGAATTCAAAGCCGCTCACGATGAATTGCTCCAGCAAGATCAGTGGATTATCGACGGTTTTGGCTCTCTTGACACCGTGTGGCAACGGTTGGCAGCGGCCGATACCCTGGTGTATCTCGACCTGCCCGTGGGGCGACATTATTGGTGGGTGACGAAACGATTTTTGCAAAGTGCTTGGTCACCGCCTGCGGGCTGGCCCGAACACAGCCCATTACTCAAGGGGACGCTGAATGCTTACTACACCGTGTGGCTGTGTCACACCAAACTGACACCGAGATATCGCGACTATGTGGAGCAGGCAAAGGGTGGCAAGTCGGTTTACCATTTGCGATCGCCCCAAGCCATCCAGCAGTTCTATGAGGAGATCGCGGAACAACCAGCCAGCTATGCTCCCAAGCAAGAACCATGACACCACCGACTAAATTTTGAAACAACATCAGCCAATGTCACCTTTACCGCAGCGAGCAACGAGCCAGTCATACAGGCCGGTCTAGCAACCCGATCGCACACATCTCATCAACAAATCACTATTCAATCGGTTGACAAAACTCAACTTAGCATTCGCGCTTTTCTCACGGGGCTTGGGTAATCTCACAGAGATAGTTGACATCGTTAACAGCGCATCCGCATGAGTTACCAATCTCTGATGAGCCTTTTTCTGGGTAGCCTGACCGTGAGTGGGGCGATCGCGCCAGCCGCTTGGGCTCAAATTTCTGACTCCCGTCCGGCGATCGCCCAAGCCACGGGCACCGCTAGCGACTTAAACATTCCCGCGCGCTTGCATGTGGAGTATCAGAACTTTGCCGGAGATGGCGAAGGCTATGGCCGATTAGAGGGCTTGATTCCCCTGGGGCAAACGCCCGGGCAGTCGCTGACCTTTTTTAATCCCCAAGTGGTTTGGGATGCAACCTACGGCACTGTCGGCGGTGGGCTGACGGTCGGCCACCGCTGGCTGCAGGACGACACCATTTTCGGCGGATATGTCAGCTATGACCTGCGCCAGACCGATGACAGCACCTTTAACCAAATTGGGCTGGGCCTGGAAGCCTTTGGCGATAGCTGGGATGTGCACTTGAACGGCTATTTGCCTGTGGGCGATACCCGTCAGCAGGTAGGCACGACGGGGGGCACCGCCAACCAGGTAACCGATGCCTTTTTTCAAGGCAACAATCTGGTGCTGCAACTGGGTGGACAAGTCATCGATGAGTATGAGGCCGCGCTAGGCGGGCTAGATTTAGAAGGCGGCATCCAGCTCACCGAGTTTGCCAATGGCGGCGACCTGCGGGGCTATGGCGGTCTGTATTATCTGGCGGGCAACAGCAGCGACAGCGTAGTGGGGGGCCGGGTGCGACTCGCCGCCCGCCCGACGCCCTTTTTTAACCTGGGGCTAGGACTCCAGAGCGATGGTTTGTTTGGTACGCGGGTGCTGTTTTCTGTCGGGGCTACTTTTCCCGGCTATGGGGCCAGCACGCCCCCGCCAACGGCATCGACTGAGGAAGAAGCGCGATCGCCCCTTTGGGCCAGAGCCGGCGAGTCGATCACCCGCAACAACACGATTTGGGTTGATCAGCAGGTTGAGGTAGTCGGGGTGCCCACCCGAACGGAAGTGGCCGTCAATCCGGCAACGGGCCAACCTTACGTATTTCTCCACGTGATTCCGGATGGGGGCGACCCCAATACTGGCGACGGGACTATTGCCAGTCCTTTCACCACCTTGGGCACGGCGGGCGGCGCAGTGACCACGGCTTTGGGCACGGTCAACGCGGGCAATATTGTCTACGTCCGTCCTGGCGACACCGCTACCAATCCCCTCGCGGCGTTCACCATTCCCGGAGAGGTGCAGGTACTATCCACCGCGTTGGCCCGAACGTTGACCATCAGCACCTCGCTGGGCACGCAGTCGGTGCTGCTACCGGAGTCTGGCACGGGTACGCGCCCGCTGGTGGATGGGGGTGGGGGAGCCTTTGCCGTATCGATGACGGGGGGCAACAACGTGCTGGATGGCTTTAGTCTGCGCAATGCCGCCGATACGCTGCTCATTGATGGGGCAGCGGGCGCGATCGCCCGCAATAACCTCTTAACGCAATCCACAAACACGGGCATTTCGATCACCAATGGTTCGTCGAATGTCCTCATCGACCAGAACGATATCTCCCAGGCGGCAAACCTGGGCATCTTGGTGAGCAATGACTCCAGCGGTGTCACGCTGCAAAACAACACGATCGCCACCACGGGGGATGCCGCCATTGTTACCGAGGGCGACAACACGACGATTCAGAGCAATCGCTTGGCTGATGTCGGTCTCGGCATCATTGCGACGGGTAATGCGGGGCTCACCATCCGCAGCAATACCCTCACCAGCGTGGGGACGAATGCCCTGCGAGCAGGCACCGCTGCCCCCGCCGCCATTACCATCTCTAATGCCACGGGCACGATCGCCATTGATGGCAACACCATCACCAATGTGAGTGGGGTGACGCCGCTCATTGTCCCGGCAACTCTGCAAGCCTGGGCCACCGAAGCGGGGGGAATTTTCATTGGTAGCGATACCACAACGGGTGACTCGCTGGCGGTGTCGATTACCAACAACACGATTACCGACACGCGGGCGACCTCAGCCAGTGGCGATGCGATCGCGGTGGCCTTTGCCAACCTAGCGGGCGGCACTGCCGCGACCCCCACCGCCACCGTCACTATCTCCGGCAACACGGTGAGCAATATCGGCACGGTGGAAGCAGGGCAGCGCCGGGGTGACGGCATCCGCATCGGCCTTGAAGAAGACAGCGTCATCAGCAACTTGAGCATTACCAACAACACCCTGACTGGCCTTGCTGACGATGGTCTCGACCTCAGCCTCGGCCTATTAGAAGCGGCGACAGTTCCGGGAATCGACGCGAGCAATGCCCAAATCCAGGCGGCGACCATTAGCGGCAATCAAGTATCCGATGTGGCAGGCGACGGTGCGATCGTGCGCGTCACGGGCAGCAATAGCCGCGCCATTTTATCGGTGCAAAATAACAACCTGAATGCCGAACAGTTTGATGCAGCGGTGGCCGATACCGCTGCCCCGCTTTCCACTACCCTGTGCCTGGAACTGTCCGGCAATACCAGCACTGCAACACCAGGCTTTAACCTGACCACTGCTGGAGTTTTCGCGATCGTCGATCTCGCTAATTTAGCCGCAAATAATACTGGTACCGTTAACTTCACGCCAGGGGTAGGCGCTTTCACCAATCTCCCCAGCCTGAATAACTGTCCTTAAAGTTGACCTGACCGCCCAGGGATTCACGCTCAAGGGTGGATGCTGAACCGAGCCAATAATCGCGATCTCCCCAGGCCAGTCAGCAGTCAACGTTTAGCACCAGGCGATCGCTGTATGATTCGCTCATGAATCAATCGATTTTTAGCGCGGTTACCGACGGGCAAAAAACGATGGCAAAAACCACTGCACCTTATTGGAATCCTTTGCAAGCAAATCATGCCGACCAGTGGACTGCGATCGAGGGCAGCAACGGCCTAATTGAGCAGTTGTTTCTCGCTGTCGATGAAGTCACCGGCGACTTTACCCGGTTAACTCGTTTTAAGGCCGGGGCCGATACGTCAGAGTTTGGGCCACAGATCCACGACTTTCCCGAAGAGATTTTTATCGTCTCAGGGGAGCTCTATGACCAAGCCTGCGATCGCTGGCTCACCGCTGGTGATTACGCGAGTCGGCCCCCCGGAGAAGTCCACGGCCCGTTTATCGCCAAAACCGATTGTCTCGTGTTGGACTGTTCTTATCCGAGTCAGGTCATGCCACATGCCGCGGACAGCTGAGCCCCCATCGGCCCCCAGCCGCGATCAGAATCGACGCTGACGACCAACCCCGCAATGGTTGAGGATCATGATTGACGATTTGCCCTGATAGACCGGGAGCCCTGCCATGAGCACTAGCCTAACCAGCGAAATTCAAGCGGCTGAAGCAGCTTTGAGAGAAGCCATGATGACCTCCAATGTGCCCCACCTCGATCACCTGCTGGCGGATAACTTGGTGTTTACCAACCATCTGGGGCAAGTCATGACCAAACAGGCCGATCTGGAGGCCCACCGTTCAGGGGCGATCGCCATCCACCAGCTAGATCTGTCAGATCAGCAGATCACCCTCCTGGGTCAGGTGGCGGTCGTCACCGTAGCGGCTGACATCAGCGGCACCTTTGCCGCGCAACCTTTTGCCACAACGTTACGATTCACCCGAGTTTGGCAAGCTCAGGCCCCAGGCCGATGGCAAGTTAGAATCGCCCAAGCAACGGCTGTTGTTCATCCTGCATAACTCACTGTGAAACGATTCCATATTGCGATCGCCACCCCCAACATCACTGCCACCGTCCAAGACTACACCCAACGATTGGCAGCAGCGCCAGTGCTGGTCGTGCCTGGAGAATACGCCCTGTGGCGCACCGAGACGCTGAATTTTTCCGTCCGTCAGGACTCGACTTGCCCACCCGGAACGCTGCGACATCTCGGTTGGGAAGACGATGACGCCCCAACCTTCACCGCCGCCACTGACTGTAATGGTCTGCTGTGGGAGCAGTTTGCCGCGCACCACCAAGCCGCCGAAATCCACGAAATTTGGCCGGGCACCTCATACCTGACTGAGCCGCCGACCGCATAATCAGGCAGCCCCTGGCGGCCTCCGACAAAACACGTAAATCACATCATCGAGAAGGTCGATTTGGCTGAGGCGCTTGGGTAAACTAAGCCTGAATTTTGGCCCACTGGGACGAGGAATATTGCATGGCTTACGAAACTGAGTTGGCGATCGCACAAAAAGCGGTGATGGCCGCCGCCCAACTTTGCGAAACGGTACGCCGCGACATGGTGCCCGAAGCCATGGAAAAGCAAGACAAAAGTCCCGTCACCGTCGCCGACTATGGCTCTCAGGCGATTATTTGTAAGGCATTAAGCGAGGCGTTTCCCGGTGATCCCGTGGTCGGGGAAGAAGATGCCGCCGAACTCAAGCAGCCAGAAATGCGAGATCGCCTCCAGCAAGTGACCCAGTTCGTCAAGGGCGTGATGGGCACCGTCACCCCAGAAGATGTGACCCAATGGATTGACCACGGCAATGGCACCCCCGCCAAACGCTTTTGGACTCTCGACCCCATCGATGGCACCAAAGGCTTTTTGCGCGGTGACCAATATGCGATCGCCCTCGCCCTGATCGAAGACGGTGATCTCAAAGTCGGCATTCTCGGCTGCCCGGCGCTGGATTTGGGCTACGGCTCCACTGGCCTGCTGTTTACCGCCGTGCGGGGCGAGGGCACCTATATGCAGCCCATTGCGGGGGGTGACGCCAAGCAAGTCAAAGTCGTGCAACCCGGCGACGCCGAGCGACTCCGCTTTGTCGAGAGTGTGGAAGCCAGCCACGGCAACCAGTCGGAGCAAGAAGCCGTCGCCAAAGCCGTCGGCATTACCCAAGCTTCGGTGCGCATGGATAGCCAGGCCAAATATGGCGCCGTCGCCGCTGGCGAAGCCGCCCTCTATCTGCGTCTGCCCTCGCCCAAATATCCCGACTATCGCGAAAAGATTTGGGATCATGCCGCTGGGGCGATCGTGGTCGAAGAAGCCGGGGGGAAAGTTACTGACATGTATGGCAAGCCGCTCGATTTCTATTCCGCAGCGAAGATGAACGATAACCGGGGCGTGGTCGTCAGCAACGGCACTATTCACGCTGAGGTGATGTCGGCACTGCAGGCTAGTTAGGCCGTTCCAAGAGACTGTCCCCTAATAGAGGGATTAACAGGGGACGGTTCCCTAACAGGCCATCCGCAACCATCGGATGAACGAATAGGGGACCGTCCCCTTACAACCAGGAAACCATCCCCGTTGATGTCCGAGATTGCTGGATGGGCGATCGCCGTAACGGCGTGCATGAGAGCAATTACAGAACCACTAAATCGGCGCGCGATCGCGGCATCACTTCATCATTCTCATCAAACTGGCTGCTAAACCCCGTCACCTCAACCCATTGACCCACGGTTAAATTCGCCAGCGCTTCCGGGTCAATCTCAGTAGACTTAGCAATATAGATTTGAATTTCGCCCGTCTCATCTTGCAGCCAGAGGCGATCGCCGTAGGGGGCATCGGCTTTCAAGGGTCGACTAATCTGTCCCTTTACAGTCACAATCTGACCATCTAAGACCTGCCCTGCCTGGGCCGTTGAGGCCACCAGCGGCGAAATCGGCAACAGTGGGCGCTGACTGCGCACCCAATCAGTTAATCGCAGCATCTGCTGACCGTGACCATCATTAACCAGTTCACCCGTCACCTGAACCGTGTCGCCCACATGTAGCGGTGTCGGCTCCTGAGTGGTCACATAAATGCCACCCGTCACATCTTGAATCGCAAAGCCCGCGTCCAGATTTGCTGAGCCAAATGCGCCACTGGGCACCGTCACTCGGCCAGTCACCGTCACCGCAGCCCCCTCTGGCAGATGCCGCGCCTGATGAATAAAACAGGTTTGCGGAAAGGCGATCGCGCCAGACATGGCTCCCAGCCACAGGGCCACAACCAGCAGTCCAAAGATGAGCCAACGTTTTCCCGCTGACGTCATTTCAACCCATTGCCGTGCTGCCATAACTCACTTCACAGTGAACTCGGTGATCAGAATCACTGTATACCGAGGACGCTGACAGTCTCAGCGGCATTGAGAAAGACCTTAACAATAGAACTGACTGCGATCGAGCACAATTTCGCCGTGGTTGGGCATCCACGCAATCCAGGTCGTTGGGGATTCTGGCAGCAATAGCTGAGCCTTGTGCAACGGCGGACCCTGGGGCGCTTGAGTCAGCGTCACCCAATCACCGCGCCGGGGAGCGAGTGTGCAGTGCACGTAGCGGCGCGGGCGATCGCTCGCCAGCTGAGGCTGCAGCACACAACCGGGAAAATGAGTCAAAGGAGACATAGCAGTCACCAACAATTGGGGCGAAGCGGTGAGAGCATTCCTAAAACGTATCGAGGAATACAAATCAACCGACTTGTATATAACCTTACATCACAATGCGGCCTGGCACCGATGCGGGCTGCTTTTGGTACCAGATGTCATTCCCGTAGCGGCAACCCGGCTCAATCTTGACACCACAACGGCGATCGCCGCCCTCAGTCAGACCATTAATCGTGATAATGGAAGCGCTGCTCATCCCCAGTGCCATGTCCTCCCCCCCCACGCCCCGTCAAATTTTGGAAACGCTGTTGCCGCCCTTGCGATTGGCAGCGGGCTATGCGCGGCACATTCAAGACAACATCGTTGCCCAACCCGCCAAAGCTGGCCCTAACCCATTTTCAACGGCCCTCACCGATGCCGACCTATCCGTGCAAACGTTTGTCGAAGTGGCGCTGCTCGGCAGTTTTCCCAACCTCCGGTTTTATGGCGAGGAGTTTGAGCAGTCTTACAACACCAAGTATTTTCGCGCGATCGACTTGGGGCCAGCGGGCGATTATCTGGTGACCCTCGATCCCATCGACGGCACGCGCTTTTATATGGATGGCTTTCCCAACTATCAGATTATTTTGACGGTGCTCAATGCCGCTGGCTTTGAGGCGGTGCTGGCGGTGAGTCCGGCGGAAGATCAATATTTTTACGCGCTGCGCGGGCAGGGCACCCGTGTGGGTCAACTGGCCCAAGCCTTAGATGACTGTGAACCGCTCCAGCGCTCACCGAATCAGGCGGTGCTTTTAGGAACGCGCATGGCCCCGCTGAAGGACAAGTTGAGCGATCGCTACACCGTCATCAGCGTGTCAGAAGACTATTCCACTGATCAGCCGATCCCTAATGTGAATGGCATTCTCAAGGGACATCTTGGGGGCGTCATTCTCGCAGCGGGCAAATTTATTGACGGCGCAGCGCTGGCGTTTTTGGCGCAAGAGGCAGGCTGCATAGTCACCGATCATCAGGGCCAGCCTTTGCCCCGGCTGGATGAATGTATCGACTATGCTTGGCCGGGGCTCGCGATCGCCGCCTCCCCCGATATCCACCGCGATTTGCTCACCGCCCTCGAAGGATTTCAGATTCCCTCGGTTTAGGTTTACGGCGGTCGGCTTAGCGATAAGCTAGACACTGCATGATGAAGTTGTCCTGTTGCCATGATTCACCTGAGTCAAAGTGCCATTCGTGAACTCAAACGTCTGGAAGCCAGAGATCCCTACGGCAGTGGTGTCGTGCGCTTAGCCGTATTGCCAGGGGGCTGTGCGGGCCTGGTCTATGATTTGCAGTTTCGTCAGGCGACAAAGGCGACGGATGAAGTCTTGAAAATTGATCAGCTTAAATTTGTGATCGCGGCGGAGCACCTGGCCAGTTGCGACGGGCTCGCGATCGACTACTCCGAAGACTTGATGGGGGGCAACTTCCGCTTTACCAATCCCCTCGCGCAACAAACCTGTGGCTGCGGCGTGTCCTTTAGCTTGGAGGCCACCCCCCATGCCCCCATCCCCGACTGCAGCGAAACCGAAGCGTCCCCCTTTCCGACTAGCCCTGCGTAGGTTCAGCCGTGCAGTCGGGGATGCGAATCATCCATCCTTACTGATAACCCGCCGCCTGCATCCGAAACAGACGCGCATAGCGGCCATTTTGGGCTAGCAGCGCTTCATGGGTGCCATACTCAATCACCCGTCCGGCGGATAGCACTAAGATTTCGTCCGCCCGGCGCACGGTCGAAAAGCGGTGGGAAATTAAAATCGCCATCTGATTTTCCGTTGCAAGCCGAAACTGATCAAAAATTTGGGTTTCTGCCTCCGCATCCATCGCTGAAGTGGGCTCATCTAGCACCAACAGGTCGGCATCGGTACGCATGAAAGCTCGCGACAGAGCAATTTTTTGCCATTGGCCGCCCGAGAGTTCTTGTCCCCCCCGAAACCAGCGTCCCAACTGCGTTTGAAAGCCGTCGGGCAGGGTCTCGATGAAAGGCTTCGCGGTGCCTTTTTGCGCCGCGATCGCCCACTGCGATTCTTGCTCTAGCCGCTGCACATCGCCCACACCAATGTTTTCACCCACTTTGAACTGGTAGCGCACAAAGTCTTGAAAAATGACGCCAATGCGCTGGCGCAACACCGCCACGTCCCATTCCTGTAAATCCCGACCATCCAGCAAAATCCGGCCCTGGGTCGGCACGTACAACCGGGTCAGCAGCTTGATCAACGTCGTTTTGCCCGATCCGTTTTCCCCCACGATCGCTAGCTTTTGGCGCGGCTTTAGATGAAAGGACACCGCTGACAAGGCCAGTTTGTCTGACCCGGGATAGGTGAAAGAAACCTGCTCAAAGCGCAAACCATCCGTCGGATCAGGACCAGAGCTAGCGGTGCCCTCCGTCTGGGGAATCGGCTGCTCCAAAAATTCATACAAGTTCGACAGATACAACCCGTCTTCATACATGCCGCCGATCGCCGTCAAAATGGCGGCAAACGCATTCTGCCCCTGACGAAATACGGTGAGGTACATCGTCAACTCACCTAGGGAAATACGGCGGGCGATCGCGGCCAACACAATCCAGCAATACGTCCCGTAAAAAGCCGCAGTGCTCAACAGTCCTAGCCCATAAGTCCACCCACTGCGCCGCACTGTCAGATCCCGATCTTCGCCATAGAGCTGGTCAAAAATGGCCTGATACCGTTGCAGTAGCATTGGCCCCAGCTGAAACAGCTTGACCTCTTTGGCATAGTCTTCACGCCCGAGCAACACTTCCAAATAGTTTTGGCGGCGGGTTTCGGGCGATCGCCAGCGAAAGAGCCGAAAGGCTTGCCCCGCAAACCGCGTCTCCGCCACAAACGCGGGCACCGTGGCCCCCAACAAAATCACCACCGCCCATCCCGAAAATTGCAGCAGCAGGCCGCTGTAAGTCAGCAGCGACAAAGCATTCTGCATCAGGCCAAAGGTGCGGTTGACCATACTCAATGGCCGACTCGACGCCTCCCGACGGGCTCGATTCATCTTGTCGTAAAACTCCGAATCCTCAAAGTAGGACAGCGGCAGTTGCTGCGCTTTTTCAAGAATCAGCAAATTGACCTTTTGGGCTAGTAGCGCCCGCAACAGCGACGTACAAAGATTTAGCCCCTGTCGTGTCCCGGCAAGCGCCATCACGAGTACTGCTTCGATGGCGAGATACCGCAACGCTTGATTACGATCCGCGATCGCTCCCGACTCCGCCGCTTGAATCACGCCATCCACAATCAACTTGCCAAAATAAGCGATCGCCCCTGGCAACAATCCAGAAACCAACGTACACAACGCCAGCGCGATCGTTAAGCGGCTGTGAGTTTGCCACACTAACTGAATAGCCCGGCCACAATATTGATAAATATCGAGCGTCCCTTGCCAAAAAGCTAACTGACGCTGCATTGCTCGCTGCCAACGTCGTCTGTGTCGTCTCACCATCCTCTCAGCATACCGGGCTTGCCGCTCATCCTCACTATTCAAAGCCTTGCGAAAAAGTATTGCGACTAGACATCATCTAGCCTCGGCCCAGACATTGAGAAGTTCCACCATATCAAACGCTTAAATCGATGCTGACAACACCTTGCAAGACTGGCATTAAAGCGCCTTAACCTTGGCAAGAAAAGGAAACAGCAGTGCTAGCTAATTGACACTCAACACAGCATTTTGACAACTGGCAAAATCCCAACATGCGTGTAAGTTCCTCGTAACAAGTGTGCCCCTGCCCATTGCCAGGGCAGACCTATGACCTTTCGATACAACATTCAAGCAGAAAAGATTAAACCGCCAAAAGATCAAATCGCCACCAGCACTTACAACTCATTACTTTTTTAAGCTTTATTCCCCAAAACCATGGCAGACTTCTTAAAATATTCAATATATGGATGTATCTTGTCACCGAACTCCTGAAGCAACATGCAGGCACAAGGCTGACGAAACTTAACGACCTCTAAGCATTTATCGCCTAAACTCAGATGCTCGTATTTATCATCCCCCTCAAAAGTCAAGAGGTCTCCAAGTCTTGGCGGTTAACCTGCAAATTACTTGAAAGATGTCTTCGCTCAATTTGCAGTCAGACAGACCCGCACTTTAGAGTATTAGTAGTCTGCAATAGCAAGCCAGAAATTCCATACTCTCACTCTCAAATCGAGTATCTAGAAGTCGATTTAAAGACCCCAAAAACCTACGAAGAAAAATCTTTTGACAAAAGTCAAAAAACGATTTTAGGTCTGATGTACTCACAGAAATTTTCTGCGAGTCACGCCATGGTTGTTGATGCTGATGACTGCGTTAGTAACCGCATCGTCGCTTTTGTGAATAGTCACCCAGAATCTGATGGCTGGATCCTGAAAAAGGGATACATCTACAAAGAGAATGACCTCATGATGCGCCGTGAGGGGTCTAGGTTTAACCAATTATGTGGCTCTTGTAATATCCTAAAATTCAAGCTTTACCCTTTGCCTGAAAACACTGATCACTTTTCGGATGAGCTCATTTATTTTTATAGCGGCTTCAATCACGGCAAGTTCGAGCGTTTTTTCAAAGACCAAGACGTGATTCTAAAACCACTCCCCTTTGCTGGCGTCATCTATATCATTGGGAATGGCGAAAATATATATCAGAATGACTTCTCAAAAATAAACGGATCACATCAAGGAAAATTATTTTTTCACATCAAGCAAATGCGAAAGCTTCGACCTTTACTGCCTCCAACAAGACGTGAATTTAGTCTTTATCCAATATCAAGAGCGTAAATCAAGCTTAATCAACCTCTCCAACCCGCTTTTGTGTCCAACGTGATTTCAACATACTAAAAGGACTCACAAATGTTCCTAGCCTGTAAGCCAATTCTATTTTTCTGAGAATAGTTTCCTCATTTTTCTTCTTTTGAAAAGGTAGTACATAGCTAACCAACTTGTAAGAATCATGAAAAATATGAAGAGGCGTCAGGAAAATGTTTTGCCATAGTGTGTAGCGAGCTACTCGAATTTGGTGTCGACAAAGTCCGGTGCCCCAGGCAATTTTCAATAAGTATTCTTCTTCAAGCCTTGCATTAGGGATATCGTGATCCATTTCCATTTCAGGGTTGTACCAGATTTCCCAACCGGCTTTTTGAATATGAACGAGGGCCTCAAGGTCTTCTCCTCCCACCATTGAACCTCCTACCCTACCAGCCAAAGATAAAGAATCGGGCACATGCTTGAGCCAGGCCTCTCTTTTCACCACTAAACCTGCTCCTGGTGGCAGCATACGTTTTTCAGGCAGATATTCAAACGAATGCTGCCCTTTTTCGACAACCGCTAAAAAGTATTTAATTTTATTCAGATAGGGCGGCGGCGATGTGCCAAATTTTCCGTGAATTTGCCCCCCAAATGCACCTATCTCAGGATGCACCTCAGCAAACGCAATTGCTCTATTCACCCAGTTTGGGAACAACAAGTTATCGTCATCGACAAAAGCCACTAAATCAGAATTTGCTTCTTTCAGAGCTCTTGTCCGCGCAAAAGCTAATCCTTGCTTTAGTTCGACGACATATCGAACCTTGCAAATCTCCTTGAAGGCAGACTGATATGCTTGCACTACTTGGAATGTGTTGTCTTTGCTAGCATTATCAACTACTAAGATTTCCCACTGTTCTGGTGTCACATCGACTTGCTTCGCTAAATGCTCAAACACCTTAGGTAGACGTGACTCGCCATTATATGTGCATACAGAGACTGTAATTTTAGTCATGCCTATCGCCTTGATTCACCATCGATTCATTCGTATAAATTGCAGGTTTTCAGAATCTATGGCATTGACATTTTTACCTGATAAAAATATCCAAAAATAAGGAATTCCAATCACAAGCAAGCACTGTTGATCAGACCAACTCCATCAGATTGCTTCACTTTTGGGCCGGTTCAGGTCCTTGTAAATAGTTGACGAGGGCGATCGCCAACCCACCCAGCAGCCCATAAACAGCCATGGCAACCAGCACGTTTAAATCGAAAATACGTGAGGCATCGGCATTCGTGGGGCTAATGAATAAGGTAGAAAACGGCCGCATAAACGGAGCCGATAGATTCATGATGAAGCTGGCAAACATATTCTCTAGATTGGCCAACGAGATTCGCAGCAAAAAGCGAATAGCTAACAAGATTTCGAGAGCTCCGACGAGTAAAGCAATTGAGTTGCGAATCCAAGCGAGGGTGCGATAACGATTGGCGGCTTTCAGGCGCTGCTTTTCTTGCTTGAGGATGAGAGCTTCGCGCTCTTGCTGCAATTGGTACCGTTGTTCGCGTTCGTTAGGGTTTTGGGGACGATTGGGAGGTTGATTCATCGGGAGTTACAGCAAAGTAATGATTGACAAATAAATGAACTGCTTTTTGTTGCTTTGATATTAGCGAAGAACATAGCTATCGATAATCAGCGTCAATGCTCTCCGGTAAAACTGTTGCGGTGATGCTAGGGCGCATGATTCCAGCAGTAAGTTTGTTGCCCACCGGCACAAAGGTTAAGCAAAGTTTCGGCTGAGACTGGCCGCCGCTAATTGATAACTGGAACCGCTGATCAAACGTAAAATGTGCATCCCGCATTCTCTCGCCTCTTCGGGAAACTGCGAATAGACGGCATTGCCAATATAGTTACCAGCATAGGAAGTTCAGCGTATGCTGCTCGTTTTTTTAGGGTTTCTCTACATTCCCTAGAACGCGAGAGTGCGCTTTTAGTCGCGAGTCGTTGCCGGGTGCTGGGTGGCCGATCGCAAACGGATGATTTCTTTGCCCAACTGCTCAAACTCCGCTGAAGCTTCGATCGCGGAGCGTCCGGCTAGATCAAAAACCGTAGCCCGTTGCCCAAAGGAATCGGCCACGATTTGGCGCTGGTGAATGATGGTTGCGAAGGTCGGCACCTTCGCTTTTTTGAGAATGGCGATCGCCTCTTCCTTGAGGCGCGTGCCCTTGACTGCTCGTGAGAACAACACTCGGGCATCGGGCAGTCCCTGGCGAGCTTTCCGAATTTTCCACGCCAGGCGAATCGCATCTGCGGCGCTGCGCAGATCGACGCCGGTGGGCTGGCACGGGATAATCGCCAAATCGGCACCGGCGAGAATCGCTTTCGTCGCATCGGATAACCCAGCTGGCCCATCGACAATGCAGTAGTCATATTGCTGAGCGATGGTGGGCACCTGCTGGCGCAACGCTGCCGGTGATTGCATCACCTGATAAGGAATCTGCACATCAATCAGTCCCTTAAGCCAGATGGACGACGATCGCTGGGCGTCGGCATCAATCACACAGACGGTATGCCCCTGACTCTGCAGCCAGTAAGCCAAATGCACGGAAGTGGTGCTCTTCGCACACCCCCCTTTTTGATTGACTACGGCCAAAATCGTCACGTGCTCACCACTCGCTAGATGCTGCATATGTACTGCATTATGGCGGGCGATCGCAACATCGGAGCCATCAACGACACAGCCGGATGGTCAACGGTGGGCGAGATCCGGAATTTCGCAGAGCCGGGCGCTGGCCTCAGATGGATGACACTGCCCCAGGTCACCCAGCCTGAAGATTACCGCGATCGCTGTCCGCTCGTTCCCGCCGCCCCATTACTATCAAGATTAGTTTTGGAACGTGCTGAACCCATTGTGAGAATTTTGTTTGTGATTACCCGCGCCGATACGGTGGGCGGGGCCCAGGTGCATGTGCGGGATCTGGCGCAAGCCTTGATAGGCGATCGCCACGAGGTTTTAGTGGTGACGGGACAGGCGGGGGCCTACACCCAAGCGTTGATCGAGCGGGGCATTCCCCAAATTGCCATTGCCCATTTTGGTCGCGCCATTAGTCCGCTGCCGGATGTCAAAACTCTGCTGACACTGCGACAAATCATTCACTCTTTCCAGCCGGATCTGATCAGTACTCACTCCAGCAAAGCCGGGTTGCTAGGCCGCCTCGCAGGTCGTTTGTCCCAAGTTCCCTGTTTGTTTACGGCCCATGGCTGGGCGTTTACGCCCGGTGTCCCCCCTCGACGTCGACAGGTCTATCAAGCAATTGAAAAACTGGCAGCCCCCTGGGCCGCCAAAATCATTTGCGTGTCGGACTACGATCGCCAACTGGGCCTCCAATGCGGCATGAGGGCAGATCGCCTGATCACCATTCATAACGGCATGCCCCAAGTCGCGGCGCAGCACCAGGCGAAGCCAAGTGGCAACAATCCCGTCGTGATGACCATGGTGGCTCGGTTTGATCAGCAAAAAGACCATGCCACCTTGATTCGAGCGATCGCGGGAATCCCCAATCTTCAGCTCCAGTTAATTGGCGACGGCCCCACGCTGCCAACCGTACAAGGCCTCGTTGCAGCATTAGGGCTCACGTCGCAGGTGAAATTTCTCGGCTTCCGCTCCGATATTGCCGACTGTCTCGCCCAATCGCAGATTTTTGCCCTCATTTCCCATTGGGAAGGCTTTCCCCGCACCATCTTGGAAGCGATGCGGGCAGGGTTGCCAGTGGTGGCTACGCAAGTGGGGGGCGTCGCGGAAGCCGTGTTGGATGGCGTTACCGGATTTTGCATTCCGCCCGAGGATGAGGCGACACTACGGCAGCGATTACAGCAGCTTGTGCAAGATGCGCCGCTACGGCAACGGTTGGGCGCAGCGGGTCGCCAGCGGTACGAGGCACAGTTTACGTTTGAGCGCATGTATACTCAAACCTGCCAAGTGTATGAGTCTGTGTTGTCAGCTAGCGAGGCCAACCCATGAAAACGCCACTGCTGCTGACGGGTGCGACGGGGTTGATGGGTCAACTGCTGGTGGAAGCACTGGGTCGCGAGCGGCCCGAACAACCCATTGTCTGCATCACTCGGACGGAGGAACGCCACCAGCAATTGCAGGCGTTACATCCGCAACTGACTTTTCTAAAGGGCGATACAGCGATCGCTAGTAGCTGGGATGCGGCCTTTGCTCAACACCCACCGGAAACCATCATCCACTTAGTGCAACTGCGGCAGGTGCCCACCCTGTTAGCCAGTTTGCAGCGGGCTCAGTTGACGCCGCGCCTGATCATTATTGGCACGACGGGGGTCTATTCCCGTTACAACCAGTACTCGCAGGAATATCGCGAGGCGGAAGCGGTTTTACAGCAGTATGCAGGTTCGTATTGTCTGTTCCGCCCGACCATGATTTACGGTTCACCCCGTGACAAAAACTTGCACAAACTGATTCGGTTTTGCGATCGCTACGGCAGATTTCCAGTTTTTGGCTCGGGGCAATGTCTGTTGCAGCCCGTCCATGCGGGCGATTTGGCTCAGGCCTTGCTGACAGCTTATTTGAACCCAGAGATCCAAGGCGCGTATGATCTCAGCGGCGGCAGTATTGTGAGTTTTTTGGAGTTATTGGCCCTCGTCGAAAAACTGCTCGGAAAACCGGTTCAACCGCTCAAAATTCCGTACAATCTGGGCGTGTGGTCAGCCACGCTGCTGGAATCGGTCTTGGGTCGGCGATCGCCCGTGCGGCGAGAACAAATTCTGCGATTGCAGGAAGACAAAGCCTATTCCCACGCAGCGGCGACGGCAGCCTTTGGCTATCAGCCGCGATCGCTAGAAGTCGGCCTAGCCCAAGAAGTCGAATTGCTCCGAGCCACGAGACTCATCCAAGCATCAGGGAAAACATGATCGGGGTACTGCTATCTATCGGGTTCAGTGGCGTCGCCGCCTGGGCGTTAACTGGCTGGCTGCGACAACGCTTCCAACAGACCTTGCTAGACATTCCCAACGATCGCAGTTCCCACACTCAGCCCACGCCACGGGGCGGCGGACTCGGCTTTTTCATCGCCTTTTTGGGCAGCGCTCTCGGGGCGTGGCTGGGCCAACAATTTTGGCCCACGTTGTTTGCGCCCCTGTTTCCCCCGGTGCTGGCGGTTGCCGCCGTCATTCTTCCTTTAGCAATCGTGGGAATGCTGGACGATCGCTATAATCTGTCGGCCAAAATCCGCTATGCCGTGCAATTGGGAGCCGCCGCGATCGCCCTCTTCAGTTTTGGCCTCTGGCCCCAGCCCTGGCTCACCCTGACACCAGTCACGGACATCCTGCTCGGGGGTGTCACCCTATTTGGCTTTACGGCCCTGGTCAATTTCTACAATTTTATGGACGGGTTGGATGGCTTGGTCGCAAGCGTCACCGCTGCCCAATTGGCGTTTCTAGCGGTGTATCTACAACAACCACTGTGGTGGCTCATGGTGGCGGCGCTGCTAGGTTTTCTGGGATGGAACTGGTCACCCGCCAAAATTTTCATGGGGGATGTGGGCAGCACGGTATTGGGCGCTTGCGTGGCGATCGCCCTCATTGCACCCACCGTTGACCCGACGCGGAGTTTTGGCGCGATCGCCATTACCCTTCCCCTCACCGCCGACGCGATTTACACCCTGAGCCGCCGTCTGCTCAAAGGCGAAAATATCTTTCAAGCCCACCGCACCCACCTTTACCAACGCTTACAGCAATCGGGGTGGAGCCATCGCCAAGTCGCCGGGGCTTATTTGGGCTTTACTGCGATCGTGGCGGGCTTGATTGGGTTCGGGCAGGGGATCGGCAGCCTCGTGGCGGTGGGCCTGAGCGGGGCCCTGATTTTCCTGGGCGAACGCTATTTGCACCAACGGGCACGGCTCTCCGAATCCACCAGTTCATAATCGCTCCGGGTGGCAACTCCCCCAGCAGCCCATGCCACAGCGGTCCCTTCCTTTCGCCCCATCTCCTAAGATCAAGGGTGAAAGGACACATCCTTGCAGCATGCCCCATGACGGATACCGCACTTATTGCTCAACTCAAACAGTCGATTGACGGGCTGTGGCTCCCGAGCGAAACCGAAGCCCCGTGGACAGTCCCGACTTGGGAGCTGACCACCGGCGAGACCGACGAACTGTTGCGGGTTTTACGACGCGCTGCCGACACTCCTATCACTGAAATCTCTTTGCCAGCTTTGATGGCGCAGATCGAGCGACGCTGTCGAGGCTATGGCGAGGAGGGTAAGGCGATCGCTGAACGCCATCACGCCTTATTTGATTGGTTGGAGTCGGTGGGCGATCGCTGGCGCGTATTCCGCGTGGGTGAGGTGACGGTGGATGTTGTGGTCGTCGGGGAAACGGCAGCGGGCTATGTGGCCTTGCAGACCCAGAGTGTGGAGACGTGAGGAGCGGAGTATAAGGGTAGTTGGGTAGTTGGGTGGCTGGGTAGAAAAAACTGCACGTTGAAGCCCCCTTAAAAAACGACCACCTGTTGGATAGGCCTCCTGGCCTGTTCGCCCCCACCTACTCCTGAATATGGGCATCCGGTTGAGAATCCTTGAAAAACGACC
This sequence comes from Leptolyngbya iicbica LK, assembly GCF_004212215.1. Taxonomy (NCBI): domain Bacteria; kingdom Bacillati; phylum Cyanobacteriota; class Cyanophyceae; order Leptolyngbyales; family Leptolyngbyaceae; genus Leptolyngbya; species Leptolyngbya iicbica. The sequence goes on from NZ_QVFV01000001.1 coordinate 838,074, forward strand.
ACCTGTTGGATAGGCCTCCTGGCCTGTCAGCCCCCACCGACTCCTGAATATGGGCACCCGGTTGGATCGGCTGAGTAACCTGGCTCCCCTCTCCCGCAATCTAAGTCAGGCGATTCACCGCATCCAGCGTAAATCTTCAGAAATTCCAGACTGGCGGCGGTGCTGATCCCGCCTCCCCGATCCCCAGGGCTAGAAACGGTGCGCACTTTGGGTCATGCTATTAACGCATGCAATTCCAGTTGGGAGATCACCGATGGCAGAGATGGATCCGGTTAAGTTGATGAAGCAAGAGGTGGGCCGAGCCGCCGCCGCCAAAGTGCAGTCCGATACGGTGGTGGGCTTGGGCACAGGTTCTACGACGGCTTTTGCCATTCAGTTTTTGGGCGATCGCCTCGCGTCTGGCGAACTCAAGAACATCAAAGGCGTACCGACTTCATTTCAGGCATCGGTGCTAGCGAAAAAGTACGGCATTCCGCTCACCACCTTGGATGAAGTGGACAAAATCGATATCGCGATCGATGGGGCGGACGAAGTCGATCCCCAGTTCAACTTGATCAAAGGCGGCGGGGCAGCTCACACCCGCGAAAAAATTGTGGATGGCTTGGCGGAACAATTCATCGTCGTGGTCGATAGCTCCAAATTGGTAGAGAAGTTAGGTTCGACCTTTGCCTTACCCGTGGAAGTATTGCCAATGGCGGTGGCTCCCGTCACGCGGGCATTGACCGCGTTGGGCGCAACGGTCGATCTGCGCATGGGCGTTAACAAGGACGGCCCGGTCATTACCGACCAGGGCAACATGGTGCTCGATGCCAAATTTGAGGCGATCGCCAACCCGGCGGAAATGGAAGCGCACATCAACAACATTCCCGGCGTGTTGGAGAACGGGCTGTTTGTCGGCGTCGCTACCGAAGTGCTGGTGGGCGAAGTCAAAGACGGCCAAGCTTCAGTGCGCAGTCTGTAGTGAGTCTGCTTGACTCTGGGATTAGGGCAAATGGGACGACTGTTTGCCCCAACCCCCCACGGCGATTCTCGCTACGATAAGTTCAATCTCACCGTCCGATTACTTGATTTCTCTAGAATGATGCAATACCGACGCTTTGGCCGCACGGAACTCCAGATGCCGGTATTTTCTTGTGGGGGTATGCGCTATCAGCACGCCTGGAAAGATGTGCCTGAGTCACAAATTCCCCGCAAGAATCAAGAAAACTTAGAAACCACCATCCGGCGATCGCTCACCGTCGGCATCAACCATATTGAAACGGCCCGTGGCTACGGCACTTCGGAAGTGCAGTTGGGCAAAGTGCTGCCCAAGCTGCCCCGCGAGCAACTCATCGTACAAACCAAGGTGTCGCCCAAGCCCGATGCCAAAGAGTTCCGCATGACGCTGAAACAGTCCTTGCAGAATTTGCGGCTCGACTACATTGATCTGCTGGGTATTCACGGCATCAATACCCCGGAGACTTTGGAATGGGCCATTCGTCCCGGCGGCTGCTTAGATGAAGCCCGTCAGCTGCAAAAACAGGGCCGCATTCGTCACATTGGCTTTTCCACCCATGGCCCCACTCACGTGATTGTCGATGCCATTAACACCGGCCAATTCGACTATGTGAACCTGCACTGGTACTACATCAATCAAGACAACTGGCCCGCGATCGCGGCCGCCACCCAGCAAGACATGGGCGTTTTCATCATCAGTCCCACCGACAAAGGCGGTCACCTGTACAATCCGCCTCAGAAACTGGTGGATTTGTGCGCGCCGCTGAGTCCCATCGTGTTCAACGATCTGTTTTGTCTGAGCCATCCCCAAGTCCACACCCTGAGTCTGGGGGCGGCACAGCCCAGCGATTTTGACGAGCACCTGAAAGTGTTGCCCCTGTTAGCGGAAGCGGACACGGTGCTGCCCCCCATTTTGCAGCGGTTAGAACAGGCGGCGATTGATGCCCTCGGGGCCGACTGGCTACGCACCTGGAAATTGGGCTTGCCCAGCCCCGATCAAACTCCCGGCAACATCAACATTCCGATCATTCTCTGGCTGCGTAACCTGCTCGAAGCCTTCGACATGCAGGAATATGCCGAAGCCCGGTACAACCTGCTGGGCAATGGCGGGCACTGGTTTCCGGGCAACCCAGCCGACAAACTGGATGAAATCGACTTGCGGGCAGCGATCGCCCAAAGTCCCCATGCGGACAAAATTCCCGCCTTTCTCGCCGAGACCCATCAACGGCTCCAGGGCAAAGCCGTCCAGCGACTCTCTAGCTCCTAAGCACGACAGTATCTGCAACCGCCCCGCATCACGCGGCGGCTGACTCGTCTCTCCAGCGGCCAAAGCTCTACGCCTGATGTTGGGGGCGGTGAGGACTCGGCTCGTCGTGGTTTCCTGGCGAAAGCCCTGTAAGAGAAGAACCCATAAGGGTTAATGTAGGAGACATCACAAAATCCTAGAACGAGCATGATCGCCCCAGCGGCCATCACCGGATTCTAGTCTTTATTCAGCCCGCCCGATTTTAAGAACGCCTGACTTGATCTGTCCTGATGAAAGAACTGCTTTATTTAGAGGTGCCCACCCCCGATACGCTGGCCGTGCGGGCGTGGTTGCAGGAGCGATGGCAACCCTCCCAGGGGACGGCGATCGCCACGGTGGATGGGGTGCGGCTAGAGTTTGGTCAGCCCGCCGCTCCCGAGGCGTTACCCCCGGCGCTCTCCGTGTTTGTCTGGTCGCTGCAGCGCACCACGTACCTCAAGGTGTTTCGGTGGGGCGATCGCGCCATGCCCCAAGAAGCCGCGCTGCTTCAACAATTAGAGCGATCGATCCGCACCGCGTTTCCGCCCACGTATCCCGAACTCCCCCCGTTCAATCCCGCCGCAGAAACCATTTTTGAGGCCCTCACCCCCCATTATCCCAAGACCGTTCAGTACTTCCAGCGGATGCCCAATGGCGAGGCCGATTTGCAACGGGTCTATTGGTGGGAACAACGGTGGCGCGACAGCGTGCGATCGCCCAAAACTCCCAAACAAGTTATCTTCCGCACCACCGAATCCACTGACACAGCGCCCGGTGACGCCGCATCGTTTGACTTGATTTATGTCGGCGGGGCCTTGGGCGTCATCCATGCGGCGGTGATGGCCAATCTCGGCTATCGCGTGCTGCTGATCGAGCGGTTGCCCTTTGGCCGCATGAACCGCGAGTGGAACATTTCCCGCCAGGAATTTCAAAGTCTGATTGATTTGGGTCTGTTCACCGCCGAGGAATTTGAGGCGCTGATTGCCCGGGAATACGAAGACGGTTTCAACAAGTTTTTTGACGCGAATAATCCGGCGATCGCGAAAGCCCCGGTGCTGCATACGCCGACCGTGCTCAACATTGCTCTGAACTCAGAAGCGCTGCTCAAGCGCTGCGGCGAAAAGCTGCTCGCCGCCGGGGGCACCATCTGGGATGAAACGGACTTTGAAGAGGCGCATGTGAGCGATCTCGCTGTCGCCGTAGACACCCGGCACCGCTCCACCGGAGAGGCCAGAACCGCTCACGGTCGCTTGCTGATCGACGCCATGGGCACGGCCTCCCCGATCGCGTGGCAGCTCAACAATGGTCGCGCTTTTGATAGCGTCTGCCCGACCGTCGGGGCCTGCATTTCGGGCGGCTTTGACCCCGCCGTGTGGGATTCCACCTATGGGGACGTGTTGTTTAGCCACGGCGATATTTCGCGCGGGCGGCAGTTGATTTGGGAACTCTTTCCCGCTCAGGGTGATGAGTTGACCATTTACCTGTTCCACTATCACCAGGTCAATGCCGAGAACCCCGGCTCGCTGCTGACCATGTACGAAGACTTTTTCCACATCCTGCCAGAGTATCGCCGCTGTAGTCTGGATAAACTCACCTGGCGTAAACCCACCTTTGGCTACATTCCCGGTTACTTCGCCCAGGGCAAGGACGATCGCACCGTCGCCTTCGATCGCTTGGTGGCGATCGGCGACGCTGCCTCGCTCCAGTCACCGCTGGTATTCACGGGCTTTGGCTCACTGGTCAGAAATCTCCCCCGCCTCACCCACCTGCTCGACCTCGCCCTGCGGCACGATTTGCTCAAAGCCCAGCACTTGAATCAAATTCGTGCTTTCCAGAGCAACATCGCCATCACCTGGCTCTTTTCTAAAGGCATGATGGTGCCCACGGGCAAGGCGATTCCCCCGGCGCGCATCAATTCCATGCTCAATACCTTTTTTGGCATTTTGGAATCTGAAGACGCCGAAGTCGCCGATCGCTTCATCAAAGATCGCGCCACCTGGAGCGAATTTAACCGCATGGCCCTGACGGCAGCGACCCAAAATCCGGCCCTGCTGTGGTGGATTTGGCAGCTCGCAGGGGCCAAAGATCTGCTGCGGTGGATGGGCAGCTACCTCAATTACACCTGGCAAACCTTTATTCTGTGGCTATTTAGCTGGTTCCCGACCTGGCTAAGTGGTAACGAGCAGTGGCTAGAAAAAACGAGTCCGCGTCTCTTTTTCTGGATGATGGCTCAGAGTTACCATCTCACCTACGGCATGGGCACCCCGCCCCAAAGTCAACGGGTCAAAATTCACCCCCAAACAGCCCCCACTGACGAACCATCGAGCAGCCGTACATCCCAACCCCCGCGATCGCCCGCCAATCGTCGGGCGATCCCACAGTCTGACTAACGCCGCAGGGAACCTTTGTCACAACGACTAGACAACGGGACGGCTCATACAGGCGACCCACCATAATTAAGCTTCGCCCCCAGCAAGTTAGCGCTTACTGGGGTCATTCTCATCAGCTACGGTCGCGAAGCGGGCAAAGGCTCACCAAATGGCAACGGGCCACTCCCCCGGGGAATCGGTGGGGGTGGGGGAATAGACGGCTGTTCCCGATTGGACAGGGCGTTCGTGGCCGTTTCAGACTCCGCTTCGTCATCAGTCAAAAATGGCGGGGCTGCGATCGCGGCTGTCGTGACCCGTTCCGAACGAGGGGCCACGTTAGGAACCTGCGTCGGCACACCAGCTTCGGTCGGCGGTCTGACCTCATTCGGGGCGATCGCGCGATTCCCCGGTTCACGCCAATGATCGGGCGGTGACGGCAGGGTCGGAATCTCTAGCGAGTTGGCAGCTACCACATCGGGAGCCGCCTGACGCGCTGTCTCCGCTCCAGGGGGCCGAATCGTCGCCTCCACGGGCAACGTGTCCGGGCGAGACGCCGTCGTCGTTGGTGGCCGCATGGTAGATTCCGCTGGCAAACTCTCCGGGCGATTAGCCGCTGCAACAGGGGGTCGCATGGTGGATTCCACTGGCAGCGTGTCCGGACGAGCCGCTGCCGTTGTTGTCGGTGGCCGAATCGCGGATTCCGCTGGCAAACTCTCTGACGGACGATTAGTAGCAACCACTGGCGGCCGCACCGTCGATTCTGGGGGCAAAGTTGCGGCCACAGACGAGGACTCACTAGGTCGATTTTGCGAACTCGGCGGCCGGATTTGTTCAGGGACCACGCCTGCCGCCGTCACTGAGGGGACAGGACTCGTAGGTGGAGGTGCCACACTTGGGCGACTAGTCGGCACATTAGCTGTCGACGACGGCGCAACCGGAGCACCCGCACGACTGGGAGGACGCACTTGATTCGGGGCGCTGGCCGTGGTGGATGGCAACGGTTGATTAGGAGGCGGAGCGGCACTGGGGGAGGCAGCGGGCACCGTCGCTAAGGGCGGCACTGCGACCGCTGGCGCTGGCGTCCTATCAGCCTCGGCCAAAGACGGCACAGAAACCGTCGAGGATGCCCCAGCCATAAAGGGATCAAGGGGCAGTTCTGCCGGTGGCTGGTCGCTCAGATTGTCACTGATGGCCCCTGATAATACTGCGGCATCGGTGCTCACCGACGAGAGCGGATCCGGCCCTGTCGGCAAAGATCGCACCGCGCCGGTCGTCGCCGACGTGGCAATATCTGGCAAGGAGGCAGGCGCGGGCAAGGGCGCAGCGACCGGGTCGCTAACCGACGAGGCCGGCGGCTCTACGGCAATCGTCACAGCCGGGGCATCTGCAGCCGAGACTTCATCCTCTGCTGCCGCGACATCATCCGCCGTGGCCATCGCTTCCACTGGCTCCGAGGGGGTCATCTCGGAGGACTCATCAGCAATAGTCGACGCTGGGGGATCAGCGATCGCCGCCCTTGGAGCGGCCACGCTAGCGGCTGGAGCAGAAGACTCAGGCGCTGCCACCTCAGGCGTATCGGCAGCAGCTGGACGGGAAGGCACAGGAGCGGTTGCGATTGGGACTGTGGGCGCATCTTGCAACAGCGGTTGTAGCACCCACTCGGTTTGGCCGTTGCCCAGATCGGTTGCCATCAATTCTGCATGGCGTGGATCTAGCCGGGTATTGGGCGCAAGTTCAAGGACGAGGCGCGAGCCCCCGGCTACCTCAGTCAACCGAATGCTGCTCACCGCCCCACTGTATTGTTCAGCCGCCGTCACAGTTCCCAAGGTCGTGTTGGGAATCTCCAAAATGATGCGGGCCGGTTCTGCCAGCAAGAAGAAATCCGGCGTAATGCCACTCGGCAGCGTCAGGCTCACCGCTTGGCTCGCTGGGTCAAACATCCAATCATTGAGCACCACCGCCCTTGCCGGGGCGATGATTGCAGCTGGACTCATCATTCCCGCGATCGCAGCCGCGGATAAGGTCCAGGCACCAAACCTAGATTTAGGATTTTGTCGGTTCCGGGGTGGCATGCGTATTTCCCCACAGTTTCCCTTTCCACACAAGGATAGGCGCATTTTCCACAAATGCAACCCTAATTTGACATCACGCTAGATATAGTTGTCACGGCGAAAAATTAGGGTTGCCGAAATCGACGGGGCGACCACGCATCGCCCCGTCTAACACAGATCACCAGTTAGTGCTATCGAGCGGTGACGCTCTAGCCCTCACAAAAGTTCCGGCCTGCTCCGCCGCCGCGAAGGGATTAGGTAAGCGTCGAGACGGTGCGCGCCATTGGTTGCAGCTTCACACCTTATTCCGGCAGCACCGTATCAATGAAATTTTGCCAGGTTTCATTCGGCTGCCAAATCTTCGCCAAATCAGCCGCAGCGGTATCCCGAGGCACCCCTCGCAGACAACGATACAGATACACAAAAGTGGAAACCCGCATGTTCATCGCACAGTGAACAAATACCTTTTGCTCAGCATGTTGAGCCATCACCGTGGCAAATTGCTGAAAATCTCTCAAGGTTGGATATTCCCATTCCACCGGAATCGGATAGTAGGTCATGCCCTGCGCTTCGACAACGGCGCACTCATCGGGCAAGGCATTGGTCGAGGTGGGCAGCGCCAAATTGATCACGACGGCAAAGTCAGCCTGAGCGATCGCAGCAAACTGTTCGGCTGTCGGTTGCCCAGCGGTTGCCAAGCGTTCAGAAATGGGCAAATAGTTGTAAATATCTGTCAGCATCGGTAGCGCTATTCCAAAATCGTAACTGAGTCCCCCACTGTTAACGGTTGTAACACTGAATTTGGGGCCACACGGGTGTTGACGGCGAGGCGATAAAAATGGTTGAACCGCGATCGCGCGACCGCTGGCGGTAACGTAGCGGCCCGGTGCTCACTAAAGAGTTTCTGAAAGTGCTGGGTGCGATCGCCGGTTTGCGAATCGCGGGTAGGGACAATACAGCGCTGACAGGGATTGATCCCCCAAAACGTCACCGCACCAATCTGAAAGGGCATGGGCGCTCCCGACTCCGAAAACAGCCGATCCTCCCAAAAAGCCGGGACACCATCAATCTCCAGGTTGGAACGAAAGCGCCGCCGCGTTTCTGCCAAACTCAGGCCATACCAATCCGCCACTGTTTGCAGCGTCGCCGTACTGATCACCGTCGGCCCCGGCGAATCGGTGTCATCCGGAAAGCCCATCTCCCCGTTATGTTGCAGAGTCACAGGCTGCCCAAAATAATTGCTGCCCCACTGTTCAAAGTCCGCAGTTGGCGATGTCAGATGAAAGGTCGTAGCTGACGTCGGCTCATTCAACCAAACAGTAATCTGGCTCAGATCGTCAGAAAAGCGCGATCGCACTCGATGCATACTGGCAAAGCGTTTGCCGTTGACAAACTTCCCTGAAGCATCCACCAGAGCATAGGCGCGATCGCCCTGCAACGCTCCACTCGCAAGAACCGCGATCGTCTCCACCGCCACGCCATCAAACGACTTGATTGGATAAATATCAATGCGAGCGAGATAGGGAGCCACGGCAGTCGTTCCTAGCAATGAACATCAGCGATCGAATTCATCTAGACAGCACACAGATTTACTCTGCGGGCAATCTCAAACATTCAGCCCTGATCCCGGTCGATGCCAACGCCAATGAGAACTCAATTCACCTCGGCCTTCACTGCCCCTAACGCGCCGGAATAGACCAGTCCCCGACGAGTATCCAGAGTCAGAATAGTGCCATCGCGAATCGTATCGGTTGCCCCCTGCACTCCGACAATCACCGGAATGCCCAAACGCAAACCCAGCACTGCCGCGTGACCTGTGGGGTTGCTATCTTCTGTAACAATGCCCCCCGCCTGCCGAATCGCTTCCACAAAGTCAGCACTCGTGCTACGCACCACCAAAATTTCTCCCGGATTGAAATCCTTCACGTCGAGCCCCGAGTGGGCTACCCGTGCCCGCCCACTCACCGACCCTTCACCAATGCCGACGCCGTTGCCCAGTACTGCCGTGACAATATCCACCTTGATCAGGTCAGTCGAGCCTGAGACGCCCTGCAAGGTTCCCGCCGTCATCACGACGAGATCCCCTTCCCGCAAAAAGCCTTTTTCCTGGGCCACATTCATCGCCGCCTGAAAGGTTTGGCTCGCCGAAGGCAAATCCAGCACAATCAAAGGCCGAACGCCCCACACCAACTGCAATTGGCGAGACACATCCACATGGGGCGTCACCGCTAAAATCGGTGTCTTGGGCCGAAACTTTGACACGTTACGCGCCGTGGCCCCCGACTTAGTCAACGTCATAATCGCCGATGAATTGAGCTGCGACGAAATGCGTGCCACTGCCTGACTAATGGCATTAGGAATCGATCGCGGCGAGCCCACCATCTCATGGGCTTCGTGACCAAATGTTTCCTGCTCCGTACGCAGCGCCACCTGCGCCATCGTCTTCACCGCTTCTACAGGATATTTGCCCACTGCGGTCTCATTCGAGAGCATCACCGCGTCAGTACCATCCAAAATGGCATTGGCAATATCTGACACCTCGGCCCGCGTGGGTCTAGGATTGTTGACCATGCTGTCCAGCATTTGAGTCGCCGTAATCACGGGAATGCCCAGACGATTGGCCGTGCTAATCAGACGCTTCTGCAAAATGGGGACGTCCTCTGGCGGCAGTTCTACTCCTAAGTCGCCCCGCGCCACCATCACCCCATCCGACAGGGACAAAATGGCATCCATTTGCTCGATCGCTTCATGCTTCTCAATCTTGACGATAACGGGCACCCGCTTACCCGCATTCGCAATCAGCTCCTTAATCTCCAAGACATCTTGAGGATTGCGCACAAAACTCAGCGCGACCCAGTCCACCCCTTGATCCAGACCAAAGACGAGATCCTTCTTATCTTTTTCGGTCAGCGCTTTGATGGATAAATAAACGCCCGGGAAGTTCACCCCTTTGTTGTTTGACAAGACGCCGCCAACCACTACTCGGCAGTGCAAATCGCCTTTTTCCGGCTCCACCGACTCCACGACCATCTCAACTTTGCCGTCGTCCAACAAAATCGTCGCCCCATTGGGCACTTCTCGAGCCAGCGGTTCATAAGTCACAGAACTAATGCGGGCACTCCCGGGGACGGCCCGACTCGTCAGGGTAAATTCATCCCCTTTGCTGAGATGAATCGAGCCATCTTCAAAGCGGCCCAGACGAATCTTGGGGCCTTGCAAATCTTGCAAAATGCCGACCGGTTGGTTGAGCTCAAAGGAAACCTGGCGGATCAGCTTCACGCTGCGCTGGTGATCTTCGTGGGTGCCGTGGGAAAAGTTGAGTCGTAACGTCGTGGCGCCAGCTTCGATCAGCGATCGCAAGACTTCGGGCTTTTGAGTCGCGGGTCCGATAGTCGCCACAATCTTAGTGCGTCGCAAAGCATTTCGAAGTTGCATAGCCGTTCTACGAAAAGGGATGAAGGGAAATTACAAACTGAAGAGCGCTGTAAAAATCTAATGGCTTAGCAGCATCTCTACATATAAGACTACGGGATAGTAGCACGTTAACTCCGCTTACTGGTGTCAACGATTGGCAATCACGACTGCCCCAACCACTGTTCAGCCTCGGCATAACAGTCAGTCAGTCTAGGTTCTCAACAAGGCTCGTGCAGCCAGAGCACAAGGCCGACTCGCCCGGCCCATTACCCAGATCATCACTCAACGTTCAGCCAGCATTCCAGTTTCGCCATTCATTCGCCGTTCATGATGGCAACCTGCCTCCAGGGGAAAAGCGGTCCGCCAGGGTCTTAGTCACAGTCGCTCTGGCAGCCCTGACTTCGCCATCGGCCCTGACCACTCCGACGCGAGCGGCGCCCCCTAACCTTAAGCCCCTGGGCGAAGCGCCTTGAGCAGATTAATAAATCGCTCTCCAGACGATTGACATGACTAAATGAGACGATGTCACAAAACTTTATTGTTGCTCCTAAGTGCCGTATACTACCGAAGTTAGATTAAAGGAGCTTTGCGTATGTCGGTGGCCGGTCTGCCCCTGACAATTCCCAAAACCGTACCCTCTAGCTACCTCAAGGCAGACGGTGGTTTGAGTCCTAACCTCCTGATGTTGCTAGCCTCGGTGGCGCTCATTACGACATCAACACTAGGGTATTTCCTTTGGGGATGGTTCGGCTGGTGCGTGTTTTTGATGAATGTGTTGGCATTACACTTGGCGGGCACCGTCATCCATGATGCTTCACACAACGCCGCACATCGTAACCGGGCGGTCAATGCGGTATTGGGCCACGGCAGTGCATTAATTCTCGGGTTCTCCTTTCCCGTCTTTACCCGAGTGCATTTGCAGCATCACGCCCACGTCAACGATCCTGAGAACGACCCCGATCACTTCGTTTCTACCGGGGGACCTCTATGGCTGATTGCTGCCCGCTTCTTCTATCACGAGATTTATTTCTTTCAGCGTCGTCTCTGGCGTAAGTGGGAAATGCTGGAATGGTTCCTCGGTCGCTTAGCTGTGGGACTGCTGGTGTTTGCTGCCGTGCAGTTTGACTTTCTGGGCTACATTTTCAACTATTGGTTTTCGCCAGCATTAGTCGTGGGCATTGCACTCGGGCTGTTTTTTGATTATTTGCCCCATCGCCCGTTTGAAGAGCGCGATCGCTGGAAAAATGCCCGCGTCTACCCCAGTGGCATTTTGAACCTGCTGATCATGGGCCAGAACTATCACTTAATTCATCACCTGTGGCCGTCGATTCCTTGGTATCGCTATAAGCCGACCTATGAAGTGATGAAGCCCCTGCTGGATGCCAAAGGATCGCCTCAATGCCTGGGCATTCTCAACGGCACGAAAGATCTGTTTGGCTTTCTGTATGACCTGGTGCTGGGCATCCGTTTCCATTCCCACAAGCCGACCCAAGAGTCTGACTCTGAAACGACTGGGTGAAAATTGGTCGGCGATCGCGAAGCCCAGTGAATGTGCCGTTAGGATAGAGAGCAGCAGTTCTGCCACCCAAAAGTAGCGGACTGTGACTGCTGAGTTGATGGCACTGCGCATGACGGCGAAGATTAAATCCCCTGCAGAACCTGCAGTTTACGAAGGGCAGTTTGGCCCCTTCACCATTGATGCGAGCGATCGCCAAGAAGTCATCCAATATCGCGCTGGCCTTGCGATCGCAGCGAGCAGCTTTGCCTTAGGCACGGCAGGTATTCTCTGGCGCGGCGATGTGGACTGGGTGGTGCAAGGTATTAGCGCACTCTACACCGTATTTTGGTTGGCCTTAGGCTATAGCCTGCTCAAAATTCATATCTACTTGCGGCCCTTGCATCGACTGCTGCAAGCGTTTTGGCTCATTGGTGGAGTGGCATCGTTGGCGATCGCTCACTTTTCTCCAGAGCCGTTTGCTCAAACCGTGTTCGACTATCCCGCTACGATTTGGGGCATTGGCTTTACCTTTGCCGCCCTGACCGGCATTTACTTTAAGGAAGCGTTCTGCTTTAACCGCATTGAGACCAAAGTGATGACGCCCCTCGTCCCGTTGTTACTGCTCGGGCACCTCTTCCAATTCCTATCACCAGAGTGGGAAGCGCTGCTATTAGCAATTTGGGCCGCTAACTTCGTGTTGTTTGCCTTGCGGAAATCAGTGCAACCTTGCCCCGATGATATTGGTGACAAAAGCGTCTTTGCTTATTTAGAACAGCAGCGCCAACAGCCGACCACCAGCGCTTCTTAGATGGTACGACGTTGGGCAAAATGATGGTCTAATGCAGTGTGATTTTGTCCCCTCGCCTGTCGCGATCGCTTGATGCTCAGGGCTCCCATATCGGGCATCCTAACCGTAGGGTTGAGACCAACATCGGGAGCATCGTCTTGTCGCAGGAAAGCATATTGTGGTTTGCCTGGAGCCAGATTCCAGGGCTGGGGCCAATTTTGCAAAAACGCCTGGCACAGCACTTCGGTTCTTTGACGGTCGCGTGGGAGACGACTCCAGACGAGCTCTTGGCCGTGGAAGGTATTGGCCTCAAGCTCGCGTGGGCGATCGCCGAACACCGCCCCCAAATTGCGCTGGAGTCTCTGCGTCCCCCGACCGACCACTTCATCACCCCGGCTGACGCCGCCTATCCCGAGTTGCTGTACGAAATTCCGGATCCGCCCCCGATCCTTTACTACCAGGGAGATTTGGCCTTATTAGCAGCCTGTCAGCACCGTCCGGGGGTGGGCATCGTCGGCACTCGCAGCCCCTCAGACTATGGCAAACGGTGGACTCGTCGCCTCACCAAAACCCTGTGCCGAGCTGGCTTTCTGGTGATCTCGGGGCTAGCAGACGGCATTGACCGCATCGCCCATGAAAGCTGCCTGGAAGCCCAGGGCGAAACCATTGCCGTTTTGGGCACGGGCGTTGATGTGGTTTATCCTTACCGCAATCGCGACCTTTATCGCGAGATCGGTACATCAGGGCTGCTCCTGAGTGAATATCCCCCTGGTACACAACCCGAAAAAGTCCACTTTCCTCGTCGCAATCGCATCATTGCCGGGCTCAGTCGCGCCACCCTGGTCACGGAAGCGCCGCGCAAATCAGGCGCACTCATCACCGCTAAATTAGCCAACGATTATGGTCGTGATGTGTTTGCGCTCCCAGGCTCGCTGGATAATGTGCGCGGTCACGGCTGTTTGGATATTCTCAGTCAAGGGGCGCAGATGATTTTACGCGAAGACACCTTAGTGCAAGCCCTGGGAGCCATTCCGGTTGAGCCGCCGATACCAACCCCTGCGCCCGCGCCTCCCCCTGATTTGTCACCGCTGTTGTCAGCCGTCTTCCAAGCTGTCACTCCCGAGTCGCGATCTCTGGATGCGATTGTTCAGCAGGTGCATGACCTGTCCACCGGCGATATTCTCAGTGCCCTGATGCAGTTAGAACTCATGGGGCTGATCAGCAGCATTCCTGGCACGCAACAATATCAACTCAGTACGGAGTCATAAGGCTCTAGGCCCGCTAAGTCCACAGTCCGTTACAAGTCGTCGCCCTGAGCGATCGCCTCCCTTACACTAGCGGACAAGCCTTGTCGCTGTTCAGCCCGTCCCCTTCTGCGTAATCAGAACATGACTCAGACCGTTCACTACGCCCAGCCACCGCTAGATTTTTTACCGCCCAAGTTTGATCCCAAGATCCTGTGGCTGATGCAAACTGTGCTGCCAGTTTGGATGCGCTGGAAAAGCAGCGTTAAAACCCTCAACATTCAAGGGGCCGATGTCCTCATTGACCTGTTCCAGCAATTCGCGGCACAAGAGGCGCGATTTCTCATTGCCTTTCGTCACCCCAGCCCTGACGACGCCTACTGCCTGATGAACCTGCTGTGGAATCAGCTGCCCAAAATCAGTCGTGAACTAGGCAAACCGCTGCCCCAAACGCCCCACGTCCATTTCATTTACGATCGCGGCATTCCCCTCTGGGCCGGCGATTGGATCGGGAATCTGTATTCTCGCCTCGGTGGCACCTCCATCCAGCGGGGCAAGGTCGATCGCCAAGGGCTCAAATCCGCACGCCACTTGTTTGCCAACGGCCAATTTCCCATGGCCGCCGCTCCCGAAGGGGCCAATAACGGCCATAGCGAAATTGTCAGCCCCTTTGAGCCGGGGATTTCCCAGATGGGCTTTTGGTGCGTCGATGATTTACACAAGGCCCAGCGCTCGGAAGCCGTCTTTATTGTGCCCCTGGGGATTCAATATTTTTATCAGGATGCCCCCTGGCAACCCCTGGCAGATTTACTCGCCCAACTCGAGCGAGAAGTCGGCATCACGCCCCCAGCAGCGACCTTACCGACTGCCCCTGAAGCGATCGCCCCAGCCCTTTATCCCCGACTGGTGCAACTCGGCTGGCGACTGCTCGAAATGATGGAATCCTACTACAGCGATTTCTTCGAAGCGTCGTTTATGCCGGCGGAAACGAGCATCAATCAGTCGGCCAATGAGCTCGCGGAGCGGTTAAATCGCCTATTAAATGCGGCCTTGCAAACCGCTGAGTCATTTTTCCGGATTCCGGCTCAAGGGTCGGTGATTGATCGCTGCCGCAAAATTGAGCAAGCCGGTTGGGACTGGATTTATCGAGAAGATTTGCGACCTGACAAAATCCTCTCCCCCGTTGAGCGCGGACTCGCCGATCGCATCGCCGAAGAAGCCACCTTACGGATGTGGCATATGCGCCTGGTAGAAAGCTTTGTCGCCGTCACGGGTGAATATGTGCAGGCGAAACCGTCGGTTGAGCGCTTTGCCGAAACGCTATTGTTACTGCGCGACACCATTGCCCGCATCAAAGGCGAAAATCCTTTTCCTCGGCCCACCTTGGGAGAGCAAATTGCGTACCTGGCAGTAGGAGCACCACTGTCGGTGAGCGATCGCTGGCCCACTTACAAAAGCAACCGCCGTCAAGCGATCGCTGATCTCACCACTGATTTACAAACCGCTGTGCAAGCCCTCATCACGGCGGAGAAACCGCCGACGCCGTAATCGGCGCGATCGCCGTCATCAGGTCAGCTACTCGTTGTTGATAGGCCGCTGTCGTCAAGACAGGGGTACTGTCAGGCAAGTTTCCAGTCTCTGGCAACTCGACCCAAGAGCGACAGCCACCATAGCGCTTGGCATACACAAGTTGGAGCGGGGTCGTAAAGCGATACCCCCGCAAGCACAAAACATACGCTGGGCGTTCCGGCTTCCAAGCCAAGCGCTCGGTCAGCCAGTCATCCGTCCAAATATGGAAAGGTCGTAGCCGCTCAATCATGTCAGAGCCTTGCAAAGCCAACTGATGGGTAATCTCAACCCACCCTGGCAACAGCATCGCGTCACCCTCTTGGGGCACCCCAGTCGCAGTAACTCGCGCCGACCACGGCTGACGCATCGCCGCCACAGACTGATGCTCATAAGTGGGAAACAGCACAACGCGATCGCTCGGCACTTCAAACACGGGCTTCGCTTCCCGAATGCCCCCTTTTCGGATCAAGAGAATCAAATCCCCTGATAACAAGGCGTCCACCGCCACGGCCCATTCCTTCAGAGCCCAAGTCATGTTAGTCAACGTCATGCCTCCTGCCGCTGCGCCGATTCAATTGCCTCAAGCGTAGCGTGACAATCGATAACCTCGTTCAGAGCAACAGTTGTAATGCCTGAGGCTCACTTAAGACCGCCTGGGCTTCCGCGATCGCCGGACTACCGCCCCAGGTGACGCTCACAAACCCTGCACACTTGCCATTGTGAGCTAACTGCTGATCTAAGGCTGAATCACCAATCACTAAACATTCCTCAGGGGCGACCCGCAATTTTTCACAGGCCGTCCACACCATTTGCGGATCTGGTTTAACTGGCGGGGATTCACTGCCCGCGCTCCAAGCAATCTGAGCCGCCAGGTCATAACAGTCCAGAAAATCTTGAATATTTGCCGTCGTATCACCTGACAAGACCGCCATCACGAGTCCCATCTGCTGGGCCTGCTGCAAGAGTTCAGGAATGCCCGCCAAGGGGGGCGTCAGGTCAGCTTTGCGAGTGACACTGCGATCGCTCTCCGCAAAGCTCGACTGTACCCATTGCCGCGAGTCAGCCCAAGCATGGCCACGGGCTGCCACATAGGCCGCCGCCGCAATTTCATTTTCATAGCGGGTACCGACCGCCATGAGTCCCGCCGGGTCATACTGCCCAGCAACACAACCAAAGGCCGCCATCAGGTCATCGTAAACACCGGGCACCTTTTGGTTGAGGGAGTGCGATCGCTGATGTGCCAACTTCTGTAAAAAGCCGTAGGAATCTGCCAGCGTCCCATCCTTATCCCACAAAATGGCTGCAATGCCTTCAAATCGGCGAGCCCCGCATTGTACGTTCAACCCCTTCATCTCAACTCCTCATCAACATTGGCAGCCACGTTCACCGCCACCGCATAGCCACAAAAAAGGGCCGCAACCTATCGCTACGACCCTCAGATATGAATCTAATTCAAGCGAAGTCTAGTCTTCAGTAGCGGAGAAATCATCATCACTATAGTCACTAGTATCCTCACCGCCCGATTGAGCCGCTTCTTCTTCCGCTTTCTTCGCCATCGCTTCACGATACTTTTCAGCCATCTCCTCCGCTTTGTCGAAGACCAAGTCAGGGTTCTTCACCATGTCACCGGGCTCCGGCTCAAGCTGCTTAGTAGACAGTGAGATCCGACCACGCTCAGCATCCAGGTCAATGATCATGACTTTGATTTCGTCATTCACATTAAAGACGCTGTGGGGCGTATCGATGTGATCATGAGAGATTTCGGAGATGTGTAGCAAGCCGCTGACGCCGCCGATGTCGATAAACGCACCATAAGGCTTCAAACCGCGTACGGTGCCGAGTACTACTTCGCCAACTTCCAGGCCGTTCATCTTACGCTCTACCAGAGCACGACGATGGCTCAAGACAAGGCGATTTCGTTCTTCATCCACTTCTAGGAACTTCAGCGGCAACTCTTCCGCCACCAAATCTTCCTTGGGCTTGCGGGTGCTGATATGAGAACCGGGAATAAACCCACGGAGTCCCTCAATGCGCACCAGAGCACCACCTCGGTTGGTCGCAAAGACTTCAGAACGGACGGTTGCGTCTTCCTGTTGCAGCTGGCGGACTCGCTCCCAAGCACGCATGTACTCGATGCGACGAATCGACAGCGTCAACTGACCATCTTCGTTCTCGTCAGTGAGAATAAAGAACTCGCGAGTTTCATCCGATTGCAAAACCTCGTCCGGGCTTTCCACACGGTTGATGGACATTTCCTGGATGGGAATGTAGGCGGCAGTCTTGGCACCAATGTCAATGAGGGCGCCTCGGGGCTCTAAGCTGAAAACTGTGCCAGCAACGGTATCACCGGGGCTAAAGTGATAGTCGTACTTATCTAATAGTGCTGCAAAATCGTCGTGGGTGAACCCAATATCCGTACCCTTTTCCTGCTCTACCTGATTGACCATGCTAATGTTTACCTACCGTTTTCTCCGTGATGAGTGTTCTCCTCAGTTCGCAAGGGACCGAGCCAAATGGGCCAAGCCCATCAAGTTGTCTCACTTCTAAGCAGACGAGGTTAGCGGGAGACTGATCTCTCGCAAGAGTTACGATTATACCTGAAAACACCGGCCTTAGGGTCGAAAACTTGTATGGTGCGGCCTGGATTAGTTCACTGCGAACCGTTACAGAAATTTTCTGAAATTTGTCTGGCATCATTGCGATCGCCGAACTGTTGCCAACACATTCAGCAAACTATACGCTCCAGCAAGCTGAATTCTTGAGTACTGCCAGGACAGATCTCCACTCCACGGCACCGCAAAAATCGCCCCAACTCTAGTCAGTTGCCAACACAGTTTTGACAATATGGCATTGGCGATATCGTGCCTGCTTAACTCTCGGCATTGACCGCAAGTCGCCACTGCGAAGCCTAGTCAACAATCAGGAAGGGTAGTTTTGCCTGCAGACGGGTGCAGTACTGCGCCGCTAATCATGCCGCGAAGGAACCGAAACGGCACGGTCATCGAGATCAGGGCGTAAGTTTCGGGCTTCTCGCAGATACACGTGAGACACTTGTTCGTGGAGAACTGGCACTTGTGTGTGCATCAACACGCGAATGCAGCGCGGCAGGCTACCCACGACATGCATATGTTGTACATCTAGTAGCGGAACGACATCCCAACCGGGACGCTGCCGAGCCGCCGCTGCCGGGAACAAAGCGTCTAAATCTTGAGTAACGGAAAACGTGACGCTAATTAAATATTCAGGGCTGAGACGATTTTGCGACTCGATGGCATCTAACAGCTCATGGGTAGCATCGGCGATCGCTTCGGCCGAGTTTTGAGACACGGTGATGGCGCCACGGATGCCTTGAATTCGCCAACCCACATTTATTTCCTCCAACATGCCTTACCAAAATATTAAGTACTCTTTCGCTTTGAAATATGTAAAACGGGATTGATTAGCGTCAATCCTAGCAGCCTGTGCTGATGTAAATTGTGTGGGCTGTATCCGAGGAAATCGGCTAAGTCTGCAAAGTTAGGCCCGCGCGCTGTCGTCTCAATGATCGGGCTTTCAGGCGCTTCCATCTCCTTTAACGCTAGTTACCTGCCGAGCCCGCGATCGCCCTCCGGCAAATCTCCATCAGGGACGATAAAGCCACAACGGTAAACCCGAGGTCGAGATTTCAAACTCTAGCCAATTGGTGACCGTCTGCAAATTGGTTGAAGCTTCGGGAAAGATTTGCGCCAACATTGACTGACTGCGCCCCGGCAAGAACTTTTGCAGTCCGGTCTTTTTGGCTTCGAGCTTTTTGACGGGGGCCTTGTCAGGGTCTAAACCTGCCAGTTCAGCGGCCCAGCGGCGGGCATCTTCTTCCGTGCCGAGACGATCGACGACGCCCAGTTCCAGCGCTTGTTCTCCCGTAAAGATGCGGCCATCAGCAAACCCCCGCACCACCTCTTCTGCGAGGCCCCGCGCTTGGGCCACGGTTTTAACAAACTGACCGTAGCTAACGTCAATCAACTCCTGCAAAATCGACTGTTCGGCATCGGTCAGTTCGCGATCAAAAGCGAGAATGTCCTTATACGGACCAGATTTGATCACCTTAAAGGAAACGCCAACTCGGTCAAGCAGCCGTTCTAAGTTGTTGCCACGGAGGATGACGCCGATGCTGCCCGTAATCGTGCCAGGATTAGAAACGATATGCTTTGCGCCCATACCGATGTAGACACCGCCCGAAGCCGAAATATTGCCAAAGCTCGCTACGACGGGAATGTCCTTGTCTTGGAGCCGCAGCAAAGCATTGTAAATTTCTTGAGAGTCACCGACCGTTCCCCCAGGACTATCAATTCTGAGTAGCACCGCGGGAAATTTCTTTTCGATCACTTGCTCCAGGGCTTCTAAAACATGTTTGCGAGTGGTGCCAGCGATCGCGCCACTAACTTCAATGCGAGCGATCGATTGTTGAGCACGGGATTTAAATGGCCAAATCATAGATGGAGCAGACTAAGTAAAGATGATGAGCTTGCCACAGTTGCCAAAACAGAGCCATCACTGGCGAAGAATGACTGGCTGTAGAACTAACGTTTATCGCCCATTGTACTCGCCTGGCTGAACCCTCTGGGCAACCGTGAGAGATTAGGGCAACTAGCTAGTGACTTCAAGTTTCTTTATATTGAAGTAATGTTTGTTCAATAACTTTGGCGATCGCTGACCCCGTCCATGGCCCTAACCCCATCCACCCCTAAGCCCCTTTGGCGGCTACCCATCATCATTTCGCCCTTTTTTCTATGGGGCACCGCGATGGTCGCCATGAAAGGGGTCATTCCCGACACAGCGCCCTTCTTTTTAGCCACGATGCGACTGTTGCCAGCGGGGGGGCTAGTGCTCATCGCAGCGATGATTATGGGCCGCAGCTTTGAGGTTAGCTGGCGCGGCTGGTTTTGGATTGCTTTTTTTGGCCTGGTGGATGGCACCCTGTTTCAGGGATTTTTAGCCCAAGGGCTCGTGCGGACTGGCGCTGGTTTAGGGTCCGTCATGATTGATTCGCAGCCCTTGGCAGTCGCGTTAATGGCGCGGTGGCTATTTCAAGAGCAGGTGGGCGCTTTAGGCTGGCTGGGGCTGGCAATCGGATTGGCTGGCATCACCTTGCTCGGCCTACCGGATGAATGGGTCATTAGTTTTTTTCAAGGTCACTTCACGCTGTCTGAGGTGCCCGCTGATGGCCTCATGCTGCTGCAGTTGCTGTTCGACCAAGGCGAATGGCTGATGCTGATGGCCGCGCTGTCGATGGCGGTGGGCACCATTTTGATTCGCTACGTTGCGCAAGAGGCTGACCCAGTGGTGGCGACGGGGTGGCACATGATGCTGGGGGGCCTGCCGCTCGCAGCCCTCTCGCTCATCGGTGAGCCCCAACCTTGGGCGGGCATTAGTCTCACGGGTTGGGGGGCGATCGCCTATTCCACAATTTTTGGCAGCGCGATCGCTTACGGCGTGTTTTTCTTTCTGGCCTCTCGCGGCAATCTGACGAGTCTGAGTGCCCTCACCTTCCTGACGCCAGTCTTTGCCCTGTTGTTTGGCAATTTATTTTTGGGCGAAGTGTTGAGTCCGCTTCAGACCTTAGGAGTCTCATTCACTATCGTGAGTATTTATTTGATTAACCAGCGCGAAACCTTGACCCAGTGGGTGCTGAGTAAGTGGCAACTGTTGCATGAGCCACCGGTTGAATCCAAAAGTTAAGTCGTTTTGCCCCGAGGTGCTGGGCTGATGCTCAGCGCTTACCCAGTGCGCGATGCATGGCGAGGGCTTGGTTGATCCGCACTAGCACGCTGAATACGCCCCTTCGACCAAGCCGCCAGAGACAAATACCGTCATCCCACTTGAAAACTTAATACAGTCTAAGAATTGGAACACCGTGACGCTGTTGCTCAACTTTTTTGGCTAGACTAACCTTCAATTAGTTTCAGTGCCGTTTACTTGGCTCTGACAAGCTCGCCAGGTGCTTGTGCGCTGATGGCGTCGCTGCTGATTACCTGCAAAAATCTCAATTTCCGCCATTTACACCTATGACCCGCGCTGCGAATCGACGAGCTTCTTCGCTAATGGCTGTTACTAAAGGCGCGATCGCCACGTCGCTACTGACAGCTGTCTCCACTGTGGCAAGCCCTTTTCAAGCGATCGCTGAGGCCGCAGAGTTAGCCGAAAACAGTCCCAAAGCAGTACTGGATGAAGCCTGGCAGCTGGTTTATCAGGAATATGTTGACTCCACCTTTAATCAAACGGATTGGTTGGCCGCTCGGCAACGATTATTAGATCGCGATTACACATCGACTGAAGCGGCCTATGATGCCTTGCGAGACGAGTTGCGCCGTCTCAACGATCCCTACACGCGATTCTTAGATCCTCGCGAGTATGCCGAAATTTCAGATCAGACAGCTGGCGAGGTTTCAGGTGTCGGCTTACAGGTGCAACGCGATGCTCAGACCCGCAGCATTGTCGTCACTACAGTTCTGGAAAATTCGCCAGCCGCGGCACGGGGGTTGCGCGTCGGCGATCGCATTTTGCTGGTCGATGGGCAATCAGTCGAACGGCTCACTGCTAACGGCGTGGCCCAACTGCTGCGCGGCACCGAAAACTCTCAAGTCACGGTGACCTATTCCCGCAACGGGAGCGATCCCCAATCGGTCATTTTGACGCGAGCCCGGTTAGAACTGCCGACGGTGGCCCATGACCTCAAGCAAATCGATGGTTATCGCATTGGCTACATTCGCTTAGATGAGTTCAATGGCCACGCGACTGAGCAAATGGTCGAAGCGATCGAAACTTTGTCGGACCAGGATGCAGAGGCATTCATTTTAGACTTGCGCGGCAATCCGGGAGGGCTGCTCTCAGCCAGCATTGAAATTAGCCGTCTGTGGCTGCAGCGTGGCCCCATTGTCCGCACCCTTGATCGCAACGGCGAACCGTCCGAAATTAACGCCAATCGTTCTGCATTGACTGATTTGCCGATGGCCGTGTTGGTCAACAGTCGCTCCGCCAGCTCAAGCGAAATTTTGACGGGAGCCTTGCAAGACAATGATCGGGCCACTATTGTCGGCACGACGACCTACGGTAAGGCGCTAGTGCAGTCACTGTATGGACTCTCCGATGGCTCGGGGCTGGCGGTGACGATCGCTCACTATTACACCCCCAACGGCACTGACATTAGCCACAAGGGCATCACGCCTGATATTGAAGTCGAATTGAGTAATAGCGAAGAGCGTGATCTGTTTCGCGATCTGACTCGCTTGGCTTCAGAACAGGATACCCAGTTTATTCAAGCGGTCGAGTCCCTGGCACCGACGATCCAAAGTCATCGCGCCATGCCAGCAACGCCGACCCAGTTAGGGCGATCGCCGGACGAGTAATGCTCCTGGCTGATGAGCCCAGCGGCGGTCACTCAATTAATTAGACAAGAGTGCAGGCCTCCCGACTTACGGAGTTTCATCAGGTACCAGCTCAACCACCTCATTCCACCGGACGTTGAAGCCGGGTAACCAACCCCGTAAAAAGTAGTAAAACGAGGTCAACACCTCGTTCCAATAACGACTGGTCAGTCGCAGTGCTTCAACGCTGGGGACTAAGTCTGACAATTTTGCGAGGGTATCGCCGGTGGGTCGGCTGCTGCCGTACAGATTGGTAGGCCAAGCAATCACTTGTAGCCCCTCTTTCTCAAACGTGAGCGCGGCGCGGCGCATCGATAACGCGGGCGCGACCAAAGCCACCCGTTGCGTCTCGCGCTGTGGCAAATCTGGATTCGGTAGAATTCCTCGTTCTTCCAACAGGCCTTTCACATCGCGCATGGCCCCATGAATATTCATACCCGCATCACCGACTGAGATGCTCGTCGACGGCACTCCTTGGCTAATGAGGATTTGGCGTAATGTGTTTTCTTTGGCACCTTTTTCTTCGGCAGAGCCGTACAACGGACCAGCGGTCACATACACGAGAGGCGAGCTGCCCTGGGACCGTAACCGCTGCTCTAATCGAGCGGCACTAGCGAGGCGAGTCACCAAGATAGGATCGAGATCAACCTCGCTATCAATGCGACTTGGGAAAGACTCCAGCGGGGCGATCAAGTCCATATTTTCGGCGATGACAACCTCAACCACCACTTGACCGAGGGGAATCGTTGTGGGAATACCCGTCGGGCAGACATCTTCGCAAATACCCTGCTGGACACGATAGGCTTCTTGCACCGCTTGCTCTGCCTGATTCACAATGGTGCGCGCAAAGAGTGGCACACTCGCCACCAGTAAGATGGCAAAGGCAACGCTCACATAGCGACCTTTAATTTTTTTTTCGGCCAGGGCCAAAATCAGTAGCCCTAGAGTCGCACCAAGCGGCGTCAGCGGTAACGAAATAATTTGCCAAATCGAACCAATCGTTTCGTCGTTGGGGTCAATGAATGACAACACAAACAACGTCAAAATGATGGCTCCCCCAAACCAGGTCAAAAAGTTACGGGGGATAAATTTCAGCAGCACATACCAGATGAACAGCCCCATGGCCGCCCATACCAAGATGCGAGTAAGCAGTTCTAAAACCATGCTGCGCGGGAAAAGCCTAAGACTGCGATCGCTCATCCACCCTCAACGCACGGCAATTGTTGGGGGCAGATAGGCGGCCCTGCATGTGGAATGATACATGCGTTCAATCTTTCTGGCACACTTCAAGGGGGATGTTTACAGCCGCCCAGCGATCAGCCATGAGTAGTTTTTCTTAGCCGCCGATTCTCCTGTGCTACACCCATCGGTGACTGCCCTGAACCCTCAGCATCGCGATACGCTAAATAGGTTGTGGTTAGGAATCTTGAGTGACACAGCCAGAGGCGTTGCGGCAGTTATTAGAGGCGATCGCCCAGGGACAGATCAGTCCCCAGTCAGCGTTTGAAAAGCTGAAATATCTAGAGTTTGAACCCGTTGATGAATTTGCCAAGGTCGATCATCATCGATCGCTACGCACGGGATTTCCCGAGGTGATTTGGGGACCAGGCAAGACGGTGGAGCAAATTGTGGCGATTATGCGGGCGATGCGAGATCGCACCCCTGTGGTCATGGCCACCCGCATCGAACCTGACGTCGCACAACACATTCGGGCAGCGCTGCCAGCAGCCCTGTATTTCGAGGCAGCCAAAATTTGTGCGCTGGTGCCGATGAACTTGCAACCCCAGCATCCCGGCATCATGGGCATTCTCACAGCGGGCACCGCCGATTTGCCCGTGGCAGAAGAAGCAGCAATTACCGCCGAACTGTCGGGGTTTAACGTACTGCGACTGTGGGATGTCGGCGTGGCGGGTATTCATCGCTTGTTGCGCCATCGCGATGTGGTAGCCCAAGCGGACGTGTTAATTGTGGTCGCAGGCATGGAAGGGGCGCTGCCCAGCGTCGTGGCAGGCTTCTCGGATGTGCCCATTGTGGCGGTGCCCACCAGCGTCGGCTACGGGGCCAACTTTGGCGGCGTGTCGGCTTTGCTCACGATGCTCAACTCC
Source organism: Leptolyngbya iicbica LK (assembly GCF_004212215.1). Lineage (NCBI taxonomy): Bacteria > Bacillati > Cyanobacteriota > Cyanophyceae > Leptolyngbyales > Leptolyngbyaceae > Leptolyngbya > Leptolyngbya iicbica. Next base: position 862,795 of record NZ_QVFV01000001.1, read on the forward strand.
TGCGCCACGGGCATCGGCGTGGTGAATATCGATAACGGCTTTGGGGCGGCGATGTTGGCCGGACAAATCTTGCGCACGGCCCAGCGGCTTCAGGCTAAGAGCGATCGCCCGTAGGGGGCGCAGTTGAGTGGCTGTGTGGCTGGGTAGTTGGGTGAAGAGACTTAGTGGGGGTATCCTAACCGAGTTCGACGACTTGCTTCAGTGATCGTTTTACGAGTTGAACCACCGCACAAAGAACCGATTACAACTGTTGTGGCCGGAGTCGCCCAAAGGCGTTTTGAGAGGTTCAAAGCCTGATTTTTGGTACAGGGCGATCGCCCCGTGCATCGCATCAAAGGTTTCTAAGTAGCAGCCACGATATTGCATCGCGACGGCAGCCTCGAGAGATCGCTGCATCAGGTGTCGGCCGATGCCTCGACCGCGAAATTCTGACAACAGATACATTTTTTGCAGCTCGCATACTTGCTCATATTCACAGGGAAACGGGGCAATCCCCGCGCCGCCAATGACGCGATCGTCATGGACAACGACATAGTATTGGGCGAGATCGCCTTGATAAGCCTGGGATAAATGATCAAGTTCGGGATCTGCCCAGGCAAAACCGGGACGATTAGCACCAAATTCGGTCAAGACCTGGCGAATGATGGCAGCAATAGCGGGATCATCCGACGGCTGAATCTCGCGAATCTTAAACGTCATAGTAGCGATGAATTAGCGCGGGCCAGGATAACGGCGATCGCGACGGGTAAAGAGTTTCAAAAAGGGCAGGCGGTTTTGGACCTGTCCAGGATTGAGCTTTTCGCCCAGTTTGTTGAGGGCATTGGGTTCCATCGTGGGGGGCGCGGGCTCACCACCAGGGGTTTGCCACCAAGCCGATACCGTTCCACCCGCCAAGCCGGCGATCGCCCCAAAGATAATGCTGGGGACAATTTCATAGCCCAACAGCAAAAAGGCCAGCAAAAACACCAGCCACAGTTTCAGCGCAACGGGAAAGATCTTGTCAGTCACAATGGCCCCGCAGATCAACAGACTTCCTGAACCGCCTTACCCCATTCTCGTGGGAGCAGACTGCCCAACTGATTTACGCCTCTACTATAGTCGCCAATTGAGCAGGCAGCGGTTGGGTTGTATCAACCCGTTTTACATAGGGCTGCTCTGCTGCCGTAAAGGGTTCGAACTGTTGGTTGGCGAGGACGGCGACAGTCGCATCGGCAATATCGCCCTGGCGATCGCGCACCCGCTGTTCCAACACCGCGAGAGGCGCGTCACAATGAACCACTGTCACGGGCACGTTGTGAGCGTGAGCTTGGGCGATCGCCAGTTGTCGAGTGGCCACGCGATCGAATTTCGCATCCAAAATTACGGTGTTGCCCAAGCTGGCCAGCAAGCCCCCGAGTTCAGTCAACCGGGCATAGGTCTGCTGCGACATGGCTGGCGTATAGAGACTGTCGTCGCCTCGCTCTTGCAAGGGGACTCCGGCCAGATGCTTGCGCACGGCATCTGAGCGGAGATAAATGCCCCCCAGTTGACGACTCAACTCTTTGGCAACTGTACTCTTACCCGCCCCGGATAACCCCGACATGACCAGTAATTGGCCCGCTTGGGGTTGCACGTACGACCAGGCCAGGGTGTAATACTTCGCCGCTTTATCTGAGGCCGCTTGTTTGGTCGCCTCGTCAATCGAAGGATCCCCTAATAAGAACGAAGTGACCTTGGCCCGCACGTAAGATTGGCGGCTGACATATAGCGGCAACACTTGCAGGCCTTCCCAGTCGCCCGTGCATTCGACATAGTGGCTCAAAAAGCTAGCCGCCAAATCCTGCCGTCCGGCCACGGTCAAATCCATGATGATATAAGCGATGTCAAACATGACATCCACAAAACGGAAGGGTTCGTTGAACTCGATGCAGTCAAACAGCAGCAGTTCGTCTTGCCAATAGCAAATGTTGTTGAGGTGCAAGTCGCCGTGGCAGGCGCGAATCTTGTTCTGATCCATCCGCTGCTGCAAAAGCGCTGCTTGAGTGGCAAAAAACTTGTCAGTGTAGGCTTTGGTGTCGTCGAACTGCTGTTGAGTTTGTGGCCCACCAATGAAACCGACCGTCTGCTCGTAATTTTCGTCGATGGACTGGCGCACGTTTTCGACGGTGCCAAATTCGCGAATGTAGTCATTGGTCTCGGCTTTGAGGTGAAAGTCCGCGATCGCCTCCGCCAGTTTTCGTAACAATTCCTGAGACAGGCCACCCTGTTCAAACAAGTGACTCAGCAAAGTTGCTTGCGGAAACTGCCGCATCTTGACGGCATATTCCACCACTTCGCCGCCCTCAGCATCCCCCAAAATATAGCGATCGCCCTGTTGCGCGATCGGCACCACTTCCAGATACAAAGGTGATGCCGCACGCTGATTCAGCCGCAGTTCTTCAGCACAAAAATGTTGCCGCTTAGCCAAGGTGGAATAGTTGAGAAAGCCAAAATCCACCGACTTTTTCACCTTGTAGGCAAAGTCTCCAGTCAGCAGCACGTAAGAGACGTGAGTCTGCATCAGCCGAATGGGAGTCTCAACCTGGTGGGCATAAAACTCTGGTTGGAGCATTTGCTCAATGAGTGGGGGCAGCGATACGTCAGCCATAAACACCTATCTTTGGGCAATAAAAAACCAGGGATGGCTATCCCTGGTTCGTCATATCAGTCAAAACTATTCTGCGGCGGGTTCAGTACCGAGAAGACTAACCGTAGTACTGGTTTCTTGCTCACTGGCGACCGTTCTTGGTGCCGCAACATTCACCAGTGTTTTGTCGGTATCAGCGATCGCCTCCACCCCAGCAGGCAACTTGAGGTTGCTGATATGGAGATTTTCACCCACTGCCAGGTCAGAAACATCAATATCGACTGACTCAGGAATCGCACCAGGCGCACAGCGAATGGCTAGCTCAGACACCATGATGTCCAACGTGCCGCCTTCGTCTTTCACCCCTTTGGCCGTGCCGACGTAGTGAACCGGAACCACAACATCTACGCTGGACTGACTCGCAATGGAGAAGAAGCTCAGATGATAGAGCTTATCTTTCCAAGGATGAGTCTGCACTTCACGCAGCAAAGCTTGCCCCGTCCAAGGCATCTCAGGCACACTGACATTAATCAGCGTATTGTTGATGGACGCGCTGCGCACCAACCGCTCAGCCGAGCGCTGATCCACCGTGAGCGCAACGGACGCATCGCCATCATGACCATACAAGACGGCAGGGATTTGTCCCTCACGGCGCAACGCTCTCGGATTCACGCTGGCATCGCGTTTTTGACATTCAATTGACAGTTCCATAGGACTTACTTACAACTTCAAAAGGATTTCGGTAGGCAAACAAACAAACGATCAAGCAACTTGCGAAGCACTGCCATTTTCATGAAGCAGGGCTCGTTTGGGGCCGTGGATAGGGTCTTCCACGATGATGGTCTGGTCACGACTGGCCCCCAGCGACACGATCGCGATGGGCACTTCCATTAACTCAGCCAAAAACTTGAGATAGTCCAGCGCTTGGGACGGCAAATCTTCGAGCGATCGACAATCAGCGGTGGATTGCTTCCAACCCGGAAGAGTAGTGTATATCGGTTCGCACTTTGCAAACAACCGTCCGCTATTGGGCAATTCTTGATGAATCTCCCCATCAATTTTGTAAGCGGTGCAAACCTGAATCTCATCGAGCGCATCCAACACGTCTAATTTAGTGATTGCCAGACAATCGATGCCGTTGATGCGGACGGCGTAACGCCCGATGACGGCGTCGAACCAGCCACAGCGGCGGCGGCGGCCGGTCGTCGTGCCAAACTCTGAACCCAGTTCGCAGAGCTTATCGCCCAGCCCCCCTATCAACTCGGTAGGAAATGGCCCCTCACCGACGCGGGTGGTATAAGCTTTGGCAACCCCGATCACGCGATCGATCATCGTTGGCCCCACGCCAGAGCCAATGCAGGCTCCCCCCGCTACAGGATTGGAAGACGTCACGTAAGGATAAGTGCCATGATCCAGGTCAAGGAGGGTTCCTTGCGCTCCTTCAAAGAGGATGTTTTTGCGATCGCGAATGGCCTGGTCAATCAACAGCGAACCATCGACGACATGGGGACGTAAGCGATCAGCGTAGCCCTTATATTCTTCAATGACCGCTTTGGGATCCAGCGGTTCCAAGCCGTAAAGCTTCTCGAGGACAACATTTTTGTACTGAATTGTCCACTCGATTTGTTCATCGAGCCCGTCCATATCCACCAGGTCAATCATGCGGATACCAACCCGCTCGGACTTATCCGCATAGGTGGGGCCAATACCGCGACGAGTCGTGCCAATTTTCTTGCTGCCGCGCCGCTCTTCCGAGGCTTGGTCGAGCAAGCGATGATAGGGCATCGTCACATGCGCCGATTCAGAAATGAACAGGTTCTGAGTCGAAACCCCGAACCCTTCCAGCATGTCCAATTCTTTAATAATTTCGCGCGGATCAACGACTGTGCCACTACCAATGACACACTCAGTGTCGGGATACAAAATACCGGAGGGAATTAAGTGCAGCTTGAAAATCTGATCTTGAACAACGACCGTATGACCTGCATTTACGCCGCCCTGGTAACGGACGACCACATGAGCCGAACGGCTCAAGAGGTCAGTGATTTTCCCTTTCCCTTCGTCGCCCCACTGGGCACCAATTACTACGACGTTTGCCAATGTCTTTAAGGTCTTCTGTTCACACAAATGACCATTATCCGCAAATTTTTGCAAGCCTGTCAAGACACTATTTTTCAGCCTAAGCCAGAAAACTCTAATCCCTAATTTCATTGGCGATTAGCTGACGGTGCTCAGCTGGCCGTCAGGCATTGCGCTCAATATTGCAAGTCGAGAATTTAGAACAAAACTTTTTATCTTAAAACGGAATCAAGTTGTTTACGTTAAAACAGTAGATAACTTCCAGATCGTTTTACGGTTCTTTACACTTTTCCTGCCCATTTTATCCAAGAGGTCTCCATGAGTTTGTACGCTGAGTTGCACCGCCATTTGGGCGGTTCCGTTGTACCTAGAGTGCTGTGGCGCTATTTTGAGCGCAACCGTCCAGACGTTTCTGAGCGCTTTGAGGGGTATCCCGATTTTGAAGCGTTCTACACTCGCCCTCGCAATACCCTGGCCGAGTATTTAGAGTTGCATACGCTGGTGGAAAGTGTGCAAACCCAGGAAGCTCTCCCTTATTTCGTCTATCGCTTAATTCGCGGCGCTTATATTTTTGAAAACTTGGCCTACTTGGAACTGCGCTATACCCCGTATCTCCGCACCCCCGAGCATCTGCCTCAGCATGAACGTATCGAAAAAATGGCAGAAATTATTGAGGTGGTAGGACAAACCAGTCAGCAGTCGGAATATCCGATTGTGACCAAACAGATTCTCTGTATGCACTCCAAATTGCCCTACGAAGTGAACCAGGCCATTGTGGAGCTAGCGGCTCAATATTCTCAATATGTCTGCGCGATTGACCTGGCCGGGGGCGATGCCAAGTACGGCGATCGCATGGACGAATACACCACCCTGTATGCCCACGCTCGGGAATTAGGTGTCAGCACTACCGGGCATGTCTTCGAAACCCAAGATGGCTGTCACCCCGAATTGTTGCCTTACCTGATGCGCATCGGTCATGGCATTCAAATTCCCCTTCAGCGTCCCGACTTATTGCGCGAGGTCGCGGCTCGTGGGCAGTGCTTAGAAGTGTGTCCGACCACCTATCTCAAAACGGGCACGCTAGAAGACTTGCAGCAGTTAAAAGTCGTGTTCGATCGCTGCTTTGAGGCTGGAGTTGATATCGCCATCTGCACCGATAACGCCGGATTGCACAATGTGCGGCTGCCCTTTGAGTACGAAAACTTGTTGACCCAAGACATCATCGGCTTCGAAGAATTGCAAGCCTGCCAAGCCGCTGCGTTCCGTCATGCCTTTGCTTGGCCTCACGAACGCCAGCCCGGCTCCGTCATTGAGTCAATGCTGCGGCGCCAACAACTGACCCACCTCATGGGAGAAGAAATCGATGAGCCGGCAGTGCACGGGTAAACCTTTACCATCAACCGACAGGGAGATTCAAGACAGGCATTGGTTTTGCCCCAGTGCAAAGATGCCACCCTTTCGTCAACAAAATCTGCGATGAAAGGGTGCGACTAGCGGCATGATCCTAGATAATGGGAAGGTTTTGTAATTATCTGTCGCGTTCAAACAGCACTAAGCACATCATGCGTACCCATTACTGCGGCCACTTGCGGGCCTCCCACACTGGCGAAACAGTCACCCTATTTGGTTGGGTCGATCGCCGTCGTGACCATGGGGGCGTGATTTTCGTCGATTTGCGCGATCGCACCGGCATCGTCCAAATTGTCAGCGACCCAGAACGCACTCCCGGCTCCTTTGCCACCGCCAACGACCTGCGCAACGAATATGTGGTGCGCATCACCGGCAAAGTGAGCCAGCGTCAAGACGGAGCGATGAATCCAAAATTGCCCACGGGCGAAATCGAAATTTATGCGGATGAAATTGAACTGCTGAATGCCGTGCGCAAGCAGTTGCCCTTTCAAGTTTCCACGGCTGAAGCGGAATCCGTCAGGGAAGAACTGCGCCTGCGGTATCGGTATTTAGACTTGCGGCGCGAGCGCATGGCCCAAAACCTGCAAACTCGCCATGCCGTTGTGAAAGCGATTCGTCGATTCTTGGAAGACGAAGAGCAATTCATGGAAGTGGAGACGCCGATTTTGACCCGCTCCACCCCCGAGGGCGCGCGCGACTTCATCCTGCCATCGCGGGTGAATGAGGGCGAATGGTTTGCTCTGCCCCAGTCGCCACAGCTGTTTAAGCAGATTTTGATGGTTTCCGGGGTCGATCGCTATTACCAGATTGCCCGCTGTTTCCGCGACGAAGACTTGCGGGCCGATCGTCAGCCCGAGTTCACTCAACTCGACATGGAGATGAGTTTTCTCACCCAGGACGAAATTCTCGACCTGAACGAACGGCTAGTGTGTCACATTTTCAAAACCGTGCAGGGGGTGGAGGTGCCACGCCCATTCCCTCGGTTGACCTACGCCGAAGCCATGGATCGCTATGGCACCGACAAGCCCGACACCCGCTACGGACTGGAACTGGTGGAGGTATCGGATCTGGTGGCGGACTCCGGTTTCAAGGTCTTTTCCGGCGCGGTGAAATCTGGTGGCATGGTAAAAGTGCTGCCCATTCCCAATGGCAATGAGGTGATCTCGAATGTTCGCATCAAGCCCGGCGGCGATCTCTTTAAAGTTGCTGCCGAAGCAGGCGCGAAAGGCTTGGCCTATATCCGCGTGCGGGAAAGTGGAGAAATCGATACGATTGGAGCCATTAAAGACAACCTCACCGCCGAGCAAAAGCAAGAGATGCTGCGCCGGACGGGGGCGCAACCGGGGACACTGCTACTGTTTGGGGCTGGCCCCGATGACATTGTCAACCCCACACTGGATCGGGTGCGACAGGCGATCGCCAAAGAAATGAAGCTGATCCCTGCCGATCGGCTCAACCTACTGTGGGTCACCGACTTCCCCATGTTTGAGTGGAACGCAGATGAGCAGCGACTCGAAGCCTTGCACCACCCATTCACAGCGCCCCGACCTAGCGACCTGGATGATTTGAAAACGGCCCTCGCTCAAGCCTACGACCTTGTGCTCAACGGCTATGAAATCGGTGGCGGCAGCTTGCGCATCTATCAGCCAGAAGTGCAGCGACAAGTATTTGAAACCATTGGCCTGTCGGCAGAAGAGGCGCAAGAAAAATTCGGCTTTTTGCTGGAAGCGTTTGAATATGGCACTCCGCCTCACGGGGGGATCGCCTACGGCTTAGATCGTCTGGTGATGTTAATGGCGGGCGAAGAGTCCATTCGCGATGCGATCGCCTTTCCGAAAACCCAGCAGGCCCGGTGCTTGCTCACCGACGCTCCCTCTACCGTGGATGCGCAACAGCTTAAAGAATTGCAGGTCGCTTCGACCTATCGGCCCAAACCCAAGCCTGAGGCAACTGAAAACTAGCCGCAATCAATCGAAAAATCCTTGATTCATGAGCTGTTCCACCCTCAAGTTTTCACAACTTTACAACGAGTCATAAGGATTACTACAAATACATAAAGCTGAGACCATGTGCTCTCAACATCACGATAGGATCTCATCAATTGATGTCAGAGACGATTCTCTTAGAACCCCTATGCTCATAGTTTTGTTGATTTTTGGTCTTAGTTTAGTACCGGCTTTAATCTCGACGTGGATTAGTCTACGCTCGCGTGGGCAGGTGCGGGCCGAATTTGGGCGAGCCATGGAAGCAGCGGCTCGGGGTGGTTTGAAAGCTGCCATTCAGCGCGATCGCGACCTGAACTATGTTGAAGGCATTGGTTACGTCATTGGCGATTTTAGCTGCGAGATGAACGCGCGATCGCCCTACCTGCGCTGCGCGATGAACCCTTGCGGTCCTTGTCACGGCTGTCAGTTTTATGAGGCACCAGTGGTGCGCGAGGTCGTTATGACACCGCCAGAAACAGCGAATGCTTGTCCGATTCCGCCGATGCCGAATACTTGCCCCTTACCGGCTTTTTCCAGCGTGGCCTAGTTCAACTTGCGGCATTACTTCATCGCTTGCCAGTTGTAACCAGAGATCATTCCGTCGCTCTATAGCTAACACCCCGGCCCAGGATCTCTCCTGGGCCTTTGTTTTGGCATGAAATATCGCCACCACGGCAGTCTAATCAGCACCCTGCATAGCGAGTGGCCCCGCTCGGGACTGCGACGAGTACGGCCCGTTGCCCCACGACGGCAGACTAGGAATCTCTCAAAAGGGTCAAGATCGCCCTTGGATTATCTAATTCACCCACCAAGCGTCGCACCGGTAACGGTGCCACTCGCACCAACGTCGGTGTCGCTGCCACTTGATCGGCCTCTGCCTGTTCCGGGTGTTTAGACACATCAACCATCTGCAGAGTATAGGGTTGGCGACGCGCCCCTTCTAACACCTGCTGTAACGTTGTGAGAATTTTTTCAGTCGCTGCCGAAGGACCAGAGACAAAGAGCTTTAAGACAATTCCGGTCGTTTCATGGGGAAGTTCCACCGTCTCTTCAGGTTGGTGAGCCAGAGCTGGTGATTCAGACAGATCCAGCACTAAATTGTGGCTTTCCCACAGTTGTGGAAAGCGCGATCGATAGGTTTCTAACACCGATAAATCGAGACTATCAGGGTCAAAGCGCAAGCGCGTCCACTCCAGATTACCCAGGTCAAAAATGGCATTCAAGAGACCCTGGTAGTGATAAACAAAAGGATAGGCCTCAGCCGCAATGTGAGTCGTTGCCGTGGCTGAGTTTTGCCAGCAATCAACCGTCGCAGTAAAAGCCGGCACCAAAAAATGCGGCGACTCCGGCAAGCCCAATTGCTCTTGCAACGCTCCACAGAGATTCAGATGCCACTGCACCCGTTTCTGATAATCACGGCAGTAAACCAAATCCCCCCCCGGCGTAAAGACAGCAATGCCCTTAAATGCTGGAGGAGGAAGTGGATGCATCGAACTCAACATCAGTTATGGAACTCTAAACCCGTCCTCTGAGCATTTGCGCCATTTCGTTCTGTCTAGGTGACATTTCCAGCGCGGTTTCCTCGGTAATTCTGCCCGTTTCATAGAGGGCATACAAAGACTGGTTCATAGTACACATGCCATCAAAGCCGCACTTCGGCATCAGAGCTTCAATTTCATCCAAGTCACCCCGAATGATGTAGTCCTTAATAGCATCTGTGTTGATTAGGATGTCGTGGAAGGCGGCCCGTTTGCCATCGGTGGTGCGGCACAGCCCCTGGGCAATTACCGCAACGAGCGATTCGGCCAGCGAAATCCGCACCGGGGTTTGTTGATCGGGTTCATACAAATTTAGAATCCGCTCGACGGTTTTAACGGCGCTGTTGGTGTGTAGCGTGCCCATCACCAAGTGTCCGGTTTGGGCAGCTTTCATCGCTGTGTTGACCGTTTCCTTATCACGCATTTCACCTACGAGAATAATGTCCGGATCTTCCCGCAGGGAGGCTTTCAGCGCATTTTTAAATTCCAGCGTGTGCCGTCCAACTTCCCGGTGCTTGATCAATGATTTGCGACTTTGATGCACAAATTCAACTGGGTCTTCGATGGTGATGATATTTTTCGCCATCTCTTTGTTGATGTAGTCAATCATCGCCGCCATCGTGGTGGATTTACCGGACCCTGTGGGCCCCGTCACCAACACCAGGCCTTTGTGATAGTGGCAAATATCTCGGAACACATTTGGCAGGTTGAGCTGCTCCATGCTCAAGATCTTGTTAGGAATCAAACGAATAACGAGCGCTGGCCCTGTTAATGAGTCAAAAATATTAATCCGGATCCGAGAAAAATCGAACTGGCCCGCACCGTCAAAGTCTAAGGTCTGCTTGAACTGCTGGATTTCTTCTGGTTTAAGCACTTCGGCGAGCCAGCCGTAAAACGTCGGTTCGTCGATCACGGGATAATCGGTGGTCGCAATCTGACCGCGATCGCGGAAGCGAGGCACCTCCCCAACGCCCAAGTGAATGTCAGAAAAGCCCTTATCGAAGGCTTCCCGACAAATCTGCTCTAGCGACAACGTCGATTTTGCAGGGGTGGTGGGTGGGGGCGGCGCACTGCGACGAGGCGCCGCCGCACTGGGCGGAGCGGGGGGTCTACCAGCTGCTGCCCGGCCTGGAGGGGGAGGCGGCGGCATACGCGAAGGAACCGCAGGTGGACGTTGAGATTCGGCAGACATAGGACGCTTTCCGTAGATTTACAAACATCTCACGAGGGACATTGCTGACGCACTGACAGATGCCCTTGACCATTTTGATCACTCTGTAGGTTTCCCTATTGTGCAGCCGAATTTTCGCTCTGGGCCACTCACTTATTAACTTTGTTACGCCGACTCAAAATAATTCGTCCTGACCGCCACAGGCAGGCGCTTTCCATGTTACTTTTGTAAAGTTGTCTAAAATCGCACGCTCGACCTTTTGGGTGTCTTGAACTAAAGACTGTCGAGCGGAGGTTAAACCCGAAAGGAGTTACAAAATCATGCCTGTTGTTTCTTTACCCCAATTGTTGGAATCTGGGGTTCACTTTGGTCACCAGACCCGCCGCTGGAATCCCAAGATGTCTCAGTACATCTTTACATCTCGCAATGGGGTTCACATTATTGACCTGGTGCAAACCGCCCAACTCATGGACGAAGCGTTTGCCTATGTCCGTGACGCTGCGGCTCAAGGCCAAAAGTTTTTGTTCATCGGTACCAAGCGCCAGTCGGCTGGCATCATCGCGCAGGAAGCCACCCGCTGCGGTGCCAACTATGTCAACCAGCGATGGTTGGGAGGCATGCTGACCAACTGGGAAACCATCAAGACCCGGTGCGATCGCCTCAAAGAATTGGAAAAAATGCAGGAAACGGGTGCCCTAGCCCTCCGTCCAAAGAAAGAAGCGGCTGTGTTGCGTCGTGAACTGGAAAAGCTGCAAAAGTATCTGGGCGGTTTGAAGACGATGCGTCGTCCCCCCGATGTTGCGCTCATTATTGACACCCGTCGGGAATACAACGCCGTTCAGGAATGCAAGAAGCTGGATATTCCTATCGTGTCGTTGCTAGATACGAATTGTGATCCAGACGACGTTGATATTCCCATTCCGGCTAACGATGACGCCATTCGGTCCATTAAGCTGATTGTGGGTCGTTTAGCGGATGCGATCTACGAAGGGGCTCACGGCAGAGTCGATTCCGGTGCCATGTACGACGACTACGATGGGGCGGAAGCCGATTTTGACGATGAAGGCGATATTCCGTCTGCTGATAGTCAGGATGATTCTGAAGAATAACCTGGCGATCGCGTTACACAAATCATTGATGAAGCGACTAAGTAAGCAACGAGGGTAACATGGCTGAAATTTCGGCAAAGTTGGTGAAAGAACTGCGCGAAAAAACTGGCGCAGGCATGATGGACTGTAAAAAAGCGTTGAAAGAAACCGAAGGCGATCTAGAAAAAGCCGTTGAGTGGCTGCGCCAAAAGGGCATTTCTTCCGCCGCCAAGAAAGAAGGTCGGGTCGCCGCTGAAGGTCTCGTTCATAGCTATATCCATGTGGGTGCCCGCATTGGCGTCTTAGTGGAAGTCAACTGCGAGACTGATTTCGTGGCCAAAGGGGATGACTTCAAGAGTTTGGCTCAAGATGTCGCCATGCAGATTGCAGCCTGTCCTAACGTAGAGTACGTCAGAGTCGAAGACATTCCCCAAGAATGGATTGAGAAAGAAAAAGCCATTGAAATGGGCCGCGAAGATTTGGCTAAGAAGCCCGAGAATATTCGCGAGAAAATTGTGCAAGGTCGCATTGAAAAGCGTCTGAAAGAGCTCTCCTTAGTGGATCAACCATTCATCAAAGACCAAAATATTACAGTCGATGAGTTGGTGAAAAAGGCGGTTGCTCAGTTAGGCGAAAATATTCAAATTCGCCGCTTTGCCCGGTTCGTTCTGGGTGAAGGTATCGAGAAAGAAGAGGTCGATTTTGCGGCTGAAGTCGCGGCTCAGACGGGTGGTAAGTAACACCAGCGAGTGTTTTAGTTCAATAACTGCGAGCCAGGTGAGTCATTTATGATTTACCTGGCTTGTTGTTCAGTATTGCTATATCGGCCCTTAGTGCAAACTAGCGCGTGACTCATGGTCGAACGCAGATGCTTCAGCGCATTAGTCAATCCAACATCCACTTACTCTTGGAAGTTACATTGAAAGCTGAAATTGTATCCACCTCAAGATGTGAACAACGACCTTAATTCAGTTGTCCACATCTGCTGCTACTGTGTTTAATCTTATGGCCAGAAGCCTTGACCAAATTGCGACAGACCTCGCCAAATTAGACGCCTCAACTCAAGCGCTCGATCAAACGCTGCAAACGGTTTATCAAAGCTATTTGGGCATCATCGGACAAGCCGTCAAACGGCAGCTCATTTTGGCCGCTTATCACCTCTGCACGCAGGCGTATCCAGAAGAATTTATTGAGCTCACAGTGGCGCAGCGGGAAAAGCTGCAAACTGGTTTGCGTCAGCTCGCAGCTCAAGGACAAACTCAAATCACGCAACTGGGCCAAGTCAGCAACCTTACTGATTTAGCCGCGCAACTCGAAGAGGCAGTTGTCGCGAAATACGAAGCCTTGGGCTCAAACAGCGATGATGACGATCATCCTCCGGCGACATCCGATGATTCCTCGCTGTTGACTGACGTTTCCTCCCCACCGGAGACGTCAACGGTGGAATCTGCGGATTCATCGTCGTCTATGGCTCAAGAGGCACTGTCTACCGAGGCTGACTCAACGGCAGATGCAGCGACAGAAAAGGCGAAACAGGCCAATTTCGATACGGCCTCTGAGGAAGCAGCTGTGATTTTGCAGCGGCTGAGTACACAACTCTCGCTCTTTTCAATTCTGGAAGCAGAACCGCTCACCCCGGTTAGCCTCGCCAAACGGCATGTGCTGTTGGAGCGCCATCTACGAGCGATTTTACGCACCCTGTCGAGCTTGGCCAATCATTTGCTGAAGCAGGCCAATGTTTTGCCCGATTTACCAGACATGGTGATTGCGGCGGCAACCGAAGCAGAGGGTGATAGTTCAGGGCCGAGTCAGCCCAATTTAGTCAGTGTGCTGATTGAAATGGCCGATCGCCGGAGCGACCTGTCAGACGATGAGGATGACGTCATCGAGGAAGACGACGCTTTTGATGAGGATGACGATGAACCAGAACATGAGATGACGCATCTGGTAGCGATTAATCTACGCTTAGCGGATGTTGAGTTTGCGGATGCCCAAGCGGCATTATGGCGCGGACGTTTGCAAGAAACGCTGCATAAGCTCAAACGTCTGGGTCGGCGGTATCGGACCTTGCGGCAGGAACAAGCACGGGCAGAAGCCGAACATGCTTGGCGAGCCATCTGGTTTGAGGACTGAGGCGATCGCACGATTGCGGCACTAACCAAAAGTCTGCCTATCTGCTTGGGAGCGATCGCGAGCAAGATACCGACCCTCAACCATTAACCACAGATGGATTAGCTAAGGAATTGGAATTAAATTAAGTTTGAACAGCCGTCTCGGCTGTTCAAGAGCAGGCAAGATGACTGCCCGACAAAACTTGGATTTTATAAAATCCTGATTCCTAAGCAGCGGCTCAGTGACCCAAACGTCTTCTAATCTAGCCGCCTTCTACCTGATCGCGATACTCATCAGCCGACATCGCATCGTCCAAATCATCTAAATTTTCGGCTTTGATTTTAATCAGCCAGGCATCACCGTAGGGATCATCCACAATCTGTTCTGGGGAGTCCACGATCGCCTCATTCCGTTCCAGCACATCGCCATTAACGGGGGACTTCAAATCTTCCACCGCTTTCACGGACTCCACAGTGCCAAAGGTTTCGCCCTTTTCAACGGTATCGCCCACTTCGGGCAATTCCAAAAAGACAATGTCACCCAATTGATCGAGGGCAAATGCAGAAATCCCGATCGTCACGATCGCCTCATCTTCATCAACCCGGGCATATTCGTGGGTGTCCAGGTATTTCAAATCATCGGGAAACTCAAGGGCCATGACCGTTCTCTCTTGTAATCACGCGCTGTTGCCAGTGTCGCACGCCTGCTAGCGTATTTATCCATGCAAGTTGTGTCAACTCATGAAGCTTTGCGTTTATAAAAAGGTTTTTTCACCACCTGGGCGGGATGCGTCTTGCCGCGAATTTCGACCCCGATGGATTGCCCCACTTTTGCCAAATTAGCGGGTACGTACGCCAGGGCGATGGGGTAGCCCAAGGAAGGCGACAGGGTGCCGCTCGTGACAGTGCCGACGGTCTTTTCCTCATGGATAACGGGATAATCGTGCCGGGCGATATTGCGCCCTGCCATCTGGAGCCCGACTAACCGCCGAGGCACACCGTCAGCGCTTTGCTGTTCGAGTACAGAACGACCGATAAATTTACCAGCCCCGTCCAGGTGAACCAGCCATTTCAGTCCCGCTTCGAGGGGGGTGGTGTCGTCGGTGATGTCTTGACCGTATAGGGCCATCGCGGCTTCGAGGCGCAGGGTGTCGCGCGCGCCCAAGCCGCAGGGGGTAACGCCATTTTCCAGCAGTGTTTGCCAGAGGGCTTGCCCCCCGTCAGGACTCATCATGATTTCAAAGCCGTCTTCGCCCGTGTAGCCCGTGCGGGCCAGAAACGCGGGTTGGCCTAATACCGTCCCTTCAAGGTGTCCGAAGCGCCCCACTTTATCGAGGTCTTCGGTAGTGAGGCGCTGCAACTGAGTCACAGCTTCTGGCCCTTGCACGGCGATGAGGGCGCGATCGCGCGAAACATCCTCAAACGCAATGTCCGACGGCAGATGCTCAGTCATCCAGGTTTTGTCTTTGTCGGTGGTGGCCGCATTGACGATCACAGCGACGCGCTCGGTGCCGTCAGTCTCGGTGCCCTGATAGTAGATGATTAGGTCGTCAATGATGCCCGCTTGAGGATTGAGCAGCACGGTGTACTGGGCTTCCCCTAGCGTTAGACGGCTGAGGTCTGACGGCACGAGGGTTTGCAAGGCCGCTAGCACCCCGGATCCGCGCAAAAAGAACTTGCCCATGTGAGAAATGTCGAACATGCCCGCCGCTGTGCGCACAGCCTGGTGCTCTTGCTTAATGCCGCTGTATTGCACCGGCATTTCCCACCCAGCAAACTCAGTGAAGCGGGCTTTGAGGTCAGCCGAGAGGTCGTAAAGGGGGGTACGCAAAGAGGTCATGGGCGATGGAGGAATAGGGCGATCGCTCTTGATTGTAAAGGCTATTGAGAACCCCAGCTTCTCGAAGAAGCCGGGGTTCTGAGAGAAGTCGGGGTTCTGACAACGCTAGCTGATGTAGTAGTCGCGGGTGCCGCGAGCGCTATGGGCTTCCTCCAACCGTTCCAAAGCGTGGACGTAGGCGGCGGTGCGGAGGGGAATGGCGAGGTTTTGGGCAATGCGCCAGATTTTCTCCCCTTCTTCGATCATCTTGGTTTTGAGCCGATCGCTCACTTCGGCCTCAGTCCAATACAGACCGCTACGATTTTGCACCCACTCGTAATAGCTGACGATGACGCCTCCGGCATTCACCAAAATATCGGGGAAGACGTACACGCCTTTATCTTCCAGAATGCGATCGCCCTCGGAAGTGATCGGCCCGTTCGCGACCTCAAAAATGTATTGCGCTTGAATCTGGGCAGCATTGTCAGCGGTGATCTGATTTTCCAGCGCGGCAGGAATCAGGACGTCCACATCGAGCGTCAGCAGTTCTTCATTGGTGAGGGTATCGTGGCCATCCACCAAATTACAGACGGTGCCCTCGCAGTAAACCGCTTTGAGGCTGCGGGTCGAGGCTTTGAACTGTTGCAGACTGGGGATGTCGAGGCCGCGATCGCAATATACGCCGCCGCGCGAATCACTCACCGCCACCACTTTGTACCCCGCGTCAAATAGCAGCCGCGCAATGACACTACCGGCATTGCCAAAGCCCTGCACCGCGACCGTCGTCTCGGCGGGCACGCGGTCAAACTTCGGCAACATCGCCTGCAACACGTAAAACGCTCCCGTGCCCGTAGCGCGATCGCGTCCTTGACTGCCGCCCATCCCCAAGGGCTTGCCCGTAATCACCGCCGGGCATAACTGGCGGCGAATGATGCTGTACTGATCCATCATCCAACCCATGATCATCGGGTTGGTGTAAACATCCGGCGCAGGAATATCGATATCCGGGCCAATAAAGTCGGCGATCGCGTCCACATAGCCCCGACTCAGCCGTTCCAGCTCAAACTTCGACAACTCTTTGGGGTTCAGCGTGATGCCGCCCTTAGCGCCGCCAAAGGGCAAGTTCACCGCCGCACACTTAAACGTCATCCAAAACGCCAGCGACTGCACCTCATCCATACTGACGTTGGGGTGAAAGCGTATGCCTCCCTTAGTGGGTCCCCGAGTGTCGTCATAACGGACCCGATAGCCCTCAAACACGCGCAGCGAGCCGTCATCCATCCGCACGGGAATGGAGACTTTAAGACTCGCTTTGGGAAATTGCAGGCGCTCACTCGCATCTTCAGAAATTTGCACATGTTTAAGCGCCCGAGCCAGCCGCCGATTTGCATCCGACAATAATGAAGCTGTCATGACACCTCGTTTAACCGCCGCCGACTCCTATGGGCAACGATTTAGGCGTCGTCCTACGGCTTAGTTAGTATTGATTGTTACTAACCATTGTCGAGGGTGGAGTCAATCCGGTTGGATTTGTTCAGCTGAATTGTTACTGGAATCCATAAAACTTAAAGGGTATGACCTTCGCATCTGCCGCAGTTCTACAATTTGGGCATACTAACTCGTAGCCTCCCATCTCCCAATTATACCTGCCAGCCTAGACTCCCTATCCGTGGTGCTTAGATGGCCGAGGTAATCTACCAGCCCCATGTCTAATCGCGATCGCGAGTCTCAACCAGTTGATGAACTCTCTTGGCTATCTATGGGAAAGTCACCCTTTTCCTTACCTTTAAGCCTGACCTTTTCCCGTGAGCATCTCAGTCAACTATTAGATGATTTACCCGTTGCAGGGCTACTGATTGATCCGCACGGTCAGCTTTTGGCCACCAATCAATCGGCTTGCGATTTATTTGAGATGAGCTCACCCGAGCTGCTGGAGCGATCGCTCACCCAATTATTGGTCACTCCCGAAAATCCAGAGCATGGGGTTTTGACGTTTCCCATTCAGGCCTCATGTTACGGCCTTGTGAACCTCCAAAATGAGCATCAACAATCGCGATCTCTGTCTTTTTCAGTGATCGCCCATGTGGGAGAAAATATTCATTTATTAATGCTGCAAGCAAGTCAACCAGACTACTTTCAGGGATTACAACTAGCCGCCGCGATCGCTCCCACTCTCCAGCCTGAAAAAACTTGTTATACCCTCGCTGACACCGCCGCACAACTGCACTTACAAAGTGTCGCACTCAGCGCCTGTGCTGACGCTATTGTCATTACCGATCGCCATGGGCAAATTGAATGGGCCAATCCCGCCTTTACCCAACTCACGGGTTACAGCCTGGACGAAGTCATCGGCTATGACCCGCGTGACTTGGTTAACTCCGGACAACAAGATCAAGCGTTTTTTCGCCAACTCTGGCAAACCATTCTCGCCGGCGAAGTGTGGCGCGGCGAAATCATTAACCGCCGCAAAGATCAGAGCCACTATGTCGAAGAGATGACCATTACGCCGGTATATAACCAGGCCGCCGAAATCACCCATTTCATCGCGATTAAACAAGACATCACTGAGCGCAAAATTGCTGAGCAGCGCCAGCAAGAATTGACGACCCAAGTCAACCAATACGCCCAAACGTTAGAGCAAATTAATCAAGCGTTGCGCCTGAGCGAGCAACGCTATCGCCACGTGATCGACACCCAAACCGAGCTACTTTGTCGATTGACCCCAGATGGCACGCTGACCTTTGTAAATGAGGCATTTTGCCGCTTTTTTCAACGCTCGTCTGCGGATCTGATTGGCAGCAGTTTTATTGACCTGGTGCCACCCGAACATCAGGCGCAGGTGCGGCAACAAATTGGTGAATTGCAACACCTATCAAGCGATCGCCCCATCGTGACTCATGAACACACGGTTGTCGGGGCCGATGGCCAAATCGCCTGGCACCAGTGGATTAACCGCGCCTTTTTTGATGATGACGGTCAGCTTACCGAGATTCAGGCCAGCGGTCGCGATATTACGGACTATAAGCAGGCTGAGCAAGCCTTGCGCGATCGCGAACGCCAACTCAACCTCTTTTTTACGCAATCGCTCGACGGCTTCTTTTTTATGATGCTAGATGAGCCCATCGCGTGGCACGACAGCAATCTTGATCAAACTGCAGCCCTGGACTATGCGCTCACCCATCAGCGAGTAACCAAAGCCAACCTGGCTTTTTGTGAGCAATATGGCTTTAGTCAGGTCGAAGACATGATCGGCCTCACCCCCGACGATGTTCTAAACCATGATCGCGCCACGGGCCGCGCCATTTTTCGGCAATTGTTCGATGCGGGACGCCTTCATATCCAGACGCACGAACGACGGGGCGATGGCACTCTGATGTGGATCGAGGGGGACTATCAGTGTCTGTACGACGACCAGGGACGAATTACCGGGCACTTTGGCGTGCAGCGCGACATCACCGAGTTGCACAATGCCATTGATGCCTTGGCTGAGAGCGAACAGCAATATCGGCTATTAGTCGAAAACCAAACGGAACTTATCCTCAAACTCACGCCCGATCGCCAGTTGCTGTTTGCCAGTCCGTCCTATTGCCAACTTTTCAACAAAACGCTGGCAGAGTTAGTCGAAACCGATTTTCGCCCGCCAGGGCATCCGGCTGATCAAGCTGCCGCGCAGCAACAGTGGGAGACCCTGTGGCAGCCCCCACACACCTGCCGTCTAGAGCAGCGGACCCTCACAAACCAGGGGTGGCGCTGGTTGTCTTGGTCAAACCAAGCCGTATTAGATGAGGCGGGCAACGTGACGGCAGTCGTGGGGGTAGGGCGCGACATCACAGATCGCAAACAGGCCGAGCAAGAATTGCAACTCTCTGAGCAGCAGTTTCGCAATGTGCTCGAAACCCTGATGATGGTCGCCATCATGACCGACTCACAGGGGAATGTGTTGTTCGCCAATGACTATTTGCTGTCATTGACGGGCTGGCGACGGGATGAGGTGTTAGGCCAAAACTGGTTCTCGATGTTTTTGCCTGCCGAAATCCGGTCAGAGCTACGGGCGCTCTTTAACCGGGCAATCAATACGACCGAGGGGGTCGCTGATTTTCCGGCATATCGCGAGAATGACATTGTGACGCGGACGGGCGATCGCCGTCTCATCGCCTGGAACAATACTGTGCAGCGCAACGCGCAAGGTGAGGTCATTAGCGTCACCTGCATTGGCGAAGACATTACGGAGCGAAAACGGGCAGAACAGTCCATCCGTGATTTATCACAGCGCCTGTCGCTCGCGACAGCCTCGGCCCAACTGGGCGTTTGGGAGTTAAATTACCAGACCGGTCAATTAATTTGGGACCAACGCACCTATGAAATTTACGGCTGCGCCCCGGGGATGGCGCCCCCCAGTTTTGAGGCCTGGCTGTCCACTTATGTTTATGCCGAGGATGTCGAGTTAATCGAGCGCGCAGCTCACGCGATTGAGCAAGGCCAAAACTATTTCCAGGTTGATTTGCGAATTGTGCGCGCTGATGGGGAAATGCGTTATGTCGAGGATCACGTTACCGTCATCCGCGATGATGATGGCCAGGTGCTCAGCATCCTCGGGCTCAATCGCGACATTAGCGATCGCAAAGCCAGCGAAAACAATATTCAACAACTCACGAGTCGCTTACAACTGGCCACCCAGTCTGGCCACATCGGCATTTGGGAATTTGCCCCCGACACCAATACGATGTGGTTTGACGCCCGCATGGCAGAAATTTATGGCTGGGAGCCGACTGCGAGAGAGGTTGAATACGATGCTTGGGCCACAGCGATTCATCCCGAAGATGCGCATGTTGTAGACAGCGAACTCGCCGATCTGCGCGGCAATGCCGCCGAAATGCATAAGGAATATCGGATCATTCGCCCTAGTGGTGAAGTCCGTTACGTCGAAGACCACGCCATCATCATTCGCGACGAGCGGGGGCAATTGCAGAAGATGATCGGCATCAACCTCGATGTGACCGATCGCGCCCGCAGCGAGCAGGCCATCCGAGAAACCTCACAGCGACTGGAGATCGCCAGTGACGCGGCCCAATTTGGGATTTGGGACTGGGACATCGTGCACGAAACCCTGACGTGGGATGAACGGCAGCATAGGATTCACGGCATGTCTCCCGGTGAGTTTGACGGCACCTACGCCGCCTGGCAGCGCCTAGTGCACCCAGATGATTGGCCCGGTTTGCTGGCAGCGGCAGAAGTGGCGCTACAAAAGGATGATATTTACAATGTCGAGTTTCGCATCATCCGCACTGATGGCGCAGTGCGATATATCGAGACTTACGCACAGATTTTGCGCAATGCGGCGGGGCAACCCATTCGCATGATTGGCGTCAATCGCGACATTACCCATCGCCACCAAAAAGAAGTCACGCTGCAAGAGACAACCCAGCGCCTTACCCTCGCCACCGAAGCGGCCAAATTAGGCGTGTGGGAATGGGATATCGCCAGCGATCGCACCTATTGGGATGAGCGGATGTATGAAATCTACGGCATCGACGCCGCCGAACACTCCGGCTCTCACCATGACTGGTACAACCTGATTCATCCTGAGGACCTGACGATTGTCGAGCAAGAAATTGAGGCTCAGGAGCAAGGAGCAAAAGGCTTTCACTCCGAGTTCCGGATCATGCGGCCCAGCGGTGAAATTCTCTATCTCGAGGCCCATGGCCAATTTATTCGCGATGAAAACGGGCAAGTGGTGCGGGTGTTTGGCGTTAACGAAGACATCAGCGATCGCAAGCGATCGGAACTCGAACTTGCCGAAGCCCATGAAATTCTCCACGCCTTGATGCAAAACTCCCCCGCCATCATGGAACTCTATGACGAAACGGGGCGATATCACAAAGTCAACGCCATCACCGCTGAGTTTCTAGGCAAACCCGCCGCCGAAATTGAAGGCCAACATTTTGCCGACCTGCATTCTCAAGAAGTTGCCACCCTCTTCATGGCTCGCATTCAGCAATTGGTCGCCACTCAGCAGCCCCTCGTCATCGAAGATCGTCTCCAGAGTGAGGGCCAAGAACGAGTCCTACAATCGGTGCTCTTTCCCGTCTTGTCGCGACCTGATCAGCCCCAATTATTAGGGTTAGTCGCCACTGATATCACCGACATTGTCCAGGCGCAAACGCGGCTACGCCAACAGGCCGAGCGCGAACGCCTCTTGCGCGAGTTGACCGAAAACATTCGCCGCAGTCTTGATCTCAAGACCGTTTTGCAGACGGCAGTGACACGGATTCGTGAGTTCTTGCAGACAGATCGTGTCCTGATTTATCAGCTGGCCGCCGATCGCAGTGGCGAAATCACCGTGGAGTCGGTTGGTGACGAGTGGATGTCAGTGCTAGGCGAGACCGTGCGCGATCCGTGTTTTGCCGATCGCTGGATAGAGCGCTATCGCCAAGGCCGCATCAGCCAGGTCAACGATGTCAGCACGGCTGAGATGCGGCCCTGCTACCGTCGTTTCTTAGAGCATTATCAGATTCGGGCCAATTTGGTGTTGCCCTTAGTGGTGAATGAGCAACTGTGGGGCTTGCTGTGCATTCATCAATGTCGTAGCCCTCGGCACTGGCAACCGGACGAAATCGAGTTTGTACAGCAACTCTGTGGACAGGTCGAAATTGCCATTCAGCAAGCCCAGCTGCTGGCCGCCTCACAAAGCATCGCCCAGCGAGAACAACTGCTCAATGAAATTGTCAGCAGTATCCGCGACAGCCTAGACTTGCAAGAAATTTTGGCACAGGCCACGCAAACTTTGCTGGCGGTCTTTCAAGCGGGACGCTGCGTCATTGCCCTACTCAAAGCAGAGGATGACTCATTTGAATATTTGGCCTCCTCCTCCGGACCTGGTATTGCCCCCTTGCAGGGACAGGAAGTAAGCCTACAAAGCTGTCGGCAAATGGGGCCAATCCTCTCGCAAGCGACCCCGGTAGCAAACCATGACGTGGCTCAAGACCCACAATTGGCCGCCGTTGCGGATAAATTGTCGCAGCTACAGGTTGGGGCCATGTTGACGGTGACGATTCGCCACAACGACCAAATCAAAGGCTTGCTCTGCATCCAGCATCCTGTGGCGCGGCGATGGACTGACCAGGAATGTGCGCTGATCAAACAAGTCGCCGACCAATTAGCGATCGCCATTCAACAAGCCGAGCTGTATCAGCAAGCCCAAACCGAGCTGCACCAACGCCAGCGGCTCGAAGAACAATTGCGTCATGATGCGCTGCACGATAGCCTCACTGGGCTGCCCAATCGCGCGCTGTTTTTAGAGCGGCTGCAACTTGCCCTGCGACGCTATCAGCGCCATCAGCATGATGCGGCGGGCATGTCCTCAGCCTACGGCGCCACTGAGTTTGCCGTGCTGTTTTTAGACCTCGATCGCTTTAAGGTGATCAACGACAGTCTCGGCCATGCCGTGGGCGATCAGCTATTACAGTTCGTTGCCGAAAGACTCAGCCACTGTTTACGCGATATCGATATTGCCGCCCGCTTAGGAGGCGATGAGTTCGTCGTTTTACTCGAAGAATTACATGAGCCGCAGTTTGCCGTTGAGGTCGCTCGACGCATTCACAATGTGTTGGAACTGCCGATTTTTCTCGACGATCGCGAAATCTTTATTCGGGCCAGTATTGGCATCACTTTTAGCAGCAAACACCACACATCGCCAGAACATATTGTCCAAAATGCCGATATCGCGATGTACGAAGCGAAGAAAAGCAACAGTGAATATATTGTGTTTGATGCCTCAATGCATGCGATCGCCCTAGAGCAGATGACGCTGGAACATGATCTGCGCCATGCGATTAATCGTGAGGAATTTCGGCTCTATTTTCAACCCATTGTGGCCTTATCGTCGGGGCGGATTGTCGGCTTTGAGGCACTGGTGCGCTGGCAACATCCGACCCGTGGCCTGCTCTATCCGCGGGCCTTTGTCGAAGTCGCCGAAGAGACTGGATTGATCGCCGCCATCGACCTCTGGGTGCTAAATCAGGCTTGCCAACAGCTCAGTCAGTGGCGGCAGATGGGGGCAGAATTCCAGGATGTGACGATCAGTGTCAATCTGTCAGGACGGCAATTTTCGCAACCCGACCTGATTCAGCAAATTGACCATGCCTTGGCGGCTGCCAACTTGACGGGGCGATCGCTCAAACTCGAAATTACCGAGAGTGTACTAATCACCAACAGTTCCCTAGCGGTGCAGACCTTAAATGAGTTTCAAGCACGCAATATTGCCGTCTGTATGGATGATTTTGGCACTGGCTATTCGTCCCTTAGCTATCTGCATCAATTCCCGGTCGACATTTTGAAAATTGACAAATCTTTCATCCTAAACCTGAATGCCCAAAAGACCGATCCGCGCGATTATGAAATTGTCAAAGCGATCATTAACCTGGCCCTCAACCTCAATTTGGAAGTCATTGCCGAAGGCATCGAAAACCATGACGTGCTGGTGTATTTGCAGAAGAATAAATGTCAATTTGGCCAGGGCTATTACTTTGCGCCCGCTTTAGCGACCGAGGCGGCCACGGCACTCTTACGGCGACCCTCGTTTTAAGCCATCAGGGGCAAACCGTTGCAGATTATTGCTATTCAGTGCCAAAGCCGATGACTTCAGTCAGATTGAAAGGCATAGACGCTTAAGCTGTGAGAGTAATGGTTGCCATGACCTCGACCACCATCCCCGCCGTTTATGGGCCAGTCCGCTCATGGCGATTTGGTCAATCTTTAGGCATTGATCTACTCGGTGCAATCTCGACCTGTTCACTGCATTGTCGCTATTGTCAGCTCGGCGAGATCGAGCAGCTCACCTGCGATCGCGCGGAGTTTGTGCCCACCGAGCAAGTCCAGACCGAACTACAGCAGCTCGACACTGACAATAGCGCGATTGATGTGGTCACCTTGAGCGGCAGCGGTGAACCGACCCTGGCGAGCAATTTAGCCCCCGTGATCGACATCGCCCGCGCCCAACTACAGCGCCCGATCGTCGTGCTGACCAATGGCACCTTGTTGAGCGATCGCGCCGTGCGTCATGATTTAGCTGCTGCCGATATCGTCGCCGTTAAAATTGATGCCGTCGCCGCCGACCAGTGGCAAACCATCAACCGCCCTGTGGCGGGTCTCAACCTCGATCAGGTGTTGGCCGGCATCATGACCTTTCGCGAGCAGTTCCAAGGGCAATTTACGATTCAGACCATGGTGATGGAACCCTGGCGCAAACTGGATATCGAACGCTACAAAGCGGTGATTCGCGCTTTGATGCCGGATGAGGTGCAACTAAATACGCCCCTGCGACCCCGCCCCTTGACCCATCAACTTGAAGCCCGGGGCAACCATGATGCCCCCCCTGATGCGCAATGGCGGCAGCCCCGATGCGTCTCAGCTGAGGTCTTGACCGCCTTGGGCGATCAACTACAGGCCGATTTGGCAATGCCCGTGCGCCATCGCTATGAGGCCGCATCCCTCTCACATCATTAATCGCCAGCGGGGCTGACTCATGGATCACTGGGCCGTGCGCGATCGCTTTCTCAACCTAGAGACGCGCTGGTTTACCCTCATCGGCGAACACCTCGAAACCGTTCAGGGCGACCGGCTGGAATATTGGCGGGTCGAACGGGCTCACTCCCTGATTGTGTTGCCCCTGCTGGCCGATCGGCTACTGCTACCCGAGCCGACATACCGGCCAGGGGTGGGCATGGCGACGTTAGACTTTCCCGGTGGCCGCGTGCCGCCCGAGCAGCCCTTAGACACCGACGCCCGACACATTTTGCACCGTAAATTGGGCATCAACCCGACTCACTGCGTTCAACTCAAATTACTAAATTCAGACGGTTGGCCCGTTAACAGTTCGTTTTCTAACCAACGCCTGTTTGGCATGGTGGCCCAACTCGCGCCGTCCGGCGAGCCGACTCATCCCTATCGCCATTACCCCAACCATGCCCATGGCATAGAGCAGCTGGCCGAGCTATTAACCTGTCTGCAATGTCGAGCAGTGCTGCGCGAATGGCAAACGCTGACCGTCCGTCCCCCTGCCCTCTAACTACTCACCCTAACTATCGGGATCAACCGCTAAATCAACGGCCAACTCATCTTGCAGCCAGTTAAATATCTGTTGCCGCTCGCCCGGGGTCAAATAAAAGCACCCCGTCCGGCGCAGGCGATCGTTGATGTCTTCCATATCTGCCGCAGTAAACAGGCCAGCGGTATTGGCAATATTGCACAGCAAATCGTCGCGCCCCTGCTGGTCAAGATTGTCGTAGCGATATCGGGCCAGTTGTTTGCTCAAGCGATGCCACGTCGCCTCTCCCCACGCTAACAGCTGTCGGCGCTCGGCTGGAATCCGTTCGCCCGCTGCGATTTTGGCGTAATCGGTATCCAGAATATCTAAATGAACGATGTGAGGTTGCTGAGTCACAAGCCAAGAAGTCGTAGTATCTTCACACACATTACTCTTGCTATCGCTAAGAGCTGTGAATCTAGGTGCAGGTCGCGATCGCCTACATCTAACTTGTTGATAGGGTAGTGTACTTTATCTTGCGCCGTCCGGACTCTTCAGAAAAAACTCAAGGTCTGGATCAGGCGGCGGCCTCGCTCGCGAACGACCGAAGACTCAGCAAAGAGCGGGCCATAAAGGGCTCACTAACGCGATGTCAACATTACGGATCATTTCGGTTAGTCAGAAGGTATTACAACCTCGTGATAATTTCAAAACTGTAGACAGTTGAATTCCATTACGGGGAGAATCGCACGTGCTGGCAGCTTCTAATCATTCCACTCAAAGCATCGAAGCCACTCGCGAAGCTTGCAGTGATTACGTCGCCCACCTGCAACTACATATGGCGCTACAGGCGAAAAATCTGGTACCTTCGCTGGCACAAAACAGCGATCGCCGGGAGCACTTACTGCATCAAACCCAGGCTGATCTCGAAAAAATGATTTCGCGCCAGGGCTTCTAAACGCCGCAGTCAGTCACATCATTTTTGTTAAGCGCCGTGGAGTCTCTAGACTCCACGGCGCTTACTACTTCATCAGCAGAGAACAACCGAAACGCCTCCAGGGGACGGGGCCCTTGAACTGAATTCGATGCATTCGGGTGATCCGGCAGGGACCCGTCCCCTTCTAGGATGACCGACAAAAATGGTCAACTACAGGCGCAGCAGCCAGAGCCCGGTGAACGTCATGCCGGAATCATCGGGGCGCACCAGCAAAAAATGGAGACCCTGGGCTTGCTGTTGACGATCGCGAAACTGCTGCCCCGCCGCTGCAACCTGCGAGTCTTCAAACGTGGTGAGCACCCAGCGATCGACCAACCCCGCTTCGAGAATGACGCCATCCGGCGCACCGGGAATGTAATTCAACGCAGCTGGCTGTTGTTCGTGAAGCCACTGCGCCAGGGGCAGCGATCGCCGTCCCGCGTCAATAATCACGCCGGGAATCGCCGCTGTGCTCGGCAGTCCGAGCTTTAGCGGCAAAAATTCCTCCGGCACCGACTGAAAGGGCATCGGTTCGTAAACGAGACTCTCTTGCAAATCTTGAGCCGACAAGCTGCCAAACCGCCACTGCTCGCCCCACAAATTTTCGGACATCGGCACGGGCGCAGGCTGTTCGAGCGCGATCGGCTCATAGGGTTCGCCACTGTATTCGGGTTGAGCCGGATACCACTGCGATCGCTGCACCAGCCAGCGCTTCAAAGTCGGAGTATTGCGACTGGGGCGCACAGTTAATGACCAGCCCTCGGCGGCAACCTGCAACAACGACAGGCACTGCGGGCGAAAAACCCGAATCTCTGCGGGCGACTGACCGGACTTTTGTAGAGCGGTGGCTAACTCCTGTTGCAACCAAGCCGCATTGACAGCAGCTTGGGGAGCCGTGGCACCATAAGTAAACTCAAAGGCGCGATCGCACACCAGCAATTCCCACAGCGGTTGACCGTCTGCATTACGCAACGGTCGCCGATAACAATCCACTTCCCAAATGACCATCGGTTTTCTGCGCTCCGTCAAGCCACATGGCCAGCTTTGAGTGGCAAAGGCCGCGACAGATCATCCAAGTAGGCCCGCATCACGTATTCCGCCACCATGCGATCGCTGTTAAAGTTGGGCGCATTTGTGCGAATCGACGCCTTCATCATGGCAATCCATTTGTGGGGAATGCCGTGGCGATCGCGCTCATAAAACAGCGGCGCAATCTCCCGTTCTAGCAGCGTGTACAGCGAGTCCGCATCGATTTGGTCTTGATGTTCTTGGTCACTGGTGTCCACTTCTTCGCCAATGGTCCAGCCATTGCTCGGCTGTCCGGCCCGTCCGGGCTGATGCCCCTCACACCACCAACCATCGCCAATGCTGAGATTGATGACCCCGTTAAAGGCTGCCTTTTGGCCGCTGGTGCCACAGGCTTCCGTGGGACGACGCGGCGTATTCAGCCACACATCGACGCCATGCACCATCAGTTTGGCGGTAAACAGGTCGTAGTCTTCGATAAAGGCGACGCGATCACGCAAAGCCGGATGCCGACACCACTCCATCAACCGCTGAATGATGCGTTTGCCCTCGTCATCACCAGGGCGCGCCTTGCCCGCAAAAATAATTTGAATCGGTCGCCGCGCGTTGGAAAAAATCCGAATCGCCCGCTGCAAATCCTTAAAAATCAACGCCCCTCGCTTGTAGGGACTAAAGCGTCGCGCAAATCCCAACGTCAACACATTCGGGTCCAGCAGCCGCTCCACGGCCATGATGTCGTCCTTGGCTTCCTTCCGCTCTAACCGGGAGGCCAACACCTGCGATCGCGCATACGCAATCAGACGCTCCTTCAAAATGCAGTGCCGCCGCCACAACTCCCGCTCCGGAATCGCGTTCACGTTTTGCCAAATTTCTTTGCTGGCGAGATGCAGTTCCACATGGGTCCAAATATCCGTCGTGTTCATGTGTAGCTGTGACCAGTTTTTGCCCAAATGCTGACTGTACAAGTCCACCAAAAGGGGGGCCGTCCAACTGCTGAGGTGGGCACCATTCGTCACATAGCCAATGGGCACTTCTTCCTCCGCCTTGTCGGGATACAGAATTTGCCACATTTCACGCGACACTTTGCCATGGCGCTGACTCACGGCATTGGCCTGACGGGTCATCCGCAGCGCCAGCACCGACAAGCTAAACGGTTCCCACGGATCGCCAATGCGGCGTGCCCCCAAATTCAAAAACTCTTCGCGCTCCAGTTCGAGCTGCGGCCAGTAATGACCAAAAAACGAATCCATCATGTCGGCGGAGAAGGCATTGTTGCCATCAGGCACCGGAGTGTGGGTGGTGAAGACGGAGCGATCGCGCACCCACCTTTGCGCTTCATCAAAGGTGCTGCCCGCATATTCCATCTCTAGGCGCACCACTTCCAACAGAGCAAAGGCAGAGCTGCCCTCGTTGATGTGATAAACCGATGGCTCAATTTCTAACGTGTGGAGCACCTGCACGCCGCCAATGCCCAGCAAAATCTGCTGCGCCAGCCGGGTTTCCCGGTTGCCACCGTAGAGTTGGCCGGTCAACTTGCGGTCAATGGGGTCATTGTCGGGGCGATCTGCATCCAGCAAATATAAATCCACCCGACCAATTCGGGCTTTCCACACCTGCACCCGCACCGTCCGCTGGCGCACCGTCACCTTGACCGTCACCGGCTGACCATATTCATCGCGCACCAGCTCCAGCGGCATGTGCTCAAAGTCGTTGTCGCGATAAAAGTCTTCTTGCCAACCGCTGCGGTTTAACCGCTGGCAAACGTATCCTTGCTTATACAACAAGCCCACGCCGACCATCGGCACCCCTAAATCAGAAGCCGACTTGAGGTAATCGCCCGCTAGCACCCCCAAGCCACCG
The DNA here is from genome assembly GCF_004212215.1 of Leptolyngbya iicbica LK. Classification (NCBI taxonomy): domain Bacteria; kingdom Bacillati; phylum Cyanobacteriota; class Cyanophyceae; order Leptolyngbyales; family Leptolyngbyaceae; genus Leptolyngbya; species Leptolyngbya iicbica. Next base: position 892,487 of record NZ_QVFV01000001.1, read on the forward strand.
CAGTAGGTATACAGCGATTCGTGAATGCCGTATTCCATACAAAAGTAGGCGACGGGCTCTTCAGGCGTGAGGTGTGGTGCCACGCGGCGGCCCCAGGTCGATCGCTCCCGCATGTAAGCGTCAAAATGATTAGCGAGTACCTGTAACCGTTTCAAATAATCGGGATTTTCGGCCACTTGCGACAGCCGCTCATAAGACACCGCCTCTAACAAAGCGACAGGATTGTGGTAGCAGTTTTGCCACACCGTTGGCTCAATGATGCTGAACAGTGACATGCGATCGGGCGTCCAGCTCCACCAGTAGTTGTAGGCCAAATCAGCCAGCCGCCGTAACGGTGAAGGCAGTTTCTTTTTGAGTTGACTGATGGGATTCATAAATCGATAGCAACCGATGCCAGGAAAACTGTAAACAAAGATGTGGCCGAGCTTGCCGCCAAGAACAGGAGGGAAAAGAGTGACACAGCTAGGGCACCACATCGTTGCCCATAAACCCGGGCAACCCCAATAAACAGCCAACAAATTGTGCTGCACTCACTGCCGCGCAGCCTGTCAAAAGCTGTCATTTTTTCTAGCCTAACGCGGATGCTTACTGCAGGATCATGGATTCCCTGCCGACCAGAAAAAATTCATCTCACCTTTAGCTACGCTGGTGCGTCAGGGGCGTTATGCCCATCGCGACTAACGATAAGGGAGGGAGTCGCTTGCGGCAGTCTCTCCTGCCATAGGCCGACCAGCCCCTCCTGACAGCACCCCATCCAGACTAAATTCTGTGGCCTGAGAACACCCAGATTGCGGTGGTGACCCGCTCCCTGAGGATGGCACTCAGACTAAGGCGGGTTCCTGCGGGGCGATCGCTTCAGGCATCCGCCGCCCCACGGCAGTGGCAATGGGTCGCAGGCTCTCGACCAGAGCGGCCATATCCTCTAACGACAGAGCTTGACGGGCATCCGACACGGACTCTTCGGGCACGGGGTGACACTCAATCATGAGACCGTCGGCCCCCGCCGCGATCGCCGCCCGCGCCAAGTTGGGCACCAGTTCGCGCTTGCCCGCCGCATGGCTGGGGTCAACAATCACCGGCAAATGGGTGATTTGCTTCAGAGCCACGACCGCCCCCAGATCCAACACATTGCGGGTGTAGGTATCGAAGCTGCGAATGCCCCGCTCACAGAGGATGATGTTGGGGTTACCGTGAGCGGCGATGTACTCAGCCGCCATGACCAGTTCTTGAATGGTGGCCGCCAGTCCGCGCTTCAGCACGATGGGCTTGTCAACTTTGCCGAGGGCTTTGAGCAAGTCGAAGTTCTGCATGTTGCGGCTACCGACTTGTAAGGCATCAGCATGGGCCGCGATCGCCTCAATTTGATGAATCGCCATGACTTCGGTAATCACGGGCAGGTGATAGCGCCGCCGCACCCGATCCAAAATGGCTAATCCGGCTTCGCCCATCCCTTGGAAGGCGTAGGGCGAGGTGCGGGGCTTGTAAACGCCGCCGCGCAACGCCTGGATCGTGCGCTGACCCAGTCGAGTCGCGATCGCTTCCATCTGATCGAGACTTTCGACCGAGCAGGGACCGCCGACAATGAGCAGTTCATCGCCGCCGACGGTGACTTGCTCATTTAGGGCGATCACCGTGCCGTGGTCGTCATGGGCTTTAGCGGTGAGTTTGGCGTCTTGCATGGATTGGATTCCTTGTTGATAGTGGTTGGATAACGGTCAGTCGAACATTCGCAGCATTGAAAAACCCCCGGGTCGTCTAGGACGCTCCGGGGGTTTGATTAACAGGCATCACAGCCTCGTCACCCGGAGCAAATCCTAGTGAAAAAGAAAAAGCTAAAAAGCCAGTAAGCCGAAGCGGAATAAAACATGATGACGAGCCGGGTGGGTGAGACGATAATCCCTAAAAACGCAAAAACCGCAGAGCGGGTCTGCGGTTCACTAGAAGAGTTCAGCACAAGCTAAATTCACACCTAGTGAACCTCCTCAAAAAACCAAAAATAAAATTGCTCTGCGCGGAATTGCATGTGTCTTGAAATTAACGCTTGGTACAGGGTAACAATGGAATTCGGAGGCGTCAACCAGCTCTCGCAATTTTGGCGCATCAGTGCGACGCCACCTGGGACTCCTGCTGAACTGAGCCGAACGTATCCGTTATTCAATACAGACTGATATTCCGCCTGCCGCCATCGGACCAATCGCAACAGTGCCGAAAGCTTGCATCGTTGCAGCTTCATAACAGAGCGCCACGGCCTTCCGGAAACTACTGTAGGCTGAGGGTTGACGGAGTGACCACCGCCATTTCATGGGGCCAAGACCATGCTTTCCGACCTTCAAAAGCGCAAGTTAACCAAGCTGTTTAGCCTATACGACTCAGACTATACGGGCGTTTTAGTCAAACAAGACTTTGAGCTCATGTTCAAAAAGCTCTCTAACCTGCGCGGTTGGTCAAAGCGATCGCCCCGTTGCATCGTGCTCGAAGATAAACTCATGCGCCAGTGGCAGGGACTAGAAGCCAAAGCCGATACCCACCACAATGACGAAATTTCGTTGAGTGAGTGGTTTGCATATTACGAAGACATCCTGGCCGACGCCAGCGCCAGCCCGGAAATGATTGGCGATTTGATTGAGTTAGTGTTTGATGTCTTTGACCAAGACGAAGATGGCCGGATTAATCAAGCCGAATGGGGCCAGTTACTCGCCGTTTTTAACGAATCCCCCGTGTATGCGCCATTGGTATTTCCGCAACTCGACCAAGACCAAGACGGCTTTCTGACCAAAAACGAGATGCGGGGCTTGTTCATTAATTTCTGCTATAGCGACGACCCCGATGAAGTTGCCAACCACATGTTTGGCCCGTACTAACGAGATACCAGCTCCCGGAGCCGCAGATCCAGTCGAGGCCGTTGCTGCCCGTAAATGGCAAACGCAGCAGCGCTACTCGTCTTCGTGGGCGTGATAAGCCGCCTCAATTTCTTGCATCTGGATGTCGAGCTCTTTGAGTAACTTGACCAGAGCTTTCAAGGTTTTAGAGCGTGACGGTTGAAAGTTGAGGGATTTGCGAGCGCGATCGCGCATATCATTCAGACGCTCTTTCAACGTTTGAGCGGCATCCAACGCATCCCGGCTTAAGCTATCGATTTGATACTGCTGATGAAATTCTAGTGCGGCCCCGCGTAACACTTGCAAGGTCGCCTCTTCAGTTTCATCGCCCGGCAGCAACTTCAGCCGGAGCAAGATCCGCTCACCATCTTGGGTGCGCTCAATCTCGACTTGCTTGGGCTGAGTCACCGGAGCTAATGTGGCATGAGTCAACTGCTTAAATTCATTAATCACCGCTTGCAGGACTTGGCTGTCAACCGGTTCAATCAAGCCTTCTAAAACGCCGTTGCGGCTCCACAAAATTTGGTGGGAATGCCCATGGCGCTTGAGGTATAAACGGCCAATACCATCACCAATCACCTTATCCAAGAGGGCTTGCATCAGCACTTTGGGTGGCAGAGCACACAGCAGACGACTGATATCGTCATCGTGCGCTTCATCAGTGGCCGGGGCATCGGGTACTTCAGCGGGTGGGGCTTCAGCGAGCGGAGCTTCTTCAGGGGGCGGGACCTCAGCGGTCGGTGCTTCAGCGGGCGGAGGCGGCACCATAACCGATGGTGTCTCTTCGCTCTCGGGGGGAACTTCTTCACTGATCTCAGGCTCTGCAGTCTCAGCTGGGGGCGGCCCAACCGCACTGGCCTCCTCTAGTACCGGAGAGGTTGTGGGCTCAAACACTTCGGCCAATGCCGCTGCTCGCTGCTCTTCAGCCACCAGCTGAGACGTCAGGTCTCTGGGCAGCAGCGCGGTCATCTCTTCGACTTGTTCGAGAATCAAGGTCGCCTGTAACTGCTCGTCAGAAATTGCACCCCCTGCCATGGGTGCTGGTTCGTGAGCGATCGCCGCTTCTGTCGCAAACGATGATACGGAAGCACCCGCTGCCGCATCAACCGCCGCTGATGCGGCAGCCTTTTCAGCCTCAGCGGCCTTTTCAGCCTCGGCATTGGCAACATTAGCCTGCCGCTGACTCTCAGCAGTGTGCTTAAGATATTGCGATAGCAAATCACGGTGCCAGTCAGACGCCACCTTCTGAAAGCGGATGGAGTAGTTGATGTAAGACAGCTGTTTAGTGACGTACTCAGCCGCTGCCGGATCATCAGGATCAACCGTTCCCATGGTTAGGCAGCTGCCATCAATTGAGAGTGGGGCAACTTGGTAGTAGAGACACGCCTCAAAGGGCAAAATACTGTCAATTAGTGCGTAAATTTGAGCTCGCTCTAGGTCAGTTGGCGAACCATCGGTATCGGCCTGAGACATCGAAGCCGCCCCTCCTTGATTAGCCCTCATCCGATCATCACCCGACTGTTTAGCCATACTTGCCAGAATTGCAGAGCGTTCCCCAAGAGCCACCCGTTGTGATGATCGACCCGCTAGAGACATCATCGCAAAGACGCTCTCGAAAGGTACGATCCGCTCAAGGATTGATAATGGTCTTAACACATATCGCTTTTATAACAACCCGGAGAAAATTCAGCGGCAATTTTTGAACCTTCTGGTAAGTCTATTTATAAAGCGTGAAGAATCTTTAGAGGGAATCAACCGAGTTCCTCACATCTTAATAAGCGTAAATAGAGCCCACTTTCGGAGCCGTATGGCAGCGGCGATCGCCCCTCTACGTACGCTCTGACAAAAAACTTATGCACTCAATACCAGAAGCACATATCAGTTAAGTCAGTTAAGTCAGTTAAATTAGCCTAAGCATGGAGACAAGAGGGCGATCGGACTCATACAACTATGCCAGATCGCCTTACATAACCATTTCCGACAACACACCAAGGCTTTGACCGGCACCAAGAGCGAGACTCGGTACCACCCCGGTGGATTGCCTGGAGTGGATATTGCTAGAGCACGGCTTCTTCTTGATGAGTTTTGATGGTGCAGTCTGAGGTTGGTTTGCCAATACAAGTTAGCACATAGCCTTCTTCGATCTGGCCTTCATCGAGCTGCATTTGCCCTTCCTGATCCAGGCTTTCGCCCTCGATCACCTGACCGGCGCAAGTGCTGCAGGCTCCAGAACGGCAAGAATACGGTAAGTCGATGTCATATTCCATTTCGGCCACGTCGAGAATGCTCTCGTTTTCAGGAACTTCAATAACCGTATCGAGTGCTTCTGCTTCATTAATGAGATGAACTTGATAAGTCGTTGCCATAAGAACTATTTACAGTTGCTTCAAAGTCATTGAAACAAACTGCACCCGACTCGCCCTCTGCCAATGGGGCAGAAAATTGATCGCGGCAATTTCCCTCAGTTGATAGACGATCGCTGGCACGAGGGCGATCGCTGCCCACCCTTGGCAGCGCCCCGATGCAGAATTGCACCGGGCTCATTTTATTTTTTTTGGATATTGACTCCCGGCGCCAACGACTAACCTGATTGGCCAGCGCTCAGGAGTGGGAATTTAATTAAGTGTGGGCAGCCGTCTCGGCTGTCCCAGGGCAGGCAAGATGCCTGCCTGATACAACTTGGATGTGATATTCAACCCTGGTTCCTAAGGCTGATTGTCGATCGCCTCAGCGTCCTCCGGGGTCACAACAGACGTAAATAGCACACTCTTGGCTGCCCCTAAAGCCTCGTTCAAAAACAGCGACGGTGACGCCTCCTGGGCCATTTGCTCGATCTGGTGTTTGAGCTGCGCCACCTTGCGGAGGTTTTGAGTCGCCAGGTTCGTTGCCTCACCGGGATCTTGCGCCAGGTTAAATAGCTCGACGCGGGAGGGCAACGCCACCTTCCACACGAGTTTCCAATCGCCCTCATGGACAGCCGCGCGAAAAGGCTCAACGTCAAAGCCGACGGCATCGCGCTCCATCATTGTGCCCTCCGCCAGAGCAGGCCAAATATTCAACCCATCGAGTGGTTTCGTCGGATCAGGCGCTGCACCTGCCAGGCTGGCGAGGGTCGGATACCAATCGATAATGTGCATGGGCTGGTCAGTGGCCGAACCGGGTTCGATCTGGCCTGGCCAGTTGGCGAGGGCCACCACGCGAGTCCCCCCTTCGTAGAGCGACCCTTTGCCTTCGCGGAAGATCCCGTTATCGGCAGGAATGGTGCCGCCGGAGGTATCTACTTCTCCTGTCACCGCCGCCGAACGAGGACCGCCATTGTCGCTCTGGAACACAATCAGCGTGTTGTCGCGCATGCCCCGCCGCTCTAACGCCTCGACCACCTGCCCGATCTGTTCATCCATCACAGAAATCATGGCCGCATAAGCCCGACGGCTCGGATCGGCGATGTGGGCGTATTGCGCCAGCGCTTCCTCTGGTGCCTGATAGGGGGCATGGGGGGCGGTAAACGCCAGATACATGAAGAGGGGCGTCTCCGGATCGTGCTCGTCGATCAGCTTGACCGCATCCTGCCCGAGCAGGGTGGTGACATAGCCCTCTTCTTCGACCAATTCGTTGTTGCGATACCAGTCCACGACGCCGTGGGCGGAATGGGTAAAGTAGTCGATTTCGCCCAGAATGGGACCGTAGTGATAATCAAACCCGCGTTGCAGAGGCCAATACTGGCGATCGGCATGGCCCAGGTGCCACTTGCCCACCAGGGCGGTCTTGTAGCCGACCTCTTTGAGCGCCTGGGGCAACAGCCATTCATCGGTCGGCAGTCCATAGGTACCCGCCGAGGGAATCACGAGGGTTTGGAATCCATAGCGGAAGGGATAACGCCCCGTCATCAGGGCCGCTCTGGAGGGGGTGCACCAGGGATGAGCGTGGTACTTTTCGAGGCGAATGCCCGTCTGGGCGAGGCGATCGAGATTCGGGGTCTGAATATCTGAGCCATGAAACCCGACATCTTTCCACCCCTGGTCGTCCGCCATGATGTAAACGATATGGGGGCGAGAAGGTGTTTGGGCGATCGCGGCTGGCGACCACCAGCTATGCATCCCTGACACAACGGCCACAATGAAGGCGATGGCAAAGCCCAGGGCTTTTACGTTACGCATGACTCCCGTTCCTACTAATCACTTTGAGATGAGTTATGACCAACCAGAAATAGCGCGACACCCTGCGGCATAATTAATTTCAGGACTGACCACAAAGCCCCACAATAGGGCGCAGCAAAACGGGTGACTATCTAAAAATCGCAAGTTTGCAGCAGCACAGCATTAAGAAATTTGAAGGCTTTCAACCCAAAAACATGATTTCAGGGGTGGCTTCTGTAGAAAGGTGGACATTACTTTGACCAGACATGAAACCGCTGAAAAGCCGGATGGCTGAATTTTCCAATAACGCCGCCTCGAATGCAGCCAAGTACTATCAATTCAAAGATGTTGATGAGCTAGCGTTTTTTTTGCCTGAAGATGTCCGCCTGACGCCCTTAGCGTGCGAGCCGTTTAAGTGCGAATCAGCGGCGCTTGATTTAGGAGCCGTTCAGTTCAATTTCAATGATGTGAATCGTAGCCTGCATGCCTTTGGCGATAAGCAGACGGAATTTTTGACTTTTGTCATGATTCTGAAAGGATCAGGCCAGCAGGGGATTGAAAATAGCCGACTTGTGACCGAAGACTATTTGTTTGGCTTTGATCCTGAACGGGAGGCGGATCTGGTTTTTCCGGGAGGGTGTTTATACTGTGCTGTTTATATCCGCCCCGATATTTTTGAGGTATACACTCAAGCCTTAAATCGGCTGGATTTAGATGCAAAATTTTTAGCGTCTAACTATGTTTATATGCCAGAGTCTTTTCCGAGCTTGCGGGGCTATCTGGAGAAGTTATATGAACTGTTGATCCAGCGGTCCCCATTATTGCAAAAACCGGTTTTTCAACAGATTGTTTTGGCAGACTTTTTGCCGTTATTTATCACAGCATTGCCGTCTCAAAGAGAAAATAAGCTTGCTATCAAGTTCTTTCGCCGATCGCGCCTGGTCAAACAAGCAGACGAGTATATGCGATCGCACCTCGACCAACCGCTGACGCTCACTGACCTCTGCACAGCCCTCGGCACCAGTAGCCGCGCCCTCTGCTATGGCTTTCAGGAAATCTTTGGCATGAGCCCAATGGCCTATCTAAAAACCTTACGATTACAAGGGGTTTTTCGAGTCTTACGAACCGCTCAATCCAGCCCCAAAACAGTGACCGAGGTCGCCACCCAGTTTGGCTTTTATCACTTAGGGTTCTTGGCTCGCGACTACAAGCAGATGTTTGGCGAACTCCCCTCAGCAACCCTCAAACGCAGTCAGTAGATTGTCGTTGTTCATGCCCCATCCCACCAATGCTGCGGCCTGCCAGTTGCCAGTTTCCGGTTTGCAGTGATCCGCAACGGGGGATAGATATCGTTGGGACTGTCAGCGATCGCCTCTACCCCTGCCTAAGTTTGCTGCGGTTGCCTGGGTAGCGATTCATCCTCGGACAGAAACGTTAATCTGTTAAACAGGCTGCGATATCTTGGCCTTGCTCATTAGGATGGCATATACGCACAGCTATGATTGCGATCGCTCCCATCAAATCCTTGCCGGATGGTTCAGTGGCAACCATTCCCATGGGCTGGGCCGAGTATGAACAGTTACTGGTCACTCGTAATGATCAGAGTGTGCCGCGTCTCAAATACGCCGATGGATATTTAGCCCTCAAAATGCCAACTTTCGAGCACGGGCAGTTAATTGCGATCGTGGTTGATTTAATTGTGGCCATCCTCAACCAGCAGTTGCGCGATTACGTCCATACGACCCCGGTGACGTTGCAAATTCCTGAACAGGCAGGCATTGAACCGGATCATTGTTTTTGGCTCAATAACTGGGCTGCCGTGAATGGCAAAAGCCGGATTGATTTGGCCACTGAACCATCCCCTGATATCGCCATTGAGGTTGATGTCACCAACTTCACCAAGGTGGCTGACTATCAACCTTTTCAGGTGTCTGAAGTCTGGCTCATCCGAGGCGATCGCCTCGCTGTTTTCACCTTGACGGTTGACGGCTATCAACCCGCTGAGGTAAGTCAGTTCTTCCCAGAGATTGACTTGTCATCTTTGTATCAGCAGGTCGTTGCAGCAGTTAGTAAGGGTGCGAGCCCGCCGCGCGCGATTCGTTCTGTGCTCTGATCGAAAATTTTGGCCAGCGAGATCACGCCCTATCCTGCCTGCGGTTGCTCGGATTACGCATTCATCCTCGGACAGAAACGTTAATCTGTTAAACAGGCTGAGATCGCCCCCCAGCTTGGCGACCCATGCAGAAGATTTGCCGCGACGCTACGAGGACTCCATGTTGAATTATTCCGGCTTCGATACCCCCGAACCCCCCAAGCACAAGTCATTTGAGCTGCCAGGGGCGCGGCCTCACTACACGCCGGATCGCCCGGGCCAAGTCAACCACATCGCTCTGGATTTGGATTTGGATATTCCGAATCAACGGTACACGGGCACCTGCACCATTCGCCTCACCCCCGTGCGCAGCGGCCTTGAACGCCTGGTGCTGGATGCGGTAAACCTACAAATTGAGTCGGTGATGGTGGGCAATCTGGCGCAGCGGTTCGACCATGATGGCGAGCAGCTTTACGTCTATCTTAGCCAGCCAACGACGGTGGGGAACGCGATCGAGGTGGCGATCGCTTACCACAGCGACAATCCCCAGCGCGGCCTGTACTTCGTGGCCCCGACCGAGCATCAGCCCGACAAACCCGTCCAAGTGTGGACCCAGGGCGAAGACGAAGACTCCCGCTACTGGTTCCCCTGCTTCGACTATCCCGGTCAGTTGGCCACCAGCGAAATTCGGGTGCGGGTGCCCAAGCCCTACCAGGCCATCTCCAACGGCGAACTGGTTGAGACGCAGGAAGAAGGCGACGCCAAGATTTTCCACTGGGTTCAGAAGGAAGTCCACCCTTCCTATTTAATGACTCTGGCAGTGGGCGACTTTGACGAAATCCGTGATGAGTGGGACGGCATCCCCGTCACCTACTACGCGCAGAAGGGCCGCAAAGACGACGCCCAGCGCACCATGGGCAAGACGCCCGAGATGATTGCCTTTTTTAGCGATCGCTTCGGCTACCGCTACGCCTTTCCCAAATACGCCCAGGTCTGCATCAAAGACTTCACCTTTGGCGGCATGGAAAACACCTCCTGCACGCTGCTGACCGATCGCTGTCTGATCGACGAGCGGGCGGCGCTGGACAACACCAATTCGGAGATGCTGGTTGCCCACGAACTGGCCCACCAGTGGTTCGGCGATCTGCTGGTGATCAACCACTGGTCCCATGCTTGGGTGAAAGAGGGCATGGCGACTTACTCAGAAGTGCTGTGGACGGATGACCAGTACGGTGCTGACGAAGCCGCCTACTACCGCCTCGGCGAAATGCGCAGCTACCTGTCGGAAGACAAAAGCCGCTACCGTCGTCCCATGGTGACCCACGTTTACCGCGAGCCGATAGAACTCTACGATCGCCACATTTATGAGAAAGGCGCGTGTGTCTATCACATGCTCCGCACCGAGTTGGGAGACGAGCTATTCTGGCAGGCCATCCACGGCTTTGTAAACAAATATGCTCACAAGACCGTCGAGACTCTGGATCTCATCCGCACTATCGAAGAAACCACCGGACGCAACCTGCGCTTCCTGTTCGATCAGTATGTGTATCGCGGTGGTCATCCCGATTTCAAAGTGGCGTACAAGTGGGATGCCGACAGCAACCTGGCGAAAATTACGGTTACCCAAACCCAGGCGAAAGCGGGGGACAAGAGCAGCAAAAGCGGCTTGTTCGACCTGCGCATTCCCATCGGCATTGGCTATGTGGAAAACGGCGAAGTCAGCGTGCAGCCGATGACGGTGCGCATTCACGAGCAGGAGCAGGCGCTGTACTTCCCGCTGCCCAAAAAGCCCGATTTCATTAGCTTTGACGTGGGTAACCACTACACCAAGACGGTGAAGCTGGAATATCCCCTACCGGAACTCAAGGCCCAACTGAAGTACGATCCCGACCCCATCGCGCGGGTCTATGCCGTGGAGGCGATCGCTCAAAAAGGCGGCCTTGATGCAGTGAACGCGCTAGCCGACGCCCTGACGACCGATTCTCTCTGGGGCGTGCGGGCCGAAGCGGCGAAACAACTCGCCGACCTCAAGCTGGATCAAGCGATCACCGCTCTTTTACAGGGCTTACAAGACCCGCATCCCAAGGTGCGCCGCGCCGTAGTGGAAGCCCTGGGCAAAGTCAAAACGTCGGCGAGCTACCAGGCTTTGCTGGAAATCGTGCAGGCAGGCGACCCCAGCTACTACGTCGAAGCGTCTGGCATTAGTGCATTGGGTGAAGTGGGTGCGTCGAAGCTCTCCGGTATTCCCGATGCGGCGCAGACCCTGGGCGTGTTGCGCACGGTGCTGCAAGAGCGAGCCGGGTGGAATGAAGTGGTGCGATCAGGCGCGTTGAGCGGCGTCAGCCAGTTCAAAACCTCAGAAGACGCCCTCGACCTGATTTTGCAATACACCGAACCCGATGTGTCGTCGATGCTGCGGTTAGGGGCCGTGCGATCGCTGGGCAAGGTTTCCACCGGGCAAACCAAGCCCAATGTCGAGCGCATTCTCGAACGGCTGGAAGCGATCGCGCGGGAGCCCCAATTCACCACGCAGATGACGGTGATTGCGGCGCTAGGCATGATGGAAGACGTCGGAGCCGTGACGGTGCTGCAAGGCATCGCTGACCACATTGACGATGGCCGCGTGCGCCGCCGCGCCGAAGAGACGATCAAAAAAGTACAGAAAAAGGTCGAGAAGGATCAGGCCGTTGCCAAACTCCAGGAGGATCTGGAAGAACTCAAAAAGTCGAACCAAGACCTCAAGAGCCGCTTAGAAGAACTGGAAGCGAAAGGCAAGGCTTAGGCAACGCTCCTCCCAACACATTAGTAGCAGCATTGCACTTTCACCGGACATCATGTAAATTCATTGTACGGGGAATGATTCTAGGTGGGGAAGAGAGAAGTTGCCGCTTCTCAAATCCCCTAATCATCCCGCTTAGTCTCAGTAAGTCGGGATGACTGGAATCTATTGTATTCCCGCTGTCTTGTCCTTACCGCTTAATCAGGGATCTGGAGAGTTCCCCGTTTTCTTCAATGTGAAAACGGAGACACCCGTATGTTTCAACCGCCCGCCGGAGCCGTGCAGACCGCTCCTCAGTTCAACCTGCCTTCCTTTAATCAAGAAGCCGTACGCCATATTTTGCTCGGTGACTATGGCGCCATTGTTGACAGCATCAATCGTATGACCGTGCTCGGCTACTGCGAAAGACTCGCCTGGAGCGAACCGCTGCCCACCGGACGGCATGGTGAATACATAAGCGTTATGACCCGCAAACGCACCCTGTCATAACAGGGCCACCGCTAGCCTCAGTTGTGTTAGTCACAAGAGCCTCTCGGTTTAACAGCGATCGCCATACCAGGGGCTCGCCCTCGCCAGCCAATTTGCGCCACACTAGAGCAGGAATATGAACGGAGCGATCGCGATGGCATGGCGTGAGGTATCGGGCAACTGGCTATATGTGCCACAGAGTCCCCGAGCCATCATTCACTTTTTGGGCGGGGCCTTTGTGGCGGCGGCCCCGAATGTCACTTACAAGCTGTTGCTAGAGGCTTTGGGTCAGCGGGGCTACGTGATTGTAGCCACCCCATTCATCAACACCTTTGACCACAAAGCGATCGCTCACGAAGTGCTCGTCACCTTTGACCAAGCCCGGTACTATCTCGAAAATCGCGTCATTCTCAAACGGCTACCCATTTATGGCCTGGGCCACAGCATGGGTTGCAAAGTCCATCTGCTCATCAACAGCCTGTACGAAGTCGAGCGGGCCGGCAACATGTTCATGGCCTTCAATAACTTTTCAGCACGGCGATCGATTCCCTTGCTCGACCAAATGATGGCCTTCACCCCGGTCAAAGAGGCCATGACCTCGATGGAATTCACCCCCTCGCCCGAGGAAACCCTGGATTTAATTGACCGCTACTATCCCGTCGAACGCAATCTCCTGATCAAGTTCCGCAAAGACGACCTGGATCAGACTCGACCTCTGCATGAGGTGCTGTATCACCACTTTGCGGAACTGACGACAGTGCAAATTTTGCCCGGTACTCACACCACCCCCATGGCCCAAGATCTCTCCTGGCAACCAGGCCAGCAATTCAGCGCGCTGGATGCGATCGGGCAGTTCGTCAAACAAGAATTCACCCGCGACCTGCGGCAGCTCGAAGACGCTCTGTTGATGTGGCTGAATCCCCTTGGTGCCATGCGATCGCGCCGCGATCGCTAACGTTCCAGAAGCGATACGAGACATTCGCTGCGATCGGCTCGAAAACAGCCGTCAGTCGTATGGAAGCCGCATTCAGGAAAATACCTTGTATTAAATATGACGGAATGGTTCATCCCTTGCAGGCTGGCGGACAAATTTCGGCATATTAGTGAGTCAACTTTCCCCAACTGCCCCGGCATCCCCTAATCATCCTCCCGGTCAGTCTGCGCCGATACCCCATGTCGAGGAGACAAGAGTCGATCGCATCACTCTGGAATGTATGCAGATTTATGTACTTTCTCGACAACATTCCGACCCAAATGATGGAAAATTGCAAAATATTGAAACCGCTATGCAGCAATATCTTGCATGGTTGTCTCGGTAAAAATCATCGTTGTACGTGATCAAGAACACTAGAATTTCTCTGGGTGGCCGGGAAATATACGAGTAGTTCTGAATGTGAGGTGTGGCTCATCGGCTGGGTTATCCCAATTAATCCGGTGCGATTTGCCAGACACCTGCTGCTGTTGCTCCTCATTCCGGAAAAATTCTATGGCATTTTCTGTTCCCACAGCGGTCACCGAGCAAATCGCGATTCCAGGCATTATTGGCGGCCTGGGGCCGCTCGCCCACATTCAATTTGAACAGATTTTATTAGAGCGCAGCTGCCGTCGGGGGGCCACCTGTGACCAAGCCCATCCCGAGTGGATCTTGATGAATGCCACCCAGATTCCCGATCGCACCAAAAGTATCAAAGGCATTGTTCCTGACTGCACGCCTTACCTGGTGAAATATGGACAAAGATTACAGCGAGCCGGGGCTGATTTTTTGATTGTGACGTGCAATACTGCCCACGCCTTTTATCCTCAAGTGCAGGCCCAGCTTGACATTCCCTGGATTCCGCTCATGCAGGCCACTACTCAGGCGATTCGCGAACAGTTTCCTACCGCCCAAAATGTGGGCATATTAGCGACGGATGGCACATTGCAGACTCAGCTTTATCATCAGAACTTATGCCAGGCAGGCCTTACGCCCATTTATCCGGTCGTCGGCTCACCGATGCAGCGGCGGGTAATGCAGTCGATTTATCATCCCCAATGGGGCATCAAAACGACTGGTGCCAAAGTGACCGACCCGGCACTAACGGCCCTGGCCCATGCGACCCACTGGCTCAAAGAACAAGGCGCTGACATCGTCATTGCTGGCTGTACTGAGCTGTCGGTGGGGCTCGCTCACATTGAGTCCCTGTCTTTGCCATGGATTGATCCGTTAACCGCGATCGCCGATATCACCCTTGATTTGGCCCATGGCGATCGCGCTGTCCACTCTTTATTGGCTGCCTAATGAGGTGTTGCATCGTGTTTAGCTGCTTTTTTGCCCCCCTACAGCTAGCCTTCATGGCGAGATTATTGAAACGTTGCATAGTTATCAGTGCCTGTTGTCTGTTGCTCTGGGGCAGTGGCAGCGGGATCATGGCACCATCGGCGATCGCCGCCCAGCAGCCAACCTTGATCGCCCAAACCAATCGCAGCACTACGAGTAGCGATCGCCCCTCTAGGGAGGCAGCCACCGATGAGGCCAAAAACGGGGCAACAGAAATCACCCTCATGCCCCCCGACATCCAACGCATTATGGATCGGGGCAAGCTCATCGTCGCCGTGTTGGGCACCAGCAATGCCCCTTTCTTCATGGCTGACGACAACGGCCAAGCGGCCGGACTCGACATCCAATTAGCACAAGCGCTGGCTGACCAGTTAGGGGTGGATTTAGAACTTAACCGGTCGCCTGATACCTTTAATGCCGTCGTCGATACCGTCTACTATCGCGGGGCTGACATGGCCATTTCCAAAATTAGCCGCACGATGAAACGGGCCGTGCGCGTGCGCTTTTCTCACCCTTACCTCACCATGCGTCAGGGGTTATTGATTAACCGCTTATTACTGGCCCAGCAAACCAATAGCGACAACGTCATTGAAACCATTCGCGAATTGACGGGTGATGTTGGCGTGATTAAAGGGTCATCTTATGTTGGCTTTTTGCAGCAAAAATTTCCTCAAGCCACCATTGTGGAGCTCGAATCATGGGAAGACATTGTGACTGCCGTGAGCCAAGGGGAAATTTTGGCGGGCTACCGCGATGAGTTGGAAATCAAAAAGGTCGTCAAAACGAAACCGGATGCGGCCCTACAGCTTAAGACAGCCGTTCTTACAGATACTCAAGATGCACTCGCCATGGTCTTTCCATGGGAAAGCACCCACCTGCTGGCATTCGCGGATCAGTACCTCGACACCCTGGATGCAGAATACACCGTCGATAGCATTTTGGAAGAATTTGCCAGTTATCTGCAAACGCAGCCACTCACGCCCTAATCACTGCCACATTGCCTAGCCGACCACCGACCTGCACTGGTGGTCGCCCCTGATCGTTGCCCCAAACCATCGTTGGACATCTCACTGCCATGACGACTTATCTGAAAAAAAGCCGACTGCCAAACATTTCGCTGGAATGGTTAAGGAGTCCTTGGTGCATTTTGGTGAGTGTCGTTTTAGGGGTTTACCTTGGCACCTCACTGCCTGCCGTGGCAGAAGCGATCGCCCCTATTGGCAACCTTTATCTCGGCTTGCTCAAAATGTGCGTATTGCCGATTCTGTTATCGGCCATTTCTAACAGTATTGGGCGATTGATGCAGAGTCATGATGCCAAGCAATATGTGCAGCGCATTTTGATTGTGTTTCCTGTTGCCATGTTTGGCATGAGTGCGCTGGCCGCCATAGTGGCAATTTTGACGGGCCCAGGGCGTAATCTATCAGCTGCTACATTAGAAAACTTGGGGGGCTTGGTCAATCAATCCAGCATTGATTTAGAAATGTCACTGACCGGGCCGATTCCGGTGGAAGAGTCGGGCACCAATCTCGCCTCATTTATTCTCAACATGGTGCCGGAAAATATCTTCCTCGCCTTGAGTGAAGGGCAAACGCTAAAAGTACTCATTTTCGCCATCGTGTTTGGCATTTCTTTGGGTCTGATCAAAAACGCCAACACCGAACCGCTATTCAATATTTTGGACAGCATTTACAGTGCCTTTAACCAAGTAATTCACTGGTTGACTTATCTGTTGCCCTTCGGTTTGTGCAGTTTGCTGGCCGTACAACTCTCACGCATTGGCCTGGATGTCTTGCTTTCAATGGTCAACTTTGTCGTAGTCACCTTGGTGATTTTTGCTGCGGTCTACGTGTTGGGCACCTTTATCATCAGCTGGCGAGCAAAGCGATCGCTCCTGGCAGTCCTGAGAGCGCAAAAAGATCCGACCATTCTGGCGCTGGCCACAACGAGCAGTCTGGCTTGCCTTCCTGCCGCGATCACCAGCCTGCACGAGGACCTCAACTTCGATCGCCAAACCACCGACTTGGTGACGCCGCTCTCCATTACTCTCTGCCGCTTTGGCTCCATCATCTACTTTGCCGCGGCCACGGTATTTGTCGTGCAACTCTATCAAAAACCGCTGGACTTCGGCACCCTGATCATCATCATCGTGGGTTCCGTGTTTGCGGGCATGGCGACCTCTGGGGTCACGGGCATCTTGACCTTAACCATGCTGGGGCTCGTCCTAGATCCCCTCAAGCTACCGCTAGATGCGGTCTTGGTACTATTTGTCGCGATCGACCCCATCATCAACCCTTTTAGAACCCTCAGCATCGTGCAAACCGGCATGGCCACAACGGCGATGATTGCCAATATCCAAACCGAGCCTCGTCCCGAGGGCTCACCCCTTAACCAATCGGCGTAATTTAAGGGACCTGGCTCTCAAGCCTGATCGCGATGATTTAAAGACGGTTGGGCAAGCCAATTTCACAGTTCATCGCTTCAAAAGCCGCGATCGCCGCTGGATAATATGCGCCCAATGTTGTGGCGGGATCAAGCAACGGGCGCGGGTAGGCATATTCGTAAATACCGGGCTGATCTTCATAGATGAAGGTGTTACCTAAGAAATTGCCATCGAGAAGAAAAACGAGATTCGTGGTGGTGTACACCTTGCCCTCTCGTACCTGTCCTGTGTAAAAATCGCCCTCATCGAGATAAATATCGAGGATACAAACCTGCCCCGGCGTGCTTGAAGGATAAATATAGAGAGATTCTTCGATTGCGACCCACTCTCCCAAGTAGGGCGCTACCGCTGGATCAACCGCTGCCCAGGCGCGAGCAAATTCAGCCACGATCCACCGCTCTGCCAGAGTGCGGCGATCGGGATAAAACTCACTCGTCGCTAAGTCTGGCAACCTTTGTCGCATTATTTGTTGCAATTGCTGTTGTTCAACTTCGGTCGGCCAGCGTTCTGACTGAGCGATCGCAGGGAGCCCGGCTCCAAGCAACAGATAACCGGTGATGCCCAGTCCTGGCAACTTCTTCCAAAACTTCTGCATAATTTTGCCTATCTATTGCCTCTCTTGTGCTGGTGTACGCCTAATGTGCCGATGTCTTCATTGGAGTTGATACTGATTCCGGACAAATGAGACAGAGCGCTTTATCGGGTCACGAGACAAACCGGAAGAATGAGACCGGCGATCGCGAGAACGAGGAGGCAAAGTTGATCACCGACCGCGCTAACCAAGTAGACAAAATATCGGAGACCGGCCAACCAGTCGGCGTCAACCATTCAGCCAGGGTATAAAAGGGACACGATAAAACATTCCCCACGTAGACTGTCACTTCGCTGGCAATCAGCACAAAGGCGATCGCGGTCAATCGCGTGAGTTGGTTCGTCACGCCGCAATACAGCAAAAGAGAATGGTCCTCAACCTGATCTCAAGCACCCGGGGATGAAGCACTTTTACCCATGTCAGCAACAGACCACCATATGTAAGTAGTGGAAATTATGCGCTGCCAACGGGCCATCTATGGCGCTAACGCCAGCTTATAAGCGGTGCACTCAAAGTTAATGCCACCCTGGCAAAAGAGATTACTGCCATAATTGACGCCACTGAATGAAGGCAACTATGCTCTGATACTTGAGGAAACGTCATCGCCGATAACCGGACTCCGTCCCCAGCCTGTAGGGCTACCCCCCGGCTGTTGGCAGCGACACTTCATCTTTCGCAAAGTAATCTTCCCCACCTTGTCAAAATGTGAGCTAGGCTTACCGCTAGTGTAAATTCACTGAAGAGATATTTTTTCATGGTAGAAAGTGGCAAAACAGTCAAAGTTCACTACACGGGTAAGTTAAACGACGGCTCGGTCTTTGATTCTTCGGAAGGGCGCGAACCATTAGAATTTCAGGTTGGCAGCGGGCAAGTGATTCCCGGTTTTGATACCGCTATTCAGCAAATGGATGTAGGCGCGTCTCAGACCATCACCATTCCCAGCAACGAGGCTTATGGGGCAGTCCGCGATGAGATGATTGCGGTGGTGCCCCATGCACAATTTCCCGACGGACTCAACCCCGAAGTGGGGCAAACGCTACAGCTCCAAACTCCCGAGGGCGCGCTACCCGTTCGGGTCACTGCAGTGAAAGATGAAGGCGTGGTCATTGATGGCAATCATCCCCTAGCGGGCGAAGATTTGACCTTTGACCTGACTTTGGTCGAAGCCGCTTAAATCTACCCGGCGAGAGCGATCGCTGTCGATAAGTCACAATTCAGCCAGCGCTATTGCGACGTAATAGCGCTGGTTTTGTGTGCAATTGGGTCGGCCAGAGGAATGGCGATCGCTCCCAATGGCCCTCCAGCAGCCATCCCATGATTTAGTGCATGTACAGTGCGCCGTCATACAGTAAGGCATCTGCCAAATGTTTCGGCTGCCGTTGGTGGCAGCCACGCTTTAAGCGCTGAGTCCACCCAGCTGATGAGGGTGTCGGGCTCTTCACTTTGCGAGCAGGCAATGGCGCTGCACCCAGTTGAGAACGAAAAATCGATGGCATCGTGAAGAGCTCCTTGGGATAGTGATGAGATACGAACAGGGACTCGATGAAGATAATCAGCGCTATTCAGAAGTCCATTGGCAAATCAAGCGACCGGCTGCTGTCGTGACCCAACGCGCCTGCAATGGCCGATTGGCAGGCTTTTCACCATGAAGCGCCACGCCGCCACCGACAGGCATCAATTCTGTTTCGGCTAAACGGTAAAGCTTGATAGGGTTGGGGGTACGTTTCATGGGGCAAAGCTCCAGAATAGTATTCGGTATTGCTAACCTCAGCCAGAGCACTGGCCTTCCCAACGCGACTCTTGTGTTCTTCATCACAGCTTCATTTGGTCGCTCATCACTCGGGAGATCCCCAAAAACAAAAATGCTGACCTGTGGTGCATTACGCGACGCGAATGACACCCTACGCATGGGAAATTCCTTTTCAGAGATCTCTATTAGATCTGGATAGATCTGGAACCAGTGCTCAACCGCTGAGGTGGCTGGCCGACGGCGCTGATAATTTTGGAGTTGGCAACGCATTTTCGGCTTAATCTATCGGCATGGATCTGTTTGACCACCATCGCGAAACCCAGATTGACGCCGAGGCTCCTTTAGCGGCGCGGCTGCGGCCTCGCACGTTGGACGAGTTTATTGGTCAGGATGCCGTGGTCGGGCCAGGACGTCTGCTGCGACGGGCGATTCAGGCCGACCAGCTGTCTTCGCTGATCTTTTTTGGGCCGCCGGGGACGGGGAAAACAACCCTGGCGCGAATCATCGCGAATACAACGAGTGCTCAGTTCATTGCGCTGAATGCCGTGTTGGCGGGAGTGAAAGATATTCGAGAGGCGATCGCCCAAGCCCAAAACCTGCGCGGTCAATTTGGTCGCCGTACCATTTTGTTTATCGACGAGGTGCATCGCTTTAACAAGGCCCAGCAAGATGCGCTATTGCCCTGGGTGGAAAACGGCACGGTCATTCTGATTGGGGCGACGACGGAGAATCCTTTTTTTGAAGTGAACAAGGCGTTGGTCAGCCGATCGCGGGTCTTTCAGCTGAAATCGTTGGAACGGGATGATCTATATCGGGTGGTGGCGCAAGCTTTGGGCGACCGGGAGCGGGGCTATGGCGATCACTCGGTGCAGATCGATGAGGACGCGATCGCTCATCTGGTGAATGTGGCCAACGGCGACGCCCGCGCCCTCTTGAATGCACTGGAGTTAGCTGTAGAAACGACCACCCCAGCCTCCGACGGCAGCATTCACATCACCCTGGCAGTCGCCGAAGAATCGATTCAGCAGCGGGCCGTTCTCTACGACAAAGAAGGCGACGCCCACTTCGACACCATCAGCGCCTTCATCAAAAGTCTGCGGGGCTCTGACCCCGATGCGGCACTGTACTGGCTAGCGCGCATGATTTATGCGGGGGAAGACCCGCGCTATATTTTTCGGCGGCTGATCATTCTAGCCAGCGAAGATATTGGGTTGGCTGATCCCCAGGCAGTTGCCATTGCCATGAGTTGTGCGGAAGCGTTCGATCGCGTGGGCATGCCCGAAGGTCGCTATCCCCTCGCCCAGGCGACTTTATATTTAGCGACGGCACCGAAATCCAACAGTGCGATGGCCTTTTTTGACGCGCTATCCGCAGTGGAAAGGGAGCAGCAACGGGACGTGCCCAATCCGCTGCGCGATCCCAACCGGGATAAAGAGGGCTTTGGGCACGGCAAAGGCTATCTCTATCCCCATTCCTATCGCGAGCATTGGGTAGCACAGCAGTATTTGCCTTCGGGCTTGCAGGGGCAGGTGTTTTACCAACCCTCTAATCAGGGATATGAGCGCTCGATTCAGCAGCAGGTGGTGCGACGACGCGAGGCCCAACTCGCGGCGATGGTGGAAGGCACCAGTACGCCCACGACAGAAGCGCTGACCTACAGCCCGAACGATCCGGTGCGAGATCGCTGGCTGCAGAGGACCATCAGCCAGACGGGCGAACGATTAGGCCAGGTGCGCGATCGCCTGTTTGACGCCCTCGAACCGCAGCGGCACCACACGATTTTGGATCTCAATGCCCGCAGCGGTTTGCTGACCTGGGAAGCCGTGCGACAAGTCCCGGAAGGCGGCGTCTACAGCCGAGCGGTAACGGCGCAGGATTTAGCGGCGTTAACGGAGCAAGCCAGCTTTTTGCCAGAACTGTCTCGGCCCATCATTTTTCAGGCTGAATTGCGGACGTTGTCGGCTCAACTCCGCCAGATGGCTCCTGGGATTCAGTTCGATCGCATCATCGGGCGCAATGTGTTTGGCACAATCGCCCCGACGTCAGAATTGATTGCAGCGATCGTCGCGGGACTGCATCCCTCGGGTCGGTTCGCCCTGGCCGAGACCCTTCCCCGCGACAGTCAACGGCTCTGGCAACTGGTGGCAGCCGACAAATTGCCGGAATCCCTGCATGAGCACTGGCAACAGGCCGAAGAACACCTCTATACCGATGACACCGAGCCCCGCTTTGCCTGGACAGCTGAGAAGCTGGTGCAGCAGTTAGAAGCGGCTGGCATGACCGTCAGTTGGACTCAAGAAACCGTCCAAAGTGACTTATTGATTAGCGAGCAGTTATGCGATCGCTGGTTTGACTTGCGCAACCCCACCAGTTACGGCACTAAACTCGCGGCGACTTTAAACGCTGAAGAGCTGCCAGCGATTGAGTCTGCCCTACGCCGCCAAGTCCAAAATCAAACCGTGAGTTGGCAATCGACTCAACTCTTGCTCACGGGCCATCCGACCCACTGAGCACCACTACCGGCGATCGCGAGCAGTCGTTGCCATCCCTGTCTGTCCCAAGCAACTGATGTAGACGAGACGTGGGGTGACGACAGAACGGGCAACCGCAGATTTTAAGCAGCTCTAGCGGCTGGGGGTTGAGGAACGCGGCTCCAGTTCCAGATCATCTTGAATGGCTTGTTCGAGCAGGCGGTTGGGTTGAGGACGGGTGGGGTTGCCGAGGCCGACATACTTTTCCACCAAGGTCAGCAACTCGTGGGCCCCAAAGGGTTTGGTCAAATAATCGGTGGCTCCTGCCATGCGGGCTTTGACGCGATCGATAAAGCCGTCTTTGCCCGTCAGCATAATGATAGGCGTTTGCCGAAACACGCTGGACTGGCGCAGCATGGCACACAGTTCATACCCTTCTAACTCGGGCATGGCGATATCACAGAGAATCAAATCTGGCCGGAGCTGAAACAGCAAACTGAGGGCGCGGAGCGGATTCCCGATCGAGGTCGCTTCGTAACCGTGTTCATCCAAAATTTGCTCGATCGCTTGGCGAATGGTGACCCCGTCATCGACACAGACAATGCGGGGCACTTGGATCGCTTGCCAATCTTCCACCGAGTCGGGCGGCGCGATGGGAGCCGTCACTTCCGATAAATGAATGATGCCCTGCCGCACGTAGGGATAAATTGCCTTAGCCACAGTGACCAGCCCCTTATTCCAGTACCGGGCAATCTGCTGAATAGAAGTGTTGCCATCCATCCAGCGCAACATGCGGGCCGTTTTTTCATCTTCGGCCTCATGGGACTGCAATTTTTGCAAAATGCTGGGGCACTGATGGGGCGATTGAATGTGCGGGTAAAACTGATTCCACGCCTGGATTTGCGTGGTAATGGTGGCCACGAGGGAACTAATCTCGAACGTCGTGAGCTGGGGGCTCAAGCCCGCTGAGAGCTTGAATACAAATGCCCCTTGATGCAGACTCAACAAATCGAACAACGTTTCCTGCACCATGCCGTTGAGAATCTGCCGTCCTTGCTCTGGCGTCAGGGTGTGATTTTCGAGCAACGCCCACAAGTAGCCATATTCCGGCGAGTTAAAGGTGGCGATCGCGGGCACATCCAAATCTTTGAGCGAGTCGTCGAGTTCGTAGCGATGAAGGTATCCCCGCAGACGATTCAGATTGCCGTCGGTGGTTCCCGCATAGACGATTTGTCCATTGAGAAAAAAGACCAACCAGGAATGGGGGGATTGGGTCTTAGACTGAGCGCTATCAGCACCCATCGCAGGCAAGGCCGGCAGGTAGGCTTCGACATAGAGTTCGCCGGTACGTTGGCCGAGCTCTATGAGCTGCAAGATACTCCGAATGTCAATTTCTGCCAGCTGGCCCTGCATAAATTTGTGACCGTTTTCTGTAAAAAGCCGTGGGTTTAATTTAACGTCGTTGGGGCGAGAATGAAATGCCGCTGAATGGCTAAGCGCCAATTCAATCCACATTCTTTTCCGTACCGGCTCACGGATGGCGTTGGGTAGGCACTGGTTGCAGCTCATTCCGCCGACGGTGATGAGCCCCCTCGGCGAGCTTGAGTTGCTTACAATCATATGACCTTCGCGGGGGAATGTCTCGCAAGTCAGCCTGGGGCTTAGCGATCGCCCCCATAACAGGGACCGCAGCAATACCGCGAAGGCTTGAATTAACTGGCTTCATCAGGTCGAGCGAGGCGAATCTTTCTGGCGGCAAAGAAATGCTACAAAAGTGACGCCGACCGCGAGTCTGACTAACGGCGGGAGTATGGTGTGGTGGCAGGATGATGAGCGGTTTCGTCGGCTCTCTTCCCCGCCTTGATCGGCGATCGCGCCCCTCCCCATTCGCTTCTTTCGGACGTTGAGCTATGACGCAGTTATCCGGGCCGGCGATCGCGACTCTAGTGACTCTCTATACGGGACTTAGTGTCTGGCCAGCGCAGGCCAACGACATCGTGCCTGCGCCCAACCGCACGGGCACCCAAGTCACCACTCAAGGCGCTGATCACATCATCACCGGCGGTGCCACCTCAGCCGATCAGCAAAACCTCTTTCATCAGTTCGCCGAGTTCAATCTATCGACCGGGGCCAGCGCCACGTTTCTGACCGACCCGGCCATCCTCAACATTCTCAGCGGCGTCAATGGGGCCAATCCTTCGGTCATCGATGGGTTGCTCCAGGTCAGCGGCTCCAACGCCAACCTGTATTTGATTAACCCCAACGGCATTTTGTTTGGCCCCAATGCGGCGCTCAATCTGCAAGGAAGTTTTACCGCACTCACCGCTGACCAAGTAGGTTTTGCCGCCGGTGAACTGGATTTAGTGGGGGCCAATGACTACGCGGCCTTGGTCGGTTCGCCGCAAAGCTTTGGTTTTAGCCTGGAGCAGCCCGCCAGCGTGGTAAATGCTGGCAATTTGCAGGTATCCGCCGGTACAGCGGTGGTTTTAGTCGGGGGGCAAGTCCTGAATACTGGCACGATCGCAGCACCGGGGGGCAACATTCTCATCAGTGCGGTGGCGGGAGGCAGTCGGGTTCGGATCACCCAAGAAGGTCAGTTGCTCAATTTAGAACTGGCGACTTTGCCGGAAACATCCCTGACCACAGAACTACCGTTTTCGCCGCTGGGCCTGCCAGAGTTGTTGACGGGGAATGCGATCGCCACCGCCACCGATGTCACCGTCAATCCAGACGGCACGATTACCCTGGGAACTGGCGACTTGGCGATCCCGACAGCGCCCGCAACCACCCTGATTAGCGGACAGCTGAATACCGATGGCACTGCACAAGGCGGCGCGGTAACGGTGCTGGGCGA
The DNA here is from genome assembly GCF_004212215.1 of Leptolyngbya iicbica LK. NCBI lineage: Bacteria > Bacillati > Cyanobacteriota > Cyanophyceae > Leptolyngbyales > Leptolyngbyaceae > Leptolyngbya > Leptolyngbya iicbica. The sequence continues at coordinate 917,268 of NZ_QVFV01000001.1, forward strand.
CACGGTCGGCCTATTCAGAGCAGCGGTCAGCGCCACCGGAGCCACCGGGGGCGGCACGATCCGAGTGGGGGGCGATTACACCGGGGGCGGCAGCTTGTCCACGGCATCCGTCACGTTCGTCGATGAAGCGTCGAGTCTGGTGGCTGATGCGATCGCCCAAGGCAATGGCGGCACCATCATTCTCTGGTCAGAAGAGACGACCCGCAGTTACGGTTTCTTGAGTGCGCGAGGCGGGGGCCAAAGCGGCAACGGTGGGCTGATCGAAACCAGCAGCCGGGGCTTTTTGGAAACCACGGGCGTCCCCGATATCACCGCACCGAACGGGCAAGCGGGACACTGGTTACTCGATCCGCGAGATATTCTGATTGTCGATGCCCCCAGCAATCAAACTACGGGCTTTCCCCCTAACAACCCGTTTGTCGCGCAATCGAGTCCAGCGGTGATCAGCTGGTTGGATATTGAAAGCGCCCTCAGTGGCGGGGGGACCGTCACTGTCAGCACGGGCAGCACCGGCAACCAAGCAGGCGACATTGACGTGGATGGTTTTGTCTTGGACACCGGCACAGACAGCACCCTGGTGCTCCGCGCGGCCCGCGATATCACCATTAATGGCGAGGTCTCCAGCATTAGTGGGGCCACGAGTTTCGATTTTCGGGCTGATACTGACGGCAACGGCAGCGGCGAAGTGACCATCGCGGCACCGCTTTCCTCGGGCGGCGGCAATATCACGCTGCGAGGCAACAATGTATTTGTGACCAGCGGCGGCGCGATTAATCCTCAGGGGGGTACCCTGACGGTGACTGAAACCGGACAAACTAGTTGCCCAGACGGTTGTCAAAACCCGCCGCCAGAGGGGCCAGATGACTTCGGCGAGCCAGGTGACTTCGGTGGTGACTTTGAGTTTGAGGGCGATGATTTCGGCGAGGGGCCAGATGACTTTGGCTTCGAAGGCGATGACTTTGGCTTTGAAGGCGATGACTTCGGCGAGGGACCAGACGACTTTGGCGAGGGGCCAGATGACTTTGACGATGGCCCCGGGGGACGAGGGCGGCGAGCCGGCAGGGGTGAAGCGGATGGCCCTGACGGCGAAGGCGGCGAAGAGGGCTTTGAAGACGGCGACGACTTCGAAGGGGATGAGTTTGCTGAGGATGGCGACGGGCCGGAGCCGGGCGATCCAGGGTTTGACGTCAATGCCGAAGATCTCACGGGTGAAGACTGGGCCTTTGAGGATGGTCTCTACGCCGAAGACTTTGTCAGCTACTTTGATTTGCCCGTCCTGCCCGAACCGAACTTTGAAGCCAGTCAGGGCACGTTGCGAACCCTGACCCAACAAGTCGGCACGGCCTCCGCCCTGGTCTATGCCCGATTCATCCCAGCAGGCCGCAGTGTCGCCCAGCGATCGCCCCTCAAACAACTGCCCGATCCGCAACCGACGGACGTACTGCAACTGGTGGTAGTCACCCCGGATGGTCAACCCCAACAAATTGAGGTGCCCGCCGCCACTCGCGAAAAGGTGGTCGCCGCCGTGCGCAGCCTCCAAATTGAATTGACCGATCGCACCCGGCGACGTTTGACCACTTATTTGCAGTATTCACAACAGCTCTATGACTGGCTCATCGCCCCGATTGAGCCCGTGTTAGCCGCCGAAGACATTGGTCATATTTCCATGATCATGGCACCGGGCTTGCGATCGCTGCCCCTCGCCGCCCTGCACGATGGCGAACAGTTCATTATTGAAAACTACAGCGTCGGGCTCATGCCCAGCCTGGCCCTCACCGACACGCGCTACACCGATGTCCGCCGCGCCCTCGTCCTCGCCATGGGCGCCTCCGAATTCACCGACCAGCCCGCGCTCCCCGCCGTACCGTTTGAACTCAGCACGATCGTCGGCACCTTGCGGCAAGGGCAACGCAACTTAAATGAATCCTTCACTCCCCAAACGCTGGTTTCAGAGCGGCAAGCGGATGACTACCAGGTTCTACACCTGGCTACCCACGGGGAGTTTCGTCCCGGTGGCCCCGCCAATTCCTACATTCAGTTTTGGGATCGTCGGCTCAGCCTCGACCAAATTCCCGAACTTCAACTCAATGATCCCCCTGTCGAACTGTTGGTCATGAGTGCTTGCAAAACCGCCCTGGGCGATACCTCTGCCGAACTCGGCTTTGCCGGGTTGGCCGTGCAGGCCGGAGTGCGATCGGCCCTAGCGTCACTCTGGCAGGTGAGTGATTTAGAAACCGCTGGCCTCATGGCTGAGTTTTACACCCAGCTCAGCCAGCAACCCTATAAAGCCGAAGCCCTACGCCAAGCCCAGTTGGCGATGTTGAGGGGGCAAGTCACCGTGCAAGATGGCGTCTTAACCTGGAGCGCTGATGCTGCACCGCTGCCCGAAGAATTGGCAGCACTTGGGTTTGGCAATACACAGCATCCCTACTATTGGGCTGCTTTTACCCTCGTGGGTAGCCCGTGGTAAGTCGCCAACCGGCCACTATGACGGGCTGTGCCATTGTTTTGTAATCGCTAAAAATTACGAATTCTCATTGCAAACGATACCTATTCCCCGACAGATCATCTGTAATAACCCTTAGTGCCACCGCCAATGGGCGATCGCAGGAGAAATCACATGAGAGTTGCCACCATCGGGGCGATCGCCAGCACCAGCGCCACCCTTTTGCTCACGCTCAACAGTTGGCCCGTGCAGGCCCAAGGCATCGTGCCAGCGGCTGACGGCACCGGCACCCAAGTCACGCCCAACGGCCCCGACTACACCATCACCGGGGGCAGCACCGCCGCAGACAATCAAAATCTGTTTCATCGCTTCACCGATTTCAATTTGCTCACGGGCGAAAGCGCCACCTTTCTAACCCAGCCGGAAATTCTCAATATCCTGAGTGGCGTCACGGGCAACAATCCTTCCATCATTGATGGGCTATTGCAGGTCAGCGGCTCTAACGCCAACCTGTTTCTGATCAATCCCAACGGCATTCTCTTCGGCCCCAACTCAGCGTTAAATCTTCAGGGCAGCTTTACCGCATCGACTGCTAATCAGGTCAACTTTGCCGATGGTCTGCTCGATCTGGCAGGCACCTCCGACTACGCCACCCTCGTCGGTCCGCCGCAAAGCTTTGGCTTCACCTTAGAGAATCCTGCCAGTGTGGTGAATGCGGGCAATTTGACTGTCCCCGTTGGTGAGTCTGTGATGTTGCTGGGGGGACAGGTCTTAAACACAGGCACTCTCACTGCCCCCGGTGGGGAAGTCGTGATCAGTGCCGTGGAAGGGGGGAACTGGGTACGCATTGCCCAAAGCGGATCCTTGCTCAACCTCGAACTCGCCACCGTAGCAACCGAGGCGACGGGGGCGATGCCGTTTTCACCGCTCACGTTGCCTGAGTTGTTGACGGGCAGTGCGATCGCCCTCGCCGAGAGCGTGACGATCAATGCCGACGGCAGCATTCAACTCGGTGAGGCCACCGTCGAGGCCACACCGGCAAGCGCGATTGTTTCAGGCGCGATCGAGGTCGCAGCGCTGACCGGCGGACAAGTCCTAACATTGGGGCGTGACCTCACCTTGACCCATGCGCTGATTAACGCCTCGGGTCAAACCGCTGGCGGCACCGTCCGCATTGGCGGCGACTATCAAGGGCAGGGCAGATTGCCCCGCGCCCAAACCGCCTGGCTCGATGCCCATAGCACCATTCAGGCCGACGCTCTCGATACGGGTCATGGCGGCGAAGTCATTGTCTGGGCCGATGGCACCACCCTCTTCCAGGGGTTGATCACCGCGCGGGGTGGCCCCAACGGTGGCGACGGGGGCCTGGTAGAAACGTCGGGACGGCAAGCGATCGACATTGACGGGGGACAAGTGGATGCTAGCGCCACACAAGGCACAGCGGGGCTCTGGTTCGTCGACCCCAATGACATTAACATTGACGCCGACCTCGCGCTGACCATTGAGAATGCATTAGCGGGAGGGACGAACTTCACCGCCTCCACCATTGAGGGAGACCCAGCGGATGCGACGGGAGTGCCGGGCAATGGGGATATTTTTCTCAATAGCGCGATCGCCGCCAGCGCCACGAATAACGCCACCCTGACGCTCATCGCTTCTCGCTACATTCAGGGCAACGATGGGGCTTTTATCAGCATTACCGGCGGCAATCTAGTGCTCAAGCTCAACCAAGAAGGCTTAGCAGTGCCGACAAATCCGACGATTAACGATGCTTTCAACATCATCAGCTTTATCGATGGCGCCACTGAAATTCATTTAGGGCCTGGCACTTATCAAGAACCAGACACCATTTTTCTGGGTTCTGATGTGCTTTTGCAAGGGTCAGGCGCGGCCAACACCATTATCGACGCCTCCAGAAGTGGGCCAATTTCAGTCTCCATATCGAGTTCATTCGATGACGCCTTGCCGACTCAGATCAATGACCTGACCATTGCCAATAGTGTAAATCGTGACGGGGATGGTGGGGCCATTAGCAACTTTGGCAATCTCATTATCAACAACAGCATCATTCGCAATAATCAGGCTAGTGGCAGGGGTGGAGGCATTGCCAATATCCGCTCTACCCCTACCTTCAGTCCCGCCGAAGGGACTCTGGTCATCAACAATTCCACGATTCGCAATAATCGCTCCGGCGGCGATGGTGGGGGCATCAGCAACGCCGGCGGCACCGTCACCATCAACCGCAGCACGATTCACAACAATATCGCTGGTGATGATGGTGGGGGCGTCGATAACAATAATGATGGCGGTACTGTCACCCTTCGCAACAGCACCCTTGTGGACAATGTCGCCGCTGGGGAAGGCGGCGGCGTAGAAAATGACAGTACGATGGCGATCGCCAATAGCACTATCGTTGGTAATCAATCAGCGACCGGGGGGGGCATTTCCAACACGCTCAACGGCAGTACGCTGACCCTCACCAGTAGTCTGGTCAGTGGCAACACCGCCACCAGTGGTTCGGGCAATAATGTGTTCAACGGTGGCAGTCTGACTGGCGGCAACAATCTGTTTGGCGCTAACAACGCAGCGGGAGTGCTCGGCTTTTCGCCAGCGGCAAGTGATATTGTGCCAGCTGTACCCTTAGGAGCCATCATCTCCACCACGCTGGCCGATAACGGTGGCCCCACCCAAACCCTGGCCCTGGTCGCGGGCAGTCCGGCAATTAATGCAGGCAGCGGTTCGGACGCCGACCAACGCGGCTTTTCCATCATTGGCATTCGCGACATTGGCGCGTTTGAGTTTCAGCAAGGTAGCGGTGGTTCAGATCTGGGGGAGGGCGACAATTTTGACTGCCTCGCTGGGGACTGTAATCCGCTCACGCTGCCCCCTGAAACCTCACCTCAGGCCCGTAGAAGCAACTCAGAGCCCAGCTATGTGCAGCAATTTGAAGAGCATTTGGGCGTCGAGGCCAGCGCCTTCGAAGATATTGATGCACTCAACCGTGCTCGGAATATTACGGGCGTGACTCCCGCCCTGATTTATGCCAGTTTTGTGCCCCCTAGTGAAGATTTAGAGACCGCAACCACCGAGGAGACGTTAATTGCTGATGCCCGGGCGGCACAGCCCCGGCCCGTGGTCAACGATATGTTAGCGCAGCAAATTGTGGCCCAAGCCGAAGGCCGACAAGAGCGCACTACCGCACTGGCTAATGAAGATGTTTTGCAGTTGGTGCTCGTCACTGCCGACAATACGCCCCGGCGCATCAACACCGGCGCCACCCGCAGCGAGGTATTGGCGGCTGCACGGCAGTTACAAATCGAGTTGACTGACCGTACCCGTCGCCGCTTAGACAATTACTTGATGCCATCACAGGCGTTATATCGCTGGCTAGTGGCACCGTTAGAAGAGACCTTGGCAGAAGAAGATATCGGCCATATTTCGTTTGTGCTGGATGAAGGGTTGCGATCGCTCCCCTTAGCGGCCCTGCATGACGGCGAAAAGTTCATCATCGAAACTTACAGCGTGGGGCTGATGCCGAGTCTTTCACTCACTGACACCCGCATTGGCAACATTCGCAACGCTTCGGTGCTGGCTATGGGCGCTTCCGAATTTAGCGATCAGCCGCCACTGCCCGCTGTACCGCTCGAAATTGCTACGATTGGCGACTTACGGGTCAGTGACGCCTATCTCAACGAAGCCTTCACACCCGAGACTCTGGTCACGCAGCGCTCCGAAGAAGCCTATCCCATCTTGCACTTGGCGACCCATGGCCAATTTACTAGCGGCGAATTAAGCAATTCCTACATTCAGTTTTGGGATCGCCGCCTGGGCCTGGATGAATTACCCCAACTCCAGCTCGGAGATCCAGCCGTCGAACTGATGGTGTTGAGCGCTTGCCGCACCGTCTTAGGTGACTCCGAAGCCGAACTCGGCTTTGCCGGTTTGGCCATCAAGTCAGGGGCCAAAAGTGCGATCGCTGCGCTCTGGCAAGTCAGCGACCTCGAAACTGCTGGCCTCATGGCCGAACTCTATACCCAGATGGGACAAGTCACTTATAAGGGCGCAGCATTACGAGAGGCCCAACTCGCCATGCTACGCGGCGATGTCGTCATTCAAGATGACCAACTCGTTTGGAGTGGTGGCAGTGAGCCATTACCCGATGAATTTAGCGGCCTGGGGTTTGCCGATACGAGCCATCCCTATTACTGGGCCGCCTTTACCTTAGTCGGCAATCCCTGGTAACGGAGCGGCGTTGCCCTCTTATTCCACAAAACGCCCGACCCGCATCGTGATCGGCCAGGTCATCAGAACGCGATCGCTCGGCCAGTGTGGCGTCATATGCTCCGCCAAGTCTTCTAGCGGATTCACACCATGAGCCGCAATGAACCGCTGCGTCGCCGACCAGGTGAACAGATAGCCCAGCAACTCCGCTAATGTCCACATTACCTGCATGCTGTAGGCCGGAGCCGTGAGCTCGACCCAGGGAAAATCCAGAGCAGCATACCCAGTCTCGACCAGTCGCCGCTCCGGCGTCCAAAAGTCGTCCAACGTCTCGCCATAGTAAGTCTGGAGCAGTGATGCCAAAGCCGGATTCGCCAAGTGAGGGCAGCCATAGCACCAGATCGCCAACAGGCCATCCGGCTTTAAGACCCGCCGTAACTCCGCATAAAAGGCTTCCAGCTGAAACCAGTGAACCGCCTGGGCGACAGTGACTAAATCAAGACTACGGGCGGCGATGCCACTCGCCTCAGCAACAGCTACCCGGTAGGTAACCTGGGGATGCACAGGCGCTTGCTGAAGCTGCGCCGCACTCCCGTCGGTCGCGATGACCTGCGTAAAGTGCTCGGCCAAGGCGATCGCCGCTTGTCCATTCCCCGTCGCACAATCCCAAACGCGATCGCGCTGCCCACATTGCTGCGCCAACCAAGCAAACAACTCAGCCGGATAATGGGGCCGATATTGGGCATAGTCGGTGGCGTGTCCCGAAAAATAGTCTTTAAAAGTCATCGCTGGGTCACATCCTTATGCCTGCTCACAGAGATGGGTGATGGCGGTAACAGTCAACTCCGTGAGTTGGGGTACCACCATATCGGCCCCGGCAGCTTTGAGGCGATCGCCATACTCAGCGGCATAGGCGGCCCCGGCCGCCACCACATGGGGGGGCAAAATGCCGACCCCCAACCAAACCCCATCAGGGCGCTGGTCTTTTGCCCGCTGCACAGTTTGCATATCCGCTACCGTGTCCCCCGCATAGAGAATCGGCACATCGGCCCCTCCCCCTAAGCGTTCCGCCGCTTGAAAGAACCCCGTCGGATCAGGCTTGCTCGGTGCATCATGCATCGCAATCAGCAGCGGCTCGACTAATCCCAACCGCTGCTCCAGAATAAACTTCGCCGACCCTCGGGTCGCCCCGCTAAAAAAGCCCCAGGCGACATCGCCCTCGGTCAAATGCTCAAAATACTGGGGCGTCACCAGCAACGGCTCTTGGGTGATGTAGCCCGTCCATTGCGCCGGATCTTCGAGCATCGGCCCCCGATATCGTCGTTGAAAGAAATCTACGATCGCGTCGAAATCAAGCGCGATCGCCTCCCGCGCCTTACCTCTCGCCTCAAAATAACGATAGATGAACTCCTGCGAGGCTTCCCAATCATTATTCCAACTCCCTTCAGCTTTGAGTTGGTCAATGTCCGTTGGCGAGGGACGATAGCGTCCTTGGGTAAAGTGTTCAACGGTATCGGCCAAAGCTCGACGATACGACCCGCCCACATCTCGAATCACGCCATCAATATCAAAGATTGCGATCGCCTTTATGGACATCGGCCCTGCCTCAACGTAGTTAAGCTAGTAAACACAATGACTCCTGGATTGGCAACCCGTAATTGGGCCTCGATACCCACCTGGGTCAACCACCAGTTGCCACCGCCAACAAACGGTATAGCCCATGAAAGAACTGGCCCAAACCTGGACACACTGGCGTTACCAGTATTATCTCGACGTTCGCTGGGCCAGCGACTGCCTGTGGCTATCCGTTCAGCAGAAAAAAGGCGACACTACACAACTCCCGCATTGGAAACACTTCGGCATCCGCTGGGAGCATCCTCGCTGCATCTCCGTTAAGACCCGTTGGCCTCCAGAGGCAAAACATGACAGTACGGACAAATCCCAGGACGGGCAATTGCTCACGCCCAGTCAGCAAATAGAAGACGATCCGATAGAACAGCTGAGGACATCGTTATGCGAACGAGCCGCTAAAATCCAAGCGATTCAGGCGCGTTTTGGTCCCGATATGCCAGAAGAGTACCGAATCGAGATACTCAACACGGCGCAAGCAGTCATTGACTATTGGCAGGATGGCGGCAAGCATGAGCGTTGCTACAAAGCCCGCTGGAAGTTCGAGCACGCCCCCGTCAACTTCAGCGGCCCTCAATGCTCACGGGCTCTCGGTCGCGCCTTCTTCGGCTTGGATGCGGATGACTAACGAGGGTCAGCGAGAGCTGAGTTAATCGCATGTCTGAGATTGAATGCTGGCACAGCGTGCATCTACGAGCAACTGGGCTGGGGCAAGAAAAGTGCCAACAGCCGGTCACAGATCTTTGATGGATCTTCCTAATAGTTAGAGGCGACTCAACAGCTATATGCCTACCCGACTGAGTCGGCTCCGATTAGCTTGCAAACGTCAACACAACGGCTGCTTGTTGCTTGCCGTTGGTTGCTGGAGAGCTGTATTACGGTTAGCGGGGCGATCGCCCATCCTCCTTCGTGTACTCAATCATCCAACATGCGGTGCTAACGCCAAGTTCGGCACCTTACAGATTTACCGCTTTAAGATATTATGGAGGACTGTAGTTTTGAAAGGGGGTTTGCGGTGGAGGCTGCATTAGAAACCAGCGCCCGGTTCGTACTCAAGGTGCTTTGGCTCGATAAAGATGTCGCGTTAGCGGTTGATCAAGTCGTTGGTAAGGGCACGAGCCCGCTGACAGCTTACTTCTTTTGGCCTCGCAACGATGCTTGGGAACAAATGAAGGCTGAACTTGAAGGTAAAAGCTGGATTTCCGAAGAAGAGCGCGTAGAGCTGCTCAATACTGCCACTGAAATCATTAACTATTGGCAAGAGGAAGGCAAGGGCAAGCCCATGCGGGTCGCTCAAGAAAAGTTTAAGAACGTTCTGTTCACAGGTAGTTCGTGAAGACTGGGGACATCAGCCCATCGGTAATATTGCCGCCCCCCAGTAAAGCCTGAATCAAACCATTAAAAAGCGACTGTTCAATGAACAGCCGCTTTTTTGTGGCTAATGACGATAGCTATCGTTGCGGAGGCAAAATCTCAGCAGCATTCAGCAATGCTAAACCGCACCACCTGCTGCTTGCAGACGCGCCCGCGCCCGACGTAACTCTTGCTTGGCTTGCAGAGACGCCCGACGATCATCGGCAGAAACCGTGTTGACCGCAGTCTGCGCCGCCTCAAAAGCACTACGGGCTTCATCCTGATCGATATTGCTGCCCTGCTCAGCGCCCCGCACCAGAATGGTGACTTCGTCATTATCGACTTCGGCAAAGCCACCCATGACGGCGATCGCCACCCACTCTTTCTCAGGGCGAACTCGCATGACACCGATATCTAAGGCCGTCATCAACGGCGCGTGCCCACCTAAAATACCGAGTTGCCCAGTCGTACTCGGCAAAATAATTTCTTCCGCTTCTGCATCCCAGACCGTTTTGTCGGGAGCGATTACTCGCACGGTTAAAGACATGATGGATTAAACCGCTCTTTTAACAAGACAAATGTACAAACAGGAGCCGAATTACTCACGTTTCATCAGCTCCTGCCAATCCGCGAATTAGGACTTCGCCTTCATTTCTTCTGCCGCCTTGAGCACCATATCCATGTTGCCCTTGAGGTAGAAAGCCTGCTCAGGAATGTCATCCAATTCGCCATTCAGAATCATCTGGAAGCCCTTGATGGTTTCTTCCAAAGTGACGTACTGGCCAGCCATCCCGGTGAAGATCTCAGCCACAAAGAACGGCTGCGACAAGAATTTCTCGATTTTACGAGCTCGTGCCACCGTCAAGCGATCGTCCTCAGACAATTCATCCAGACCCAAAATCGCGATGATGTCTTGCAACTCTTTATAGCGCTGCAAAGTGGACTGCACAGCTCGCGCCGTGTTGTAATGCTCGTCGCCCACAATATCCGACTGCAGCATCGTAGAGGTGGAATCCAGAGGGTCGACCGCTGGATAGATGCCTTTGGAAGCCAAGGCTCGAGAGAGCACCGTGGTGGCATCCAAGTGAGCAAAGGTAGTTGCTGGGGCAGGGTCAGTCAAGTCATCCGCTGGTACATAAACGGCCTGAATGGAGGTAATTGAGCCTTCCAAGGTCGAGGTAATGCGCTCTTGCAAATCACCCATATCAGTACCCAGCGTCGGCTGATATCCCACTGCAGAAGGCATGCGACCCAGCAGTGCGGACACCTCAGAACCCGCCTGGACAAATCGGAAGATGTTGTCGATGAACAACAACACATCCTGCTTGTTGACGTCACGGAAGTACTCAGCCATAGTCAGCGCCGACAACGCCACGCGCATCCGGGCTCCAGGTGGCTCATTCATCTGACCGTACACTAGCGCTACTTTGGACTGTGCCAAATCTTCGCTATTGATCACACCGGACTCGATGAATTCGTTGTAGAGGTCATTGCCCTCACGGGTGCGTTCACCCACACCGCCAAACACCGATACGCCGCCGTGCTCTTTGGCGATGTTGTTAATCAATTCCTGAATAAGGACGGTTTTGCCCACACCGGCACCGCCAAACAGTCCCGTTTTGCCACCACGGCGATAGGGCGCCAGCAGGTCAATAACTTTAATACCCGTTTCAAAAACCGCAGGCTTCGTTTCTAACTCAGTAAACTTAGGAGACTCGCGGTGAATCGGCGAAGACTCATCGTTAGCAACGGGACCTTTTTCGTCAATGGGCTCACCCAGAACGTTAAAAATGCGCCCCAAGGTCGCACCACCAACCGGCACACTAATCGGTGCACCCGTATCAACCGCTTCCATGCCGCGCACCAAGCCGTCGGTGCCGCTCATGGCAACCGCCCGAACCTTGGAGTCGCCAAGAAGCTGCTGTACTTCGCAGGTGACGGAAACTTCTTGTCCAGCGGGGTTAGTCCCCTTGATTTCCAAAGCGTTATAAATTTCTGGTAGGCTTCCGCCCTTAAATCCGACGTCCACAACGGGTCCGACGACCTGGACGATGTAGCCGACATTGGTTTTCTCTGCAGTGGTGACCATGCTTGCGTCTATATCTCTGTGATCTGCTTTCTGGCCGCTTTCTAAAGACAACCTTAGGTTTCGCAGCGCCAACTAACACATTATCACTGAACGCACACCTTCCAAGCGATCGCAGCCGCAATTCTCATTTTGGCAATGCCCTGTTCACTGAGCGTGGATGAGCGAGGAATCTGCGATGACCTAGACACCCTGATTACCATGGCTCCAGCCCTGTCGGCTGAGGTCAACGGTGTCGCGATCGCCGCCCATATTGCCCACAAAGTTTGTTGCCCCTGGGCAAGGGCATGGCTCCCCTGACGTACAGCTAGCTACCCGCCTCAGCCGCCAAGCTGCCAGTCCATTCGGCAGCAAGCGTTTGGCCTCTGGGGGTGAGGCTTTCTTAACGAAAGGATTACTTTCACTGTTTAGTGTTGTAGGGTCAAAACGAAGCGTGACTTAAGTAGACTATGGCCCAAGCCACAAAATCCAAGTCCTCTGTTGATTTGAGCGACCCGCAATATTATTTCAACCGAGAGCTGAGCTGGCTGGCGTTCAACGATCGCGTGCTACACGAAGCGATCGATCCCCGCACTCCGTTTCTTGAAAGGGTCAAATTCATTGCGATTTACAGCTCTAACCTGGACGAATTTTTTATGGTGCGGGTGTCAGGCTTGATGGAGCAAGTCAGTGCTGGGGTCAAAACTAAAACGGCCGATGGGTTAGGGCCAGCCGCCGTGATGGATGCCATTCGCGCCCATCTGCGACCGCAGTTGCAAAAGCAGCATCATTTTTTTCAACAGGAGTTGCGGCCTCAGCTACAAGCCCACAACGTCTACTTACTTGACTACAGCGAATTTAATTCTGCCCAGCAGGCCTATCTCAAAGAATATTTTGAGCGGCAGATTTTTCCGGTGTTGACGCCTCTGAGCGTTGATCCGGCCCATCCGTTTCCCCGACTGTCGAACCTGAGCCTGAATCTGGCCGTCGCGGTGACCAATCCCGAAACCAAGATTCAGAAGTTTGCGCGGGTAAAGGTGCCGAATAATTTGCCGCGCTTCATTGGGTTGCCGCCAGAGTTAGTTGATGAGGAGACCGTGTGGGCTGGCACCACGCTGGAGGAAATCATTGCCCATCATCTGACTTACCTGTTTCCTGGTATGGAGATTTCGGGCCACTACTTATTTCGGATTACGCGGGATGCGGATTTTCCGGTACGGGAAGACGAGTCGGATGATTTGCTAGTGGCCATGGAGGAAGAAATTAGCAAGCGACGACTCGAAGGCTTTGTCTGTCGCCTCGAAATTGAGTCAGCGATGCCGACAGATCTGCGAGAAGGGCTCATGCAGGAATTGCAGGTCGCCGAAGAAGATATTTACGAACTGGACGGGGTGCTGGATCTCAAGGATCTGTTCTTTTTCTTGTCGATGCCGTTGCCACAGCTCAAAGATCAGCCCTGGTCAGCGGTGACGCCACCCCGATTGAAAAGTGTAGAGCGCGGTGAAGAGAGCATTTTTAGCGCGATCCGCAAGCGCGATGTCTTGGTTCATCATCCCTATGAGTCGTTTTCGGCTTCGGTGCAGGCGTTTGTGGAGAAGGCGGCACTAGATCCGCATGTGTTGACTATCAAAATGACGCTTTATCGCACGTCGGGAGATTCACCGATTGTGCGATCGCTGATTGCGGCAGCAGAAAATGGCAAACAAGTGGTGGCCCTGGTAGAAATCAAGGCTCGCTTTGACGAAAAGAACAACATCATCTGGGCGCGCAAGTTAGAAGATGCAGGCGTGCACGTGGTGTATGGCGTGGTGGGCTTGAAAACTCACACCAAAACGACGTTGGTAGTGCGGCAAGAGGGCGATCGCATTCGCCGCTACGTCCACATTGGTACCGGCAACTACAACCCCAAAACCTCGAAGCTGTACACCGATTTGGGCATTCTCAGCGCGCGGGATGATCTGGGTGCGGATTTGACCGATGTGTTCAACTTTTTGACGGGCTATTCGCGCCAGACCAATTATCGGCGGCTGCTGGTGGCGCCCTTGACCTTGCGCCAGGGCATGTTGCAGCTGATCGAGCGAGAAGTGGCTCATGTGAAAGCGGGGGAACCGGGGCGGATTATCGCCAAAATGAATTCTCTAGTCGATGCGGAGATGATTCGAGCGCTGTATCGAGCATCGCAGGCGGGTGTAGAAATTGATTTAATTGTGCGGGGTATCTGCTGTTTGCGGCCCGGGGTACCAGGGGTTAGCGATCGCATTCGCGTGATCAGCGTGATTGGCCGCTTTTTAGAGCACGCTCGCATTTTTTACTTCACCAACAATGGTGAGGAGGAAATCTATATCGGTAGTGCCGACTGGATGCCCCGCAACCTCGACCGCCGGGTGGAAGCCGTGACGCCGGTGCTGGATACCGACGCCGTGCAAGAACTCAAAGATATTTTGGAAATTATGCTGGCGGATAATCGCTTTGCCTGGGACTTGGGGGCTGATGGCCAGTTTGTGCAACGGCAGCCCAGCGAAGGAGAACCCGTCATTAGCACCCATGATCAGCTCATGGAGCGGACGCTGAAACGCGATCGCGGCGGCACCATCGACAGCATCGCCTAAATGTTGCATCGCTCGTCAACCCAGGTTCCCGTTGGCAAAGGAACTCGCCGCTATAGGCTTTGTCACAATCGCCCTGTGAGCGATCGCTTTTTGGTATGAGTAGCCATGCGATGTCGCAACGGAGCTAGCCGCGATTAATCTCTCGGTCACCATTGCAGAAGCCCTGGGCGGCCTTGGTCTATTCCTGCTCGGAATGACAGTGATGACCGATGGCCTGCGATCGCTGGCGGGCAATGCCATGCGATCGGCACTGATGCGGTTTACCAAAACGCCCGTGTCAGGAGCCCTGACCGGAGCGGTGACGACGGCGCTGCTGCAATCGTCAAGTGCCACCACCGTCGCGACGGTGGGATTTGTCAGTGCCGGACTCCTCCGCTTTGAGAATGCGCTGGGCATCATTTTTGGGGCCAATCTGGGCACCACCGTCACGGGTTGGCTCGTAGCGATTCTGGGCTTCAAACTACAGCTCGATACGGCGGTGCTGCCGCTGATTTTCATCGGCGCGAGTCTGAAGCTGTTCGCCGGGGAGAACTACGCCAAGGTCGGGATGGCGATCGCCGGATTTGGCCTGATCTTTGTCGGCATCAGTACCCTGCAAACAGCGATGGGCGAGGTGCAAGGGGTGATCACGCCGGAGCGCCTGCCCAGCGATACGTGGCTGGGCCGATTGCAACTGGTGACCCTGGGCATCATCGCGACCATCATCACCCAATCCTCGAGTGCCGGGGTGGCGACAACGTTGGCGGCGCTCTATGCCGGGGCGATCAACTTTGCTCAAGCAGCGGCGTTGGTCATCGGTATGGATGTCGGTACGACCGTCACGGCCATGATCGCCACCCTGGGCGGTTCTGTGGATACGCGGCGAACGGGACTCTCCCACGTCATGTACAACGTCATTACCGCCGCGATCGCCCTCACGCTGATTACACCTTATGTCTCGATTTGGGAGGCGATCGCCCCAGGGCAGCTCACCCAAAATGCCGAAATCGGCCTCGTCGCGTTTCACACCAGTTTCAACATCGTCGGGGTGCTGTTGCTGCTGCCCTTCACCGCGCAGTTTGCCCGGTTGATTACGCACCTGCTGCCAGGCCATGGCCCTACCTTTACCGATGGCTTGAGCCACGAACTGCTCGACCAGCCAGATCTCGCTCTCCGGGCGGCGCAAATCTCTATTCAGTCAGAGTTCATCGCCCTGTTGCAGCATATTCATGCCATTCTCGGACACACCAACGGCCAGCTCGCGGAACTCCCGGCTTTGCAGGTGGCTCTCGACGAAACCCACAGCTATCTCGACAGCATCCAGCTCCGCAGCACCCACGCTAACCAACTGGAACGCTTAATCGCGATGATGCACGCCCTCGATCATTTGCAACGCATCCACGAGCGCTGCGAAGAAGATGAAGACCGCGCCTACACGGCCCAAAGAACGGTAGATTTGGCAGCGGAATATCGGCTGCTGGTGGAGAGTGTAGATGAGGCGATCGCCGCCCTGCAAAGCAGTGATTGGTATCAAGCCAACCAAATTGCGACCACCAGCGCTAAACACATTCACCAACAGGTGCGCCCCTATCGCGACCAGACCATTGCCCAAATGGCGCAAGGCGAACTTGATGTCGTGCAAGGCACAGCCCGCCTGGAAGCGATTCGCTGGTTGCGGCGCGTCAGTAAACACATCGCCCGGATTACAGGGCACATGCAGCAGGCCACTTTAGCGATCGGAAAATGAAAGCGTGCTTAATGCGTTCACTCAGTGACATCACCCGATGCTGGTGGAGTTGGTTCCAGGGTCACATCTTCATACAGCGCGGCCAGCGTCTCGACGAACTGTAGGCTTTGCAGTTCAAATGTTGCCGTCTCGTCAGCGGGGGTATAGCTCTGCAACAGCCAAAGGTTATCTGGCGTCCGGCGAAAGCATTCCACTCGCTCATGGCGAGTATTGATGATCACGTACTCTTCCAGCGTGTCGAGGCTCTGATAATCGGTAAATTTGTCGCCTCGGTCAAAAGCCTCCGTCGAATCCGACAGCACCTCTACAATCAGCTTAGGAAAACGCTTATACGTCGAAGTCTCCGCATCTCGCGCATCGCAGGTGACCACCACATCGGGATAGTAAAAGCAGTTCTTGGCATCGACGCGCACTTTCATATCAGCGATGTAAACCCGACAGCCTGTACCGCGTACATGACTACGCAGCAGGGCGAATAGGTTGCCCGCGATCGTGACATGCACATCACTCGCGCCCGCCATCGCAAACGCCTGGCCGTCAATATATTCGTGTTTGGTTAGGCTCTCCGCCTCGAAGCGCAGATACTCATCCGGCGTCAATGCGGGTTGAGGAGACGCAATCATGCCGCAATCACCCAATCGCTGGTTCCATTTTAGACAGCCTTCACCAGATAGCCCCGCATCGCCCGACCAATCATGTAAAAATGTTTCTTAAACCTTATTCAGTTTGAGAACTGGAGTTTGACATCAGCGAGGCAACCTTACCTGGCCTCTCCTTATGAAGGAGAGGAATCAGAATTTGCTTAAACCTCTCCTTCATAAGGAGAGGGGTCGCAGGCGGTGAGGTTAACCCGACTATCCCAACTCCACTTGATGAACCTGGATGAGATTGATCGCCATTTTAGAAATCACTTACGGCTGACGCTCCTGCTATGACCCACGCCTTTTTAGAGCACCTTCATCGTCCCGATCGCCCCGTTGTTGTGTTTGACGGCGCGATGGGCACGAACCTGCAAGTGCAAAACCTGACCGCCGAGGATTTTGGCGGGCCAGAGTACGAAGGCTGTAACGAATACCTCGTGATGACTAAACCGGAAGCGGTCGCCAAAGTGCATCGTGGCTTTCTGGAGGCGGGAGCTGATGTCATCGAAACCGATACCTTTGGCGGCACCTCCATTGTGCTGGCTGAATACGACCTAGCGGATAAAGCCTACGAACTGAACAAAGTCGCTGCCGAACTCGCGAAAAGCGTCGCTGCCGAATTTTCCACTTCCGAAAAGCCCCGCTTCGTAGCGGGTTCGATGGGACCGGGCACCAAGCTGCCCACCCTCGGCCACATCGACTTTGACACGCTGAAGGCCGCCTATGTGGAGCAGGCCAAAGGACTCATCGACGGCGGCGTGGACCTGATGTTGGTCGAAACCTGTCAGGACGTGCTGCAAATCAAAGCGGCACTAAACGGCATCGAAGAAGCGTTTGAGGCCACGGGAACCCACCTGCCCATCATGGTCTCCGTCACGATGGAGCAGCAGGGCACCATGCTCGTCGGCACCGAGATGGCCGCTGCCCTGGCAATCCTGGAACCGTACCCCATCGACATTTTGGGCCTGAACTGCGCCACCGGCCCCGACTTGATGAAAGACCACGTCAAGCACCTGGCGGAGCAGTCCCCCTTTGCCATCTCCTGTATCCCCAACGCCGGACTCCCCGAAAACGTCGGCGGTCAAGCGGTCTACCACCTCTCCCCGATGGAACTGCGCATGGCGTTGATGCACTTCGTCGAAGACCTCGGCGTACAGGTGATCGGCGGCTGCTGCGGCACCCGGCCCGAGCACATCGCCCAACTGGCCGAGATTGCCAAGGATTTGCACCCGAAGGAACGACCCGTGCGGGGAGGCAGAGGAGCAGGGGAGCAGGGGAGACAAGACACCCTAGCCCCCCATCCCCCTAGCCCCCCATCCCCCCAAATCGATCCTCGTCCCGCGCTCAACTACGTCCCCTCCTCCGCGTCCATCTACAGTCCCCAGCCCTACGACCAGGACAATTCGTTCCTGATTGTGGGTGAGCGGCTGAATGCGAGCGGTTCGAAGAAGTGCCGCGAGATGCTGAATGCGGAAGACTGGGATGGGCTGGTGGCGCTGGCGCGATCGCAGGTCAAAGAGGGTGCCCATGTCCTCGACGTGAACGTGGACTATGTGGGGCGCGATGGCGAGCGCGACATGCACGAACTCGTGTCCCGACTCGTCACCAACGTGACGCTACCCCTGATGCTCGACTCCACCGAGTGGCAAAAGATGGAAGCGGGGCTGAAAGTTGCGGGCGGTAAGTGCATTCTCAACTCCACCAACTACGAAGACGGCGACGAGCGCTTCTTCAAGGTGTTGGAACTGGCGAAAAAGTACGGCGCGGGCGTGGTGGTCGGCACCATCGACGAAGACGGCATGGCCCGTACCGCTGAGAAGAAATTCCAGATTGCCCAACGGGCGTATCGGGATGCGCTGGAGTACGGCATTCCGGCCCGTGAGCTGTTCTTTGACACCCTGGCGCTGCCCATCTCCACCGGGATTGAAGAAGACCGGGTGAACGGCAAGGAAACCATCGAAGCGATTCGCCTGATCCGGGAAAATCTGCCCGGTAGCCACATCATGCTGGGGGTTTCCAATGTTTCCTTTGGTCTGAATCCGGCGGCGCGGGTGACACTGAACTCGGTGTTCCTCCACGAAGCGATGCAGGTGGGCCTGGATGGGGCGATCGTCAGTGCCGCCAAAATCCTGCCCCTCGCCAAAATCGATCCCGAGCATCAAAAGATTTGTCGCGACTTGATCTACGACAACCGCGAATACGACGGCGATATTGTCACCTACGATCCCCTGACGAAGCTGACGACGCTGTTCGAGGGCAAGAGCCTGAAGAAGAAAGAGGCGATCGCCAAAGACCTCCCTGTCGAAGAACGCCTGAAACAGCACATCATTGACGGCGAACGGATTGGTTTAGAAGACGCCCTAGCGGATGCCCTGAAACAATACGAACCGCTCCACATCATCAATACCTTCTTGCTCGACGGCATGAAGGTCGTCGGTGAACTGTTCGGCTCCGGGCAAATGCAGCTTCCCTTTGTGCTGCAATCCGCTCAAACCATGAAAGCGGCAGTAGCTTACCTGGAACCCTTTATGGAGAAGTCCGACAGCGACGGTTCCGGCAAGGGCACCTTCATCATCGCCACGGTGAAAGGCGACGTTCACGACATCGGCAAAAACCTGGTGGACATCATCCTTTCCAATAACGGCTACAAGGTCGTCAACCTGGGCATCAAGCAGCCCGTGGAGAACATCATTCAGGCTTACCGCGAGCACAACGCCGACTGCATCGCCATGAGCGGTCTGCTGGTGAAGTCCACTGCGTTCATGAAAGACAACCTGGCCACTTTCAACGAAGCAGGCATCACCGTTCCCGTCATCCTTGGCGGCGCGGCCCTCACCCCCAAGTTCGTCCACGAAGACTGTCAGAACACCTACAACGGCAAAGTCGTCTACGGCAAAGATGCGTTCGCCGATCTGCACTTTATGGATAAGCTCATGCCCGCGAAGTCGGAGGGGAATTGGGATGACCTCAAAGGCTTTTTGGATGAGGAGATGGCTTTGGTAGAGGAGCAGGGGAGCAACGGAGCAGGGGAGCCGGTTGTCCTTGACGAAGAGACCAATCCCTCAACTCCCCATCCCCCTAGCCCCCCTGCCTCCGCCGACACTCGCCGCTCTGAGGCCGTCGAAATCAACATCCCTCGACCCACGCCACCGTTCTGGGGCACCAAGATTCTCAATCCCGAGGATATTCCTCTCGACGAGGTGTTCTGGTATCTGGACTTGCAGGCGCTGTTTGTGGGTCAGTGGCAGTTCCGCAAGCCCAAAGAGCAGTCGCGGGAAGAGTACGACGCCTTTTTGCAGGAGACGGTGCATCCGATTCTGGATAAGTGGAAGGCTCGCATTCTGGCGGAAAAGCTGCTGCATCCGCAAATCGTGTACGGCTATTTCCCCTGTCTGGCGGAAGGGAATTCATTGCACATCTACGATCCGGCTGTGCTGGAAGCAGGGGAGCAGGGGAGCCAGGGAGCAGAGCAACCGGATGCGGCTGTCAGCGTAGCCCCTCATCCCCCTAGCCCCCTAGCCCCGATCGCGACCTTCACCTTCCCCCGCCAAAAGTCCCTGCGTCACCTCTGTATCGCTGACTTCTTCTTGCCGAAGGATCAGGCCAAACCGGGTGAATTCGACGTATTCCCGATGCAGGCGGTCACGGTGGGCGAAATTGCGACGGAATTTGCCCAAAAGCTGTTCCAGGCAGACCAATACACCGACTACCTCTACTACTACGGGCTGTCGGTACAGACGGCGGAAGCGATGGCGGAATGGTGCCATGCCCGCATTCGACGGGAGCTGGGCTACAGGGATCAAGAACCTGACACCCTCCGCGAAGTGCTCCAGCAACGCTATCAGGGATCGCGGTACAGCTTTGGTTATCCTGCCTGTCCCCACATTCCCGATCAGTACGTGCAGTTAGACTTGCTCCAAACCGATCGCATCGGCATGTACATGGACGAAAGCGAACAGCTCTATCCTGAACAGTCCACAACCGCGATCGTCACGTATCATCCCGTCGCGAAATATTTCAGCGCCTAAACGGGATGCAGAGGGATCACTGATTTTCAGTTCATCATCAAGCGAGTAGCGTAGAATCCAATCAAGCTTAGCTGCTTGAGGAGTGATGTCTTGAAACTCTCAGATTGGATTAGCCTCATCTGTTTTGTACTGTCTTTGGTGATTCTCTGGCAGTTTCGCGGCATTTTGCTGCTGGTGTTTGCGGCGATCGTTCTCGCCATTGCGCTCAATAGTTTGGTGCGGCGCTTGGTGCGGCGTTTTGAGGTTCTCCGCCCTCGCGCCGTCCTCATGGCGATGGGCATCGTGCTGGTCGTGATGACCCTATTTTCGGTGTTGGTGGTACCGCTGTTTGCCAATCAGTTTGAGCAGTTATTAGAACTCGTACCCCAGGGCTTTAATCGGTTAGATCGATGGGTGGCAGGGCTTTCTGCTAATCCACCCGAGTGGGTGCCCGATATCGTGGCTGACTTTGAGTTGCCGCGTCTCAATAATTTGATTGAGCAATTTTTAACCTTTAGCGGGCAGTTTTTCGGCAATTTTGTGAGCTTTTTCTCCGGCTCGGTCGTCACCCTCTTGCAAATGCTCCTGCTGTTCGTACTAACTATCATGTTTTTGAGCGATCCGCAGGCGTATCGGCGCTTGTTGCTGCGCTTATTTCCTTCTAGTTATCGGCGGCGAGCAGACGAAATTTTAGATAAATGCGAGTGGTCGCTACTGTGTTGGCTGGGGGGCGTCTCCGTCAACTCTTTGTTTGTCGCGACCTTGAGCTTTTTGGGATTGGTGGTTTTGCAGGTGCCTTATCCGTTTGCTAATGCGATGCTGGCAGGCTTGTTCAACTTTATTCCGAACATCGGTCCGGCATTAAGCGCCATCTTCCCGATTATCGTCGCGTTGTCACAATCCTTTGGTAGCGCGATCGGGGTGGTGATCCTGTATGTCGTGATTCAGAATCTGGAGAGCTATTGGTTTAGCCCGATGATGATGCGCAAGCAAATCTCTCTGTTGCCCGCAGCGACCTTAGTGGTGCAGCTCTTTTTTGCTAACTTTCTCGGGCCGGTGGGACTGATTTTGGCTTTGCCCTTAGCCGTGGTGTGTAAAACCTGGATTGAGGAAGCCTGGATTATCGACGTTTTAGAAAAAGGTCAGGCAGTCACGTCCGAAGGCTCTGCGGCGTCTCTAGAATCTGAGACGCCGCCAGCGATCGAGTCAACTAATCAGTCAGAATAGCGAGCAAAGATAGACGGGGTCGGGGGCGATCGCTACGATAAAGGGTGAATTTCGTTTCAGCCATTATCACCATGAGCCTCAAAGACCGCATTTCTGAAGACATCAAAACCGCGATGAAGGCCAAAGATAAACTACGCCTTGAAACGGTACGCAGCATCAAAAAGGTCATCATCGAAGAAGAAAGTACGGCCCGAGGCAAGGGGCAAGAGTCACTGACAGAAGCGCAAGAACTGGCGATTTTGACGCGGTTGGCTAAGCAGCGCAAGGACGCGATCGCTCAATATACCGACGCCAACCGTACCGACTTGGCAGATCAGGAAGCCGCCGAACTGACCATCATTGAAGAGTACCTGCCAGCGCAAGTCTCCGACGCCGAAATTGAGGCGATCATCGACGGTCTGATTGCGAAAACGGGAGCCACTTCGGCTAAAGACATGGGCAAAGTCATGGGACCAGCCATGAAAGAATTGCAAGGTCGCGCTGACGGCGCCAAAGTGCAGGCGATGGTCAAATCAAAGCTGGCCGGATAACTCAGCGGTATTTCTGTTTGACCTGCTTAGCCCAGGTGTTCCAATCACCTGGCGCTAAAAGTACGGGAACCAGTCAAAGTTACGTAAGCCCTCGCGCAATCGATCTGGCCGAGTCGATATCACGCCTCCTAGACGACCCTTTAGGAATCAGGATTTTATAAAACCCAAGTTTTTTCGGCAGCATTTTGCCTGCGCTTGAACAGCCGAGACGGCTGTTCACACTTAATTAAGTTCCCATTCCTTAGTCATTCAGACAAGTTGATTCAGGCGCATACCTATCGGCCTCAAAATTCAGCTTCGAAAAGCCCACCAGAGTGTGATCCCACTCAGCAAACCACAGACACCGCCCAAAGCAGCGGTTAACAACCAATTGTCAGTGCGAAAGTTGACCTGGTTAGTTGCAGGATGGTTGATGAAACGATTCACCTCCTCGGCTAGTGCGATCGCAGGCATCGCCCGGGCATTCGCCAAAAGAGAAAAATCACCTTGATCGGTCGCCAATACGACTTGGTGCAAGATTTGAGTATCCCCCTCATCATTCGTGTAAGTCTCCTGCCGAATGCGGGCTGCTCGCAGTGCTTCAGCAGTCATTACAAGGGTGCCTTGGTCTTGCAGCCTCCAGGCCAACAGCACACACTGTTGATTCGCACAACGCAGTTCAATCCGATGATTAATCGCAATCACGACTAAGAGGCCACCCAAAAACAGGCTGAGGCTAACCATGACCATCGGCAACCTGACACTCGCTCCTCGCCGTCCGGGTTGTCGTGCCGAGAGCAGAAATGCAGGAAAAATTCCGACTGTGACAATCAAAGTCAGGCCGACGACATATTTAAACAATCGGTTAGACACCCTCAGGTGTAAATCAGTCGTCGGATTTTCTACAAACGCATTGATTTTATTCGCGATCGCCTGCTGAAGAATATCTTGACCATAGGGGGCAGACGCCGCGTAAACTCCCTCAGAAAACTGATATTCCGGCTGTACACGAAGCATCACAGAGCCAGCCGAATTCAAATATGCGCCCTGAAGTTGAGTCACAGCAAAATCAACTTCTTGACGACTGATTAAGGTTGAGCGCGTCAGTCGACAAGCCTGCGGCTCAATATGACAAGTTAATGTGGTTTGAGAAGCCGTCAGTAGTGAGTAAATTCCCACGAGGAAAAATATTCCCAAACCCAAGCTCACGAGAGCCAACTGAACAATTGCCCGAACAGGAAACCGATTAGGTGAGTGATTGGAGGCATGCGTCATACACTACATCGCCATTCCATCATGAATCTAAGCCTAGAACAGCTGATCAACCACAACTGTCATCAAGTCGCAGTATTCCCAAGAATTGTCCAATGCCACTGCCCGCTCAACCACAATTCAGGCGTGATGCTTAGATATGCCTGTTGAAAGCCCCATCGCAATCCAATCAATATGACATTCTACGGTAAAGCGCGGATCTCTCAGATATCCAGAAGCTTGGTACAAAAACGTTTTGAATTCTGCCTTTGCTTCTCTCACTAGGCAAAAAAATAAGCCCCTGAACTCAGGAATGCATCCTATCGTTCCAGGGACTAACCTAGCTGATGGAATTTCAAGCACTGAAACCCAATGTGAGGGGCTAGTAAGCAAGGGTTTCTAGAGTTTCACGCAGATAGAGCCGAACTTGTTTATCAAGGGATAAATCACCAAGTTCCGAAGATTGCTGCTGCTTCCAGCCTTGAAAACCAGAGCTGTTAGCGATCGCCTCTCTGAGATTAGCCCAAATTTCGCTATCTTCAGAGGTATTGCGCATCGATACCGAAGGAAAACTGGCCATACGCGCTTCCATAGTGAGAGAACAAACAGTCATTGAGCTCTTGCTTGACGGAACTATAAACAGCTTTGCCTAGCATTCACTCAGTAGTCTAAGCATAACGCACCTAATCGAGGCTCCATTGTGCGTACAACCACACTTTTATTCGTAATTGGAGCGAAAATTAAGATTTTCTGAACAGTTTTTTAATTCATAACATTGACTCAATTTATTTAACTGGGATCCAAACTGGTAGGCACTGAATGCAAACCAGGGCGAAGCTCAGATACGCCACCATTATCAGCTGCAGGAGTGACCACCTTAGACGCCTCTACGGCATCATCCCCCGGCTCAGAAGCGTCTGAATGAGTAGTCGATGTCCCATCCATTTTCTGCTGCAAAGCTTGATGTCGCTCTGGCGGCGGAACGATCGC
This sequence comes from Leptolyngbya iicbica LK, assembly GCF_004212215.1. Classification (NCBI taxonomy): domain Bacteria; kingdom Bacillati; phylum Cyanobacteriota; class Cyanophyceae; order Leptolyngbyales; family Leptolyngbyaceae; genus Leptolyngbya; species Leptolyngbya iicbica. Next base: position 941,942 of record NZ_QVFV01000001.1, read on the forward strand.
GGTAGTCGAGTCTGAATCTTCAGGTATTAGACGATGAGGAGGCTCTGCCGTTATCGATACATCTGCTGCAGATATTGCCGATCTGTGGTTGATCATATGAGACCCAAATTCCTTGATTGCGGTCTGACTCTCGCCGCCAGACACTTTGTCCTCTGCGAATGGAGCTACTGGCCATGCCGTTAACAGATCCGAAGGCGGCGCCATGCTCGGTGTAGACACCGAGGGGTCGTCCTTGTCGATCTCGGTGGCATCAGCGACGTGCTCGTCTGAATCGCCTCCTAAATTCACTTCAGGTTCTTCTACAACAGCAGACTGAGCCTCGTCACTCCCTTCGGGCGCAGACAAACTTTTAGACTGAATTACAGGACTCGAATCTGCTGAGTGAGGAATCGTCACCTCAGCACTCTCGGGCGCAATAGATTGCTTCTCAACAATGACTTTATCGGTTCCTGGTGAAGCGGCTGGCGTTTGGTCAGGCTGCTCACCAACAGCTGGCTGAGTAGGCCCGATCGACTCTGAAATGAAGGTTTCCGACGCTGCGGAGGCATCCGGCAAAATCCGGCCCAGCCGTACGCCTACCACTAAAAAATTCGTTAAGACCTTCGTGACTTTAAACGGCGTTGTATGTTCTAGTTGTCGCGGTGAAATCAGCAGAAGCGGGACGACCGTCGCTGGCACTAAAGCGAATAAATTAGCCAGCCCAAAGCCCCCAGCACAAATCGCCCAGCCTGTTGCCCGAGACTTGTCAGATAGCCAGGGTAAGTCGATCGCCATGGGAGCCATCTGATACAGGCGATACAGCATGAACCAAAGCGCGATCGCAGTGAGCACCACGAGCCCCCGGCTCCACCAGTTCCGCTGAATCGTCAATAAACGTCGCCGCTCGACTGAGAGTCGATCTGGCCGGAGAGCCAGCCCCGGCACGCTAAAGATATAGAACGGCCGCTGCAGCTGCAACCAAACAATCGGCAACACACTGACTAGCGTTAAGGTTGTGATCTCCAACCAAGGCGGCACAATAGGCTCACCAACCGCTAATCCTGCCAGACATACATCAAGCCAAAGGGGCACCGTAGCCAAACCCGCTAGATGTAGCCAAAGGTAAGGATCGCGGCGGTGAGAAGTCATGAAGGTTATACCGGTGACAGCTTACGGCGTTGGGTGACAAGCTTGTAGGCTTCAATGCGATCGCCTTCTTGCCAACCATTAAAGTTGTCTACACCGATACCACATTCAAAGCCCGAAGCCACTTCTTTGACATCATCCTTCATACGCTTGAGGGAATCGAGGGTGCCTTGATAAACCACATCGTTGCCCCGGCGGACACGGATATGACAGTTACGGGTCACTTTGCCTTCAGTCACATAAGAACCAGCCACGGTGCCTTTGCGCACCGAGAATACGGCCCGCACTTCCACAGTCCCCAAGGGCTCTTCGACCAGCTCTGGCTCTAGCAAACCTTCCATCGCCCCTTGAATATCATCCAAGAGGTTATAGATGATGTCGTAGTCGCGCACATCAACGCCCTGGCGATCAGCCGCTTGACGAGCTCCAGAAGCCAAGGTGGTATTGAACCCGATTAGTACCGCACCACTAGCTGCAGCCAGGTCAACATCCGTTTCACTAATTTCACCAGGAGCCCCTAACAAGACACGAATTTGCACTTCGTTTTGAGGCATCTGCTGGAGTGCGGCCAAAATGGCTTCAACCGATCCCTGAACATCGGCCTTTAAAATAATGTTCAGCTCTTTAAGGTCACCCTCTTGAGCCTTAGCTGACAAGCTGCTCAAGGTAACCCGGCGCGAAGCCATCGCCTGTTGTAAACGAGAACGGCGCTGCTCATCAGAACGTGAATCCGCAACGCTGCGAGCTTCACGCTCATCAGCAAACACTTCAAACTCATCCCCAGCGGCTGGCACGTCATTCAGGCCCAACACTTCCACCGCAAAGGATGGCGTCGCCTCTTTGACGCGATCGCCGCGGTCGTCAATCATGGCTCGCACCTTACCAAAGACAGAGCCTGCTACGACACTGTCCCCAACACGTAGGGTGCCGTTTTGCACCAACAGCGAAGCTACGGGCCCTCGAGCTTTGTCCAAGTTAGCTTCAATAATGGTGCCCTTAGCTAAGCTATCCGGATTAGCATGCAAATCCTCAACTTCCGAGACTAAGAGAATCATTTCCAGCAGCGTATCGAGGTTATCACCGTTGATCGCACTCACTGGCACCATGATGGTCTCACCGCCCCACTCCTCAGGGACTAAGCCGTGTTCCATCAGCTCTTGCTTAACGCGATCGGGCTGGGCCGACTCTTTGTCAATCTTATTGATTGCTACGACAATAGGAACTTCAGCAGCCTTCGCATGACTAATGGCTTCGATCGTCTGGGGCCGGACACCATCATCAGCAGCCACTACCAAAATCGCGATATCAGTAACTCGCGTTCCGCGGGCTCGCATCGCCGTAAAGGCCTCGTGCCCAGGCGTATCGAGAAAAACGATCTGCTGTTGATTGCCATCATGTGTCACATCAACGTGGTAAGCACCGATGTGCTGGGTAATACCGCCCGCTTCCCCTTGGGCGACTTTCGTTTCTCGAATTGAGTCAAGCAGGGTAGTCTTACCATGGTCAACGTGACCCATGATCGTCACGACTGGGGGCCGCTTCGACAAGTTCTCCAAGTCTTCCACTGAGAGCATCTCGGTGACTTTCTTCGCTTCCGATTCTTGCTCAGCGGTTTCAACTAAAATTTCAAACTCTTCTGCCACCATCTTGGCAGTTTCGACATCTAGGGTTTGGTTAATGTTGGTAGCAATCCCTTTGAAGAAGAGCAGCTTGATAATTTCCGTCTCAGGCACGACGATTTGATTCGCCAGTTCATGAACGGACAAGCCCCCCCTCAGAGTGATCATCTCAGGCCGTTCGGGCTCGTTATTTTGATTACGACGATCGCGACGCTGATTACGATTGCCGTCGCGCTGCTGAGGCTTGTGCGACTTCGGGGTACTAACAGGCTTCGGACCACCCTTCGATTTCGGCTTGGGTGGTCTTGCCAGAGACATACTCAGAGCCGCAGACGCGCCATTACTGTTGCTATCTCCCGTCACTTCATCAAGATCAGCCAGGATTTCTTCCTCTTGATCCTTTAGAAGATCATTCCCCCGACGCTTCGTCTTCTTAGTGGTTTTCTGCTGTTCTTGCTCGTCGTCTTCACGCTCTTTAGGTTTACGTTTGTGACGGGGAGGCGAAGGTCGGCGCAGAATGGGTTCTTCGGTGACGGTATCCGGAGCGGATGCGCTGTCCTCATCCGTTGAATCTTCTGCTTCCTTCAAAGCGTCCGAACGCTTAGGTCGTGGCCGCTTCAGCTCAGGTTTCGGCTTAAGCAGCGTCGTCTCGTCTTCGTCATCAATTTCACGAATTTCAATCCGTTTGGGTTGACCGTCATCCTCTCCCCGAGCATCTGAGCGATCGCGCTTCTTCAAGACAGGCCGCGTTGGCTTTGCGGGCTTTGTAGGCCGTTCAGGCGGTCCCACCAACTCGACATCAGGTTTCGCCGGTGCAGTTGGCGCTTCAGGCTTTGCTGGAGCAGTTGCCTCGGCATTGGGAGCCGGAGTTGTTGGCGGGCCCACAAGCTCTGGTGACTCTTCGGCGCTACTCCCAGGCCGCTTAAGCTTGGGTTTAGGTAAAGTCGAGGGGACTGCTGGACGGCTAGAAGTCGTTTCAGCAACCGATTCTTCTGCAGTGTCAACCGCTGTCGATTCAGGAGCGGTCGGCGGCGTTGGGGCCGTTGCAGACTTGGGCCGATGACGGCGAATTTCCAAAATTTGCTGCTTTTTAGGACGCGGCGTTTCCTTACTTTTAGCAGCAGGCTTGCGAGGACGGGGGGGCGAAGGTTTAGTTGGCTTGCTCAATAGTTTTCCAGATGTCTCCTTGACCTCATTGCGAATGCGTTGGGCATCCTCACCCGTGATAGTGCTGCTGTGGCTCTTGGCAGCAATTTCCAAGCGTTCACAGATGGTCAGAATATCCTTATTTTCCAAGCCAAGATCCTTTGATAATTCGTATATTCTGACTTTGCCGTTGTTCATTCAAATCTCCCTCGCCAATATCGCTATTTCATAAACCAACCTGCTTTGTTAGATAAACCGTACATTGACTTGCTGTGACAAGTTGTCGCAGTCCCGAAATTCAAGCTATCAAAATCAGGTCTATAACTTCAAAAAGCTGAAGCTATCAACTCTTCGATCTCATACCTACAACATTCTAGAGCATAGCTCTATCAAACCCTCACCATAGCGCACCTGAGGAAGGACTACACATTTCAGCGAAATGTTTTAAGAGTATCAGGTGCTAGCTCTGGGTCATTGAGCGGTTAGAACCAGTCTCAAGACTGGATGAAGATTGCAATCGTTGCCACAGCTGCTGGTAAATTGTTTCGGAAACTGACACTCTCAGAGCTTTGCTCAGGCGATTTTTCTTTTGCGCCATGCTCAAGCAACTGGTTGTAGGGCAGAGATAAGCAGAACGCCCCAGACCTTGGTCAAGCTGAACAGTCCCTGTATCGTGCTGACGAACCACCCGCCATAGGTTTGGCTTAGGGGCGATCGCGCGACAACTTACACAGCGTCGATGATTCGGTTTCATGACGTTAGTAAAGGAAAGCTCATTCCTCCTCTGGTGCGACGTCTGCCGCCAACTCATCATCTGCGGGATCAGCAGTTTCTGCTGTCTCACCATCACCCAAGGCGACAGGGGTTTCCGCTGGACTCTCGGCTGAGCCTTCTTCTATGGTAGCGGCTGGTGCTGCTTCTGTTGTAGCGGCGTCCGGTTCTGTCGCCAGTGGGGTCTCGGTTTCGCCGTTAGCGGCAGCTCGGGCCGCCGCTTCCGCCGCTTCACGGGCATCTTCCTCTTCGGCAGCAGCCGCGATCGCGGCCAAACGAGCCGCTTTAGCTGCCTGTCGAGCTGCTTCTTCCTCACGACGAGCCGCTTCCGCTGCTTCGCGAGCCGCTTCTTCCGCCTGCCGAGCCGCTAGTTGCTCAGCAAGCTTGCGGTCTTCTTCGGCGTAGTCGTATTTTGCCGTGTCTTTGATGTCGATTTTCCAGCCCGTCAACTTGGCCGCCAGACGGACATTCTGACCTTCTTTACCAATGGCTAAACTAAGCTGATCTTCGGGCACCAATACATGGGCCTGTCGATCTTCCGGGTTCATCAGGCGCACTTCATCCACTCGCGCTGGACTCAGCGCATTAGCAATGTAAGTTGCAGGATCCAGCGAATAACGAATCACGTCAATTTTTTCGCCACGCAATTCACTTACCACGGCTTGAATACGAGAGCCCCGAGCCCCGATGCAGGCTCCGACCGGATCAACATCGCGCTCAGCAGTATCGACAGCGATTTTGGTGCGTGGCCCCACCGAGCGGGAGGGCGGATTCGCTTCCCGCGCGACAGCAACAATGCGAACGATTTCGTCCTCGATTTCGGGGACTTCGTTGGAAAATAGTTCCACTACTAACGCCGCATCGGCCCGCGAGACTAAGAGCTGTGGTCCTCGGTGCGAACCTTCGGAAACTTTTTTCAGCACTACCCGAAACTGGGAGTTAGGGCGATAGTTATCATTGGGCAGTTGATCGCGCTTGAGCAACTCGGCTTCGACTTCTGGCTGCCCGGTGCCGCTGCTCACAGTCATAATGACCGACTGCCGCTCGAACCGCTGCACTTTTGCCGTCAGCACTGTGCCTTCTAAATCTTGAAACTCTTCTTGAATGAGTTTGCGCTGTTGGTCACGCAGCTTTTGCGCGAGCACCTGCTTGGTTTGGATGGCGGCCATGCGGCCAAAATCTTTCTGTTCTGGCGTCACATCCAACACCACCACGTCACCGACTTGCGCCTCAGGAGCGACTTCCAGCACTTCTGCCAAGGCGATTTGGTGATCAGGGTTTTCCACTTCTTCGGCAATCGTTTTACTCGCTAGTACGCGAAAGCCCTGCTCGTCTTCGTATTCGATGTCAAGTTCAATATCAAAGTTATCAAAGTAGCCTTCCTCAAAGTTAACGCTATCCGCCGCCCGATGGGTCCGACGAAAGCGCTCATATCCTTTGAGTAAGGCTTCTCGTAGCGCATTTTCTACTGCATATTTCGGCAAATTGCGCTGAGCGCTAATTTCATCAATGGTTTCTTTTAGTTTTGGCAGGCTGACTAAAGACATCGCTGGATTTTCCTCAACTCCCTCAAAAATAGTGGCGCTCGCGGTCGTAACGTAACCAGTCACCGTAAAGACATCCAGAACTGTGGGGACTAGCGGCTTACTCTACGGCTTGGTTGCTCAATTCCACAGTGGCGACGAGCGATCGCGGCAGCTTGGTTGATTTTCCCTTGCGCGTCAAATAAATATAATCATCGTCGCGTTTGAGCAATTGCCCAATCCAGGTTTGGCGCTTTTTGTACACCTCTGTCAGCTTGACCTCAACCATAAAGCCTTTGAAGACAATGAAATCGCGATCGCTGATCAGCGTCGTCGAAATCCCTGGACTTGATACTTCGAGCACATAGGCATCTGGAATCAGATTGGTCTCATCGAGCACCGCCGCCAGCGACTGACTCATGTGCTCACAATCGTCTAGACTGGTGTCTTCAGCCTGATGATTACGCACATCAACCCGTAAAACCGGGGGTGCATGGTTAGTCTGAAAGACGGCATCCACGACCTCTAACCCCAGATGCTCAGCGATTGGAGTCGCCAAGTCTAAGATTTGAGGGACGAGAGGATGAACCATACAAAACTCCAATAAAAAAAGTGGGTGCGAAGCCCACTTCCTAGAACGTTCAGTATCAGGAAGGAACAGATCAGACTTGATCCGCTCGGCTTACAATACTAACGCAAAATTGCCACATGGTTATCAAGGCTTAAAGCTGGACAATCGCTGTTTAAGCTTAGCGTCGAGTCTGAGTCAGGTCATACAGTTTGTAATTCTCATCTCGTAAGCGATCGATATCTTCAAAAGACAATTGTTGAACGTAGTTAATTTTGATTTCTTCCAGTAACGCGACAGTCCACTGTTCTAGTTCATCAACTGTGTTGTCTTGCTGAACCTCATTTCGCAGCGTCTCGCCAATTTTTGAGAGCAAATCACGGGTCAACGCGGCGCCCTCTTCATCTTCGATCGCACCCGTCGCAGTTTGATACAGCGTTTGTGATAACTGGCTAATCACCTGCTGTGAAATTTGCTCCGGCAAGTTGCCAATACCCGGTAAGCCACGAAAACTCTGAAATCCAGGCGCTTTATTGAGCGCCTGCATGACACTGTGCTGCAACAACGCATCCACTTCTGGTTTCACGTGGGGCAACACCTGATACATCGTGATTGTGGTCAGCCTAGAGGTAATCGCTTCCACTTCATTCACGCCGTTGATATCGATGTATTGATTTTGCTTTCCGAGCGCTAGTAGCCATTTAGCCACGTCACCATCGCGAATCAGGTTTTGCACCTGATCCACGATGCGCAGGACAACGATTTCCGTTAATTCCACGGCAAAGGTGGAGACAAAGATGCGATTGATCCGATTACGTAAGGGAATCAGGTTGACCAGTTGCGAATGATTGACCCGCACCGACACTGGGATCACCCGCAACCAACGCCAAAACGGCAAAAAGAAAAGCAAGTCGTACCAGCGCAGTAACACCGCATCTAGCCAGGTGTAGTTTTTGTAGCGGCGGCTGATGTAAAGGGTTCGCAACAGCAACTCAACGCCAAAGAACCCCACAAACCAAATGTCCAGTTTCCAAAAGAAATAGTCGGCAGGCTGACCATTTTCACCAATGCCCCGGAAGTAGTTGGTTTCAAACAGGGGCACAACATCTTCGTTGAAGTAGTTGATTTCTTGAGTCCATCCCTGTGCCGTCAGGTAGTCAGCACTCCAAAAGGTATCAAAAGCCGCCTTAGAGGATTCCACATCAACTCGATCGCGCACACTATTCTTAATTCGCTCTAGGGTGCCAGACTTGTTTGCAACTTCGAAGGGGTTTTCATCAATGATGGCCGCACTTTGCTGACGTAGATCTGCTAACAGCGACTGCGCTTGTACGGATTGCAACCCAGTCTGGGCTACTTGCTCTTCTAAATTGTCAACGGTGTTGAGATAGTTGACGGTTGTGCGTTCTGGGGTGATGCCTTTAAAGACTTCGCCATACCACTGGGTGAATTCAGGCAGGAACCGCAGGTAGATATCGCGAAAGCGAATATAGCTACTGTCAAACAGGACCAACATGAGATTGACCACCGCGAGAATCGCGACAAAGCGCTCAAACCAGAGCGCCGTGGTTCTAATAATGGGGCGACGTTTTTTGGTGCGGGTGAGTGCGGCCATAGCGATAACAAGTTGCTCTCGGCGATTTGCTTAGATGATTAATTACCTGTTTGTGAGAATAGACTGCTTGATCCCTTTTCTCCAAAAATTATCCTGTTTTGTTCGGCGATCGCGTCGGCGATGATCTCACCGACCTCAGTGCTCAAGAGCCAATGCGACCCCTGATAGGATCTGCATGGTTAGAACAATTACCTCCACAGAAACGATTCCGTAGCGAATTCCGATACGGTAAGGGCTGCTTTTCAGAGCACCTTCTCCTCAGATGTCAAAGTGGCAGGATTCGGAGAGGGCGTCGGCGTCACGAGCCATTCATCTGAAAATCTGTAAAATAAAAGCTGTTACATACCTTTACAGAGACTAGCGTTCATGACGGTTGCGATCGCCTCCAACATTCACACTGTGCCAGCGTTGCCGGGGCAGGTTTGGTCATGGGATGGCCATGATATCTACTATGTTGCGGCCGGTGAGCCCCGCGGAGATCGTCCCCCACTATTGCTGGTGCATGGGTTTGGCGCCTCCACAGACCATTGGCGCAAAAATGTTCATGAGTTAAAAGACGACTTTGAAGTTTGGGCGATCGACTTACTGGGTTTTGGGCGATCGGCGAAGCCTGATAGGCAATACAGCGGTCAACTTTGGCGCGATCAACTGCATCACTTCATTCAAGAGAACATCGGTCGCCCGACCGTCATTGCCGGTAATTCTCTCGGTGGGTATGCCAGTCTCTGCATCGCTGCTGACTATCCCGAATCGGTTGCTGGCGTGGTGCTGCTCAACAGCGCCGGCCCGTTTCAAGATGCGACGTCCACGGAAGCACCTAAGCCCTGGCAAACGGCAATTCGACAAGCCATCCAGACGTTTATGCTCCAGCCATTCCCTAGTTGGCTGTTGTTTCAATACGTACGGCAGCCGCGTAATGTTCGCAAGACCTTGCAACAGGTCTATGTCGATCAAACGGCAGTCACTGACCAATTGGTGGAAGAAATTCTGCGTCCGGCCAATGATCCCGGAGCAGCACAAGTCTTTGCCTCAGTGTTCAAATCGCCCAAAGGTGACACAGTGGATGCTTTGCTCGGGCGAATGTCTGCTCCCCTCTTAATCTTGTGGGGCGAGGGTGATCCCTGGATGAATACTCGCCGTCGCAGCGAACAGTTTCGCCAGCATTATCCCCAGCTTCAAGAGCATTTTTTACAAGCTGGACATTGCCCCCACGATGAAGTGCCCCAACAGGTTAATCAGTTAATGCGTGACTGGGTCTTGAGTTTATGAGCATCCACACCAGCGACGGGGCAAAAACCTACAGGCTTTTGCGAAAGCAGCGAATTAAACCAACGTCTTCAAAACCTAACGCTACATGAGCTTGCCAACTCGCGAGGTTGTCGGCTTCAGCATCAGAAGCGAACTCGGTGCAACCTTGCGATCGCCCCCAATCATCAGCGGCATCGATTAAGGCTCGTCCAACCCCTTGATGACGATATTCAGCAACCACATACCAGCCCTCCAAATATGCGACCCGCTGGGTGTCGCAGCCTTCGGCGTAGGTGCGGATGGAAAGTTCTGCGAAGCCGATCGCTTGCTGCTGATCCGTTTCTGCAATCAACACGGCTAACGGTTCAGGCGCTGTGCCCGCAAAAAATGCAGCGATCGCAGTTTGATGTTCTACCGTCGGGGTGTCAGGCCAGAGACCTTGTCGAAGGTTTAGCCAGATATCGGCATCAGCAGAGTTAACCAAACGAACATGCCAGGCAGAATGTGTTGGTGTGATTGGGGGGTCAGCCAAGTTAGATTACTCCGCAAGTTATTCGTCCCAGAGATTAGCCAGGGTGTAGGGGCCATCTTCCACGACCCAGATGGAACCATCCACATAACGGCGGTGGCGATCCAGAGCGGCGATCGCAGCCATATCCTCGTCAGTCAAAGTCAACTGAGCGGCAGCAAGGTTTTGCTCAATGCGAGCCGGATTCACCGATTTGGGAATGACGGCTGTACCGCGCTGCATCGCCCACCGAATTAACACCTGGGCAGGGGTCGCTTGGTGCCGGTCAGCAATTTCTACAATGGTGGGGTCTTCTAGTAATACGGGTTCATCCTTAGCCTTGAGTGACGCAGGGCGATCGGATGATCCCAGCGGTGAGTAGCCTGTGAGAAAGACATTCTGAGCTTGGGCAAACTCCAGCAGTTCAGTCTGCTGTAAATAGGGATGGAGTTCGACTTGATTCATCACCGGGCGAATGGTGGCAGTGTCGAGCAGCGATCGCAGCTTGGCAATACTGAAATTAGAGACGCCAATATGACGAGTCAAGCCCGCTTGCACCAAAGACTCCATCGCTTGCCAGGTAGTCGCGATCGGAAGTTCCTCTAGGCCAATCAACTTTTCCTTCGTAAGTGGAAAACCCTCACCTTTTTTGATCGCCACTGGCCAGTGCATGAGATATAAATCCAGATAATCCAGCTGCAAATCAGTTAGCGTCTGTTTCAGACCAGCCTCGACATCCTTGGGGGCGTGGGAGTCATTCCACAACTTAGAAGTAATCCACAATTCATCACGGGTGACGACTCCCGACTGCAAAGATTCCGACAGCGCTCGGCCAATCTCAGTTTCGTTGCCATAAATCAGTGCACAGTCGATATGCCGATACCCGAGGGCGATCGCCGCCTTCACCGCTTCATAAACTTCTCCCGGCGCCGATTTCCAGGTACCTAAACCAATCATCGGCATCGTGTCACCGTTCGGATAACGCAGGGTCTGCATTGTGGACGCCTCATGCACAAACAACGGTCTGACTCTAACGAATTCTTGTCCCAGAGACAAAAATAGTCTCATCGCCGAGCCATCAGACATCTTGAATCGTCCTGCCCTTCTATTAACGAGGCCAATCGTCATCTCTAGACAACAGAAAATCCAGACAATAAAAAAGCAGGCATGTATAATACACACCCGCCTCAATCACTCACATTACCCAAAGCAAAAGTCTGAAGCTTACTGCAAACCAGTGTTAGTACCGGGCTTACCAGTTGCCATTTCAACCTTAACAATCTTGCCACCCATCTTTTGGATGCGCTGCTGCTCACGAAACCAGTTGTCGTAGGGAACTAGCTTGGTGAAAAAGGTGTTTTGCAACTCTCGCTGGGTGCGAATGCGAGTTTGGCTCGGGACACAGGCCGTAATCTTAAACATTCGCATGGCTAATCAGCTCTCCTAAAACCTAATGTCAATCAACAGCAAAGAAAATGATGGATTAACAGGCGATCGCGCTTTCACTCAGAAAGTCTGCAAAAACCGATTAAAACCTCAAAGTTAGAAACATCTCCCGCAGAAGGGCTGTGTCTCAAGCCAATGCCATACTCAGAAACTCTCAGTAATAACACTCACCCCAGACAAAGTTTCTGCGGGAGCCCACCTTCAAAGATGGGAACGAAGCTACTCAGATCTACGTCTAGCTCAAGCCAGAGCAGATGTAGTCGAAGTAGACGCCCATTTCCTTACCTGCGTCAGCGCCGACCAAGCCAGCGGTAACTTCTTTCATTGCCTGAATTGCGTTCACAGTAGCACCGATGGGCACACCCAGAGAGTTATAGGTCTCTTTTAGGCCGTTCAGCACACGCTCATCCAAGATGGAAGGATCACCAGCCAACATGGCATAGGTGGAGTAGCGCAGATAGTAGTCCAAGTCGCGGATGCAAGCAGCATAGCGACGAGTGGTATACATGTTGCCACCAGGACGAGTGATATCGGAGTAAAGCAGCGACTTAGCCACTGCTTCCTTGACGATTTCAGCCGCGTTAGCGCTAATGGCGGTAGCTGCACGAACCCGCAGCTCACCAGTTTGGAAGTAAGCCTTCAGCTTGTCCAGGGAGCCACCATCGAGGTACTTGCCCTGTACATCGGAGGCATTAATGACTGCAGTAATTGCGTCTTGCATGATTTGATTCCTTAAATGTTCTTACTTGCGTTAAAAACGTCGTAGCACTCTGCAGGTTTACTGCATTGCACCAACGACATAGTCAAAGTAAGCAGAAGCTTCAGCTGCATCTTCACTAGACAACAAACCAGAAGCAACCGCCTTCATGCAGCGAACAGATTCTGCGACTGCAGGAATGGGAGTGCCGAGGGAGTTGTACATTTCGCGCACGCCAACCAAGCCGATTTCTTCAATCGGGGTGACATCGCCTGCAACCACTCCGTAGGTGATGAGACGCAGGTAATAGTCCATGTCACGCAAGCAAGTTGCAGTCATTTCTTCGCCATATGCATTTCCACCAGGGGAAACTACATCAGGGCGCTTTTGGAAAAGTTGATCGCCAGCTTGCTTAACGATGCGCTCACGCGACTCAGTCAAAACCTGGGCGATCCGCAGACGCTTTTCACCAGAAGTCACAAAGGACTTAATACGGTCTAATTCGCCGGGGCTGAGGTAACGGGCCTCTGCATCGGCGTTCACGATGGATTTCGTGACAATGCTCATTGGATGGATTCCTCCGAAAAATGTAACCAGATATCAAATCAATAGCTGGTAATCACTGAATCTAAATAGCCAGCAATGACTCTAAAAGAGTCAGTGAAAATCACCTTTGCCGACTTGAAATTTGAGCCCATTAACTGGCAGCTTGACAGCAAACGATGCTTTACTTTGCCGAGAGTGACAATGTTTCGCAAAATTCTCGCTTACTACGCGGAGCCGTTAAGTGATGGGCACCTTCCCGAATTATTGTCCGGTATTAGACTCGCCTTCTTGGATGAGCGAAACATTTTGTAACAGTCTTACTCATCTTCTCAAAGCCTTACCCAAAGCAGCTTTTAAAGTACACAGACAGAGACGACCACCCACTAAATAGGTAACCATCTCTGTCAAAAAGTCAATCACTCAGATGAGCTGAGATCACGAGTTAACCCACATTTCTTCACAGCTAGCTCCTCAACTTACTTAGGCCGATTCAGCGCAAGGCTGATATCAACCTAAGCAAGTTTCAAGGTAGATACAGCTGCCCCTAAACAGGCTCGAAACTGGGCACAACCAGCTCTTTATTTTGCTTAGTCAACTGGTTGTACAGCCGCTCAGTATTGGGGAAGTTGGCTGCTGGCAACGTGGGGAAGCGCCGATAAGGAACGGTATCTTCACCAAAACACTCAGCATACTCAGGACTGCTCAGCATCTCCTGAATAAAGCCCCTCAGACCTTGAGTCGCCAGAATTTGGTTGTACTTGCGAATCTCGCTCTGATCCACCGGTGCGCGACCTAGGAAGTGCTTGGTTCCCAACTCAATCACCTTGGTGTTGGGATAAGGAGCGTAAAACTCACGCAGATACAGCTGCGAACATCCCAGCCCTTCAATGAATTCTTTCAGGTTGATTTCACCGTTACTGAGTTTACTTTCGAGCGCCGTAAACTCGTTTTGCACCACGTAAGGCGCAACGTCACGCTCAAAAATTTGCCGATAGGCAGCTTGAACAATCACTTTCAACGCTGGCTTATCAGCCAAATTGGTGAGCTTGAAGATCTTAGTCTCTTGACGCTGACGGCTAACGCCTTGAGCCACCCGCATTTGCAAGTCGGGCTGTGAGCGATCGCTATTAACTTGCCCAAGTTCAACAAACCGAGGCGTCGATTCTGGCATGTTTTGAGCCATACCGCGATCGGCCATTGTCGTCGCCCGCATAGTCCGCATCGACAACCCAGCAGGAGTCAAATAACGCTCGTAGGGAATCGTATCTTCCCCAAAAGCATCATTGTATTCTTGGCTGTCAATAATGGCGTCGACCAACGCATAAAAGCCCTTCTTCGCACAGATGTCGAAATATTTGTTGGTCTCTTGACGACCATAAGTAGGCCGACCCAGCAAACGTCGATGGATATATTCAACCGCCTTCATCACATATAGAGAAGACCAATACATCTTGCGGAAGACTTCTGACTTCGCCAAGCTACGGATGAACTCACGAATCGTAATTTCACCATTTTCCAGCTTAATTTCTGCGGTCTTCAGTCGTTGCCCATCATACAAATCGCGGCCAAACACCTGACGATAAGCGGCATTGATCACCGCCTGCGTCGAACTTTCAGAGAACCGAACACTCGCCTGAGTATTCCCCGTAGCTGGCACTTGGTCTAGCTTAAAGACTTTCGGCCCCAAAGAACCTGGAGCTTTGGGCCGGGCCGCTGGGTTACTCAATTGATTGTCAATGCCTGCGCCACGCCGAATCAAGATACGACGAGTGTCCTTGTTGAAGAACGCGGGGGTCGCATCCGGATTACGGGTTTCCTTAGGAAAGATTGCGCCAAACTGAATTTCTAAGGGATCGTTACCAGAGCCGTAAACATGTTGATCCGGCAGAGGTTGGTCATAAGCCGCAAACAGCGTAATAAACTGAGGCACTTTGCGGAAAGGCGCACTGTAATTAAACAGATCAAACTGCGGTCCCCAGTTACGGCATTCCTGAGCCTCTTGACCTAAGCCTCGCAGATAGGGAACCGTCTCTTCTCCAAAGTAATCCGCGTACTCTCGTGAATCGACTAGGGCGTCAACCAACGCAGCTAAACCACCCTTAGAAACAACAGAGAAGTACTCCTGAACTTCTTCTCGAGAGCTCGGTGCTCGACCCAGAATATGGCGGAACGCCAATTCAAGAGCACGACTATTAATGTAGGGCTCAAAAAAGTTCTTGCGATACAAAGGAGACTTACACAGGCGACGAATAAACTCTTTCATCGAGATCTCGCCATTCTTAACCTTAGACTCTAGGTCACTAAGGTTAAGCGAGTATGCACGAGTGATATCTCGTTCAAAGACCTGACGATATGCCGCTTTGACAACCGCTTGCTTTTCCAAAATGGAAAGTCCCGGCTTCATTGCGAACTTAGGCCGCCGTTCCGCTGCATTGAAATAGATCTGAGGTAGTTCTAAACCTTGCTGATCATTGGAAGGTCGCTGCCGCAACTTATTCGAAGGGGTTGGAGCCTTGAACTCACTCAGGAGAACATCAAAGTATTGAGAAACAATCTCGGATGCTTCTTCATCGCTACGGAAATAGCGCAAAGCCGCAAACCGCATGGTTTGAATGGCCACAATTGTGGCAGCAGTCGAACACGCATTTTCAATAATTTCGCGCAGACCGCGAACATTGACCGAGATGATGTTGGGATCACCAGCCACGATCGCATAACTGAGGTATCGCAGAAACCAGCTCATATCCCGCAGCGACTTCTGCATATTGCTAGGGCCGTAGCGAGAAACATTAATCGGACGAAAACCCGGTGGAATCGGTCCAGTAGGCGTTCCAACGCTAAAAATTGACCGCAATCCTTCAAAGATTCCGCCACCATCGTCATCAACGTATGTAGCAGTTCCCAGTTTGGTCGCCGCTGCCGCATCCATGACTTCGCCGCCCATAGTCATCTGAGGGGCATCATTTTCAGGTGGACGTTCCAAATAAGAGAGCGGTGAACCGCCTGTGAAGATCCGGTTAGCGGCTTGCGACACAATCAATTCGGAGTATCGAGTCAGCGCCTCAGCGATCGCGATCCGCTTACCTCCCGAATTAAAGAAACTAACAAGTTCCTGCAATTCTCCCTTACTCATATAGCGGTCTTGTTGTTCCGCTTGGGAGATAGTCGCGACTGGCAGCGTTTGGTACAGCTGGGGGCGCGCCACAACGCTCCCGCCACTAGCTTTTAGAGTCATCCTTTCTCAACGGCTCCCTACTCAACCTTCAAAAACAGATTGTGCCAGGCGCTCAAGTCCACAGCATTCACAGTGGCAGAAGCGAACCTAGCGGCGATCAAAAGCAATATAAATCTGGCGTATCAACCAAACAGTCGATCAATTCAGATTTCAGATTAAAACGATTTGGGATAGAAACTATTCAATGTTAAAAACTGTGTAACATCGACAGGTTCGTCGCCATTCGTAATCCTACAAGGCCCAGCGCCAAAAGATTAGAAACATGTAAAGCTCTGTAACTTTCGAGACTGACTACTGCCAGCCATCAAGGAACCGATATGAGCGCCATCGACGCTGAGGACACTCTGGATAAGCTCGGAAAAGCGATTCAGTCAATCAAGACAATAAGTGCATTGCTTCGAGAGAATTCAGATTCTGCAGTGGTCTGAATATATTCAAAACGTTCCTGCATATGCCCAAGACACCATGGATAAAGCTCAAGAGCTAGATTCGATGAACACCTGTCAAGGTTTGGGACGTCTCTTTACTCTGACATGCTAGGCAGCTTTGTGATGAAGTCAGATCAGCAAACCTCAAGGTCTTTGCGAAGGGTTTGGTCTTCCAACCACACTAAATTCATAAATCACCTGCCCTACGCTACTCTGTCCTTCGTATGTGCCATTCGGATGCACTGTAGAGTGGCTCGCCATAGACATAATTGAATTCTGACAACGCCTAACACCAGTGCTCAAGCTGCATTGCAGCCAAATTCCATACATTTTCGAGCCGATTTCGCATATCGCAAAAATTAAAGAATATTACCGTGATATGATCTGCCATGGCTTAGAACACGGCCCGAAAGCAGTGCTGCTAAGTCACATACTCTGAATTAGCCGGATGAGCTACGTGCAGATTCCCTCAAATTCTGAAATATCTGATGCAGCAGAAACCGAAACGCTCAACATTGATTCTTCCGGAGAAGACTCAATGGATAGCTTTTACAGGTTACAGGCGCAACTATTAAGGATCACAATCGCTTTCTCGGCGATTGTTTTCGTTGCCACTTGCTTCACTTACTCTTTGCACATCGGACTCAACTACCTGCTTGGCTCATGCACAGGCATGGTTTACTTGAGAATGTTGTCCAAAAATGTTGAAGCAATAGGAAGAAGCTCGACTCGGATATCTAGCAGTCGACTGGCTCTCGTGGCAGCCATGATTTTGGTCGCCAGTCAATGGAACCAACTTGAAGTAATGCCTGTCTTTTTAGGCTTTTTGACTTATAAGGCTGCTCTTATCGGATACACCATATGGGCAGTTGTTCCCGGAGAGAAGTAACCCCGCTACTTGTTGGCGATACTTCTCTGTATTAGTTATGAGAGTCTATCACTGTTTTTCTGGCAACCTTTTGTGCAAATCTTAAGAATGGCTTAGAGATGATTGATTTGATGACGACGCCATTGCTATTGGCTGAGCTGGAAGTTGGGGAACACTTTTATTGGAAAGTTGCAGGTCTCAGCATTCACGGCCAAGTCTTTATAACATCTTGGTTTGTCATTGCTTTGTTGCTCTTGTTTTCTGTTCTAGCAACTCGAAAAATCGAGCGGATTCCATCGGGATTGCAAAATTTTATGGAGTACGCGCTGGAGTACATTCGCGACTTGGCAAAGGGTCAAATTGGCGAAAAAGAGTATCGCCCTTGGGTTCCTTTTGTGGGAACCTTGTTTTTGTTCATTTTTGTCTCGAATTGGTCTGGGGCTTTGGTGCCTTGGAAGTTAATCCATCTCCCTGGTGGTGAATTAGCTGCTCCCACGAACGATATCAATACGACTGTGGCACTTGCTTTATTGACCTCGCTAGCGTACTTCTACGCTGGCTTCAGAAAGCGTGGTTTGGGGTACTTTGCTCGCTATATTGAGCCAACTCCTATCCTGTTGCCAATCAATATTTTGGAAGATTTCACCAAGCCTTTATCGCTAAGCTTCCGTCTCTTCGGGAATATTCTGGCAGATGAACTGGTAGTTGCTGTTTTGGTACTGTTAGTGCCTCTATTCGTGCCTTTACCGGTGATGGTTTTGGGTCTGTTTACTAGTGCCATCCAGGCACTGATTTTTGCGACCCTCGCTGCCGTTTACATTGGAGAAGCGATGGAAGGCCATGGTGAAGAAGAGCATGGATAGTTTACAGACTATCCAGATGATCCTAAGTTGATGCGTGGATTTTCAAGCGCAATATCAACAAGGCGGTCCTTGGGGCCACATTTAAGAGCGAGCCAGATGGTAAGTTCAATTCTGTAGTTGTTTAGTAGAACATCCACTCTTTGAGGTAAGGAAATGGAACCTATTGTTGCTGTTGCATCCGTTATTGCTGCTGCATTAGCTGTCGGACTAGCAGCTATTGGCCCAGGAATTGGTCAAGGTACTGCAGCCGGTCAAGCAGTAGAAGGTATTGCTCGCCAGCCCGAAGCTGAAGGCAAAATCCGCGGTACGTTACTGCTCTCGCTAGCATTCATGGAAGCACTGACCATCTACGGTCTTGTTGTTGCCCTGGTTTTGCTCTTCGCGAATCCTTTTAGCTAAGTGCTTTTGCTCCCAGCTGGAACAGTTCCCGTTTTGGCTGGGAGTGTTTTGACTTCGACTTTTTTTTGAATGACGACGCTGTAAGGTTTGAGTGCGATGAGTTGGACGTTGCTGCTAGCGGTTGAAGAGGGGGGTGGCCTTTTTGACATCAATGCCACACTTCCTTTGATGGCAATTCAGTTCCTGGTTTTGGCGGTAGTACTGAACAAGGTTTTCTACAAACCTTTGGGCGATGCCATTGATAGCAGGGACGGTTATGTAAATTCTAGTATTGTTGATGCCAAGGAAAAGTTGGCAAAAGCTGAGACAATAGCCCAGCAGTATGAGCAAGAGCTGGCTGAATCTCGTAGGCAGGCTCAAGCCATCATTGCCGAAGCGCAGATAGAAGCGGAGAAAGTTGCTAGTCAGCAAATTGCAGCGGCACAGCAAGAAGCTCAAGCCAGAAAAGAGCAAGTTCAGAAAGAAATTGATGCCGAAAAGGCTTCTGCTTTTGAAGTTTTAGAGGGTCAGGTTGCTGCTTTAACGAAGCAGATGTTGGACAAGCTTCTGAGTGCCGCTTGAGTTATTGGAACTTTGAAGCCTTTTAGATTTAACTGCGTGGATTGTGTAAGGGGTTATGAACCATGGATAGTCTGTCACTACTGGCAACCGAAGGAAGTGGCTTTGGTTTAAACTTTGACCTGCTGGAAACGAACTTAATAAACTTAGCCATTATTTGGGGAGTGCTGTTCTATTTTGGCAGCAAGTTTTTAGGGGGAACTCTGTCGACACGCCGAGCCACGATTGAGGAAGCTATTCGTGATGCAGAGCGTCGCCAGCAAGAAGCCAAACAAGCCTTAAGCAATCAACAAGCTAATCTCGAGCAGGCTCAATCGAAAGCAAAGGAAATTGTAGCCACAGCTAGAGAAAATGCGACTAAGGTGAGTGAGGACATTTTGGCTCAGGCAAAAGCCGAGGTTGAAAAGATGCAGGCTGCTGCAGATCAAGATGTTACTTTCCAACAGGAGAAAGTGATGAGAGAGTTAAGGCAGCGCATTGCTGAAATAGCTCTTGAGCGTGCTGAGGAGGAATTGCCTTCGCGATTGACTCCAGATCTTCAGACTGCTCTGGTCGATAAAAGTATTGCATTGCTAGGGGATTAATTAGGTATGAGTGCAACCACTATTTCTCTGGAAATCGCTGATCCTTATGCTCAGGCATTAATGGCTCTTGCTCAAGACCAGAATCTTGAAGATCAGTTCGGCGAAAGTGCACAAGAAATCTTAGATTTACTGTCTGCTTCTGAAGAGCTTGATCGGTTCCTGAGTAATCCTTTGGTAGCAGAGGAATCGAAAAAGGGAGTATTAGAGCAAATCTCAACCGACTTGAACCCACTCTTTAAGAACTTTTTGAAGTTGCTGGTGGATAAAGGTCGTATTGGATTCATTGCTCCAATCTTGAAACGCTATCAGGAGCTACTGCGTCAGTTAAGAAGAACTGTCCTAGCTGAGGTTACTGCGGCTGTCGAGTTGTCAGAGGCTCAGCAAGATCAGATTCGGCAGAAAGTAGTTGCGATGACTGATGCCCAGCACGTTGACTTAGCAGTCACTATTGACCCTACCTTATTGGGTGGAGTCATTATCAAGGTTGGTTCTCAGGTAGTGGATGCTAGTTTGCGCGGTCAGTTAAGGCGTTTAAGCATGCAGTTGATTTAAGAGACCCGACGGCAGTTTTACACTCGGCTTAAGTTGCTTTAAGCCTGTTTCAGTTTTTGTATCGTTTATTCAGTTCAGTAGAGCAATTCCAATGGTAGCTATCAGACCTGACGAGATCAGTAACATCATTAAGCAGCAAATTGAGCAGTATGACCAGTCTGTTCAAGTTTCTAATGTCGGCACCGTACTACAGGTAGGTGATGGTATTGCCCGCATTTATGGTCTTGAAAAAGCCATGGCAGGTGAGTTGCTAGAGTTCCAAGACGGAACCGTTGGCATTGCCTTGAACCTAGAAGAAGATAATGTCGGCGCGGTGCTCATGGGTGCTGGTTATGGCATTCAAGAAGGCAGTCCAGTGACCGCCACAGGAAAAATCAACTCAATTCCTGTTGGTGAGGCTTTGGTTGGGCGAGTAGTCGACGCTTTGGCTCGTCCTATTGATGGCAAAGGGGATATTCAAACCGATGAAACTCGACTCACTGAGTCCATGGCTCCTGGAATCATTGCTCGAAAGTCAGTCTGTGAACCCATGCAGACGGGCATCACCGCGATTGATGCCATGATTCCCATTGGTCGTGGCCAACGTGAGTTGATTATTGGCGATCGCCAGACCGGTAAAACGGCAGTGGCGATTGACACTATTTTGAACCAGAAGGGCGAAGACGTCATTTGTGTCTATGTTGCAGTTGGGCAAAAGGCTGCATCAGTGGCACAAGTTGTGAATACGCTGCAAGAGCGTGGGGCCATGGACTACACAATTGTTGTGGCGGCCAATGCTAGTGATCCCGCTCCGTTGCAGTATCTGGCACCCTATACAGGCGCGACCTTAGCCGAATACTTCATGTATAAGGGCAAGCATACCTTAGTGATTTACGATGACTTGTCTAAGCAAGCGCAAGCTTATCGCCAGATGTCGCTGTTGCTGCGTCGCCCACCCGGACGTGAAGCTTATCCTGGCGACGTGTTTTACTTGCACTCTCGTTTGTTAGAGCGGGCTGCTAAGCTCAGTGATGAGCTTGGCGGCGGTAGCATGACGGCTCTGCCAATCATCGAAACTCAAGCTGGCGACGTCTCCGCGTATATCCCAACGAACGTTATCTCGATTACTGACGGTCAAATCTTCTTATCATCTGACTTGTTTAACTCGGGCCTGCGCCCTGCAATCAATGCAGGGATTTCGGTATCCCGAGTCGGTGGGGCTGCTCAGATCAAGGCAATGAAGAAAGTCGCCGGTAAGTTAAAGCTGGAGCTAGCTCAATTTGACGAATTGCAGGCTTTTTCTCAGTTCGCATCTGATCTAGATAAAGCAACTCAAGATCAACTGGCGCGAGGGGTTCGCTTACGTGAGCTACTGAAGCAGCCTCAGAATTCACCTTTGCCTGTAGAAGAGCAAATTGCGATCATCTATGCCGGTATCAACGGATTATTAGACGATATTCCGGTCGATAAGATCACCGAGTTTTCTAAGCAGTTGAGAGACTATCTCAAGACTAGTAAGCCTCGTTATGCCGAGATTGTTAAGACTGAGAAGAAGCTCACTGATGAGCTGTTAGAAATTCTCAAAGGGGCCATTGAGGAAACTAAGCAAGCGTTCATGACAGCTGCTTAGAGTTGGAGATTTGCATCTGGTGATCAGATTCCTGGGTTTGGTCACTGGATGCTCCGTTGGTTAGGAAGGTAAAGGAATGGCTAACCTAAAAGCAATTCGAGATCGCATTAAGTCGGTAAAAAATACCCGCAAGATTACAGAAGCAATGCGTCTGGTCGCAACCGCTAAGGTGCGTCGGGCTCAAGAACAGGTGATTGCTACTCGTCCGTTTGCCGATCGCTTGGCTCAGGTCTTGCATGGTTTACAAACACGACTCAAGTTTGAAGACGTTGATTTGCCCCTGCTGCAAGAGCGTCCGGTAGAAAAAGTTGCATTGCTAGTTATTTCAGGCGATCGCGGTTTGTGTGGTGGCTATAACGGCAATGTCATTCGGCGAGCGGAAAAACGGGCTCAAGAACTTACTGGCAGCAACATTGAGTACACCTACATCTTGGTAGGTCGTAAGGCGGTTCAGTATTTTAATCGCCGAGAACAGCCGATTGATTCTAAGTTCACTGAGTTAGAGCAAATTCCCACAGCGGAAGAAGCTTCCCAGATTGCTGATCAGCTCTTGTCGCTGTTTTTATCCGGCACTGTTGATCGAGTCGAACTGGTATATACGAAGTTTGTTTCGTTGGTCAGCTCTCGTCCGGTCGTTCAAACTCTACTGCCCCTAGACCCTCAGGGATTAGAAGCTGAAGATGACGAAATCTTCCGCTTAATTACCCGCAGTGGTCGTATTGACGTCACTCGTGAGAAGGTTGCTGTCGGCGATCGCGCTTTGCCAAAAGATATGCTGTTTGAGCAAGATCCTGTGCAGATTCTGGATGCTTTGCTACCGCTGTACTTTAGCAATCAGATTTTGCGGGCACTGCAAGAAGCGGCAGCGAGCGAGTTGGCAGCTCGGATGACAGCGATGAACAATGCCAGTGATAATGCCAGCCAATTGGTGAAATCTTTGACGTTGGACTACAACAAGGCTCGTCAGGCCGCAATTACCCAGGAAATCCTGGAAATTGTGGGTGGTGCCGAAGCCTTGGGCTAAGGATCAGAGCTGAGTCAATCCAATCTGTTCACTTCACAGAGTCCCGGTCTACACTTGCTAGATCGGGGCTCTTGCTTATTGGTGGCCATCGATCACTTGAAGCATCTGGAAGAGATGTGGCAATCAAGTGCATGGTGAGCCAACTATATGAGTTCAGCCATGGGCAACTAACTAGCTGGTGATTGAGAAGATTTCCATTCCACCAACATGCCATAAAGCCCCCAAATAGCTAAAGGGCGCAGATAATGGCAGGCTCGGAATGTTCCAAAAGCGGTGATTGCTTCAGGCGTGCGGAATTGAAGTCCGTAAGCATAAATCTGCTGCACAACGGCTTCTGTGATGGCGAAAGCCCGCTCTGGCTGACCCATTTGAGCGAAGAAAGTGGCTAGACCAAAGTTGATGCCAGTCCACACCTCAAGCTGGTGAGTGCCATCGGGATCTTCCGGCACACCGGACGGCAAAACCCCATTAGCCGCCCCGATTGCCTGACCTGGCTGAGCTGAGCGAAAAGTACCAGCCTGCGCGCCAGCGAATTTTTGCGTTTGGGGAATGGCGGCCTGCGCCGCATAGGCGTTGAACTTCACAAAGCAGGCGTCGTAAATCGCCTCGAGTGCCGATCGCACATATTCTTCCGCGACCAAATCGGGTAATCCCAGCAAACGCGCACAAAATTGCCCACAGAGCTGATCGGCCATGACCACATCTGAACCGCTGCCCGTATCTAGCCGATAGTACTGGCCATTCCACAATTTTTGATGGAAATGGTTACGGCTCTGCTCTAGCCAGCGTTGATATTGAGTCACCAAAATTGGGGTGTTGCCAGGAGCCAGATGCGCTTGGGTGAGTATTTTGGCGATCGCGATCGCGCTTTCTAATGCCGCCATCCACAGGCCACCGCAATAAGCACTGACACCTTTCAGCTGCCAGTCATCGAAAGTTTGATCGGGGGCACCACCGTTTTCGGGCAGACCATCGCCATCCGTATCAAAGCGTTTGAGATACTTCAGCGTTTCCGTCACAGCGGGCCAGCAGTCGGCCAGGAATTGTACGTCCTGTTCTCCCGTCAGTTTGTAAGCGCGGTAAACCTGAATCACAAAATCACTGGGCAAATCTTTCCACTGATTGCAGTCTTGATAACTGGTGTAGTTGGTTTGGATAAATGGTTGCTCGTTGGGGGCTCCCAAGTCGTGGGGAGTCGCTCCTTTGAGCTTGCGCGGCGCATAGTGATTCGCTTCGCCGACGGTATAGTAATAGCCAATGATGCGCGTCCGCTGATCAGCAGTGGGAATGGCGCGGGCAAACGCGCGGATCACGGCTTTTTCTAACTCGGGCCAGAGCAGTAAAGTGGCGAACCCCCCATAGAGCCGAACATCGAGACTCTCGTACCAGCGGTAGTCCACGCATTCAAGCACCGCAAATTGGCCAACCGGATCCAGTTCTGTGGCTGCCGTCCACAGGGTGCCGCCGCTGGTCAGGTCATACAGCTCATTAAAGAGCGCCATTTTGAACCAGTCGGGAAAATCTGCGCGGTCTAAAATCGGCTGCTGCCAGTCAATAATCTGTTGCTGCCACTGGCGAAATTCCTTCAGGGCAGTGCGGGCGATCGCCCATGCGTGGCAGCCTTCGCGCCCAAAAAAGTCAGTATAGCGGCGATACTCAGAGATGCCTGCCGCATATTCGGTCACCGGCAAGTCCCATGCCAAAGAAACGGGAATTTGGCGCGTTTCCCCAGGTTGCAGCGTGAACCGCAGAGCGATCGCACAGCCAATCTGTTCATCGACGGCGGCTGGCTGGTCGACTATTTGATTCGTGAGCGCACCGCCAGTTGCAAAGGTTTGCCAAAGATCACTGCCGTCGCCAGCCGGATTCCAACGGATGTGGAAAAACAGTTCAGTATCGGCCTGTACGGGCGTCGCAATCGCCCAACTGCCATCTCCCTCCTGTGGCGATCGCCCGTGGTGTGACCAAGCTCCATTCATCACACAACCCACCGCATCTCCGGTTTGCACCAACAGGTTGTAGTTGCCCGCACTTTGCCCCAACGGCGGCACGTAATCGTAATAAGGGCTGCCGTCATCACGCTGGAGCACTTCTGGCGTCTTTTCCGTATTGGTGAACCAGCCCACCATGTTTTGCCAACTCAACATGATGCTCAGCGTCAGGGGCTGATCCGTCGGATTGTGCGCCGTCCACACAAATATGGCCACCGGATAACTGGATTCCTGATAATTGTTGGCCCAAATCGGCGATAGCTGTTCGCAGGTGAGCTCAGCATTAAAAACATTCTGGTAAACAAACCAACTACGGGGGTAAAGAGCATGGTAAGTACCCGTGTGCGCTGGATCAGGAGCGGGACCAGTCGCGGTGTCAGGTTGAGCAGAACGCGGCCCGCTACTTTTGGGATACCACTGCCAGGTGCTCAGCGAGCCGTCAGACGGCGCCTCGGTACACAGGGCGTAGGCTTGAGTGAGATCGCCACACTGCTCAAACACGCTGAATTGACAACCGGGAAACGTTTGAAAGATATGTTCCCCGCCATCTAAATGCCAGAGATTAAAATCACCCCGGGGCGATCGCCCGATACAGCCTGCCCCAAATCCCCCCAAGGGCGCACCATGCCAGGGGCCATCATCCAAATTGCTGGCGTAACGCACGATGTAATGATGTTCCCAATCTTGACCGATGGGATGTTGCCAAGCACAGGAAGGAATAGCCTGAGAAAAATCTGTCATATCGCCGAAGTCGGGGGAGAGAGTATTGCCGCCTGTTCAATAGTAGAGGTTCGACTTCCCCTCACTACGCTCAGCTCCATGATTCGGCGCACAAAAAGTCGCCGAAGGTGACAAAGCCTGGCTCCCTTGGCATCGCTCAAACCGCGATGAGTCCCCCCGGACAGAATCCCGTCAGGATCACCGTGGGATCAAAAAACTGCTGGCATCCTCAATGGCGAGCCCCCATGATCTTGGGTCAATCATGACTCACAACCGTTCTCATTGGAGGCATGGCAGCTCTTGTGACCTGACCTTGCCGGTTGTTCAGCGCCAGAGTCGGGAAGTCTAAAGTAGTTATTGTCTGAAGTCGCGAAGCCATGAGCAATGATGACCGAGCCCAACATGGCATATCCCGTGAATGGCTCAAGCCAACAGGAGTGATTACACTGCCGTTCTGGAAGGTAAGCCCCCCCTGGGCGATCGCCCCAACTCGGTCAGACAGCACATCTAAATTACCGCGATGGTTGATCATGACCATTGTGCTGATCTGCCTCGTGCCGTTATCCCTAAATTGGGTCGGAATCGACTTCAGCTCATCAACTGTGGCACTTGACTTAGCCGCCACCGCCCAGCTTCCCGCCGCGGCCATGGCTGATGCCCTGCACCAAGCCATGGAAGGCAGCTATACCCACACCATTCTGGAGTGGAGTGCCTTCTGTGCAGCCATTTTCACCGTCATCTTAGCCTTTGCCCATTTCAACATTAAGCATGATGTGACCACCCCCGTCATTGGTGTGGCCCTGCTCTGCGCGGGATTGATGGATGCCTTTCATACCCTCGCCGCCGATCGCCTGATTGACGCCGTTGCCAGCAACGAAAACTTAATTCCCTTTACTTGGGCGCTTTGTCGCCTCTCTAATGCCGCCTTAACCATCATCGGCGTGAGTCTCTTTTTTGTGGGCTCTGCCTATCGAAAATGGCAAGGCAATACCCTCTTTGTCGCAGTGGTCAGTGCAACGTTTGGGCTGTTGGCTTATAGCATCATCCACATTTGTGCCACTAGCGCCAGCCTGCCACAAACCATGTTTCCCGACGCCTTGATCACACGACCTTGGGACGTTTTGCCGCTAGTTTTATTTATCATTGCTGGCATCTGGATTTATCCTAATTTTTATCGTAACAATCCCAATCTTTTCTCCCATTCCCTCGTCATTAGCACCATTCCAAATATTGCGACTCAGGCGCACATGGCGTTTGGTTCAACAGCCTTGTTTGACAATCATTTCAACATTGCTCACTTCCTCAAAATCATCGCCTATTTAGTGCCTTTAATGGGGCTAATTTTGGATTATATTCGGACGCATCAAACGTTAGAACAACGCAATCACGAACTTGATCTCGAAATCCACGATCGCAAACAAGCAGAAGAGAATCTGCAGTCAGTCATTCACGAGCTCCAAACGACTCAGCTCCAGCTCGTGCAAACTGAAAAGATGTCAGGCCTAGGGCAACTGGTCGCAGGGGTTGCCCACGAAATCAATAATCCAGTCAACTTTATTTATGGCAATATTCAGCCTGCCAAAGATTACGTCCACGATCTTTTTCATCTCATCGAGCTATATCGCGAGCATTATCCTGAACCACCAGCGACCATTACCCAGGAAATTGAAACCATTGATCTTGAATTCATTGAACAGGATTTGCCTAAGCTCTTAGGATCAATCGATATTGGAGCGAATCGCATTCGCCAGATTGTCATGTCATTGCGGACTTTTTCAAGACTCGATGAGTCAGAAATTAAGGATGTCAACATTCATGAAGGCATTGACAGCACACTCGTCATTCTGACCAATCGGCTGAAAGAGACGGGTCATCGATCTGCGATTAAAGTCACTAAAGCCTACGGAGACTTGCCTCTAATCGAATGTTATGCGGGTCAGCTCAATCAAGTCTTTATGAATATTTTGACGAATGCGATCGATGCGATTGAAGAACAGTATGAGGCGACGACAGCAAGTGATGAACATTACCAGGGACACATTACGATCGCGTCTCGCTTAGTCGATACGGATCATATTCTGATTACGATTACCGATAACGGGATCGGCATGTCAGCCCAGACCCAACAGAAAATTTTTGATCCGTTTTTCACCACTAAAACTGTAGGCAAGGGAACAGGTATGGGCATGCCCATCAGCTATCAAATCATCACCGAAAAACATCGAGGCAAGCTGATTTGTCAGTCAAGTTTTGGACAAGGGACAACCTTTGAAATCACCATCCCGCGAGCCATCCATCATCCTACGACTGGCACACACTAGGCAGCCAAATTCAAGCCTCAGTTAGTGGATAGTAAAAGATAGGAATCAGGGTGGCTACACTTCACGCTGAGGGTCGTAATTTGCGCATCCATCAGGCGTGGACTGGCATGGGCGATCGCGACTCCAGGGTTCACCGCGTAAGCCGGAAAGTTGGCGGCGCTGATGCTGATTCGTAATGCCTGCCCCTGCGCACACTGGAAACAGGTCGGTTGCAATTTCACCACATGCGTTTGCCAGGCGTTGGGTATGCCCGTGAAACGACCATACCCCTGAGTCAGGTTATACACAGTGCCATCGGGGCGCACTTCTGACAGGGTGAGGCTGAGGTCAAAGCTGGGGCGATCGCCCTGGCAATGCAGGCTGACTTCCACCTGTCCGGCCACGACTAGAGCAGTCGGTAATGGATCAGAGGTGTAGGTGAGCACGTCACTGCGGCCATCGATCGCAGCGCGATTAAACGCACCAGACGGTATGGCGGCATGGCCCCCTAATGAAGGTACGGGACGCCACGGATCATGCACCCACGTATCAATGCTGGGAACCGTAGGCGAGACATCCTCAAAGGGAGCCTCTAACTTCAGGAGCTTGCCGTCACCTGAGTGCATTGCCGCCAGTCCGCTACTGGAAAATTGCCAGCGTTGGCGATCGCTCTCGTGAGGCCAGTGGTCAAAGGCTCGCCAGCGGTTGCTGCCCATTTCAAACAAGTTGACGGGGGGTTGGTTGAGCAGTTGGGCCGGTTCGTCTCGGAGCCAGTGGGCAAACCATTGGATCTGGAGGCGATCGATAGGGCTATTAGCCGCTGCGCCAAAGTCGCGCGCCCCCACATGTTGACTCCACGGCAGATGGCCCCAAGGCCCAATCCACAACAGTTGCGGAAACTGACTACGGGCTGCCATCGCCTGATAGAGCCGCACATCGCCCCGCAGATAAGGGTCAAACCAGCCGCCAACGTGCAGCATGGGCAAGTCAACATCCTCTAACTGGGGAGTGATGCTTTGCCAGTAGGGGGCATCCGGCGGGTGCTGACGCCAATCGTGAAAGAACGAGTCAGGGGCGTAGCGCTGCAGTACATCGGGACACGTAGGGTCGGCGTCATACACGGGCAACTGTCGCGAGGCTTGATACAACGCCTGAAATGCAACGCGATCGTCCTTCAGGCGAGCCGTTTCGGCCGCGAGTTGGATAGCCCACCCCACCCCCGCCTGCAGCAACAGCGCCCCATTTTCGTAGGCCCAATCTGGGCCGGGGTGATAGCCCACCATGGCGGGGGCGATCGCCTTCAACCCCTTAGGCCGAGCCTGGGCGGCAAAGAGCTGGGTCATGCCCTGGTAAGAAAAGCCATACATGCCCACGCGGCCATTACTACCGGGCAGATGAGCCGCCCATTCTACGGTGTCAAAGCCGTCATTGACCTCGTGGGCAAAGAGCTGAAACTCGCCTTCGGAAGTGCCGCGCCCCCGCACGTCTTGAATTACGACGATGAACCCGTGGGCCGCATACCAACTGGGATGGGCGTAGACGACCGTGGAGGCGATCGCCCGTCCGTAGGGCTGCCGCATCAGCAAAACCGGAAATTTACCCGCCGCGTCAGGTCGATAGACATCCGCATCTAAACGGACACAATCGCGCGTGAGAATCGAGACGCTCTCTTTCGGTAAGACGGAATATCGGGGTCGCACAAATTTTTCGGAGTCAATTGTTCACAGGCGGCCAACCATCCCTTGCCCGTCTAACTAAGGCGGTTCAGGATTGGCAGCTGAATTCACGCGAGGGAGGGAACTGGTGGATGCCAAGTTAAAAAGCTCTGATCAGATGATGATCTCCTTAACTTTACTATTCCGTTCCCTCACTATCGGGTCGTTTCAGTCTCATCTTGCGGAGAAGATTGAGCCCCGCCACTCCCGGCTATTGGTCTAACCCCAAATCGGACGGGCGATCGCGCTGCGTTAACCCCTCAATCTGAGCCGCCCCAAGTCCAGCGGGGATTTCCTTCCCGCAATCCGCCAAACAGCAGCGTTGAGGTATAGCCGTTAGCGTCGGGAATGCCGGTCATATCCAGCACGGCGGTCACCTCACCGTCGGCGAGCTGCACTTGCAGATAAGAATGCGTCGTAAAGGCTTCGTCATCAATGCGCGTGATAATGGCCGACCCTTCACAGTCGCGAAATTCAGGCTTGAGCGTCGCCGTCCACGTGGTACTGAAAGCGTCAGTGGTGACCACACGAACGTTTGTCGCAATATCCCGCAGTTTGATCATGCCGTCACGGGAATAACTGCCCTCGACATAGGGACGGAGGGTTTCGTGGGCAATGAGTTGCTCGGGACAGGTACCCCCAGAGGTGAGCGTCGGCAACACCTCCAATTCTATGGTGGTGGCTAGGGCAGCCGAGCCCAGACTGGTTAACACACTAAAGGGGATGGCCCAGAGCAGCGATCGCGTTAAGTTCATACAGTCTCATCTCCTATCAAGGATGGGGGCATAGGGTTATTCAACACATTTGGTGTCGAGAGTTACGGAAGCACATTAAGCACTGTCAACTTTTCCGTGCCCTTACCAGGGATGCCAGATTCGATTCCTAGAATGAAACGTAATGGTAAGCGTGGTGTGTGACCATGAAGCCCCCGAAGCTCAAGCAAGAAGCGGCCCGCCTGGAAGCGCTGCGGCAGTACAACATTTTAGATACCCCAGCAGAAGCGGTCTATGACGACATTACCGCGTTGGCGGCCTACATCTGCGAGGCCCCGATCGCGCTCATTAGCCTGGTCGAAGCCCATCGCCAATGGTTTAAGTCAAAGGTGGGCATCGCGGTTGACGAGACCAGTCGCGACGTCTCGTTTTGTGCCCATGCGATCGCCCAGCCTAAGCCGTTTGTGATTCCCGATGCGCTGGCCGATGAACGGTTTGCCGACAATCAATTGGTCACGTGTGCCCCCAACATTCGCTTTTATGCGGGGGTGCCGTTGATCACGCCCTCGGGTGAAGCGATCGGTACGCTGTGCGTGATTGACTATCAACCACGCGAGCTCTCGCCCCAACAGCTCAAAACGTTAGAGGCATTGGCGCGTCAGGTCGTGCTGCAGCTAGAGCTCAGACGCACCTCGGCCCAGTTGGCCGCTTCTCTCGAAAAGATTCACCTGATGGAAGGGCTCGTGCCAATTTGCGCCTATTGCAAAAACATTCGCAATGATGAGGGGTTTTGGCACACAGTCGAACAATTTATGGAAGCTCACAGTGACGTCAACTTTACCCACGGCGTTTGCGACGACTGTATGCGCCAACAATTTCCTGAAGTGGCTGACGTGTTGCTTCCCCGAGACTCCGTGCAAACACAGTCGGAAAGCTAGGGCAGTGTCAACGCTCAACTTTAGGGTTTGCAGAGTGTGTCGAGTTGGCCAGCCCCCGGTTGCCAAGGCTCGTGTGGGTCGCTCTACGATTGACCCACGCGACGAGCCCTCCCCATTCTCAGGGCCAACAATGCCCTAAGGCAAAATGTCCGTCTCGAAGATATCGGCCAGGGCTTCTAACGGTTCCAAAATGTCGTAAAGGCGATTGTAGGTTTCGAGCAAGCGATCGCCCCGCACCATCAGTTCTGGCGTGGGATAAGCCTGCATCACTTCCAGCAGGGTGATTTCGTTATCGTCAGCCGCAGCGGCAATGAGGGCCGAGCGCAACGCCTGACGACTGCCCGCGCCTGAGGCCGGATGGATAATCTCGCCGACCTGATCGAGCGCCCATTCCCCTGGCAGCGAGTTCAGCGCCAGATCGAGCACCGTGAGATTGACGGGCACCGGATCCGTTAGCGTGGTTTGCACGGATGTCGGTTCTTGGTTAGCCAATTTCAGCAGTTGCTCCAACTGCCCCGAAGCTTCGCCTGTTTCGGCCAAGCCTTCTAACTCAGTAATGGGCACCCGCATCGAGATCGGCCCATAGGTCAGCACAATTTTTTCGGCAGCGATCGCCGCTGTTCCCTGGCCCAACAGACTAGCCAACACTCCCGCCAGTCCCGCCACCCAAGCTTTCCCGGTTAATTTCATTCCTCACCTCTGGGCGATCGCCCGCCTCTAATTATGGCAATAGCTAAGCCTACAACAATCACGATACCGCCCCCAATTGCGGGCACTAGCCACTGATTAGACGCAGCCGGGTCAGTCAGAGTTTCCGTAGTTTGCGAAACTTCTGGTTCGGGGTCAGTCGTTATCGTCTCTGATGGGCCAGGCTCATCGCTCGTAGCCGCAGCAGTAGTCGGGGCGGCAGATGCATTGGGTGCTCGACTCGCCACCGTTACCTCAAAACTCAGCTCAAAGGGGGTGAAGGCTCCCGCCTGCTGCGGGCTACCCGCCAGCCGCAGTTCATACGCGCCAACCTCGGGAAAGGTGACCGTCGCCCCCGGAATTGCTTGGAAACCCTCGGCGGAAATCGCGCTCAGGGGAGGCGTCTCGATGGCATTGGCCTGACTGTCGTACAGGGTGAGGGTGCAGTCGCACTCAGCTAGCGGCACGACAGTGCCCCCGGCTTGCGTGAGCGCAAACCATATATCGGTGGGGGCACCAGCGCGAGCGATGTCGTTGGGTTCGATGTGCAGAGTGGCCCCAACATCTTCAGCAAATTGGACTTCGTGGGCGATCGCGGGGGCCATCGCCGTACTGCCCAGCCAGGTCGCCGCCAGCAGCAAACAGGAAGGAAAAACTCTAGGCATCAGACTATTCGTGACAGTGAGAAGAAGGAGAGGGGGAGAGCGGCGGGCGGGCGGATTTGGCCGGCGGGGTGTACCACCGCTGGTAGTTGAACAACCGCCAGAAAACGGGCGATCGCAGCGCCATCACCAACAGCAAACTCCCCGCGAGCAAGCCGGAATGCAGTAAGGGACGCCCCTGCATTTGCAAACTGCCGAAATAGCTCGAGCCGGCAACGATGGCGTGCAGCCCCCCCAACAACAGCGCCGGAATGCTGAGCAGATGGAGCGATCGCCAGGCTTTGCCCAGTCGTCGCTGAGCCGTATCAGTACTGGTAAGGGTGAGGGGAATCATCAATAGGAGGGCGATCGCCCCCGCCACCATGCCCCACCGATGCTGCGGCAACATGAAACGCACCGCTGCGGGCTGCCAGTTCCAACTGTGTTCGAGCATGTGGACGGTATGGGCGAGGGCCAATACAAAACCTCCGACCCCTAGTAAGCGACGAAACCGCAGGGGATAAGGCCACAATTTACTGATGGGTCGAGCGATAAGCGCCAGCGCCAGAAATAGGAGCGACAGATGCCCTGCATAATCGACCATCAGATCGCCTGTGCGGAGCAATGTGAGGACGCCAATCAGCAGAGTAATCCAACCGCCGAGTTGGAATAGCTGACTGCGGCGATCGCGGCTTAGCCAAGCGCTATAGGTGCCCAACCCCACCATCATCGGCAACGTGCCCAAGCCAAAGGCTCCCATCGTCGCCGCCCCCGCCCACACTGAACTCGTGGCCGCCGCTTTGATCTGCGCGGTGTAAAGAAAGCCGCAGGGGATTAACCCCCAGGCAAGGCCCAGTAACAGCGGTGTCCACCAGCGGCGCGACTGGGCCGTGTGCCCCATCACTTGCTGCAGGCGATCGTGCAGTGCGCCTTGCAACGGATGCAGAAAGGGCAATTGAGGGAATAATCCCGGAGCCACCTGCCGCAGCCCAATGAGGATTAGCAAAGTGCCTGTCAGTAGGGCCATCCCGCGACGCAGAACACTGCCGACGCCCGCCATCTGCCCCCCAGCAACCAGTACCGATCCCAGCCCCCCGATCGCGGCCCCCACCAACACATAACTGGCGAGCCGACCTAAGTTGAGGCAAAGGTGAAACCAAAACTGTTGCGATCGCGTCGGTACCGTCGTCTCATCGGTTGTTTGGGAACGGGCCGCCAAGGAAAACGCCACCGTGATCGGGCCGCACATGCCGACACAGTGCCCAAAGCTGCCTAAAAATCCCAACGCGGCGATGAGAGAGAGTTCCAGCACGGTGGCCTTAACCCTCCAAGGTCAAAAACTGTTCCAGGGCGTCGGCGACTTTCGGCGGCCAGCGGCGAATCGTGCGCACCCACTCTAAATCTTTATAGCGGCTATCCAAGCCTTCTACCGCGACCCACTGGCTTTCGGCCTCACCGCGCTGGTTGCTGGCCCACAGTCCGGCAGTGAGGGCCGCCCGCGCATCGGGAAAGTTGGGATACTTGCGCACCACGCCTCGCAAAGTTTTCAGCGCTTCATCATGACGATCGACCTGATACAGAGCCAGACCATAGTTAACGCGTGCCAAGGCAAAATTCGGGTCCAGATCGGCGGCAGTTTTGTAGTCGGCGATCGCAGCTTCCCAGTCGCCCTGACCGGCCTCAGCATTGCCGCGATTATTCAGCGCCCCCGCCTCTTGAGGATCGAGCGCCAAAACGTGGTTGTAGTCCGCGATCGCCGCATCCCATTCCTGCTGCATCTCGTACGCCGCCCCTCGATTCAAATAAGAATCGGGCTCGTCGGGAGCCAGGGTGATCGCTTGAGTGTAGTCGGCGATCGCATCCTCTAGTTGAAATTGACTGGCTCGCACAATGCCGCGATTGCTCCAAATCGCCGGTTCCTCAGGCAAGTACTCTAAGAGCTGCGTCCACAGCTTATCCGCTGCCGCATAGTCGCCTTCGCGACTGGTAATAAAGGCTTTTTCGCGCAAAGTAGCCATTTCTTGAATGTCGGCTTGGCTAAAGTTGTCAGGCGCAGGAGCCGCGATCGCGGACGCTCCCCACCCCCATGCGAAGCACAGGCAGAGACAAACACTGACAAACAGGCGACAAGGAGTTTTTAAACGCACTGGATTGATAAATGATGGAAGGCACTTTTATAGACTATCGAGTCTGGCGACGAAAGGGAAACTAAAAATTACTGCAAGGGGAGATTTTTGGGAATCCTGCTGAGTTTGGCACGGACGAAGATTTGAACCATATGGAGCAGTGACCGAGGAGGAACCTGCGGCTGGCTGCAACATCCCCTCACAATTCCTTGCCTGATGGTGTGGGTGCAGTATCATCGGTGGGTGAAAACGCTAGATGTGGGCGATCGCGTGGCGGAATACCAACCTTCTCTGCTCTCGAATCAAGATCTCAAAGCCGCTGAGGTGTCGTGGGCGTATAACCGTCCCGCGCAACAGGCTGCTTTGAGCGCTGACGAACTGACCGCTTGGAAGCAGCGGATCCACGAGTTTCAGCAGACGGTGAAGGGCGAGGCGGGCGCAACTCAGGGGAGTTTGTTCGGCGACAGTGTGCCGTCCCCGGTGGAGGCGATCGATCCATTCACTCTACCCCAGCGCAATGCCGAGTTTTGGCGCGAGCAGTTCACCGATGCGGGCAACGCCGCCCTTTACTTCGTGCTGGATCATGAGGCCGATTTACTGCTCTACGTGGGCGAAACCGTTAAGGCCAATCAGCGCTGGAAGGGCACCCACGACTGCAAGCGCTACATTCTCAACTATGTTTCTGCCCACCGAGCCGCCGATCTGCCGGTGCAGGTCAACATTGGCTTTTGGCCCTACGCTCCTGAAGATCGCAAAGCCCGCCAGTCGTTGGAATCAGAACTAATTCGTAAATGGCGATCGCCCTTCAATAAAGAAAACTGGCGCAAGTGGGCCACCCCCTTCATCGGCCAGAGCGACACTTAGGGGTTCTCCAGAAATAAATTTACCGTCGTAGGTTGGCGTCAAGGAACGTTGGCGAAGCCTGGCCAGAGGCCATGAATCAACAGGCTTTAATCCTTCCTACTGTTGGGTTTCCTGACGTCAACCCCAACCTACACGACGAATTTTTCGGGGGATTTCTTTTTCAGAGATCTCCTTATCATCACCTCAGCCCAGAATCGGGTGTCGCCAGGGGACGGTTCCCTCGGTGTAAACCAACATCTTGTCTATCAGCCCACAGGGAACCGTCCTCCGAGGCCATACCAACATTGCAACCTGCACTACAGTCTGGGCTACCCTGACAGGATAGGTTCAAAATTTAGTGATTAAGGGGCTCTACGATGACCTCGGCTCAGTCGCCTCGCCATAAGCACATTGTTCTCACTTCGCATCCGGCCCAGTTTGGCAGCCAACCTCATCCCGTGCAGTGGGGGAATCCTAATCCGCAAGAACGCGGCCCGATCATTGCCACCTTGGGGAATCTGGCTCACCGCAACGCCATTGGCACCCATTCCGGCGGGTATGCCGTGTACCGAGCGTTGGCGATCGCCAGCGGCAGTCTCAAGCGCGATCACCAGGCCGACCTGACCGACACCTCTCCCACCGTATCCATTGGGCCACACCCCAGTTGGGGCGACCCGACCAAGATTGTGGCGCTGGATCCCTTTGGGGCGCTGGATAATCATCTGTTTGCCGATTTGCGGGCCGAGGGCTACGACATTCGTCCCTCTATCGCCATCACCAAAGCCCACATCAACATTCCCGAACTGCAAGACGCCGTCGCCCAGGGGCGTCTCAAGGTGGACGGCAAAATTTTGAAAGAGAACGGTGAATTGGTGGTGACCAAAGCGGCGATCGAGCCCGTCTGGCACCTGCCGGGCATTGCCAAGCGCTTTGGCGTGGAAGAAAGTGACCTCCGCCGCACTTTGTTCGAGCAGACCGGGGGCATGTTCCCCGAGTTGGTGACCCGTCCTGATTTGGAAGTGTTTTTGCCCCCCATTGGCGGCCATACCGTCTACATTTTGGGCGAGATCGAAGCGATTACGGATCCTGACAAACCGCTAGCCGTGCGCATCCACGATGAGTGCAATGGCTCGGACGTGTTTGGTTCTGACATTTGCACCTGTCGTCCGTACCTCGTCCACGGCATTGAGGTGGCGATTCAAACCGCGCAGGTGGGCGGGGCGGGCGTCATCATCTACGCCCGCAAAGAGGGGCGCGCCCTGGGCGAAGTGACGAAGTTTCTCGTGTATAACGCCCGCAAACGCCAGGAGGGGGGCGATCGCGCTGACACCTACTTCACTCGTACCGAATGTGTTGCGGGCGTGCCGGACATGCGCTTTCAGGAAATCATGCCCGACGTGATGCATTGGCTGGGCATCACTCGCATTGACCAGTTCGTCTCGATGAGCAACATGAAATACGACGCGGTGACTAAATCCGGCATTGAAATTGTTGAGCGCATCACCATTCCTGAGGAGTTGATACCGGCGGATGCGATGGTAGAAATCAACGCGAAGAAGGCAGCGGGCTATTACACCGAAGGCGAGGTGCCGGACGAAACCGTGCTGGAAAAAACCATCGGTCGGCAATACGAGGACGCATGATGACGCCGTCAGAGTCCGCCGCGATCGCCGACCTCCGCACCCCCCAAGCCGTCCGCGATCGCTGCCAGCAACTCTTCGCCTTGTGTGAAGCGGGCCAGCTAGATCATTTCGCCTGCGACCTGAGCCAGTTGGACACCGTCGCCGATTATGTGGTGGCAACCACCCAGCAACTCTACCCCGACTTCGACGTGCCCTTTCACTCCCGCTGGCGACACTTTGACGCTGGAGGGACACCCCGACTGGCTCAGTTGGATCAGTCACTGGCGGAATTATCCGTAGCAGCAGCGGCGCGATCGCGCCTCGATCTCGCCATCGTCAGTGTGTTGCTGGATGCCGGAGCGGGGAGCCTGTGGCGCTACCACGATCGCGCTGCCGATCAGGTCTTGGGGCGCTCCGAGGGACTGGCGATCGCTAGCCTCCACGCCTTCCAACAGGGCGTCTTTTCGTCCGACCCAGAACAGCCCTATCAGGTGGATGCAGCGGGCCTGCAAGCCCTCACCGAGTCGGACTTGGCTAACGCCTTCCAGGTCAGCGACGAGAATCCGCTGGTGGGATTATCGGGACGGCTGCAGCTCTTGCACCAGCTTGGTCGCTCCCTCGCCGCGCACCCCCAGCGGTTCGGCGCGGACTGCCCCCGGCCCGGCAATTTGCTGGATTACTGGCATGCCACTTATGGCAACACGCTCGACGCGGGGAACCTGTTAACCGAAGTGCTGATCAGTTTTGGCGACATTTGGCCGGGCAGAGTCGCGATCGCGGATACCAACCTCGGCGACGTATGGCCCCACCCCGCTCTATCCAACACTGGTCCCGGTACGAATCTGGTGCCCTTTCACAAGCTATCCCAGTGGCTCACCTACTCTCTAGTGGAGCCTTTGCAGTCCGCTGGCCTCACAGTGACGAACCTGAACACCCTGACCGGACTGGCAGAATACCGCAACGGCGGCCTCTGTTTGGATCTCGGTTTGCTAGTGCCGAAACACGACGCCGTCACCCGCGAGGCGCATTTGCCCAGTTCCCCGGTAGTGGTGGAATGGCGAGCATTAACCGTGGTGATGCTGGATGCGATCGGCGATCGCGTCCGCCACCAACTCGGCAAGTCGGCGGAAGAATTGCCCCTCATCAAAGTCCTCGAAGGCGGCACCTGGGCCGCCGGACGCCGCATCGCCAAACACCTGCGCTCCGACAGCGGCGCGCCCCCCATTACCATCCAAAGCGACGGCACCGTGTTTTGATGCCATTCATATTCCGCAGGGGCGAGGCATTTTGTGAATCACATATCGGTTATTCAAATTTGTCAGAACCAAAATGCCTCGCCCCTACAACACCCATCCACCCTGCCACCCAACCACCCTCATACCTCCATGCCCACCGTCACCCTGATCGACCATCCCCTCATCCAGCACAAGCTGACCCTGATGCGGCAAAAAGACACCAGCACGGCCAAATTTCGCAGCCTGCTGGGGGAAATCAGTATGCTGCTGGCCTACGAAGTGACCCGCGACATGCCATTGGAAAAGGTGGAAATTGAAACCCCCATGGCCATCATGCAAGCCCCCATGCTCTCCGGCAAAAAGGTGGTGCTCATTTCCATCATGCGGGCGGGACAGGGCATTCTCGACGGCATGTTGCAGCTCATGCCCTCCGCCCGAGTCGGCCACATTGGCCTATATCGCGACCCACGCACCCACATTGCCGTGGAGTATTACTTCAAAGTGCCGGGGGATGTCTCAGAGCGCGACATGTTGGTAGTCGACCCGATGCTCGCTACGGGCAACTCTGCCGTCGCCGCCGTCTATCGCCTCAAGGAAACCCAGCCCCACTCCATCAAATTCGTCTGCCTGCTCGCCGCCCCCGAAGGCATCGAACACTTCCACTCCGAACACCCCGACGTGCCCATCTTCACCGCCGCGATCGATGACAAACTCGACGAACATGGCTACATCTTGCCGGGTTTAGGGGATGCAGGCGATCGCATGTTCGGCACCAAATAATCAAGCCCGTGAAGAGAGGTGCTGCTTTTCAAGAAGAGGAGAGGTTGTGGTGCACTCTGCTCCATCGGCCCCTCTTAGCCAGCGGATATAGTAGGAGCAACTGCGCTCTATACTCTGGCACACTATGGTTCTAGACATTCTGGCTGCGATCGGATTGCGAGAAGCCGGGAGCTACGTAACGAAAGACGTATTGCTGCCATTGTTACAAGGCAGTTTGGAAGATTACGCAAAAGACTTCTTCAAGAGCTGTATCGCTGACGCTGCCGGGTTAGCCCAACAGGAACCCGTGCAAAAAGCGCTGGCCAAGGCTCTGAAGGCGTTTGTGGAACTCGTGGAGGAAGAACTGGCGTTTCAAGGCTGCACCGGGGCGGAGATTCGCGATTTTTACGAGCTGCCGCTGCGCCAATTTATGCAGGATCAGGACGTGAAGGCGACGTTGGGCCGCGCCTTTGAGCCGGATTGTCGCGCCATTGATGCGGAGGTGCTGGCGCTACGGTGGCAAGCGTTGGAGCTGCGCCCCCTGCCAGAAGAGTTTGACTGGTCGCAGATTGGCAAGCAGTATGTGCGAGCCGTGAAAGGCATTTTGCGCAGTGACGATGCGCTGCGGGACTTGTTGAAGCTGCACAATCAGGAGGCGATGCGCCAGGGCATTGAGGAACTGGTGGGCATTCCGCCGGATTTTGATTTGCGGAAGTATCAGGAAACCCTGCGGGAGCAGTACGGCAACCTGAAGCTGGAGTCGCTGGATACCACGGGCTATGCCTACAACGACCTGAAGCTGTGGCGCATGTTCATTCCCCAGGATGTGCGCACCTGCCAGGAATTTAACCCCAAGGTGTACGAAATCCCCAAGGAGAAGCTGCAGGAACTCCAGCAGCGGGGAGAACTGGATGCGGAAGCGCTGGAGGCCGCGCAGATTGAAGAATACCGCAAGACCTATGTGGAGCAGCCGATCCAGAATGTGCTGGAGGTGGTGGGACGCACAGAAGGCGTGGGGCAGCGGAGCCGTCCGGTGGCGGACTATGCCGTGGTGCTGGAGGATCCGGGGTCGGGGAAATCGACCCTGTTGCAGTATGTGGCCCTACAGTGGGCCGAGCAGCCCATTCGCGACTTGAAGGAACTGGCCCAGCGACCGCTGCCGCTGCTGATTGAGCTGCGGAAGTATGCGCGCGATCGCAACGACAAAAAGTGCAGCAGCATGGTGGAGTATCTGCACCAGGGGGATATTGCCTGTCGGCTAAACCAGCAGCGACTCCATGAGGTGCTGACGGCAGGCAATGCGGTGGCCCTGTTTGACGGCATTGATGAAGTGTTTGACCCCAACCTGCGGGATGTGGTGGTGACGGATATTCACCGCTTTACCAACAACTACCCCCAGGTGCAGGTAGTGGTGACCTCACGGTGGCTAGGGTATAAGGCGCAGACCCTAAGGGATGCGGGGTTTCAGCACTACATGCTGCAAGACCTGACGGATGATCAGATTGCGGAATTTATTGAGCGGTGGCACGACCAGACCTTTGCCGACGGGGCAGACAAGGTCCGCAAGCAGGAGCGGCTACACAAGGCGATTCGCGAATCGAAGGCGATTCGGGAGCTAGCGGGGAATCCGCTGCTGCTGACGATGATGGCAATTTTGAACCGCCACCAGGAATTACCGCGTGATCGACCGGAACTGTATAACCAGGCATCACGGGTGCTGCTGCACCAGTGGGATGTGGAGCGGAATTTGATTGAGCAAAAGCTCGACCCGGTGACGATCGACTATCGGGATAAGCAGGCGATGCTGCGAAAGGTGGCGTTTCACATGCAGTCGGGGGAAGCGGGGCTGGCAGGCAACATTATCAGCGCCCAAGACCTGGAAGCGATTTTGACGGACTACTTGAAATCCATCGATGTGGAGCAGCCGCGAGATGTGGCGCGACGGATGATTCAGCAGCTGCGAACCCGCAACTTTATCCTGTGCTATCTGGGAGCCGACAATTACGCCTTCGTTCACCGTACATTTTTGGAGTTTTTTGCCGCCTGGGCCTTTGTCTGGGAGTTTAAGGAAACTCAAACGATTACGTTTGAAGAACTACGTGATCAGACCTTTGGAGCACATTGGCAGGAGGAAAGTTGGCAGGAAGTGCTGCGGCTCATTGCCGGAATGTTAAATGTAACGTTTGCAGAAGAAATAATTCAGTTTCTTCTAGACAGAGATGACCGTAGCGAAGATTATAAATATCTTTTCCTAGCCGCAGAATGCTTGACAGAGATTAGGAAGCCTAACGCGCTCGAGAATATAA
The DNA here is from genome assembly GCF_004212215.1 of Leptolyngbya iicbica LK. Lineage (NCBI taxonomy): Bacteria > Bacillati > Cyanobacteriota > Cyanophyceae > Leptolyngbyales > Leptolyngbyaceae > Leptolyngbya > Leptolyngbya iicbica. The sequence goes on from NZ_QVFV01000001.1 coordinate 983,470, forward strand.
ATAAGCTTCTTCTTGATTCTTTGAGAGCTTTGTTGTCTGTTGAGGGTACCTATGGTGTTAGGACAAAGGCAGTTGAGGTGATCGCACATACTTGGACTGATGCAAATACCTTGCAGTGGCTAAAATCTTTGTCTGTATCAGATGGTTGGGACGATAATTGGGATGTCCGTAGGGCGTCAATACAAGCAGTTGCAAAAATTTGGCACACAGAGGTTAGCATCCAAAGCTGGCTTGAGAAGAATCTTCTTCACGACTTAGATTGGAATGTGCGAGATGAAGCTATCGAAAGCTTGGTGCCATTGTTAGATAAAAGTCGAAACTTGAAGACAAGGTTAGGGGTAATAGTCGAAAGCGACGATGACGAGGATGTGCGCAGCGCAGCCGTGCAGGCATTAGCCCAAGGGTGGAAAGACGACCCCAATACATTGCCCTGGCTCAAAACCTGTGCCCAAAGTGATGAGCATTACGCTGTGCGGAGTGCGGCGGTGCAGGCGTTAGCCAAGGGGTGGAAAGACGACCCCGATACCTTGCCCATTCTCAAAACCCGTGCCCAAAGTGATGAGCATTACGCTGTGCGGATGGCGGCGGTGCAGGCGTTAGCCAAGGGGTGGAAAGACGACCCCGATACCTTACCCATTCTCAAAACCCGTGCCCAAAGTGATGACAATTACGCTTTGCGGAGAGCGGCGGTGCAGGAGTTAGCCAAAGGCTTCAAAGACGACCCCGAGACCTTACCGATCCTCAAAACCCGCGCCCAAACGGACGATCATTACGATGTCCGGATGGCGGCGGTGCAGGAGTTAGCCCAGGGGTGGAAAGACGACCCCGATACCTTGCCCATTCTCAAAACCCGTGCCCAAAGTGATGACAATTACGCTGTGCGGATGGCGGCGGTGCAGGCATTAGCGCAGGGGTGGAAAGACGACCCCGATACCTTGCCCATTCTCAAAACCCGTGCCCAAAGTGATGAGGATAACGCTGTGCGGATGGCGGCGGTGCAGGAGTTAGCCAAAGGCTTCAAAGACGACCCCGAGACCTTACCGATCCTCAAAACCCGCGCCCAAACGGACGATCATTACGATGTCCGGATGGCGGCGGTGCAGGAGTTAGCCCAAGGCTTCAAAGACGACCCGACTTTGTTTGAGTTTTGGTGCGATCGCACGCTCAACGATCCCTTTGAAAGAGAGTATGACTGGCAAGGGAACCCTCGTCAAACTGCTCTCAACGTGCTGGTGCAGCAATATCCCGACCACCCCAAAACCCTGGAACTGCTGCGCGACAGAGCCCACAACGACAGCGACGAGCAGCTCAGAGAATGGGCGACGAAGCAACTGGAGCAATTAAAAATGCAAAATTCTGGAAGCCCTGTGAGTGAGTTTATTGTTTAAAAAAACGGAGAGAATGATGACAACCTTATTGGAACAAGCATTTAGAGAAGCCTCAAGATTGCCAAGCGAGCTTCAGGATGAGATTGCTCAGCAACTGCTAGACGACATTGAGAATGAACTTAAGTGGCAAGCAACCTTTTCTGACTCAGATACCGACATAGGCAGTTTTGCCGCAATGGCTCAAGCCGCTCTGGTCGAAGACGACGCAGGCAAAACGGAAGAAAAAGGCTTTGGCGAAGTGTAATGAAGTCGTCGAGAACTCAAGATTTTCGCAAGCTGTTTTCTAAACTGCCCAACCGGGTCAAAGCAACTGCCAGGAAGAACTATCAGCTTTGGCGAGAAAATCCTTCTCATCCCAGTCTGGAGTTCAAAAAGGTCAACAACAAGCTAAATATCTGGTCAGTTCGAGTTGGTATTGGCTGGCGAGCTTTAGGCGTCATGAAACCACAAGAGAATAAGATTGTCTGGTTCTGGATTGGCTCTCATGCTGAATACGATCGCATTCTCAAGACAAAGTAATGCTCGTTTTCTCCAGCTATATTGTTCAACGTATTCATGCAGCAATATCCTGACCATCCCAAAACCCTGGAACTGCTGCGCGACAGAGCCCAAAACGACAACGATGAGCAGTTTAGAGATTGGGCGACGGAGCAACTGGAGCAATTCAAAATTCAAAATGCAAATCTAAAGAAGCAGGAGTCTGTATTTGCTCATGAAATCCCTTAATCGCATCACGCTCAATCCTGGAGTCATGGGCGGCAAGCCTTGTATCCGAGGGCTGCGAGTCACAGTTGGCGCTGTCGTGGGGCTTTTAGCCAGTGGGCGTTCCACCGACGACGTGCTCAAAGCGTATCCCTATCTAGAAATTGAGGATATTTATGAAGCCCTCACCTACGCCGCTTGGCGAGTTGATGAGATTGAAGTGCCTCTGGTCTCCACATGAAAGGTGAAGCCCAATGTCGACATCAGCGGCGAGACGATGCGGAATGAGCTTGTGAGCTACGAATAGGGTCGGGCTGCTGCGTCGATAAAGGGTAAGGTTTCGGCTTCGTGGGCGGCATCGCGGCACCAGGCTTTTACCGACTCTAGTGCTTGGGTGCGGGTGACGAACTGCTGGGCCGTGGGCTCAAGCTGAATGCCGTAGGTCACAAACCGCAACGCCACCGGCACATACATGACATCCGAGATCGAAAACTCACCGCATAGCCAGGGGCCACCATAACGTTCAAAGCCGTCTTGCCAGAGCCGCTCAACCCGCGCGATCTCTCGTTGAGCCGTGCTCGAAAAGTCGTCGAGCGATCGCTGCTGACACACCCGCAAATTTTGCGGCAGTTCTTCCCGAATGGCCATGAAGCCCGAGTGCATTTCCGTTGCAATGGAGCGAGCGTGGGCGCGCGCGGCGCGATCGCTCGGCCAGCCCACCGTATCGGCAAAGTTTTCCCGCACATACTCCATAATGGCGAGCGAATCCCAGATCGCAATGTCACCATCCAGTAACACCGGCACCTTGCCAGCCGGGGTATAGCGATTGATCTCAGTCTGCCACTGCTCAGTAAACAGCGCTAACTTAATCTCTTCAAATTCCACCCCGCTCTGCCGCAAAAAGAGCCAGGCCCGCAATGACCATGAAGAATAGTTTTTGTTGCCGATAATCAGCTTCAGAGACACCGCAGTGGCCTTCTCAACTAAGTTGTCAACTCGCCGACACGGGTCGGATTTTTGACAGCCTAGCGCCTCTCTGGGTTCCTATCAAGCCGCAGCCGCTGGGCCGAAATATTCGGAGACAAAACTACCATGCAAACCATAGGGCACATGGTGCTGGAGCTTCAAACGAGCGATCGGGCCAGAAGTGATGTCCCGCGCATCCAGAATGAGTACATCAGAGCAGCGTCGCGCCGCATTATACGTCAACACCAGCAGCCAACCATCATCTTCCGCTTGGCTCTGGGGACGAGGCACAAATACCGGCTCCCCCATAAAGCCGCGTGGCGCTTCACTCCACAATTGTTCATCCCCAGTGACCAAATCGCGCTTCAGCAGCGCCTGTAATGGAGCATTGCCCTGGGAACTGTGCACCGCACCGATATATAAATAACGGTAAGTTTGGCCCACATGAGCGGGGTGCAGGGCAGGAAATTCACAACCGCGATCAATTAAACAGGTCGCCTTACTCGTTTCGGCCTCCAGATCCAACGCAAAACGCCAAAGCTGACCTTCCGGCACGTGGGAAAAATCCACATCTTTGAAGGTCATGCCCTCATCCAACGATGGAAAGTCCTGATAAACAATCGAGTCGACAAACACCTGACCATCCTGCTCAAACGCATTGGCATGGTGAAAGACAAAGCCCGCCGGAGCTTCGATGGATTTTAGCGGCCCATCACCATGACGGGGAATCAAGATGATGTTGGTTTTCGCTTGGGGATTAAACTCGACACATTCTCCCGCGCCTTTGAACCCCAAGATGAACGGAAAGGGATTGAAACTCACCGGATTTTGGAAAAAGATGACGTAGTTCGGCGTGATCATGCAGTCGTGCATGAAGGCAAAGCCAGGAATGCTGCGCTGGTAGGATTTGACGCGATCGCCCGACGGCGCAAACTCATGGATGCGAATCGTACTCGACAGCCCGGTTTTAATCGAAAAATTCACCAAGCGCGGTTCCTGGCCTTGCTCAGGATGGCCCGGATCAATCTTGGGATGGGCGGCAAACGCATCGCCCGGTTCCAGCAAGCCGTCTAAGTTATCTAGCCCCAGCGTGGCTAAAGTCGCGGGATCGAGGCGGTGCGGTTCAGCCGCTTCCCACAGGGCCAGGAGCTTGCCGCCCCAGTAAATGACGTGGGTGTTGGCGATATTTTTCAGCTTAAGATCAAACAGATTGGCCCACCAGCCGCCGGGCTTTTGGGTACCAAATACGCCCCGGTACAGGGGTTTACCTGCGGCCTGCTCCGCGACATAGCCCTCAGTACGCACAAAGCGGTTGCGATAGTAGGCCCGCCCCTCTTTGAAGGCAATGCTGCTGATCATGCCGTCGCCATCAAAGGGATGCTTGAGACGATGACCGTGGATGTCGAGCAGTCCCGGTCCGTTGCGAAACAGGGTGCCTTCCAGCTCAGCGGGAATCGTGCCCTCAATGTCGTCAATCCAGTAGGCAAATTCTTCGGGCTGTGATCGATAGCCGCTGCGCCAGTCATCCATATCAAAGGACGGGGCAGCATTAACTTCAGTATTTTGAGGCGAAGGCAGCGTTTGCATAAGTGTTGAAAAGATCGATGGATAGCAAGGAAATCAAAAGTGGGCAGAGTGCGTTTTGCGCTGGGTTGCAGCCGCGATCGCACCCTCGACGCAAGACCTTGATGATACGGCTTGGGGAATCGCTCACGTCATGTTTCTGACTCCACGGCCCCCAGCGGCAGAGGCACGGGTGCACTGATATCGACATCGGGCATGAACTGCTCGGATTGGCTAGCTTTGAGGGAAGCGCTGGAAGCGATCGTCCCTTCTCCCTGAGCCGACGTGGTGGGCAACAAAAACAGTAGCGGCAGCGGCAGCAACGTCGACAAGTTAGTCAACGTCACCAGCAGCCACAAATTGTCAAAATTGGTTTCGGTGACGCCCAGCCAATGAGTCAAAATCGCGCCAAACTCATGGGAGAGCAGCCCCGCCAAATTCACGATTGACATGAGCAGGGCAAACAGGGTCGCCTCTACCCCAGGCGGACAGATGCGGGCGGATAAAACCAGGACGGGCATAAACGAAATTTCGCCCATGACAGTCAAAATCAAGCTGTCGCCCAGGCTAAACCATTCGTCGCCGATGCCCAGAGCCCGATTGGTGTGGGTCACCAGCAGCAACATCGTGAAGCCCAGCAGCGTTGACAACACCGTGGACCAGGCAAAAATTGTGCGGAAAGGCACCGCCTTCAGAAAGCGCTGAAAGATCCAGACGCCCAATAAGGCGGCGATACTCGTCACGAGGCGCACCCGCCCCAAAAATTCGGGCTCAAACCCCAAATCATTGGTGGTGAAAAAGAAGAAGGCAGAGTCCGCCGTCGGCGTCGCTTGCCAGAGAAACAGGAACAGCGCGGGCATCCAAATCACCTTTTGGCTCACCGCGCCTTTGAGCTGTTTAATTTGTCCGCCAATCACTTGCCAAGTCGAGGTTTCGGTGACCGGATCTTCGGCAATCCACCAGGCCACGAGAGAAACGACCAGCGGAAACGTCGCCGTGACGCCAAAGACCGATCGCGTGCCCACATATTCCAGCAGCAGACCACCGAGATAGGCCGTGATGATGCCGCCCAAAGCCGACGAGCCCCAGGCCAGCGATTGCAGCGTTCCTGCATCGCTCTGCGACTCTCGCCGCGCTCGCTCTACCACAAGGGAATCGACAATCACATCGCCAACTGCCACGGAGAGAGAACTGAGAGTAATGGCGGCGATCGCCACCCAAGCCGTATTCACCACCGTCGCCATCGCCAACCAAGACGCGGCTCCCAGCAGTCCCGACAGGATGAGATAAGGCCGCCGCCGATACCCCAAAATCGGGAATCCATCAGACATAAAGCCCAACAGCGGCTTAATCGTCCAGGGCGCAGCAGCGATCCCCGTCAAGGCCGCCACTTCGGCAGGGGTCAGCCCCAAATCGTCTTTCAGAAAGAAGCTCACCGCCAACCGCGCCAGGCCCAAAATGCCTTGCACAAAGTACACCAGCAAAATCGCGGTGAGTTCTAACGAAGCCTCCTGACCAAACAGAATGCGTTTTTCCACAAACTGCTGCCAGCTGCTCTTTTGAATGGAAGAGTCGGTCATATAAATCTTGATAGCGATCGCAGATCACGCGACCGCTATCTGCTTTCACCAATTATTGCGTTTTATTAACCCTCTCCATGATAAACACTTCGTCTCCAACAAGCAGCGGCGATGTTGTCGCATTGCGGCGGCAGTCTCCCCTTGTGACCATACAACGATGTCAACAACCTCCAGAAAGCCTGGCTGTAAACGGGGCACCACCCTAGACATTGAGGCTCATTCAGTCAACGGCAGGCGCTCATTTACGGCTAATTCGGTACGGTGAGTTCGGTGTAAAAATTCGCCATCGGAGTGGGGTTCTTGTCACTGTTGGTTCCTAAAACAAAGGCGCATCATAAGAGTCATAGAACGCAAGCAAAAAACACTCTCGCAAAAGTTTTAGGAGGCAATTCATGATTGTTCGTTACTGGCATCCTTTCCAAGAAGTTGAAACTCTCCGCCGTCAACTCGACAGCGTTTTCAATGAAGTCAGCAACGCCATGGACTCACCCGCGGCATGGACGCCTGCCATTCGTTTGGTGGAAAACGAAGATCAGTACGTTTTGACCGTTCAGCTATCAGGCATTATCCCTGACAGCATTGACATTCAGGCCACTCGTGAAAGCATTGTGATTAGCGGTGAGCGTCAACAGCCGGAGGTCCCAGAAGGCGATCGCGTACTCCACGACGACATTCACTACGGCAATTTCCGTCGCGTTGTGAATCTGCCAGAAGCCATTCAAAATGATGCTGTATCGGCCAACTTTGAGCATGGTTTCCTAACCCTAACCCTGCCTAAAGTGGAAGAAGTTCGCAACAAAGTTGTGAAAGTCAGCCTGAAGGGTCAAACCGCAGAAAACCCTCAAGAGTTGCCCGAAGCGGATGCTTAATTGGGCCGCTTAGTTCGACAAGTGAGCAAGTTAGTAAGTCATGGTGTTGGGGGCAGCGATCGCTGCCCCTTTTTTCTTAAATTAGTCATTTTAGAAGCTGGCTACCTGAGGGATTGACGACCATTGCACTCGTCACCAACATCGGCGATCGCCCCAATACAGCCACCTGTTTGGTCAAGTCCAGACGCTTGATTTAAGATAAAAGCAGACTGAAATTTTCGACATCTCCTGTTCATAGGCATTTATGGCAACATCGACCGTTTCTGAAACAGTTTTGGCCGAAGAGGTAGAAAAGCGCCGCAATTTTGCGATCATCTCTCACCCTGACGCGGGTAAAACGACCCTGACTGAAAAGCTGTTGCTGTATGGAGGTGCCATCCACGAAGCCGGGGCCGTCAAAGCGCGGCGAGCCCAGCGCCACGCCACCTCTGACTGGATGGAGATGGAGCAACAGCGCGGCATTTCGATTACCTCGACGGTGTTGCAGTTTGACTACCGCGACGTGCGCATCAATCTGCTGGATACACCGGGCCACCAAGACTTTAGTGAAGACACCTACCGGACGCTGGCGGCGGCGGACAATGCGGTCATGCTGGAAGATGCCGCTAAAGGCTTGGAACCGCAGACCCGCAAGCTGTTTGAAGTGTGTCGGATGCGATCGCTGCCCATCTTCACCTTCTTCAACAAGATGGATCGCCCGGCACGTGAACCGCTGGAATTACTCGACGAAATTGAGCAGGAATTGGGCCTCGCGACCTACGCCGTGAACTGGCCCATCGGCATGGGCGAACAGTTTCGTGGTGTCTTTGATCGCCGCAAGCGCCAGTTCCATCTCTTTGAACGAACGGCTCACGGTAGTAAGGCCGCCGGCAAAACCGTTTTGGACTTAGGCGATCCGCGTATCGAAGATTTAGTCGATCAAGACCTCTATTATCAGTTCAAAGAAGAGCTCGAAATGATCGAAGAGCTAGGAGCTGAGTTGGATTTGGCGGCGATTCACGCCGGGCAGCTCTCCCCGGTCTTTTTTGGGAGCGCCATGACTAACTTTGGCGTGCAGCTTTTCCTCGACGCTTTTTTGGACTACGCGCTGAAGCCCGCGCCGCGCAACAGTACGCAAGGAGAGATCGAGCCCACTGCGGAGGATTTCTCCGGCTTTGTGTTTAAGCTACAGGCCAATATGGACCCGAAACATCGCGATCGCGTGGCGTTTATTCGCGTCTGCTCCGGCAAGTTTGAGAAAGACATGGTGGTCAACCATGCGCGATCGGGCAAAAACGTGCGCCTCTCTCACCCCCAAAAGTTGTTTGCACAAGGTCGCGAATCCCTGGAAGAGGCTTATCCCGGCGATGTCATCGGCCTGAATAATCCCGGGGTGTTTGCGATCGGCGACACCATTTATCAAGGCCAAAAGCTGGAATACGAAGGTATTCCTTGCTTCTCGCCCGAACTATTTGCCTATCTCAAAAATCCCAATCCCTCAAAGTTCAAGCAATTCCACAAAGGCGTGACCGAGCTGCGGGAAGAAGGCGCAGTCCAAATCATGTTCTCTGCCGACGAATCGAAGCGCGACCCCATTCTGGCAGCAGTCGGGCAACTCCAGTTCGAAGTGGTGCAGTTCCGTCTGCAAAACGAGTACAACGTTGAAACCCGGTTGGAACCGCTGCCCTACAGCGTGGCTCGCTGGGTCGAAGGGGGTTGGGAAGCGTTGGACAAAGCCGGTCGTCTCTTCAACACCACAACGGTCAAAGATAGCTGGGGGCGTCCGGTGCTCTTATTCCGCAATGAGTGGAATGTGGGGCAAGTGGAGGGCGATCATCCAGGCCTGAAGTTGCGCAAAACCGCCCCTGTGGTCTCCGGTCAGCAAGTCGAGGATCTGTAATCTGTGGGCTTTGCAAAATCGATGTCAGCAGCACAAAGCCGTACAGGCTCCATCCTGTACGGCTTTTCAGTATCTGTGTCTGACCGATTATTCGGCTTCTTCTGCTCCAGCCCCAGCACCGATCAACACTTCGCCTTGCAACATCTTTTGCGCCGCTTCTAACAGCGCTTCTTCCAGATAAGGCTTGGTGAAGTAGCCACTAGCCCCTAAATCCACAGCCATCTGACGGTGACGATCCGCACCACGCGAGGTCAGCATGGCGATGGGAATGTTTTTCAACATGCTGTCTTTCTGCATTCTGGATAGCAGTTCGAGGCCATCCATGCGCGGCATTTCAATATCGCAGAAGACCAAGTCGCAGGGCAAGCCCGATCGCATTTTCTCCCAGGCTTCCTGACCGTCGCGCGCTTGCTCGACCCGGTAGCCCACCTTGTTGAAACTCATCGACAACAACTCGCGTACCGTAATCGAGTCGTCCACAATGAGAACCGTCGGTTCGGCCTTGACCGGAGCTGCATCCTCTTCCGGCGGCAATTCGACTTGTGCCCAAATAGAAGAGCCAGCTTCTCGTCGTACCCGTCCCTGAGCAATGTCAATCAGTTCTAATACGTCACCAATCGGCATGACGCGACCATCCCCGAGCACCGTCGCCCCGGCAATGCCCATCGGCTTGGGTACAGGGCCTTCGATTTGCTTAATTACAATCTCTTGCTCGCCCAGGACGCGATCGACCTGGATGCCGATGTAGGTATTGGCGTTCCGCAGCACCACGATGGAGACCATGTCGTCATCTTGGCTGCCGCCATACACCCGGCCCCGGCCCAGCGATCGGTTGAACTGCAACAGATCTGATAGGGGTTGGAAGGTCAGCGACATGTCGCGCCACTGGATAAATGACTGACCTTCTTCATTCGTTTGCACTCGCTCACGAGGCACATCAAACATGTCCTCGACCCCGTCCATCGGGAAAGCGATGCGAGCCTGGTTATTCAGACAGCTCAACGCCTTGGAAATACTCAGCGTAAGCGGTAGACGAATCGTGAAGCTAGTGCCTTTGCCTAATTCTGAATCGATATTGATCGAACCACGAATCTCCGACAGGGCCGATCGCACCACATCCATGCCAACCCCTCGCCCCGCAAAGTCATCAGCCTGATCGCGGGTGGTAAAGCCGTGATGGAAAATGAGCTCGTAGGTCTCTAGCTTATTCATGCGATCGGCTTCTGCCTGGGTGATTAACCCTTTTTGAATCGCCTTACGTTTCAGCACATCGGGATTAATACCTGCGCCATCGTCTTCGATGTAGATGACCGTTTGATTACCTTGATAAAAGGCGCGCACCGAAATTTTGCCTTCTCGGGGTTTGCCCAGTGCAGCCCGCTCTTCTGGTGGCTCGATGCCGTGGGTAATGGCATTGTTGACCAAGTGGGTCATGGGATCATAAAGCCGCTCCAGCAGCATCTTATCGATGAGGGTTTCTCGGCCTTCAACCACCAGCCGCGCTTCTTTGCCGCATTTAATCGAAATGTCGCGAACGGCTCTGGGCAAGCGATCGGCAGTTTGAGCAAACGGCACCATGCGAGCCTTGTTCAAGCCCTCTTGCAGTTGCGTCGTCACCTGCCGGAATTGACGGGCAATCTGATCGGTCGATTCCACCGTGTAGGCAATATCAGACGACGACTCTCGCACTCGCACGATGAGCTCAATCATCTCTTGAGTCAGGGTATGGAAGCCGGTGAAGCGGTCCATCTCCAGGGCATCGAAGCTTGCACCTGTGGCGTGGCTGTCACCATTGCTGCCATTAGTCGTGGTCGAAAACACACTGCCACCGGCATGAAAAGCCTGACGACTCGCTAAGAGTGAGCTTTCGAGCAGCGATCGCTCGTATAGGTCGCGCATCCGCTGCCCCACATCATTCAATTGCTGCACTTGGAAGAGCAGATTGTCGAGGAACTGGCGGAAGCGATCTTGGTCTTGTTCCAGCGAGTTGCGGTTAACGACCAGTTCGCCGACAAGGTTATTGAGATTATCCAGGTGTTTAACCGAAACTCGCATCGTCTGGTCAACGATGCCACCCACTCGTCGGGTCGATCGGCCTGGGCCGGGCGATCGCATACTCGTAGAGCCACCCCCTAGAGTTTGATCGGCCTCTTCTAGAAGTTTTTCCAGATCCCCAAATTCATCGCTAGCCGGTTCACCGCCATCGTCTGTAATCGCCACCGTAGCTGGGGCATCAGTATCACCAATGAGCGCATCCAACTCATCAAAATCGACGTCGAGCTCAGCCGCTGCCGTGGGCACAGGCGCTGCTGCGTCATCGTCCAGCAGGGCATCTAAATCGCCAAATTCGTCATCGCTGGACACTGCTAGCTCATCCAGCGCCAGAGACTCAGTTGCCTCGTCGGCGTCATCGTCAGCCAGCATCGCGTCGAGGTCATCAAATCCGCTCTCGTCGTCACCGTCGAGATTGAGATCATCCAGACCTAGCGACCCATCCGCCGCATCTTCACTGGCATCTAAATCCAGATCCAACTCTCCCAGGTCATTGTCAACCGCACTATCCCCTGACTCGTCGAATAGATCGCTAGCTTCTACCTCTGCGCCTAAGTCTTCCAGCTCCGAATCTTCGAGACCAGATTCTGCCAAGCCCAAGTCGTCAAAATCACTGTCATCGATCGCAGCAGTCTCTTGACTATCAGATTCGGGTGCGAGCTCAAGATCAACGTCATCCGATCCACTATCAGTATCGAAATCTAGCAGTGGGGCAGACGCATCAGAGGCATCATCAGCGTCACTGACTGCTCCAGCCAGGTCGGTGCCAATGCCTACGGTTGCATCTTCTGTGTTGGTAGACGCCACCTCGACCGCTGACTCATCCGTGCTGAAAAAATCATCAATATCATCGCTGGGAGCGGCAACCGTGACCTCTGCGTCCGAGGAACTAACGTCATCGCTGCCAAAAAAGTCGTCAGTATCATCACCGCTAGAAGCAACGCCAGTATCCATTAACTCAACGTCGGCAGTGCCAAATAAGTCATCACTATCATCAGCGCTGGTATCTTCACCAAACAAGTCATCGCTGTCGTCAGGCGTAGCTGAGTCGCCACCTTCGGCTTCGATCGCCGCAGTATCGTTCTCTAAAGCCAACGCCTCATCACTATCATCAGCGAAGGTTAAGTCAAAGTCATCCGATGCCGCATCACTGACGTCCGGCAAAGTTGTTGCCGCCTCAGAGGGAATCGTCGCCTCATCTAGCAGGTCATCTAAGTCGGTTTCGTCACTACCAGCAGCACTGCCAGTCTCTTCGTCAAATAGGAAATTTTCATCGCCTACCAAACTTGACGTGTCAGATGCAGTCTCGTCAAGAAAATCTAAATCGGTGTCGTCTGTGGGTGCATCACCAGCAAACAGGCTACTGAGATCAGAATCTGCTGCAGGCGTCGTGGCATCTGCCCCAGCCGCAGCATCGGTTACCGAGGATGCATCACTGGCTGCAGCCGTCCCAAACAAATCGTCAAAATCGTCAGCCTCGTCTTCCTGAGTTGCAGCGTCGGTTTCATCGATTTCAGGAAAGTCGCTGAAATCTAGATCTGAGCTGGCTGAGTCTGAGCTGGCTGAGGCCGGCGCAGTCTCATCTGACCAATCATCCAAAGCACCTAATGCCAGCTCAGTGTCATCGCTGGTAGAGTCGTCGCTCCCTGTGGACCATGGATCGGCGATCGCGCCAAAATCATCGATCTCTGTAGACGGCGCCGTGTCTGAAGCTGCAGCAGACTCTAGGGCCGCATCGTGATCGCCAGCGTCAAACTCAAGCGATGCTTCTGAAACTTCGTCAACGGTTTCAGAAACGGTCGTCTCACCGCCAAACAAATCATCAAAATCGTCGATATCAGTCCCGACGTCAGCTGGTGATGCCGCAAACTCGAGCTCCTCCGAAGAAGACTCATCCAGGCCCAAATCTAAATCGTCCCCCAGATCGTTAGAGCCGTCTTCAGTAGTAGCTTCTAAGCCATCCAGTAACGAGTCTAAGCCGCTGTCATCAGTCTCAGTGGCTACGGCCTCGGCATCGCTGGGTTCCTCCCCAAGATTTAACAAATCATCGAGGTCATCATCAGCTTCCGACGAGACCGCGACTTCAGCATCGCCAAAGTTACTGTTATCGCCGAAGAGATCAGCCAGATCGCCGCTGCTGTCAGCGTCATCATCTTCTCCCAGAGAACCATCTAATAGATCTGAGAAATCACTATCTAGCTCAATATCTGGGCTCGGGGTATCGGCGACAGCCGCCTCACTTTCAGAAATCTCTTCCCATGGGGAATCCAGCTCAGACACTTCTCCTTCGAAGAGATCGGCCAAACTGTTCAATTCCGCCGTTCCCACCGTCGGTTCACGAGGCAACTCGGCTTGACTATCATCATTGGTCAACGCCGAGAGGGAGTCAGCCAAATCATCATCACTGCTAGATGCCGCAGTATCCGCCGCATCTTCTGAAAAATCCAACCAATCCAAATCAGCTTCGGCCCCTGTTGCCGACTCGGTTTCAGTCGCAAACAAATCGGCCAAATCCGGTTCTTCAGTGGTTGATAGGGCATCATCCAGCAGCGAATCAATGTCACCCACCACGTCCTCAGTCTCCACGAGGAGCGGCATCAGCGACTCTAACTCGGCAGATACAACGATCGCGTTGGCTTGACCAGACAGCACTTGCTCTTGGGCGCGCTTCAACTCTTTGATGATGACGGGAGCTAGCGACCGATATGTTTGGTCTGAGTTACCCACAGCATGTCGGGCAGCGGTCGTCAAATCACACCACAGACTGAGATCAAACTGTTCGCCGACTCGTTTGAGGGCGTCACAGCAGGCTTGTAAGGCCGAGCGACTTGCTTCGGTATCGACTTGCTTAAAGAGCGTCAACATTTCCCGCAAGTGACCAGGTACATCGCTGCTAAAGACTAGCTTGAGTGCACTATCTTCACTGCTGCTAGCAACGGTGCGGGTGGCCTGGGCGGGCGCTGGAGCAGTCGCCGCCGCCGCTGGAGCTGCCGCCGGGGCCGCCGCAATTAACTCATTCAGATGACTTTCCAAATCGTCAAAGACGGGCTCAATGTCGGCCATCACTTCTTGAGCTTTTTCTTCAGTGAGTCCGAAAGGGCCTTGTAGCTCTTCGAGCAGCGCTTGCAGACCGTCAAACACCTGCAAAAACATGGTTTCCAGATCACGATCGATCTGGGTCGTGGGGGCTTCTTTCAGCAGTTTGAAGTAGTCTTCAAGCCGATGAGAGGTGGCTTGAATGCTGCCTAAACTCAACATGGCCGCCCCACCTTTTACGGAGTGAGCTGCCCGAAACACTTCTGTCACCATTTCTGGGTCTTGAATCGTGCTCTGCAGATTGAGGAGACCTTGCTCAATCGTATTGAGATGATCCTTGGCTTCTTCGATGAAATATCCCAGGATTCGCTGCTGCTGTTCAGGCATCATGGCGGACTATTTCCCCCCTCGTGCTCGTATGTAGTGCCCTGGCATCGGTGCTGTGATGCCTCGATAGTGCTTCCCCGGCAGTGGCATGTGGGCTGTTGGGCTCATAACTTTCCCTTGTTCAGACATCTTAATGGGTAGAAAGCAAGAGACTTTACAGCCCGTTACATTGCTCTACGTGTTGCCCCATCGAGGAGCGATCGCCTTTCCCCCCTTAGGCTTTAGTATTCTCCCCATCATCGACCTTAAATCGTTCCACCGAAGTCAGAAGATCACGTGCAACACCCACCAGGTTTTGCAGCGAACCCGACACTCTTTGTGATTCTTGGGAGGTCTCCTGCGCCGTCAATTCAACGGACTGCATCACCTGGGCTACCGTCCGAGACGTTTCCGTCTGTTCAACGGTATCAGCAGTAATGGAGCGTACCAAGACGTCAATCCGATTCGACACCTGAATAATGTCTTCCAGCGATCGCTTCGCTTGTTCCGCCAACTTAGTACCCTCAATAACCTGTTGGGTCCCTTCTTCCATCGCCGTCATTACCCCGCTCGTCTCACTTTGAATCTGCAAGACGATTTGTTCGATTTCTTTCGATGCTTTGGCAGCCCGGTCGGCCAGTTGTCGCACCTCGTCAGCCACAATGGCAAAGCCCCGGCCCGCTTCTCCCGCCCGAGCCGCCTCAATACTGGCGTTCAAGGCGAGTAAGTTCGTTCGGGAGGCAATCTGCGAAATCAACGCCACAATCTTCGAAATCTCTTGGGAAGATTCGGCCAAACGCTTCACCTTGCGGGTCGTTTCAGCCACCGTTTCCCGAATCTCGAGAATACCGGCCACCGTCCGTTCCACCGACTCGCCGCCGCGTAGGGCGGTTGCCGATGCAGATCGGGCCACCTCTTCTGCTTCCCGGGCGCTCTCTGCCACCCGCTGAATCGAGTCCGTCATCACCTGCACAGAATTGAGTGTGACCGCTAACTCTTCAGCCTGCCGTAACGCATCTGCCGATAGACTGCGGGCAAACGTCTCATTTTCAGCGGAAGCCGCACTCACCTGACGCGCCGCCGCACTTACCTGCTGCACAATCTCTTGCAGGTTTTGAATGGTGAGGTTGAAGGAGTCGGCTACGGCTCCCAACACGTCAGCGGTAACCTCCGCCTTCACGGTTAAGTCGCCTCGGGCCGCACCTTCCACATCGTCTAATAGACGAATCACCTGCCGTTGTAGGTCTTCCTTCGCCTGCTCTTGCTCTTGAGCTTTGCGCTGGGCTTCGCTGGTGGTGGTCAAGATCACCCGCGCCATTTGGTTAAAGTCAGAAGCAAGTTGGCCGACATCGTCTTCCGCATAGACGGTTGCCCGAGCATTTAAGTTACCTTGTGAAACGGCAGCAAACTGGGCCTGCAAATCCTCTAAACCTTGCTTAGTGCGACGGTTAGCCAACTGACCAACTCCTGCGGCCGTCCCGAAGCCAGCCAGTCCAGCAGCTAAAGACATCGCTGCCGCGGGCACCGGCTGCACCCGTTGCTGTGACATCACACTGGAGCCAACAAAATACACCACCCCAGCGGTAATAAAGGAAGCGAGCCCCGCCGCCCCGGCCACAATAATTTGTTTGGTGCCGATAGAGGCGTTTTCCAGCAGTGCGAGGTTGCCTTGTTCAACTTGAACGGGCTGTGAATCATCGTCTACTTGGGCAAATGCGGGTAATTGATCCGCCACGCCGGAAATGCTGAAGATTTCCTCATTATCGATAGTGGAGGAGGTGTCTTCATCCAAAGCGAAATCAGAAGCCCCAAAGCTATCTGACTCGACGGATTCATCTGAGAGGTCAACGCCAGAACTGCCGGCCATAGGACTGGTAAAGCCAGCAGAACTATCCGTCAGTTCAAAGTCGGGAATGCTGCCGAGATCGTCAAATTCATCAAAATCGTCGAGGAAGTCAACATTACTTTGGCCCCCACTCGCGCTGTCGTTTGCGATCGCCGCGCCATTGTCACCGTAGCCAACATCGGCGTAAGTTTCTCCCGTAGAGCCAGCATCGTCTGACCAGTAAGCCGCCTCTTCATCAACGGCAAAGGCATCGTCTTGAGCCCCCCCGATATCATCATCGTCAGCAGGCTCTGCCATAAAGAGGGTCTGATCATCTTGCTGATCCAGCATGCCTACGGCGTCGTCCACCATCGGTAAATCCATCGCGTAGTCGTCAGCCTCATCCAGCATCTCTTCCATCTGCGTTGGAGCTGACTCAAACGTCACTTCCGGCTGTGGACTCAATGGTTCGGGATCAGTTTCTGCGGTTTCAAGATTCTCAAAATCGGAAAACGGATCATCCCCCGCAATGTCAGAATCTGGGATCTCCATCTCGGCTAAATCGATGTCAGCCCCGAAGGGATTGTCATCATTCATACTGAAGGGACTATCTGCCGCTGCAGCATCGACTGCGGCGCCATCGTCGGGGTTAAATGTAAACGGATCGGGAGTATCACCGGCAACCTCCGAATCATCGCCCCCAGAATGATCAGCCTCATCAACCGCGAACGGACTATCAAAGGGGGAATCTGGGGTGAGGTCACCCGACAGGTCAAGATCGACATCAGCAGCGTCGAGGTTAAATTCCGTCAGATCATCTTCCGCCTCGTCAAAGAATCCGGCTTCACCCGCTGTATCGTCAGCATGGGCCGCATGCGAGTCGGACATATCGGCCAACGTCGCATTACCATCAACCAAGCCATCAACATCAACGTTGTCAAAGGCATCAACGGCAGACTGCTCTTCAGCATAGGCCAGGCCGTTGTGGGCAAAATCGACAAATTCTGGATCAGAGGTCACATCTAACACCGCCTGATACTGCTCACGCGCTTCACTGTAACGATGCAGCCCGTAGCAGTAGATGTGTCCCCGCAGCAGTAGCACACTCGGGTCCGAAGGATAATCGGCAGCAAGCTGATCTATGATTCCGGCAGCATCTTCATAGCTACCCTGCATGTAGGCTCGCTCAGCTTTCTGATATGCTTGGGTGTAATCAGTGCTCGATGCCATTTCCTAATCTCCTGCCGTTTAAGCAATCTAAATACAACTGTTAGGCAGCCCAGCGAGCTGATCTCAAAACAGCGATATGGTCTAGTAACCGAACTACCTGCTTCGAAGAGTCGTGTTCGATGACCCATTCCCCCTTTAGAAAGGGTGCCATTGTGTCAGGGGTGTTTTGAGAAAGATTCAGTGAATCAAGATCCATCCAATCCGTCCCAACAATCTGATTAACGGCTAAGCCTAGCATAGTTCCTTGTTCTTCAATCGCAATGACCGGAATCTCCGGTCGGTCGGTGTTCATCTGGGTGGGATAGCCCAAAAACTGCCCTAAGTCAGCCACCCAAATTACCCGTCCCTGCTCGTTTAAGGTGCCGAGTAAGAGCGGCGATACGTTAGGCACCGCCGTGATGCGATCGGGGGGATGCTCAATAATGCGACGAATACCAGTTGCCGGCAAGGCAAATTCATCGCCAGCGGTAATAAAGAAGCGGAGATATAGTTCACCTTCGGGCGATTCGAGTTCTTGCAACTCGGGCCCTTGCTCCTGCCCTGTACCGGTTAAAAAATCGGGATTGCCGACCATCCTTTCCTCCAGCCCTGAACGTCATCCACGTAGCAGTTGTTTTACGGTGCCCAGTAGTTCCATGGGTTGAAACGGCTTAGCAATGTAGGCGTCAGCGCCTTGCTTCATCCCCCAATAGCGGTCAAATTCTTCCCCTTTTGAAGAACACAGAATGACCGGCACATGCTGAGTGATGGGATCAGACTTCAGGCGACGACAAACTTCATAACCATTCATCCGAGGCATCACGATATCCAGTACCACAAGGTCAGGATGTTCTCCAGCCTGAATTTGCTCCAAAGCTTCGACGCCATCCGTTGCTGCAGCAACGGTTAAGCCATTGCCTTTAAGCAATTCGGTGATCATTTCCCGTTGGGGAATGCTGTCCTCCACCACTAAAACCATGCTCATAATATTCAATGACTCGCAAATTAGCTTCCCTGATGCAATTTTTCACGGTGGAACGTGTTGATGCTGGGGATGCGATCGCTCATTCGCATAAGCATCGCCCTGTATTTTTTTAAGGTACCCGTAAACTTTAAAATTCTCGCTTTTTAGGTGTAAATGGTTAACTTCGCAGGGACCCTAGGTAATTGCGATGCCGATGCCCATGGTGTCTGCGGTTTCAGCCCTGAGTAATGGTGCTCGAGACAGCCAAATCTTGGCACTAGACGCGCAGATGCGAATAATGTTAACGAATCTCGAGGAAAACCAACGAAAAGATTGGCCACATTGATGATGTGCTAGTGGCACCTGTGCTGTCGTACTCACAGCACAGGTGCATCCTATGGAACCAAAGTGATTGCGCCCAAAGGAATATAGCGGCTTACCCGCTGGTCAATACAGGACGGGGGTAAGTAGTGGCAAGTGTCATGTCGCCATAGCAGTTTGGCTGAGCTCAGGTTGCGACTTAATTAAAGACAAGCCAGCACCAAAGGACAACAGATCCTCAGGCATATTGCAAAAATTGCTCAACCATCCCCACTTACTGACCACTCACCCCAGAATCTGTTGGTCCCCAAATAAGCAGCACCTGCGGGAACTGTTGAGCCCAACTCAATCGTCTTTGCCAAGGGCACCAGGGGCTCCGACCAAAGTACGTTTTGGTGAGCAGGTGACAATCATGATGAGTAGCGTCAATATGTAGGGCGCAGCGTTGAATAAGTAGTAGTAAGCGTTAACCCCCACTGACTGAAAAGCCGGCCCAATTGCTTGCGCCCCGCCAAACAGTAACGAGGCCCACAGGCATTGAATGGGATTCCACCGCGCAAAGATCACTAACGCGACAGCCATGAGGCCCTGACCGCTCGAAATCCGTTCAGTCCATACCCCTGGATAGTAGAGCGAGAGGCAGGCTCCGCCAATGCCCGCGAGAAAGCTGCCCGCCACGATGCTGAGAAATCGCACTTTAAAGATGGAAATGCCCATGGCGCGGGCCGCTTCAGGACTATCACCAACGGCGCGAATGTAGAGGCCCCAGCGGGTGGCACGAAAGAACCACTGCATGAGGGGCGCGATCGCCACCCCGATCAAAAATAAGGGACTGACCTTTAATGCTGACTGTACAGCCGGATTACTACTCCATGCGCCTAGCTGGAACGTAAACAGCTGAGGAGCTTGAGGTTGAATAAACGGTTTACCCAAAAAGAAGGCCAAGCCGCTGCCGAAGATAATCATGGCAATGCCGACGGCGACATCATTG
Organism: Leptolyngbya iicbica LK; assembly: GCF_004212215.1. Classification (NCBI taxonomy): domain Bacteria; kingdom Bacillati; phylum Cyanobacteriota; class Cyanophyceae; order Leptolyngbyales; family Leptolyngbyaceae; genus Leptolyngbya; species Leptolyngbya iicbica. Next base: position 1,003,181 of record NZ_QVFV01000001.1, read on the forward strand.
ACGCGCGGCTGCTGCGCGAGCCAACCGTGAATGGAACCGAGAAACATTCCCGCCACGCCAGCAGCTAACACTCCCAGCCACGGGGCCCAAAATTCGCCCACAGCCCCTTGCGTCAAATAGGAAACCCCGTAGGCACTCATCGCCCCCATCAGCAGGGTGCCTTCGAGACCGAGGTTGATTTTGCCGCTCTTTTCGGTCAGGCATTCTCCCAAGCTTACGAAGAGAAAGGGGGCGCTGCCGCGCAGGGTGCCCGCCAATATGCCCAGGGGTACGCCCCACCAGCCGAGTGCTTCAGTTGCCATGGTGTGTCCTCAAAAATGGGGAGATATCGCTACAGTGCAAATCGATGTTTTGCCGCCAATAAGATGTCAACAGGGGTAGGCAGTGGACGTTCGCAGAGACGCGCCTACCCGCAAAGCTGCCTCAAACAATGGGTTTTTCTTGGAACCAAGGCAGGCGACCGTAGAGGGAATCGCTAAATAGAACGCATAAAAACACAATGCCTTGGAAAACGAGAACCGTGGCATCCGGCAGGTCGTGCGATCGCTGCAAGATACCGCCACTGGCCAAAATGCCCCCCAGCAACACCGCAACTAAAATGGTCGCGAGGGGATTATGCCGCGAGACAAACGCGACCAAAATGCCCGCATAGCCGTAGTTAGAAACCAGCGATTCATTGATGCGCTTTTGCACAGCAGCGACTTCGATCATGCCTGCCAGTCCAGCGCAGGAGCCGCCTAAAAAGCACACAGCCAGGGTCAACTTGCCGACCGGCAGGCCCGCAATTCGCGCGGCTCGCAAGTTACCGCCCGCAGTTCTGGCGGCAAAGCCAAAGGTCGTACGCTGAATTAGCACATAGGCTAAAACACAAGCAATCAACCCATAAATCAGACCATAGTGAATACGACTACCAGGGATCGTACCCATCCAAAGCACTTCATTCAGCTCTGCCGACGACGGCTTGGTAACAAATTCGGCATCGCGCATCGGCCCTTCGACTAAATGATTCATGAGGGCGATCGCAATGTAGTTCAGCAGCAAACTACTAATGGTTTCATTCACCCCGCGGTAGTGCCGCAGGGCTCCGGCCAACATAATCCAGACACCACCGCCGACAATGGCCGCGATCGCCATCGTCATTTGCCCCATTAGTGGCGGCAGCGCAGCGCCCACACTCAGGCCCATCGCCACGGCACAGAGCCCACCAATGACTAAAGCCCCTTCGTTGCCAATAATGACTAGCCCGAGGCGCGCTGGCAACGCTGTGCAGAGCGCCGTCAGCATCAGGGGCGAAGCGCGAATCAGCGTATTTTGCCAGGCACTCCAACTGCCAAATGCCGCTTTATAAATGGAGGCGTAAACCGCCAACGGATTGGCCCCAGCTAAGGCGCAAAAAATGCCAAAAATCAAAAGCGCTGTCACTAATGCCGCGATCGGCAAAAGGATGGCCTCTAGGGGCCGTCGCCAGCGATACAGCCAGCTGGGAGCAACAGGGAAGGCAAGCGTCATAGACTCAACACCTAAAACCGCAGGGAATCACCGACATCGACACCCGTCGATTACCTCTGGCTGACTGCCTGTAGGCAGGTGACCGAAGGTTGTTAGGCATAGTCGCCTCAACTGGCAGATGGAAACGTAGCCCGCGATACCAGAAGCCTGCACCTGCCGGTAAACTCCAGCGAACTCGCAGTTCAGTGGCGGCAGCAAAAATTCTCCCGCCAAGTATGACAGCCCATACCAGCCAGTGAGTCTACCCAGTATCCGCCTGATCTTGCCCGACGCCAGGTGGTTATCGATCAACAAAAATGCGTTTTGTAAGCATCTAAGCGATCGGTAGCGGGGAAGTGAGATGATAGGCTCTAATAAATTGTTGTGTTGAGTCTTCTGAATGAGGGGATGGAGTAGATGAAACGTTTGTTGGTTGGCCTGGTGCTGTCGTTAGGAATGCTGCTGGGTAGCTGGTCAGGTGTATCGGTACAGCCTGCGGCGGCAGCGTCCCTGTCTCAAGCATGGCAGTCACCCCTATTGGCCGAGGAAATTCGCAATGCAGTGGATGACAAGCTCAGTACTGAATACGGTTCTAAGCTGGATTTGAACAACGCTAACGTTCAAGCTTTTGTGAAATACAAGGGAATGTATCCCACGATCGCCGGTAAAGTGCTCAAATACGCGCCTTACGACAGCGTTGAAGAAGTTTTAGAAATTCCCAATTTGAGCGATCGCGAGATTGACATCATTAAGTCGCACTTGGATGAATTTGCGGTAACTCCCCCCGACCCCGCCCTGGTTGAAGGCGCTGATCGGTTTAACAATGGCGTTTACCGATAAATCGTCTAAGTCGTCACCGCATTAGAGCTCAGCGGCTTTACCGCTGAATCTGAGACAATTTTTGAGTTTCACAAAAAATCGACAGAGGCCATCAAGTCTTTGTCGATTTTTTTATGGACAGGCTAGGGGGGCGATCGCCTTCAACCACACCGTGCTAAACGGACTGCCATTGACGGGCATCGTTTCCGTTCATAGATTCGACTAAAATGCTCAGAACCCCAGTCTGCGTCTGTCGAGGAAAAAGCTTTGCCAGTCCCCACCTTCGATGTTTTGGTCATTGGCAGCGGTGCCGCTGGCCTATACGCAGCGCTCTGTCTACCGTCAGACTATCAGGTTGGGCTCATCACCAAAGATGTGTTGAGTCAATCAGCGAGTGATTGGGCACAAGGGGGCATTGCCGCCGCCATCACGACTGAAGATTCTCCCCGCTTACATTTTGCCGATACCTTGCAAGCGGGCGCAGGACTCTGTGATCCCGCCGCCGTCGATCTGCTCGTTCAGCAAGGGGCCGACTGCATCAATTCCCTAGTCGAGTTTGGCGTTCCCTTCGATCGCACAGAAGGGCAGTTGGCCTTAACCTTAGAGGCCGCCCATTCGCGCAAACGGGTCTTGCATGCCGCTGATGCCACCGGGCGAGCCGTCGTCAGTACCCTTGCCCATACTGTCCGGCAACGGCCTAACATTGCAGTGTTTGAGCACACCCTAGTGTTAGAGCTTTGGTGCCAGGCCAATCGCTGTCAGGGGGCGATCGTGGCCGACCAAGACACCTTAGCCTGCTGGCCAGCCCCAGCGATCGTCCTGGCGACTGGTGGCGGCGGTCAAGTGTTTGCCCAAACCACCAATCCCCCTGCCAGCACCGGAGATGGCGTGGCGATGGCCTGGCGAGCGGGCGCTCAACTGCGAGATTTAGAATTCTTCCAGTTTCATCCGACAGCGTTAAAAATTGCCGGTGCCCCGCGATTTCTAATCAGCGAAGCCGTGCGAGGCGAGGGAGCCCACCTGATTGATGCCAACGGCCATCGATTTGCGTTTGACTACCATCCTCAGGGCGAATTAGCCCCCCGTGATGTGGTTAGCCGCGCGATCTACCAGCACTTAACCCAGCAGTCCGGCTCTAGCAGTGATGACTGCGTCTGGCTCGATTTGAGTCCGATCGCGCCTGAACGGATTCGATATCGGTTTCCCAACATCATCAAGGTTTGCCAAAAGTGGGGCATCGACCCTTATCAACAGCCAATCCCAGTATCTCCTGCCGCCCATTATTGGATGGGAGGCATCACCACCGACCGTCACAGCAGTTCGACCATTCCCGGCCTTTATGCGGTCGGAGAAGCCGCGAGCACTGGCGTCCATGGCGCCAATCGGTTGGCTAGCAATTCTTTGCTGGAATGCTTAGTCTACGGTCGCCAGCTTCAGCATTTGCAACTCAGCCAGCCCCCCCATGATGTTCCCATTGCCCATCAGCAGGCGGCCCTGACCGTTCACCTCCCCCCAATGGAAGTCCAGACGTTACACCAAATTCGGGACGAATTGCCAGAGTGGGTATGGCACGGCGCTGGTATTAGCCGCGATGGGCAGACGCTCACCACCGCCAGTCAAGCGATCGCCCGCCTGCAGTCTACTTTCGACGGCTTATCCATGACGCAACAGCTGTTGACTTGCCTGCAAACATCGCAGGGTGATATCTCGCAGGTGGATCCCCAAGACCTGAGACTCTGGAGCGAGACCCGCAACTTGCTCAACCTGGCTCACTTGATTGTGACCAGTGCGGCCTTTCGGACGGAAAGCCGAGGCGGTCACTATCGCACCGACTTTCCAGAAACCAGTGCCGATTGGCAAGTCCATACCCTTGTGCAGGGCGATCGCTGGGAGCGCTCCGCCCCTCCCCAGCAATCAACGTCAACACCGCCAGCACCGCACGATGGCTCTTCTTGATGACCAGAGCACTTACGCGGCGCGGAAGACGGGCAGCGTAAAATAAAACTCGCTCCCCTCGTTGGGCACCGACTCGGCCCAAATTTGCCCATAGTGCGCCCGAATAATGCGGCGACACAAAGCTAAACCGATGCCGTAGCCATCTTGCGCTTCATCCCGCTCTAAGCGAAACCGATCCTCGAATATCGATTCCTGCATCGCAGCAGGAATCCCAGGGCCTGTATCTTTAATGCACACCTGGATTTTTTGCGTTGTCCGATGGAGCGCCGAAACCGATAACCCGCCCTCTTTGGGGGTGTATTTAATCGCGTTATCCAGCAAGTTCGACAACACGCGCTGAATTTGGCCCGCATCGACATACACCAAGGGCAAGTCTTGCGGAATATCAACGTCAATTTTTTGTGACTTCACCTCAGACTTATTGCGCATGGAAGCTAACGTCTCCATGACTAACCGCTCCAACGAGACGGCTTGCGGCTGAATCTGCAACTCTGCTGAGGCTCCTTTGGCCGTTTGCAAAATGTCAGAAATCATCCGATCCATGGCCCAGATTTGAGTCTTCGCATGACGCAGCAGTTGGGCTGTCAATTTTGGTGATAGCGATTGCCGATTATTTTCTGGTGGGTTGCCATATCCCAGTTCTAAGGTTTCCACTGCGATCGATGCCGCCGTCAGAGGATTGCGCAGATCATGGGCCAGCATCGCCACAATACGGTTCTTGAACTGTAGCTGTGCTTCCAGATCTTCCTTTTCTTGCTTGAGCTGAAACAGCTCATCCGAAAGCTTCATGATTTCGACCGAGTGGGCTAAATCATCGTCAAATAGCACCGACGCCTGCCCATCAGACTCACTAGGTAGAACGGGCTCAGCGGCCTGCTGAGCCTCGGCTTCTTTGCGCCAATGGGGCCACCACTGATCGAGTTGAGCCAGAATGTTTGTTCCAGAAATGACTTGTTGCTTGCCAGGAGAAAACTTAACTAAAGACGGCGTTGCAATCAACCGGAAATGCTCGACCAAATACGGCTGTTCGCTAACGTCCACTACCTCCAAAGAAAAGGCCTCATCGTAATCCAACTCTTTGAGATGCTTGCGCAGCTGTTGCACATGCTCACCCGAGCTGGGACGCTTATCAATAAATAGTAGAAGTTTGATAGAAATTCGATCAGGCTCGAATTCATCAGTGAGATGGTTCATCTCGTCATTTAAAGTCAATTTAAACAGGAATAAGGTACGTATAGAATATCGCGAAACTGTCTTAGGCAAAGCCTTACTGCCCATTATGAAGACAATCTTAAGCGGTGAGCCTGGGCTGGGTCAGGAAACCCACGAGCACTCTATGCACCCTGGCTGAATCTAGAAAATTGAGAAATTCGAATAGTATGCGGCCTGACAGACATCAATGTCCCATAAGAGCGCAGTCTCCTAGCCGCCTCCAGACTGCCACACAAGCGCTGAACATCTCCTGCGATAGCTCCCTTTGACCATTTTGGCTAGATCTGACCTGTTCGCTGCCAACTGTCCCAACACACCTGAAACATCCGTCAATCAGCGAGCGATCGCCCCTGCCCATCATTATCCAATTCATCAGAAAAAATGATTGCGGTTGTCGTTACCCACTACCCCGCCTAGGATGGCAAAAAGTACCTCTGGTTTTTATGAACATCCTGCTGGTATATCCGCGCTTTCCTCAAAGCTTTTGGTCCTTTGATAAAACATTAGAGCTAGTTAACTTTAAGGCTCAACTGCCGCCCCTAGGATTGATTACTGTAGCCGGCATCTTGCCGCAGTCATGGGGTTACAAATTAGTCGATCGCAACGTTCGGCCCGTCACAGAAGCGGAATGGCAATGGGCTGACATCGTGATCATTTCTGCCATGATTGTCCAAAAGCCAGACTTTTTGGCCAGCATTCAAGAAGCCAAAGCCCACGACAAATTAGTTGCGGTGGGCGGCCCTTACCCCACTGCCTTGCCTCACGAAATTGAATCTTCTGGAGCCGATTTTGCCATTTTGGATGAAGGCGAAATCACCCTGCCCCTGTTTGTTGAAGCAATTGCGCGGGGCGATCGCAGCGGCACCTTCCGGTCTAACGGCGAAAAACCCGCCGTCACTGATACACCGATTCCCCGCTACGACCTACTGGAACTCGACGCCTACGCCGAGATGTCGATTCAATTTTCGCGAGGCTGCCCTTTCCAATGCGAATTTTGCGACATTATCGTCCTCTACGGTCGCAAACCCCGGACCAAAGAACCTGAGCAACTGCTCGCCGAGCTGCAATGTCTCTACGATTTAGGCTGGCGACGCAGCATCTTTATGGTGGATGACAATTTCATCGGCAACAAACGCAACGTCAAGCGTCTATTGCAAGCGATGAAACCTTGGATGGCGGAACGCAACTATCCCTTCTCTTTTGCCACGGAAGCTTCCGTCGATTTGGCCCAAGATCTAGAACTAATGCAAATGATGGTGGACTGCAACTTTGGCACCGTTTTCCTCGGCATCGAAACCCCGGATGACGATAGCCTTAACCTCACCCGAAAATTTCAAAACTTGCGCGATCCCCTGGTGGACTCGGTACAAGCGATCGCCCACGCAGGTCTACGGGTCATGGCGGGCTTCATTATCGGATTTGACGGCGAAAAAAGTGGCGCAGGCCGACGGGTCACTCAATTTGTGGAAGAGACCGCCATTCCCACCGCCATGTTCAGCATGCTCCAAGCCTTACCCGATACGGCCCTATGGCATCGGTTAGCAAAAGAAGGACGCCTGCTCGGCCAAAGTGCCGATGCTAATCAGGTCACCCTGATGAATTTTGTACCAACCCGCCCGATTGAAGAAATTGCGACTGAATATATCGAAGCCTTTTGGCAACTTTACGATCCCCTGGTGGTGCTCAATCGGACTTATCGCCACTTCTTGATGCTCGGCGAAGGCCAAAAACAAGCCTATGAAGGCCGTAATCAGTCAGCGGGTAGCCCCGACATTAACTGGATTATTATTCGCGCCTTTCTAATCATCTGTTGGCGACAGGGCTTCTTGCGCAAAACCCGTTGGCGGTTTTGGGGCAATCTCATCGTCATGCTGTGGCGTTATCCTCACGTGGCGGCCAATTATCTCTCCGTATGTGCCCAAGCCGAGCACTTCATCGATTTTCGTGAGCGGGTCAAGGCCAATATCGAAGCGCAACTCGGAGCTTATTTGGCCTGTAAACAAGAGACCGCTCCGACCACCGCAAAAGCAGCTTGAGCCTCTCATCTATAGACGCACTGACCACAACGCTCACGCACCTCCATTCAGTTCGACCCCAGACCTTTGGATACGAGCGTCAAGGCGATCGCATCCAAAGGTCTGAGAATAAGGGGCATGCCTTTGCGGAGCTAGTTCAACAATCAACTCAGCACTAAAACTTTTGACTACAAGTCAGAGCAAACAAGGCTGCAGCAACTTTGGCACAGGGTATATCGTCTAACTTCCGGAAGCTTTCCCGTTCCCATGGAGACGAGAGGAGGGCGATCGCTCCAATGGGGTAACTTCAACACCTTTCCGACTGCGGAAAGATAGTGCTACTGTAAACTTCTGTAAATCAACTCATAAGTAGGCTGCGAATGCTCTCAGTTGGCAGTGCTGATGCGGTTTGCCTTCAAGCTACTGACTTTGCCGGACCTTACGCATGTCCTGCCAACGTCAGCAGCGTTAGTGCCCTCAGTATCGTTATCGGCATACCTAACCTGATCTTGGTGCCCCCTGAGAACCACTACTAGCGGGACCACCGATCAAACGCTTTCCATCAACCCGTGTGAATCCCTGTTTTAAGGAAAACATTCGTTAATGCAGACCCCCATCAAAAAATCTGACTTTGTTCTGCGCCCCTACATGCAAAGTAGTAATCTGCGCGCCACTTTCCAGCTCTTAAACACGCTCGTGCCTTACGTGCTCCTCTGGGCATTGGCCACCCAAGTCGTCGAGCGATCGCCATTACTCCTCATTCCCATCATCTGCCTCCTCGTGCTGTTCTCCCTGCGATGCTTTTCGCTCATGCACGACTGCGGCCATTACTCACTGTTTCGCAGTAAGCGGGCCAACCGCATTGCTGGGTTCATCCTTGGTCTGGTTAACGCCATTCCTCAACACTGGTGGTCACGCGATCATGCCTATCATCACAAAACCAATGGCGATTGGGAGCGCTACCGCAGCATTGGCGATTTTCTCTCCACTGATGAATTTGCCCAGCTGAGTCCTTTCGACCAAAAACTCTACGGCAGATTGCGGCAGCCTTGGATTATTTTCCCCGGTGGCTTCTTTTACCTCGCCTTTAAACCTCGGCTGATTCTGATTGCGGAGCTGTGGGGCTGCTTGCGCTACACATGGCAAGAATGGCGCAAAAATCCCAAATGTTCTCCTGTCAAAATCATGTCGACCTATCAGCCTCAGCAGTGGCATGGCGCTGATGAATTTTGGGACATTTTGCTCAATAATCTAGTCGTGCTGAGTGGGTGGTGGATCCTTTGTCACTATCTCGGCACTGCTTTCTTTTTGGGCACCTATGCGATCGTGCTGATGCTATCAGCCGCAATCTTCATCTGCATTTTCTTTGTACAGCACAACTTTGAAGGTGCTTATGCCCACCAGACTGAAGGTTGGGACTATTTACAGGGGGCGATCGCGGGCAGCAGCTATCTCGACCTGCCACCGATTCTGAAATGGTTTACAGCCGATATTAGCTACCACAGCATTCATCACCTGTCTGAGCGCATTCCCAACTATCGGCTACGGGCCTGTCACGAGCACAACCGCCACCTGCTCACCCAAGTCACCACCATCCGATTCCGCGATTGGTTAGCTTGCTCCAAACTGATCTTGTGGGATGCCCCTAGTAATCAACTCGTTTCGATCGAGCAGTTTTATCAGCAAGAGCGCGCCCAGCGCATGACTGCCGTAGTGAGCCAGTCCTAAGGAGTGCACTGTTGAGAAGTTCCGACTCGTCAATTTCACACGGCCTTCACCGAGCATCAATCCGCTTCCCTCAGCGCAATTTTGTGAAGTGGTCAGTAGGGAAACCTGCTAGTGGTTACGAACTCGATCTACAATCATGAAAGAACAGATTAATTATTGTTAAGGGTTCCTTTCGATGGTTGTGTATTTTGCCCTGGGGCTAATTGCTGTGTTGTTGGTAGTCGGGACTATCATCTACCTCGCAACTCCCCGCAGTTACGAGTCCTCCAGCACAGTTGCTAACTCCTACGATCAATGGACACAAGATGGCATCTTGGAGTTCTACTGGGGAGAACACATTCACCTGGGGCATTACGGCTCTCCCCCCCGCCGCAAAGACTTTCTTAAAGCCAAATCTGACTTTGTTCATGAAATGGTGCGCTGGGCCGGGTTAGATACCTTGCCTCTAGGCACAACAGTGTTGGATGTCGGGTGCGGGATTGGTGGCAGTAGTCGAATCTTGGCTCGAGACTACGGATTCTCGACTACCGGCATCACTATCAGTCCTCAGCAGGTCAAGCGAGCGCGAGAGTTAACCCCGGAAACCCTAACGGCTAAGTTTCAGGTGGACGATGCTCTAGCATTATCGTTTCCCGACAACAGTTTTGACGTCGTTTGGTCGATTGAGGCCGGGCCTCACATGCCCGATAAAGAAAAATATGGTGCGGAAATGCTGCGTGTGCTGAAACCAGGCGGCATTCTAGTCGTTGCCGACTGGAACCAGCGAGACGATCGCCGCAAACCCTTAAATTTCTGGGAAAAGCCTGTCATGCGGCAGTTATTAGACCAATGGTCTCACCCTTCCTTCTCTAGCATCGAAGGCTTTTCTGAGCAGTTAGAGGCGACGGGTCTCACCGACGGGCAAGTCATCACTGCTGACTGGACTCGCGAAACTTTGCCGTCTTGGTTAGATTCCATTTGGCAAGGCATTGTTCGCCCTCAAGGTTTAGTGAAGTTTGGGTTCACTGGTTTCATTAAATCTCTGCGCGAAGTCCCAACAATGTTGTTGATGCGACTGGCGTTTGGTGCTGGGCTTTGTCGCTTTGGTATGTTCAAAGCTCGCAAGACCACTAACTTGCCGCAGTCTCAACAAAACGCTGTGGGCGAAACCGTTAACGCCTAAAGGGGCAAACTGCACTACTTGCTCTTGTTCATGCGCTAAGGCCCTGGCATTGCTTGAAAGCATCTATGCACAGGGCTTTGCCATTTTAAAGAAAAGCCCGCGTCACAGCAGAGATTTGCTCCGCACGTTACATTCAACTTTAAGTTCTCAATTTTTTGTCGAAGTCCGTTAATCATGCCAGAGTTACTATCGACTGATTGCTCGCAGTCTTTTCACAGCCATCACTGCGATATTGCCATTGTCGGCGGCGGCGTTGTGGGCACGACTCTAGCAGCGGCCTTAGCGGGTTCAGGCTTATCCGTCCTCATTATCGAGGCTCAAACGCTAGAAGGGGCCGCCGCCCGTGAGCGAGGCTATGCTCTGTCGCCACTCTCGGGACAGATCCTTGATGGCATTGGGGTCTGGGAACGGATTTTTCCTTACATCGGCAAGTACCATGACATCTACTTGTCCGATGCTGACTGTCCCCGCTTGGTGAAGTTTCATCCCCAAGATCTGGGCACTGAGTTTTTGGGCTATGTGGGCGAACACCGCATCATGTTGAGCGCCCTGCAAGATTTCATCAATTCGGAACGTGAAACCGTGCAATGGCTATGTCCGGCACAGCTCCAGCAAGTTACTTATCAGTCAGAGGCAGTAATCCTGGATGTTGAGGTCGAGGGACAACTCCAGCAGGTGCGATCGCGTCTGGTAGTCGGTGCTGACGGTCCTCAATCCTACATCCGACAAACTGCAGGCATTCAGACCTGGGGCTGGAAGTATTGGCAGTCGTGCCTCACGTTTATGATCACCCATACCGCGCCTCGCAACGATATTGCCTTTGAGCGATTTTGGCCCGATGGCCCAATGGGGGTCTTGCCATTGACAGGCGATCGCTACCACATTGTTTGGACAGCGCCTCATGCAGAAGCAAAAGCCCTGCAAAACATGGAAGAGGACGAATTCCTTGCTGAGTTGGAATATTACACAGGCGGTTTTTTAGGCAAGCTCACGTTGACCAGCGATCGCCGCGTTTTTCCAGTCCAGCTTTTTCAAAGTCGACAGTATGTGCGCCCACGAGTTGCGCTCGTCGGCGACGCCGCTCATCGCTGCCATCCTGTCGCTGGCCAAGGACTCAACCTGGGTATCCGGGATGCCGCTGCTTTGGCACAAGTCTTAACAACAGCCTGGGCACGAGGTGAAGATCTCGGCAATTTAGCTGTACTGCGGCGCTACGAACGCTGGCGAAAAGTCGAAAATCTAGCCATCCTAGGCTTCACCGATTTTCTTGACCGCATATTTTCTAACCACTGGTGGCCCATCCTGCAAATCAGGCGACTCGGCCTCTGGCTATTGCGCAATGTTCCCCCCTTCAAGGTTTTAGCACTGAAATTTATGACTGGATTCTGGGGCCGTCGTCCGACTTTAGCTCAGGCGAGAACTAAAGCAAATCAGCCTTCTCCGGTAGCTCACAATAGTCTCCTTTAAAGCGGCCCGACACCTGATGACGTGGAGCGATCGCCACCCAGACAACGAGATCACTCACATCCACTCACGCATCCTCGCCCAGTCCGGCCATTAAAGATGGCGTTGAGTAATGCGGACAGCTAACACGGCTAATTTCCCAAGAGCCTAAATGCCGTCCGCATTAATTGAGTACCGTAAAGGTAACACCTGCCCATTGAGGCAAACGCTTTAGCAGTTGGGAACCCATTAGAGAGGCTGGCGTCCAAAAGCCTCCCGGCTGAGCACAATCGGTCAAATCTTTCGCTAGACAAAGGCTTGCTTGCGTAATGAGCTTAGCCGTTGAGCCATATCCCGGATCGCGATCGCCCTTAACTTGAGTCTTCAAAACCTGGCCATCCGCTGTTTTACCGACAAATCGCAAATCATAGAAACCTTGATCTTGCGCCTCCGCACTCGGACCTTGTCCTGGCTTCGGTAAAATCGTGGTTTCTAGCAACTGCCACAGTGGCGCAATTGCAGTTGCTAGCACTAGTCCATCCAAGCCCAACTTCAGCCCTTGGGCCACAAACCAACCGACCGGCCCACCCCGAGTCAAGATTCCTTCCGTATAACGAAACTCAGTGCCGTAAGCGTAGTTTTGCAAGTAGTTCGACCGCAGCACTACCCGCACATTCACATCAGCCATGACAAAGGGAGTCACCCACTCTTGAAAGTCTTGGTCAAACTCCACTGGCATGAGCGGCTGTGGCTGGCTCGCAATTTGCTCACTGTCAGGACACAGAAAATAGGGATTCTTTAGTTCACCCCGCAAGTCTGGATCTTCCATGGCCTCTTTGACCAAATTCAACCCGCTGGCAATCGTTCCCCCAGAGACTCCTCCTTGAGCAGCCATTAACCGCATATTCACCTCTGCACAAGGGTGTTGATACCGTTGCTGAGCTTGGCTTTGCAAATGATACACACCCAAATCAGAAGGAATAGAGTCAAACCCACAACAGGGAACAATGTAAGCTCCGGATTCTAACGCTTGGACTTGATACTGATCGATCATGCGACGAATCCACGGTGATTCTCCAGTTAAATCGCAATAATGCGTTCCAGTCTCAGCACAGGCTTTGACTAGGCGATCGCCATGTAGAGCGTAAGGCCCAACAGTCGAGAGTACGACCCGCGTCTGTAAACACATCGCTCGTAGCGCTGCGTCGTCATCGGCATCGGCCACAATCTGCGTAGGCGCTTCTGCCTCAGGCGATAGGCGATCAGCCAACGCTTTGAGCTTGCTTGCGTTTCGTCCCACGATCGCCCACTTCACCGTTTCACGTTGGCTCTGCTGCACGAACGATTGACAAACGAGCTGCCCGACAAAGCCAGTTGCCCCAAACACCACGACATCAAACAAGCGATTATTCGCCATCGCCCTCAAATCCTCACCTTAAAGACACACGGTCTTTGCCACCCAAGCTAAGCCCCCCTTAACACACCAACGACTTCACTCAAAGTCGCTACAGACGGAGTAAAGTTAACTGTGCTCAGCTAGGCCGACTCCTCAAGCGAATTACTGAAAACCTCAAAGACCTGTTGGCAGCATTTCTTCAAGCGATCGCCAACCGCAGGTTCCGGTACTGTCTCTCCAGTAAATCGCCAGCGGTGAATCGTTGAAAACGTCCATTGCTTACCCCGATGGTCATAACCACCAATTTCCATCCCAATGACGCGCTTGTCTTGGCTATCCGGGTCGTCGTAAAAACGAATTTGCAGCAATAGACTCCGGCAGTGAAAAAGTCGACTAACTCCCGGAAAATGTAATCCAATGTCAATGGAATCGGGATCAACAAGATCCCGAGTATCCTGATCACTCGTCCAGGGTTTTAGATCAACCCTTAAATCAGGAAACTCTACCTTAAATAAGCGTACAACAGTCGCAATTTTGCTCGCGAACTCGATGCTGGTTGCCTGCTCGGCTGCGTTCACACCTTACCTTCCCTGAAAACGCAACTTTCAAACTAAGATAACGCTTAAGTTTCTACAGTCAACCTTGTAACGGACTTACCTAAAATCCCGAAACCTCTCAGAGAGCATCGTCAGATACCCCAGACCTTCTCACAAATCTAATTAAATCTCTCCCCAAGCAACCGGTAACTGGTCACCGCTGACTAGCTAGCAGGCTAACCTTACAGCTCAGTCCCAACAGACGAGTAGTGAGCTTGACAAGTCGATAAGATGGCTAGCTCAGATTCTCCGGGAGTACCGAGATCATAAAAGCCATCGAGGGCCAGCACAAAATCTGAATTACCCGTCGATGCAACTTGCAGATCATCAGTCACTAACGCGATCGCATAACCGTACACCTCTTGTGTGTAGCTGTTCGTGATCTGCAAAGCGAGTTCATTGCCGTCGCGATAACCCTGAAAACAATCAAACGACGATTGAGGCATGAACATAGCCCCCACCAGCTGTGCGTCTTGGGCTGCGAACACCATATATGCTGCGCCTAGCGTCTCCGGCTCTGGCGCAGAACCATATAGATAAACACCATCTGCGATCGCGGTAGATTGAGAAGCAGCCGCATCTAACACATTCGCACTGGGAATTTGATTTGCTGTTGCTGCGGCACATAGCATTAAGCTACCAGCCATACCGCCTAAGAGCAGCTGCCAATGACCACAAAGCAAGGAGCTGTGACGGCTGGCAACTGAAACAGCAGAATTTAGAACTGTCTTGAGACGTGCACCGACACCCATTACCCATCAACTCCTTCACTTATAAATTACTTATGATAATTATTAGAGGAAGAAATCCTCTATAACCACATTAGAGGACCAGTTGTCTGCCTCAGCACGAGATCGCTTAGAGCTTAATATCTCTTTGTATCAGTCCCTGAAAGTGCCTCACAGAGGGTGATCAAGGTCACACAAGAAACGACATCTCGAAAGCATTGATCAGAAAATAGCGCGTTGCAAATCGCTTGTTCCAGTCCTGAGTGACAGACTTTCAACTGGTTAGCAGCTCAACATTAGGGGTTAGACAGGTCTTGACATTCAGACCGTCATTGAGGTGACAAAGTCCTAAATCAACCATGAACAGGCTTTAGTCGCATTTGGAATCAGTGTGTTTTCAGTAAATCAACATGAATTCACAAAAAAGCTCGCCTTCGTACAGAAGGCGAGCAAGCTAATGTGGAGGCAATGTGCGTAAATGAACTCGTCCAGAATCAAGTGTTCGCCAGTCGCTACAAACGGGAACTTAATTACTGAAAAGAGGAAACTGGCTGTGCGGGAGGCAACAGCGGTACCGCAGCAACTGCCGCTGTTGAACCTCCATCATCACCTGGCGCTCCATCCGGAGACACATTAGAACCTACCGGCAAGGCAATTTCTTGACCTCTCTCCTCTAGCACCACCACAGGCGCTGAACCAGCGGGATTCTCAATTCGCTTAACCAATACAGTGCCATTAGCGATGCGATCGCCAACCCTCACGTAGCGACTGGTGGGCTCATTCGGAGCCTTCACAATTGCAAAAGACTCACCATTAACGCGGGCCACACCCGTTACCTGAACTTGAGATGCGACAACCGTGGGCTCAGGTAATTCAGGTAGCTCAGTCGGTGGGGTTGTCGTGCCATTATTATTTTGTCCGCCCCCAGGCTGTGTCGGTGAGATGCCGCCGCCACCGCCGCCAGCATTAGGCTGATTTTCGGGGCTAGTTCCACCATTCTCAGGTGCTGGTGGCGGTGCAGCCGGAGGGGGCGGAATCGGCACAAACGCATACGGATCATTCCGCTCTTTATTAATCTCGTTAAATCTTTCGTTCGGATCAGTAGAGGGCAGCAACTCAGCCCGAGCAATCTCAGCTGCCGTAGGCAATCCAGGCAACATCGCTTCTTCAAACAATTCGGCTTCACCCTCGCCGGTTGGGGTTTCGCCTTCAGTAGCTGAGTCTGGGACGACAACCGCGTCGCTGGGAACTTCGACGCCATCACCTTCAATCACAAAGTCGTCGTCTTGCTGCTCAAGAGAATTTCGAGCAGTCAATGCTGCTAGGCCACCCCCTAAAGGAATTGGTAAGACCATCGCTAACAAGCCCAGCAAACTCATGATCAAGCTATTGCGGGCCCATTTACGCTCTCGCCAAAACTTGATACAGAACACCAACAACGCAAATGGTACCAGCAGCGCGAGCACTCCCCAAAGGGTGCTTACTCGGAAAGCATCCACTACGCCAATAATGCCCCCTATAAAGGAGAGTAAAACTCCCAAGAAGAACAGCAATAATAACAGCATGGCGCTCATGGCTCTGCCTCCTCGCCCATTGTTTAGTCAGCTAGTGCTTCTAAACGATAGCTCACTTCTTAGGGGATGGAACGTTATTAAGCCGTTTCATCTTCAGAAGCAACAACCATCACCCTTTTCAGATGTTTTAAACCTTGCTTGACGCGCCGCGAAACTGTAACCGAACTAATGCCGAGGCGCTCAGCAGTTTCTTTCTGAGTCAGATCTTGCAAAAAGACGAATTCAAGGATGTTACGGGTGCGTTCTTCTAACTGTTGAAGAGCTTGATGTAGGCGGATGCGGTCCTCTTCGGCTAGCTGGAAGCTCCGATATTTCGGATCGGGCAGCATGTCTGATAGAGAAGCTGAATCAGCATCTTCATCTAACACCGGAGCATCTAAGCTCAGTAAAGAGCGGTTACGAATGGCCAGTTTTACTTCACTCCATTCAGTCAAAGAAATTTCCAGATGGTTAGCAATTTCGTAGTCTGTAGGCTGGCGGTTTAGTTGTTCTCGCAATGTAGTAATCGCTTGACGAGACTGACTCGCGAGACTGTGCCATTTACGAGGAATGCGTACCGTACTGCTGCGATCGCGTAGATAATGCTGGATTTCACCCCGGATATAGGGAATCGCAAACGAGCTAAACGCAAAACCTTTAGTCAATTCAAATCGCTCAATTGCACGAATCAAGCCCAGACTGCCAACTTGCATTAAATCATCAAAAGATTCGTCAGATTGCCGAATCCAACGATGAGCTTCGCGTCGCACAAGTCCTAGATTAAGCTGAACCAGCTGATTTCGAATAGCTGGCTGACGATTTTGCTGATAAAGCTGCAGGAGTTCAGCTGTCTTACCTTTCAGATCCGAGTGCAGGGTTGAGGAGGTCATGCTAATTCCGTGACGATTCTAGAGATCGGTGAACAAGGCTATCAAAAATAACTGTTAGACGTCTGAGATTGCTGTTTGCTAGCCCAAAGCTCAAATCAAGTGAACGATAAGCATTGCATAAATTTCCAGGATATCTGCATGCACCCATACTTAACCCTAATTACCTGCTTCATCGTCAACAATGTTGAATTCACTGATTCCGGAACAGGCTCAAAAAAGTTCACATGTATAAAACAGAGATGAAATCAGACATGCCCCAACTAGTCGACAGTCGCTAACTGTGCTTGAAACAGTTCCAGAACCTGAGTCCAGGCATCTTGTGCAGCATGAGCATCGTAACTGGCGCGTTGATCACAGAAAAATCCGTGAGTCGCTTCGGGATATCGGTAAATACGGTGATCAACTTGATGAGTTCTTAATGCATCTTCAATTTCGTCTACCTCAGCGGGAGTAATTAGGGGATCCTGCATCCCGAAAAAGGCGTAGACCGTACCGTGAATGTCTGGAGTGTGGCTGATGGTTGGTGCCCCACCGCCGGGCGCCAACTGGCAAATGCCTGCACCGTAAAAGCTCGCAGTAGCTTGTATCGCAGGTAAAGTGGCCGCGAGGTAGGCCACATGCCCCCCGAAGCAAAAGCCAATGCAACCGACAGCTTGAGGTACTCCCGTAAAATGCTGCTGGACGTATGAGATCGCCCCTTGAATATCACTCAACAATTCGTCAACCTGAGTGCCGTTCTTATATTGTCTTCCTAGCGCAAGCGCGGTTTCGTCATAACCAACTTCGAAACCCGGCGCTTGGCGATGGTAAATGTGGGGAGAGATCGCAATGTAGCCTTGCTGAGCAATCCGCTCTGTCACAGCGCGAATGTGAGCGTTTACCCCAAACACCTCTTGAATGACTACAACCGCCGGACAGTCTTTGGATTCGGTAGGATGAGCAAGATACGCGGGAATGGTGAGTCCCTGACTGAGGATATCAACAGTATGCGTTTGAATGGGAGGAGTTGCTGCTGCCATTAGTTAATTATTCGGTTGAATGCAAGATCGATTTTATTAAAAAGGGTCGACAATCAACCTGTCGAGAGGCACGCGACAGTTAGGACCCAGAACTTTTTATCACCAACCACTCGCGAAACCATTACTTAAAATCAGGTCAGTGTCATATGCAGCAAGCCATTGGGGTAGTCGAAACTTGCGGGATGCCAGGGGCATTAGTGATTGCCGATATCATGGGTAAGAGCGCAAATATTCGAGTGGTTGGGCTAGAAAATACCGACTCGGGACGTATCAGTGTGATTATTCGCGGCTCGACGGGAGCACTCCAAGCAGCCATTGCGGCTGCTCAGGCGGCCCAGACCGCCCATCCCAGCGTTAGCCTCCTGGGACATCACATTGTGCCCTGCCCAGACAACTCGGTTGAGCCGATGGGCCAGCCGCGCCCCAGCCGTCGCTTTTCGCAAAGCAATAGTGTCGAGTGGTTAGACGATTAGACCTACAAGCGTCAAAGTGTCACATTTTGTTGAATTTACATTAATTATCGGACAGGCTGATTCAGCCTTATGTGAGGAGCGTTCATAGCAGCACTATTGAGGCTGCACGACCTCGGAGACAACGTCCCAATTAAGGCGGGCACTGGGAGAGCTATCTGTGCTTAAATTCCATATCCAAACTGACAGCGAAATTCCAGCATCTACTCAACTCTATGACCAGTTGTGGTTTGCGATCGCCTCGCGTCAGTTCCCCCCAGGTTATCGGTTGCCCAGTACCCGTCAATTAGCGATGCAAACCGGGTTGCACCGAAATACCATTAGCAAGGTCTATCGACAACTGGAAGAAGCAGGCGTAGTAGAAGCTCAGCCTGGTTCCGGTATCTATGTCCGAGCCCACTCCACAGTCGAAAGCTCTCGGCCCCATCTAGGACTGTGGGATAAATTTCCTAAAGCCCGAAAAGTCGTTGAAGATGTCTTGGACGAGTTGCTGCGCCAGGGGTGTTCCCTAAACCAAGCTCGCGAACTCTTTTTTGCCGAAGTGGACTGGCGATTGCGGTGTAGCGCTCGCGTTTTAGTCACCGTGCAGAGTCAAGATTTAGGAGCGGGCGAACTTATCGTGCGCGAATTGGAAGCCGCTTTGCACATTCCAGTACAGTTGGTGGCGTTGGAAGAATTGGAAGATAGCCTGGCGCAGGCCCGATCTGGGACGGTAGTGACGAGTCGCTACTTTTTAGCGGAGGCGGAGGCGATCGCTGGACCTAAGTCTGTCCGAGTTATTCCCATTGATATTTACGACTACAACCGCGAGCTGGGACTGCTCAAAGAATTGCCTCAAGACACTTGTTTAGGCATGGTCAGTCTGAGTTCCGGTATTTTGCGGGCAGCAGAAGTGATTGCCTACAGTTTGCGGGGCGAAGACGTGCTGGTGATGACGGCACAAACCGAGGATGCCTACAAACTGAATGCGCTGGTGCGAAGTGCCCAAACCATTGTGGTGTTTGACCAAGCCAGCTTGCCTGTTGTCAAGCAGGCCATTAATAGCGCCCGTGAAGACCTGATCAGAGCACCACAAATTGTCGTATGCGACAACTACATTGGCGAAAAATCGATCAACCTACTGAAGCGAGAGCTGGGCTTAGAAAGCTAATGGCTGCGGCCCGGCTCGGGCAGTAAACTTAGCTGCTGAGCAACCTTAAAAGATTGGCGATGCTGGGGCGATCGCCCTAACCGGGCGATGGCTTCGCGGTGTCGGGCACTCCCATATCCTTTATTAGAGGCGAGATCATAGCCGGGATAGCGGCGATCAAGGCGCACAATGAGCGCATCGCGCCACACTTTTGCCAAAATGCTGGCTGCCGCGATCGCCACATCGACCTGATCCCCCTTAACCACCGTCTGCTGGGGCACCGCTAGATCGGGAATACGTTGATTGCCATCTACTAAGCACAGTTCAGGGGCTACAGATAGGCGGCAAATTGCCCGTCGCATTGCTAAGAGTGAAGCCTGTAAAATATTGAGCCGATCAATTTCGTGAACGGTTGCTAAGCCGAGGGCATAGGCCCGCGCCTGCGATTTAATCTGCGGCACCAAGGCCTCTCGTCGGGGAGCGGTCAAGCGCTTGCTGTCTGTCACTCCTAAGGTAGCCAAGTCAGCGCTAGTGCTGGCGTCAAGAATGACCGCTCCGGCCACCACTGGACCAAACAAAGCTCCTCTTCCCACCTCATCGACGCCCGCGATGATCGCCGCGGGCGTCGACGCTAACGTTGGCGTAATCGCCACCGAAGTGTTGCGGACTTTAACCATCATCTCCGCTGGCCGAAGATCGGCGGCGACGGCGACGGCGCGTTTTAGGTGCCGATTCAGCCACCGTTTCGGCTATGTCACTTGCCTCAGCGTTATCAGTATTGGCTTCCGCCGTCTCGACTGCCACTGTCACTGCCGACTCTGTCGAACTCCCATTTTCATCTGCGGAGTCAGCAGACTTACGACGAGATTTGAGGATTGGTTCAGCCACCGTTGAGCTCGACTGCTCAGGCACTGCGTCGGTATTTTCTGGGGAGTCATTACTGCTGCCGTCATCGGACAGTTGTGCCGCCTCCCCTGGTAACACGACCTGCACGATCGCATTCTTGGCGTCCTTAATTTCTTTCGTGCTCAACACCAGCGGCGAAATGCCCATCATGGCGTAGACGCTTTGTTCTTCAGGGGTCATTTCAACGATGACTGTTTCGGGCGGCGTGGCGGGCTTGCGATCGCCTCTGCCGCCTCGACTACGACTAGATCGACCGCTACTGGCAGTCGATTCATTACTCGTCGACTTGGCTGGTGGCTCCGCTGGCGTTGCTTCAACCGTCACAGGTGCAGGTGTCGAGGGCCGCGCAGTGTCACTGCTTTTACCATTGCTGCGGCTAGGTGCGGGTGAATCACGACGACGGCGACGGCGCCCTCCCCGGTTACCCTTCGACTCCTGATAGCTGGGATGATGGAGCAAGTCCAACTCTTGTAGGTCAGAATGAGGCTCTAAATCTTCGGTGAAGGCTTCTTTCAAAGAGGGATGAGCGCGATTACTGGTACTTGCTAACTCGCGACTCGGCTCACTCGTCGACTCATGCACGGTCGAGGGCTGCTCTCCCGGCAAATGCACCACATGCCCTAAGCCACCACAAGTGGGACAAGGGCGTCCAAACAGTTCGTAGAGGTTTTGGCCCTGGCGCTTTCGAGTCAACTCGACCAGCCCCAGTTCTGACAGTTGCGAAATTTGGGGCCGGGCTTTGTCAGCCCGTAGGGCGCGGTTAAAGGTTTCCAACACTTGTAGTTGGTCACGGCGCGAGTCCATGTCGATGAAATCAACAATGATCACACCGGCAACGTTACGCAATCGCAGTTGACGGGCAATTTCTTCCGCTGCTTCACAGTTCGTCCAGAGCACCGTTTCCCGTGCGGTCGCCGATCGCGTAAAGGACCCGGAGTTCACGTCAATGACCGTCAGCGCCTCGGTGGGCTCCATAATGATGTACCCACCCGAAGGCAAGTCGACCCGGGGTTGGAGGGCTTCCCGAATGGCTGCATTGACCCGGAAAAATTCCAACAAGGGCACGCGATCGCGATGATGATCGATCAAAACTCCGGAGGGAATGCGCCCAGCGTTCCAATTCATCAAATGCTGTTTTACCCGCTTTAGTCCCGTATGGGAATCGGTCACAATGCGGTTCACATCAGCGCTGTAAACATCTCGCAGCACTCGTTGAATAAAGTCATCATCACGATTCAACAACTCGGGCGGCCGCTTCGTTACCGCTTCTTGCTGAATCGTTTCCCACTGTTTTTGCAACGACTCTAAGTCTTCAATGATGGCTTCTTCAGGAACATCCTCCGCCTCGGTTCGCACTAGCAAGCCCATCCCTGCTGGCTTAAGCAAAATCGCTAAAGCTCGCAGACGGTTCCGCTCTTGCTCATTTTGAATGCGACGGGAGAGATTGACCCCCTTGCCGTAAGGCATCAACACCAGGTAACGGCCCGGCAAGGTGACATTACCGGTGAGCCGAGGGCCTTTGTTCCCCGTCGGCTCCTTCATAATTTGCACCAGCACTTTTTGCTGAGGCGCTAGCAACTCAGTAATCGAACCAGCCGCACGCTTAAGCCGCAGCGGGCCTAAATCTGTGACGTGCATAAAACCGTTGCGTTCACTGTCACCAATGTTGACAAACGCCGCGTCAATACCCGGCAAAACATTTTCAACAGTTCCCACATAAATGTCGCCAACTTGATGGGTCCCTGTGGCAACAATGAGTTCTTGTATCTGATCTCCTTGAAAAACAGCAGCTATGCGATGCTGTTCAGCAATAACAATCTGCTTAGGCATTCAATATCCTCAAATCTTGTAATGATTCGACTCCGCCTGTTAACGCTGCGGCAGCGAACCGTAATAACACAAACAATGCTGTCTTTCAGAAGCGAACATCACTGCCGTTGACCAGTAACGACGCAGGCAGGCGGAACGCGATCGCAGATAGCTCATTCACCTTTGAAGAGCTGGAACGGTCTCGAAAACCGCAAGTACCACGGTTCCAGGGCTACCAAAATCTTTGTCGAATCTCAAAAATTCTGACAGAAGCCTTTGGTAAGCGGCTGCAATTGGCTCTCTTGCTTGTCAATGCTCAAGCCCAACCACAGGTCTGCTTCTGTTGGGTGCATTATAGCGCCCAGTGGCGAGAACAAGCACATTCATTAATAAAACCTCCGCTCAGCCCCGTCGAAACGGCCACTAAGCGGAGGTTAAGTTTTACAACATTCATCAAACCGCTATAGCGGCTAAGTCCCAGGAATCCAGCAGCTTACGATGCGGTTAGCGCGGGGACTGGCGCATTATTTTCTGCTGTTTCTACCCAGTTCAGCAATAGAACCGTCACAGGATACCGCTTCGGCAACTCTTTACGGATCAGTCGGCGTAACTCTGATTCGATCGCAGGCTGAATGCCGTCACGCTCAATACCTTTCTTATTGGTGCGTTCTCGCAAAACTCGCCCAATCAAATCAGACACTTTGTTTTGGAACCGCTCCAAATCTAGGGTTTGTGAAATCCCCCGAATATCGACCGTTGGCGGAGTGACGAGTTTGCCTCGTTGGCTCACGATCGCCGCCACTGTAATAATGCCGTCCTCAGCGAGCTGCTGGCGATCGCGCAGGGTTTCTCGGTCCACCACACCTTGGCGAGAGGAATCAACCAGTTCAATCCCCGAAGGCACTTTGCCACCAATCCCAATACTGTTTTGGGTCAGTTCGACGACATCGCCGTTGTTAATGATGACCATGTTTTCCGCAGGCACGCCCATACTTTGGGCCGTCTGAGAATGTTTCACTAACATCCGATGCTCACCATGCACCGGCAAGAAAAATTTCGGTCGGGTCAGGGCCAGCATGAGTTTTTGATCTTCCTGGGCACCATGTCCCGAGACGTGAATCCCTTGATGCTTGCCGTAAACGACCTTGGCACCTTTCATCATCAGTTTATCGATGTTATTAACCACTGAGATCGTGTTGCCGGGAATGGGATTCGCGGAGAAGACAACGGTATCGCCTTCACGAATTTTGATCTCTCGGTGAGAGCCATTAGCAATGCGGGTTAATGCCGCCATCGGCTCACCCTGCGACCCGGTCATGAGAATCATCACGTCGCGATCAGAATATTGGCTCAAGTTCCGCAGGGGTTGAAAGCGATCTTCTTCGCATTTGATGTACCCCAACTCGCGGGCATGGGCAATCACATTAAGCATGGAACGTCCCACCACAAAAACCATGCGGTGATGCTTTTTCGCCAGTTCCAAGATCATGTTGACCCGATGGACCGACGAAGAGAAGGTGGTGACCAGCAGGCGGCCGTCGGCTTGGGAAAAGACTCGATCCAAGTTAGGAAACACCGATCGCTCGGAAGGGGTATGACCGGGTACTTCCGAATTGGTTGAGTCGCTGATCAGACAGAGAACGCCTTTTTCGCCGTACTCGGCCAGCTTTTGCACATCAAAATGTTCGCCATCGACCGGGGTATGGTCAAACTTAAAGTCGCCCGTATGGATCACCACGCCCAGAGGGGTGTGAATCGCCACACTACAGCTATCGGCAATGGAGTGGGTGTTGCGAATATATTCCACCACAAAGGATTTGCCGAGGCGCACCATGTCACGAGGCCGCACCGGACGCAGTTCAGTGCGATCGCTGACCCCAGCTTCTTCCAACTTGCCTTCTAGCAAAGCCATTGCCAAGCGTGGACCATAGATCACCGGAATGTCGAACTGCTTGAGGTGGTAAGCAATGCCGCCAATGTGGTCTTCGTGGCCATGGGTGACGATCATGCCCTTAATTTTGTGGCGGTTGTCTCGCAAATAAGTCACATCCGGCAGCACAATATTCACACCATGCATACCGTCAGTGGGGAAAGCGAGGCCTGCATCGAGCAGAATAATCTCGTCATTGATTTCAAACACACAGGTGTTTTTACCAATTTCATGCAGTCCACCGAGGGGAATAATCTTGAGCTTTGCATCAGGATTGGGATTAGTCATACAGTTTGTCGTTAATAAAAAATGCCAAAAATGGCTGAACAAAAGATTGAAAGGGCATTGCCCTACTGATTGGTCGCTCCTGTCTCCGTAGTGCCAAGGCAACGACCCGCACAGGTAAAGCAAGACTTATTTAGAAAACTCTGGAAACTACTGCAGTAAGACAGATTTTTCAAAAAATATGCTGACTTCGAGCCCACCCAGCAAAGCTGAAGCGACCTTTCCAGCAACTTGCAAGGCACTAAAGGTGAGCTCAAAAACGTAATTACCGTCAGATAACGGCGCTAATCGGTCAAGGTCGGGTTGGATAAGGCCATACACACTCCGTGAATCAATGTACATAAAGAAATTAGATGTATTCAGTTGTGCCAAGCTCTTAGGGTTGCAGCCCTGATAATTAACGGCGCTAGGCCAATGAGTTCAAAACGGCCTGCAATTCACTTTTTACGGCATCACTCGCCGGCAACAGGGGCGAACGCAGAGAACCAACCTGCCACCCTTTCAGGGCCAAGGCTGCTTTGACCGGAATCGGATTTGTTTCCAAGAACAGTGCCTTAAACAAAGGGAACAACTTCAGATGGCTTGCTGTGGCCGCTTGAACGTCACCTGATTCGAAAGCTCTGATCATCTGCTGCAGCTGATTACCGACCAGATGACTCGCCACACTTACGACACCACAGCCCCCAACCGCCAACAACGGCAGCGTTAGAGAATCATCGCCAGAGTAAATGGCAAATGCACTGGGAGTTACAGACCGCAAATGACTCGCGAAATCAAGATTTCCACTGGCCTCTTTAATGGCCACGATGTTGTCGATCTCTGACAGTTGCACAAGGGTGTCAATCGAGAAGCTCTGCCCTGTCCTACCAGGAATATTGTAGAGCATGACTGGGAAATCGTCGCAGGCATCAGCGATCGCCCGAAAATGCTGCAGCAATCCAGCTTGGGTCGGCTTGTTGTAATAGGGCACGACTTGCAACGTCCCATCCAGATTTAGGGCCGCCGCTTTGCGGGTGGCTTCAATCGCTTCTGTAGTGGAGTTCGAGCCAGTTCCGGCAATCACTTTAGCGCGATCGCCCACCGCTGCCTTGACACATTGAAAGAGTTGGAACTCTTCGTCCCAGGATAGGGTGGGAGACTCGCCAGTGGTACCACAAACCACCAAACCATCGCTGCCGTTATCGACTAGATGCGCTGCCAGCTTTTCTGCCACTGAGTAATCGACAGTGTTGTCGGCCCCAAAAGGCGTCACCATTGCCGTCAGTACCCGTCCAAAATATCCCACGCGCTCAAATCCTTTTATCAACCCAGGCTAGTCGCTCCTAATGCAAAAGCCAATTGCCTGATGTGAGTTGGTGTCAGCAATAACATAGCAACCTTGCGCCCGCAAAGCCATAGGGTAGCAGCGGCAAAGCCCCTCATTTAATTCATTCGCCTCAGCCACATCCTTAACCGACGCGGCTGAAGCGCGTTAAAGAATTAGGCCAGCGTCGCCATGGGTTTCACCCACTGCTTTTGCACAAGCAGTTCCGCAATTTGGACGGCATTGAGTGCCGCGCCTTTGCGGATTTGGTCACCGCAAAGCCAAAGCTCCAGGCCGTTGGGATGCGATAAGTCGGACCGAATGCGTCCAACCAACACATCATCCTGACCACTCGCGTCCTGGGGCATGGGAAAATAATTTGCTTCCCAGTCCTCGAGCAGCTTGACCCCCGGTGCAGCGACCAGAGCAGCACGCGCCTGATCCGGCGAAAAAGGAGCCGCAAACTCTAAATTGACCGCTTCGGAGTGGGCACGCAATACCGGCACTCGGATACAGGTGGCCGTTACTCGCAAATCGGCCTCCCCGAAAATTTTGCGGGTTTCGTTCACCATTTTCATCTCTTCTTGACAATAGCCATTGTCATTCAAAGGCGAGTTGTGGGGGAACAAATTGAAAGCCAGCGGATAGGGAAACGCCTCAGTTTTGGGTTCTGTACCATCCAAAATGGCTTGGGCCTGCTGCTTCATCTCTTCCATGGCCTGAGCACCAGCGCCGCTTGCGGATTGATAGGTAGCCACCACAATGCGCTGAATCGGCTGAATTTGATGGAGTGGCCAAAGGGCAACCGCCATCAAAATCGTGGTGCAGTTGGGATTCGCAATCACGCCTTGATGGTGGGCAGCAGCCTGCGGGTTCACTTCGGGGACAACAAGTGGCGTCTTCGGATCCATGCGAAAGGCACTGGAGTTGTCAATGACGACCGCTCCGGCGGCAGTGGCTTTGGCCGCCCATTCGCGAGAAACGCTAGCACCTGCTGAGGCCAGCACAATATCAATATCGTCGAAGGCGCGATCGCCGAGGGGCTGCACCGTGAGTGATTGGCCTTTGAAGGGTAGGGTTTTGCCTGCCGAGCGAGGAGACGCCAACAGTCGGAGTTCGGTCAGTGGAAACTGCCGCTCCTCTAACAGCGCCATCAATTCCGTCCCCACGGCTCCAGTGGCCCCCAAAATTGCTACCCGATATCCCTCAGCCACGTCGCTTACCCTCCATCTTCATAAACTTTTTGTATTGCTGGCCAAGTCAAGGCTCGCCCCGTCCTAATAAAACGAGCAATGCCGAGTCACTGTTTGGAACCAGCGGATTTGTCTGACACCATGTTCTCACTGGGGTGCGATCGCAATCGTTAAGATGCCTTGAAATCCGCCAGCCATGTTGTCCCATGAATGCAGTATCATAGCTAACTGCGTCAAAATTCGACAGTCATCGCACTAAGACAGCATCGCTGCTTCCAGCACTGTTCTTTGGAGCAAAGCCAGATATTTTTCGACGATTCGCAAGGAAGTTAGGACTCTTTCATGAAAGTTACTCAAGAACAACTGCCCGATAGTCAAGTGGGGTTGCAAATTGAAGTGCCCGCTGAGGTTTCTAAGCAAACCTATGAAAAGGTCCTAAAAAAATTAATCAAAACGGTGCGAATTCCGGGGTTTCGTCCCGGCAAGGTGCCTCGTCCAGTCTTTTTGCAGCGTTTTGGCACAGCCCAGATCAAAGCTGCGGCCCTGGAAGAACTCGTGCAAACGGCAGTTGAACAGGCTATTAAAGACGAATCGATTGAAGCGATCGGCAATTATCAACTAACCACCGAGTTCGACGAACTGATCGAGCAATACACTCCGGGCGAAACGCTCACGTTTCAAGCCTCGGTGGATGTGCCGCCTCGAGTCACTCTGGAGCAATACACCGGCTTAGAAGTGCAGGCTGAAGAGATTAAGTACGAAGCCAGCAAAGTCGATGAGGTCTTGGAGCAATATCGCCTCAATCTTGCCACCTTGGTGCCCGTCGAGGATCGCGCCGTTCAAATGGGTGACGTGGCCGTGGTGGACTTTGAGGGCAAGGTCGAGCAGGCCGATGGCTCTTTTGAAGTTTTTGAAGGCGGCAGTGCTGAAGACTTCCAGCTGGATATTAAAGAAGGCGGCTTCATTGACGGCTTTGTCGAGGGCATCGTGGGGATGTCTCTGGATGAAACTAAAGAGTTGTCGCTGCAGTTTCCCGAAGACTATCCACAGGCAGATTTAGCAGGCAAGGCGACGATTTTCACCGTGACAGTCAAGGAACTCAAGGAAAAGGAATTGCCTGAGTTAGACGATGACTTTGCAGAAGAAGTCAGCGAGTTTGAAACGTTGGAAGCACTCCGTAATTCTCTAGAAGAGCGGTATCAACAGGAGGCGCAAGACAAAACTGAAGCGAATCAGTTTGAAGCGTTGCTCGCGGCCCTGCTTAAGCACCTAGACGCCGAAATCCCAGAAACGCTGATTCGTCGCGAGGCCAATCATCTGGTACAGCAAGCTGCCATTCAACTCAGCCGCCAGGGCATTGACATCGGCAAAATGTTGACTCAGGAAATCATTGAAAACATGCGCGAGCGATCGCGCCCTGAGGCCATTGATCGGCTACGTCGCACCCTCGCATTGGGCGAAGTCGCCAAGCAGGAATCGATCAAGGTCGAAGAGGACGAAGTGGCTGAGCGGATGAAGGAGATGCTGGAAGAAGTCAGCAACCCCGAGCAGGTTGACCGCGATCGCCTACGTGAGGTCGTTAACGAAGAACTGCTACAAGAAAAAATTCTGAAGTGGCTGGTCGAAAATAACACAGTTGAAATGGTGCCTGAGGGCACACTGTCGGCCGCTGAAGCGGCAGCTGATGAAGAGAGCGAGTCCACCCCGGAAACCGCTCCTACGATTGAGCCAGCCGCTGACCCAGAGACCACAACGACGGTCGAAACTACCGCTGTCTCCACCACCAGCGAAGAGGAGTAGCGGCACAGCCACCCCAAGGTTCACCAGATAGTCAGACGATCGGCTCAACGCTCAATGATCAGACTTCAAAGATTAATGAAGCGCATGGGGATCAGAAACCGAGAAATTGGTCTACACTTTGGGGCAAATCGCGACTTTTCCGGATTCAGCTCGTTCCTGAACCTCCGGTAGTGAGTTCGTGGTTGGGGCATAATGTTGTCTAGCGGCTAAAACGACTAGGCTGTGTGACAACTGTGGCAAAGTTGCTGGCTTTCACAAGCCAAACCAGTTGTCAGAATGCGGAAAGTTGCTAGCTGCGGTGACTTAATAGATTTGGAAATACTCAACAGTTTAATGGCATTGCAATCTCACACAAATCACATCCTGACGAGTCAAAGCCAGCTGCACCAACAGGTTCAGAACGTTTTACCCATGGTGGTTGAACAGTCTGGCCGGGGTGAGCGCGCTTTTGATATCTATTCTCGACTACTGCGGGAGCGCATTATTTTTCTAGGCACTCCGGTGAATGACAAGATTGCCGATGCCATTGTTGCCCAACTGCTATTTTTAGATGCAGAAGAGCCTGAGAAAGACGTCCAAATTTACATCAATTCTCCCGGTGGTTCGGTAACGGCAGGCATGGCCATTTATGACACTATGCAGCAGATTCGACCGGATGTGGTCACGATCTGTTTTGGTTTAGCTGCTAGCATGGGTGCGTTTCTGCTATGTGGTGGTGCTCCCGGCAAGCGATTGTCACTCCCTAGTGCACGCATCATGATCCACCAACCGTTGGGCGGTGCTCAAGGCCAAGCTGTGGATATCGAGATTCAAGCCAAAGAAATTTTGTACCACAAGCAGCGATTAAACGAGCTCATCGCACACCACAGTGGGCAGCCCATAGAGCGCATTGAAACCGATACTGAACGTGACTTTTACATGTCGGCGGAAGAAGCCAAAAATTACGGCTTAATTGACCAGGTGCTAGCACAAAACTCACTGACAACTGCTGCCACAGCTGCTGCATCGCAATAGGGGTACACCATGTCTAAGTACGACTCCCATCTCAAATGTTCCTTTTGTGGCAAGTCACAAGAGCAGGTACGCAAGCTGATTGCTGGGCCTGGGGTTTACATTTGCGATGAATGTGTTGACCTGTGCAACGAAATTTTGGATGAAGAACTCTTTGACTCAGGCGCGACGGTTCCTCAGTCAGTGCCCCGGCGAGAGCAAACGCCTGAGCGGCGGCGGACCCCTTCCCCAATTTCTTTCAGCCAGGTGCCAAAGCCGCGTGAGATCAAGAGCTACTTAGACGAACATGTAATTGGTCAAGATGAGGCCAAAAAAGTCTTGTCCGTTGCAGTTTATAACCACTACAAACGCCTCAGTCATTTGCAAAGCCAAGCTGAGAATGCTGAGGATGCGGTCGAAATTCAAAAAGCTAATATCTTACTAATCGGCCCAACGGGATCTGGGAAAACGTTGCTGGCACAGACGCTGGCCCGCGTCTTGGATGTACCGTTTGCCGTAGCTGATGCGACAACCCTCACAGAAGCGGGCTACGTCGGCGAAGACGTGGAAAACATTCTGCTGCGGCTGCTGCAAGTAGCGGATCTCGATGTCGAAGAGGCCCAACGCGGCATTATTTACATCGACGAAATCGATAAGATTGCCCGCAAGAGCGAAAATCCTTCGATTACCCGCGATGTCTCTGGTGAAGGCGTGCAGCAGGCTCTGTTGAAGATGTTGGAAGGCACAGTCGCCAATGTGCCGCCGCAGGGCGGTCGCAAGCATCCTTATCAGGATTGCATCCAGATTGATACGAGCAACATTTTGTTCATCTGCGGGGGCGCCTTTGTGGGGCTCGAAAAGCTGGTCGAGCAGCGGGCTGGCAAAAAGTCAATGGGCTTCATTCAACCGGGAGACAGCCAAGCCTCTCGCGAAAAGCGCACCGCCGATGTGCTGAAGCAGTTAGAGCCGCAAGACCTGGTGAAATACGGCCTTATTCCTGAGTTTATCGGTCGGATTCCGGCCATTACGGTCGTCGATCCGCTAGATGAGGAAATGCTGGTCGAGATCATGACCGAGCCGAAGAATGCGCTGATCAAGCAATTCCAAAAGCTCATGGGCATGGACAACGTGCAGCTGGAGTTTAAGCCGGATGCGATTCGCGCGATCGCTCGGGAAGCCTATCGGCGCAAAACCGGAGCACGGGCACTACGCGGCATCGTTGAAGAATTGATGCTCGATGTGATGTACGAGCTGCCCTCGCGGAAAGATCTGAAGCGCTGTACCATCACTCGGGAAATGGTCGAACAACGCTCCACGGCTGAGTTGTTGGTGCATCCGTCTTCATTGCCCAAGCCTGAGTCGGCATAGGGGCTGACGTATGGCTTACGCAAATGTCTCTGGCGTTAACCACTACTACGAGTGGCTAACCGCCTCTGGTGAGGCTCCCCAAGGCGATAAACCGATCATGGTATTTATCCACGGGTGGGGCGGTTCTTGTCGATATTGGCAGTCCACTGCGCGATCGCTGAGTGATGAGTTTGACTGCCTGTTGTATGACATGCGCGGGTTTGGACGATCACCCATCGCCCCCGAAAATCGCGCAGCGGTCTTAGCTCGCGGCTACGAGCTTGATACGTTTGCGGATGATCTGGTCGAACTGATGAACGTATTGGGACTGGAGCAGGTTTGGCTCAACTCCCATTCCACCGGAGCGTCGGTGGCAGTTTTGTTTTGCAATCAGTATGGCGATCGCATCAAGCAATCCATCCTGACCTGTAATGGCGTCTTTGAATACGACAAAAAGGCATTTGAGGCATTTTATAAATTTGGCGGCTACGTCGTTGGCTTCCGGCCCCATTGGCTCAAGCAGATTCCGCTTATGCCGAGAATCTTTATGGCTCGCTTTTTAAGTCGCCCGATTCCGGCAGCGGAGCGCTACGCCTTTTTAGAAGATTATTTAGAAGCAGATGGCGATGTGGCCTTAGGGACTATCTACACCGCAGTTAGTAAGCAGGCCACTGAAATTATGCCAGCGGCATTTGCTGAACTTAGCGTGCCCACCCTCCTGGTTTCGGGGCAATATGACCAAATCACTCCAGCTAAATTGGGGCAAGCTGCGGCTGAGCTAAACCCCGAGATGATTCAGTATGTAGAGATTGAAAATACCGGGCATTTTCCGATGCTGGAAGCGCCCAAGCTCTATTTGGATGCAGTACGGGCTTTCTTAAAGACCCCTTCTTTGTGCTGAGTCAGCGATCGCTCTAGCTCAGACAATCCACAGCAAAACGAATCAGGACCAATACCCTAGCTGGGATAGAGCTGCGTCGGGATAAATACCGCCAATTTAATTGATCTCGGGATGCTTGAAGCGGCGGAGGCGATCGGAATAGCTACGCATCACCTCGATCGCAAACATTGGCGTGTTGGTAATCAAAAATTTGAACCGTTCTTCGTCGAGCACGGCTAATTGACAGGCCGTTTGTGCCAACGCCGTCGAGCGGCGTAGTTTGTCGGAGTGAACGAGTGCTCCCTCTCCGAAGACATCGCCTGCATTGATGGTTTCCACCGTTTTGCCATTTACCTGCATGGCCACTGTGCCCTCAATGATGCCGTACATCTCTGTCCCGGAGTCGCCCTCGCTGAAAATGATCTCCCCGGCTTGGAAGGATTTGCCATCAGGAATTTTGGAGAACAGTTCAACCGTGCGTGCAACAGACATGCAATTTCTCTAAAACGCTAACGCTAGTGTACTCATTTTGATCGAGGGTTTCGCAGCTCAATGTCAGTCACGAACCACGAGCCCCGACAAATATTATGGGCGACCTCGGACAACCCTCGAAGGGCAGTGACAGTCGCAGTTGGTCGCCCACAACATCCCCTCAAGCTAGACAGCTAGTTAAGCAGCTTGAGGATGCTTGAAACGTTGAAGCCGATTGGAGAAACTCTGCAATACTTCGATCGCAAACATCGGGGTGTTCTCAATCAAAAACTTAAATCGACTTTCGCTGACGGCAATCAATTGACAGTCGGTTTGCGCGATCGCTGTGGTTGCTCGCGTGTGGTCAGTCTGCACCAGGGCACCTTCGCCAAAGACATCACCCGCTTCGATGGTTTCAACGGTTTTGCCATCAACCTGCAAGTCCACGGTGCCGGAAACGATGCCATACATCATGTGGCCAAACGTACCGCTCTTAAAGATGACTTCCCCAGCCTCAAAAGTCAGGTGCTCATCAGCATTGGCAAACAACTCCACTGTTCTCACAACAGCCATCATGCACCTCCTACCTTAGATGTTTGTCTATACCAATTTTGCCCAATACTGAGGGGCGAACGTAGCCTGTGTCACAATCAGCACGGATTTCTCAATGAAACGATAAGGTTCGTAAGGTGAATGGGGGTAATGTCGCGCGGCGAAAATTGATCAATCGTGAACGGGGCAAGCAGACCAAAGGGCAGGGGAGCAGAGGGGCAAGGGGGCTAGAAAAGCGAGGGGGCTTGCAGCAAAATCGATGGACTTAACGGCGATCGCTCTGCCGTTTCGACATCATCTGCGCGAATTGCTCCCAGGTACCGGGGCCAAACTCTTTTTCAAATTCCCGCATAATCCAATCTAAAGGGTTACTGCCGTAGCGTTTGGCGTGAGGTTCCAAGTATTCAAAGAAATTCTGCTTATCGATGTTAGTTGGATTAGAGCCAAATATTGAATTTCGACACCAGTTTGCCTGATGCCTTCTGCCACACTTCTCTCGGAAAAGGTGTTCCGCATACGGCGGAGCGGAATTACTGTTATATGCTTTACGCCTACAACTGTGAAACATCTCCATGAGCGTAGGAACATCTTTGATTTTGTGGGCCTGCTCCCGCGAATAAACTTGGATCATATTTTCTAAATTAACAGGTCGCTCTGAAGACCACTGATGTTCGCATTCAGGACATTTCATGATGAAGCTCAAAACTGACCTTCCACATTGAGGACATACTTTCTGGGGGGGAGGCCCTCCGCCTCCAGGGCCATCTTCCTTCGCTTTCGGAAGACGATATTCGTCGATGTCTTCGGGGAAGCCGAGGCGTTCGAGATTGCCCGCCTGGTCAAGGATGATGCCGCAGGCTTTGCCCGTTTGCGGTGAAATGCGCATGACGCGGCCAATCTGCTGAATGTGGAGGGCACTGGACTGGGTCGGGCGCAGCATTAATCCAACTTCGACACTGGGTTCATCGAAGCCGATGCTGATGACGTTGCACGAGGTGAGCACGAGGATGCGCTCGTCGCGCAGATCGGCATACATCCGCTGCCGTTCTTTAATCGGGGTGCTGCCCTCGACGGTATCAGCGGGGATGCCTGCGTGGCGAAATTCTTCCGCGACGTGGCGAGCATGTTCAATATCGACACAAAAGGCGATGGTGCGTTTGCCGGGCACCAGGCGCTTCCACTCTTGCACGATTTTGCTGACGAGTTCGGGGCGATCGCAGGCATTCTTCAACCCGGCTTCGTCGTAATCGCCGCGCACGGTCTTCACTTCTTTCAAATCTGCCACCCCATCCGGCGGCATACTGAAATATTTCATCTGCGACAAAAATCCCATCGCCTGTAACTCAGCGGGCGGCGGTGCTGATACGAGCGTTTCCAAATGTTCACCTAGTTGGTCTTTGCCCAGGCGCTCGGGGGTAGCCGTCATCGCCAAATGAAACGCATTGGGATGAGTCGTATACATAACAGACTGTCCGACGCGACTAAAGAGTGTTGTATGGGCCTCGTCATAAAAGACAATTGTCGCAGGCCACTTGCGCCACCACTTTCGCTGGGCCATCGTTTGCACGCTGGCAATTTGAATGGGGGCGTCGCGGTCTTCTTTCCACCCGGCTTTGATGAACCCGCAGTGCAGGCCAAAAGCTTTCATCTTGTCGTAGGTCTGGCCAACTAAGACATCCAGATGAACAAGGAATAGAAGCTTCTCCCCCCTCGATTCTGCATCCTGGCAGATTTTGCCACTGATTACAGTTTTGCCTGCACCAGTACCAGCAATGATGGCGATTTTTTTATGACCCTTTTGAACTTTGCGATAGAGGTCGTTGATCAGTTCGACCTGATAGGGACGCAAACGGGGGGCTGAAGAAGGAGCAGACATAGACAAACCGATTTGCAGTAGGTGGGCGATCGCTCACCCATTGCGGTCAATCCCTCTCAGGATAATACATCGGCACTATCCCCAGTTTCTAGTCAAGCGGCGCATGCCAGCGGTAAATATCGGGGCATCGTCTATGATTTGGAGCGATCGCCCATCCCCTAACCCCCATGCCGCTGACTGAACGGGAAAAAATGCTAGCCAATGAGCCGTACCTCGCCAATGATCCAGAATTGGTCGCCTTGCGCCTGGCCGCAGCGCGTCAACTCCATCGATTTAACCAGTCAGCGCATGATGAGACGGCCACCCGATCGCAGATCATCCAAACCCTGTTCGATACCGTTGGGGAGAGCTGTGAGATTTATCCGCCTTTCCATTGCGACTACGGGCGGCACATTCGGGCCGGACACAATGTCTACATCAATGTGAACTGCACGATTTTGGACTGCAACTGGGTGACCATTGGCGACGACGTGCTGATGGGTCCGAATGTACAACTCTACACGGCCTATCATCCCGTTGATCCCCAGGTGCGGCTGACGGGGGTAGAAATGGCAGCCCCGATCGCCATTGGCAATAACGTTTGGTTAGGCGGCGGCGTGATTGTTTGTCCGGGTGTCACCATTGGCGACGGCAGCACCATTGGGGCGGGCAGCGTAGTCACCAAATCGATTCCCGCCAACGTGGTGGCGGTGGGCAATCCATGCCGGGTTGTGCGAGCGGTTTGACCGGAGGAACATTCGCTGAGTGCCGTTCCCTTCTAAGATGGGGACACGTAAAACCATCTGCCAACGGCGAGCTATGCAGGGAAAACTGATTGTTTTTGAAGGCGTTGAGGGCAGCGGCAAAAGTACGCAACTGGCTCGGTTGCAGCATTGGTTGGTGGCACATTCTGCGTTTCAAAAACTACAGACAGCAGGAATTGTGCCGGAGTTAATCGTGACTCGCGAACCCGGCGGCACAAATCTGGGGCGATCGCTGCGATCGCTGTTACTCGACCATCAGCCCGAAACGGCCCTGGGTGCTCGTGCTGAACTGTTGCTGTATGCGGCCGATCGCGCTCAGCACATCGAAGAAGTCATTTGTCCGGCGCTGCAAGCGGGCAGTTGGGTGTTGTGCGATCGCTTCATCGACTCCACCGTGGCGTATCAGGGCTATGGCCGTGGCCTCAGCCTCTCGTTGATTGAGCAGTTGAATGACATTGCCACGGAGGGCATCTCGGGCGATCTGACCTTTTGGCTCAAACTCGATGCCGCCCAGGGACTCAGCCGCAGTCGCCGCCGGGGATCGCTAGATCGGATGGAACAGACCCACCTGGAATTTCACCAACAGGTACAGCAAGGCTTTGAAACCTTGGCAGAGCGTCATCCCGAACGGATTGTGACCATTGACGCAGCGGTCACCGAAGACACGGTGGCGCAGCAGATTCAAACCATCATGGAGCAAAAGCTGAAGACGTGGTATCGGAAACATTTGCCGATCTCTTAGGCCAAACGACAGCGATTGATTTGCTGAGTCAGGCGATCGCTCAAGCTCAGATTGCTCCCTCCTATTTATTTGCGGGGCCGTCTGGAGTGGGACGACGGTTGGCCGCACTTCGATTTGCCGAATGCCTGCTCGGCAACGGTTTGAGCCTTGAGCCGACAACGCTGCGGCGACGCATCGCATCCCGCAACCATCCCGATCTACTGTGGGTCGAGCCCACGTATCTGCACAAAGGCAAGCCCGTCACTGCTGCCGAAGCCGAAGAACTGGATCTGAAACGCAAAAGTCCGCCGCAGATTCGCTTAGAGCAGATTCGGGAGATTGCCCGATTTTTGGCGCGACCGACCCTGGAAGCGCCGCAAGCCGTGGTGGTCATTGAAGGGGCGGAAACCATGGCCGAAGCGCCCGCCAATGGATTGCTGAAGACGTTGGAAGAGCCGGGAGCCGCCACCCTGATTTTGCTGGCCGAAGACAGCGCTCAACTCTTGCCCACGATTATTTCTCGTTGTCAGACGATCCCCTTTCGGCGGTTGGCGGCTGATACGATGAGCAGCATTTTGCAGCAGGCGGGCTACGCAGAGATTTTGCAGCGCCCCGACATCCTCGCGATGGCCCAGGGCAGCCCCGGTCAGGCGATCTCTGCTTGGGAGCAACTCAACACGATTCCCGACCCTATCCTCGCAGCCCTTAGTCGCCCGCCCAGCACCTTGCGTGACGCCCTCGATACCGCGCGACAAGTCAGCAAAGAACTGGATATTGAATCGCAACTCTGGCTAGTGGATTATTTGCAGCATATGACGTGGGAGCAGCAGCGATCGCCTCAGCCGCTGCAAGCGCTCGAACAAGCCCGCATCCACCTCCGTCGCTTTGTGCAGCCGCGCCTCGTGTGGGAAGTCACGCTAATGCGCTTCGTCCAACCCTAAAGCAATCAGAGTCCTAAATAATGTTGCAAACGGCGATGAAATCGGCGCGACTAGAACCATGAACGCTAAACCAAATAGAGAATCGAACAATCAAACTGTTCGGTTTAGGCTTCAGAGCGGCAGCGAACCTGGCTGACGAGTCCGCTGACTCACCCGCTGCGGCGATTTATCTCAGAGCATGATTCATGGCCATCAAACAATTGCGCTCCTTATCCGGCACCCAATTTTGGCTGCTGCTGGTCGGTTTGTTGGTGCTGGCCGGGGGCTCGTTTTGGCTGGTGCGATCGCGGCTGCAAGCGCAACAAGCAGAGGTGGCTGAAACGGCAGCGCCCGCTCCCCAGCGAGTACAAGTGGCGGCACTGGGACGGGTTGAACCAGCAGGCCGCGTCGTCGATGTCGTCGCGGGCGAAAGTGGTCGCCTGGGCCAACTAGAAGTGGCGGAAGGGGAGGTCGTGCAAGCCGAGCAGATCCTGGCCTATTTAGACATTTATGCGGTGCGTCGCGCCGAACGGGACTTCGCCGCCAGTCAACTCGCCGAAGCCGAGGCGCTGCTGGTGGCCCAAACCGAGGCCGGGCAAGCCACCATTCAAGAAGCAGAAACGCGGATCAGCCAAATTGATCAACCGCAACTGGCCGCTATTGAAGCCCAACAGCGCACCATCGAAAGCCTGCAAGCTGACCTGCAAATTGCCGAGGCCGATTTGGCCCGCTTTGAAGCGCTGTATGCCGATGGGGCGATCGCCCAGCAAGAGCGCGATCGCCAGCGGGCCACCGTGCAACGTCTGCGGGAAGAAGTGTTAAGTGCCCAAGCCCGCAAACAAGAACTCACCGTCGCCCGGACCACCAGTCTGGCGAACGCCGACGCCCAGGTCAACAGCCAGACCGCCAATTTGCAACTGGCCCAAGCCCAGGTGAATGTCGAGTCTGCCACCCAAAACCTGGCCCTAGCCGAAGCCCGCCTGGAGCAGACCATCGTTCGGGCTCCCCGCGCCGGGCAAATCTTGCAATTGTATGCGGAACCGGGCGAAGCGGTGACCACTAACGCCCCCATTTTGGCGCTGGGGGACACCCAGCAAATGTATGTCGTGGCAGAAGTCTACGAAACGGATGTGTCGCTGGTAGAGCCCGGGCAACGAGCCACCATCACCAGCCGCAACGGGGCCTTTGCTGACGTGCTGACAGGCACGGTAGAACAGGTGGGTCTGCAAATTTTCAAAAATGACGTGCTGGACGATGACCCCGCCGCCAACGCCGATGCCCGCGTGGTGGAGGTGCGGGTGCGGGTCGATCAGAGTGAGGTGATTGACGGCCTCACGAATTTGCAGGTGGATGTGGTGATTGATGTGGAGTCGTAGATGCAACGAACGCCCCTCGCCCTCTTAAACCTGTTGCATGAAAAGACCCGGCTGATTGTCGCGATCGCGGGGGTGGCCTTTGCCGTGCTGCTGATTTTTATGAACCTGGGGTTCCAGGGGGCGCTGCTCGCCACGACCGTCACTTTCTATGAGCAACTGCAAGCGGATATTTTTCTCACCTCGCCCGAATCTCTCGAAATCAGTTCCACCAAAGCCTTTCCTCGCACTCGACTGGTGCAGATCGCCGGGGTAGAAGGGGTCGAGCGGGCCATGCCGCTGTACATGGAATATCTGCTGTGGCGGAATCCTGAGACGCGCATCAGCCGCGCCATGTTTGTGTTTGGCATCAATCCCCAAGACCCCGTGTTTGGGATGCCCGAGTTGCAAACGCGAGCCGCGCAGCAAGTGCTCGAAACGCCCAACACCGTGCTGATCGATCGCCTCTCTCGCGAAGAATTTGGTCCCCAGACTGTGGGCTTGGAAACGGAGGCCGATCGCCGCCGCGTCACCATTGGCGGGCAATACACCCTGGGGGGCGGATTCGCGGCTGATGGCACCCTGATCATGAGCGACCAGAACTTTATTCGCTTTTTTGCGCCGCGCCCCTTTAGCCAGATCAACCTGGGGCTCATTCAAGTGGAGTCAGGGGCCAATGTGGACGCGATCGCCACCACCCTGCGTCGCTTGCTGCCCGCTGATGTGCAAGTTCTGACCCGCCGCGAAATGATTCAAAACGATTTGCAGTTCTGGCTCCAAACCACCGCGATCGGCTTCATTTTTACCCTCGGCGTGATTGTGTCCTTCATCGTCGGCACGGTGATTGTGTATCAGATTCTCTACACCGACATCCGCGACCACATGACCGAATACGCCACCCTCAAAGCCATGGGCTATAGCGGTCGCTATTTATTCGGCGTCGTCCTCCAAGAAGCCGTCATTCTGGCCATTGCCGGATTTGTGCCCGGCTGGGTGGTCGCTGTGGGGCTATATCGCCTCACCCGCGAGGCGACCAATCTACCGATGATCATGACCGTCAACCGCCTGGTGTTGGTCTTAGCCTTGACCGTAGTCATGTGCAGCCTCTCGGGGCTCATTTCCGTGCGCCGCGCCGTCACTGCCGACCCAGCGGAGGTGTTTTAGCCATGCTGACTTGGTGGAAACGGACGCCCCTGGCGTGGCTCAACCTGACCCACGATCGCCGCAAATTTGCCACCTCTATGGCCGGAGTGGGGTTTGCCGTGTTGCTGATGTTCCTGTTCACCGGCTTTCAAAACGCCCTTTACGACAGCCAAGTCCAGCTCATCAACCGCCTCAACGCCGACATCATCATCATCAATCGGCTTAAAAACAACATGTTTGTGCCGTCCGCTTTTGCGCGGCGACGCCTCTATCAGGCTCAGGCGTTGGCCGGAGTCAAGGCCGCTTATCCGATGTATATGAGTGATGTGCGCTGGCGCAATCCTGAGACTCGCAAGACGCGGCCCGTGCGCGTCCTCGCCTTTAACCTGGCCGATCCGGTATTGCCCTTGCCGGGCGTCACCGCGAATCTGGCAGCCCTGCGGCTGCCCAATACGGCGTTAATTGACACCCGCGCCCGGGCCGAGATTGGCCCCCGCGAGGCGGGCATTCAGTCCGAGTTGGCGGATCGAGCCATCAAAATTGTCGGCACCTTTAGTCTGGGCACCGACTTTGCCGCGGGCAACGGCAACCTGATCATGAGCGACCAAAACTTTTTGCGCTATTTTGCCAATCGGGGTCCCGAGGAGGATGAGCGCAGTTTTGCGACGGTAGATATTGGTCTGGTGCAAGTGCAGCCGGGGATCAACGTGGATGAGATGGTGCAAGCGTTGAGCGACTTTTTGCCCAATGATGTGAAGGTGCTGCGGCGATCTGGTCCCGGCAATAGCTTCGAGGCACAAGAGCGCGACTACTGGCGCGAAAGTACCAACATTGCCTTTGTGTTTTCGCTGTTGACGGTGATGAGTTTTTTTGTTGGCATCATTCTCGTTTACCAGATTTTGTATACCGATGTGGCCGATCACTGGCAGGAATATGCCACCCTCAAGGCCATGGGCTACAGCAATCGCTTTTTGTTCACCGTTGTCATTCAAGAAGCGTTGATTCTCTCGGTGCTGGGCTTCATTCCGGGCCTTCTGGTGAGCCGCTTGCTTTACACAGCTGCCAGCAATGCCATCGGGCTCGTGTTTCTCATGACGCCGGGCCGCATCGCCCAAATGTATCTGGCGACGTTCGCCATGTGTTTGATTTCCGGGGCGATCGCCGTGCGCAAGGTCCAGTCCACTGATCCTGCTGAGGTATTTGGCTAATGGCAAATTCCCCATCACCTGAGTCCAGCGCTTCGGGCACCGTCACTTCGACGTCCAGCGCTGTGCAGATTCGCAATCTCAACTACTCGTTTGGGCTGGGTGATCTCACGAAGCAGGTCTTGTTCGACATCAATTTAGACCTGCCCCGCGGCCAAATTGTGATTATGACGGGACCGTCTGGCTCCGGCAAAACGACGCTACTGACGCTGATTGGCGCACTACGCACCACCCACGAAGGCAGCCTGCAAGTGCTCGATCAGGAAATTGTGGGGCTCAGTCGCCGCCGACTGGTGAGCGTACGCCGCCAGATCGGCTTCATTTTTCAGGCGCACAATCTGTTTGCATCCCTCACCGCCTCCCAGAATGTGGAAATGGCGGTGGAATTACAGGGGCAGTACGGGACCAAGCGATCGCAATCCGTGGAAATTCTCAGCGAACTGGGCCTCAGCGATCGCGTCGACTACAAGCCCGACTCCCTTTCTGGCGGGCAAAAGCAGCGAGTCGCGATCGCCCGCGCCCTGGTGAACCAGCCGCCCTTAATTCTCGCCGACGAACCCACCGCCGCCCTGGATAAGAAATCGGGTCGCGACGTCGTCACCCTCATGCAAAAACTCGCCAAAGAAGAGAACCGCACCATTCTCATGGTCACCCACGACAACCGCATTCTGGATGTGGCCGATCGCATCATCAACCTGGTGGACGGTCGCCTGGAATCTGACGATACCCTCGATACCTTTGTCAGCACCCACGATCCCAAAAGTCTTGATCGCCGCATGTTCATCATGTAGAGCGCCCAATCTGTTATGGCAGGCGCGCTGCCGAGTAACTACCGGCAACGAGCCCAGCAGTCGGTAAATTATCTGACGTGATAGGTTACCAGCATCACTGTGGCCAGCTGTCCATTAGCGTAAAAATGGATTCGTACAGCAAACCTGTAGCCTCTGGCCTATCTGCGGGCATCTTAAGCCCATTCCGTCTTTCTCCCCTCGGGGATTGATCGCTAGCTTGAGCCAGCCAGCCGGCCCAGCGCGATCGGCGTCTACCGACCCCCCAACCCCGTTCGCCATGCTGACCCCCATCGTTGGCCTCCGCAGTTGCTGGAATGCCCGTTTCCAGACTGCCAAGGCAAGCGGCGGGGCTGACGTTTCGTTACGGTTTTGCCCCGCCATTCACTAGCTTAATGACTGCCAGCCCGCCACCCATTTCTCGCTTACCGCGTAGCCTCAGTTCATTTGAAACTTGGGGCTTTGGCTTAACCGGTTTGCTGCTGTGGCTCGGCATCGCCCCGGCTATGCAAATCGAATTAGGCTGGCAAGCCCTCGCAGTCTGGCTACCCGGCACGGTGGTCGGCATGTTGATTAATCTGCAAGTGCAACGGTTGGGCCAACAATGGGCGGACTTGGCGGGGGGCACCCCCAGCTATCTGAGTCGGTTATGGCCGGAGGCTCCCTGGTTGGCGACCTATGGCGCGCTGGGCTACTACATCAGCTGGGTGGCCGTGTTGCCGGTGAATGCGATCGTGCTGACCGATTTGGTGCAGGCCAATCTCGCTCCCTTTGGTATTGACTGTCCTACCGTCCCGTTACAGGTGGGGTTTACCGCGATCGCCTTTATCGTGGCCTTTAGTGGCACCCGGGCGTTGGGCGTATTGCATTTATTTTTTGTCGTCCCCGCTGTCTCTCTCGTCTTGCTCTTTTGCCTGCAAGGCATTGGCTGGGTCGCGCTCTCGCAAACCGTGTCCGAAATCACCTGGGGCACCTTTGCGATCGGCGACTGGGCCAAGTGGTATGTCGTCGCCAGCTATGCCGTCTATGCCTGCGAAAGTGGCGCGGCCTTTGTCGCCGACAGCCGCTATCCGCAAAAAACGCTGCAAATTTTACCGATCGCCGCCGCGCTCATTCCCATCGTTTATCTAGTGGGCAGTTGGCTCTTGCTGCAGTTGGGCTCTGCCGATGCCGACATCACCACCCCCTATGAGCAGCTGCTAGCCGCCAGTCCCTTTTGGGGTGAAGGGGCAGCGTTTGTGGTGACGTTTTTGCTCGCGTCGGCGAGTTTGCTGAGCTGTGCCACAGCGGTCTCCAACAGCCCTCGGATGCTCTACCAACTGTCCCTCGATGGCCAGTTGCCGCCCGTATTTGCCCAGGTCTCGCGCCAGGGCATTTTGGGCGTCGGCTTACTGGTGACCATGATGCTGAGCATCGCCTTTCTCTGGTGGGGCGACATCGCTCAGATTGTCTTTGTCACCGGACTCGGCTGGTTAGTCTCGTTTGTCATCTTTCACGGGGGGCTCTGGCGGCAGCGGCAGCAAGCCTATGTGCGCTGGGCGCGGGCTTCGCTAGTCTTTGCCATCCTCGAAGGGCTGATCGTCATGGTCGGCGGCATCGCCTGGAACAGCTTCGATCTGGTGTTGGGGTTGTTGCTACCTTTGGGCATTTGGGCGATTTGCCAACTCGTCGGGCTGATCCCAGCCGCTGGGTGGCACTGGGGAGAGCGCGATCGCCCTTTCTCCCATACCCTCAATGCCCCTCAACAAGACTGGGCCCTGGTGCAAATTGGCGGGCTGATCGGGTTGCTCAGCGGGGCCATGACGGTGAGTTGGTTCATCCATGGTCAAATCGATCGCTTGCCGCTCACCAATCAGGTCAATGTCTTGGTGGTGGTGCTGATGATTGGCGCCGCCGTGGGAGTGGCGATCGCCGGATGGACGACCCTGCCCCAAATCACC
This sequence comes from Leptolyngbya iicbica LK, assembly GCF_004212215.1. NCBI lineage: Bacteria > Bacillati > Cyanobacteriota > Cyanophyceae > Leptolyngbyales > Leptolyngbyaceae > Leptolyngbya > Leptolyngbya iicbica. Next base: position 1,046,939 of record NZ_QVFV01000001.1, read on the forward strand.
CTGATTGGGGCCGCCCGGGAACAAGCCGAGCAATTTTTCAACATGGCCGCCGATAGTATTCTCGTCTTGCAGACCGACGGCACCATTCTGCAAGCGAATGCCGCCAGTCAATCCCTATTTCAATCCGATGAGGCGGCTTTGCAAGGGCGATCGCTGTACGCCCTGTTACCCGACCTGCGCCCCACCGCCGACGTACGTGGCCCCACGATCAATGTGCCCCTCACCGTTCAGCTAGCCAGCCACACCCTCGAAGTCACCCTGTCTAACGCGATGGTTGATCCGGTTAGTGACGTTCCCACCCCGACTGAACAGCTGGTCGCGGTCATTCGTGATATCACCGAGCGCCAAGCTGCCGAAGATGCGCTGCGCCAAAAAGCCACCGAACTGCAACAGCTCCTCACTCGCCTCACCCAAACTCAAAGCCAACTCGTCCAAGCCGAAAAGATGTCGAGCCTGGGGCAACTGGTCGCCGGGGTCGCCCACGAAATCAACAATCCGCTCTCCTTTATCGCTGGCAACATTGACTTTGCTCAGGACTATGCGCTGGATCTGATGCAGGCGATCGAGGTGTATCAAAAGACCTATCCCAACCCGCCAGCCAATGTCACCCAGACGCTCAGCCGCCTGGATGTTGATTTTCTCTGCAAAGACTTTCCCAAACTGCTGGCATCTATGCAGGATGGCTCCCAGCGTATTCTCAGCATTGTGCAAAGCTTGAAAAACTTTTCCCGTCATGAAGAATCCCCCACCAAGGAGGTCAATCTCTATCACGGCCTGGAAAGCTCGCTTGTCATTTTGCGCAATCGATTAAAGGCCAGTGGCCCTCGCCCCGAAATCAAGGTCGTCCAGCAGTTAGCGCCGCTGCCCCTGGTGGAATGCTTTCCTTCGGCGGTCAACCAAGTGCTGATGAACCTGCTGGTGAATGCGATCGACGCCCTGGAATCAGTGGCGCTGAACGAGACCGACACCCCCACCATCACTATCACCGGCCAACCGCAAACCTACGACAATGTGCCAGGGGTCGCCCTCACCGTTGCGGACAATGGCCCTGGCATCCCGGAGCATTTGCGCGATCGCCTCTGCGATCCGTTTTTTACCACCAAGCCCATTGGCAAAGGCACCGGACTGGGCCTTGCCATCAGCTATCAGGTCATTGTGGACAACCATCAGGGGCGTTTCACCATTGAGAGCGAACCCGGTCAGGGCGCCCAATTTCACATCTGGTTACCACAGTCGTTACAGTCCCGCCCCCCAAGCGCGCCGCTCACTGACCCGCCCTCTCAAACGGCAGCAGGCGTCGCCGCGACTGAAGCGGGCTCGTAGAGATATTCAAACCAGTTGCCATCGGGGTCTTTGCCGTAGAAAGAGGCCGTGCCATCCCGATGCTCGTGAATTTCGGTAACAAAGACCCCGTCAGCTTTGAGGCGAGCATAGGCAGTATCGACTTCGGCGCGATCGCTAAACACAAAGCCAAAATGCGGGCCCGCCTGTTCATAATTCGGGCTGAGTAGGGCCAGACCATCTTCCCCCGCTTTGACGTAAGCCCAATCTTTGTCATGCCAGGCGACTTCCATCCCTAAGCCCTGGTAAAACGTCACCGCCCGATCAATGTCTTCTACACAAATGGCTACATGGCCGAGACGAGAGGGTTTCATATGCGCGTAAACCTGTATTCAATCCATCATTTCCATTGTAAAAGGGGGCCATCCTTTAAGGGGCGGAGTCGGCTGGTGGGGCGGTCGTGATCGCCCCACCAGTTAGCAAGTGGGGGCGCTCATTAAACCGTTGGATTTGCCACAAGGTGCTGGTGTGCCGGGCCATGCCCGTTTGCGACCAGCGATCGCAATCTAACCAAAATTCAAACAGGGCCGTGTTGCCCATGGAAATTTGCCAGGTGCGATCGCTGCCCATGAGCGCCGCAATCAAATGCTCCAAAATCCACTGATGGGCCATCACCCACACGGCGTCCCCGTTGCGGTGTTGCACCAACAGCTGCGCGACAAAGGCCTCAGCCCGTCGCCGTCCCTGGCGTGGCGTTTCTGCCTGGGGAATGGGCAACCAATCCAGCGATGTGACGAGTGCCTCACATAAATCGGGATAGCGCTGCTGGGCCTCGGTCCACGTCAGCCCCGTCAAAATTCCTGCCTGAAATTCTTGCAGTTCGGCAGCGTAGCAAAACCTCGGTGGCGGGTGCTCGCCCCGCGCCGCGAGTGACAGGTTGCGCCATGCCCTCGAGCTGGCCGTTGGCGTTGCCTCAACCCCCTGGCTATCAGGCAATTGCCACTGCCAGGGGTGCAGCAAAACAGTGGTGGATTCCACAGCGCGGCGAAGTGGACTGCTGTAAATGTGGCTGGGCTGCCAACCCTGGTCATATAGCCAGGTCGCCAACTGCTGACATTGTTGAACGCCGAGTGCCGTTAGCGGCGCGTCATCTTGGCCAGCCATGCGGCGATCGCGGTTACTGGTCGATTCACCATGACGCAACAGCAGCAGTTTCAGCATGACAGCAGGGACTTTCCAAACAGCCTTATCATCTTGCCGCAATCATCACCGTCGCGGCTGACGCTGACGTGGCCTGTCTCCAGTGTCGAGTTGGGCGGCGATTCACGGCCCAACCAGGGCCGCTGATCTGGCTGTCAGCTTAACCAGATTTGATGGATGAGCGATTGGATAAGCACAACCGTCATCACCGCCAAACAGCCTGCCAACACTGGAAAGTAAAGGCATGAATCAGACCAATCGCCAGCGGCGCAGCAGCGCTCCAACCACGCATTATTTATTCACATAAATCTGAAAAAAAGGTTGCAGAACCCCCGAGTTTTCTATATCGAGACGATATTCAGGATATGGATTGAGAAGAAGCGCCATGGCAGATATCAAACGCATCGGAATTTTGACGAGTGGTGGTGATTGCGCCGGGCTCAATGCCGCCGTTCGAGCAGTCGTGCATCGTGCCGTTGATACCTACGGCTGGGAAGTTTACGGCATTTCACGCGCGACCCATGGCCTGCTTCAGCGGCCACCTGAGTTTCATCCCTTAACCCGGGTCCCCGATGATTACGATTTGCTGGTCAAAGGGGGCACCTTCTTAGGCACCACCAACAAGGGCAATCCCTTTGCGTTTCCTATGCCAGATGGCACCGTGGGCGATCGCTCCGAAGAAATCATCGAGGGCTATCACCAACTCGGCCTCGACGCGCTCATTGGCATCGGGGGCGATGGCAGCTTAGCAATTTTGCGCCGTTTGGCCCAGCAAGGTGGCATCAATTTAGTCGCCATTCCGAAAACGATTGATAACGACTTAGGCAGCACCGAGCGAGCGATCGGTTTTGACACCGCCGTTAACATCGCCACCGAAGCGGTTGACCGCCTCCACTTCACCGCCGCCAGTCACTCCCGCGTCATGATTCTCGAAGTGATGGGCCGCGATGCCGGACATATTGCCATCAGCGCGGGCATTGCCGGCGGTGCCGACATTATTCTGATTCCCGAAATTCAATACTCGATGGATCGCATTTGTGATCACATCACCACCCTCAACGATCGCGGCAAAGACTACGCCATCATGATTGTGGCCGAAGCCGTGTGTAACGAAAATGGCGAAAAAATGACCCACCAACTCGCCCTCAGCCAATGTCGTCTGGGCGGAGTCGGTCAGTACCTGGCAGACAATATTTCGACCCGCACCGGGGCCGAAACCCGCGTCACCGTCTTAGGCCACGTGCAGCGAGGGGGCATTCCCTCGCCGTTAGATCGCCTCACCGCGACGGCCTTTGGGGTAGCCGCCACTGACCTCATCGCCGAAGGTCGTTTTGACCGCATGGTGAGTTGGCAAAATCGTCAGGTCGTCGATGTGCCGATTGAAAGTGCGATCGCCCATTACCAAGCCGTAGATCTGAATGGCACCTTAGTCAAAACCGCCCGGGCCATGGGGATTTGTCTCGGCGAGCCCGTCCGCGTGCCGTTGAGCGTTTAACCTGACCCCTGTTTGCAAAAGTTGAGGTGGCCGCGCGGTAGCCAGGGTTCCAGAGTATAGTGACGACAAGACTGCCGTGGTGCCTTCATGGGATGCTGGCAGCCCCTTCACCGCATGTCTTGGGCTCTTGATTGTGACTTCTGAGCGACCGTCTCCCCCCTCTGATGACTCCCGCGTGCCCGATCACCGCCAGGCCGTGCGTCGGGTATTGGTTATCACGTTGGTGCTAAACCTACTAGTGGTCGGTTTAAAATCGCTGGTGGGATTTTGGACGGGGTCGCTGAGTCTGCTAGCCGATGCGCTGCACAGCGTCACCGATAGCGCCAACAATGTTTTAGGTTTAGTCACGAATCAACTGGCCTCGCCCCGCCCCGATCGCGATCATCCCTACGGACACCAAAAGTATGAAGCCGTTGGGGCGTTGGGCATTGCCGCTTTTTTAGGCATTGCCTGTTTTGAAATTCTAAAAAATGCTGGAGAGCGCCTGGTCTCGGGGGGAGAACCCGTCACCATGTCGGCGATCGCTCTATGGATCATGCTGCTCGTGTTGGGCATCAACATTGGCGTCGCATTTTACGAGCGTCGCGTGGGCCTCCAGCTCGGCAGCAAAATTTTGATTGCCGACGCTCACCACACCATGAGCGACGTGTGGATTACCATTTCCGTGCTCGGTGGCTTGGTCGGCGTGTGGCTGGGCTGGCAATGGCTCGATGTGGTAATGGCATTTCCGGTAGCGCTATTGGTGTTTAAAAGCGGCTGGGAGGTGCTGCGCGAAAATTTGCCCTGGCTAGTGGATGAGATGGCGATCGCCCCCGAGGCCATTCACACCGAGGTCATGCGCGTGCCGGGGGTCGTCAACTGCCATGAGATCGCCTCTCGGGGCCTGTTGGGCCGACAAGTTTTTATCGATATGCACCTCATTGTGGAACCCCGTGACCTCAAAGACGCCCACGAAATCACCGAACACGTCGAAGCCATTCTTGAAGAAAAATACGGCCCTACCCGCGTCACGATCCACTTAGAGCCGCTGGGCTACCAGTCACCCAAGATCACCTATTGAGATGCCTACCCAGACCAGCGGCCTGATCTGACCGCCAAACCGCGATCAAGTATAGCGAACCGCAATCAGATTAGGTCACGTTCAGTTGCCGAATTGCCGACGGTAAAAGCATTCCGTGTACCGTACACCTTGAACCTTTCACCCCTCTGCTATACAAGCACGACGCTATGAATTTGCCCACCTGGATTACTGTTTCCCGCTTGCTGGGTGCGCCCTTAGTGTTAGCCCTGTTGCTAGAGCCGACACCCCAGCGCGCCTGGTGGGCCACCGGCATTTTTTTGCTCGCCGCCAGCACCGACTGGGTCGATGGTTATTTGGCCCGTCGCCTGGATCAAGTCACCGATCTGGGCAAGTTTTTAGATCCACTGGTCGATAAGCTGCTGGTTTTCGCCCCCTTGTTAGCCCTTATAGAACTCGGACAGGTACCCGCCTGGGGCGTTTTTTTGATTTTGGTGCGTGAACTCACGATCGCCGGGTGGCGGGTGAATCCGGCTTTTCAAGCCCAGACAGTACCCGGGGCAAATCTCTGGGGCAAAGCTAAAACTGTTTTGCAGATCGTCGCGATCGCTTGCCTGCTTGCCCCTCTGCCCACCCCAGGCCCCCAGATCGGCATCATCTTATTTTGGGGAGCCGTCCTGTTGACCTGGATCTCAGGAGCGCTTTATGTGCTGCCGCGATCGACCCCTTAGCACCCTGGGCTCTCACGAGCCAACGCCCCATCCTTAACTTAGCCACCTCTGCATCCGCGTCGCCAATTTGAGCTTCTTCATCAACTGGCACATGGTTTAGCAATGATTGTTACCAAGCTGTGACGCCGTATCTGTTAACAGAGTGTATAGTCACACTCCTGACCTCACGGTCGTTAGGAGCACTGCCGCAGACTCCACTCCTATGCGCATAGAGCAACTCGAAGCATTTTTATCCGTCTCCGAAACCGGCAGCTTTCAAAAAGCGGCTCAAACTTGCGGGGTGACCCAATCGACGATTAGTCGCCAAATCCAAGCGTTAGAAGCAGAGCTCGACGCACCGCTGCTGCACCGGGGCACGCCCGTTAAGCTCACTATCGCAGGCGAGGCCCTCTTGCCCAAAGCCCGTCGCATCTGCCAAGACTGGCGGCAGGTCACCCGTGACATCGCTGATTTGATGGCGGGCAAACAGCCCGAACTCTGCATTGCCGCTATCCAATCAGTGTGTTCGCACCTGTTGCCCCCCGTTTTACAGCAGTTTTGCCAGAGCCACCCCCATGTGCAGCTCCGTGTGACGGCCCTGGGCAGCGATCGCTCCCTCAAGGTGCTGCGCGATGGCCTCGTGGATGTGGCGATCGTGATGGATAACGAGCGTCTGACCACCAGCACCGACATGAACGTGCAGCCCCTGTACGAAGAGCCCGTCGAAGTTTTGATGGCTGCAAACCATCCCCTCACCCAGTTTGACGAGGTGCCCTGGGCTGCCCTGGCAGACTATCCCCAAGTCGTTTTTAAAGATGGCTATGGGATGCAGCGCCTAGTACAAGCCCAATTTGCCGAAAGCGGCGGCGAACTACAGGCGGCACTAGAACTCAATACGTTGGATGCCTTTCGCGGTGTGGTACGTCAGGGCAACTTGACGGCACTCTTGCCCCAGTCCGCGCTCACCGAGAGTCGTCGTGACCCCACGCTAGCCATTCGCCCTACGGCGGCCCCGCAGCTCACTCGCAAAGTGGTGCTGGTTACGACCAGCGATCGCCTGCGCATCCCCATCATCCGAAATTTCTGTCAATTAGTTCAAGAGCGAGGAGCCATCTTTTTACCCCAGTCGTCGCTGACAGAGTTGATGGCGGTGGAACAGTCGTCAGTCACCGAAGTCCTATGAGTCAAGCCTTTCGCGATTTGCTGAAAAAAGTGGGCAGTGGCCAGCACACGTCGGAAGTGCTCACTCGCCAAGAAGCTGCCGAGGCCGCTCAACTCATGTTGTCAGGCGAGGCCACCCCGGCCCAAATCGGCGCATTTATGATCGCTCATCGCATCAAACGCCCCAAATCCATAGAATTAGCGGGCTTTTTGGATGCTTATGCTCAGCTCGGACCGACGCTTCAGCCCATCACAGCTGACTATCCGGCTTTAGTCTTTGGCTTGCCCTACGACGGGCGCTCGCGCACCGCTCCGGCTCAACCTTTAGTGTCACTCATGCTTGCGGCTTCTGGTTGTCCCGTGGTGCTGCACGGGGGCAACCGCATGCCCACTAAATATGGCCTGCCTCTGGTGGATATCTGGCAGGCGATCGGCATCGATTGGACGGACCTACCGCTAACCGCCATTCAAGCCATTTTCGAAGAAACTCATCTCGGCTATTTGCATCTCCCTGACCACTTTTCTGCGGCGCAAAGCCTTGTCCCCTATCGCGAAGAAATTGGCAAACGTCCTCCCCAAGCCACCTTAGAGCTGATGTGGTGTCCCTACGCGGGCGACTGTCAAGTCATCGTCGGCTACGTACATCCCCCCACCGAAGGACTTGCCCAAGGCACGTTATCTGCCATCGGTGTCCCTAACTTCACCACCGTTAAAGGGTTAGAAGGCAGCTCCGACCTTCCCCGCGCTCGCGCTGCCATCATCGGCATTCACACCCCCAGTGGGATAGAACGACTGGTGCTTCATGCCCGTGACTACGACTTAGGCACCCAGAGCGAAACCCCGTTGGAGACAGAAGCCGAATACCTGTCTACTTTGCGAGATACCCTCAACGGCAAACCCACTCATCTGCAAGCGATCGCGCTGTGGAATGGCGGATTCTATCTCTGGCACAGCGGCATTACCCCCAGTCTGAGCGAGGGCATTGCCGCCGCCCGCGAGTTGCTGCAGGGAGATCGCCTCACTCAACATATTCAAGTCATACAACAAGCGATCGCCCAGCATCGTTCTGCCTAGCCCTGACGACCTGATATTGATCAGCATCACCCTGCATGCACCAACCGCAACACCGTCAGTTCTGGCGGACAGCGCCATCGTCCCGGAAAATAGCTGCCCAAGCCCCGATTGACATACAGTTGCGTCGCGCCCACCTGATGCAGACCCGCCGACCATTGCCAATTGCGAAACAGGCGATCGCAGTCTTGTTTCAAAAACGGTACCAAGGGCCGCGCCCATTTAGGCACCACCGCACCCCAAGTCTGCAACAGGGCCGGGACTGGCCCCCAGCGCGGCAAAATCACTTGGCCACCATGGGTATGCCCCGATAGCACCACATCAGCCCGATAAGGTTGCAACATCACCACGCTGTCAGGGTTGTGCGACAACACCAGACGCGGCACCTGCTCATCCAACTGCTGAAATACGACCTCAGGGGCAAAAGCCCGGGCATAAAAGTCCGCCAATCCTACCAGGGGAAAATCTGCCCCAAACGGATACGCCACCTCATTCCATAACGGGCAAATTCCCACCGATTGCAGTCCCGCAACGACTCGCGATCGCGCCTGCGGATGATGATGGTCATGATTGCCCAAAATGGCATAGACCCCGGTGCGACTGCGCAGCTGCTTCAGATAAAGCACCAGGCCCTCAATGTCTTGGGGCTCATGGGTGATAAAGTCTCCCGTCAGCACAATTAGATCAGGCGCAATGGCATTACAGCGAGCGATCGCCTCCTGCAAAACCTTAAGCGCCAAGCTACGACCATCAAAATGAAAATCAGATAACTGCACCACAACCGTCCCCTGCAACCGCTCCGGCAAATCCGTAACGGCAACAGTGACATGTTCCGTGATTAACGGCTCAATCAGCATGGGGGGCAACAAGCGTAATCCTTCCGCACAGCGACCATTTCGCCTTCAGTATGACGCAACTGTGATCAGTTCAGTTGCCCTTCCAAAACCGTCCCGTATCTAGCTCGGCCCAATTATGGATACCTGCATTCACTTTCTCCTTTGCTTCCAGGCAGTCACCGAACCGATGCAGTCTCTTCGCAATCTAGCCACATCGAAAGACTTTTAATCGAGTATGATCGATGGGTTATTAACTACAGACATTGCAACGGACGCTGTGCCTGACATGACTGACTTTCCTCAGCCTCCGCAAAAACCGGAAACCGCCCCCGCTAAAACCGCCGAACATAAAGTCAACCCTGTGGTCGAAGGGCTTCAAACCTTGGGCCTCAGCATTGTTCTGGCCTTGGGTATTCGCACTTTTGTGGCCGAAGCCCGATACATTCCATCTGGCTCGATGGAACCGACCCTCGAAATCAATGACCGACTCGTCGTTGAGAAAATTAGCTATCACCTAAATCCGCCACAACGGGGCGACATCATTGTCTTTTGGCCCCCTGACAGCCTCTTCCCCGAAGAAGAACAGCGCAAAGATGCCTTCATTAAACGAGTCATCGGCCTACCAGGCGATACGGTAGAAGTGCGAGACGGCACGGTCTTTATTAACGGCATGCCCCTCGAAGAAGACTACATCAAAGCAGAACCCGACTACACTTGGGGGCCAGAAACGGTACCCGCCGATTCGTATTTAGTCCTCGGCGATAATCGCAACAGCAGTTTTGATAGCCACGCTTGGGAACCTGATTCCTTCGTTCCGGCCGAAAATATCATTGGTAAAGCCGTCGTGCGTTTCTGGCCCATCAGCCGCATCGGTGGTTTGAATTAATCGCGGGCAACACTGCCTCTGATCGTCACCTTCTGTCTCTAAAGTTCTGAGGACAGAAACGAAGTCACGGTCACCTTGATAACTCCAGCGAAGGTTGCGAGCAGGAATATTGCTGGCGATCTCAAACCGCCACTCACTCGGGACTCACAGACAGCGAAGACTAATCAGAAAACCCCAGCCCTCAATGAGGACTGGGGTTTATTCATATTGACTGTTCCACCCGACTAGATAATGTCGCTGTTATCGTCAATCAGCAAATTATCGTCATCCAAGATGGGATTTTGAGCTGAAGCAGAATTACCAGACTTTTCCGCATTGCCTTCACCATTGTCGGTAAAGCCAACCATCTCATCATCCTTCAGAATATTGCCGAGCCCTGAATCGAGTTGGTAATTGCGAGCCGTCTCGTCATCCAACACCACATCTCGGGCTAAAGCGTCATCAATCATTGCCCCTTCAAAGCCTGCACCCGGATCGCTATCTAAGCTAGGGGTAGGCTCTTCGTAGGCATTGAAACCCGTCCCCGCAGGAATCAAACGGCCAATAATGACGTTCTCTTTAAGGCCTCGCAACCAGTCGGACTTTCCTTCGATCGCCGCCTCGGTCAACACGCGCGTCGTCTCTTGGAAGCTCGCGGCTGAAATAAAGCTGTCGGTATTCAACGAAGCCTTCGTAATGCCCAGCAAGACTGGCGTATATTCCGCCGGTGCCCCCCCGGTAATCGCCATCGCCTCATTGACCTGCTCGATCTGATAGATTTCCATCAGTTCGCCTGGCAGCATCGTCGTGTCACCACCATCTTCAACCCGGGCCTTCGAGGTCATCTGACGCACAATCACCTCAATGTGCTTGTCAGAAATATCGACCCCTTGAGACTGATACACCGACTGCACTTCGTTCACTAAGAAGGTCTGCACCTCTTGCAGTGCTTTCATTGAGGCAACGTGGATGCCCTCGCCTTGAGATTTGTAGTACTCAAAGAAGATTTCCAAAATCTGGTGAGGATTCGCTGGCCCGTCTGTCAACGGTTCCCCAGCATTAACGTACTGGCCATCGTTAATCAACAGGTTTTGTCCCGGACTCAACGGATACTCAGTCACGACGCCATCGGCTTCCACCACTTTGACGTTGGCTGTTTCGTCATCCGTAAAGACCACCTCAGCAGTACCAGGACGCTCCACTAACACACAGGCTTCCTTCGGTTTGCGGGCCTCTAGCAACTCCTCAATCCGGGGCAAGCCCTGAATGATATCGCCCGTCTTAGCGCGCTCAAACACCAGTAGCACTAAACTGTCGCCCCGCTGTACCAGGTCGCCATCCTCGATGTGCAGCACGGCACCGGTGGAGACGCGATAGGGACGAGCCGTGCGGAGGGTGATGTAGGAGTCATTGATCTCGATCACTTGACCCGATTCTTCGAGCACAATGCCCGGAGCCACTTCATTCCCATCAACCAACAAATCACCTACGGCGACCGTCGGCTGCTGACCGTTTAATTCCAATTGCGATAAGTCATTGGAGCGCACGACCAAAATTCGGCGAATGGCTTCCATGCCCTCGCGAATCCCTCGGACTTCCCCTTCTTCTTTACACTGAATTTCCGTACGCGCTACCACGGCACCAGGTTCGATCTGCTGCCCCTCTTCGACCAGAATGCGGGTGAGGGTACTGCCTTGGGTTTGGTCGGCTACTACATCGCGACGAATGATAATCGCTTCGAGAATTACCAACTGCAAACGCATGACATCAGGGTCATTCTCGTCTGGCACTTGCTCAATGTCAGCTTCGAGATGAGAGGATTCTTCACCAATTTCCAACACGAGCTGAGTCCGCAGCAGCTCTTGCCCTTCAACTGACTTGACGCGATCACCATCTTTAAAGGAAATTCGCTGTACCGCCCGCAACCGAATATGGCAGCCCGAATCGCTCGTTGACTCCTGACTCGGCACATCCGGCTCATCCGGCACGGTATATTCTTCGACTGGACGCAGCAAAATCGCTGGTCCTTCTGGCGACTCAATAAACTCGACGTACGTCAGCGCCTCAGTTGTGAGACCTGCCATTAACTCTTCCCCAGGCGGCACAATCGTGCCGTCCCGATCCATCACTTCTTCCGGGTTGTCCACCATATGCAGGGCTCCCGGCTTCACGACGATCTCGCGAAGGATGTCGTTTTTCTGGGTGACTTCTACGACACCACTGCTCTGGCAAAAGATGTCTTTAACGACTTCAGTACCCGCGTCGACATATTGGCCGTCTTCCACCAACAGCAGCGACAAATCCTTATTGACTTCGTGGGTTTCTTCGGGAATCCACAACAGTTGGCCACCTTTAGTGACTTCGTATCCCTGCTTGCCTTTCCCTTTCTTGGCAGCTTCCACTCCGGCATACTTAATCATGCCGCCAGTGCTGGTGTGGTAGCCACTTTCTTCCATCTCCGCGACCACGCCATTATTGAGCAATTTCGTCCCAGGCGTCGCAATCAACGAAAAGCGCTGACCATTCGCCGTCTCAATAACGTAATGCTCACCGCCCTGGCCGCTTTCCATTTTGACTTCGGCTTGGTCCAGTAAGACAGAAGCCGTGATCACTTCCACTTCCCGCGCATCTTTGCCTTCAGGTACCTCAGGAATGCGCACGAGGCCACCGCGCTCACTGACCTGACGAGTTTCCGCAATCACACTACCCGGCATAATGCGATCGCCGTTCTTCACCACGGGCTCAGCGTTGGGCGGCAGGTTATACACCTCACCCGATAGCACCCAAATCAAGCCCCCCCGCTGAGCTAGGCGAGTTGTGTTGCCTTGCCGGTCAATTTTCTCTTCCTGCACCAAGCCCGCAAACTTGACCTCACCCGAGAGATCACTGTTAACGTCCTTAGTAGCCTTCTCCGTCACTTTACGAATACGACTAGAGGTCGGCATCTCCGCTATCAACTGTTCTTTGCTGACGCGATCGCCCTGCTTCACAAACAGAATTGCCCCTTGAGGCAAATTCTCTGACTGATTCTTGCCAGTATCACTTTGCACCACTAGCTTCGTGGCACTTTCCAGCACTAAAGCATCTTCGCCATGTCGAGTCCGAAACGCGCGGCTCTTAAACTTCGCAGGCAATTCAATGACCCCATCTCGCTTCGCCCGTACTTGCGGAGCCATCTCCCCCGTAAACGTACCGCCCGTGTGGAACGTCCGCATCGTCAACTGCGTACCTGGTTCCCCAATCGATTGGGCCGCGATAATTCCGACCGCTTCACCCAAATCCACCATCTCTGAATGAGCCAGACTCCAGCCATAGCAGTGCTGACACACAGAACGAGTTGCCTCACAGGTCAAACCCGACCGCACAATAACCTCTTCCACCCCCGCATCACAGAGCTCATCAGCTCGCGCTTGCGATAGCGATTCATTCCGCTGAGCGATGACCTCACCTGTCTCAGGATGCACAACATCAGCTGCCAGCACACGACCTAACAGTCGATCTGATAGCGGAATCAACACCTTCTCGCCAGCCGTCATACTCCGTAGTGGAATTCCGCGATCGGTGCCACAATCAACTTCGCGAATAATGACATCCTGCGAAACGTCCACTAAACGACGGGTCAAATACCCAGAGTCAGCTGTTCGTAGAGCAGTATCTACCAACCCTTTCCGGGCACCGTAAGAAGAAATTACATATTCAGTAACCGACAACCCCTCGCGGAAGTTAGTCCGAATCGGCTGGTCAATAATCTCGCCTTGCGGATTCGCCATCAAGCCCCGCATACCCACTAATTGACGGACCTGAGAAATATTGCCTCGAGCCCCCGAAAAGGCCATCATGTAGACCGAATTTAAAGGATTATTTTCCTTGAAATTCTTGACCACCTGATCTTTCAGCTCTTCACTAGTACCGTTCCAGGTATCAATTACTTTCTGGAATCGTTCAACTTCAGTAATTTCGCCGCGAGTATAGCGTTCCTCGGTCGTACGGATTTGTTCATCAGCAGCATCTAGCAACCCACGCTTCTCTGAGGGTACCTGTAGGTCTTCCACACTAATGGACACCCCAGCCCGAGTCGCATAATGAAATCCCAGAGTTTTCATCTGATCAGCCATCTGCGAGGTTCTGGCAGTGCCGAAATTTTCAAATGACCAAGAAATCAACTTCTTAAGTTGTTTTTTATCAATCACCCGATTGCGAAACACCATCGGAGACGTATTTGTCGACTGCTCTGCCATGTTGCCCTCTCTGACCTATTCTGGTTGACCACTATTAATTTTCGCTATCACCGCGAGGGGAGAGTTATTGTCTCAAATCTCTGCTCCCCATAACGATGTGACAATGACATCAGCTTGATAAAGCTTCATGCACCGTCTTGTTGTAAATGATTCGTCCAGCCGTCGTCTTGATGTACTGAGAAATCAAATTACCTTCGGCGTCTTCTCGCGTGCGACGTTGCGCATACAATCGGCGAACCGTGCCATCGGTTTCGGTTTTCTCTTCAACTAATTCATCCGACCCCTCAGCTTCTACCGGGCCATCAAATCGAAGCCAAACCTTAGCGTGCAAACCAATTAACCCCTGCTCAAAGGCTAGAATCGCATCTTCCATCGTGCCAAAAGTTTGGCCAGCACCCTTTTGCTCGTAAGGATTCTCCGCCGTGAGATAGTAGCAACCCAACACCATGTCTTGACTTGGCGTAATAATGGGTCGCCCGGTTGCAGGTGACAGCACGTTGTTAGAAGCCAACATTAGGAGTCTTGCTTCCGACTGGGCTTCTAACGACAACGGCACATGCACCGCCATTTGGTCACCATCAAAGTCCGCGTTAAAAGCCGGACAGACAAGAGGATGCAGCTGAATCGCTCGCCCTTCCACCAAAATCGGCTCAAATGCCTGAATTCCCAGTCGGTGCAACGTTGGAGCCCGGTTCAGTAGCACTGGGTGACTTTCAATCACCTCTTCCAGCACCTCCCAAACACTAGGATCATTGCGCTGGATCAGCTTCTTAGCCGCTTTGATGTTGTTCACCAGTCCCTGACGAATCAATCGATGAATCACAAACGGCTGAAATAGCTCGATCGCCATTTCCCGTGGTAGACCGCATTGGTGAATCTTCAATTTAGGACCCACCACGATAACCGATCGCCCTGAGTAATCGACCCTCTTACCCAAAAGGTTTTGCCGGAATCGCCCTTGCTTGCCCTCGATAATATCTGACAGAGACTTCAAGGGGCGATTATTCGCACCCACAACTGTGCGGCCCCGGCGACCATTGTCAATCAAAGCATCTACCGCTTCTTGCAGCATCCGCTTCTCATTACGCACAATAATTTCCGGTGCGAGAATTTCCTGTAATCGAGCTAGTCGGTTGTTCCGGTTAATCACCCGACGATACAAATCATTCAGGTCAGAAGTTGCAAATCGACCACCATCCAGCTGCACCATCGGCCGCAAATCCGGAGGAATGACCGGAATCGCATTGATCACCATCCACTCAGGCTTGGAACCGGTTGCGATAAAGTTATCAATCACGCGCAACCGCTTGATCAACTTAGCTCGCTTTTGCCCCTTAGAATTGGCAATATCTTCTCGCAGTTGCTCCGCTTCTTCCTCAAGCTGCAGATCCTGAAGCAGCCGCTGCAAAGCCTCTGCCCCAATGCCAACCTCAATGCCGACCAACTGAGATTCTTCGTCATACAGCTGATCTTCAATTTCAATCCACTGATCTTCAGTCAGCAGTTGCTTGTACGAGAGGTTATCAGCATTGCCCGGATCAAGCACGACGTAGGCATTGAAATAGACAATCTGCTCAACATCCTTGAGCGGCATATCTAAGAGAATCGCAATGTAACTCGGAATTCCCTTGAGATACCAAACGTGAGCAACGGGTGCCGCCAGCTTGATATAGCCCATGCGGTGACGCCGCACTCGCGACTCAGTTACCTCAACTCCACAGCGCTCACAAACAATACCCCGGTGCCGTACTCGCTTATATTTGCCGCAGTGACATTCCCAATCCTTCGCTGGGCCAAAAATTCGCTCACAGAACAAGCCATCCATTTCTGGCTTAAGTGTGCGGTAGTTAATCGTCTCTGGCTTTGTGACTTCGCCCACCACCATACCGTTAGGCAGGGTGCGTTCACCCCACTGCCGTACCCGTTCCGGAGAGGCCAATCCAATTTTGACGTAATCGAAACGCTGCTCTAGCTTTGCCATGCCCAGCCTTTTCCTTCAGATATGCGCTTAATGTTTACCGATGCAGTAATGCTAGGGCGGCTGTATGCCGCCCTAGCGGTCAAGTCTATTCCTCAGACTCTTCCATACTTTCAGACGGCGTAATCACCGATTCGTAAGTCGGACGAGAAGGCGTCCGACGACTGCTGAGATCCGCCATCAAATCAACCTCAACATCGCGACTTGTACCGTCTTCATGGGTTTCGACTTTATGAACAGCGATATCCAACCCTAGAGATTGCAGCTCTCGCATCAACACCTTGAACGATTCAGGCGTACCCGGACGCGGAATCGCTTTACCCTTGACGATCGCATTCAGAGCCTCATTGCGTCCTTGCATATCGTCTGACTTGACCGTCAACAATTCTTGCAAAGTATAAGACGCACCGTAGGCTTCCAACGCCCAGACTTCCATTTCGCCAAATCGCTGACCACCCTGCTGGGCTTTACCACCCAAGGGCTGCTGCGTCACGAGAGAGTAAGGCCCGGTCGAACGAGCATGAATCTTATCATCGACCAGATGCACCAGCTTCAACATATACGCCACCCCTACGGTGACAGGACGATCAAACGGCTCGCCGGTGCGGCCATCATAAAGCTGGATTTTGCCCGGATCATCAGGGTTATACACCCAGTCCTGACCGCTCTCTTCTCGAGCATTTTGCAACTGACCATGGGTCGTATTGCGAGACGCTTCAGGATCGTACATCTCGTCAAAAGGCGTGATTTTGAACCGGACATTCAGATTTTCCGCCGCCCAGCCCAAGAGACATTCAAAGACCTGACCGACATTCATCCGAGACGGCACCCCAAGCGGATTCAGCACAATATCGACGGGTGTGCCATCAGGCAGGTAAGGCATATCTTCCAACGGCAAAATCCGGGAAATAATGCCTTTGTTACCGTGGCGACCGGCCATCTTGTCGCCCACCTGAATCTTGCGCTTTTGAGCCACATAGACTCGCACCACCATGTTGGCCCCTGGCGGCAATTCGTCTCCCTGCTCTCGGGTAAAGACGCGCACATCAACGACCCGCCCCTTTTCACCATTAGGCACCCGCAGCGAGTTGTCCCGCACATCGCGAGCTTTTTCACCAAAGATGGCACGCAGGAGCTTTTCTTCAGGCGGCTGATCAGACTCCCCCTTGGGAGTGACTTTACCGACCAAAATATCGCCTGATTCGACCCAAGCTCCGATGCGAATAATGCCGCCCTCATCCAGTTGCCGCAGAGAATCTTCACCTACGTTAGGAATTTCGCGCGTAATCTCTTCTGGACCCAACTTGGTTTGACGTGCTTCGATCTCAAACTTTTCGACGTGAATTGACGTATAAACGTCTTCAAAGACCAAGCGTTCACTGATCAAAATTGCGTCTTCGTAGTTGTAGCCTTCCCATGGCATGTAGGAAATGATGACATTTTGCCCCAGGGCAATTTCACCACCTTCGGCAGCCGAACCGTCGGCCAAAACTTGCCCTGCTTCAACATGCATCCCTTGGAAGACCAAAGGTCGCTGATTCAAGCAGGTATCTTGGTTCGAACGCTGATATTTCTGCAAGGGATAGTTGTGCACCTTACCCTCAGCGTCTTGCACTTGAACCAGATCGGCATCAACATACACAACGTCACCAGCAGTGCGACTGACAATCACCATGCCAGAGTCGCGAGCTGCTTGGGCTTCTAGTCCAGTACCGACCAAAGGACGCTCGGGACGCAACAGCGGCACCGCTTGGCGCTGCATGTTGGAGCCCATCAAGGCGCGGTTCGCATCATCGTGCTCCAAAAAAGGAATCAACGAAGTTGCCACAGAGATAATCTGCACGGGCGAAACAGCAACATAGTCAATTTCCTCCGGCACAGTCACGGCAAAATCTTGCCGGTAGCGCACAGGAATCGCGTCGCCCAAGATGTAACCATCAGCATCGGTAGGCAGGTCACCGGCCGCCACCCGCAGATCGTCCTCTTCATCTGCAGTCATATAGACGGGCGGAATATCACGCCGCACCCGGCCATTTTCAACACGGTAGAATGGTGTCTCAATAAAGCCAAAGTCGTTGACTCGACCGTGGGTTGCTAATGAACCAATCAGGCCCGCATTCGGCCCTTCCGGTGTTTCAATCGGGCAAATCCGACCGTAGTGAGAGGGATGAATATCACGCACTGCGAAGCCCGCCCGCTCACGGGTAAGACCACCAGGCCCCAATGCACTCAAACGACGTTTGTGAGTTAACTCAGCTAGCGGATTCGTTTGATCCATAAACTGAGAAAGCTGGCTAGAACCGAAGAATTCTTTAATTGCCGCGACTAAGGGCTTGGGGTTCACCAGCGAAGCCGGAGTCAACGATTCAGCATCGGAGACGGTCATTCGCTCCCGAATAATGCGCTCCAAACGATTGAGGCCAACACGTACTTGGTTCTGCAGCAACTCACCGACTGATCGCACCCGGCGATTACCCAAGTGATCGATGTCATCGACCATGCCGATGTCGAATTCCAAGTTGATCAAGTAGTCGATCGCCGACAGAATATCGACTGGCGTCAACACTCGCGTCGTGTCGGGAATACTCAGTCGCAACTTGCGATTCAGCTTGTAGCGTCCGACTCGCCCTAAGTCGTAGCGTTTTGGGTCAAAGAAGCGGGACTCTAAAAGCTGTTGTCCCCCAGAAACTGTAGGCGGCTCACCGGGACGCAATTTGCGGTACAGCTCTAGCAGCGCTTCGTCTTCGCTAAACTGACCTTCCTTATCAATTGTCTTCTGAAAATATTCGGGATGGCGCAGCGAGTCAAAAATTTCCGCATCAGTCAGCCCCAGAGCTTTCAACAGCACTTGCGCGGATATTTTGCGCGTCTTGTCAATCCGCACCCAAACCAAGTCGTTCTTATCTGTTTCAAACTTCAGCCAAGCGCCTCGGTTTGGAATCAGATTCGCATTGTAAGTTCGGCGACCATTTTTGTCCGTATCCGCCTTGTAGTAAACACCTGGACTGCGGACGATCTGATTGACAATCACTCGCTCAGCACCGTTGATAATGAAGGTGCCGCGATCGGTCATCAACGGCAAGTCGCCAATAAAGACTTCCTGCTCTTTGATTTCACCCGTCTCCTTATTTATGAGACGAGTGGGCACGTACATTTGCACACCATAGGTAGCATCACGACGCTTAGCCTCGTCTACCATGTATTTGGGGCTCTTGAGCTTATAGTCTTTGCCCACAAAATGGAGCTCTAACTTGCCCGTGTAGTCGGTGATGGGTGAGAAGCTGTCTAGTTCTTCGATCAGCCCCTCCTCCAAAAACCAGCGAAAGCTTGATCGCTGGATTTCAACTAGGTCAGGCAGAGTGAAGTTAGGTGCCGTGGCGATTTGTTCGGTCATGCGTCTCCTCAGGCGGAAAAACCCTACAGTTTCTACAGTAAAGTCGCTATCTGCTTCACTCCTCCTGATCAATTAGGAACAGAGTAGAAGCCCAACGAATCTCAAAGCTGATAATTGGCGGTCGGTTGCGTCAAAGGGGCGAAGATATTTTCAATAAAATTCCAAACACTAAATCTTGATCCCATTTGGGGTAGAGTGATGAGCCGAGATGGCAGAGAACATGACAAACATGGTTAAGCAGCAAATCACTTAAGACAGATGAGCCATCGAGTTCACAAGCGGGCATAACAGAAAAACCCTACAACTTCAACACCTCGGCCCGCTAGTTTTACACACTTCAAACAAGCTTAGCAAAAAAGAGCCCACCTACAGTCATTTGTCAACACCTATTTCATTAAGAACACGCTTGCCTTACTCCATCGTTTGACCATCTATGACTCCCCAGTGGGCAGGTAATAGTCACGACGGAGTCACAAGGTTACGCACGACGGCAGCTTGAACAGCAGTCGTGCATTTCGAGTCGTCTGTTCTGCCAGCCTTTCCAAAGACTCATGGCGGAGTGCTGCGAGGTAACTAGCGACGTGGAAAACATTTGCAGGCTGGTTACGACGCTCTTTGCGTTTAGGTACAGGCGTCAAGAATGGACAGTCTGTCTCCACGAGAAGACGATTAGCAGGCACCATGACCGCTGATGCCTTGACTTGATGAGCATTTTTAAAGGTCACGATACCGCTAAAACTCACATAAAACCCAAGGTCTAAAAACTGCTGGGTTTCATCAGGAGTTCCAGCCCAACAGTGCATAACGCCATTCACAGCACCCACCTCATCGTGAAAGGTCTGGATCAATTCAGCTGTTCGCTGGGCGGCATCTCGACAGTGGATGATGACCGGCAGATCTAGACGATGGGCAATCTCAAGTTGCGTCCAAAAGGCCTGCTCTTGGATCTCTCGATCCTTTGCCTTGTAAAAATCAAGCCCAGTTTCGCCGATGGCCACAACTCGCTTATCTGAGTTTGCCAGCGATTCAATGGTCGCAGCAATCGTCGGAGACCATTTATCCATATCCAATGGATGTAAGCCGATTGCGAGGGATACCTCGGGAAAGCGATCAGCGATCGCTTGCATGTCAGCAAACTCACTGGGTTCAACGCAAGAATGCACTAATTGAGTAACACCTTGAGCGCGCCAGGCAGCCGCAACCGCGTCCAAGTCTGGACTAAAATCAGCAAAGTTAATGTGAACGTGAGTGTCAATTAACTGCATCGTGCAGTCATCATCTCCTCTAACAGCAATGCTTCGGCGTCCCTTTCAAGCTATGAGGCAACGGCGCCTTGAGTCTCGACAGTCTTCAACGCTTTACTCAAACGGGCCTTACGACGAGCACCAGCGTTGCGATGATAAACACCCCGCTTAACCGCTTTATCAATCTGACTAAAGGCTTCAGATAGTGCTGATTGAGCGGCTTCTAAGGTTGTCGAATTTGGCTCAGCAATGTAAGCGTCTAACGCCACGAAATAGCGCTTAGACAGCGTTTTCACCGCCGAGCGATAAGACTTATTACGCAATCGGTTACGTTCAGATACCTGGATGCGTTTAATTGCAGACTTGATATTTGCCACAGCTTGCCCAACTTCAACTAATCAACTGAACAGAAGAAATATAATAACATCAAATTCTCAACGCCGGATAATCGATGTGCGGATAGCCAAACAAAACCACGCTAAGCTATTAGGGCAGGTGAATTTTTCGCTTGCTTTGCTGAGGTTTGCTGGGATTACGTCTCACGCGATTTTGGCAGTATGGATATTCAAGTCAGGTTTTGTGCGAAATGTTGCGCATTATCAACCAGTTAGCTGATGCTCGGGTCGAGTTGCAACGTATCTGTGAGCGCACCCACGATGAACAAGTCGTTCACAAAGAGGCGACGGTTCGCGAGATTTTGCAAACCGTCCAGCGCAATGGCGATGAAGCGTTATTACAATACACTGCAGACTTTGACAAACAGCATTTAACGGTTGACCAACTCCGCATTCGCGGTTCCGAGATTGATGCGGCCTATCAACAAGTCTCAAAAGAGCTGATTGACGCCATTCGATTGGCCTGTAGGAACATTGAGCGTTTTCATCGCAAACGACTGCCTACCAGTTGGGTCGAGTTTGAAGGGGATGTCGTGCTAGGGAAGCGGTATCACCCAGTTGATAAGGCGGGTATTTACGTACCCGGCGGAAGAGCGGCGTATCCCAGTACGGTATTGATGAATGCGATACCAGCCCAAGTTGCTGGCGTAGAGCGCATTGTGATGGTGACGCCACCCGGCGCTGATGGCGCCATTAATCCTGCCGTCTTAGTTGCTGCGCAAGAGGCGGGAGTCAGTGAAATCTATCGTGTTGGGGGCGCGCAGGCGATCGCAGCCCTGGCTTATGGGACACATACCATCCCCGCCGTTGACGTCATTACTGGCCCCGGCAATATTTATGTCACGCTGGCGAAGAAACAAGTGTTCGGCACGGTGGGAATTGATTCTCTGGCAGGGCCTTCAGAAGTACTGATTATTGCCGATCGCAGTGCCGATGCGACCCACGTAGCGACAGATTTACTGGCCCAGGCAGAACATGACCCGATGGCGGCGGCAATTCTGATTACGCCCGATGCGATTTTAGCTGAGCGCGTCGCGGCAGAGGTAGCTCGCCAACTCGAAGGACATCCCCGACAAACTTTGACTGAGAAATCGATTGCGAACTATGGCGTTGCGATCGTAGTAGATACGTTAGAGACTGCAGCCGAGCTATCAAATCAGTTTGCGCCAGAACACCTAGAGCTCGAGGTCAACGATCCCTGGAGCTTGCTAGAGAGCATTCGGCACGCAGGCGCAGTTTTCCTCGGCCATGCGACGCCAGAAGCCGTTGGCGATTATCTCGCTGGCCCCAACCATACTCTGCCCACATCCGGAGCCGCCCGCTATGCTTCACCGCTGAGCACAGAAACCTTCATGAAGCATTCGAGCTTAATTCAGTACTCACCGCGGGCATTGAGTGAAGTGTCGGACGCGATCGCCCGCTTAACCGAGGCCGAAGGCTTACCCTCCCACGGCGACTCAGTCAAATTTCGCACCCAGCCGCAAAACTTGCCTCGGCGAGAGTCTCGAGACGACATGTAAGCTAGCGATCGCAGTTCATGGTACCGAGCCAGCGACTTTAGCCTGCGGCCAACGCTTCCTGCTGTTGAATGAGCTCTGGCCCTCGCGAAGTCCCAATCCGGTTAGCCCCTGCCTGTACCAGTCGCAAGGCCTGTTCTGCTGTGCGGATGCCGCCTGAAGCTTTAATACCCACTCGGCCCCGTGAGCATTCATGCAGTTGACGCACTGCTTCGACGGTGGCTCCCCCTTGCCAGCCGGTACTGGTTTTCAAAAAGCTAGCTCCAGCGTCCATGCAGAGATCAGCTGCCGTTTTGAGCTCGCTGGGGGTTAATACGCTCGTTTCCAGAATGGTTTTCACCACAACATTGGTAGCTTCACAAATTTCAGCAATTTCGCGATGGACCCGATCGTGCTGTCCCGACTTCAACCAACCAAGATTAATGACCACATCTAGCTCGGTCGCCCCCAGTTCAACCGCTTCCTGAGCTTCATACAGTTTGCAACCCGAAGTGGTGGCCCCGGTCGGAAATCCAATCACTGTACAAATTGCGATCGCCTTTCCCTGTAGCTGTTCGCGCGCTAAGGCAACATGGGTCGGTAACACACAAACCGCGGCAAACTGATAGCGATCGCAGTCGTCACACCATTGCCTTACCTGCTCGGGTGTTGCTGTCGGCACGAGCAAAGAGTGGTCGATCAATGGTGCGAGATCGACCTGCGGCAAATCGCGCAAAGCAGCATAACTATCCATAAACCATCAAGAGAGGCAACAGTATGTTCCATGGATATTAACTTACTGTGAAGCTTATCCCAGAGTTGCCGATGTCTGAGTCGCAATGAAGAGAATCTAACTTAGAGCGGGAATGCTTAAAACGAGTTAACGCAGTCTCTCTGTTGAGTGGAGTAGTTTCATGCCCCCACCGCGCATTTCAGCGATCATCTGCACTCACAATCGCGATGACTATTTAGGTGCGGCCATTGACAGCCTGCTACAGCAAGATTTTGACGACTATGAAGTGATCGTGGTCGATAACGCCTCAACCGATCAAACCCGAACTGTCGTTGAGTCTCGGTTGCCACATCCAAGATTGCAATACATTTACGAGTCAACGCTAGGCTTATCAGCTGCTCGCAATGCTGGCGCTCAGGTTGCTCAAGGGGCAATTTTGGCCTATCTCGATGACGATGCTGAGGCGAGTCGAGGCTGGCTCTCGGCACTGCTGGAAATCTATGAGCAGAATCCCAAGGTAGCGATCGCCGGTGGCCGCGTCACTCTCATCTGGCCTGAAAACCAAACTCCACCTAAATGGCTCTCAGACAATATGGCAGGTAATTTAGGCGCATACGACCTTGGCGATGAGATCACCTACATCACCCAGCCAGGACTCACCCCACGAGGGCTGAATTATTCCATCAAGGCTGATTTTCTCCAAAAAATTGGCGGCTTCGATGTCAATTTAGGGCGGGTCGGTAAAAATCTGCTCTCCAACGAAGAACTATATATGACCGAAAAAGCGCTGCAATTGGGCTATCAGGTCGCCTATTTGCCCAACGCACTCGTGGCTCACAACGTGGCTCCCAATCGGCTTGCCCCGTCGTGGTTCATGAGTCGCAGTTGGTGGCAGGGCATTAGCGAATGTTATCGCGAGCAGGTTGCCGGTCGATCAGGTGTGCATCAGTTGCAAGCTGGCGGTGAACGACTACTTCGCGGTTTATATAAAACGCTCAAGTATCTGCCCGACCCAGCGCAGCGATTTGAGAATTTGCTGTATGCCTATGGCCAAGTTGGGTACCTTAGCAGTGTCGTGAGAGCCATGCTAAAGCCTGCCTCTACGGGATAAGCGCATGACCCTCACGTTCATGCGAGTCCATCACCATCTAGCACTCATCCCTATTCCTCTTAAATATCGGTTCTGCAATTAGTCGTTTTTGCCCTATCTATTCATGACTCAAGAATCTCCCATGACTTCTAAACTGCCAGTTTCAGTGCTCATTCCGGCCAAAAATGAGGAAGAAAACCTGCCCGCCTGTCTAACTAGCGTGGCGCGGGCTGATGAGGTCTTTGTGGTCGATTCGCAGAGCGAAGACCGCTCGATCGAAATTTGCGAAGAATACGGCGCTCAAGTCGTGCAGTTTCACTTCAACGGTCGCTGGCCAAAGAAGAAGAACTGGTCATTAGATAATCTGCCGTTCAAGCATGACTGGGTGCTGATTGTGGATTGCGACGAGCGGATTACTGATGAGCTGTGGGATGAGATTGCCGAAGCGATTCAAAAACCCGGCTACAGCGGTTACTACTTAAATCGTCGGGTCTTTTTCCTGGGCAAGTGGATCCGCTTTGGGGGCAAATATCCCGACTGGAATTTGCGACTATTTCGCCATGCTCACGGGCGCTACGAAAACCTGCACACCGAGGAAATTCGCAATACGGGCGACAACGAGGTACATGAACACGTGGTGGTGGAAAGCGGTGAAGTCGGCTATCTCAAGAACGATATGCTGCACATTGACTTCCGGGACCTGTTCCACTGGCTGCAACGCCATAACCGCTATTCCAATTGGGAAGCTCGGGTTTATTACAACATCCTCAATGGCATGGGCGAGGACGGCACGATTGGTGCGAATTTATTTGGGGACTCGGTACAGCGCAAGCGCTTCTTGAAAAAGATTTGGGTTCGCTTGCCGTTTAAACCGACTCTGCGATTTATCCTCTTCTATTTCCTGCGTCTAGGTTTTTTGGATGGCCGGGCGGGCTATATTTATGGCCGCTTGTTGAGCCAGTATGAGTACCAAATTGGCGTCAAGCTGTTTGAATTGCAAGAGTTTGGGGGGCAACTCAACGTGCAAAAGTCGGATGCGGCTGAACCGACAGCAGAGGCGGAGCAATCGCCTGCGATCGCCTCTGCCAAAGCGCAAAGCTAGGCACCACAATGCCTGAATCTTCGCGCCCCCAACCACTAAATGCCATTTCCGCTGAGCCCAATGCATCAGCCTGGGTTGATCTGCGCCAGTATGATCAGTCGTGGTATTCGCCAGGGCAACCAAAATGGCTAGTTTTGCTGTGGTGGCTGGTGCAGGCGGTGGTCTTTCCACTCACGCTGCATGCGCATCATGCGCCACGGCGCACCTTGCTACGGTGGTTTGGGGCGCAGGTTGGGCAGGGAGTCGTCATTCGTCCCTCGGCGCGATTTCACTATCCCTGGAAGGTGACCATCGGTGACTATAGCTGGATTGGCAGCGGGGTAGAGTTCTACAGCCTGGGCGAGATCCACATCGGCAGTCACTGTGTCGTGTCACAAAACAGTTACCTCTGTACGGGGTCGCATGATCCCAGCGATCGCGCCTTTGGGTTACAGGTCGCCCCGATTACCGTAGAAGATGGCGCGTGGATTGCGGCTGGCTGCTTTGTAGGCCCAGGCGTGACCATTGGCGCAAACAGCATCGTCGGAGCTCGCAGTAATGTGTTTGGGGATTTACCACCAGGGCAGATTTGTCTGGGTAGCCCTTGCCGTCCGGTCAAACCTCGCATGATGAACTAATCAAGCCATCGTCGGCCGCGACGATGATTCCGGTCTCTGGGATAATGAGCTTGCTCCTATTAGTGCGATCGCGATGACCTCAGTAAAAGCGAATACTCCCACTGCCTGGTGGCGACGACTAAAGCCAAAAGGACAGGGGGCGAATATCTCGGTGCTCTTTATGCTGATGGGCATCGTGATCACTGGCGGCTTTATCTTGATTGCGCTGCTGGCGCCAGTGTTGCAATCTTGGGGGGTTTTACAAGATCCCACTGCCGCTCTCCAAAATCCCGTCCATCAGCCACCGTCGCCCGAACATTTACTCGGGACGACACGCCAGGGCTACGATGTGCTCTCTCGGGTGCTGTTTGGCACTCGGGCGGCTTGGCAAGTGGTCTTGCTCGCGACCCTAATGAGTGTCTTTATCGGGGTGCCCATTGGCATGTTGAGCGGTTATCGCGGGGGCAAACTCGATCGCGTCCTGCTATTTTTCATGGACACGATTTACACGCTGCCGGGACTGTTGTTGTCCGTCACGCTGGCGTTTGTGGTCGGTCGGGGAGTGCTGAATGCGGCGATCGCCCTCAGTATTGCTTACATTCCCCAGTACTACCGGGTGGTGCGCAACCACACGGTCAGCGTCAAGACGGAACTCTTCATCGAAGCTGCTCAAGCTATGGGGGCTCCGACCTGGACGGTGCTGAGCCGCTATCTGTTTTTGAATGTGGTGCAGAGTATTCCGGTGCTGTTTACGCTGAATGCCGCCGACGCCATTCTCATTTTGGGAGGTCTGGGCTTTCTCGGTTTGGGTTTGCCGGAGCAGACCCCTGAGTGGGGCGCTGATATTCGTCAAGCCTTAGATGCGTTGCCCACAGGCATTTGGTGGACGGCACTGTTTCCAGGACTGGCGTTAACGCTGATGGTGACGGGGCTGTCGTTAGTGGGGGAAGGGTTAAACGAACTCGTCAATCCGTTGCTGCGGCGCGAAAACTGGAAGTAGTACACCAAAACATGACGAGCAGTGGCGATAGATGTTGGGAGGAATTGCTTTGGCGATCGCGAGTCGGATTCTGCAAATTAATCACGGTTTGAAGCGATCGCGGTCAAACCCATGGCGATGTCTCAGCTTGAGCAATTGCATAAACACCGAGGACAAGGTCGCCGTTGATAACCCCAGCATCAAGATGCCACTGATGGCTTCCATAGCGCCCAAAATTCGCCAAGGCTCAGTCATGACAATGTCGCCATAGCCCAGCGTCGCGAAGTTGACGGCGGAGTGATAGAAAGCATCGTCGTATTGCTCAAACTGACCGACTAAGACAAATACGAGCGCCCACAACCCGACTTGCACCAGTGAACTCGCTAACAGGAAGAACAACGTAACACTGAGGACGACAAACCCACCCCATAGCCGCTCTTCCTGTTGCACTCGCCGTCTTAGCTTAAATCGCTTGGAAAGAAAGCCAATTAACGCCGAAATCGAAAACGCCTGAACGGTTTGGCCGAGCAAAAACATCATCAGACTGATGAGCAATACAAAGAGATAGTCCACAGAACGAATTGGCTTTGCCCTGAAGGTCAGCCACCAGCTTAAGAAAGTTCATGTTATGCCAGATCGGCAACCTGCATCCATCTTCAAAAACAGTGCAGGTGATAACTTGCGCGTGAGCAAGCTACTCAACGTTACTCAAGCTCGTGCCGTTAACAGATCTGTAACCGCTGACGTGCAGAAGATGACTTCTGCCATGCTGATAGGACATCCCAGGTTTTTACCGAATTGTTGGTAATCCTCTCCAGGCTGTGTAGTGAGGCAAGAACAGTATGAAAATCAAACAATTGGCCACCGCATTGGGCGTTGCGGCGCTTACCTGTGCCGTGGGCACGATGGCTCAGGCAGGCAATGCCTTGGTGCCAATCCGCGAGCCTCTGGCCGCTGAGCCAACCGTCGCCCAAGCCCGGGTCGAGCCGGTGCGCTACCGGATGACCGATCGCTGGCTGTCTCTCACCGACAGCTATATCATCCGAGATGCTGATGGCGAGCCCGTTTTCACCATCAATGGCCGCTTGATCTCGCTGAATGGGCAGATGGTCTTTCGCGATGTGGAAGGGCGAGAGCTCGCCAGAATCCAGAACAAAATTTTCGATATTATCGACACGATCCAAATTACCCGCGATCGCGAGGTCGTTGCAGAAGTGCGGCCCGCGATCATTTCACCCTTGCGGCAGAGCTACATCATTGATGTGCCCGGCGTCGGTCAGGGGGTTGCGCGCGGCGATTTTGTTAATCACGAATATGAGATTCGAGGACGGGATAGCGATCGTATTCTCGCGACCGTAACCCGTCGGTTTCTGAGCGTCAGTAATGCATATGACATCGAGATCATGCCGCTGCGGCGCGATCAGCGCATCGAAGATGACGTGCTCTTCATTGCGACTGCCGCCGCCATTGATTTGTTAGAAAGCACCGACGCACCCACCGAATCACCGGTGGCCGAGCCGCCCCCGGTCGAATCCCCCGACAACACCTTTCGCGATCCGCTCGTGGTGAATTGTCTGGGGACGGTCGCCGGCTCCAACATCGACTTTTCGACACTGTATAGCCCCGAAGGCGGCTTTGCCCGCATCAACTTTGGGCGTGACGGTGCAACGACAGCGACAGCAGAGTTAACCTTCGACGGCAGAAATGCCGAGAACCAAATGGTTTGGCGCGGAGCCGTCAACGGCATGGCCGATGTGACTCTGACCCATCTCTCAGATCAAATGATTCAGGTAGGCGATCGCGTCGCCGTCCTCTATGACGGGCAAGAAGGGCTGGGCACCTGTCAGGAATATCAGCCGTAGGGAAAATGAATGCCTGCGTGCACGGGGCGATCGGGATAGTTCTTGCTGCTGGGTGTCTGATCCGGCTGGTTTTGAGCACTCCCGCGATCGCCTTAAAACCACCAAAATTGTGACAATGGCATCCCTTCGCCAGCCCATTAAACATTCACAACGCGATACACCATCACCCAAGCGATACACTCTAGTGATATTTGACTGGCTTGATTGACATGACCCGTGTATCACCGCTGCCACGCTTGATTCCCATGAGCGTTCAACGACGCTGGTTTGAGAAAGTGATGGCGGCGATCGCCCTCCTCAATCTGGGCCTGGTCGTCTTTGACCTGAGTTACATTCCGCTCCGCAACGTGTACCGAACCATCGCCCCAAACGTCACTGAATGGTACGGTCAACAGTTCAAAGGCATCACCCCCCACCCGTTTACGGTGGACTATTTAGAAAAAGTCTCAGAGTTGGAGACTCTCGTTGCGGAAGGCGGTCTTGTGGCCTCGTCTAGCGAAAGGATGCTCACAGAACTGAGAACCGCAAGTGACGCCATGATCGCTGAAAATCCCTTCGATGTGGCCAACAAGTCCGGCACGTTAGAACGCATTAAAGAACTGATGAGGCGTCACGTAGAAGCGACCACTGGACAGCCTTATGAATCGGCGACAGAGGCGTTCAATACATTCTGGACGAAGGAATATTTATCGGAGGCAGGCTACCAATCACAAGTTCAATTTTTCAATCAAACAATCCGTCCGCTAATCGAGACCAACTATTTTCGTGGCATCGGCTTCAACGGCAAGCCTGCAAACAACTTTATCGCCATTGACAGTCTATTTATTACTATTTTCAGCATCGAATTACTGCTTCGAGTCATGGTTCTACGTCGCCGTTATCCCGGGCTCAAAATTTGGGATGCAATTCTTTTTCGCTGGTATGACCTATTGCTGATTACGCCGTTTTCGCTTTTTGCCCCCACGTGGTTGCTGTTACGGGTGATTCCCGTTGTGACTCGCATCAAGCAGTCAAAATTGCTGAATCTCGATCCTCTACGTCAGCGGATTGTGAGTTTCTTGATTGCTAGTGTGGTGGTGGAGCTAACGGAATTCGTCTTAATTCGCATTATTAATCAACTGCAATCGTCCATTAAAAAAGGCAATCTGGCAGCATTTTTAATGAACGATAAATCTCAACCCTCCCAGTACATTAATCTCGGAGAGGTGAACGAAATTAGCGCGATCGCTCAACAAGTTTCCTCCACTGTGGTCGATGAAACGTTGCCCAAGGTGCGCCCTCAAATTGAAGCATTATTGACCTACACCGTCTCAACGACTGTCACGCGATCGCCTCTCTATCGACAACTCGGTCATCTGCCGGGATTTAATACCCTCATACAAAATACCGTCCGCGAAATCGTCGATAGTCTGTGTGAAACGCTGTACGGTAACCTTGACTCCAAAGAGCCTGATGCTCAGAGAGCAGCGTTAGTGAAAGCATTAGTCGAAAATTTCAACCAGTCATTTCGCACTGATTTGCAGGAGAATCACGGCGTCGAAAAAATTGAGGCATTGGCTTTCGTCTGGCTAGAAGAAATCAAGATTAATTATCTCCGACAAATCGCGATCGAAGATGAGGCAATTTTACAAGAGCGCAGTCGCGAGCTCTACGCCATGACTCGCATTACGCCCAAACCTTAAATCAATCAACCATGCTGCAGCGTCCTTATTTTTGAAGTCAAAAACCCCTAAGTTATAAACTGCCAATCCCCTTCGGTTGAAAAAAAGAGCCCTAACATTCTCTAGACAGCCTGCCAATTTTTGGGGGCACGACCAGCGATCGCTAGCCAGCAATCCCACTTCAGCCAACGACAATCAACATCGCTGATCAGGGCACTCCCAAGGCACGGTTTTCATCCCATAGAGATATTAAGTGTTGCAAAACCAGCATTTTTTGGCGCACAAAAGCTATTCCGACTCACTAGGCTGGAAGGCATATGGGCTTTTAGGGTAGATGGCTGAGCCCCTCTGCCAAGCTTGAGTGCATGAATTTTAAACTCACCTGACTGACGTCAAATGTGCGCAAGGAGTTAGGGAAATGTTGGCTAGCCATGAAGGCAAAAGCATTCCTCAGACAACCCTTTTGACATTCACAAAAACGGGTTGGCAAACGATTTCAGCAGCCGATCTCTTCAAACATAAAACGGTCGTTGCTTTCGCTGTGCCAGGAGCATTTACCAGCCCTTATTCCCCGATTCAGCTATTAGGCTACAACGAATATGCCCCCATCTTTCGAGCCCATGGCGTCGATGAAATCCTGTGCATTTCGGTCAATGATCCGTTTTCGTTAGTGGCTTGGGCGCAAGCTGAGGGAGCCGATCAGGTGCGATTCATTCCCGATGTGACGGGCGACTTTACTCACGCCATGGGGATGGTGGTGGATCTGGCGGATAAAGGCATGGGGCGGCGATCGCGGCGCTATTCCATGCTGGTACGGGATGGCACGGTCGAGAAAATGTTTGTCGAGCCCGATGGGTTTGAAACCATGCCGGTGGTGTCGAATGCGGAAACGTTACTGAATTACCTCAACCCCGACGCCGAACACCCCCAGCAGATGACGGTGCTCATGCATATGTGGCGGACGATGCTGGCCGTTTAGAGTGACTGAGCGACCAGGCATTCGGCAGCGCAGCGGCAACCGTGACGAGACATTACGAGATGTCAAAGGACTCCTCGAGAATCCCCCAACTCATCGATGACTCAGGTAGGCTGGCATTAACAGAAGTCGTAATGAGTACGACTTGACCCCAAATTTCAGTTCTGGGCAGACAGCATTGATGTCAGCTTGGCAAGTTGCGCTTTGGATGCTGTGCCCTTGGTTTAGAGGTCAACCGTACAGATACCACGCACATCAACATCAGAATTAGGAATGGAACTATGACTAGTCGCGAAATGAAATGTCCCTTCCCGATGAGCGGGAAGCTGATGGAAATCTGGCGAGCCGTCACGTCTACCTTCGGTGCCGGAGGTCAGGAGGCGATCGCGAGCAATGTGATGGCGTCCACCACGGCCAATACCGCCAGCAGTGCCCGTACTGGCAATGGCGCGAGTGCTTGTCCCTTCATTGGCACGCCTCAAGCCGCCGCCGCCGGACACGGCACATCGAATCAAGACTGGTGGCCCAATCAGTTAAATTTGCGGATCCTCCATCAACATCCATCCGTGACCAATCCGCTGGGGGCTGACTTTGACTACGCCGAAGCGTTTAAGACCTTGGACTTGGCCGCCCTACGGGCCGATTTGTTTGAGCTGATGACCACCTCCCAAGACTGGTGGCCAGCGGACTATGGGCATTACGGGCCGCTCTTTATTCGTATGGCGTGGCATAGCGCGGGCACCTATCGCATTGGCGACGGTCGCGGCGGTGCAGGCACGGGCAACCAGCGATTTGCACCGCTGAATAGCTGGCCGGACAATGCCAATTTGGATAAAGCTCGGCTGTTGCTGTGGCCGATCAAGCAAAAGTACGGCAACAAAATTTCCTGGGCTGACCTGATGATTTTTGCAGGCAACTGTGCGCTGGAGTCGATGGGCTTTAAGACGCTCGGCTTTGCGGGGGGCCGGGAAGATATCTGGGAACCGGAGGAGGATATCTACTGGGGCACCGAAACTACCTGGCATGGGGATGCGAACTACAGTGGCAAACGGTATAGCGGCGATCGCGAACTCGAAGATCCCCTCGCGGCAGTGCGGATGGGGCTGATTTACGTAAATCCAGAAGGGCCGAACGGAGAACCGGACCCAGTCGGCTCGGGTCGCGATGTGCGTGAAACCTTTGGCCGAATGGCAATGAACGATGAGGAAACCGTCGCCCTGACGGCGGGCGGCCACACCTTTGGCAAATGCCACGGGGCCAGTGCGGCCACCCATGTGGGGCCAGAACCCGAAGCCGCGAGCATTGTGGATCAGGGGCTGGGGTGGAAGAGTACCTTCCAATCTGGTAAAGGTGCGGATACCATTACCAGCGGCATTGAGGGCGCCTGGACCCCGACCCCGACGCAATGGGACAACAGCTATTTGGAAACCCTGTTCAAATATGACTGGGAAGTGGTGAAAAGTCCGGCGGGGGCCTGGCAGTGGGTGCCCAAAGGGGGGGCCGGGGCCGATACCGTACCCGATGCGTTTGATCCGGCTAAGCATCATGCGCCGATCATGACGACGGCAGACATGTCCATGAAGATGGATCCCATCTATGAGCCGATTTCGCGGCATTTTCTCGAAAATCCCGATGAGTTTGCCGAGGCCTTTGCCAAAGCCTGGTTTAAGCTGACCCACCGCGACATGGGGCCAAAATCGCGCTATCTCGGTCCCGAAGTGCCCCAAGAAGATTTCTTGTGGCAAGATCCGATTCCGGCGGTGGATCATCCGCTGATTGATGATTCAGACATCGCGGCGCTTAAAGACAAGATTCTGGCCTCCGGCTTAACGGTGGCGCAACTGGTGGCAACGGCTTGGGCGTCAGCGGCGACTTACCGTGATTCGGATAAGCGGGGTGGGGCCAATGGAGCCCGCCTTCGTCTCGCTCCCCAAAAAGATTGGGAGGTCAACCAACCGGCCCAACTGGCGATCGTATTGCAAACCCTGACTGGCATCCAAACTGAGTTCAACAACTCGCAGTCCGGTGGGAAGCGCGTATCGCTGGCCGATTTGATTGTGCTGGCAGGTTGCGCGGGGGTGGAAAAAGCCGCGCAGGCGGCGGGACATGCGGTGACGGTACCGTTTACCCCCGGTCGCACCGATGCCTCCGAAGAACAAACCGATGCGGCGTCCTTTGCCTACCTGGAACCCAAGGCAGATGGCTTCCGCAATTACCTCAGCGGGCATCAGCATCTCTCAGCCGAAGAAATGCTCGTTGATCGCGCCCAGTTGATGACGCTGAGTGCGCCCGAGATGACGGTGCTGGTGGGCGGGCTGCGCGTTCTCGGGGCGAACCATCAAGGGGCTCAGCATGGGGTGTTTACCGATCGCCCCGGCACCCTCACCAACGATTTCTTCGTGAATCTGCTGGATTTCGGCACCACCTGGCAGGCCGTTTCAGAAGATGAGCAAGCCTTTGAGGGCCGCGATCGCACCACGGGTGACCGGAAGTGGACGGGGACTCGGGTGGACCTGATCTTTGGCTCGAACTCGCAACTGCGAGCGATCGCCGAAGTCTACGGCAGCCAGGAGGCTCAGGCAAAATTTGTGCAGGACTTTGTGGCGGCTTGGGATAAGGTGATGAACCTGGATCGCTTTGACCTGCGATAGAAGCAAGGGTCTCGGTGGGCATTCCCACCGTTAGGACAGCATCTCAGTTTCACAGTCTGGGGGGACGGGCGGTTTGTGCGATCGTCGTCCCCCTTTCTGTCGGCGCGACTGCCATCAGTGCAGCGAGCGCTCGGACTCGGCACTGTGCGGCCCGCACTCCCAAAATCGGCCTGGCACTGCCAGCCTTTTCCCAGAGGAGCGGCGGCTAGATGATGACAGACCACCCGCGGGATTTTTCTTTAGACAAATCGTTTGGACAGAGACCGTACGAGCGATCGCTAATCCAGCGATCGGCGACCTTCCAAAGCGCGAGCTAGTGTTACTTCGTCGGCATATTCCAAATCGCCCCCCATGGGTAGACCAAAGGCAATGCGCGTCACCTTGGTAAAAGGCTTCAACAATTGCCCCACATATAGCGTGGTCGTGTCGCCTTCGATGCTGGGGCTGATGGCGATGATGGCTTCTTGAATATTGTCCTGATTCACCCGATGCACCAGCGGCCCAATATTCAGCTGCTCAGGCCCAATGCCTTCCATGGGAGAAATCAAGCCCCCCAGCACATGATATTTGCCGCGATATTCGCGCGTTTTTTCCAGCGCAATTACGTCGCGAGAGTCGGCGACGATGCAGAGCGTTTGCAGATCACGACTGGTGGACTTGCAGATATCACACACCGGCTCCGACGAGAGATGAAAGCAGATCGAGCAGTAGCCCATTTGCGATTTGGCATCCACCAGCGCTTGGGCCAAGGCTTGCACCTCCGCATCGGGACGCTTCAGCAAGTGCAGCGCCAGTCGCTGTGCCGTTTTGGGACCAACACCAGGCAACTTTTGGAGTTCTTCGATAAGCCGAGCAAGGGGGCGAGCGTAAATGGTCAGAGTCCTCCAGACGGCGAAAATGAGTCAGTCGGCGAGCGACAACAATCAGCGATGCAGTCGTCGTTCACAGATTTTAAGGCTGGGTGTCGGTTTCGCAAACTGACTCAGGGCAAATCGCCTTCTCTATGGTCGTCGCATTAAGTCAGCTGCGATATTTTGACGCGGTTGCGACCCCGCTGTAGGGCCGTTTCTAAAGCTTGCTCAGCGGTTTGAATCAGGAGATGGCTGTCGATCGCCCGACTAGCTTCGGCGATCGCGCCCCCAACGGCCACTTGCGGCTCACTCCCTGGTCCGGCCAATAAACCGGGCAACTCCTTTAAAGCGGCTGTTTGCAGCTCTTCGGCATACAGCGTCAGCGCTTTGGGTGGTAGTCCCGTGACCGTCGCGATTAAGCGACTCTGACCGTCGCTATACCAACGGGTGGGCGGCTGCGATCGCGCGGGCAAAAGCTGGGCGGCGGCCGCCATCATTTCTTGAGAAGCCGCCCCGTCTGACGCTCCAGGCAGCACCTTAAAGAGCAACACCCCCAATGTCGGCGATGCCCCCTCCTGAGACTGCGTTTGATATTGCTGCAGTTGGGAGGCGATCGCGGTCGGCAGCAAATCCTGTCGCAGTAGCGCTGTCGTCGGCTCCAGCAAACCCAATTGGTTCAACTTTTCTTCATATTCTTGATGCAGCGCCGTGGTCTTTTGAGCCTCCGATTGTACGGCTTGAGTGCGCTCCTCAATTTGCTGTAACAGGCTCTCTACCTGAGTTTGCAAGCGTAAAATCCGAACATTACGGCGAATCACCGTCGGCACCGAAACCAATAATCCCAGAATCACCCCAATTGCTAAGGTTCCGAGAAGAACAAGGGCCAGCGATTGCTGATATTCCCAAATAAAGAGTTGAATTGTAACCAGATTTGTGTTTTGCAGCGCGAATAAGATAGCAAGGAAGGCTATTACTAACGCTGAAACGACATAGAGTCGCATGATTTCTCCCAATCGCTGTCCTTCCTGTCAATCCTAACGGCAAGCGGTTTCGGGAGGAAAGTGACGACGTTACCCAGCCATGCGGCAGCCCAGTTGTAGCCCCCGCACAGGTGCATTCATGACCATTTCGGGGCATCGCGTCACCCCAACTAGACCCAGCGCCATCGGCAAACTTAGAGGCATGAAAACGAGAACGACGAATAATATTAGTGGCTGTTGGCTTGGCACCTATTGGCAGGCCGGCCAGCCAATTCGATTTGAGGCGACCTTGGTGCAAGGCGGCAGTGTCGTGGATGGACGCATCTTAGATGCCAACTATTTGGGCGAATCATCCATGCGGGGCGAACTGCTGGGACATCGCATCTTTTTTATCAAGCGCTACTTAACGACTTCGCCAAACCCCATTCGCTATAGCGGCACCTTAACGGAGGATGGCAACTATATGTGTGGGCACTGGCGGATCGGTTCATTTGACTCTGGACGCTGGGAAGCCTATCGGGGCTATGATGCGCTGTCTGAAGAATTATCAGTCCTGGTGACCACCCACCCCCTCATCCGAGCCGCCAGCATTGAGGATGATGTCTTGGAAATTTAAGCCGGGTATGCCACATCCATAATGACGGGCGAAAGTGATGGACAAATCACCCCTGCTTCATCCAGTAACTCTTTAAACTCAGCGACGACGGCTCGCTCGTACCGCGAGTCCTGCAATAATTTCCCCATAAGACTGTCACCCTCTGAATTTGCACCACCAGAAGGACTGGTGGCGATCGCAATTGGCCATCGCCGCAAAGCTTGCAGCACACGGTCAGGGGCTACCCGCTGGCGGCCCCCACGGATCGGCACAAAACAGCATGAGCCCACCGCCGCTCGCCCGGCTCCGCCATCCAACTCATTGGCCAGAACCGATGGCGGCAGCTTTTTGAAACAGTCGAAAAACATCAAACAATACGTTCACCACTACATGTAGGCACACCTCAATCCGAGATAGCAGAACGTTAAAGAACGCTGGCTTTACTAAGAAATACTGCGAAATCCGGTACTGATATCTGACGATTTTCTTAAGTACAGCAGGGGAACTAATTTTCTGGATAGATAATTCTCAAGAGATTGAGCGCGATCGCGCGCTTACCCAAAGCAATCCACGCATATCGAAGCGGTGATCGTGGATTGCTGCTGTGCTGTTTTCAGGCCAATACCATAATGATTCGTCAAACTTCGCCCTCCAAACAAGGCCTCTATGATCCGCAGTTTGAGCATGATGCCTGCGGCGTCGGGTTTGTTGTGCAGATGAAAGGCAAAGCCTCGCACGACATCGTGGAACAGGCGTTGACCATTCTTCTTAACCTCGACCATCGAGGAGCGGTGGGGGCTGAACCCAATACAGGCGATGGGGCTGGAATTTTGATGCAGTTGCCCCACAAGTTTGTGCAGAAAGTCGCCGCTGCTGAAGGATTCAATCTGCCGGATAAAGGGCAGTATGGCGTGGGCATGATTTATGCGTCACCCAATCCGCAGACGCGGCAAGAGAGTCGTCGCATTTTTGAAGGCATCGTTAAGGACGCGGGGCAGACGGTGCTGGGCTGGCGCGATGTGCCCACGAACAACGATAGTTTGGGCGAGACGGCTAAAGCGAGTGAGCCGTTCATGGAGCAGGTATTTATCGGGCGCAGCTCTAATCTAGTGGACGATCTGGCGTTTGAGCGCAAGCTGTATGTGATTCGCAAGCAGTCCCACATGGCGATTCGCCATCCCGGCATTGACTCCCACTGGTATCCCGCCAGCATTTCTTGCCGCACCATCGTTTATAAAGGGCAGCTCATGCCGGTGCAGGTGGGGCAGTATTACCCCGACCTCAGCGATCCCGATATGGAAAGCGCACTGGGGCTGGTGCATTCGCGCTTTAGTACGAACACATTTCCGAGTTGGGAAAGGTCGCACCCCTACCGCTACATTGCCCACAACGGCGAAATCAACACGATGCGCGGCAACATCAACTGGATGCACGCTCGCCAGTCGATGTTTGAGTCCGATCTATTCGGCGATGACCTGAAGAAGGCCCAGCCGATTATCAATGTGGATGGCAGCGACTCCACCATTTTCGACAACACCCTGGAAATGCTGACGCTGTCGGGCCGCTCTCTGCCCCACGCGGTGATGATGATGATCCCCGAACCGTGGGCAGGGCATGAGTCCATGAGCGCGGAGAAAAAGGCGTTCTACGAGTACCACTCATGCCTGATGGAGCCGTGGGATGGTCCCGCCTCGATCGCTTTCACCGACGGCACCATGATGGGCGCGTGCTTAGACCGCAACGGTCTTCGCCCCTCCCGCTACTACGTCACCACTGATGATCGCGTGATCATGGCCTCGGAGGCAGGCGTGCTCCCCGTTGCTCCGGAAGACGTGGTGAAGAAAGGTCGCCTGGAACCCGGTCGCATGTTCCTGGTGGACATGAGCGCAGGTCGCATTATTGCCGATGAGGAGATTAAGCAGGCGATCGCCACCGAACATCCCTACCAGGAATGGCTGGATCAGAATTTGGTGAATTTGTCCGATATCCCCGTAGGGGCACGGCATGCCGTGCCCCTACCCGATGCGTCAATCACCCAACGACAACGGGCGTTTGGCTACACCTTCGAAGAACTCCGCCTGCTGCTGTCGCCGATGGCGCAGAACGGGGTCGAGGCGATCGGCGCAATGGGCACTGATACGCCGCTGGCCGTCCTGTCTAACCGTCCAAAGCTGCTGTACGACTACTTTCAGCAACTGTTTGCTCAGGTGACGAACCCGCCGATTGACTCGATTCGGGAGGCGATCGTGACCTCGCCGATCACGACCATCGGCAGCGAGCGCAATCTGCTCAAGCCGGAACCGGAAAGCTGTCGGCTGATCAAGCTGGAAACCCCCGTTATCAGCAATGAGGAACTGGCGAAGCTGAAGCACATTGACAACCCTTATTTCCAGTCGATCACGCTGCCGATGCTGTTTGCGCCGTCATCCGGTGTGGTGGGGATGGAAACCGCCATCGACGACATTTGCCGACAGGCGGATCACGCGATCGCCTCCGGCACCAACCTGATCATTCTCAGCGATCGCGGCATCGACCAGAACCATGCCGCCATCCCCGCGCTGCTGGCGGTTTCCGGCCTGCACCACCACCTGATCCGCAACGGCACCCGTACCCGCGTCGGCCTGGTGCTGGAGTCCGGCGAACCCCGTGAAGTGCATCACTACGCGGTGCTGCTGGGTTACGGCTGCGGCGCGATCAACCCCTACCTCGCCTTCGAGACCATCGAGAGCATGATCGACGAGGGCGTGTTGAACGGCATCGACTACGCCAAAGCCTGTAAGAACTACGTCAAGGCCGTCACCAAGGGCGTGATCAAGATTGGCTCCAAGATTGGGGTGTCCACGATTCAGAGCTATCGTGGCGCGCAGATCTTTGAAGCGATCGGACTGGATTCCACGGTGATCGACAAGTACTTCACCTGGACGGCCTCACGGTTGGAAGGGGCGGATCTCGAAGTGCTGGCGAAGGAGGCGATTCTGCGCCACGGTCACGCCTTCCCCGATCGCGATACCAAAGATCAAACCCTCGATGTCGGTGGCGAGTACCAATGGCGGAAGGATGGCGAGGAGCACCTGTTCAGCCCTGCCACCATTCACCTGCTGCAACAGGCCGTGCGCGAGGGCAACTACGACCTCTACAAGCAGTATTCGGCCAAAATCAACGACGACAGCCAGCAGTTCTTCCGCATTCGCGACCTGCTGGAGTTCAAGGCCCGTGACCCGATTCCCCTAGAGGAAGTGGAACCCGTTGAGGCGATTATGAAGCGCTTCAAGACGGGGGCGATGAGCTACGGATCGATTTCTAAGGAGACCCACGAGGCGCTGGCGATCGCCATGAACCGCATTGGCGGCAAGTCCAACACCGGGGAGGGGGGCGAAGACCCCGAACGGTACACCTGGACGAACGAGCGCGGCGACTCGAAAAACAGCGCCATCAAGCAGGTGGCCTCTGGTCGCTTCGGCGTCACCAGCCTCTACCTGTCCCAGGCGAAAGAGCTGCAAATCAAGATGGCCCAGGGGGCGAAACCGGGCGAGGGCGGCCAACTTCCTGGTCTGAAGGTGTATCCCTGGATTGCCAAGGTGCGCCACTCCACCCCTGGCGTGGGCCTGATTTCGCCGCCGCCCCACCACGACATCTACTCCATTGAGGATCTGGCGCAACTGATCCACGACCTGAAGAACGCCAACCGGGCAGCGCGGGTCAGCGTCAAGCTGGTGTCCGAGGTCGGTGTCGGCACGGTCGCTGCCGGAGTCGCCAAGGCCCACGCGGATGTGGTGCTGATCTCCGGGTTCGATGGCGGCACGGGCGCATCCCCCCAAACCTCCATCAAGCACGCCGGACTCCCCTGGGAGCTGGGGCTAGCGGAAACCCACCAAACCCTGGTGCTGAACAACCTGCGGAGCCGCATCGCGGTGGAGACGGACGGCCAGATGAAGACCGGACGGGATGTGGCGATCGCCACCCTCCTGGGCGCGGAAGAATACGGCTTCTCTACCGCACCGCTGGTGTCCCTCGGCTGCATCATGATGCGGGTGTGCCACAAAAACACCTGCCCCGTCGGCGTCGCCACCCAAAACCCCGACCTGCGGAAGAACTTCACGGGTGATCCCCAGCACACGGTCAACTTCATGACC
Source organism: Leptolyngbya iicbica LK (assembly GCF_004212215.1). Taxonomy (NCBI): domain Bacteria; kingdom Bacillati; phylum Cyanobacteriota; class Cyanophyceae; order Leptolyngbyales; family Leptolyngbyaceae; genus Leptolyngbya; species Leptolyngbya iicbica. The sequence continues at coordinate 1,087,530 of NZ_QVFV01000001.1, forward strand.
TTCATCGCGCAGGAACTGCGGGAGATCATGGCGGAATTAGGCTTCCGCACCATCAATGAGATGGTGGGCCGGACAGATGTGTTGGAGCCGAAGAAGGCCATTGACCACTGGAAAGCCAAGGGCATCGATGTCTCGAAGATTCTCCACCAGCCGGAAGTCGGGCCGGAAATCGGGCGCTACTGCCAGATTCCCCAGGACCATGGGCTAGAGAAGTCCCTCGACATGACGACCCTGCTGGATCTGTGTCAGCCCGCGATCGAAAAGGGCGAGCCGGTTCGCGCCACGCTGCCCATCACCAACGTGAATCGCGTGGTCGGCACCATCCTCGGCAACGAAATCAGCAAGCGCCACTGGGACGGCTTGCCCGAAGATACCATCCATCTTCACTTCCAGGGCAGTGCGGGGCAAAGCTTCTCGGCCTTTGTGCCCAAGGGCGTGACGATGGAGCTGGAGGGCGACGCCAACGACTACCTGGGCAAGGGCCTCAGCGGCGGCAAGATTATCCTCTATCCGCCCAAGGGTTCCAGTTTCGTGGCGGAAGAGAACATCATCACCGGGAACGTCGCCTTTTACGGCGCGACGGGCGGCGAAGCCTACATTCGTGGCCTGGCAGGTGAGCGCTTCTGCGTCCGCAACTCCGGGGTGCGCGCCGTAGTGGAAGGCGTCGGTGACCATGCCTGCGAGTACATGACCGGGGGTAAGGCAGTGATCATCGGCCCCACCGGACGCAACTTTGCGGCGGGCATGAGCGGCGGCATCGCCTACGTGCTCGACGAAGCGGGCGATTTCGCCACTCGCTGCAACACGGAAATGGTCGAGCTGGAGCAGCTAGAAGATCCCGAGGAGATTCTGGAACTGCATGACATGGTTCAGAACCATGTGAAGTACACAGGTAGTGCAAAGGGCGATCGCGTCCTCGCCGCCTGGAACGACATGGTGCCGAAGTTCGTGAAGGTCATGCCCCGCGACTACAAGCGCGTGCTTCAGCACATCCAAAAGGCAATGAAGGCGGGCCTCGACGGCGACGATGCCCTGTCGGCAGCGTTTGAAGAAAACGCCCGTGACATCGCCCGCATCAGCGGCAGTTAACCCAAATTTGTAGGGTGCATTCGCGAAGCAATGCACCAAATGCAATGTGCCCAGCGGTGCATTGCTAGCGCGAATGCACCCTACCCCGCTGGACGATAACTCTTCGCTTCAGAATCAAGCACCACTTGCCCTTAACCACTTTCAACATCATGGGAAAACCAACTGGCTTTATGGAATTTCTGCGCGAGGTAGCGAACGAAGTCGCCCCCGCCGATCGCATCCGCAACTGGGATGAATTTCACCTCCACATGCCCGAGGAAAACTTGCAGACCCAGGGCGCACGCTGCATGGACTGCGGCACCCCCTTCTGCCACACGGGCATGGAAATGAACCGCGCCGCTAGCGGTTGCCCCATCAACAACCTGATCCCCGAGTGGAACGACCTGATCTACCGGGGACGCTGGCAGGATGCCCTCGATCGCCTCCACAAAACCAATAACTTCCCCGAATTCACCGGACGGGTTTGCCCTGCGCCCTGCGAAGGGGCCTGCGTGCTGGGCATCATCGAGCCCCCCGTCACCATCAAAAATATCGAGTACTCCATCGCTGAAAAGGGCTGGGAAGCGGGCTGGATTACGCCCACGCCGCCGAGCCAGCGCACCGGGAAGAAGGTCGCGATCGTCGGTTCCGGGCCTGCGGGGCTGTCCGCTGCCGCCCAGCTCAACTCCGCCGGACATTGGGTGACGGTGTATGAGCGGGCAGACAGACCCGGTGGTCTGCTCATGTACGGCATCCCCAACATGAAGCTGGACAAGCAAAAGGTCGTCATGCGCCGCCTTGATGTGCTGGAGGCCGAGGGCGTCACCTTTGTCTGCAACACCGAAGTCGGCAAAGACCTGCCCACCGCAACGCTGGTGAAAGACTTTGACGCGGTGATCCTCTGCACGGGCTCCACCCGTCCCCGCGACTTGCCCATCGAAGGGCGCGACCTCAAGGGCATCCACTTCGCGATGGAGTTCCTCACTGCGAACACCCAAGCCGTGCTGAATGGCTCCCCCGGCGAAGACTACATCACCGCTGCGGGCAAGGATGTCGTGATCATCGGCGGCGGCGACACGGGCACCGACTGCGTGGGCACCTCCATCCGCCACGGCTGCACCAGCGTCACCCAACTGGAAATCATGCCCAAGCCCCCCGAAACCCGCGCCCCCAACAACCCCTGGCCCGAGTGGCCCAAGATCTACCGCATGGACTACGGCCAAGAAGAAGCCGCCGCCATGTTCGGCCAAGATCCCCGCACCTACACCACCACCGCCACCCATTTTGAGGGCGACGAGCACGGCCAAGTCACTGCCGTCCACACCGTCCAGGTCCAGTGGATGAAGGACGAGCAGGGCCGCTTTACCCCCCAACACGTTCCCGGCACAGAGCAGCGGCTACCCGCTCAACTGGTGCTGCTGGCCATGGGCTTCCTCGGTCCCGAACAGCCCATCATCGACGCCCTCGGCCTGGAACAAGATGGCCGCAGCAATATCAAAGCCGAGCATGAGCAATACACCACCTCCATTCCCGGTGTGTTTGCCGCAGGCGATTGCCGTCGCGGGCAAAGCCTGGTGGTGTGGGCCTTCAATGAGGGCAGAGGGGTGGCGCGAGAGTGCGATCGCTACCTCATGGGCACGACTGAGTTGCCTTAGCGATCGTCCCCAGCCCCCCGGCTTCTCGGAGAAGCCGGGGGTCTCTCTTGAGTTGATTTGCTAGATTTGTAAACAAGTCAAAAACGCTTGAAGTGTTGCATTGAGAAGCCGTATGGCAACCCCCGCTGCTGAAGCCCTACCGATCGCTCCTGGAGAAAATCGAGTCGCTTTTCAGGGGATGGATTGGGTTGCCTATCAGCAAATGAAAGCCCTGCTCAACGAACGTACACGGGCACGGCTCACCTACGATCGCGGCACCCTCGAAATTACGATGCCTTCAGAACTGCACGAGTTTTATGCCCGCCTGATCGAGCGCTTCATCGTCATTCTGGTCGTAGAACTGGGCCTAAAAATCAAGACCCTCGGCTCAACGACGCTCGATCGCGAAGACTTAGAGCGAGGAGCCGAACCCGACAATGGCTACTACATCCAACATCAGCCTCAAGTCGCCGGACGTCCGATCAATTTAGATACCGACCCGCCGCCCGATCTAGTGGTGGAAGTCGATATCAACCATACCGACATTGACAAAAACGCCCTCTACGCAACAATGGGTGTTCCTGAATTTTGGCGATTCAATGGCAAAGTTTGGCACATTTACCAGCTAGAAAATGGGGCGTATGCGGAGCGCGATCGCTCCCCCACTTTCCCAATCATCTCCAAAGACGAACTTTACCAATTCCTCGCTACCTGCCAGCAAAACGAAGTAGAAGCAGAACTGAACTTGCGATCGTGGCTAAGAGAGTTGTCATAGAAAGCGCAAATTTACGAGCAGCATCGAACTGCAACAGCAATCCGCACACCGTAGATTGATAAAACGCTTTGGGCAGCTAGATTTGAAGCTACTCAATGCCGAGCTGTTGCTTTAGCACTTCAGGGATGTTGCGAGCCTTGGCAACTTCTTCAGGGACAGGCCACTGAGTGTTCTTATTCCACCGAATATCTCGGAGGTTGGTACGGACGAGTTTTGTACCGCTGAGGTTAGTATCGATGAGGCTTGCAAAACTGAGATTAGCACCTTCGAGGTAGGCATCGCCGAGATTAGCGCCTTCGAGGTTGGCATGGTTGAGGTTGGCATGGCGGAGGTTGGCACAGATGATATCGGCACCGTTGAGCTTGGCAACGCTGAGGTTAGCAACGCTGAGGTTAGCAACGCTGAGGTTGGTACCACCGAGATCAGCACCGTCAAAGTAGGCACCTTCGAGGTCGGCACCTTCGAGATTGGCATCGCCGAGGTAAGCACCCCGTAACCAGGCATAACTTAGATTGGCATCGCGCAGATCGGCATGGCTAAGGTATGCATTTATGAGATTTGTACCGCAGAGATCGGCGTCGCGCAGATCAGCATCACTCAAATTCATCTTGGCTTTACCAATAACTTCAGTCTCTATCAGAAAACGAACAACATTCCCCTTCCTTACGCCGTCGTGTTCAAACCGTCTCAGGATAGACAGAGTTCGAGCCCGAATCACGTCGACAGCGGCGGCTAATAATTCTTTTTCTTCAAAGGTTAAGGACTTAGCTTGAATAGATTGAATTGTTTTAAGGAGCTCTTCTGATTGATCTTTACTCTTCTTTGTTCGTGGATAAGCTTTAGAAGCGATGGCTAATAGGTTCTTATCCACCAAAAGCACTGAAATGCGGTCGAAGTAAGTTTGCAGGATTTCTTCTTTCTCTTCATCTGCTGCACGTTTCTGTTGTTGGCGTTGAAGAACGTAGCCAAGGATGGCTAGCGATAGCGGGACGCCTATTAACCCAAGCCAGTCCCAGAATGTTTTCCCCAGTAAGTAGCATCTTTCCAGATTCGCTGAGGTGACACATTCCCTAACACCAGGAGCATCAAAAAAGAAGCCTAAGCCCGCTGCTATCAATAGAGCTGTTAGGGCCAGCGCCCCATACTTCCACCGCCCCTTTGACTTCCAATATTGGATGAGTTGTTCGCGAGTAGGCATTCTAGAACATCAATTCTGGCTTTCCTATTAAAGCCTTTGCACTCTGACCTTGTATGTAAGACGCTTTAAAACAAAACTCGCATGGTACGGAGTGCAAAATGCAGTCCGAGATGGACCCTGAAGGTATCTATGCCTGAAGGTATCTATGGTAGAGACGCCCCCTACCTTCTCGCTTCATTTGGCTGAGGGCGATCGCCCTTGCCTCTTTACTGCGCTTATGAGCTAACGGTACTCATCTCCAACTCTCCATAGCCGCCGCCGCCAGGAGTTTCGATAATGAGGGAGTCTCCAGCAGCGACCTCAACCTGATCTTGTCCTTCCAACATCATTTCGGAGCCGTCGGCTTTAACCAGGTGATTGCGCCCGATCGCGCCCGGTTCTCCCCCCGCGAGGCCGAAAGGGGCAACGGTGCGGTGACTGGAGAGAATTGATGCGGTCATAGGTTCGCGGAATTGGAGGCTGCGGCAGATGCCGTGTCCGCCCCGGTGCTGACCGGCGCCACCGCTGCCCTGACGGATCTCGAAGCGATCGACGAGGACGGGATAGCGCCACTCCAGCACTTCGGGGTCAGTGAGGCGGGAGTTGGTCATGTGGGTGTGGACGGCGTCGGTGCCGTCGAAGTCAGGCCCCGCACCCGAACCGCCGCAGATGGTTTCGTAATATTGGTAGCGATCGTTGCCAAAGGTCAGGTTGTTCATCGTGCCCTGGGAACCCGCCATCACCCCGAGCGCTCCGTACAGCGCATCGACGATCGCCTGCGACACCTCCACATTGCCCGCCACCACTGCCGCAGGCGGTTGGGGATTCAGCAGCGAGCCTTCCGGAATGATGATGTGCAGCGGCTTGAGGCAGCCCGCATTCAGCGGAATGTCGTCATCCACCAACGTGCGGAAGACGTACAGCACCGCCGCTTTACACACAGCAGCGGGGGCGTTGAAGTTGCTCGATCGCTGCGCTGATGTTCCCGTAAAGTCAATGATGGCGCTGCGGTCTGCCGCATCGATGGCGATCGTGACCTGAATCTCGCTGCCATCATCCAGCGGATAGGTGAAAGAACCGGGGGAGAGGCGATCGATCACCCGCCGCACACAGTCCTCGGCGTTGTTCTGCACATGGCCCATGTAGGCTTGCACCGTGTCGAGTCCCTGGTGTTCCGCCATCCGACGCAGTTCCTCCACACCTTTTACGTTGGCAGCAATTTGGGCCTGCAAATCCGCGATGTTCTGATCGACATTGCGGGCGGGATAGGGGGCTCCGGTGAGCAGTTCTCGCAACTCCCGTTCCCGAAACTTCCCCTGATCCACTAGCAAGAAGTTATCGATGAGCACGCCTTCTTCCTCCAAAGTGCGACTCTGGGGAGGCATGGAGCCAGGGGTGATGCCGCCGATGTCGGCGTGGTGTCCGCGAGAGGCGACGTAGAAGTGGGGAGTGGGGGGGTGGGAGGGTGGCTGGGTGGCTGGGTGATGGGGTGATGGGGGAGATGAGGTGGGTGGGGTGAGTTTTGAATTTTGGATTTTGAATTTTGAATTTAAAAAGACGGGGGTGATGACGGTGACGTCGGGCAGGTGGGTGCCGCCGTTGTAGGGGTTGTTGAGGGCGTAGACGTCGCCGGGGCGGAGGGTGTCGCCTTTGGCGCGGATCAGTCTCTGGACGCTTTCGCCCATTGAACCCAGGTGAACGGGAATGTGGGGGGCGTTGGCGACGAGTTGGCCTTCGGCATCGAAGATGGCGCAGGAGAAGTCGAGGCGTTCTTTGATGTTGACGGAGGTGCTGGTGTTTTGCAGGGTGACGCCCATTTCTTCGGCGATCGCCCGGAACAGATTGTTGAAGATTTCCAGGCGGACGGGATCGGGTAGTGGGGTGGTGGGGTCGTGTAGGGGCGAGGCATTCTCGCGACTACCTTTCGGATTGGCCGCAGACGTTATTTCGAGAATGCCTCGCCCGTACGGGGTTGGAGATGCCGAGAATACCTCGCCCGTACGGGGTATGGATTGTGTTAACACCAACGCGCCGAGGTCGGTGAAGGTGGCGTGCCAATGAGGTTCGATCGCGTTGGTGCCGGTGGCTTCGATGATCAGGGCGGGGCCGGGGAGGGTGTCGCCGGGGCAGAGGTCGTCGCGGTGGTAGATGGGGGTGTCGTGCCAGCGATCGCCCATGTAAACGGGAACGGTGGCTTTGGGCAGGAGCGGCGTTTCCCGCTGGCGGGTGAGGCGGGGTTCTGCGGGTACGTCGGTTTGGCCCACGACTTCGACAGAAACGCTGTCCACAATCAGGGCTTTGTCGGGCTGGGCAAACCCGTAGCGCTGGCGGTGCAGGTCGGCAAAGGCGGCGGCCATTTCGGGTTGGGTGCCGTAGGGGACGATCAGTGGCGCATCGGTGCCGACATACTTCAGGTGAACGCGGGGCAGGACTTCCACGCCAGGTTGGGAGGCGAGGGGAGTGGCGTCAACATTGACGGGGATGCCTTGCTGCTCCAGTTCTTCCAGGCCAGACCGGGCGAGTTCGGTGAGGACGGTTTCGAGTTCGGTGAGGGTTTCGAGTTGCAGGGGCAGTTCCAGCGATCGCTCCCGCAATGCCCGAATATCCGCCAGGCCCATGCCGTAGGCCGACAGCACTCCCGCGTAGGGATGGATGAAGATCTCGCTCATGCCGAGGGCTTCGGCAATTTGGCAGGCGTGTTGTCCCCCCGCGCCACCGAAACAGCAGAGGGTGTACTCCGCCACGTCGTAGCCCCGCTGCACCGAGATTTTCTTGATGGCGTTGGCCATTTTTTCGACGGCGATCGCGAGGAATCCGGCGGCGACGGCTTCGGGCGATCGCGTGTCGCCTGTGGACTGGTGGATGCGATCGGCCAGTTCCGTGAACTGCGCTTTCACCCCCTCGGCATCCAGGGGCAAGTCGCCGTTCGGCCCAAACACCTGAGGGAAGAAATCGGGCTGGAGTTTGCCCAGCATTACGTTGCAGTCCGTCACCGCCAGCGGTCCGCCGTTACGGTAGCAGGCAGGCCCCGGATATGCCCCGGCAGAATCTGGCCCGACCCGATAGCGGCTGCCGTCAAAGTGCAGCACCGATCCGCCCCCCGCCGCGACGGTGTGAATCGCCATCATCGGCGATCGCAGCCGCACTCCCGCCACTTCGGTTTCAAAGGTGCGCTCGTACTCCCCGTTGAAGTGAGACACATCGGTGGAAGTGCCGCCCATGTCAAAGCCGATGATGTTCTGAAATCCCGCCCGCAGGCTGGTTTGCACCGCGCCGACAATGCCCCCCGCTGGTCCGGAGAGGATGCTGTCCTTGCCCTGGAAGAGGGCCGCGTCGGTGAGGCCGCCGTTGGACTGCATGAACATCAGGCGGGTGGGGGAGTAGGAGGGTGGATGGGTAGGTGGGGTGGGTGAGGGGAGTTTTGAATTTTGTAGGGCTTTGCCCTTCCCGAAGGGTATTTTGAATTTTGAATTTTGAATTAAAGCGCTGGCAATGCGATCGACGTAGCGGCGCAGGATGGGTGACAGGTAGGCATCGACGACGGTGGTGTCGCCGCGGCTGACGAGTTTCATCAGGGGGCTGACTTGGTGGGAGACGGAGATTTGGGTGAAGCCGACTTGGTGGGCGAGGTCGGCGACGCGCTGTTCGTGGGTGGGGTAGCGGTAGCCATGCATGAGGACGATCGCGCAGGCTCTGATTCCGTTGTCGTAGGCTTCCTGAAGTTGTTGAACTAACGCGGGCTCGGAGTCAGGGGTGAGGGGTTGCAAGATTTCGCCGTGGGCGTCGATGCGTTCGGGCACGCCGATGACGCGCTCGTAAAGCATTTCGGGAAGTTCGATGTGGCGGGCAAAGATGTCGGGGCGGTTTTGGTAGCCGATGCGGAGGGCATCCTGGAAGCCGTCGGTGATCACGAGGAGGGTGCGATCGCCTTTCCGTTCCAGTAGCGCGTTGGTGGCGACGGTGGTACCCATCTTCAGCGCGGCAATTTCCTCAGCGGGAATAGGATCTTCCGTCGCCAGTCCTATCAGGTCGCGGATGCCTTGCAGGGGGGCGTCGGGGTAGCGATCGGGGTTTTCCGACAGCAGCTTATGGACGACGAGTCGCCCATCCGGTCGCCGCGCCACAATATCGGTAAAGGTGCCACCGCGATCGATCCAAAACTGCCACCGTCCCATATGATCAAGCCCCAGAATCCAACACCATCAGTGTGATCATTATTGGTCAATTTCTGGGAAGCCGGGGCAATTTACCATCGAGGCGATTGATGGCAGGCATGAACGGGTGCGATCGCCACATTGGGAGATCGATGTGATTGTAGGGGCGAGGCATTCTCGCAGCGCCCGACTGGGTCATACGAAACGTTATCCCGAGAATGCCTCGCCCCTACCAGGTGCCCCAATCCCCCGATCGCCCCTATTCCAAATCGTTCAACCGAATGTCGTCGCCAGTCATATCGGTGTGGTAGACCAACATTTCGCCATTGCCCTCGACGATCGCACGCCAGCCAAAAATCGCGATCTCAGTGCAGACGGTGTCTGGCTTAGCGATGCCCAGACAGCCATCCCACACGCGCGGTTCGGCGGCGGTCACTTGCAACTGCTGGGCCGAAATTCCGGTTTCTGTCGCAGCGAGGTCAAGCACCTTGGCAGTGATTGAAGGGGGCAGATTGTTATCGAGGGGCGATCGCCGAATGGCCGTCCCATCCGCATCGGTGCGGTAAAAGTCGCTGGTGTCGTGATGCACCACTTCAACCTGCCAGCCAGGCACCAACGCTTGCAAACAGCCTTCATCAGGCCGCCCAAGTCCCAGGCAGCCGTCGCTCCAGACTTCTTGATTAAAGCGGAGAATGCTCAGGTCACTGATCGGAAGTTGCAAGTCTGTGGCCGCTTGTTCGAGGACGCGATCGCTGACCGACGCTGGCACCATCTCAGGCGGCATTGGCTCAGTCATGCCAGAATCTTCGGAGGACTCATCAGGGATATAAGGGGGTGTCACACAAGCCGTGAACACAGTCATGCCGACGACACCCCAAACTAAAGAACGGGCTAGGCGACGGTAGCGAATTTGCCAGAATGGGGATCCCATCAAGAGCCTCCTGAAACTAACGAGAAGCTGGGATTCTGATCGTAATGTCAACATAGGAAAGTTTTAGCTGATTGCAAAGAACCGTATTGCAGCGTTGACGATTAATCTCTCGCCAAAGAACGCTGTTAGGTTGGCTCAATCAGTAGACCTTCTGAAGGACTGGGAATTTAATTACGTGTGGACAGCCATCTCGGCTGTTCAAGCACGGGCAAGATGCGCGTTCGACAAAACTCAGACTTTATACAATCCTGTTCTCTCAGTAACCGTAGTTCTGTCATGTCGAGCAAAGCAACGCGAAGTCGAGACCGCTCCATCGCTGGCGGAGTTTGAAATGAGATGACGTTTGACTTTCTACGGACAATTCGGTTCCAAGATACCGACGCTGCCGGGGTCGTGTACTTTGCCCGACTCTTGAGCATTTGTCATGAAGCGTATGAGGCCTCGTTGCAGGCGTCAGGCATTGATTTGAAAACGTTTTTTAGTCGGGGAGCGATCGCCGTTCCCATCACGCACACCGCTGCCGACTTTCATCGCCCGCTGCTGTGTGGGGATGAGATTATCGTACGGCTCACCCCCACCCCGACTGGGCCAGATAGCTTTGAGATTGCCTACCAAATGCTGAATGCCGGGGGTAAAAGCGCGGCGATCGCCACCACCCGCCACGTCTGCATCGAGACGGCTACCCGTCAGCGCCATCCCCTGACGCCAGAGCTGACCCAGTGGTTGCAGCAGTGGAGCCCAACTGACTCATCACCCACTGCCGCAACGCCGCCCGATTAAGCTTGCCCTGGGCATTGCGCGGCAACTCTGCCCGCACTAGCCACCGCTTGGGCATTTTGTAGGGGCTGAGTTGGGCCTGGAGCGCTGATCGCAGGCGAATTTCCGGGTCTGGTTCAGTCGTGGTGATGACCGCGACCACCCGCTCTCCCCAGTCCGTATCCGGCACCCCCAACACCGCACAATCCTGCACGAGCCCGGTCGCCAGCATGGCCGCCTCTACTTCCTGCGGCAACACCTTTTCGCCCCCGGTGAAAATCAGCGTCGTTTCCCGTCCGACCACATGGAGAAATCCGGCTGCGTCCAGATAGCCCAAGTCCCCCGTCAGCAAGGGGGATGGGATAGGAGTTGCCCCACGGGTGAGGGCGAGGGAGGAGGCCGCGATCGCAATCCGACCCACTTGCTGAGACGGTAACGGGTCGCCCGCCTCATCCAGAATGCTCAGGTGGGCATGGGGCAGCGATCGACCACTGCCAGCGTGACCCGCCAGAAATTCCTGGGGTAGCAGGGTCGCGACTTGCGAAGCGGTTTCGGTCATGCCGTAGGTGGGGGCGAGGGGCAATTGTCGATGCCGCGCCGTTTGGAGCAGGCTCGGCCAGGGGGGCGCACCGCCCAGCAAGATCGCGGTGAATTGTCGCAGCCAGGGCGTGAAATCGTGATCGCTCGCCAGCAACCGCTGCAACTGCGTCGGCACAAGAGAGAGAAATGAGGGATCCGTCAGAGGCTCGATATCCTGAGCTGCCAGCAGTTCACGAAAAGGCTGAATCACCAACCGCCCGCCCGACAGCAGACACCGCATCGCCTGCATCAACCCGCTGACGTGATATAGCGGCAGTAAACAGTAGGCGTTGGTGCGATCGCAGTCAAAATGTCGGCAAAATCCCCATACCGACGCCGCCAGGGTCTCCCAGGTATGAGTGGCAAATTGGATGTTGCCCGAGGAGCCGCCTGTGGGGATGTGGAGAGTGGTGGTTGGGGAGCTAGGGAGCTGGGGAGCTGGGGAGCTAGGTGGTGGAGAAAGTGAGGTTGGTGAGGAAAGTGGGATTGGTGAAGTGTCTTGAAGTTGTTGCCTGTTATTTTTTTCCTGTTGCCGTGAGCGCAGGATGGCGGTGGGGACGGTGCCGATCACGAGATCGGGCTGGCATTGGGCGGCGACCTGTGACCATTCCTGAGTGCCCCACTGGGGGTTAGCGAGCCAGATGCGGCAGGGCCGTTGCGCGGCGGCGAAAAATGCTGCTAAAAGCCGAATGGGATCGGGTTCTGCCAGCAACAGGTCACGGGGCTGGGTGTGCTGTAGCTGATGTTGCCATTGGGCGAGCTGTGGCCAGAAGGTATCGGCTCCGGCTGCCACCAGCCAGGGTTCGCCCCATCGCCGCTGCAAAATTTCACTGGGGGTCATAGCTGTGCCCATAGTGCCTCGGCGCTCAGGGTTGCCCAATCGTCTGCAAACCAGTGCTCCACCCCAAAGCCCAAAGCGCGTTTGGAGATCCCTTGATTCCACAGCGCTTGTGCCAATCGAAGGGCTTGATGACGCCCAATCGGCGTTTCCAACGCGGAGGAGAAGACGACATCGGGGCGATGCTGTAAACAGAAATGGGCTAGCCGCTGGGAATCGCCCGCGATCGCTGGCTTCACCACATACACCACCTGTCGCCCCACTCGCTCATAGACCTGCTGCAACTGCCGGAATGTCGCCACCGACTCATCTACAGCGATCGCGGTCTGAAACTGTCCCTTTACCTGGGGCAGCCAGTCCAGGATTTGGGCAGGCGGCAAAGGCTGTTCCAAAAACTCAATGGGGAGCGGAGCGCGATCGCACTCGGCCAACCACGTTGCGGCCTCCTCACCGGTGAGTCCCCCATTGGCATCCAACCGCAGCCGTAGTTCCGAGGGCACTGCCTTTACCAATTGCTGAAACAGCGACAATTCTTCCGCAAGCGCGGCCACGCCAATCTTCCACTTAAAGGTGCGATGCCCTTGCTCCCAGAGCCCCTGCCAACCCTCCAACGCTGCTGCCCCCGTCGGCAACAGCGCGCAGACGCTCAAGGGACCGGGTGGCTTTAGAGAAGGCATTTCAAATCGTGCTGGAGATACCCAAGCCACCCGGTCCCTGGCCGCCCCAAACCCGAACTGACAAGCGGGCAACGAGTCGGGAATGTCGTCAATTTGCTCAAGGGCAAAATTGCGGGAGAAGCGATCGCACCACGCCCGCGCCTGCTCCAGCGTTTCCGTGCCAAACCAGGGAATCGGCGCAATCTCGCCAAAGGTCACCTGTCCCTGCTCATCTTCAAATCGCAGGATGATCCCCTCACGCACTGCCCAAGGGCCATGCGCCGTCTGCAACGGTTGCCGAAAGGGACGGCGGTAGGGGCGAACCTCCACGCGCATGGTTACAGCACCGATGGCAGCACCAACCCCAAACTCAGCAGCACGCCGCTCCAAAAGTGAAAGCCGATCGCGTAAAACTTCAGGTTGAAGATTTTCACCGGCTGGTCGTGATAGGTCAGCGCCTGGAGCGACAGTCGGATGGCCGAAATTCCACTTAACAGCGCCAACAAAGACCACAGCGGCAAATAGCCCCCGATCGCCGCCACGACAATCAGCACCAGCACCAACCCACACAACCAGGGAATCAACTGCGCCCCCCGTTGGGTGCCCAGGCGAACGATGGGCGATCGCTTGCCCGCCGCAATGTCATCCTCCACCTGATGAAAGTGGGAGCAAAACAGCACCAGCGAGGTCGTAATGCCGATAATGACGCCCGCCACCTGACTGCCCACCGACCAGCTCTGAGTTTGGCTGTAATACGCCGCCCCCACCCCCAACGGGCCAAACGCAAAAAAGCAGAGAATTTCCCCCAGTCCTTGATAGCCCAGACGAAACGGCGGCCCCTGGTAGGCATAGCCCAACAAGCAGCTCAGCAAAATCAGCACTAGCACAGTCGGGTCTTGCTGTTGGAGGGCGATCGCGATGATCCCCGCAATCCCCAGCCCCAGGCAACCATTGCCAATGGCAAACACCAGCCGCTTCTTGCCCGTCAGATTCACCAGAGAATGATGTTTGTTAACGTCGATCCCCGTGGCCGAGTCGAACACGTCGTTGGAAATATTCTCCCAAGCCAAAATCAGAATCGCCGACACCACAAACGTCACAAAAATACCGGCCTGCAATCTCTGCGTTTCCGCAAAGGCCACCAAACTACCCACCAACATCGGCATAATCGCCACGCTATACATCGGCGGTTTCAGCGCTGCCAACCAGAGCTTTTTGCGTTTTGCCGCAACCTCAATCGACGGGGTCGTGATCTCCATGGGTTCAAAAATCAAGGGCTCAATCAGCATAGATCGCTCTCGCAGAAATTCGCCGAAACGATAGAGTCGGTAAAACTTGGTGAGCCCAGCGGTGGAGGATTAGCGCCCGATGGGGTGACACCGCCGCACCGCCATGCATCGCCAACGCATCAAAGGCAGCGGATTTAACCTGACGTATTCTGTATGGTGAAACGTCGGGCGCAACAGAGTCAGACTCTCGGCGCAGTGCCCTGGGTATTTGCCGCCGCGAGGAAGTGACCGTCAAGACTGTCTGCCGGATCGGCTTCGTTTAGGCTAGCTGTACTGCTCGCAATTCATGGCCCTCGTTAAGTTGACTGATAACTGATATGAAACTGTGGCGGCCTCAGGTCTTAATTCCTAATGTGACGGCGGGCTTGATTACCGGACTGCTGACCCTGACTTACAGCGTGTCTTATGCGGCGCTGATTTTTTCGGGAGACCTGTCGCCCTACTTGTCCATCGGGGTGAGCAGTGCCCTAGTGGGCGCCGTCGTGCTGGCGCTGATTGTGGCCTGGGGCAGTTCGCTGCCGTTCATCATTGCCGGGCCAGATGGCAATGCCGCCGCTATTTTGGCGCTCATTGCCACCACCGTTTCTACCCAGCTCATGGGCACGGTAGACAGTGGCGCGATCGCCGTCACGATCTGGGTCGCCATTTTGGGCAGCACCTTCCTGACCGGAGGATTCTTGTGGCTGTTGGGCCGCCTGCGGCTGGGGCGCTTCATCCGGTTTATTCCCTATCCCGTCGTCGGGGGCTTTTTGGCCGGAGTCGGCTTGCTGCTGGCGCAAGGGGCGATCAAAGTCATGACGGGTGTCAGCCCCACCCTGAGCAACTTACCCAGTTTTTTTGAACTGCCGCAACTGCTGCTCTGGCTGCCCGGACTCGCGCTGACCCTCGTCCTCAAGTGGGCCTTGGGACGCTTTCACAATTGCTGGACGCTGCCGTCGATTTTGCTGGGGGCGACGTTGTTGGTGCATGGCTTGCTGCGGCTGCTGGGGCTGAATCAGGAGCAGGCGATCGCCCAGGGCTGGCTGTTGGAACCCGTCAGCGCCACCAATCCGCTACAAACCTGGCAGTCCCTATCGATGGACGCGGTGCAATGGTCGGCCCTATGGTCGCAAACTGGGAGCCTGCTCACCCTGTTTGCCGTCGTCGCCATCACCATTTTGCTCTGCGCCACCAGCATCGAAATGGCCACCGATGAGGACATGGATTTTGATCAAGAGTTGCGCGTGGCGGGCATTGCCAACCTGGTCACAGGCGGCTTGGGGGGCATGGTGGGCCATCTCTCCGTCAGCCGCAGTTTGCTCAATCGGGAAGCCGGAGCCACCCACCGTCTGTCGGGCATGGTCGCTGCTGGATTTTGCGCCGGGGTCGCCATTTGGGGCAGCGGTCTGTTCGCCTTTTTGCCCAAGGCCATCCTCGGCGGTTTGCTGCTTTACCTCGGCCTCGGCTTGCTCATCGAATGGGTTTATGACGCTTACTTTCGCCTGTCCTGGGTGGACTATGGCCTCGTGCTGGCGATCTTATTAATTGGGGCGCGGTTTGGGTTTCTGGCGGGCGTCGGTGTGGGGCTGCTCGTGGCTTGCCTCTTGTTCGTCATTACCTACAGCTCGCTTCAGGTCATTCGCAATCGGCTGTCAGGGCTGACCTATCCCAGTCGCCACAACCGCACCTTTCATGAGCGGCGAATTTTGCAGCGCGAGGGCAACCACATCCAAATTTTTGTGGTGCAGGGTTATCTGTTCTTCGGCACGGCCTATTCTCTGCTCAGCGACATACGCACCTATTTCGACAGCGTCGATGGCGATCGCGAACAATACCTGGTGCTCGATTTCCGCCTGGTTTCCGGACTCGATTCGTCGGCAATCAACAGCTTTGTCAAAATGAAGCACCTGGCCGAACAGGTCAACGCTTACTTACTCTTCACCGATTTATCCCCCCAGATCGAAGCCGTTTTGCGGGGCAAACAGGGGGCGATCGCCCCCGACGATCCCATTTGTTACACCTTCCCCAATTTGGATGCCGCCATTGACTGGTGCGAAGCCAAAATTATCGACCAGGCCACCTTTCGTCGGAAACGCTTCATCCCCTTCGCCATGCAGCTAGAGGAGTTTTTTACCGACCCCGATCAGGTGCGCCCCTTCATGCAGTATTTGGAAAAAATTCGCTTGCCCGCCGGGGAAAGCCTCTTTCAGCAGGGCGATCCGGCCAATGCCCTCTACTTCATTGAGACAGGGCAAATCTCCACCGTGTTGACCGTCGAGAATGGCAAAACCAAGCCGCTACAAACCAGCGGGCCGGGCACCATTGTGGGCGAAATCGGGTTGTACGGCCAGACCGAATACGCCGGTTCCGGGGTCGCCGATAAACCCACGACGGTGTACAAACTGTCGCAGCGATCGCTCACCCAAATGCAACAAGAGCAACCCGCGATCGCCGCCGAATTTCACCAAACCGTCGCCCGCATCCTGGCCAGTCGCCTCAACCAAGCCGTCGCTGGCGTCGAAAAACTCATGCGCCTCCAGTAATGGTGATCTGCCCGCCCTGCCCCCCTGGCTCCCCTTGGCCCCCTGCCCCCTGACTCCCTTGCTCCCTTACTCCCTTGCCCTCCCTGCCCCCTTGCTCCCCTACCCCCCAACTCCCCCACTCCCCCCATCATCAGAACATCGCCAAACCAATAACGCCTCTCCCCGCCCAACCCTCGGCCAAAATCTGGGACAATGCCTCTGATCTCACATCGTGATGCAACCTCGTGGCCAACGAACCTCAAGTCATCGGCGTTGATCTGGGCGGCACTGCCATTAAACTCGGGCACTATTCCCAAGCAGGAGACTGCCTGGCCCAGCTTGTGGTCGATACCCCCCAACCCGCCACGCCCGAAGCCGTCCTGACGGCGATCGTGCAGGCGATTGACCAGCTCGATCCGGATCGGCAGGTGCGGGCGATCGGCATTGGCACTCCCGGTCCTGCCTGTGCGCAAGGACGCATCGCTCGCGTTGCCATTAATTTAGCGGGCTGGCACGACGTGCCCCTGGCCGACTGGGTCGAAGCCAAAACAGGCTTGCCCACCGTCCTCGCCAATGACGCCAACTGCGCCGGACTCGGCGAAGCGTGGCTGGGCGCAGGGCACGATTTTCAAGATTTGATTGTCCTCACCTTGGGCACCGGAGTCGGCGGTGCCGTCATTCTCAATGGCGAACTGTTTGTCGGGCGCACCGGAGCCGCTGGGGAGTTGGGGCTGATCACGCTCGATCCCAACGGCCCCCCTTGCAATAGCGGCAATCGGGGATCGCTAGAACAGCATTGTTCCGTGCAAGCGGTGCGGCGCGACATGGGTTGCGACCCCGGCAAGTTAGCGGCCCAGGCCCTAGCCGGGGATGAAACCGCGATCGCCTATTGGCAGCAATATGGCCGTTACTTGGGCGCGGGACTGGCCAGCCTGATTTACATCCTGACGCCAGAAGCGATTATCCTCGGCGGCGGCATCAGTGCGGGGGCGGATCTGTTTTTGCCCACCGTCTGGCAAGAGATTGAACAGCGAGTGTTGCCCAGCTCCCGCGAAGACCTGCAAATTCTCACCGCCAAGCTCGGCAATCAAGCGGGCGTCGTGGGGGCCGCCCGGTTAGCCTTAAAGCGGTTTTGTGGCGCGACCTAAGGCGATCGCCCTCATCGCAGTTGGCCATCTTCGAGATCAATGACTCGATGGGCGGCACTCTGCAGCCGGGGATCGTGGGTCACAATCAGGACAGTCGCCCCGGCCTGTTCGGCCAGTTGCTGCAACAGTTGAATGACCGTCGCACCGCTATCGCGATCCAGGGCCGCAGTCGGTTCATCGGCCAGGATGAGTTTGGGCTGATGGGCCAAGGCGCGAGCGATCGCCACCCGTTGCTTCTGTCCACCCGACAAATCTTCCGGCAGAGAATTCGCCTTGTGAGCAATCCCGACTAAATCCAGCAGCTCGATGGCCCGAGCTTGCGCCCGATCTCCGTCAATCGCTAACAAGTTCAGCACCACTTCAATATTTTCTGCCGCCGTCAGGGCCGGGAAAAGATTAAAGCCCTGAAACACAAAGCCCAAATTTTGGAGGCGAAATTGGCTGCGTTGGGCGGGCGTGAGCCGCGTGATGCAGCAGCCCAGCAAATCCACTTCCCCCGCCGTCGGCGTTAGGATGCCGCCTAAGATTGACAGCAGCGTCGTCTTGCCAGACCCCGAAGGCCCCATCAGCAAATGCACCCGCCCCGCTTCCAGGGTCAGATTGATATCTTTGAGTACGCTTTCACATCGAGATTTAGTCGCGTACTCCATACTGATATGCCGGGCGGCGATTGCGGGTTGACCAGGACTCACCGCCCCGAACTCCAGCGGCTGCGATCGCAGTTGCCCGCTGAGGGATTGAGCCGCCAAAACACCACGTTGGAGAAAAGAGATATACATAAACCGACAGGAATTACTGCAAATCGTTAAGAAAGCCAGCTGGACCCATGCTCAAGCGCGAGC
This sequence comes from Leptolyngbya iicbica LK, assembly GCF_004212215.1. NCBI lineage: Bacteria > Bacillati > Cyanobacteriota > Cyanophyceae > Leptolyngbyales > Leptolyngbyaceae > Leptolyngbya > Leptolyngbya iicbica. The sequence continues at coordinate 1,105,878 of NZ_QVFV01000001.1, forward strand.
AGCTGCGGGCGATCGTCACCGCGCTGGTGGCGCAGCTCAAGCTTTGAAGACCGTCATCGGATCAATCCGACACACCTTTTGCACCGCAAATAGCGCTGATCCGGCACTCATCACCACGGTGATGCCCAAAATACTGAGGGCCGTCAGCGGCGTGATTAAGACCAAAATGCCTTGCGTTGTATACAGCCAGAACCCAAAACCAGAGCAGATGAGCATACTGGGGCCATAGCCAATCACGGCCATCCAGGCCGATTGCTCCAAAACAATTTTGGCGATTTTAGAGTTCGAAGCACCAATCGCCTTGAGGGTGCCAAACTCTTGAATGTGGTCGGAGACGGAAGCGTAAAGAATCTGCCCAATGATCACCATGCCGACGCCAACGCTAGCGATCGCCCCCAGGCCCAACACCAGACCAATGCCCGTTCGGCTCAGCCAATACTGGCGGGTTTGTTGAGCCATTTCCGCCTGGGTCAAGACCTGCATGTGACTCGGCAAAGATGCCTGGATCTGGCTGCGGAGCGTTTCAACCTCAACGCCATCCTCAGCGCTGACCAACACGAAACTGGTCAAGTCGGCCGCCGTCATCGGTTGCGGATCGCTTGGGGGCACTGGGGTACTCGCGCCCCCCGCGGTCGCTCGCGTATTCACATAGGCCGCGTCACAGGCAAAACCGCTGTCTTGCATTTCACACTCCACCGACGACTGCAGCTGAAAGTCCACAAACGTATTCGCATTCTCCAGCGATGTAAACACAAACGCGCTCGATACCACCGACTGGCTCCCTTCAGACCAGCCCTCTACCGTGGCTGGCACCGAACCAATTTGCGCTTGGTCGCCCGGACGATTCACATTGAGGGTATCCAGCGTCGTAGCATCCACCATGACCGCATGGGGCTGCGACAAACTTTGGCGATCGCCCACCACCACCTTGCCCGGCGCAAACAGAGCACCATCCGGCTCAAAGCCAAAAATCCTTACCAGTTCCATCTGTCCCTGAGAGTCGCGCCAGAGTCCGCCCTGCACCGTCAAGCCCTCAGCCCGGGCCACGCCGTCGATCTGCTGCACTTGACCGACCATCTGATACGGAATCGGCATAGACAGTTCCAGATTCACCATGTCGGTTGAGGCCACCCACAAATCAGCCCTCGACTCGTCAATCAACCGCCCCACCGACCGACTAAAACCATGGAGCAGGCCCAGTTGCAGCGTCACTAAACTCACGGCAAATAGAATGCCGGCTTGCGAAAAGCAAAATCTCGGCCGATCTTTCAACAACGACTTGCGAGCCAACGAAACCATAACCCTCTAACCAGTCCCCACACGAACACCAACGTCGTCATCAGTACGAACTCGGTCGTCATTTGGATTTAAAGTGAGAGCGACTACGGAGCAGGTGGACTGCGACCTATGATTTTTGTATGCCCTTGGCCCCATTTTCTGCAATTTTGGGTAAACAAGTTGTAGGCATTTCCAGGGTTAAGGAAACCTCAAATCGATGACAAAAACCAACTATCCCGCCCTGGTCGGTACATTCGTGATTACCGCCGGGTTGCTGGGTGGGGGAGCCTGGTATCTCAGCAAAGCCGCTCCCAACTTATTGGGCAACAGCAATACGACCAATAGCCAGAGTGCGATCGCCCCCCAGGGAGAAACCCAGCTCACCTTGTTGGGGGATACTTTTAGCGGCTACAGCACCTTTCGCAACGCAGCCTTTCAAACCGTGTTGGCTGATACTGGCCTCACATTGGCCTATGGCGACGAGTTCGACCAAGCTGCCCGCGCCGCTGCGCTGGGTTCTGGCGAGGCCGACCTCATCGTCACCACCCTCGATCAATATCTGCAGCAGCAGCCCGAGGGCACCATTGTCGGCATGATCGATCGCACCATTGGGGCCGATGCGGTGGTGCTGAACACGCCTCAATATTCGTCGCTGACCTCACTGCTCGACTTGGCGCCGCTGGTGCAGCAGGCCCAGAGCCAGGGACAATCCCTCAAAATCGCCTTTGCGGGCGATACGCCCAGTGAATATTTGGCGCTGGTGCTGGATACCAAATTCGACGCCTTTAACCTGGCCGATTTTGAAGTGGTGCGGGTGGCCGATGCCTCGGAAGCCTGGGCCCTGATGCAAGACCCCAACGAAAATGTGGCGATCGCCGTGCTGTGGGAACCGTTCGTGGCCCAGGCTCGCCAGCAGGGCTACACCGTCGTCCTCTCCAGCAACGACGCGCCCAACTCCATCGTGGATGTGATCGTCGCCTCCGATCGCCTCATCCAGTCCCGCCCCGAACTGATATCCGCCTTTCTGGAAAACTACTATCGCCGCATCGACTCCAACGTGCGCGATGCTTCGCAACTGCAAACCCAAATTGCCGAAGATGGGTCCCTCTCCCCCAGCGACGCCGGAGCCGTTTTGCAGGGCATCGACTTTTTCACCGCCGCCGAAGCCCAAACCTGGATGACCGATGGTACCTTGCAGCGCCGGATTGAAGCGATCGCTGCCGTCCTCGTGCTGTCCGGTCGCCTGAATGATTTGCCCAGCAATCCCGCCGACCTGTTCACCGCCGCCTACTTAAGCGACGCCGCCCAAAATACCCAAACCTTAATTGAACTGGTGCGGGCCGACAATCCCGAACTCGCCGAACGTTTGGCAGGCAGCACCGAGCAAACCCTCAGCATCCCGCAAGTCACTGCCGAGGAGGTGCAAGCTGCCCCCGACATTGGCAATCTGGACGTGCAGGGCAAAGTCGAATTTGGCACGGGTTCCGCCCAGCTCACCGCCGCCGGACAGCAAACCCTGCAAGGGCTCGTCCAAGAAATTCAAGAGTTCAACCCGGAAACAGTCGCCGTGCGCGTCATCGGCCACACCTCCCGCACCGGCGATCCGGGCCTCAATCAGCAGCTCAGCCAAGCCCGCGCCCAAGTCGTAGTGGACTATTTGCGCAGCCAGGGCATTCAGCACAACATCGTGGCAGAGGGCAAAGGCTTCTATCTTCCCCTCTCCGGTGTTGACCCCACCGACTCCGCTCAACAGCGCACCGAGATTCGTCTCGTGCGAGTGAACTAAAACTCAAACGCCCCGGCCAAGGAACTTACCTTAACCGGGGCGCGGTTTCATTTACTAGTGAACATCAATCACATGCTTAGCAGGTGACACAGGCCTCAATCGGCTCCACCACCAGAATATTGGCGCGGCGGCCCAGCACCTTGACTCGCGTCTCTTCTTTTAGGGTTATGGGGCGATCGCAGCAAGCCCGCCAGCGGACTCCCTGAAACCGGACCCGACCGAGTTGCCCCGGTTGAATCTCCGTCTTCACTACAGCAGTTGACTCTGATTGGGCATACCAAGCCGCTTGATCGCTATCCAGAAAGTCATTCGTTAAGGGATAAGTCGTTTCGAAGAAATTCGTGTCCTCCAAATCTGAGCTGAACAGTGTTTTCAACAGGTTCATGATGATCTCCCTTACGAGATTCATCTAAAGGGTAGTAATTTCCCCGAGGCTCCCTCAATGCGTTTTGATTTGAATTCGCTGCAGAAAGTAGCAATGCTTTCAGCCAAAAGCACACCAAGTAGCGGCTTAGATTCAACCCAGAATCCAGCCGTCAATCGGGCAGAATGCTCATCCCAGCTTGTCAAACAAAGGCATGACGCTGACTGCCATCAGACGTCTTTGCACAACAATCAGCAGCGTTGGTGTCGACCTGAGGCCGCTGACGCGCTCAGTCACCAAAGCCATAGTGAGAAAAATATAGCTGTTAAATATGGATGGCTCAAAGGCGCATACCAGAGGTCGACGTTCGACCAGTGGGAGGCTCGCCCCCGGGCGGGACATAATCCGCTTGCGCACTTAAGCTAGCCCCGGCCAAGGTTGCAGCCGCGATCGCGACTACCACAGCAGTCCGCGATAAAAAATAATAGCAACTTGATAGATTCATAGTCTTTCTTCCTTATGCCTGTAAACACCCATTTGTCAGCAAACAAAAATAGCCCAGCCGTCGAACAAGCTCAGCAAGAGTCATCAACTTGTGTTGAAGGATGATGGCCAACTCAGCTCGCAAACCGTGCCGCCATTAGGCTTAGAAAACCGGGCAAACTTACCACGTAATAAAGTCTCTAAACGATAGAAAGACTGGGTGCCTTCTCCCAGATGAGAGGACTGAATGCCAGGGCCATTATCCTCTATCTTTAAACTGTAAAATTCGTCAAGATGTTTTCCAGAGACTTGAATTCTAGTGGTTCCAATTGCGTGTTTACCAATATTTTGCAGTGATTCTTCTAGGAACCAACAAAGCTGGCGTTTAATATCCAAATTGAGCGTTTTACAGTTAAATGGTTCGATCGCGACTGCCCGAACTTTCACTGTTTCAAATCCGGGCAATTTACGTTGTACGGCCAAACTGTAAACTTCGTACAGCACCTCGTGCATCGGGTGTGTCAGATCAAGTTTGATATCACCCTCAGAATAGAAAAAATAAACATCACCGATCGCTTCTTGCCTGAGTCTTTCCCCCACACCGCGAATTTCTTTATTGAGTGATTCTAGTTCTTGAACAATGTGGTCTTGTTGTAAATTGCCGTCTTTAGCGCTGCGCAGCAACCGTGATAGTCGTTGTAATGGGCCAGCATGAATGGCACTAAATGCTCGCTCGATCGCTTTGCGCCGCTCAGCTTCTAACACATTTGCTTGGCGCAATTTGGCGCGTTGAGTGAGTAAGGCTCGGCGCTGACTGCGGTAGTTAAAACCGAGATAAGTAATGCCTGCCAGGGGTAAACAAATCGCCATCGGAGTCACTGGCAACCACAACCCAAATTGCACAATGCACCAATAGCAAAATAGGAAGCCGAGGACAGTACAGGCCAAGAGCGCGATCGCCCCTCGCGCCGATGTTCCAACTGAGAGGCTCACACAGATGCCCGTCAAGCCAGCACCAATAATGAGCAAAATTTCCGCACTCGGGGGCAGTGTATGTAGCAGCGGACGACCATCAACAACCGCGTTTATCAGTTGACTCGCACTATGCGCTTCTAGTTCTGCCCCCACAATACCCATGCGAGGAATAATCGCATCTTCATCAATTTCTCCTTGAATCAGACCAGAGGAAGCAGTAACCGGAAGGAATCGCGGAAAGTCAGAATCAGTTTGTCCAACGATGACTACTTTCCCTTCTAAAAAACTAGGTTCTAAAGACCGACTAAACAACTCAAAAGCATTAATAATCTGAAAGGTGCTAGACCCCGAGCGAAAATTCAGCAAACTTTGAATATCACTAATATTCGTCTCTCGATGATATCCTCCACTGTGAAGCTTTAATATTGGAATTTTTATAAATGATTCAGTATCTTCTAATTTGAATACAGGTATATCAGGTTGTCGAGGATGGTTTTCTAAACCATATCCCTGCGTCTCAAGGTAGGCTTCTGCGAGCTTAAAGGAAAACGAAAATTTAAATGGATTGTTGTCTGGAATACCATCGCGATCATCTAAATAAGACCCGAGAAACGTACGACGAATTCGTCCATCCTGATCTGTGGGAGCATCATTCATGCCAAATTGCTGAGCGATTATCGCTTCTGACAATTCTTTGGGTGGATCGATAGTGCGTGGTGGTAGCACTTTTTGAACGCCAATCAAATTTGGATGAGATTTGAAGAGTTCGACAAGTTGCTCTCTTCCAGGAGCATTACTTTGATCATCCAAAAAGATATTCAACCCAACCACTGCAGGGTCAGCAGATAATACAATTTTTAATAACTCAGCAATTCGTTGCTCGGTGAGTTCTGTGTGATCGTTTTGATTTATGAGTAACGTATTGCGCTCAAACAAAACGATGACGATGGCTTCGTCAGTCTCTTCTGAGAACCGATTTTGAAGCAAAAAATCGAGCGTTTGTAGCTCTAAACTGGTGAATAATCCTAGACTGCGAGTGAGTAAAACTCCGGCAATGATGGCGTAACCGATGGGCCATTTCGAAGACTTACGAGCCAGACGTTTTAATCGGCGAGTTGGTGCTTTGAAGAATGGCAGCATCGTCATTATTGGCTAGTGCTATTCAATCAGACCTTCGTCGCGGGCTTTGAGACAAGTGACGATGCGGAGATTGCGCCCTTCATTTTTAGCGTCCTCAGGAAAAATGCCCAAAACGTCGTAAATCTTACTCCAATAGTTGCGCACCATGCTTTCTGAAACGTGGAGATGCTTGGCGATCGCCCGATCTTGGTATCCCTCTTTACAGGCTAAATCCAGCGTTTCTAACCATTCCGGCTTCAGCTCCAATCCCGCCTTTAAACTACGAATATCGCGGGTGTGCGTGTAGCCTTGCAGAGCCGCCTTGAAGCGTTCAAAGGCCTTTTCCGTAGAGCTATCTTTGCTCGTAACGGTGAAGCCACCCCGATGATTATCGATGTCAGGAATGATGCGTACCAGGGCGTCGGGATAAGAGGTGTGAACCGCGATATTCAAAAAAGGATGCTGCAGCATCAGCTCCTTTAGAAACTGAATGCCCGCTTCGGTCGAGGCGCTTTCTCCCGCGCTCTGGGGCAACTGCAAGTCCAGCACCATCAAATTGGGCTCTAACCGCTGTACGGCTTCGCGCGCCTCTTGCAAAGTCGTCAGCGTTTCCAGGTCGATATTGTTGCCAAATCGCTCAAGAATACTGTGAATACCCGCCAAGGTGGTGGGATGGTCTTCGACCACGAAGATGGTGTGGCGATCGCTGCCAGGAACCGTGGAAGCAGTCATAGGCTCTCGGGAACACGGGATAAATTGCGAGGGTGGAGATGCAACCGAAGTCATGGTAAAGCTCTGAAACAGATGCAGGGCAAGGCCACTGGCTCAGGGCCGAGAGAACATATCTCTCTATAGTGGCGCGAAATGTCTGCACCCTCAATGGTGAAAACTATAGACTCCATGCCAGTAAAGTTTGAAATGAATTGATTCCCTGAGGGGCGCGGACGAATGAACGAGCCAATTTGGTGGGTGCTGTCGGGGCGCGGGCCAGCGCTTTTACCACAGGGCGCTTTCCTGAGCCCTCATTGCTGAGCCTTAGCAAAATTGCCCGCCAATATCGAATCCGTGTGATTAGCCTGCGTCATCCAGCGCCGGGGATTCGTCAGGATTGGGCGCTGCTTCATCAGTGGCGGCGGCGGGGGTATCTGGCGCCGTGAGGGTCCGTGACGTTTCGCGGAGATAAAAGTCACTGATGTCGATGCCCTCGACAGCGATCGCCTCCACTTCCACAATACCGACCACGTTGACAGTCGCCGCCACCGCCGGGACCGACTCATTACTCAGCACCCAAACTGTGCCGCTATCATCCTGCACTTGATACAGTCCCCCCGTCAGTAGCGGTGCCTGCTGCACCACCGTGCCTTCGATATGCACCGTCTCGTTCGTTTGCTCAGCGGTCAGCGATTGAATGGCCACCGTCGGACGCACCAGTTGGGCGATGCCCGATGGCAGATGGACTCCGGCAGATTCGGGTTGCCCCGGCAGCGTCGCCGCTGAACTACAGCCCACCGCAACCCCAGCAGTGAGGCCGCCAATCCATCCTTGTAAGCGTCGGGTCAGTCGTGCCATTGAGAATCGTTTAGGATAAGGAGCCGCTAAATCTGAGAGACTGGACATGGTGGCAGAGTCGTGTGATCGCCGCCGTCCAGGCGCCATCATCACACCAGTCACTAAGGGTAAAGTTATCCCTCGTATCAGCCATTGCTCATTAGGGTAGCTTAGGAGATTCATGACGCAAATTTTGGATGGCAAAGCCTTAGCCAAAACAATTCAAGCCCAGTTGACTGCCAAGGTGCATGATTGGACGCCACAGGTAGGACGTCCCCCAGGCTTAGCCGTCATTATGGTGGGGGATAACCCGGCGAGTGCCGCTTACGTGCGGAATAAGGAGCGGGCCTGCGATCGCGTCGGCATTGCCTCCTTTGGCCAAAAATTACCCGGCGATACCCCCCAAGCGTATTTAGAAGGGCTGATTGCTGAGCTCAACGCCGATGAGCGCGTTGATGGAATTTTGCTCCAGCTTCCCGTTCCCCAGCACATTAACGACGTCACCCTGCTCAATACCATTGACCCCAATAAAGATGCCGATGGTCTGCACCCGGTCAACCTGGGTCGCTTGGTGCGCGGCGAGCCCGGCCTACGCAGTTGCACACCGCTGGGCGTGATGCAGCTACTGCACGCTAACGGCATTGACATTGCAGGCAAACAGGCGGTGGTCATTGGTCGCAGTATTTTGGTCGGCAAACCGATGGCCCTGATGCTGCTAGAAGCCAACGCCACCGTCACCGTGGCCCATTCTCGCACCCACAATTTGTCGGCGCTGACTCGCAGTGCTGATATTGTGGTGAGTGCGATCGGGCGATCGCATTTTCTCACCGCTGACCACATTCAAGCGGGCGCGATCGTGGTTGATGTCGGCATTAATCGCATTGAGACATCGGCAGGCCAGTATCGGCTCGTTGGAGATGTAGACTATGAAGCGGTTAGCCCCATCGCCTCGGCCATTACTCCAGTGCCCGGCGGCGTTGGGCCAATGACGGTAACCATGCTGCTGCACAATACTGTGCTGAGCTATTGCCAACGCATGCCGGCCCTCGCCCATGAGCGCGGCACGCTCTTGTCTTAACCGATACAGGTAAGTAGGGGAATGACTTCTTCGACCAAAATGACTTTTGACCTCAAAACGTATTTGCGCGATCGCCAACAGCGCGTCGAAGCCGCCCTTGATGCCTCGCTCTCCATCGGGTATCCCGAAACGGTTTACGAAGCGATGCGGTACTCCTTACTTGCTGGCGGCAAGCGGTTACGTCCTATTCTTTGCCTCGCCACCTGCGAACTGCTCGGGGGCACCGACGCCATGGCCATGCCCACCGCCTGCGCCCTGGAAATGATTCACACCATGTCCCTCATCCATGACGACCTACCCGCGATGGATAACGACGATTATCGTCGGGGCAAGCTGACGAACCACAAGGTCTATGGCGAAGATGTCGCCATTCTCGCGGGGGATGCCTTGCTGACCTATGCCTTTGAATTTGTCGCCACGCAAACTCAAGACGTCCCCGCCGATCACACGCTGCGGGTCATCGCTGATTTAGGCAAAGCCGTGGGGGCCGAAGGGCTTGTGGGCGGACAAATTGTCGATTTGGCCTCAGAAGGGTTAACCGACGTGAGTTTAGACACCCTCAACTACATTCACACCCATAAAACCGGCGCGCTGCTTCGGGTTTCCGTCACTTCAGGCGCAGTCTTGGCGGGAGCCGATGACGCTCAGGTCAGCACCCTCTCGCAATATGCCAATAACATTGGCCTCGCCTTTCAGATCATTGACGACATTCTCGACATCACCGCCACGTCCGAAGAACTCGGCAAATCAGCGGGGAAAGATTTGGCTGCCCAAAAAGCCACCTACCCCAGCATTTGGGGCCTGGAAGAATCCAAACAGCAGGCCCAGACGCTGGTGGCAACCGCCAAAGCTAGCGTGTTAGAGAGCTTTGGCTCAGCGGCCCAGCCTTTAGTGGCCCTTGCCGACTTTATTGTTGACCGGACTCATTGATATCCCGCTAGAAACCATGCACGACATTGGTGAAATTTTGCAGAATCGCGTCCTGATTGTGGCGCTGATCGCGTGTCTAATCGCACAATTGCTCAAGCTAGTCTTCGAGCTCATTGTGCATCGCAAAATTAACGTCCGGGTATTAGTCGAAACCGGGGGCATGCCCAGCTCTCACTCAGCATTGGTGACGGCGCTGGCTTGTGGCATTGGCGAAACAATGGGATGGGCCAGTCCGGCGTTTGCGGTGACAACCGTGTTTGCCGTCATTGTGATGTATGACGCCGCTGGGGTGCGACAAGCCGCTGGCAAGCAAGCCAGAATCTTGAACCAAATAATTGATGAACTCTTCCAAGAAACACCGGAGTTTCATGAGGAGCGCCTGAAAGAGCTACTGGGACACACCCCAGTGCAGGTCATCGTCGGCTCAATGTTGGGGTTTGTGGTCTCGTTGGTCGCGGCATCCAGTTTTCAATACTAGGGCCTGACAGCAGGGCACGATTGACTTCATGGGCAGCGAGGATGACCGCCGTGCAGTGTCAGAGTGCGCCTTTCATCGGCTGCTTTTCGACTGTTTGCAGCCCATGGACACCTTAGCCGTATCGAGAGATGCGACTGAAGGAGATCTCTAAAAACAAAAGACCCGGCTGTGGTGCATCACGCTGCGCTCATGCCCCCCTACGAGTAAAGACCTCTTTTCCAGAAACCTCCTCAGTCTTGCGATATGGTGAGACGTATCGTGTGGGCCAGTCGAAACTGCCCGGCAATCTTTGAGGTTAACCGGCACCGCCGCAGAGTTCTCCCCATTACCAGTCATCACCGATCGCCATGTGGCAGCAAGCTTGGGCCTATGCCCTCGACAACAGTGACAAGTTTGTGGCGGCACTGCAACAGCACTTGCTGTTGGTAGCAGTGCCGTTGACGATTGGGATTGTTTTCGGGCTGCCGCTGGGCTGGTGGAGTGCCCAGTCCAAAACGGTTTCCACAGTGGTGATTAACGGCTTCAACGCCTTGCGAGTGATTCCCAGTTTAGCGGTGCTGTTTTTGGCGATTCCGGTGTTGGGTCTCAGTTTCGCGTCAGCAGCGATCGCCCTCACCCTGCTGGCCATGCCGCCGATTCTGATCAGCACTGACGTGGCCTTCCGCACTATCGCCCCCGCCATTCAAGAAGCGGCAGTAGGCATGGGCATGAATCAGTCCCAAATTTTGCGCCAAATCGAGATTCCCCTGGCGTTGCCTGTGATGATCGCGGGCATCAAAACCGCCACGGTGGAGGTCATCGCCAGTGCCACGTTGGCGGCGTTTGTCGGTGCGGGAGGGCTGGGGGATTTTATCGTGTTGGGCTTTGCCGCCTATGATCCGGCGATCTTGCTCGTCGGGGCGGTGCCGGTGGCCTTGCTCGCGCTCATCGCAGAAATCAGCCTCAGTTGGCTGCAGCGATCGCTCCAGCGATGAGTCCACTTGCTGAACAGACGAGTCTACCGGATCCATCCTCAGCGATTTTTCCGTAAAATCGAGGCAGCTAGCGGACTGCTGCCATGACGCTGAAATCGACGATCGCTGCCTATCTGGATGACACCAACCGCGAGACGGGCGGTTGGGTGACGGGAGCGATCGCCCTGCTGACGGTAGCCGCTGGCGTGCTAGTGGTGCTCAGCACCTATGAAGTTTCCCCTGCCTGGCACCCGCTATTGCATCTGGCCAGCGGTGCTATTTTGCTCTTGTTCATCACAGAGTATGGCTTGCGGCTGTGGACTGCCGAGCGCTGGTGGCGCTATGTCTTTAGCGTGTACGGCTTGGTGGATCTTGTGGCGATCGTCTCCCTAGTGCCAGGAGTATTTAACCTGCCGGGACTCCAGTTATTGCGCTGGCTACGAGTGTTGCGGTTGGCTCGCCTGTTAAGCGATCGCGCCATTCTGGCCCGCATTACTGCTGCCGACACCCTTGCCGTGGTACGCATCATCTTTACCGTCATCGGCATCATCTTCGTCTATGCCGGCCTGATTTTTCAGGTTGAAGAACATTATCAACCGGAAACCTTCAGCACCTTTTTTGATGCGGCCTACTTTGCCGTGGTCACCATTACCACCGTGGGGTATGGCGACATCACCCCGGTTTCAGATGCGGGACGGCTGTGCACCATGTTGATGATTTTGACGGGCATCGCCCTGATCCCCACCCAGTTAGGCGACCTGATCCGGCGCATCATCAAGGTTTCCAATTCGGTAGAGCGGCCCTGCGATCGCTGTGGTGCGGTGCTGCATGATCCCGATGCGCTCTTTTGCAAACGCTGCGGCGCATCGCTGATGTTGCCCCCCTTGTTTCAGCAACTGTCAGATGACGAAGCTACCGCCTTAGCCTGGCCGCAGACCGGGCGCGAGGCGCCTCCAGAGGACTCCCTCATCACCGCTAGCTCAACCGATGCGACCACTGCCCCGCCCCCGCAAAATTCAGCGTGATAATCCGCAAAATTGCGGAGTGATTGGGACGCAGAGCGATACAATATGCCTTTTGCAGCGGCGTATGAGTGTACGGGCAGTGTCACCTCTAGATCTTCTCTGGGCCTTAATTGGGTTGGTGCTGACCATCGCCGCAACGTGGTCAGAAGCTTTTATTACCAACGCCCCTTGGGATTGGAGTGAAACCGGCATTCAGGTTTATTCCCTGGGCGTCAGTTTTCAAGTCGGGGCCGTTTTACTCACGGCCTGCGTCGGTGGCAAAAATGCGGCGACCCTGGCCCAGATTGCTTACATCACCCTGGGGCTCTTACTCTTTCAATTTTTTGGCTTGCCCATCTTCACCCAAGGCGGCGGCTTGGGCTACGTGCAAGAGCCGAGTTTTGGCTATTTGCTGGGATTTATTCCCGCGGCCTGGGTTTGTGGGTATCTGGCGTTTCGCGATCGCCCTAAACTGGAGTCATTGGCGTTCAGCAGTCTGTGCGGTTTGGGCGTGATTCACGGCTGTGGGTTGGCCTATCTAGCGATCGCCTCGCTGGGGGGCTGGTTACAGCAGGTGACCTTTCCCGCTTGGGAGGCAATTTTGGCTTACTCCTTGGCACCGCTGCCAGGACAGCTCATTATGGTATGTGCCGTCTCGGTGGCGGCTTATCTGCTGCGGCAACTCTTGTTTTATTGAGGCTTATGAACAAGCTTAAAAATCCGTATTTTTGGGTTGCGGCAATTATTGGCTTAGCGCTAGACCAACTCACCAAACTTTGGGTCGTCAATAATTTTGAGCTCACCATTCCCCCAGAGACGATTCCCCTCTGGCCGGGCGTCTTCCACCTGACCTATGTCACCAACACCGGGGCGGCCTTCAGCCTATTTAGTGAAAATGGCGACTGGTTGCGGTGGCTGTCGCTCCTCGTCAGTTTGGCGCTCATCGCGTTGGGCTTATTGGTGACCCTGGCCAATCGGTGGGAGCAGGTCGGCTACGGCTGCATTCTCAGCGGTGCAGTGGGCAACGGCATCGATCGCTTTCTGAACGGCGAAGTGGTGGACTTTTTTGATTTCCGCCTGATTCGGTTCCCGATTTTCAACGTGGCGGATGTTTGCATCAATATCGGCATCGCGTGCCTGATTATTGCGGCGTTTCGGGTGTCTCATGACGACACTTCGGGGGGGAACGGAGGCAAACCGGCCAAAAAGGGCGGTAAAAAGCTGAATTCTTAGGGCGCATCATCACTTCCTGCCAAAACCCTGGCGGAGCAAGCATTTTCGCGCTCGCACTCCCGAGACAGACGAGGGCCTGTCGTCTGTCTGCCGCCAGCCTTTGACGATTAAATGAGGACAGGCCCTAGGGACAGTCTGGCGATCGCCCCTATCGATACGGTGTCTCCGAGCGTCGGTCAGTAGAATATTCATCAGTTCTTTTTTGTGCGCGTATGAGTTCCTCGTCACCGCCACCTTCACCCCCGCCCCCGCCTCAGACCCTGCTGGGCAATGTGACCCAAGCCTTTAAGGCGGTGCAGCAAAAAATTGACTTTTCCAAAATTGCGCTGAAGTCGGGGGCGCGTCCCGCTCAGCTAGAGGTGTCCTATCAGGACAAGGTCGAAACCTTTCCGCTGCTGGGCGATCGCTACCTGCTGGGCCGCAGTTCCCAACAGAGCGACATCGTGGTCAATAGCCCCATCGTCAGCCAGATTCACACCTCGATCACCCGCGACCCTAATCGGCCCGGTCGGCCCTTTGTCATCAAGGATAAACAATCTACCAACGGCCTGTATCACGGCAAAAAGCGCCTCAATTATTGGGTGATGCAGCATGGCGATGTGTTAACCCTCGGCCCAGCAGATCTGGCCGACGGCGTCACGTTGCGCTACGTCGATCCGCCGCCCGCCTACATGCAAGGGCTGAAGTATGGGCTGTATGGGTTCACCGGCATCACGGCGATCGTGGGCTTTTGGATTGTGGCGCTGGAGTGGCCCAAAATTCCCATGCGGCCCTTTCCCGAGTCGGTGCAGGGGCCAGTGGTCATCTACGCCGAAGAAGGGGGCGAAGTCGTGCCCCTGCGGCCCGAACCGACCCAAGCCCACCAAGAAAATCGCCGCATCGCCGATTACGGCCCTTACTTGCCCAAAGCGGTGGTCGCCTCCGAAGACACCCGCTATTACTGGCATTTGGGCATTGATCCCCTCGGGATTACCCGTGCCCTGGTGACCAACATTCGCGGCGGCGAAATCCGCGAAGGCGGCAGCACCATTACTCAACAGCTGGCCCGCAGCGTCTATCGGGAATATGTGGGCACGGACGACTCCGCCGGACGCAAAGTGCGGGAAGCGGTGGTCGCGCTGAAGCTCGAAAGCTTTTACAGCAAGGATGATCTGCTGCTGTTTTACCTGAATCGGGTCTTCCTCGGCGGCAATTTATACGGCTTTGAAGACGCCGCCCAGTTTTACTTTGGCAAACCGGCTAAGGATCTAAATCTGTCGGAAGCGGCGACGTTAGTGGGCATTTTGCCCGCGCCCAATGCCTTTAACCCGGTGACGAATTATGAGGCCGCGGTGGCCTATCGCGATCGCGTCCTCGATCGCATGACGGCCCTCGGCATGGTGAGTGCCGAAGAAGCCCGCCGCGCCCGGCGATCGCGCATCGAAATTAGTCCCGACGCCCGAGAGGAACTGCAAAGTATCCGCGCTCCCTATTTCTACAGCTACATCTTTCGCGAGTTAGAAACGGTGCTGGGCAGCGGCCTGGCGCGGGAAGGCAACTTCATCGTCGAAGCCACGCTGGATCTGGACATGCAAGCCGATGCCGAAGCGGCCCTGCAAAGCCATATCACCACCACCGGCGCCGCGTTGAACTACAGCGAAGGGGCGATCGTCACCCTGGATAGCACCTCTGCTGCCATTCGCGCCTATGTCGGCGGCGTCGATTTCCAGTCCAGCCAGTTCGATCGCGCCTCCCAAGCACTGCGCCAGCCCGGTTCCACCTTCAAAGTCTTTGCCTATGCCGCCGCGCTAGAGGATGACATTCCCCCCGGACAGACGTTTGACTGTAGCGGGCTAACCTGGAACGGCCAATTTTTCGACGGGTGCCGTTCTGGGGCTGGAGCCATGAACATGCATGACGGTCTGGCCCTTTCGGAAAACGTCATCGCCATGCGCATTGCCCAAGAGGTCGGCCTCAACTCGGTGATTCAAACCGCTCAACGCCTTGGCATCGACAGCGACCTAAACCCGGCACCAGGTCTAGTCTTGGGCGAAAGTGAAGTGACGCCGCTAGAGCTGACCGGGGCGTTTGGGGCGATCGCCAACGACGGCGTGTGGAATCCGCCCCACGGCATCCGGCGCGTGCTCGACAGCAGCGACTGCGCCGACCCCAACGACGCCAATAGCTGCCGCGTCATCTACGAATTTGGTCAAACGGGCGACACGAACCAACAGGCCATCTCGCCAGCGATCGCCCAAACCCTCACCGGGCTCATGCAAGGCGTCATCCAAGGCGGCACCGGACGCAGCGCCTTTATCGGCCTAGGCGAAGCAGGCAAAACGGGCACCACCAACGACAACCGCGATCTGTGGTTTGTCGGCTACGTGCCCAATCGCGATCTGGTCACTGGCGTGTGGCTGGGCAATGACGACAACACACCCACCAACGGCAGCAGCGGCAATGCCGCCGAGCTGTGGGGCACTTACATGAGCGATGTCACTCGCTAGATGCTATCGATGACAGTAAATAAACCACAAGCAAACCAAAACCCACAATGCATGACTGATTACACCGAACTCGTCTACTTAATCACCCACATCAGGGTATTAGACTGACATATTTCCACCTATACATCCATATAGGGAAGTTATGTAACATGCGTCAGTCAATCAATAGTTATGCCTCTTAGATCTTGGTGAGGATGCACCCAAAAGTCCGCTAGCTAGGAGTTAGCATTAGTCAGTAGCGGTTTTGCGGGAGAAGCTAATTATGGCTATTGGATCTGATTCTAGTTGGGACTTAGCAGTTGATAATCGTAGCGGACAACTGGCTCTTGTCGTTGAGATCAAACGCAAAACCGATGTGTCGCCAGAATGGGCCGCCAAGCTACGTCGAAATATCTTTGCACACGGAACTTTCCCGAAAGCTCCATATTTTTTGATGGTGTTTCCAGATAAATTTTACCTATGGTCTGATGCTGAGGCCTATCAGGATCAGGGCGAACCTACCTACACTATTAATGCCTCTCCAATTCTTCAGCCTTACTTTGAGAGAGCAGGAGTAACTGCTGACCAAATCAGTGGAGCTAGTTTAGAGCTTATTGTTATGTCTTGGCTTGGAGAAATAATTCATTCAGAACAGTTGCCTGAAAACCTTGATGCTTCTCAGCAATGGTTAATTGAGTCAGGACTTTATGCTGCCTTAGCTGGAGGAAAGCTTGAGCATGGGTTAGCTGCGTGAACATTTATGTTGAGACAAACTTCGTTCTAGAACTAACCTTTGAGCAAGAGCAATGTTCAAGTTGTGAACAGATTTTACAACTTTGTGAAGCAGGAAAAGCAAAGCTCATCCTTCCAGCTTATAGCCTTGCTGAACCTCATGAAAAACTGAGCCGTCAAGCACGAAGCCGTCGAGAACTGCAACAGTCGTTAGATGCTGAGTTGCGGCAGCTTTTACGAACAGCCCCTTATGCAAGCCGTATCAAGAGTATTCAGGATATTGCTAGCTTAATGATTCAAAGTAATGAGGAAGAAAGGCATCGTTTTGTTCAATGTCGCGATCGGCTCCTTAAAGTTGGAGAAATTGTTTCGCTCAATGCCAATATATTGAGTGAAGCAGCCTCTTATGAAACTACTTACGACTTAACACCACAAGATGCCCTTGTATATGCATCAGTTATTACTCATTTACGACAGGATTTACCAGGACAGGCTTGCTTCTTAAATCGAAACTCTAAAGATTTTGATAGTCCTGACATCATTGATGAACTTAGACAACTCAACTGTAAAATGATTGCACGGTTTGATCGTGGACACGGCTTTATTCAGTCACAGCTGCCATCTGAGCAGCCAGAGGCATAACCAATCTCTGTACAGGAACGCTACAAGCTACTTAGCTGGGTTATAAAGGTTTATTGCATCCAGTGAGCTTGGTCGTTAAAGGTTTTGGTTGGCACGCCTTCCACCTGTGACCATTTTTCAAGAATTGCTGGCGATCGCTACCATCAGCGCGTCACTCATCAAGAACTAGCAGCGATCGCCCCACTCATTAACCGTTTGAGCCACATTGGCTCCATGTCGGCACACAAGTATCGGCGACTCATCGACTTTGATGATTCAATACAAAGGTTATGGAATCAGCGGTGAGTCGATGCAGCCCACAATCAACCGTCCACAACCTAAGCCGAAAGTGCAACCGCGATCGCATCCCCTCCGCAAAAGGCTGCGGTTTTTAGCAATTGTGGGGGCGATCGCCGCCAACATTTGATCACCTCTCAGAAACTGACAGCGATCGTCTTCAAGCACTGCGGAGAAAAATACCTACTTTGATCGTCGATATGAGCTGAGCCTGTTCTTCAGAACGGACGCCGCGCACATTTTCGACTGACAGGAGGGCTAAAACCGCGATGCCGAAATCGACTGAGGCCACATTGAACGGTTCGCCCGCGATCGCCGATGCCCAGTTGCAACTCGCGATCGCCTATGCCGACCAACGAGATTTGGAATCGGCCAGACGACATGCCCAGCTCGCCGCCGCACAGGCAACGCCAGACTGGCCCAACCTCGAATCGCTCGGCGTCCTGCTGTTTCAGTTGAGTCGGTTTTCAGCCGCGCGTCGTCTGCTCACCCAGGCGGAACAAAATAGGCCGTTGGGCAGCGAAGCACTCAAAATGCTGGCAGCGCTGTACCGCCGCTCGGGTGAAACCGCCAAAGCGCGACACTGCATTGCGGCTTGGGTGCAGCTCGACGCGATCGCCGCCCCCAACCATCCCCATCCCGACCGCCCCAACATTCTGCGTCTGCGCTCGGTAGAAAAAAGCTACTTCGGCATCAAAACCAATCGGAAAACGGGCTTGCGGTACTGCTGGCTCAAAGGGGGCCACTTTTCTAGCAAAAATCTGATTGACCGGAGCCGCTGCAACCTCTATGTCGGCACGGTGTCCGGCCACAACCCCATCGGGCCGGAGGCGCTGCCGGGTGTTGACCTGATCGTCAATGGCGTCAGTTGCGCTGATTTGGACCCGATAGGGCTGAACCACGTCGAAGCCTGCCTGGCCAACTTCCCAGACGTGCCCGTGATTAACCCACCCAGCCAGGTGCGCCACACCACCCGCGCCGAAAACGCCCGCCGCCTGGGCGTCCTCCCCCACGTCATCCTGCCGCAGGCCGAGCTGTTCCGGCTCGAAGGGGCAGCAGCGGCGATCGCCACTCAAATAGAAGCAACCGGACTGAGCTACCCGATGATCGTGCGCCATCGCGGGACGCAGACGGGCAAAACGGTGGAAAAGGTTGACCACCGTCCAGCCCTGGTCGAGTGGCTAGCGGCCCAACCCCCAGGCACCGAGGTCTACGCCACCGCCTTTATCGATTGCCGCTGGCCAGACGGCTACTACCATAAGACCCGCGTGTTCTTCATTGACGGTGAGTTGTTTCCCGTTGCCAGCTTAGCCAGCGACACCTGGCAAATTCATTCGGGCGATCGCTATCGCATCATGTCGTCCACGCCCTCCACTCAGGCAGACGAGCAACGGTTCCTGAACGATCCCGCCGCGTACTTAGGCCCCAAAGCCTTCGATGCGCTCTACGCCATCTGCGACACCATTGGGCTGGATTTTTTCGGCATTGACTTCACCCTCGACGCTGAGGGCAACGTCATCGTGTTTGAGGCCAACGCCGCCATGCGCCACAACTTCGACCACGCGGAAAACTTCCCCTACACCCGCCCCCATTTAGAAAACGTCTCGGCAGCGTTTGCAGCCATGCTCGACCGGCGGCTCACCGCGAAAATGTCGCCTATCCCATAGCGTCTATGCGCCTGCCCCAGAGAGGCGATCGCGCCCCATCACCATCACGTCGGGCCACATCATGGCCACTCTCCCAAAGTTTTGACGTCACTATGCTGAGGAATGGGAATTTATTTTCGTGTGGACAGCCGTCTCGGCTGCCCAAGCTCAGGCAAGATATCTGCCCAGCAAAATTGGACTTTATCCAACCCTGTTTTCTGAATCCATGCAACCCTAAATCGATGACCCGATTACACCTGGCTCAATTTGTTGGACCAACAGGCCAACTCGCCACCGAGGCGACCCGCAAACTTGCAGCTGAACTGCTCACCGCGCTCAGGACTCCGCCGCATTGGCTAGTGTTGGTGACAGACCAGCAGCCCATTGATCTCGATGGGGTCATCAACCTGTTGACGGCAATGGGGCAGCCGCAGGCGATCGCTGACAGGGACTTGCCGCGCATTTCGACCACCAAGATCCAGGTGGATACGCAACAGGCAGCGCGTCCTGGCAAGGTGACCCGCTATAGCCGCACCCCCGATGCCCTGCCACTGCATACCGATTGCAGCAACAAGACCGTCCCCCCCAACCTGGTGGCATTTGCGATGGCACGCCCCGATCCCCAGGGCGGCGGCGAGAGCGTGATGTTGTCGGCGGCGGATTTGGTGCACGACCTGCCCGCAGACCTGGTCAGTCACTTGCGTCAGCCGATCTTTCCATTTACCGCCAAAAAGCGGTACCCAATTCTGCAGGGTGAGGGTGACGAGGTGCAGATTCGCTATTACCGACAACAGATCAACTCGGCGCTGAGCCAGCAGTGTACGTTGTCGGACGCTGCCCAGGCCGCGATCGATGAGTTGGAACGCTACTTGGCACTATCCCAGCGATCGGTGCGCTTCGCCATGCAGGCAGGCGAGGTTGTGATCATGGATAATCGGCGCGTCTTGCACGGTCGCAGTGCCATGGCCGCCAACAGCCCCCGTCTGATGCATCGGTTCCGGCTATCCGTCCCAGCCCTGTCCACAGTTGAAGCATAAGTCACGAACCGATTAGCCGCTTCGATAACACAGTGCTAGAAAAGTACCGATCCAGCCGAGAGCGATCGCCCCACTCATTAACCGTTTAAGCCACATTCACTCCACATAGGCTCACAAGTTATCGGCTGCTAATCAACTTTGATGATTCAATACAAAGGTTATGGAATCTGCGGTGAGTCGATGCAGCCTACAATTAACCGTCCCAAACCGATCGCACCGCCGCGATCTCGCCCCCTCCGCAAAGGGCTGCGGTTTTTGGCGATTGTGGGGGCGATCGCGCTCTCGATTTTCCTGTTTGATCGGGCTTTGTGGCCCAACCGCTACCTGCTCGCGCCCTGGGTGTTTGGCGACGCCATTTATCAGGTACAAACCGCTGAAAAAGTGGTGGCACTCACCTTTGACGATGGCCCCGACCCACGTTACACCGAGCAAATTGGGCAAATCCTCGCCGATGCGGGAGCCCCCAGCACCTTCTTTGTCATGGGGCGACATGTGCAGCAGCATCCCGAACTTGTGCAGACCTTGATGGCCCAGGGACACGAACTAGGGAACCATACCTGGAGCCATCCCAGCCTCAAAACCAAATCGCCTGCCACGATTCGCGATGAACTGGAATCGACCGATCAACTACTGCGCGACCTGGGGTATACCCAGCCGATTCCCTTCCGCTCGCCCTATGGTCACAGTTGGTTCACGCTGCCCCACGTGCTCAAGCAACGCGACCAGGCCAACATTTTGTGGACGGTGCAGATGAACGACTGGAAACCCGAAGAACCGGACGTAATGATGGCGCTGCTGGCTCCCAAGTTTGGCAACGGGGCGATCGTGCTGATGCATGACGGCGATGGCGAGTCCGAAGGGGCCGATCGCAGCAACACCGTCACCCTGGTGCAAATGATTTTGGACAAATACCTTGCCGAAGGCTATCGCTTTGTCACCGTGTCTGAACTCCTGACCCAGGGAAAACCGATTCGCCGCTGGTCCTAATTAGCTCGCCGATAGGGTCAAATTTTAACCGCCTCTTGATAGACGATGGGTCGCGATCGCTCTAGATTGATACGGAGGGCATCACGTTTTCTTAACTATTGCCCGCAAATATGAAAGGATAGGGATCGCCTCACGCGCCTATTAATTTACCCACAGTTGTTCACACAGGTTCGCCACTATGACGAAGTTTCCCATTGACCTCAGCGCTTATAAACGCATTACCCTTGATCCCTCAGTCCCCACCCTAACGGATGAACAGCGCGCCGCGCTCAAGTTCAATATCGAACTATGCCGCGATGCGATCGTCTTTTTCACCGCTACGGGTGCTGCTCGCGGCGTGGGTGGCCACACTGGCGGGCCCTACGACACCGTCCCCGAGGTGATGATCTTGGATGCGATTTTCCGAGGCAATGAGGACAAGTACGTCCCCACCTTTTTTGACGAAGCAGGCCACCGCGTCGCCACCCAATATTTGATGGCCACCCTGAACGGCGACTTGCCAGCCGAACAACTGATGCAGTATCGCGCCGCCGGCTCCACCCTACCCGGTCACCCGGAGTTGGGCCTAACCCCCGGCGTCAAATTTAGTTCCGGTCGTCTCGGTCACATGTGGCCTTATGTCAACGGCGTGGCCCTGGCGAATCCTGGCAAAGCGGTTTTCTGCCTCGGTTCTGACGGTTCTCAACAAGAGGGCAACGACGCTGAAGCCGCGCGTCTCGCCGTAGCGAACCACATCAATGTGAAACTGCTGATTGACGACAACGATGTCACGATCGCGGGGCATCCCTCCAGTTACATGGGTGGGTACAGCGTCAAGCAAACCCTGGCAGGTCATGGCCTCACGGTGCTAGAAGGTGATGGCGAAGACCTCGACACACTTTACGCCAATATCTGCAAAGCGATCGCCACCCCCGGCCCCGTCGCGATCATCAACAAGCGGCCCATGTCCGTCGGCATTGAGGGCATCGAAGGCAGCACCCACGGTCACGATGTGATTCCGGTGGACGCCGCCATCAAGTATTTGGAAGCGAAAGGCCATGCAGAAGCCGCCACCATTCTAAAAACCACTGAGAAACCCAAGAACACCTACGAATTTCTCGGTTCCTCCGACAAGGTCGGCGCTAACCGCAACGTCTTTGGCGATGCCGTGGTCGAAATTCTGGGCAGCATGGACGAAACCACCCGCAAAGACAGCGTCCTGGTGGTGGATAGCGATCTGGAAGGTTCCTGCGGTCTCGCCCAAATTCGCAAGGCGCATCCCGAAGTCTTTATCAGCGGCGGCATCCAAGAGCGGGGCAACCTGTCCGCTGCCGCCGGTTTTGGCATGGAGAAGGGCAAACAGGGCATTTTTGCGACCTTCGCCGCTTTCTTAGAAATGTGTATTTCTGAGATCACCATGGCGCGGTTGAATTACTCCAACCTGCTGTGTCACTTCTCCCACTCCGGCATTGACGACATGGCCGACAACACCTGCCACTTCGGTCTCAACAACATGTTTGCCGACAACGGGTTAGATGACGGCTACGACACCAAGCTCTACTTCCCCGCCGATGCGAACCAGATGAAAGCAGTGGTGAAGGCGGTCTTTAACGATCCCGGTTTACGCTTCATCTTCTCCACCCGCTCTAAAGTCCCTTATCTATTGGATAGCAGTGGTAATGAGATTTATGGCGGTGACTACACCTTTACCCCTGGTAAAGATGAAGTGATTCGCGAGGGCACGGCAGGCTACATTGTCACCTTTGGGGACTCCGTCTACCGCGCGCTCGATGCGGTGGAGCGACTGAAGCAAGACGGCATCGACGTGGGTCTGATCAACAAAACGACGCTGAACGTCGTTGATGAAGACATGATGGCGAAACTCGGCAAAGCGCCGTTTGTGCTGGTAACGGAAGCCTTTAACCGTCGCACAGGCTTGGGCAGTCGCTTTGGGTCCTGGCTATTGGAGCGAGGCTATACGCCGAAGTTTGCCTACATCGGCACCCATGAAGAAGGCTGCGGCGGCCTTTGGGAACAGTTTCCCCATCAGGGCATTGACCCCACGGGCATCATGGCCAAAGTCAAAGAGCTCGTGGGCTAAGCAAGCTCCCAAAAGTCGTAGGGGTTTGGCAATGCCGAACCCTTATAGTCGGCCTCTAAGCTTACAGCCGTTCACGCAGAGCCATTGAGTATTCACGAACGGGAGGAGTCGGTCCGACTCCATCAGGGCATTGATCCCGTTAGCATGGTAGCCAAAGTGAAAGAACTGGTGGGCTAAGCGAGTTCCGGAAAGTCGTAGGGGTTTGGCAATGCCGAACCCCTACAGCCAGCCACGAAGCGGTCAGTCGTTCACGTCAGACAAGTGATGATTCACGAACGGGAGGAGTCAGACCGACTGCTCCCGTTTTGTCATGTTTCAGCGTTTCAAGATTTGCAAGGGTCTATTGCGGTTTTAGTTTGTTCGCCATGAACCCGAGCAGACTAAAAGTATATTCACCATTCAAAAGCTGTATATGTCTAAAGAAAACGCCCTCGACTTCCTCAAGCAAGCTGCTGATAACTCGACGCTATCGGAACAGGTCAAAGAAGCCGATGAGAAAACAAAGATCGTTGATTTAGCCAAGCAACACGGTTTTGAATTTTCGGAGGACGACATGAAAAAAGCAATTCCCGCGATTAAAGAGCAACCGGGCTTCTTTGGTGAGCTGGCAAAAGCAGTGCTAGAACTCTTTGCCCCGGCTCATGATGACTATCCCGCAACTGGCGTTCAACCGTTTACCGGTGAGTTGGGCCGCAAGCATTAGACTGACTGTTGTCTATCGATTTGATCCAGCGCCCTCCGTCGATTCAGTTTGGCGGGGGGCGTCATTTTTGGAACATTGGAGCTTTAGAGGCCCAAGAGTGGCGCATCGAGGACGCGAGCAATGCGATCGCGCACATCCTCTAAATGAGCGCGGGTGGTAATCGCCATGCTATCGCCGTCGCGGGAGAGGGCATCGCTAATATCATCCTGCATCTGTCGTAGCTGATAGCGGGCCAGCACCCGCGCATCCTCTGGTGCCCCGATCGTCCCCAAGGTCGCCATAAACTCGTTAAAGCTCTGGGCGTTGAGGGCATCCCAAAAGGTGCGTCGCAACACCAAATTGCTCAGGATGTTGAGATGGTGGCGCTGCAACCCCCGCCGTAGACTCGAAATCTCGGGCGGGTTGCCATCAGAGTTCATGACCTCTGACCAAATACTCTGGTACATCGACCCGTATAGCTCAGACAGGGTGAGCACATCCTCGGCGTCGGTGCGAAACTCCAGGTCGCGGACGCGAGCTAAGCGATCGGCGAGGAATAATTGGCTGAGCGTCACGCTTTGCACTTCTAGCACTTGCTCATAAATCGGATAATCCAGCGGAAAACTGGTGAGCCGCACGCCCCAATGCCGCCAGCGATCGGGGGCCAACTGGTTAATCAGTTGCGAGGAAAAGTCGAAGGCATCAGCGGCAAAGACTTCTTCACTCAAGGCAGTGAGGGCAGCCCGTTGTTTGTCAGCGGCGATCGGTTCAAAGGGCGTAGAATCGCGATTCTCCCAAGGATTTAACCGCCGAAAACGCTGCCCGCCGACATAGTCAGTCAAGGTCAGCGCGTTGCTAAAAAAGTAATTGAAGACGAGATCGACCCGACGGCGCAAGCTACCGTAGCCTTCTCCCGGATTCACCGAGAGGCGGTTAAGGCGATCCCAAACGGCTTGGGCATTGTCGAGTTGCCACAGAGAATATTGCATAGGATCGCTGCTGAGGTCCCAGGCGCTCGATTCTGGGTCGATGAAATCAAAAATGTCTTCATCGGTGGCATAAGCCAAGGCCGGTTCAGTGCTACGGCTCAGGATACGGCTGAGCATTTGTTGCTCCGCACGGCCCAGAGGAGAGGGCGGCGCTTCGCGATAGCCATATTCGATCGCCCACAGGTCATAGGGTCCCAACCGACTGGGAAAGTACTCTCCCTGCTCCGTACCGGGCGGGGCCACATTGGGGGGAAAGTAGTCCATCACGGAACTCACCAAACCTTGAGCAGTCGTAAGTTCCCGATCGTTCAGGTCTTCGGGCGCCAGGAGCAGGCTGCCCGCAAAGTTGTGACGCAACCCCAAGGTGTGTCCGACTTCGTGCGCGGTCAGCGCCACTAAATATTGTTGGATAAAAGCGTCCAACTGCTCACTCAAAAAATCGGCTCCCGATAGCGTCGACAGCGCCAACGCACCAAAGGCGTTGTGTTGGGCGTTGAGGTATCCGGCACAGTGATCATCGGTCAGCCGTTGGTTGCTGCCCTCCGTCGGCCAACCTTCTAAATTGCGGGTCATTTCCAGCCCTGCCTCGCCCGCTTGCTGCATGGCAAGCCATTGCAAATACCAGGTTTGCGATCGCTGACCGCACAACTGCAGATAAAACTCCGAACCATTCGGCGCATCCAGCCCCCGTCCCTGATAAAGCTGCCGCAAATAGCGAATGACATTGGCATCGAGAATGACATCCGCGTCCAGAATCTGGCCGGTCAACGGATTCACCCGCGACGGGCCAAACCCAATGGCCCAATTGCTCAACGAATCAGACCAGCGCACCACGTTGTAGCGCACGTCAGACGGATCCCAAGTCGCGTTATTCGGCATTTGTCGCGCTTCAATAGCGTTCTGAAACCCCGCTGCGGCAAAGGCTTCATTCCAAACCAAAATGCCCTGGCGAATGGCCTCGCGATATTCCGGTGGCGTCGTATTTTCAATCCAAAACACGATGGGCTCTTGGGGGGGCGACATCTCAGCCTGGGGATCTTGCTTTTCGAGATGCCAGCGATTGATGTAGCGCACAAAGGGATCAGCACGACGAACTTGCTGGGGGGCTCGAAATGCCGTGGTAAAGTAGCCAACCCGTTCGTCCGCCTGACGCGGTTGATAACTGTTATTCACTGGCAATGCCGACAGGCTATAGCGCACCTGCAAGGCAAAGCCCCGACTATCCGGAATGCCATCCAGGGAAAAGCTAAACAATGCGGCGAGCGGATCCGTCGCGCCCCCACCGACAAAACCGACCACAGTGCCTACTTCCAGATTTTCAGGAAACATCTGCAACGACTCGAGCTGCGACAGCTCCGGATTACGGCTGTAATTGCTCAAGGCCCAGCCCAATCCCTCGGTCAGATTGGCTAAATCTCGCTCCATCAGCAGGGTCGATAAATCGATCAGCTTGGCCTGCGTGCTGGGGTCGATACTGACCACATCCACCACGAAGATAATGGAATCGCTGAATGACGTTTCTTGGAGTCGTTGTTGCCAACTTTCACCGCCAGTGTTGCGCAAGTACGTGTTAGGCACGGCCACCTGCACGCGATCGCCCGGCATCGCGCGAAACTGCATCACAAAATCATTGATCGGCCAGCCGCGAAACAGCCCCGCTTCTCCCAAACCGGATTCCAACGTTGCCGAGAGCAAAAAGTTGCGATTGAACTGCCGGGGCGTGAGGGCCAGGTAAGCTTCGCCGCGATCGACATTGCTATAGACCGTCAGCAAACCTTCTTGCTTTTCCAGATTTTGAGTCAGTTCTGCAAAGTCCAGCAGCGCCCCTACCGCGTCATCGGTTTCCGTCACCACGTCATCAGCCTGGGCATAGGCAACAGTCTGATGAGACCAAGTTCCTCCTAGCGCCAACAACACAGCTAAACACACGCCAACGATGCTAAGTACCAGGAATTTTAGGGAACGGGTCAGACGATTCATGAATTTTCTACTGTGCAGAATGGCTCCTATACAGTTTGAACGGCTCAGCACAATTTTGGGACAACTTTAAGGAGAAGTTTCGGAAACAAGCTAATGAATTGAAAGGCCAAGACGGCTGTTGCTACTTAATTCAATTTTCATCTCTAAAACCATACCCAAAATGTATCGGGGACGCTGAGAGCTTGTTCGAAACTTGCCAGCCTTAACAGATGCCTAGTGATCTAAACAATGCTGAATATCAGGTGCACTGTAGCCGAGATAAAACCCAGTGCAATCCACAAAACTGTTGAATCTGTGGGTTTCGTAGACTCGACACTACGCTACCGTCTCATCAACTCCGGTCCAACGCTGTACTAGCAGAGCAGCGCGATCAGGTGCCATTAATGAGCATGGGAGAGACAACCGCTCACCATGGTCAACAGCAAAGCCAGCGTAGATGCACGGTGCAGTCATAGGCCTCCAGGCTAGAAACGCTAGAGGCAAAACAGGCATACAGCGCGGCCTTAACCTGCTGTGTCGCCATCATCGTCGTCCTCTAACTCATCCACCATGTTGGGACTGATTAGAGTGATATCAAATTCATCCGGTGGCGTAGGATTCGTCGAGTCGCGCCGCAGTTGATAAAAGATGGCTCTGGCTTGTGGCCCAAAGACAATTTCGTCCTCATTTTTGAGGTCATGGGCAGGTACTTTGCGACCATTGATTAACATACCGTTGGCACTGGGTTTGCCCTTGAGGTTGCCATCAACAATGCGGTAATAGAAGGTGTTGTCGTCTTTGGGCAATTGCACCAGGGTTGCATGGTGACGCGACACAAACTGTGATGAGAGGCGAATGTCGCACTTCGGGTCGCGGCCGATGGAATAGACTGAGCCGTCTAGGATAATCTCGCGGCGGCCTTTACTATCTTCGACGATAAAGATGTTGCTGAGTTGAGATTCTGAAGCCATCCCGACGATTATTCCTTACCGCGCTGAGTTAACAGTACTATCACAAACCTTTATGGTGTTGCCACTTAGATTCTGTAACAGTAACATCACATTTGGTCATCAGCTTAACTACTGAACACAAAGTTGTCGGCTGCAAGCATACAGGAGCCATGACCTCTCTCAAGAATGCCCGAAAAAACTGGAACAGACCACGTTTCGTGGGGACAGATAGAGGCGGCATCCGACTGTTTCTCGCTATTCGCCAAAAGTCGTCCAACTGAGCTCGGCGGCATGCGGGAAAGTGTTATCGCCGCCGCTGCGAAAATCGATAGCTAGTGACGGATGGCGAGTTCGGCCTGCAAAAAGTCGATAAATTGTCGAGCGGTGCGGCCAGAACGGCCATTGTGCCGAGTCGCCCACTGGAGGGCTCGCTGTTGCAAAGTCTCATCGTCAATCTGGAGCTGGGCTTGCGTCGCGAGGTGACGCACGATCGCTAAATACGTCTTCTGATCAGCTGCATCAAAGGTGAGGGTAAGACCAAAGCGATCGCTAAACGACAGCTTTTCTTGCAGGGTATCCCAAGACTGAATTTCGTCTTGATCACTGGGGCGGGGGCGATCGCTAAAGTATTCCCGCACTAAATGTCGGCGGTTGGAGGTGGCATACACCACAACGTTTTGGGCACGGGCGGTCACATTGCCTTCCAGCACGACCTTGAGCGCTTTAAAGGCGTCGTCATCTTCTTCAAAGGACAAATCATCCACAAAGATGATGAACTTTTGCGGCAAGTCTCGCACTTGCTCCACAATCGCCGGGAGCTCGGTCATGCCCGCCTTATCGACTTGAATCAGCCGCAGACCGCGATCGCCATACTCATTGACCAACGCTTTCACCAGCGACGATTTGCCCGAACCGCGACTGCCGTATAGCAACACATGCAGGGCGGAGTATCCCGCCAGCAAAAACTCCGTATTTTGAATCAACCGTTGACGCGGATCGTCATAGGCGGCCAAATCGTCCAACTGCACGGGATCAGGATGTGGTACGCCGACCAGCGTATCCGCTTGCCAGCGAAACACGCGATATTGCCCCATGGGACCAATGCCTTGCTGACGGTAATAGGTCGCTAGCTCGATCAGGCCAGTCTGCCAGTCCGGTAGCGCCGGAAAGGAGACCTCAGGCCAGGACTCCGTGTCTAAGTGCCACACGATAGGAGTCTCGGGCACTTGGCAAACCGTTTGCACCCATTGACTGAGTTGCTGACTTCGACAAGCATAGAGGCCCTGGAGACGACGCAGGTCACTCTGGGCGGCATGTAAAAGGGCGGGGGGCAATTCCTGCACTGGGAGGCGCTGGGCCAGTTGCGAGAAGGGATTATCCGATCGCACAATTTGCTCAATCAAATGCCCCTGCCAGGTTTGCTGTGCGGCGGCTAATTCCCGAAACCAGTGCCCGTAGGCGATCAAACATTCAGCGGAGTCTTCTCGGCAAAGGGCGTCGAGCAAATTGAGCCACGCTCGGCTAATCGGCGTCTCTAACACCGACTGATACAGCAACAGACCCGCTGCCTGCTGCTGAAATCGCTGTACCGACGCGATCGCCTTAGCTGCTAATCCACCCATACTTCACTCCCTGCTGACGCCTGCTCCACTGAAGGAATCGGAATTTTTACAATCTCAGTTTTGTCGGACAGGCACCTTGCCTGCACTGGAACAGCCGAGACGGCTGTCCACACTTAATTAAATTTCCATTCCTTAGCAAGATACCGCCCAGATGCCTGCCCCTCTCAATTCTGCGACAAAATCTAGCCCGCTGAAAGTGACTCACCTGCCAACCATCGACGGAACTTCACCCACACCCCCCGCCACCCTCTCACCCTGCCACCCTCTCACCCATCCACCCATCCACCCTCTCACCCATCCACCCATCCACCCTCTCACCCTGCCACCCTCACACCCATCCACCCTGCCACCCTCTCACCCATCCACCCTCCTCAAGCGGTTCCAAAAGTCCTTACAATGGCACTAACGAAAAGATGACGTGAATTCAGTTCAGGACGTTTGCATGGCAGACCAACTCCTTCGGGCCACCGCCGCCGATGGCGGCATTCGGATTGTCGGCACCATTACCACCGACTTAGTAGCAGAAGCCCGACGGCGCCACCAACTGACCTACGTCGGCACCGCCGCTTTAGGTCGCGCGATTTCGGCGGGGCTACTCTTAGTTTCCAGCATGAAACGGGCCGAGTCGCACATCAATCTGCGAGTCAAAGGCGATGGGCCGATGGGCGGGGTCATGGTCGATGCGGGACTAGATGGTAGTGTTCGTGGCTATGTCGATCGCCCCGAAATTGAACTGCCCCCGACAGAAACTGGCAAGCTGAACGTGGGAGGCGCGATCGGGCGCAACGGCTACCTCTATGTGGTGCGTGATGTGGGCTACGGTCAGCCCTATTCCAGCACAGTAGAGCTGATTTCCGGCGAAATTGGCGAAGATCTTACCTATTACCTGGCGACGTCTGAACAAACCCCTTCGGCGTTGGCGCTCGGTGTGCACGTCGATGAGCAAGGCGTCGAGGCGGCGGGAGGCTTGCTACTGCAAGTGATGCCCAAAGCCGCGCGCGATGAATCCTTGATTTCGCTGCTTGAGTCCCGCATGGGCACGCTGGCTGACTTTACGCCCAAGCTACTGGACAAGCAAACTCTGCCTGAAATTTTTGAAGCGCTAGTCGGCGATTTGAATCTAGAGATTCTGCACGACGCCGAACCGATGAACATTCGCTTCCACTGTCCTTGCACTTACGATCGCATGTTGGGAGCCCTCAAAATGCTCGGTGTGGATGAGCTGCAAGACATGATCGAAAAAGATGACGGGGCCGAAGCCACTTGTCACTTCTGCGGCGAAGTCTACACCGCCGACAGCAACAAACTCGCCGGATTGATTGACGATCTCAAGAAACAGCGATCGGAAGCTTTGAATTAGGCTGATTCAGCCAAGATGCTGGGCTATGGTGCATTACGCTGCGCTAATGACACCCTACGAATGGCAATGCTTTGCCAGATCGCCTTAACTGTGACCGACTCCACCGACTTAACTACGCTCACCTCATCCACCCAGCTACCCTCACACGCCGCTCAACGATCCCCGCCATATGGCACTCTGGACAGTAGACCGACCAAACTGCTGGAGGAGCGATGGGCACGACGCCGAAGATTATTGCGCTGGATGACGATCCCACCGGATCACAGACGGTTCATAGCTGTTTGCTGTTGCTGCAGTGGGATGTCGAGACGCTGGTGCTGGGTCTAAAGGATGACTCACCGCTGATGTTTGTGCTGACGAACACACGAGCACTGTCGCCGGAGCAGGCCGAAGCCGTCACGCGAGAAGTGTGTCAAAACCTGAAGGTGGCTATTCCCCAAGCGGGCGTTGAAGAATTTTTGGTCGTCAGTCGTTCGGACTCGACGCTGCGGGGCCACTACCCGATCGAAACGGATGCGATCGCGGCTGAACTGGGTCCCTTTGACGCCCACTTCATGGTGCCCGCCTTTTTCGAAGGGGGCCGCATTACCCGCGACAGCATCCACTACGTCGTGCAAAATGGCACCCCCGTGCCCGCCCACGAGACGGAATTTGCGAAAGATTCTGTCTTTGGCTACAGCACCGCCTATCTGCCGGACTATGTGGCCGAAAAAACCGGAGGCGCGATCGCCCCTGAGCAAGTCGAACGCTTCACTCTAGAGCGAATGCGATCGGGCGTTTCAGATGCCTTAATGAGGCTCGAAGGCAATGTGTGTGTGGCGGTAGATGGCGAAACCCAAGCAGACTTGAACACCTTTGCCCAAGAAGTTTTGGCCGCCGCTGCTGACGGCAAGCGCTTCTTATTTCGCAGTGCAGCGAGTCTGTTAACCGCGTTGGCAGCGCTGCCTCCCCAGCCCATCGCCGCCGAAGACATGGCGCAATACGTCAAAGACCATCATCCCGGCGCGATTCTCATTGGCTCCCATGTGAAAAAGACCACCCAGCAACTGGCCGAGTTACTCAAAGCCCCCGGCATTGTTGGCGTCGAAGTCGATGTGACGCAGATGTTGGACGATTGGGCCGCTGGGCGATCTCGCCTCTTAGACTCCACCCTGGCCCAGGTCAGCCAAATTCACGCACAGGGCCAAACACCCGCGATTTACACGAGTCGCGAAGAACTGACCTTTCCCGATGTGCAAATTCGCCTTGCCTTTGGAGAGCAGGTGTCAGGTCTCTTGATGGACATTGTGCGGGGCTTGCCCAGCGACCTGGGCTTTTTGATCAGCAAAGGGGGCATCACCTCTAACGACACCCTAAGTCAGGGACTCGCCCTCCGCACGACCCGGTTATTGGGACAGATCTTGCCCGGAGTCTCGGTCGTCCGTACCGCAGCTGACCATCCTCAATTTGCAGCCATGCCCGTAGTGCTCTTTCCCGGCAATGTTGGCGACGAAAATGCCCTTGCTCTGGCCTATCAGAGGCTAAGCTAGGGAAGCCGCTAAAAGCACCCATCAGCGATGATCCCCGTTTTCCCGCTATGGGTTGCCTGATACGGCATCATCAACATTGCAATTGTGGAAAGTGTCATGTCTGAGGCAGATAGATTCCGGGTCGTCATCTTCGGGTCTGCACGTTTGAAGCCCGAAGATACGGTGTATGAGCAGGTGCGACGGTTAGCCCGGTTGCTCGGGCGAGAAGGCATGGATGTCGTCACAGGCGGTGGCCCCGGCTTGATGGAAGCGGCCAACTGGGGCCATCGCGAAGGGCGGGAAGACCCCAACAGTGTTGACGGATCGAGCAAATCCTACGGCCTCAATATCAAACTGCCGTTTGAAGAAGCGGCCAATCCCCATGTGGATATCAAGCACGATTACGATCGCTTCTCCGAACGGCTCGATCATTTTATGCACCTGGCCAATGCCGTCGTGGTCGCTCCCGGTGGCGTCGGCACGCTGCTAGAGCTGGCCTACACCTGGCAGTTGATGCAGGTCGAGCACATTTGCAATATCCCCATCGTGCTACTAGGCGATATGTGGGAAGACTTTTTGCGCTGGGTCAAAGCCTGGCCCCTCGAGAAACGGCTCATCAATCCCGAAGACTACGAGATGCTGTACCTCGTGCGGACGTCCGACGAAGCCTTTGAAATTGTCCGTGCTGCTCAACGCAAGTTTGTCGAAAGCAGCAGCGAGTTTTGCCTCAACTATCAACAGTACAAACTGTAAGGGCTTCACTTCGCCACCAACCAGTGGGCACGCTGTTTGCTGAGGAGATCTCTGGAAAAGAATTTCCCGTTCGTAGGGTGTCATGAGCGCAGCGTCATGCACCGCAACCGGGCATTTTTGTTTCCTTTCCGGAGGTCTCCTTAGCCAAAAGCCTCTGGTACCACCTCAAACCTCAATGGACGGGTTAGTCGTGTGGGGCCAAGTTTGCAAAACCTATAGATTCAATAGCCCTGTGGGTCGCACTGCGTTTGACCCACGCTACACCGCACCCGAATTTTTAGCCTTGACCGAGCACCAGGGGATTGCTTTTGGACAAGAGAGAAATTGAGACTCTGAGTTGGAAAAATCGCTTAAGACTGGAAAGCGGACAAATCCAGGCCCGCTTGAGTCGTGAAGAACGCTTGGAGCTTCGCCGTGATCTGGGCCACCCCGCCCTCGACGTTGGATTCAACATTGAGGGGCAACACGGGGTCGTGCAGCGACAGTCGCAGCAAAAACCAGCCGTCTTCGTTCGCATTGGTGCAAGCAACGCGAATTCCCTCATAGTTATTGGGCACGATCGCCCAGCCGGGTTGCTCCGCAACAAATGTCTGCAGTTGCGTAATCACTTGGTTGCCGTGGGTCTTAAAGTCAGGTTCCAAAATTTTGAGGCGCAATTCCTGGCTTTCGACGGGTTCTTGCAGGTTGGCAATGAGGTCAGTCAAGCGTTTGCCGCTGAGTCGGGCCTTAGCGAGTTCACCCAACAGCTTGCTCACGAGGTAGGCACCGTCGTCCAAAAAGTAGTTTTCGCGCATGGCTCCGTGGCCCGAGGTTTCGATCGCCAACCAAGATTCCTGCCCGGCCTCATTTAGCCGCATCGCCTCGTTGATCACATTTTTGTAGCCCCGCTTAAAGCGATGGTGGACGCCATCCAAGTCTTGCTCGATAAAGCGAGTGAGACCGTCGGAGGTGATGGAGTCGGTGACAATGGTCGAACCGGGATGTTCTTGCAGCACGATCGCAGCAATCAGCGCAATCAGTCGATTCCGATTTAGTTCGCGCCCTTCGTGATCAACGGCAGCGCCGCGATCGACATCCGTGTCAAAGATGATGCCAAAGTCCGCCTGGTTAGCGGTGACAGCGCCACAAATCGCGGCCATCGCCACTGCATTTTCCGGATTGGGGACGTGATTCGGAAAGTTGCCATCCGGGTCGAGAAACTGACTGCCAGTGGTATCGGCTCCCAACGG
Organism: Leptolyngbya iicbica LK; assembly: GCF_004212215.1. Lineage (NCBI taxonomy): Bacteria > Bacillati > Cyanobacteriota > Cyanophyceae > Leptolyngbyales > Leptolyngbyaceae > Leptolyngbya > Leptolyngbya iicbica. Next base: position 1,140,024 of record NZ_QVFV01000001.1, read on the forward strand.
TTCTAACACCTTGTCAGTGTAGAAACCACCGGCGCCATTGCCCGCATCCACAACGATTTTCAACCCACGTAAGGGTTCATCAAAATGGTCGGGATGATTTACCGCTGTGCGAATCTGTCGGACTAACTCGGCAGCATACGCTGAGAGCAGATCACGGGGGACGATCGCTCCCGGCACCGTCGTCACCGCAAATTCATTCTGTGCCGCCAACTCTAAAATCTTCGTGATGTCCGGTTTGCCCAGGCCGCCCTGGCGAGTGAAAAATTTCAGCCCGTTGCGGTTGAAGGGCAAATGGCTGGCAGTGAGCATGATCGCGCCATCGCATTGAAACTCGGGCAGCACCGTACTCATAAACATCGCCGGAGTCGAGGCCAAGCCCACGTCGTAAACCCGGCTCCCCATCGCCGCCATACCTTTGATCACCGCCGCCATCAGGACGGGGCCAGATAAGCGACTGTCGCGCCCGATCGCGAGCGTCAACTCGGCAGCGGGCTGGTGCAACTGGGCGGCGAGCCAACTGACAAAGGCTTGCCCCAGCGTGTAGGCCACCTCCGGGGTCAGGTTCACGGGCTCATCCGGCACGCCAGCGATCGCCACCCCCCGAATGTCGGACCCATTTTGCAGGGCAACCCAGTTCACCGATGTTGCAGAAAGAACCATGTGCGATCGCTCCGTTGCGGCTTCCTGTTCACCATAAAAGTGACCCGCGCGATTCCGCCATTTCTTCAGCTTTTTTGCACGTCAGGAGCAACCGGCTGGCGATCGCCCCGATGCGCCCCAACGTCCTGGTCACCATTTAGACTGAGCGCGATCGCTGCATCAGTGAAGTCGCCGAATAGATCGCCAGGGCCATCCAGATGCAGCCAAAGGTCACCAGATGCGTTGGGGTAAACGGCTCACGATACAAAAATACGCCCAACATGAGTTGAATCGAGGGCGCGACGTATTGAAAGAAGCCCAGCGTTGAGAGCCGCAGCCGCTTGGCCGCATTGTTAAACCACAGCAGCGGCATAGAGGTCATCACCCCGGCACCGATGAACAACAGACTCAAGCCGACGGACTCGCCAAAGTGTCCCACGCCAGTAACCTGCCAGTAGCTCACTGCCATCAATGCCAGCGGAGTAATCAGCAACGTTTCCACCGCTAGGCCCACCAGCGGGGCCACCGCCACCACTTTGCGCAGCAGTCCGTAAAACGCGAAGGTAAACGCCAGTCCCAGGGCAATCCACGGGACGGCACCAAACTGCCAGACAAAGTAACCGACACCGATCGCCGCCAGCCCCACCGCAATCTGTTGGCCCCGCAGCAGCCGCTCTCGCAAAAACACAAACCCCAGCAGCACCGTCACCAGTGGATTGATGAAATAGCCGAGGCTGGTTTCCACCACGCGATCGCTGTTCACCCCATAGATGTACAGCCCCCAATTGCAGGTCAGCAAAGTGGCCGTCACCAACAGCAAGCGCCAGGTCTTGGGCGATCGCAGCAGCACCCCCACCTCCGGTTGCCGCCGCTGCACCAGCAGAATGCCCGTCAAAAACACCAGCGACCAGATCATCCGGTGACACAGCACCTCAACGGGCGAACTCTGCTGAAAAAACTTCCAGTAAATGGGCAGCAGGCCCCAAGCCCCATAGGCCAGCACGGCATACAGGCTGCCCGCCCTCACAGTCGATGGCTGAGACGATTCGTTCAAGCCGACTCCTTACAAGACAAAACCCCTATCCTACCAAGGGAAGCAAGGTCTGCATGAAGGTACACCATTCTCCCTCTCCTCTGCTCCCTTGCCCCCCCTGCCCCTTCGCATCCACATCCCCCACCCCAGCATTCATTCCCGCAAAGCAGTGAGATAAGATAACAGAGCAAAATTGATGCCGCCACCCGAGGGGAAAGTTCGGTGCGTGAACTGCTTCACCAATCCGACACTGTGCCGCAACTGTGATGAATCTCTGCCACACAACGGATATGAGGCTCTCAGTCAGAACACCCGCTGGTGGCTTTGTATCTTGACCGCCTGCGATGCACAGGCTCGGAGATCAATCACGAATGACCACTGCGCAAATTTTGACTCACCCTGGCGTCTTTGACGTCGATCAATCGCTCACGCTGCCGCCGTTGCCCCATGGCCGCCCCTTGTTATTAATTGGTCATGGCAGCCGCGATGCCCAAGGCCGCCAAAACGTGCTGGACTTTGCCACCGCATATCAAGCTTTGGATGCTTCTCGTCCAGTCATCCCCTGCTTTTTAGAACTGACCGAACCGACCATTCAAGATGGGGTCGATCGCTGCGTGGAGGCAGGCTACACCGACATTTCGGCGCTGCCCGTGTTGCTGTTTGCCGCGCGACACAACAAATTTGATGTCACCAACGAACTCGATCGCGCCCGCCAACGGCATCCCCAAGTCACATTTCACTATGGGCGGCACTTTGGCATTGCCCCCGAAATTTTGGATTTGTGGCGCGATCGCCTCGCCCAACTCGACACCCCCACCTACAATCCCCATCAGGTTGAGCGCAAAGATACGGTCTTGCTATTTGTCGGTCGCGGCGCTAGCGATCCAGATGCCAACGGCGATGTCTACAAACTGGCGCGCATGGTGTGGGAAGGCAGCGGCTATAACACCGTGGAAACCTGCTTCATCGGCATCACCCATCCCCGGTTAGAAGAAGGCTTCCGCCGAGCGCGGCTCTATCAACCCAAACGCATCATTGTGCTGCCGTACTTCCTGTTCACAGGCGTACTGATGAAAAAGATTCAGGATATCGCCGCTCAACAGCAGGGTGACCATCCCGAGACCGAAGTCATTTGTCTGCCGGAAATGGGCATTCACCAGCAGCTCCTTGGCGTCATGCGGCGTCGGGAAATTGAAACCCAAACGGGATCAGTCGCGATGAACTGTGAAATGTGTAAGTTCCGCTTAGCCGCCTTTGAAGCCAACAGTGCTAGCCACGGGCATGACCACAGTCATGGACATGAACACGGGCACGGTGATCACGCTCATGGTCACAGCCATGGCCATACTCACGGACATTCTCATGGTCATGGACACCACCACGAGGGAGAAATGCCCGATCCCTACGCGGAACCCGCACAATATCACGATCGCATTTGGCAGGTGCCCTAACAGCGATATCTTGAGGGTGGAGTCCCGGTGCTCCGCCCCCGTTCTTCATGGTGATTGATGATGAGTGAGTCCTTTATTATTGGCGATCGCGTTTATCTCGCCACCGCGCCCCCCTACCTCAAGACAGCCGATACTATGCCCATGCTGCGCCCTGGCGACACAGTCCCCGTTGGCACGCAGGGCGTGATCTTGCAACAAAAGCCAGGTGACTACTGGGCCGTCAAATTCGAGCAAGGTGCTTTTCTTGTAGACACCAGTTATTTAAAGAAGGTCGTCTACGAAAGCAAACCCGCCGCAGAAGAATAGCGTTCACCTTACCTGCAAATGGGCCGTCGAACCGTTCCAGAGCTATTAACGCGGGGTAAAACCGCTAGACGACTGCTGAGTTAATACCAGTGCACAGGAGCACGACTATACAATCGCGTCAGTTCCCGCAAACGTTCGCGGAGTTCACCCGTGAGCATTTCGGAGCGATAGCGCCAAGCCCAGTTACCGTCGGGCTTACCTGGCGAATTCATGCGGGCAAAACTGCCCAACCCCAGCACATCTTGTAGGGGAATAATCGCTTGATTGGCGATAGAACTCAGCGCCAGACGAATCAAGTCCCAGTGAATGCCGTCGGCGTGGAGCCCCCCCAAGTACCGGAGCACGCGATCGCGCTCATATTCCGAAGCCTTGTCAAACCACCCCACCGTCGTGTCGTTATCGTGGGTGCCTGTATAAACCAGGCAATTTCTCACATAGTTGAATGGCAAATAAGGATTCGTGTGATCGCCACCAAAGGCAAACTGCAAAATCTTCATGCCGGGAAAGTCAAACTGATCTCGCAGCGCCTCGACCTCTGGCGTAATCACGCCCAAATCTTCCGCCAAAATCGGCAGACTGCCAAATTCTGCTTTCACCGCATTGAAAAACGCTTCGCCCGGCGCTTGCACCCACTCACCGTTCAAAGCGGTTTCTTCGCCTTCGGGCACGGCCCAATACGCTTCAAACCCACGAAAGTGATCGATTCGCGTCAAATCAACATAATCCAGCAGGGACTTGACCCGCTGCAGCCACCAGCGAAATTCCCGCTTTTGAATTTCTTCCCAGTTGTAGGTGGGGTTGCCCCAGAGCTGCCCAGTTTCGCTGAAATAGTCGGGCGGCACCCCGGCCATCTCTGCCGGTTCCAGCGTTTCCTTATCAATCATGAAATTGTGAGGAAACGCCCAAACGTCCACGCTGTCGTGGGCCACATAAATTGGCATATCGCCCACGATTTGAATGTGGCGCTCATTGGTGTACTGCTTAAGCTCTTGCCACTGACGGGTGAACTCAAACTGAAAATACTTGTGATAGCTAATGACGGTCGCTAACTTATCGTGCCACTCGGCCATGGCCATGGGTTCACGACGCGCGAGGGCTGATTCCCACTGATGCCAGCTAGCGCCATTGTGCGCCCGCTTCAGCGCCATAAAGAAAGCATAGTCGTCTAACCAAAAGGCCCGCTCCTGACAAAAGGCTTCGTACTCGCTGCGGGCCTCGTCATCAGCGGTGGCATTGAAGGTCTCAGCGGCTTTTTCGAGCAGCTTGAGCTTGGTTGGCAACACATTGCCAAAGTCCACTTCGTCCTCGGTAAAGTGGGGAAACTCGTCTAAGTCGGATTGCTCTAGCAAGCCGCGATCGCGCAACTTTTCCAAACTGATGAGCATGTGATTACCCGCCATCGACGAGTAAGACATGTAGGGTGAATTACCATGCCCGGTCGGGCCTAACGGTAAAACTTGCCAGAGTTGCTGTCCCGTTTCGGCCAAAAAATCGACAAACTCGTAAGCGGTGGGGCCGAGATCGCCCATGCCAAACCGTCCGGGAAATGAAGTGGGATGCAACAGAATGCCGCTTGCTCGTTGAAAAGGCATCGATTCTTTGGTAACGTCCCACTGACTCTAGCATGGCAATAATCAGGAATAACCTGGCACCAGACAGAGTTTTATCACAGGCTCTGGGAACAGCAACTTTGGCAGCCCAAACCCGGCGATCGCCAGGCTCCGACCCAAAATCTCCTATGGTAATAAAACGATCGATTTGGCAAATCCCTGGCCTGCTGTGACGTACCGTAATCCTGCTCCGACTGTAGACATTGTGATCGAGATGCGCGATCGCCCCCATCGGCCAATTGTGTTGATCGAGCGGCGTAATGAACCGTTTGGGTGGGCCATTCCCGGCGGCTTTGTGGATTACGGCGAACGGGTGGAAATCGCGGCGATCCGGGAAGCACAGGAAGAAACGCAGCTAGACATAACTTTGATCGAGCAGTTTTACGTCTACTCCGACCCCAGCCGCGACCCGCGCAAACATACCCTGAGCATTGTGTTTCTCGCCTACGCGACGGGCACCCCCATCGCCGCTGATGACGCCAAAGACATTGCCCTATTCGCCCCGTGGGAAGTGCCTATCAATCTCTGTTTCGACCACGATCGCATCCTGCAAGATTACTGGCAGTATCGTCATTACGGCGTTCGTCCCCGCCCTTGACCCCAACTCGGGTTTGCACAGATCACATATCGCTGTTGGGGCTGGGGAGAAGCGGAGCCGGGGAGCAAACTCTGTAGTCGCCCTTCAGAGAGGAGATATTCAGCATTCCACATTTGGACAAGGGATTTTTCCCTGCGATAATGATGGCCGTTATGCAATCAAATGGGGATGTATGGAACGCAAAATTGTGCAAACCGATCAGGCACCGGCACCCGTTGGGCCATATAACCAGGCGATCGCTGCGACGGGCACCATGCTGTTTGTCTCCGGCCAGATTCCCCTCGATCCTCAAACTGGCGAACTGGTCGGTGGTGACGATATCGTGGCGCAAACCGAACAGGCGATCGCCAACCTCAAAGCCATTCTCGCCGCTGGCGGTGCCACCCTGGACAACGTGGTCAAAACCTCCGTCTTTCTCAAAGATATGAACGACTTTGCCACGATGAACGCCACCTACGCTCAGCACTTTGGCGAAGACAATGCACCCGCCCGTGCCTGTGTCGAAGTCGCGCGTCTGCCCAAAGATGTGCGCGTTGAAATTGAGTGCATCGCCGTCATCTAAAGCATCAGGGTTTTATCGGAATTGCAGTTTTGTCGCAGGCAGCTTGCCTGCGCCTGAACAGCCGAGACGGCTGTCCACACTCAATGAAATTTCCCTCCCTAAGTCCTGTGGTTGGGCTGGGGACTCGCGATCGCTCGCCACCGAGTCGGATTACTCAGCGCTACCCGCAGCGACTTCTTCTTGGGCCTGACAGTCGGGACACAGGCCAAAAAATTCCAGCGTGTGGTAGTAAATGCGGAACTTGTGGTGAGCCTGGAGTTCATGCTCCAAATCATGTACCGGGCATTCGTCGATAGAAATGCTACCGCCACAGCGCAAACAGGTGAGGTGATGGCGATCTTCTTGGGGCAAGCTGTAGAGTGATTCGCCACTGGGCAACGTCCGCACTTGCACCAACCCATCTAGCTTGAGCGCATCTAGCGAACGATATACCGTTGCCAAACCGATGCTGTACTGGTGATTGCGCAGCTCCATATAAAGATCCTGAGCTGATGCTGGTTTAGTGAGCCCTTGCATCACTTGGAGAATGCGTTCTTGACTGCGAGTGCGTCCGTTCATGTCTGCTATCAACCACGCCTCTACCAGCTTAGTGCAGAGCGGGATACGGTAGGATGGTGAAGCCTTTTCGGATGCGATCGCCATGCCGACCTACCAAGCTCAAATCTACGTTACGCTACGCCCTTCGGTGCTTGATCCCGCCGGTACGGCGGTGCAATCAGGACTCCATCACATGGGTTTTGATGGCGTCGAGCAAGTGCGCATTGGCAAATATATCCAAGTCACCCTGACCGCTGAGGATGAAGCCACGGCACGCCAACAGCTCGACCAAATGTGTGATCAGCTGTTGACCAATCCCGTCATTGAAAATTACCGCTTTGATCTCACAGTCAAAGCGACGGCGGACACCGCAGCTTAACTTTTGCACCCCAGGTTTGGAGATCGACCGCCATGAATGTCAGCGTTATTGTCTTTCCCGGTGCGAACTGCGATCGCGATGCGGCCTACGTCACCCGCGATCTGCTCGGCCAACCGACCCAAATGATCTGGCACGAAGATCGAGATTTACAACAGGCCGATGTGGTCATCGTGCCTGGTGGGTTTAGCTATGGCGATTATTTGCGATGTGGCGCGATCGCTCGCTTTTCTCCCGCCCTGCAAGCCACAGTGGAACATGCCCAGCGCGGCGGCCTGGTCATCGGCATCTGCAATGGCTTCCAGATTTTGACCGAGGCGGGGTTGCTGCCCGGAGCCCTGATGCGCAATCGCGACCTGCACTTTATTTGCGATCGCGTGCCCCTGCGAGTCGAACGCACCGACCTGGTGTGGACGCAAAACTATGCTGACCAAGCCGTCATCACTGTGCCCATTGCCCACGGCGAGGGCTGCTACTATGCCGACGCCGACACCCTGCAAGCTCTCGAAGACAACGGCCAAGTGGTCTTCCGCTACTGCGATGTCACTGGCGATCCGACCCCGGCTAGCAATCCCAATGGCTCACTGAACAACATTGCGGGCATTTGTAACCAGCAAGGCAACGTCCTCGGCATGATGCCCCACCCCGAGCGAGTCTCGGATCCGCTTTTGGGCGGCACCGACGGGCTGGCCCTGTTTGAAAGTGTGTTGAGTAAGCAACTGCAAACAATTTAGACAAGATCCTGTGGCCACTGATGCTCCCCAGTCACGCTGGGTACCTTGGAGTCATCAATCAAGTATTGTTGAATTCTGGGAGCGTCACCATGACCCCATTAGATGCAGCAACCCAGCGATCGCTCACAGCCGCACTCTACGCCTATTTAAATGACTACGGCGGCGACTCAATAGACGAGGTCCGCGCGATCGCGGGGGCCATCCTGGCGGCTAAAGAGCAAGCTGGGGAATGGTCACTCCCCGGTTGGGAGGTTGAACAATGGGTGGATACCCTCGTGGCAGATGTGGATCTGAGCCAGCCGCTTCCCTCTATCTGGCAAGCTGCCGATCAGCAACTAGCCCACCAAGCACAACACTGGCGCGAACAACTGGCTGTCAAAACCCGGGCTACCGTTGATGCTTATTTGCAACAATATTCCTTCACGGAGGGGCTCTCTCTCCATCAGCTAGTAGCAACGGTTTTACCCCTCGTCACCGATGCCACCCTGCCTCGCGATACGGCCCGTCAGTTGATTGAGACGGTAAGCAGCCAAGTGGATTTATCGAGCGTGAGCGATCGCGTCATTGACCGCAAGTGGGTGCTGCTGGCGGAACAAGTCCATCAACTCTGGCAACAGCGCGACATGGCCAACTCCGTCACCGATGTAATGCAGGCTTATGTTCACAAATTTCAGCCCGCCGCTGTGGATATTGGTGAAAGCTTAATTGAACAGGCCGTCGAGGCCGTCTCCAACAGCAAACTCAAGCTGGGCTTGGATACCGAACTCACGCCCGACACCCGCAAACTCTTGATCAAACAGGTCATGCTGCAAGTGAAGTTGCGGGATATGTCGTCGCCCCCGGTCAAGACCGCCCTGGAGATTGCCCAAGACTTACACAACGAAGTGGTTCGCTATCGCCACGATCGCGGGCTCGACGACCCGAACTATTGGCCAACCACAACCACCAGTGCTGCCAACGACGATAGTTCAGCCCTGGGCGGCGAGATCAGCATCGGCATCAATGTCCGACCTCGGCCCTCAGATCCCGAGTCAACCGGCAACATTTCGTCAACCGACAGCTAAATCGCCAAAAATTGACTGAACTTAATAAAAAAGTTTCTACCCTGGATGAACTGCCCGCGACGCGCCCCCTGAGGTTTACCACCTGACGTTGCCAAGATGAACGGTTAGAGCACCGCCGCCCCTATCCGACCCACGCATTACAGGCAGAGCGGCCAGTCGCGATCGCCTCCCCTCACTCGACCGCTCACCCCTACTGCACAAGGCTTTGGCTGTAGGCACTCCCAGCGCCAAACGCGATCGCCACAAATACTTAACGCCCTAGCGACACAACTCAGTCCAGGCAACCGTAGACCACCACCCGAACGACTGATCGCGCTCCACCACAAGTCAAAAACTCTCTAGAGAAAAATAATCTTTGCCATCATTCGAGTTTTTGTCTTTTGTCCACATCTAAATTGAATAAAGACACAAAATTTACTGGGCAAGGTTTTTTGAGCTTCAGTCAGGATTAAAGGGGATTTTCAGTTTCCTACAACTTCAAGCACAGGCCAGCCCCAAATAAAAGCTTGATCGAGATTCTTGAGCGCTTCCCGAATCCAGTGGCCAACCCCATAATGCTAACCAAGCCGAAAACCCTCGCTGCTTTCACGCGGCGAGTTTACCTAATTAAAAACCGTTGCGGGTGCGGGCGGACTCATTATCCCCACCCGCAACCCCTTGATAAATCGAACGCTTGGGAGCGATCGCCTGTGAAACTCTCCGTCTATGGCAAAGGTGGCATTGGCAAATCCACCACCAGTTGCAACATTTCCGTCGCCCTCGCCAAACGGGGCAAAAAAGTCCTCCAAATTGGCTGCGACCCCAAACACGACAGCACCTTCACCCTGACCGGATTCCTCATCCCCACCATCATCGACACGCTAAAAGAAAAGGGCTTTCACTACGAAAACGTGTGGCCTGAAGACGTGATCTTCAAAGGCTACGGCGGCGTGGACTGTGTGGAAGCGGGCGGCCCCCCAGCGGGCGCGGGCTGCGGCGGTTACGTGGTGGGCGAAACCGTCAAACTCCTCAAAGAACTCAACGCCTTTGATGAGTACGACGTGATTCTCTTTGATGTGCTGGGCGATGTCGTCTGTGGCGGTTTTGCCGCCCCGTTGAACTATTCCGACTACTGCATGATCGTCACCGACAACGGCTTCGACGCGCTATTTGCAGCCAACCGGATTGCCGCCTCCGTCCGCGAAAAAGCCCGCACCCATCCCTTACGCTTGGCCGGACTCATCGGCAACCGCACCTCCAAGCGTGACCTGATCGATAAATACATCGAATCAGTGCCCATGCCAGTGCTCGAAATTCTGCCGCTGATCGAAGACATCCGCATTTCTCGCGTGAAGGGCAAGACCCTCTTCGAAATGGCCGAAACCGATCCGTCCCTGACACCGGTCACGCAGTACTACCTCAACATTGCGGATCAGATCCTCGCGCAGCCCGAAGGGGTCATTCCCAGCGAAACGAAGGATCGCGATTTGTTTGCGTTACTGTCTGACTTCTATCTCAATCCGCCAGAAGATGCGCCCAAACAAGAATCAGAACTGGATTTGATGATGGTTTGACGCGGCCGTGCACCTAATTACCGGGGTGGCTCTGCACTGGCAGACGGGTACTCACCTTCTCTGTGCAGTCACTGCCACCCATTTTTCACCCTGAATCCCCGAGTCCCTGTAACGTTGCTGCTCAATTGCCTCTCTGTTTTGATGAATTTCATCTATCATGAGGCGTCTAAGCGCAACGGATTGAGGCAAAGCGATGGCCTTCTTCGAAAACTTCGTATCAGTAATACGCCAAAAATGGTTAGATTACGTCGAATCCAACCGTGAATGGTTGCAGTTGCAAATGCGCATGACCTCGGTCAGAACCCCAGATGGGGGACGGCGTCCGTCGTCATTGCTGATCTTGGGTGTGGTCAATGCTCTAGAGCCTAAGCTAGGCAACCTGATGGTGCCGTTTTACCAGCTCAATTCTGATGAAGATGCGCTGGTTGAAGTACTGGGCCTGAACTTTGACCCAGAAATGGCTCTCAGCAACGGCAACCTGCCCACCACAGTTGAGGCGGAAAACGAAGAAGCCAAAATGCTGCTCGATGCGGCGGAAGCTGACGAGGACTAACCGACGCCACTCGCTGTTGGCGCGATCGCCACGTCAGTGCCGCTCCGGTTGAGCCTCAAGGGGATTCTCCATTTAATTTCATTAATTAAGAAGGAGTAATCCATGACCCTGGCCAAGCCCCAAACGCAAAATTTAGAATTTGACTGTGACACGGGCAATTACCATACGTTTTGCCCCATTAGCTGTGTTGCCTGGCTCTATCAAAAAATCGAAGATAGCTTTTTCCTCGTCATTGGCACCAAAACCTGTGGCTACTTTTTGCAAAATGCGATGGGGGTGATGATTTTCGCCGAACCGCGCTATGCCATGGCAGAGCTGGAAGAGGCTGATATTTCGGCCCAGTTAAACGACTACGCTGAGCTGAAGCGACTGTGCGAGCAAATTAAGCGCGATCGCAATCCCTCAGTCATCGTCTTCATTGGCACCTGCACCACCGAGATCATCAAAATGGACCTCGAAGGGCTAGCGCCAAAACTCGAAGGAGAAATCGGGATTCCCATTGTCGTCGCCCGCGCCAACGGTCTTGACTATGCCTTTACCCAAGGGGAAGACACCGTGCTGGCAGCCATGGTGCAACGGTGCCCCACCAGCGACGACCTCGACACTCCTGAAGAGAAATCGGAGCGCAACAACTTCCAAAAATTGCTCAACCTTGGCCGCAAACAAGATACCCCAGCGGCAACCGAAGACACGCAATATCATGACCATCCCAACTTGGTCATTTTTGGCTCAGTGCCCGACCCCATCGTCACGCAAATGACCTTGGAACTAAAAAAACAGGGCATCAAAGTCGGTGGCTGGTTGCCCGCCAAGCGTTATACCGAACTCCCTGTCTTGGATGAAGGGGATTATGTGATTGGCATCAATCCCTTTCTCTCACGGACGGCAACGGGACTGATGCGGCGGCGCAAATGCAAGCTCATCGGCGCACCGTTCCCCATTGGTCCGGACGGCACTCGCGCATGGATCGAAAAAGTTTGCTCAGTCTTTGGCATCGAACCCCAAGGCTTGGAAGAGCGGGAGGCCAAAATTTGGGAATCGCTGGAAGAGTATTTGGCGATCGTGCGCGGCAAGTCAGTCTACTTTATGGGCGATAACCTGCTGGAAATTTCCCTGGCTCGTTTTCTCGTCCGCTGTGGCATGACCGTCCCCGAAATCGGCATTCCCTATATGGATAAGCGCTATCAAGCCGCAGAACTGGCGCTACTAGAGCAGACCTGCCATGAGATGGGCGCACCGCTGCCCAAAATCACCGAAAAGCCCGACAACTATAAGCAAATTCAGCGAATTCAGCAGATTCAGCCGGATCTGGTGATTACAGGCATGGCCCACGCCAATCCGCTAGAAGCGCGGGGCATCAACACCAAGTGGTCAGTAGAATTTACCTTTGCCCAAATTCACGGCTTTGCCAATGCTCGTGACATCTTAGAGTTGGTGACTCGGCCCCTCCGCCGCAACAGTAGCCTCCGCGACCTCGGGTGGGACAAACTCATCCAAGAAGAAGCGAAAGTCTAACGGTGGCTTGTCTCGGAAAACTTACCCAATGAAAAGCGATCGCGGTTCAGGAGTTCATGCCCCCGAACCGCGATCGCTATATGGATAGATGACGAATGGTCTGAGTGGCGTAACAGTCTATGACTGTTCTAACGCTTGTTGGACTCGCTGCAGCATGAGGTCATCAGCAATTAAGCGGTCTTGATAGCCTCGTTGCCACAGGGGGCGACCAGGCGTATTTCTCAATAAATTAATCCGCTTTGCCGCCGCCGCCTTATAGCTCGCCACAAACGCATTCAACAAGCGCGGCTTATCGCCGGGCTTGCTGCTATAGCTACCGGCATTTTCGGCTTCGCGCAGCGAGACAATGCCTTCCACCCGATTGGGCCAAATTGCCCATTTATCTAGCATGAGGTGAGTATAGGCTCGGGCTGAGCGCTGCCATTCATCGGCGGCAATCTGTCCAGCCCCATTTAATTCAATGCGCCGATCCGCAGTCACATCACCGAAGAGGTCTTCGTGGTTGTAAGTGTAGAGCTTAACCAAGTAGTGGGTCGTTCCAATGGTAGTCAGCATGGAAGACGGCGCTTGCTCAACAACGTTAGGTGAATGTGGTTTCAATGGCCTGCCCAAAAGAGGTTTATGTATCTTCCGCTAGGCTTATGTTTCCCCTATCAAAAGGGGAGTAACCCAGTGGCACATGAAATGTTGTGGCAAATGGTTGCGGGAATTAAACAAACCCTGACACTAACCTGAACCCCTTGCCGATCAATCACATGTAATCTGAACTTTATATGGCTAGCATTCTCGCCTGAATGCCCCGGTCAACGCTTGCGTAAAATCTTGGAACATTCATCGGCATCAACACAGGCTTTATAGTTTTTACAGCTTTGCTGTTGGGCGCGCCCAACAATCATCGCAAACTCACATGATCTCTGAGAACTGCTTCATCTCAACCCATTGCCGCCCAGGCAGCGATGCCTCAGGGAGCCTGAGCGATCGCATTGACAGGCTCTTTAGCGACCATCCCAAGTATTTCTTCAATGCAGACAGAACTTTTGCCGAAAAATTCTAGATCTTGGATGAATCTAACTCAGCAAAAATACGGAGCATTCAATATCTGTAAAAATACGGAATATCCGGTGAAGAATCGCAAAATCCCCGAAGAAATACTCCATTTCAGAGTGAATTTCGCTGGACTCCCATAGCGAGCCCTCGGATTTATTAATTTTGCGTAAAAAAATCGGTTGGCATTAAAAAAGAGAGGTGGTTTACCTCTCTTGCGGGATGCTGCAGGGTATTCGATGATTTGAGTCGTTGCCGCAGTCGCTGTTGGCGTTTGCGGAGTTGACGTTGCCGAGCAGTGGCAGCTCGACCATTATCGTTGCGCCCCCGGCGACGGGGCGATTCCCACCGTTTGAGCGTCGTCATGAGGTTGACCTGCTGAAAATAACATGGGCGGAGAGAGACTCGAACTCTCACGACCGAAGCCGCCACATTTTGAGTGTGGTGCGTCTACCAATTCCGCCATCCGCCCTTAGATGACACTCGAGGATTATACTGCGAAACGTCGCGGTTTAGCAAAGTTTGGTATTCGGGACTATTAAACCAGCGATCAATCTCACGCGCCCGCAACACCGGCAACGGATGGGTCAAATCCTGGGTGCGAATCTGCTTAATCACTTCCCCCGTTTCCGAGGCAACGGCTACGTCGTAGGCCCGCGCCTGATCAAGGAAAGCCTCCACATTCAGCTGGTCGGAGAGACTGGGGGAGCCACCCGATAACTTCATCAGTAATGAGGCGATGGTTTTGGCGTCTTGAACCACGAGGAGGGCGGCGCGATCGCAGGTAAACTCGGCACAGCGCACCCATTCCATAATCTGGGTTTGGAAGGTGGGCACCAACAGCTCCGCAAAGGGAAGCTGACTAGCCGCCAAGGTGAGCAGATTAGCCAGGGTAAGGTACACACTGTGATCGCACTTCAGGTGCCCCAGTTCATGGCCGATCACCGCTTGAATTTCGGCGGGATTGAGCAAGTCAATCAGCGCCGTGTGAATGACGATAAACGGCTGCTTGCCCCGCATGGCAAAGGTGTAAGCATTGGGCACCGGATGCTGACGGATGTAGAGTTGAGGGGCATCCAAATCAAGGATTTTGCACGCTTCCAATAACGACTCATGCAGGTGGGGCAATTGGCGATCGCTCACCAAGACACTGGACGAAATGTTGTCGAGGTAAAACACCTGCTCAGCGACTGGTCCCAGGGCCGTCCGCACGACCACGTCAAGCCCGGGCAACTGGCGCAAGGTCGTCGTCGCATTCAGATCCAGCGGATGGCGAAAGTGGTCAGCTTTCAGGCCAGTTAAAACGGTTTTGTGAGCAGTGGTATCCATTGCGGCAGTGGGTCTGACAGGTGGTTGACTATTACTGTAGCGAACTTGCTCAGTCGCCAGCGGTGGCAGGCAGCGCTCAGGATAGTTGGAAGTAGCGGCGCACGATTTCGACAATACGTTGAGAAGCCTGGCCATCGCCAAACGGATTGACGGCTTGAGCCATGGCGTCATAGGCGGTGGGCGAATTCAACAAGCTCAGAGCAGCACTAGCGATCGCGTCGGCCTGGGTGCCAACCAGTTTGGCCGTGCCAGCGGCGATCGCTTCTGGACGTTCCGTCGTCTCTCGGAGTACGAGCACGGGTTTGCCCAGTCCGGGCGCTTCTTCCTGCAAACCGCCCGAGTCCGTCAATAGCAAGGTGCAGCGCTGCATCGCCCCCACCAGTTGCGCGTAGTCCAGTGGCTCCGTCAAAAAGACCCGAGGGTGCTCGCCTAAGGCGATCGTCAGCGGTTCTCGCACGGTGGGATTGCGGTGCAGCGGCAGCAGCAGCGCCGTATCGGGGCACTGATCGAGAATCTTCAAAAAGCCCTGGGCAATGTCTTGCAGCGGCTCGCCCCAGTTTTCACGGCGGTGCACGGTCGATAACAATACGCGATATTTTTGCCAGTCTAAACCCGGAATTGAGCAGGGAGGATTCTGAGCCGCGACTGCCAGCAAAGCGTCAATCACGGTATTGCCCGTATGATGCACCTCCCCAACCACGCCGGATTTTTGCAAGTGGCCGACGGCGGTGTCGGTGGGGGCAAAGTGCAGGCGCGTAATTTGGGAAATCAACCGACGGTTGGCCTCCTCTGGAAAGGGGTTGAGCAAGTCGTCAGTGCGCAGCCCCGCCTCGACATGGCCGACGGGAATTTTTTGGTAAAACGCGGCGAGGGCGGCAGAAAAGGCGGTGGTAGTATCGCCCTGCACGATGACGAGGTCGGGCTGCGATCGCACAAAACAGTCTTCTAACCCTTGCAGGCTGCGGCAAGTAATATCCGTCAGGCTTTGCTGAGGCTGCATAATTTCCAAGTCTTCGTCAGCCCCCAGGTGAAAGAGTTGCATCACCTGTTCCACCATTTCGCGATGCTGCCCGGTGAGAATCACCTGGGTCGCAAATGCCGCTGATTGCCGAAAGGCTTGAATGACCGGCGCCAATTTAATCGCTTCGGGGCGGGTGCCTAAGGTAATGCAAACACGAATGGGGGCAGACATAGCTCAAGCAACTCTCACAACAGAACGGAGTTCAACGTCGGTGGCATGGCCACAAACCTCACTATGATGGCATGTCATGAATGACCGAATCGAGAAGCTGGCAGAATAAACAGATGGACGCCAGATGTCGTCAGCTAACCCGCGCTCAGGCTTATTTTTCTAGCTCTAGGCCAAAGCGGCACCGTGTCCATCTCTCGTTGAACTCTAAATGCGATCGCCCATGGCCCATACGCTAAAACTCACTGCCGACACGCTGTACACCCTGGATCTGTCAGGAGCGCAGGCATATATCGAACCGCTGATTGAAAAAGGCAATTTGCTAGATCCAGAAGTGCGGATCCAGTTTGAAATTGACTTTCCCCGCGAGCCCACCGACCCGCGCGAACTCTCGGAAATCCCCGAAGTGCGGCTCTGGTTCATTCGCTTAGATGCCCTATATCCCTGGTTGCCCTATGTGCTGGATTGGGAAGCAGGAGAGCTAGGCCGCTATGCCGCCATGCTAGTACCCCATCAGTTCAGCCCCAAAGATGGCATTCGCTACAATCCCGAAGCGTTGGAAATCTTTGTCATGCAGAAAATTTTTGTCGTGTCAAATTGGCTGCGATCGCAAAACAATGCCCAAACCACGCGCCTGAAATTTATGACGCAAATGCTCGGCTATGAGATCGAGGACGGGCTCTTTGAACTGCTGATGTCTTAAAGAGATTGCCCGCTCTTGGCACCCAACCGATCTGGACGTCCACTGGCACCGCATAACTGGGTATTGCCGACCGCGACCGGGTGCGGCATTGGCCCAGCACGGCCAGACCTCCGTACAATGAATGAGACCTGACTCAAAACGGACAAGGAGACACTTTTGAAATCTCAATCTCTCGGGTGGCAGCCCATCGCCCTAGGATTTTTAGCGTTGGTGGTGTTCACTATCGCCTCTAGCAGCTTTGTGATCATCAATCCGGGCCAAGCGGGCGTCCTCAGTATTTTAGGTAAAGCCCAAGACGGCGCACTGTTAGAAGGCGTCCACTTTAAGCCGCCAGTGATCTCGGCAGTGGATGTCTATGACGTGACCGTACAGAAATTTGAAGTTCCCGCCCAAAGTTCCACCAAAGACTTGCAGGACTTGTCAGCCCGATTTGCGATCAACTTCCGGCTTGATCCCAGCGAAGTCGTCACGATCCGACGCACCCAGGGCACCCTGGCGAACATCGTCGCGAAAATCATTGCCCCGCAGACGCAAGAGTCTTTCAAAATTGCCGCAGCATTGCGTACGGTCGAAGAGGCCATCACCAAGCGGCAAGAATTGAAAAATGACTTTGACGAAGCGCTGGATACGCGGCTAGACAAATACGGCATTATCGTGCTGGATACCAGCGTCGTGGATTTGGAATTTTCGCCCGAGTTTGCCAAGGCCGTCGAAGAAAAGCAAATTGCTGAACAGCGGGCCCGCCGAGCCGTGTATGTCGCCCAAGAGGCCGAACAAACGGCCCAGGCAGAAGTTAACCGCGCGAAGGGCCGCGCCGAAGCTCAGCGTCTCTTAGCGGAAACCTTGAAAGCTCAAGGAGGCCAGCTTGTACTGCAAAAAGAAGCGATCGAAGCTTGGCGAGAGGGCGGTGCCCAGATGCCTCGGGTCCTGGTCACGGGCGGTGGCAGCAGCGCCAACGTACCCTTTATCTTCAATACGGCTGACCTGACGGCTGATTAGTCTCGGTTGCAGCCTCGGCCCGCAAGATTGATTGCAACTGGTCGAGCGATTGTAAGGTTCGTTGTTTAACGGCTTCAGCGTCTGTCTCATCGGCAGGCGCTGTTGCTGTTTTGGGAGCGGCTAAAGAATCCAAGTTAGGGGTAGATAAAGACTCCGATGCCTTGAAAGTCACCTCCGAATCCGCCTGGGACACAGGGGTGGGTGGGTCAAACCGAATGGGGGTAGGTTCCGGCACGGGTGCGGCAGGCGCGGGCTCAGATAAGGCGGAATTGTGGTCAGCCTCAATGGGCGGAGAAATCGCCGCTTCCAGGCGGGCAGTTGCCACCGGAGTCGACGCAGCTTCTGGCTCCGCATCGGTAGGCGCATCAGCTGTCGCCAGACTCTCATCTGGAGTAGCCGCGATCGCTGCCGATGCCGTTGCGACATTTCCCTCGGACTCGACCGACGGCCGTGTCAAAGCAGCGGGCAACGCAGGCAAGTCAGCTAGTGCGGCAGCAGGCGTGGGCAACGGCTCGGCTATCGCTGCAGGGGCGACTGGGCCGTCTTCAGCAAAGCTCACAGAGTCATCCTCAAGCCGGGTTAGGAAATTGGTGACGGCTTGCCCCCAGCGACCTAGACGACGAGGTGCCAGCTTGGGCGTCCCCCCTTTCTCAGGTTGGGCCTGACTGTTAGAAGACGTCAGGCTCATACCATCACGATCAGGAGCCGCCATGGCGACCACTTCGGGGTTGTCACGAGCTGACTCTGGTATGGTGGGAGCCGTCTGGGCTGATGCCGCCGCCACGGTCTCGGCAGTCGAGTCACCACTGGTAAAGGCATTAAATGCAAACGGAACGGTGTCAATGACCGGTTCAGGAGCGGCAGCAAGCTCTAAGTTCAGGGCAATATCGTCATGATTGGGCACCGGCGCAGGCGCGATCGCCACCTGAGTTTGGGCATTGAAGGCCGCGATCGCGCGGGCGATCGCGTTGGCTCGCCGCTCTTGGTCGTGGCTGATGGAATAGATGTTATTCCCCAGACCGGGGGCGTTCCACCGCTGGGTGTCGGGGTCAATAAACGACCGGGTGCGTGCCCAGATGATGGCTTCTGATCCCTGCATTCCCAGGCTATGGGCTTCTTTGAGCCAGTCGATATAACCGCCGCGATCTAACGCCGCCAGAGGTGCTTGATTCGCCAAATCAATGCCATTCAGCAGTTCTTCTTTGGTCAAGGACAAACCATGGGCCAGGGCTTTTTGGCGCAGGATTTCCGTTTGCGTCTGCAACCGACGTAACTGCTTGTCATCCGCCTCTTCTGGCGAAGCGGCCCCATGCTGATAGGAAAACGTGCCCAAGTTCCAGACGCCATTCCCAGGATCCACATGACCGTAGTAGGCCGGATTCTTATGGCCTTCAGGGGTGCGGGTGCCCTCGGCACTCCCCACCGCTCGGGCGACCAGAGATTCGGTGCCCCCCGTAAAGAGCGTATAAAAATTGTCGAAAGAGTACTCAAAGACCGTGGGCTGCTCCGCCGCTGGGGTCTCAGGTTCGGGTGCCGCAGCAACGACTTTTTCCGGAGCCTCAAAGGTCTTTTCTTGAATGCCGATGAAGAGTGCGATTTGCTCCTGAATTTCAGTGTCGGTGAGCTGCTGAGTTTCGGCCTCCGCTGGCGGGGGGGCGGGTGGGGGGGCGATCGCCGTCTGTATCGCCCGAACATACTCCGGCACGGGCGGGGGCGCCGGCAACAACGCCTGGACAGAAGCGGTGGCCCCGATGGCCACGGCTTCTAATCCGCCATAAACCCCTGATGGCCGACTATGGTCACTCGCCATCGGCGGATTCTCCGCCCCAGCGGGAATGGGTAACGGCGCATCAGCACTCGCTAAGCTTGCTACCGCTGCCGCTTCCGCAGCAGCGGCAGCTTCGGCGGCGGCTGCCGCTTCGGCAGCTGCCGCTTCCGCTTTGGCAATGGCCTGGGGCGATGGGGGCAAGTCAAACGATAGGGCCACATCGCTGCTAGCTTTGGCGGTGCTGCCCACCCCAAAAGACATGGCCAGCGTGCCCAGCGTCAATAAGGCTCGATAATGAGGCATCTTAGTAGGCTCTCACAACAAACTTAGGAACAGCAGACAAAGAACTCGCACACCGGGCAACTCCCATCCGGATGGGCGATTAAAAGCGTTGGAGCGATCGCTCCAACACGCCAGTCGAGGGTTCAACAATGGCCCAGGTGCCGTCGGGTTGGCGACGCATCGTGGTGAAGTGCAGATACTGCGATCGCCCCAGGGAGTCGCCAGCTTCGACTTCACCAACGCGGGGATTCATCAAGCCGCAAAACCGAAATAAATAGGCAGGCACTTCGGGAGAAGCGAAGAAAATGCAGTCAGGACCATCGGCGGAGGGCTGCACTTCACCGTCAAAAGGGGCTCGCACCCGAGCACCGCGCAGTTGCATCGTGACATCCCCCAAGCCTGCCACCACGCGAAAACCTTCGACCACATTACCCAGGGTCAGCTCCCAGGTTTGGTCAATGGCAACGCTGCGGGGGGCGGCGATCGCGTCTTCGCGACAGCTGGTCAAACTCGGCCCCAGGGCTAAACCCAAAATCAGCACCCCCCATAGTCGCCATCGCTGGAAGGGCCGCGATCGCCCCCAGCGCGTTTGCCAATGGCGCTGCCAGGCAGTTAGCCTATTCAAAATTAAAGCGATACCCAGCATATTCATCGTTCTCGTACAGAATGACTAACTGTGTTTTGGGGTCAAATTCGAGCGGATAGGCTTCACGCTCAGCCTGCACATCGGCCCGGACATTCAAGCTGGCTAAGCGACAGTAGGGCTCAGCGACCACTTCTCGCACTCGCTCCTTCGAATCTCGTTCAGGAATCGTCAGTAGTTGGGCTAACTGTTCGCGAGACAGCTTTGCTTCGGTTTGCACAAACTCACTGCAAGACTTGTCGTTGACCTGCGGCTGCGATCGTGTAAACCAGCCACCCATATCCCGCACATCAAACAGCACGACAGCCGCGGCAATCACGACCCCCCCGGCCACCAATGATTTGACCGGCGGGGTCACAGGCAACTGAGATCGTTGACTCACCATAATTGACGACTCCTTTAGTTCAATAAATATTGGTAGAAGGGGCGATCGGGGAGAAGCATTCCGACCAAATAAAGGCAGCGGCGATTGGTTCACAGCTCGTAAAACGACCACCGGGGAGACAGCCCTGCCTTAGACCTGACCACCAATCCCTAAGCCCAGCAGCACCAAAAATAGACGGGCAATAAAAGCCGCATCAGTCCGGGGGGCAAACAGCAAACGGTAAAGCCCCAACGCGACCGCTCCGATCGTGATGCCAATCACCCAAGGCCAGAGTCCGGGCATGGCGGCTAGAGCCAACTCCAACGCCAGTCGACCGATAATGCCGCCCCCACACCACACCAAAATATCGATGGGAGTAATTTGCGACTGATTTTCAATCGTGGTCGTCAACATCTGCCATAGCTCCGAGACCCGATGCCACGACTCTCGCCAGCCCGCCCGCATAGCCCGAGCCGACTGGCGCGACGGAGCCTGAGCCCGAGCCCGCAAGCTGGCAGCAGTTTCGGAAGCTTGCTGTTGATCTAAATTCAGATCCAGATCGATCGCCGTCAACACGTAGCGATTTTGCTCATCTTGAATCACAGTGGTCAGCGCCGCATCTTGAATTTCGCAAAACTGATCGACACGCAGCCCAGCGGTGTTAGGCTGCTTCATCAAAATGAGCGAGAGGCCATTGACCGAGTTGTGGAATTTACGAATTGCGGCTTCTTGCTGGTAGTACAGCTCGTTGATACGCTCTGCCTCGCTGTGCAAGCGCTGCAAATACCGATGAATATTGATCGGTTCGACCGGGGCTGTCGGAGGCGGGGGTGCCGGTTGTGCCGCCCGTTCTTCGGGGGTGGGCCATTGACTGGACTGCATCGCCGATCGCTGCCGGAGCGCCTGCGCCACATCGGCTCGCTGGGGCGGTTGCCAGGTTACTCCATCGGCATCCAGCGTCGGCAGACTGGGTGACGCGGGGGCAGACGGTGGCAGTTCCGGCTCCGACCGGGATTGCTGATGGACGGCTAGCAGTTGTTCACGAATGGCACTGATATCTGAACTCATGGGGGCACACCAATGCTTTAGAATCAAGAGTCTTAGATAGTTTATATGTACTATCTACTTCTTTAGATACAAATGTACTATATATTTTCAGCTTTGCAACCCCTTCTTAAAAATTTTGATCTGAATGCCTCGCAAGTTTGAGTCGGGCAGTCGAGACAGCCGCTCAGATCGCGTGAGTGGACGCAGGCAGTGACAGGTCAATCATCGGTCTCACAAGGGTTTGAGGGCATCGCCAGCAGGTCTATCTTGCCGCGATCGCGGGCGCGACCCAGTCCCATCCCAACGACTCACGTTGATCACATTGCCCCCCACGCAGCTAACTGACTGACGGCGAACGATCACGGACACCAGAAAAATGGGGATGATGTACTCATCCAGTACAGTCTGGTCAGACCGGCTGGTCAGCCTCAGTAACAATGGCCTCCAGCAGCCGTTCACTGTAACGGTTGGGGACCGCAGTCGAATCGTCGTATCAGTGCATTTATCATGCTCAACCCCCTTCGCCGGAAGTCTCGTCCGCTGCCTGGTTGGCGCGATCGCCGTCCGGTTATGACCGCCCCACCGCCATATGAACAGCCATTGGCGCGATCGTGTCCGTACCACATTCTGATGGCCATCATTCTGGGCGGACAGGTACTGATGCGGCTCTTGCGCGGACGAGTCCAGCGTCATCGCGTCATGGAACATATGGTGGCAGCGGGGCCAGGTGCGCTCACTCCCGTACTCATGACCAATCTTTTCGCCGGGATGATTTTTGCCATTCAAACCGCGCGCGAAATGGCCCGCTTTGGCACCCTCCACGCTTTAGGTGGGGCTTTTGCATTGGGCTTTTGCCGAGAGCTCGCCCCCATTCTCACCGCGGCGATCTTGGCTGGCCAGGTGGGCTCCGCCTTTGCCGCCGAAATTGGCAGCATGAAAATCACCGACCAAATTGACGCCCTCAAAGTTTTACGCACCGACCCGCTGGAATATCTGGTGGTGCCTCGCGTGGTGGCCTGCTGCGTCATGCTGCCCATCTTGACCATGCTGGGATTAGTACTCGGGGTTGGAGGCGGGTTGCTAGCCGCTCATCTGCTATATGACGTACAAGCCCCCATTTTTCTGAGCTCCGTACAGGAATTGTTGGAACCGGTTGATTTATTCGCAGTGTTGCTCAAGGCAGTAATCTTTGGGGCTATGACGGCACTTGCAGGCTGCACTTGGGGTTTAACGACCACTTGCAGCAAAGGTTTGGGGCGTTCAACCACGGCCGCCGTGGTGACCACTTGGGTCAGTCTGTTTGTGGTTGATTTTTTTATTACCCTCATCCTGTTCCACGGGGTCACGATACTGTACTAGCCCACTATCGCTACGGGTGACACAAAGCCGATGCCGCCCCCTTGCAGGCCTGTCAGCCCAGGTTCGCTCGGGTCAAATCGGCTACTCATCAAGCCCGTGCTGGGGCCTAAAACACAAACTGAATCCTCACTTGCCAAGCCGCTTCGTCCCGCTCTAGCCAAATAGTTTGGATGAATTCGCGCAGATAGACGCGGCGTTCTGACTCAGAGAGCCCTTGCCAAAACTCGGCAGACCCGAGAGTCTGGGCAATCTCGGCCAGATTTTCGGGGGGCAGTTGCGATCGCTGTTGTTCTAAATCCGCCAGTTCGCCCCGCAGGGTATAGCGACGCAAATCCGCGCTGGTGGAGTCCAACACCCCTTGTGCCTGCAGCTGATCAACCTGAGTCAACAGGTCTGTCTTAGCCGTAATTTGAGCGCTAATTCCGGCTTTAATCGCACCCACGGGGGGAGCCTGAAAGTTCGCCACCGCTTGGGGAAATTCCTGACCGATCGCGGCGATCGTCTGGGCGAGCACCGCATCATAAGCGATCGCGCGGCAGTGCTTTTCCCGACCGCATTGCATGGGACGCAAATACAGATAGTCTGACGATTGGCGCGGGCGCGTCACCCGTGAAACCCGCAGCTTGCTCTGACACTCGGCACACTGCACCAGTCCAGCCAGCGATCGCTCGGCACTCACCGTTTTGGGTGGCAGTTTGCGGTTACGCCGCAGCAAGCGATCGACCTGAGCCGCCTCATCCCGAGAAATGATCGGTGTATGCGTATCCCGAATCACTTGCCCGTCTTTATATTCCGAATCCCCACGATAGATGGGATGTTGCAGCCACCGTTGAGCTGTGGAAGGCGAAATTTTTTTGCCATATTTTTTCTCTAAAAATCGGGTCGCTCCCCGAATGGAGCCATACAAAATGAACTGCTCAAAAAACGCCTTGACCGCCGGAGCAGTGGCTTTGTCAAGGGCGTAGCGATAGCGACCACGGCGATAACCGTAGGGCGCGCGTCCCGGTGGCGGCAGCAAATTGATGCGGTTACGGGCGTGTCCCGCCGCCAGCTGTTGACGGCGATGTTGCGCTTCGACGGTGGCGGCTAGCTGCAACAACCGTTCAGACGATAACTCAGCGCTCGGGGTATCCGCCGTGGCATAACTACCGTCCGCCGCAGCCACCCAAATTCCTTGCTCTTCTAGGGTTTTCAGCCTGGCAAAAACCGCCGCTGGCGAACTGCCCAAATCGCCCAATTGCTGAATGAGTACCCGTTCGGGCCGTTCCTGACGACAGTCGTCCAAAAGGCGTTGCAGTTCGGGGCGGGGGTCATGGACCTGGCAATAGTCGATATACACGCGATCGACCGTCACCTCAAATGGCGGCTGAGACGACACCGGGTGATAAGGCGATAGGCAGGTGTAGGCAAACGTGGTCATGCAGTCTGGAAGCAGCGATCGCACCTTTTCAGCTTGCCAGTCAGTCGCCGCTAAGCCGCCAAGCCTTAAGGTCAGATTTAGGATAGTGAGCATTCCCCACCGGATCGCCCCTCCCGTTGTGCCGTCAGCCGATTATCTTAAAGGAAGGACACACGTTCACCGGATAGTTATGACTGAGGCAGCACAGCGAATTTGTATTTTAGGCGGCGGGTTTGGGGGGCTCTACACCGCCCTGCGCCTGAATTCTTTGCCCTGGAGCACCCCCGAGCCGGTGGAAATTGTGTTGATCGATCAGCGCGATCGCTTCCTATTTGCGCCGCTGCTCTACGAATTGGTAACCGGGGAACTCGCCACTTGGGAAATCGCCCCCGCCTACAGTGAGTTGCTGGCGAATACCCGCATTCGCTTTATTCAAACCACAGTGGAATCGGTCAACCAAAGCGAACAGCAAGTGCAGCTGGGAACTGGAGAAACCTTGCACTACGACCGCCTCGTGCTAGCCGTCGGGGGTGAAACGCCGATGGATAAAGTGCCAGGAGCCGCTGAGTATGCCCTGCCTTTCCGCACGGTGGAGGATGCCCAGCAGCTGCAAGAGCGGTTACGCGCCCTGGAAACCTCCGATGCGGAAAAAATTCGCGTGGCCGTCGTAGGCGGCGGCTACAGTGGCGTCGAGTTGGCGTGTAAAGTGGCCGATCGCTTGGGCGATCGCGGACGGGTACGCCTGGTCGAACGGGCCGACGACATTCTGCAAACTTCAACGGAATTCAACCGCCAAGCGGCCCGTGACGCCCTCTCAGAGCGCGGTATCTGGCTCGATTTAGAAACGAGCGTTGACCAGATCACCGCAGATACCCTCACGCTGACCTTCCGTGATCAGACCGATGAATTGCCCGTCGACATTGTGTTGTGGACGGTGGGGACCCGCGTGGTGCCGCTGCTCGACACCCTGGATCTGCCCCGTAGCGATCGCCAGCAAATTCAAGTTGAACCCACCTTGCAAGTGGTGGGCCACCCCGAAATTTACGCCCTGGGCGACCTGGCCGACTGCAAAGACGCCACCGGCCAACAAGTGCCAAACACCGCTCAATCGGCCCTGCAACAGGCCGACTATGCTGGCTGGAACCTCTGGGCCTCTCTGCGCGATCGCCCACAGCTGCCCTTCCGGTATCAGCATTTGGGCGAAATGATGACTCTCGGCATCGACAATGCCACCCTCACCGGCTTGGGCATTAAGCTCGACGGACCGATGGCCCACGTAGCCCGCCGCCTCACATACTTGTATCGGATGCCCACCCTGGATCATCAAATTCGCGTGGGGTTGAATTGGATTCAGCAGCCCATTCGTGATCTGTTGTCGGTATAGCGATCGTCATGGAACAGCCAAAAGTCATTTTTCTCGATGCCGTAGGGACGCTCTTTGGGGTCAATGGCAGTGTCGGCCAAGCCTATGCCACCATTGCCGAGCGCTTTAATGTTGACGCCGATCCGGTCGCGCTCAACGACGCCTTTTTCAAACAGTTTGGTGACGCCGAGGCCATGGCCTTTCCAGGAGTGGAAACCACACAAATCCCAGCCTTGGAATATCAATGGTGGCGGGCGATCGCGGAAAAAACCTTCGCCGATGTGGATCAGCTGGAGGCCTTTGAAGATTTCGATGCCTTCTTCACTGACCTCTACGCCTATTTTGCCGGGGCCGAACCCTGGATCGTTTACCCCGACGCTTATCATTCTCTGGAACGCTGGAAAGCCAAGGGCATTGAGTTAGGCGTCATTTCCAACTTTGACTCCCGGCTCTTCACCGTGCTCGACTCCCTCGCCTTGGCTGACTTTTTCACCACGGTCACCATTTCCAGCGAGGTGGGAGCCGCGAAGCCGGATCCGCAAATCTTTGCCGCTGCCCTGGCGAAACACGACTGCGAGCCAGCTGATGCGTGGCACGTGGGCGATAGCTACGGCGACGACTTTGAAGGTGCAAAAGGCGCCGGTCTGCGAGCCATCTGGCTCCAACGGCCCGAAGAAACCATCACCAAATATAGCGACCAACCGCCCCGACTGTAGAGCTAGAAGCTTATCGTCGATAGGGTTCCAGATATTGCAGCAGGCCACGGGCGATCGCTTGGGAGATATTTTCTTGCCAGGCGGGGTCACGGAGTTTGGGCGCATCATTCGCGCCCGTAACAAAGCCCAGCTCCAACAGAGCCGCTGGCATCGCGGTGTTACGGAGCACGTAAAAGCGGGCTTGTTTGACCCCGCGATCGCCAAATCCAGAAGCGGGCAACACATTTGCATGAATGATGCTGGCAAGCTGTTGCCCTGTCGCCGAATAGTAGTAGGTTTCCACACCGTTCACATCCGGACGACTCATGCTGATCGCATTGGCATGAATGCTGAGAAAGACCGTGGCATTAGCATTGTTCGCGATCGCGGTTCGCGGTTCTAAATCCAATGTGACGTCGGAAGTGCGGGTCATCACCACATCGACGCCTGCCTCACGCAGGAGCTCCGCTACCCGCAGCGATACGGGAAACACGACATTCTTCTCTTGCAAACCACCGATGCCCACGGCACCCGGATCACGACCGCCATGCCCCGGGTCGATCGCCACACGCACCCGACTATTGTTCACAGTGGGGGGAATTGCCGGTCTGGCGGGTTGCGGCGGCAGGTTGGGCTGCGGGACTGGGGTTGCAGGTCGCGTGGTGGGGGGCACCGCAATCTGCGGATTACCGGCCTGAGATGGATTATCCGGAATCGAGCTAATCGACACACCACTGGGCGGCACCAGCACAATCCCCGTTTGGGTGCCGATATTGGTGGGGGTAACCTCCCAATCGGGACTGCCCGGAGCCAACGTCATGACGACGCGGGTCACGTTGCGCTGGGGGTCTTGAGTGATATCCCAACGGTTGACACTGTAACGGTTGTTGGGCAAGGCTTCGGCTTTCAAAAAGGGCGAAATGGAGCTATCAAACAGGTCGATGATGATTTGCCGCTCACCACCGGGCTGGCCTCGCCGCTCTAAATTGATGGTGGGGATTTCGCCACTGGTGCGCATAAAGAAACCATCAGCAGTGGTCACCACCCCTGACAAAAAGGTCATAGCGCCATTGGTCGAATATTCCCCCGTAACCGAATTGCCACCGCTAGCGCCCGTTGCGCCACTGCCCATCTGCTGCGGCTGGGGCAACTGCACGACCCATTCATTACTCCGCACGCCGCGCACTTCCACCGCCCGCGGATCCAAGGTATAACCGGGTGCCAATTCAATCACCAGACGCGCCGTTTGGGAGTCAAATTGGCCCGATCGCACCTCGCGAATGGCCCCCCCGACCGCTTGACTTTGGGAAGGGCGACCTAAGGTAGTCCCCGGCAAGTCAATGACGACACGGGTGGGATTAAAGACCATTTGAGCACGGGGCTGCACTGGCGCATCCGTGTTAAACACCAGCTGATTACGCTGCTGGTCAAACCGCCAAAAGCGTAACTGAGCCGCCTCGGCAGGCAGGGTATAAACCAATGCACTGGTCACTGCCAGTCCGGCGGGAATTAGCCAATCAACTCTCAACCTGATGTCTCCTTTCGGGAAACTGCGTAGATATTAGATGACGTTGGGATGGACGCATCAGTGCCAGCATTTCCTGACAATTTCGCAAGTTTCGCACCTCGCGGCTTCAAAGTCTAGCGCAGGAAATTGCAATCATGAGCCTGCCTCCAGGAAATTTCCGCAATCTTGCGGGGTTATTGTCAGCACGGCCTTGGGCGCACTAAGGGTGGTCGCTTCATCACAGGGTTCGGGGATGCATCTCACACGTCAACAACGCCGTTTGGGCGGTTTGCTACTGGGCGCAATTTTGCTGGTTTTAGCGGTTCACCACTGGCTGCTGCCGCTGTTTACGCGCCCGTCGTTGGCGGCTCTTTTGCCCCAAGATCCATATATTCAGGTTTATTTCAACCAGTCTCAAGCCAGCCTGTATACCGATCCCTATCGCCAAATTCGGCGGCCAGGGGATGATTTGGAACAGGTGATCGTCGAGGCGATCGCTGCCGCCACCACCTCCATTGACGTTGCCGTACAAGAAATCACGTTGCCGCAAATTGCCCTGGCGTTGCGCGATCGCGCCCAAGCTGGTGTCAATGTCCGCATCATTGTCGAAAATCAGTACAACCGGGTTTGGCGGCCGCTGAATGAATTCCAGTCGGGACAAATGGACGAGTACCAACAGTCCAAACACTCGGAGAAACAGCAGCTCATTGACGCTAACGGTAATGGCAAAATCACCGCCGAGGAGGTAGCCCAGCGTGATGCCATTCACATTTTGACCCAAGGCCAGGTGCCACTGCTGGATGACACTGCCGATGGCTCCAAAGGCAGCGGGCTGATGCATCACAAATTCATGGTGGTAGATGGCCGCACGGTGGTGCTCGGTTCGGCTAACTGGACGACGTCGGGTATTCACGGAGATTTTGCGTCTGCAGACAGTCGCGGCAACGCCAACGCGCTGCTCCGCATCGATAGTCCAGAACTGGCTGCCGTGCTAGAGGAGGAATTTGACCTGATGTGGGGCGATGGACCAGCGGGCAAGGAAGACAGCCTGTTTGGGTTACAAAAGCCGCTGCGATCGCCCCGCGTGGTCAACATTCCCGGTTCCCAAGTTACAGTACAGTTTTCGCCCGTATCGGAAACGCAGCCCTGGAGCCAAAGTGTGAATGGCCTGATTAGCCAAACGTTGACTCAGGCTAGCAGCAGTATTGATCTGGCGCTGTTTGTGTTTTCCGATCAGGGAATTAGCGATCGCTTGGCCCAAAAATCTCAAGCGGGAGTGACCATACAGGCCCTGATTGACCGCAATTTTGTTTACCGCAGCTATAGCGAAGCGCTGGATATGCTCGGCACGGCCATGCCGGATCACCGCTGTAAATATGAAGCCCATAACCGCCCGTGGACGCAGCCCATCGCCACTGTCGGCACCCCCAACCTGCCGGAAGGCGACAAATTGCACCACAAGTTCGCCCTAATCGACAACCACACCGTCATCATCGGCTCCCACAACTGGAGCGCCGCCGCGAACCACACTAATGACGAAAACCTGCTCGTTATCCGCAATCCGACTGTCGCCGCCCACTTTCGCCGCGAGTTCGATCGCCTTGCCGCCAATGCCGAGATGGGCTTTACGAAAGATCTGCAAAACCGCATCCAACGCCAGCGTAAGCAATGCGGCGGCTGACGGGTTGCGAGTATTAGCGGCGAGGGGACGGGCCCCTTATACGCCACCTGAGTTAAAGCGAGGGGACGGGTCCCTTGTACTCCACCTGAGTTAATCGGTGTTGCCGACAGGGACCCGTCCCCCTAAGGAATCGAGAAACTAGTTAGCGCTGCTGCCGAGGAGAAATAGCCCCAGCATGGTGACGCTATTCCAAGCGCTGTGGAGCAGCATGGGAGCGAGGAGGTTGCGCGATCGCGTGTACACAATCCCCAAGACGCCCCCAAGCACCGCCAAGGGCAATACTTCCGACAGACTGAGGTGGGCGATCGCAAACACCAGGCTACTGACAGCGATCGCGCCGCCGACGGGCATGTAGCGCGTTAGGGAGGGCAGCAAAAAGCCGCGAAAGAGAAACTCCTCAAACAAGGGGGCAGCGACCGAGGCCGTGGTGAAGAAAATCGCTAGCGCGAAGGGATCTTGGGCTTCGAGCACCGTTTGCAACAGCGGATTGCTGCCCCCCTGCCCCTGCCAAATCTGCTGGTTTAGCACCGAGACGGTCAACATCAGCGGCAGCGCCGCAAAGTAGCCGCCCAGCCCCCACAGCCACCAATTACTCCGCAGCTTGAACTTGAACCAGTCCGGCGGCAGGGGTCGATAAGACCGAATCGCAAACCAGAGCACCGCGATCGCTCCGACAGACATCATTAAGTAGTACGTCAGCGCAAACAACGCCTGGCCG
The DNA here is from genome assembly GCF_004212215.1 of Leptolyngbya iicbica LK. Taxonomy (NCBI): domain Bacteria; kingdom Bacillati; phylum Cyanobacteriota; class Cyanophyceae; order Leptolyngbyales; family Leptolyngbyaceae; genus Leptolyngbya; species Leptolyngbya iicbica. Next base: position 1,170,645 of record NZ_QVFV01000001.1, read on the forward strand.
CGCGTGCCCGCCCCTGCGAGCACCCCCCGCAGCGGACTGATGACGACCGGCACCACTAACTGCCCCATAAACAAGAAGCCACCGACCACCACAATCCAAATGGTCTCTGCCGACCAGGGCACCTCCCAACCGCGATCGCGATTTTGTGCCAGTAGCGCATCGGCGCCCTTCACTAAGCGCTGAATGCCCAGACCAATGAGCAACAAAATGCCCGTCAAAGCGCCCACTGCCGGAAATACACCCACCGCCGCCAGGGTCAGAATCAATCCTTGAGCCTGGTCCGCCTCAGCTTGTTCTAGCGCGGCCAAGGCAGCTGAGTCTTGGGTGCGTCGATAATATTGCGCCAATGCCCGATTCTGAAACCACCCTTGCAGGGTTGTGCTGATCAGCGCTTCACTATCATCCGGCAGGGAACGGTCATGCCAAAGCGCGTCTAGGGTGTCGGCGGTGCGCCAGAGGCGATCGCCCGTCGCGTGACGAGATTTCACGCCCTCCCAATTGGCTTGGGCAGCCTCAAAGGCTTGCTGCTCCGCCTCCAAAATTCCCAACCGCAGATCGAGCAAATCAAGTAGTTCTGACTGTCCGGCGATCGCATTTTGTAAGCGGGGCGAGACCGAGGCCGCGTCGCCCGCTAAGGCCGCATTTTCATCTAAGGTATTGACGGCGGTGGCCCGCACTGAGGCGTAATTTTTCTGGGCATCCGCAATGGGATCCGCCCCCAACAGATTGCGGCGCAGCGTTGCCACCTGTTCAGCGGGTAAGCCATCGCCCTCCCACGCCGTCGCCTGCAACAACAAATCGGTTTGATACAGCTCTAAGCGGCTTGCGACTTGGGGCTCCTTCCAACTCGCGATGAGGGCACTGCCCATAATCAGGCTGACTAATAAGGTAATGACCACCAACACAATGCGACGAAGGGTGCTGGGAAACTGCGGCGCGAGTTCAGAGTCCATAGAGTTTGGCAAAGTCAATTAAGGCACTGCTTTCCAGAGTAGCGGGTATTCTCTCCCTGAGGGCATGAAGATGCTGAGCCCGGCAACTCTGCACCCAGCCGCCGCTAAATTCGCCCGATATGGTGAATTAGACACCTGACCGAGTGGTGTCCGCCGATCCCTTCCACACGCTGGCCACGAGGGGACAAACGGCATCATCTTCGTAATCTGGATGTGCGATCGCCCTGTTCTTAACAAGAACTTGAAATCAATCAGAAATTTTGGTGCGATCGCTCACGAAGCGCTGTTAAATCATGATTACGCCAGTCAAAGCTCGCACGACCAACATAAGGATAGGCATGTGATTGTTGCCAGTGACTCGTAACGATCGACCACCGCAAGTTCATTATGTCTTACGTCAGTCAAGCGACTGGCAAAAGACGTCATTAACACAGCACCTAATGGCCGAGACAGTTTGGTGTTAGAAGATTCCAGCCTCTTTGTGTCAGATTTCCTATCGCTAAAACGGTCACCCCAGGCCAATATTGTGAGCCACCAGTTCTGTCGTCGATGTTGTGGTCAGAAGTACAGATTTTCCGGCGAACGAAGTTTATTTTAGCTGCGCACTGTTGTTGTTTTCTCTTGAGTGAATGCCCCCTTCTGTCTCTACGACTTCTCTACAATTTACGTTGAATGGAGAACCCCTCTGTCTCCAAGAGGCTTCTCCGACCCAAACGTTATTAAGCTATTTGCGGCAACACGGTTACGTTGGCACCAAAGAAGGCTGTGGCGATGGTGACTGCGGCGCTTGCACGGTGGTCATGGTGGGAGCGGATGCGACCGGGCAGCCCCAGTATCAAGCCGTGAATAGTTGCCTGCTGCCCATCGGCAGTTTAGGCGGGCGGCATATTTACACCGTAGAGGGCATTGCCAACGATCGCCTGCATCCGGTGCAGCAAGCGATGGTCGATTTAGGCGGTTCTCAGTGCGGCTACTGCACCCCAGGATTCATCATGAGCCTGTTTGCGGGCTATTACAGCGATCGCGTGGCCGATGAGGTCACGGTGGAGGGCAATCTCTGTCGCTGTACCGGATATCTGCCCATTCGACGGGCGGCCCAGCGAGTCGCCGCTGAATCTCACGGCGAGGATGATTTTTCTCAAGCCTTAAGTCAAGTGTCACTGCCATTGGCCGCAACGGCTTACAGTGCGCAGGGCCAGCAGTTCTATCGTCCTACCCAGCTGGCAGAAGTCCTCGACCTCTTGCAAGCTCATCCCGACGCCACGTTGGTGGCGGGGTCTACCGATCTGGGATTGGAAATGAGCTGGTATCGCCAGCACTATCCCGTCATGATTGCCCTGGAGGCGGTGGCCGAACTGCATCAGTTGGCACACACTGATGACGCCGTGACCATTGGGGCGGCGGTGCCCCTGAGCCAGATTGAGGAACAGTTGCGGGGCGTGTTTCCGAGTCTGGATGAGATGCTGCATTGGTTTGCGGCGCGGCAGGTACGCAACCGAGCGACGCTGGGCGGTAATTTGGGCACGGCTTCACCCATTGGCGATCTGCCCCCGGTGCTGCTGGCGCTGGATGCGACGATTCAAGTGGCGAGTGCGGCAGGTTCGCGCGAAATTGCGATCGCGGACTTTTTCAAAGGGTATCGCGTCACTGATTTGCGGACGGGCGAGGTGATCGTGGCGATTACGATTCCCAAGACGCCACAGATCGCGGTGACTCGCCGACTCAGCCAATCGTACAAAATCGGTAAGCGGGGCACGGACGACATCAGCATCGTGGCGGCAGCCTACCGGATTGATTTAGACACGCAAAACCGGGTCGTGGCAGCACGGTTAGCCTATGGTGGCGTGGCGGCGACGCCGATTCGTGCGATCGCCGTCGAAGAGTGGCTCATCGGTCAACCCTGGACGTTAGCAACGGTGTTAGCGGCGAAAGAACAGCTGCGATCGGCCTTTACGCCGATGAGTGACTTGCGGGGGAGTGCGGACTATCGCAATCGCTTGATTGCCAATCTATTCGAAAAGTTCTTTGTGGAATTCAATAATTGCGAGTAAGGGAAATTGCAGGCATGAGTAACCGGGATCGACGACAAAGCCATGAAAGCGCGATCGGCCATGTGACCGGCAAGGCGGTGTATACCGATGATCAGCGCCCACCGTTCGGCTTGTTATCGCTGTATCCGGTGCTGTCGCCCCATGCCCGCGCCCGCATTTTGACCCTGGAAACAGCCGCCGCTCGGGCCGTGTCGGGAGTCGTAACGGTGCTAACCGCTGCCGACATTCCCGGACAGAACAATACCGGGGTGATTCGGGCGGATGAGCCGCTGTTGCCCACCGATGAGGTGAGCTATTGGGGGCAGCCGGTAGTCTGGGTTGTAGGTGAAACGGAGCACGCGGCCCGCCTCGGGGCGGAGCAAATCTGCATTGAATATGAGCCACTGCCCGCGCTGGTGTCGGTGGCGGACGCGATCGCAGCAGAGAGCTTTCACAGTGCGCCGGATGTGTGTCGCCGGGGCGATCCCGAGGCGGCGATGGCGACGGCAGAGCATGTGCTGACGGGCGAAGTCGTCATGGGCGGACAAGATCACTTCTATCTTGAAACCCAGGCCGCATGGGTGCTACCGGCCACCGACGGCACTTATCAGGTCTATTCCTCGACCCAGCATCCCAACTCAACGCAGACGGCGGTGGCCGACGTGCTGAAACTGCGGCTCAATCAAGTCGTTGTGACTTGTTTGCGCATGGGCGGAGCCTTTGGCGGCAAAGAGTCCCAGGCCAATCCGTTAGCGGCGATCGCGGCCCTGGCAGCCCACAAAACCGGACGTCCAGCGCGGGTCAGCTTCCGTCGCCATCAGGACATGATCGTGACGGGTAAACGTCACGGCTTTGTGGGGCGCTATCAAGTGGGGTGCGATCGCGATGGCACTCTGAAAGCTCTAGTGCTGAAGCTTTACAGCGATGCGGGCTGGAGCCTGGATCTTTCCCCTCCAGTGCTGCTGCGGGCGATGCTGCACGCCGACAACGCCTACTACATTCCCCATGTGGACTTCAAAGGCTATCTGACCAAAACGAATCGGGTGTCGAATACGGCCTTTCGCGGCTTTGGCGGCCCTCAGGGCATGATGGTAATCGAAGACGTGATCGACCATGTGGCCCGCACCGTCGGTCGCCCGCCTCACGAAGTGCGTGAGCTGAACTTTTATCGGGGCGAGGGCGACAGCAACACCACCCACTACGGGCAAGTGCTGGTGGATAACCGGATTCAGCGGGTGTGGTCAGAGGTGAAAACCAATGCCCGCTATGATGAGCGGCACGAAAAAATTGCCGAGTTCAATCACCACAGTCCCCATCGCAAGCGCGGCCTCGCCATCACCCCAGTGAAGTTCGGCATTTCCTTTAACAAAAAGGTCTACAACCAGGCCGGGGCGCTGGTGCTGATCTACACCGACGGCAGCATTCAGCTTAATCATGGCGGCACCGAAATGGGCCAGGGCTTGCACACCAAGATGCAACAAGTGGCGGCGCGATCGCTGGGAATACCGAGCGATCGCATTCGCATGATGCACACCAGCACCGACAAAGTGCCCAACACCTCGGCCACCGCTGCTTCCAGCGGTTCTGACTTGAACGGTCAGGCGGTGAAAGACGCCTGCGAAACCCTGAAAGCTCGCCTGCGTCCCGTCGCGGCGGAACTCTTGGGCTTAGACGGTCCCGAAGAAATGGTGTTTGCCGAGGACCATATTTACTGTTTGACTGCGCCCCACCTGCGGGTGCCCTTTACCGAGGTCGTGCAGGCCGCTTATAACGCTCGCATTTCCCTGGCGGCGACGGGCTTCTATCGCACTCCCAACATTAGCTGGGACCCCGAAACCTACAGCGGGCAACCATTTTACTACTTTGCCTATGGGGCGGCGGTGAGCGAAGTCGAGGTGGATGGCTTTACGGGCACCTTTAAGCTGCGGCAGGTGGATATCGTCCATGACGTGGGGGCATCGCTGAATCCACTGGTGGATCTGGGGCAGGTGGAAGGCGGCTTTGTGCAGGGGCTGGGCTGGCTCACCATGGAAGAACTGGTGTGGGACGACGAGGGCCGCCTGCGCACCTTTGCCCCCAGCACGTACAAAATTCCCACCATTAGCGAAGTGCCCGAAGCCTTCCACGTTCACTTGTTGGAGCGGGCGTCGCAAAACGGCACCATTTACGGCAGCAAAGCCGTGGGGGAACCGCCGTTTATGTTGGCGTTCTCGGTACGGGAGGCCATGCGAGCGGCGATCGCCGCCTTTGGCGATGAGCCTGCTTGGGCGCCGCTCACCTCGCCCGCCACACCAGAAGCGACGTTGGATGCGATCGACGCCATCCGCCAGCCCCTCGCTCAGGCAACGGCTTCCATCGCGAGTTAATCCCGTCGTTTTCCACCTCCAATCTGAATGTCGACGAGTTTGCAATTTTTTCAGCGGGTGGCGACAGCGTTGACTCGTGGCCCCGTCGCGATCGCTACCGTCATCCATACCAATGGCTCCACCCCGCGCGAGGTCGGGGCTAAATTGATGCTCGCCAGCGACGGCGATGCTTGGGGCACCATTGGCGGCGGCGCGGGGGAAGCCAAAGTGTTGCGCCAGGCCCAAACGGTCTTGCAGACGGGGCAACCCCAAACGGTTGCGATCGATCTGTCCGGTGCGCCCCATCGGGAAATTCAAGGCATTTGTGGCGGTCACATGCAGGTATGGGTCGCGCGGTGGCAGGGGGAGAGAGCGATCTCGATCGCCCAACAAATTGTGGAATCCTTAACTCGCGGCACCGCCGTTACCCTCACCCTTCCTCTTAATGCCGAGGAATCGCCGACCGTGGCCCCCGTTGAGCCTCATACCGTCACGGCAATCCATTCCCCAGAGCAGTTTCAGGAAACGCTGCTGCCGTCGCCACTGTTGCTCATTGTCGGCGCGGGACATTGCGGCATACAACTCGCACAAGTCGCCCACCTGGCCGGATTTCGCATCATGGTGCAGGACGAGCGCCCCGAGTGGGCCAGTCCCGACAACTTTCCCCAGGCGGAGCAGTTGTTTCATGAGCCGATAGGGAAAGTGATGGGGGCGATCGCCCACTACAGCCAGCTCTACGCGGCTCTCGTCACGCGCGGCATCGACTACGACCTGCCCGCCCTGCAAGCCCTCATCACCCGCCAGCCCCCCTGCACCTACCTCGGCATGATCGGCAGTCAAAAGCGTGTGACCAAAGCCCTCCAAGCGCTGCAATCCCAGGGCATCGATTCTCGGCAAATCCCCACGCTACACGCCCCCATCGGCCTCGACATCGGTGCCCTCACCCCCGAAGAAATCGCCATCAGCATTTGCAGCGAGTTGATTATGGTGCGGCGCGGCGGCACGGGTCAGCCTCTATCCGTCAGCGCCAAAGCCACTCTAGTCAGGTCAGCAGGCACTCATTAGGTTGCGAGAATTAGCGAGTGCCTGATAACCCCAGTTCAGTTTCTGACTTTCAAATCTGTAGCAAAGGTCGGCTGCTAGGCGGCGTCTCTCACAGCCCTCTCTTCGCGCACTGAAAACTCTGGCAGAGCCATTGCTGATGTTGACATCGCCTCAGTCTCAATTTGAGCGTAGTTACGACACCGAATATCCACCCACAACTGATAAGAGCTACCGGCAGCCGCAATTAGCGTCTGATAGTCTCTGCCCAATGCACAAGCTACTTGATAAGCCTTGTCGCGATCGCGGCTAGGAAAGGTTCGCGCTAATGACATGATGAGGTTTTGGTACAAAAGCGCTTCGCGAATTTCGCGACCGTCGTAATACTTAAAGACGTTCAACTGGAAGGCGGGACACACAAATGGATAGGCCATGAAACCGAGAACATGTCAGCAAAGAACATAACGGCATAGGTAAAAGAATATTTATTTGTAAATAACTATAGATAAATCTTTGGCGAGAGATAATCAACCTTTCGGTAGAAACTCATCAGCCATTAGATAGATAGGGTTGCCTGATTTGAGGCAGTTACTCTTGCAATTCCTAATTTTTGCAAGACATGAGTGGCTGAAGTGTGGCTTGCCGACAGCCTTGAATCAAGTTACTGGGTGAACTACCGACATGGGTTGTTGCCTTTTTGCCATTTGTAGTGCACGGGGCCGATCGCGACTCAATACCCCGCTGGCGAAGGATGCCCCGGGACAGGCTGAGCGTGGAGCGATCGCGTTCTGTCTAGGGTCAGGCGGGAAAAGAGACCGACTTGGCAAGTAGGGCGGAAGCAGGTGTGCAGCGATCGCCCCCACCTTGACAGCCTGAGACATCGCCCCAGCCCATAAATACAGAATCCCCCTGCGAGCCAAAATGGAGGAAGGGGGAGGGAGTCGGCATCATTGAGTTTTCAAAGCAGTCGATAAGGCCACGCTAAGCCACATCTCGCGACCATGGCCCTTGATGAATCGAAGCCACCGGACGCGCTACAGCAGACTCAGTTACGCGGGCCAGAACTTGAGAGTAGTCACGACAACGGATATCGACCCACACCTGATAACTGCTACCGTCGGCAGCGATGACAGTTTGATAATGCTGCCCAAGTGCCGAGGCAAAGCGATACGCCACATCGCGATCGCTGGCAGAAAAGCGCTTAGCCAGGGTCATGATGAGGTTTTGATACATCGTGGCTTCCCGAATTTCACCGTGATTGTAAAACTTGAAGCGCTTGAGCTGGAAAGCGGGACAAACGAAAGGTAGGGGCATAGGGAACAAACTTTAGACAAAAATGTAATTATTGATACGTAAACAATTGTAAATAAATCTCTGGCGGATATCAATTGTTTTAATTGAGACTGTCGAAGTTGATGGGTTCAAAAAAGTTGGCCTCGACAAAGGCCGAAGGAACTTACCTGAGTCAACAGTCCAAAAGCGCTTCTCAGAAATAGTTTCACGCTTCCACAGCAGCTTGAGCATCTTTTCAAGAACACCAGCCGCTCCTGAGCCAGAAGAGTTAGAGTTGTATTATTTGTTTATCCGTGCCGACCAGCCGCGGATAAATCAACTGCTGCGTCCAGGTATTTTGCCGACTTCAGTCTGTCGTCTATAGGTCATACCAATCGTCCATGACGCTGGCGCGACATCCCCAACGATAAACAGGTGCGATCTCTGGGGTGTTAGGAACCGGGTGCCTATTCGACTCAGCCGCTAACCCGCAATTATCAAGGCACCCGGTCCCTGGCAGGGTCTATTTTTAGAGCAGCGGCCCATGACGCTGACGCGCCACTCCAAACAATGAAAACCGGGAATATCTCGGAGGCACTAGGGGACGGGTCCCTTTGGGAACCAGGACGATACCGCTAGAAGCAGCACAAGAGACCCGTCCCCTGACGGGGCGATCGGGGCGCTATTTTCAGAGCAATTCTTCTGAAGCAGGACGACAAAACCCGTGACTTCAAAGCCTCTCTCCTTTTCTTGAATGCCCCTTGGGCTATAGCTTGGGAGCGAGGTTGGGGAGAGGGCCAAGCGTATAGGTAAAGTACAGAACGCAGAATATGGGCAGCGCGGACATCTGACTCACGGGTTATCCAACGACCCTTGAGACGACTGGAGTAATTCATCCGAGCATCCGAGAGCTGGCTAAGGTGAATTCTGCCGCGATCGCCAACTGCCCCAACCCACAGACCGACGACTCCTCGTGGTTTTAGCCCTGAGTCGCGATCGCCGGTGAGGCGGCTTTGACGACGACAACTGAACAGCCCGCATGGTGCATCACATAGTTGCTGACGCTGCCGATCCACAGTTCTGAGATGCCAGAACGATTGTGGCGACCAATGACGATTAGGTCAGCGGGCCAGTCCTGGGCGATCTGACAAATTTGCCGCCCCGGATCACCAACGGCCTGCGTCCATTCGGTGGCGACGCCATGGTCTTTTTGAATCTGATTGGCCTGCTCGTCTAGCGCTTGCTGGTTGGCTTTTTGATCGAGCTGCCACTGACCGATGTACAGCTGAAAGGTATCCACATTCACCGCTGAGTGCATACCGTCGGCCGTCATATACATCGGGTTGGGGTAGCCGGACTCGGGCGGCAATAGTACATGCAGCAGATTGAGCGTGGCTTTACTGGGAGCAGCGATCGCGATCGCTTCCTGCATCACTTTGGCGTTGATCGCCGTTTCTTCGCTCAGAGCAACCAGAATTCTTTGGTACATACGCAATCACTCAGGGGAATGGGGCAGGGGGAGCAGGGGAGAGCGGGAGAGCCAGAGGCATCAGGGGCCAAGTGATCCGTTTGTCGTTCTGAGGCTTGGGTGCCAAACCGCTCGCCTACTCGCCATTAATGCAACGGCTTTAAAGCGATGAATGCAGCACTTTTTCCAGGGTGGTGAGTAGGGTTTCGGCGCGATCGCGGTGACTGTTAGCTCCCATGAGGCCGACGCGCCACACTTGACCGGCCAATTCACCCAGGCCGCCACCAATTTCGATGTTGTGTTCTAGCAGCAAGGTCCGCGCTACCGCTTTGGCATCCACGCCGTCGGGCACGCGCACCGTGGTGAGGGTGGGCAGGCGATAGGCGCGATCGACATGGCAGCTCAGGCCGATAGATTCCAGCCCCTCCCAGAAAAATTCCGCCGTGTCTTGGTGGCGTTGCCAACGGTTTTCTAACCCTTCTTCCGCCAGCAGGCGCAGGGCTTCGCGCAGGGCAAAGGTGAGATTAACGGGCGCTGTGTGGTGATAGACGCGATCGCGGCCCCAATATTTCCGCAGCAGGCCCGCATCGAGATACCAGTTGGCGACGGGGGTTTGGCGCTGCTCCATTTTGGCCACGGCTCGCGGCCCCATGGTAAAAGGCGATACGCCCGGCGGGCAGCTCAACCCCTTTTGGCTACAGCTATAGGCCAAATCCACTTGCCACTCATCCAAAAAGATCGGCACGCCCCCCAAACTGGTGACGGTGTCGATAATCAGCAAGCAGTCAAACTCGCGGCAGAGGGCACCCACACCTTCGATGGGTTGGCGAGCGCCGGTGGAGGTTTCCGCATGTACCAACGCCAACACGGCAGGGCGATGTTCTTCCAACCCCGCGCGAATGGTGTCGAGGGAAAAGACTTGGCCCCAGCTTTGATGCATCGTGCGCACATCCGCGCCATAACGGCCCGCCATATCCACCAGCCGGTGACCAAAATAGCCCATGACGCCTACGAGCACGCGATCGCCCGGTTCAACCACGTTAGCTAAGGTCGCTTCCATCGCCGCTGATCCGGTGCCCGGCACGGGATAGGTGAGCTCGTTGTCGGTTTGCCAGGTGTAGCGCAGCAAGTCTTGCACCTCGTCCATCATTTGCAAATAGGCGGGATCAAGGTGGCCGATGGGCTGGCAATTCATCGCTGCCACGACTGTGGCCTCAGCATTCGATGGCCCTGGCCCCAACAGCAACCGCTCGGGCACTTGCAGCGGCGCTAGGGATAACTTGTGGGCAGCGTTTACTTTGGAGGTGTTTAGCGGCAAGGTTGATGTCATAGCAGGCAATTAATTAATGTCTGAGCGCTCTTCTATAATTTTCCATTGTCGGTTGGGACGGCAGCGATCGCGCCAAAATTCCAACAGATATTTGCGTAAAGTAACTTTTTGCACAGACAGGAGAAAGTGATGGTGCTGCTAGCCACGCTACAGCTAGAGACCGAATATCAGTGCCAGACGGCCCTCGACCTGTGCAAGTCACCGACGGATACAGGGCTCGTGACCCAAGCGGCCGCGGGCCGACACCTGCGCCTGATGTCTTTGCCCCAAGCGCATGACCCCGCGATCGCGGTCTGCCTGTGCGAAGACGACTATCCTGGCTGGTTACCCGTGACGGCCTTAGAGTCGCTGCAAGTCGCAGCTCAGCCCTACCAGGCTCCTGAGTGGACGGCGGCAGCGATCGCGGCCCAAATTCCCGCCATCATCCACTTCACCCAAGCCGCTATGGCACAGCCCAACACCTATCTCTGGGGCGGCACCGTGGGGCCAAACTTTGACTGCTCGGGCCTGATGCAAACCGCTTTTGCCGCCTCCGGCATTCGCCTACCTCGCGACTCGTATCAACAAGAAGAGTTTGTCGAGGCGGTGGAGCTAAATGACTTACAACCAGGGGATCTCTTGTTTTTTGGGCGGGGCGATCGGCCCAACCACGTAGCCCTGTACCTCGGCGACGGTCGCTACATCCACAGTTCCGGTCGAGATCAGGGCCGCAACGGCATCGGCATCGACTCAATTACCGATTTGAGCGATCGCATTAGCGCCACGTATCATCAGCAACTGCGCGGGGCCGGGCGCGTGATGCGCAGCTATCAGCCTCAGGGGCAACCGATGGCATGTCGGTAGCCCCGACAACGTGAGGTCATGACTGTCACTGCTCAGGCGAATCCGGTTAGAGTTTACGCTCCATGACTTCGGTCAGCTGCGCCAAGGTATCGTTCAGCTTTTCCTCGACACTGGGTTCGGCAGCCGCTTCCACTTCTTCTTTGCGCTTGGCGCGTTCAAAGAGCCGCACCATGACAAAAATGACAAAGGCGATCACGATAAAATTCACTACCGCCGAGAGAAACAGTCCATACTTCACGCCATTGGCCGACAGCTCAGCAATGTCTTCCACCCCAGCAGCGGATAGTGCTGGGGTCAAAATCACCGGGGTCACAATGTCGGCGATGAACGAATTGACCACTGCGCCAAAGGCTCCACCAATAATTACCGCCACGGCCAGATCAACGACGTTGCCCCGCATCAAAAAAGCTTGAAAGTCTCGCATAAATCCGCCTGCCGAGTTGACGGCACGGTTACGAGCTTGCTGATTAGCCATACGATGGAATCTCCTGAATGTCGAAACACTGCTTTTTCAAGCGTTTTGGGCATCATCATACAGTGCTGCCAGCGGCTGCTCAATCATTGAGATAGAAAACCCTGCAAACCCTTTCCAGAAGATGGTTCGCGCAATCTGTGAGGGTTAACATAGGCGACAACGAGGACGCCATGGTCAGGGCCAGCCACCAGCGTGGGAACGGCATGATTGTTGCGGGTTTACCTGGGTGCGCAAAGCAGCATTCTCACTGGCTTACGGCAGCCAAGCTGGCGCCTCCTCAGCCCGTCTATTACGCCAACGTAAACAAGTACGAATTTTATTCACGCCGTATCAAGAAACCTCTCAAAGCCCCTCGACTGTGCTGGGTTACACATACATTGCAAGAACCTGAGCCTTAAAACGGGCCAGTAGATACAGGTGCCTTTGCCCTGTCCGCCGTTGGGGATCGCCGCAGCGTTATCGCAATTCTGGCTGCTGTTGATCCGTTGGCTTTCCACTCTTCATCACTATGCAAATATTCCAACCCCTCCGTCTTCACAACTTGCGGGGCGATTTGTTTGGCGGACTCACCGCTGCCATTGTCGCGTTGCCCCTCGCCTTAGCCTTTGGGGTGGCGTCTGGGGCTGGCCCCACCGCGGGCCTATACGGGGCGATCTTGACCGGCTTTTTTGCCGCCCTCTTTGGGGGCACGCCGGCCCAAGTCACCGGCCCCACTGGCCCCATGACCGTGGTCATGGCCACGGTGTTTACTAAACTCATTGCCCAGAACCCCGAACACGGCTTGGCGATGGCCTTTACCGCCGTCATGCTGAGCGGAGTCTTCCAAATCTTGTTTGGCATTTTGCGATTAGGGCAATTCATCACGCTCATGCCCTACTCGGTGATCTCCGGCTTTATGTCGGGGATCGGGGTCATTATCGTCACCTTACAAATTGCCCCGCTGTTGGGGCATCCCGCCTCTAGTGGGGTGGTGCCAGCGCTGCAGCAACTGCCAACGGTGCTGGCTCATCCGGAGCCCACAGCAGCAGGACTCGGCATTTTGACCTTGATGATTGTGTTTGGCTGGCCCAAGCATCTCGCCCGGATTGTCCCTTCGCCATTAGTCGCGCTAATTTTTTGCACCGCTTTGTCGGTCCTGGTGTTCGGCGGCAGTGAGATTGCCCGCATCGGCGAAATTCCCCAAGGGCTGCCCCAGATTCAGTGGCCCCGGCTCAACGTGAATCAGCTGAAATCGATTGTGGGTTACGGCCTGATGTTGGCGATTTTGGGAGCGATCGATTCCCTCTTGACCTCGCTAGTGGCCGACAACATTACCCGCACTCGCCACAACTCCGAAAAGGAACTCATTGGCCAGGGCATCGGCAACCTGCTGTCCGGCTTGTTTGGGGGCTTGCCAGGGGCGGGGGCCACCATGCGCACAGTCATTAACGTCCATGCGGGGGGACAAACGCGCCTGTCGGGCATGTTTCATGCGCTGGTGCTGTTAAGCATCGTGCTCTGGGCTGGGGGCATTACGTCGCAAATTCCCCATGCGGTGCTGGCGGGCATCTTGATCAAAGTCGGCATGCGCATCATCGACTGGGACTTTTTGTGGCGGGTCTGTCAGGTTTCCACCCGCGCCACGGTCGTCACCTATGGCGTGCTGTTGTTGACGGTGTTTGTGGATCTGATTACCGCCGTGGCAGTGGGGGCGTTTGTCGCCAATATTCTGACCATTCAGCGGTTGACCAGTCTGCAAATTGAAAAAGTGCGGGCAGTGCAGCACCCAGCCGATGATCCCGAGGTCTCGCTCACACCAGAAGAGGCACACCTGCTGCAGCAGGCGCGAGGGCGCGTGTTGCTGATTCAAATCAGTGGGCCGATGAGCTATGGGGCGGCGCGGACGATCGCGTTTCATATGGGCCGCAGTCATGAAGCGATCATCCTCGATTTGAGTCAGGTCCCGCTGATTGGGGTGACGGCTTCCCTGACGGTTGAAAAGGAAGTGAAAGCAGCGCGGCAGCAACGACAGCGAGAAATTTATATCGTGGGGGCTCAGGGGCAAGTGGCCGATCGCTTGCGGCGATTCAAAGTCCACAATGCCCTACCGAGCAACCACTTTTTGCCCACGTGCTATCGAGCGTTGACGCTGGCGTTAGAGACTCTGGGTGAAGACATCACCTCAGTGAACTTTGTGAATCCGCCGTTTTGTCACTTGCCGCCCTATCCAATGATGACGGCATCTGCAGCAGCCCCCGCCCAGGAGGAAGTTGCGTCGTCTCAGGCCATTTCCTGAATAACTGACAAAAGTTGCTCTTGTAGGTTGGGTAGAACGAAGTGAAACCCAACACCAGAAGCGGTTTCGTTGGGTTACGCTGGCGCTAACCCAACCTACAGCAGAATGAAGGTTTTGAGAGTTTTGTCAGTCAACCAGGGCCATTTCTCGGGCCGTTAGGTTATCGCCGCGATCGCGGCTGTCCTCGGGCCGACTTTTACGGTAGCCGCGATCGCGTTCCGCCAGTTTCGACTTATCCTGTGTCTGATGATTTGCTACTGAGTCTTCAGTCGCTGCGCTTATGAAACTGCCTCCTGCCGTCAAAGCCACCTACCAACGGGTGAAACCCTACCTGCGCTGGTTCATTTTGGCGCTGACTCTGGGTTTCATCTTGCATACCCTGCGGTTGAACTGGCAGCAGGTATTGACCCTGCGCTTAACGCCCTATGCGATCGCCGAACTCCTGCTCGCCCTGGGCATCACTCTGGCAGCGCACATTTGGTCGGGCTGGGTATGGTACGGCATCATGCGATCGCTCAGTGCGCCCGTACCGCCCACCTGGACGGTCATCACCTACCTGAAAACCAACCTCGGCAAATATCTGCCCGGCAACATCTGGCATTTTGTCGGGCGCATTCAGTTTTTGCGCGACTCGGGCACATCGACCGGGGTGGCGATTACCGGCGTGGTGCTGGAACCGTTGCTCATGGCTGCTGCCGCCCTCGCGATCGTGCTGGTCAGCCTGCCTTCAACGTTGATTCAACTGGTGATTTTGGTCGCGATGTTGGTGGCACTGCATCCGCGCATTTTGAATCCCATTTTGCAGCGGCTCGCCCAGGCCAAACTCAACCAAGCCGACCAGTTCGAGGTCGAACCGCTCACCGCCCCTCCCCAAATTCCTCAGCTGCAGCAATATCCCTGGCGGCCTTTATTGGGGGAAGTCGCGTTTGTGCTCTTGCGGGGCGTCGGGTTCATTTTTTGCTTTATGGCGCTGTATTCCCTCGATATGGCGGATGTCTGGGGGCTGATGGGGGCATTTAGCTTCGGCTGGCTGCTGGGGTTGGTGATCCCCGGTGCGCCGGGTGGCCTCGGCGTGTTTGAGGCCACCGTGTTGGCGGCGCTGACACCGCAGTTTCCGGCGGCAATTGTGTTAGGCGTCGTGGCGCTGTATCGCTTAAACAGTACTCTGGCGGAAGTGCTGGCAGCAGGCTTAGCCGTGCTCGATGAGCGGTGGAATGCGGCGATCGCCAGGCGAGCTAACGCCCCCGTCGTTCTAGAGGAAGAAGCGATCTTGCCCCAGTTGCCCGCGGGCGATAACTGACGGTTTAGGCCCATGGGAGCCAAGCCACCTGAGTTCACGGCCCCGTTTCTAACGATTTTTCAACTAGCAGGCGGACGTTGGAGAGAACGTGTGAATCTATGGAAACATTTGTTCACGGCCCTTGGCAACTAGATTATGCAATTCCAGCAGCTGCAAACTCGACTGAAAACGTTGTGGCGATCGCCCGACGAGTTTGATGTGCGCGACTGCCAGGTGCTCATCGTCCCCTCCTTAAGTTTGGATCAGTCAGAGCTGCAAAAAATCGCTGGGGTCCACTATTACGAAGAGCGGCTGTTATTTTCGCTGGCACGGCTCCGGAATCCTTACACGCGGCTGATTTACGTCACCTCGCAGCCGCTACATCCCAGCATTGTGGACTATTATCTGGAGCTGCTACCGGGCATTCCCAGCTCCCACGCCCGAGATCGCCTTGACCTGTTTGCGACTTACGATGCATCGCACAAGCCCCTCACCCAAAAGCTGCTGGAACGGCCCCGCCTGCTCGAAAAAATTCGTCGTCGTCTGGATCCCGAACATGCGTATATGGTGTGTTTTAATGCCACGCCCCTCGAACGGGAACTGGCACTGAAATTGGAAATTCCCTTGCTGGGGCTTGATCCCGACCTGCTGTACTGGGGGACTAAAGGGGGCAGTCGGCAAATTTTTGCGGAATGTGGGGTGCCCCATCCCGACGGCAGCGAATTGGTGAATGATCCAGCGGCACTGGCGGAGGTCGCGGCAGAGTTGTGGGAACGGCAGCCCCAGTTACAGCGCATCGTGATCAAACTCAACGAGGGCTTTTCGGGCGAGGGGAACGCTTTGCTCGATCTGGCCCCGCTCGCATCAGTGGCCCCGTCTCAGGCCACCCACCGAGAGCGATCGCAGCAGCTCCAACAGGCTTTCCAAGCGCTACGGTTCCAATGCCCCACAGAAACCTGGCCGCAGTTTGAACAGAAGATTCATCAGCTAGGGGCGATCGCCGAAGCCTTCATCGAGGGGGAGGTGAAGCGATCGCCTAGCGCCCAGGGGCACATCAATCCCCTGGGTGAGGTGGAAATGCTCTCGACCCACGATCAGGTGCTCGGCGGCCCCGATGGACAAATCTTTTTGGGCTGCTCGTTTCCCGCCGACGAGGGCTATCGCCTCCGCATTCAGGAAATGGGCGAAGCGATCGGCAAAAACCTGGCCCAAAAGGGTGCGCTGGAACGATATGGCGTCGATTTTGTCGCGGTGTACCATCCCGATCGCGATCCCCAGTGGGAACTGAACGCCATTGAAATCAACCTACGCAAAGGCGGCACCACCCATCCCCTCATGGCGCTTAAACTGCTGACCGATGGCTACTATTCGCCCAGTGACGGACTGTTTTATACCCGGCGCGGCCAGCCCAAGTTTTATCGCGCCTCTGATAACGTGCAAAAAGCCGATTACCAGGGGCTCTTACCCAGCGACCTGATGGACATCATTGTCAGCGATCGCCTCCATTTCAACAGTGTGGAAGGCGTCGGCGCGGCCTTTCACCTCATGGGCTGCCTGTCGGAATACGGCAAACTCGGCCTCACCAGCATCGGTAACTCTCCCGAACAGGCCGAAGAAATTTACCATCAAGTCGTCGCCTCCCTCGATCGCGCCACCTAAGGAGATCGCTGAAACAGAATTTCCCCCTCGTCGGGTGTCATAAGCGCAGCGCAATGCACCGCAGCTTTTATTCCGAAAATTGCCTCAGCACCATCAAGAGAACATTTCGCTATTCGGCAGTGCAGTTTTGCAGCGTGATTTCGCCATTCACTTCCACCATCGCTTCGCCGCCCTTCTCCCAAAAGGTCGTAGTGCCGTCGCTATACTTCGCACCGGAGGCTGATTCCACCCGGGGCAAGATGATTTCGGCTTGCTCGGGCAGCGTCACGGTCACGGCATCAGCGGAATCGGCGGCAAAGACGGCGGTAATGGTTTCGCCAGTCGGGCAGGTAAAGGTGACCGGGGAGCCGTCGGGATTCGTCGCTTGCGGGCTGCGGCAACTGACCAGCGCTAGACCCAAGACGGCCAGCAGAATCGACGTCCGTTCGGCGGAAATATAGATCATGGCTGACTCCTTACCAGTGGGGCTGAAGCTTAGTGGTCATTTCAAACTCTAGGGCTGGTTAGGGCGATCGCAACTGGAGTTACCGATTTTGCAACGGTTGGCGAGGCCAGCGCGATCGCTGCACTGCCCCAGTCCCCGTAACTCAGCGCGATAGGATGAGAAGATTCCCACTGTTGTGTGCCATGACCTCGACTCCTGCTGACGCGAGCCCGACCCCCGATATTGACGCCACTGCCGACACTCTCACCGAAGAGTCCACCCGCTCTGGGCTCACGGCTGAGCAATACAAGCGCAAAATGGAGCGACGCAAAGCGGTCCAACAAGAACGGCTCGCGGCTCGCACCGTGGAAAAGGGGCTGATCATCGTCCACACGGGCAATGGCAAAGGCAAGACCACCGCTGCTCTAGGCATGGTGCTGCGATCGCTCGGCCACGGCTACCAAGTCGCCATCATCCAATTCATCAAGGGCGCGTGGGAACCGGCCGAAAAAGCCGTGTTTGAGAAATGGCCCGAGCAGCTTGACTTTCACGCTTTGGGCGAAGGCTTCACCTGGGAAACTCAGGACCGCGATCGCGACATCGCCAAAGCCCACGCCGCCTGGGATACCGCCCTTACCTACATTCGCAATCCGGCCTACCGCACCATCTTGCTCGACGAAGTAAACATTGCCCTGAAGCACGGCTTTCTCACCGTCGACCAAGTACTCGCCGGACTCGCCGAAAAAGCCCCCGACACCCACATCATCCTCACCGGACGCGGTGCCCCGAAAGATCTTATCGAGGCCGCCGACCTCGTCACCGAAATGTCTTTGGTCAAACATCCCTTCCGCGAACAAGGCGTCAAAGCCCAACCCGGCATCGAATTTTGAAGCTCATTCAGTTCCAAATGTGGAGTTTTGACCTTTGGACCTCACCGCCTGCGGCACCTCTCCTTGGGTATCTGTTTAGCGTCAACACGCTCATTCAGAACTGAATCCCCTCCTGGGAGGGGCAAAGGGGTGGGTCGGCCCTGTACTCAAGGGGGTAAACCCACCCCGCCCTGCGGGCACCCCTCCAGTGGAGGGGATGTTGCGGAACGCTAAACAGATACCTCTTTGGCAAGAAGAGGTTTAGTAAGCTTCCGGTCCCTCTCCTTGCTTAAGGAGAGGTTAGGTGAGGTTGCCGACTTCCATCACCTCAATTGTCAACTGAGATGTGCTTTAACCCAGTAGTTTCGCAAGCAATGCCTGTTGCGCGTGCATCCGGTTTTCCGCTTCTTGCCACACCCGCGATTGCGGCCCCTCAATCACCGAGTCGGTAATCTCTTCGCCTCGGTGGGCAGGCAAGCAGTGCAGCACGATCGCATCCTTAGCGGCGATCGCCAACAGCTCATCATTGATCTGATACGGCTGAAAGATGGGAATCCGGCTCTCGGCCAAGTCTTCTTGCCCCATGCTGGCCCACACGTCGGTGTAGAGCACATTAGCGCCTTCGACGGCGGCCTTCGGGTCGGTGGTGAGGGTGATGGTCGCGCGATCGCCCGCCAGTTCTTTGGCCTGCGCCACGATCCCCGCATCCGGCTGATAGTCTGCCGGGGTCGCGACACACACATTCATCCCCACCAGCGCACAGCCCAAAATGAGGGAATGGGCCACATTGTTGCCATCCCCCAAATAGGTCATCGTCAGCCCTGCCAACTGCCCAGCAAACGCCTCTTGCACCGTTTTCAAATCGGCCAAAATTTGACAGGGATGCTCCAAATCCGTCAGGGCATTAATCACGGGAATGTCGGCATAGTCGGCAAATTCCTGCACCTCAGTTTGCTCAAAGGTGCGAATCGCCAAGACATCTAAGTAACCGCTAAGAATGCGGGCGGTATCTTTGATGGGCTCACCCCGGCTCACCTGCATCACGTTCAGGTTCAGATCAATCACCTGCCCCCCCAGTCGCCACATCGCGGATGAAAAGCTCACACGAGTACGGGTCGAAGACTTGCGGAAAAATAGGCCCAAGATTTTGCCAAAGCAGTCAATTTTCTCCTGCCCCGCCTTCAGCTGGCCCGCTAGCGTCAGCAACTCCAGCATTTCGGCCTCGGAAATGTCGGTAATGCGGAGAAAATCGCGCCCGTGTAACCCTGCCATGTGTCCACCTGTCTGCCGTTGAGAAACTACAAAACTATCAAATAATGGGTCAGCAAACGGGAGAATAATTGACGGTTGTGGTTTGTCGACAATGAGGGAACGCTCAATGGGGATTTATGGACGCTGGATTTTGCCGCGACTGTTGGACTGGAGCATGTCGGGTGCCCCCTTTGCCCAATATCGCCAACAGTTGCTCGCTGAAGTGACCGGCGACGTACTCGAAATCGGCTTTGGCACCGGGCTCAATCTGGCCTACTATCCCGAAACCGTCACCTCGCTAACGGTGATTGAACCCAATCCAGGCATGGGTGCGATCGCCGCTCCTCGCCTAGCCCAAACCACCCTCCCCGTCACCAGTCGAACCCTCCGAGGCGAACAGTTGGACTTTCAGAGCGATCGCTTTGACGCCGTCGTCAGCACCTGGACTCTATGCAGCATCGCTGGCGTCGATCAAGCCCTGGCCGAAATCCATCGCGTGCTGAAACCCGGCGGCAAGTTCGTCTTTATCGAGCATGGCCTCAGCCCCGACCCCCACCTCCAAACCTGGCAACATCGCCTCACCCCCCTACAAAAGCGCCTCGCCGACGGCTGTCACCTGGATCGAGCGATCGGCGAGCTCGTCGAAGCCCACTTTCCCAAGCTCACAATTAACACTTTCTACGCGACAAACCTCCCCAAAGTCGGCGGCTACTTCTACCAAGGCATTGCTGTCAAAGATAAGCAAGATCAGATCCTGCAATAAGAAAGCTCACCCTCAAAAGTGATCCAGCAATTCCTACATACTTATTTTTGATATCGCGATCAAGCAATCGAAAAAGTACAAATATTCAGACTAGAGATTCGAAAATGACTTAAAGGAAATGAAAATATTTTCAAAGCTTAGGAGTCAAAATCACTGTGAAGCCTTTGATACAAAGCTCTTCCTCAGACAAATGCTCAAATTCTTGCGAGAGTCTATTCACTTCAATTGGCAACTCTGACCAGCAACGAACATCTACTACTTCGGCAAGAAAGCCAGCCTCATCAAATAAAGAAAGCATTTCAGAATATCGAATACGATTTGTATAAAAGCCAGAGGAAGCCATAAATTCAGACTCCCATACCCGCTCCGAAAATCTAAGATTATTAAGAGAGCCGCCTAAATGATCTTTCAAATCAACTGTGTGCGAACATTTTCCATCATCTCGAATAATCCGTCTCAGCTCTTTCTGAGTCGATAAAAAGTCACGCTTTCGCACATGCTCCAAAACGGCTTGTGACCAAATAAAGTCTACCGAATTACTGGGGATAGATTTAAGAGAATCTAAACCTTGAGTCAAATAATGACAATTGTATGCAGTCAAGAGCTTTTCAGGCAGAATATCCTCATCTGTCAACCCCCTCAGATACTCATCCCCCAATGGCAAACCAGCATCCCGCAAGAAACTCTCAGCATTCTTGTAAATATCAGATTCAAAATTTGCAAAATATCCCGAATCCACCAAATAAGAACAGCTGCCTCCGAAAGCTTTACTCATAACTGCTGACAGTACTGAGTCACCAGGGCCAAGCTCCAAAGAGACAAAGCCTAGAGAGGGATTAACATTCTCCAGATGCTTCTTAAAGATTATGTAGGAATACTCCACAGATTCCATGCGACCATGCTTAAATATACCTATTTTTTTCCACAAAGAGTATCTAATTGGCAATCGTTTAAGAATTATTTTAACAAGAATCTTAATTCTCCAAGACATCCAGACACTCCTTTTATACATCGACATTCAATATATGAAAAACAGATTGACGTGCAATCTCACCCAATCATCACACATTCTAAGCCTGGATAATTTACATGATTCTTCTAAAATATGAGATGATAATTGATTGAATAACTATTAAACAGAAACGATGGCGGACTTTTGGGGTTGGCTCAGCACTGCTATGTGTGCATATATGACGGCAAAACTCGCCAGGCATACAAGTCTGATCAAAATTCCCTTGTGGTCAGCATTTTTTATACGGCTGCTAACTGTATTAACAGACCGCTACATAATAGCGATACCAGAGTCCAACACTCCAGATTACATCGGCTTTGAGCAAACGGCTTGGCAGTGGGCTCAAGATGGCTTTTGGGGGACGTTCCAACACTTCGACATTTATCAATCATACGTTTATAGTTTTGTACTGTCACTTCCTTACTCCCTATTAGGAAGAAGCCCGCTGATGGCTCAAATGCTCAATGTCAGCCTCGGCATTTTGATCGTATATTCGGCTTATCAATTGACCAATATCTTGTGGAATAAAAAAGCCGCATATGTAGTCACTTGGTTGACTGCGTTGTTTCCAGCATCAATTTTATACTCCTCGATTACGGCACGTGAGGTTTGGATTATCTTACCGTTTATGGTTGGATTGATTGGCACAGCCAAATGGTTTGACAGTCGAGATTTTCGGTGTATTTTAATTGCTTTAACAGGCTTTTCTGGTAGTACTGTGTTTCACGGTGGAATGCTCTTAAGTGTTCTCATCGCTATACTTATATTCAGCATCCATGAAAGTAAGGCTTTATTTAAATGGTCAAGAAAAAAGATTCGCAACAAGCAAATATATTACTTGTTACTAGCAACCCTAGTCCTTATGGCCATTTTCATCAGCCCATACGTCATAGACTTCCTTATCTCTTTACCCCAAATTCGAATTTTATCTCAGCGAAGCTTTACAGAGGCTATTGAGCATTTATGGCAAGACCGAGCTAGCGGAGATGCTGCATATTTAATTGAATTTGAGCTGAACAATCTAGGAGACTTCTTATGGCTGTGCAGTTTGAGAACAATATACTTTCTATTCCTACCATTCCCTTGGATGATCAGATCACCAATCGACTTGCTAGGTATTTTAGATGCTTTATTCTATTGGCTTGCCTGCATCTTAATTACATTTAAACTCAAAATCATATTCGGTGATAGCAAGAAGAGAAATGTTCTAATAATCATTTTTTCTATGATTGTGGTATTTGCTATTGGCACCAGCAACTACGGCACAGCATTAAGGCACCGAGCTAAATTTGCTCCCGCACTGTTTGCAATAGCAGGACCTGTAATAAAGCCAATGACAAATTTCAGATTCAAGTTAAGCTAGCGCAGATTCATAACTCGAGATCAAAGGCTTCAAGCCTCTTAGACTTTAATTTTCCTATGAGACCAACATATTTACCATTGAAATTAAAGACATTCCATTCATGAATCTGTCTTGTCTCAACGTAATCATAAAAGTATGAGTTGTCCTGAATATCATCCATCAAAATCAGCCCATTAGGACTAAGATTTGGAGTGACTAAGCTCACTGCAAAATCTCTACCAGAATAACTTTTATCAGAGTCGTAGTGAAAAATGTCGATTGTTCCAACCTTATCTAATATTTGAGGAAGATTCACCTCATCTCCATCGAGATAAAGATTCCAGTTCCCTCTAAGCTTCTCTTCGATAACGATGCCAATATATTTTTCGGGGTTAGGAATTCTAAAATAAGGAAAGTCACTACTATAAAGAGTTCCCTTTTTGTTTTCTTCAAGTGCAGCCAAAAAGGCATATGATGAAAAGCCGGTTGCAACACCTGTCTCAACCACAGTTAGAGGCTGAAGATAGCGCGTAATAAAATAAAGAAATGGATATGCTCCTCCTCCTCCCAAGCTGTGTTCAATAGAATTTAGGACCGTATTGGCATGAACGTCAATTTTCTCGACGACTTCTAGAGTTTCTTCCCATAAGTCAGCATCCAGGCTTTTGGCTAAATCTTCAAAGTCCATACAGTGTTCTTCTAACCAGGCCAGGTTCTCCCTTGAAGAGTGTGCATTTTTCTTATCGAAAAAACGCTTCATGACTTTTTTGGTCATGACCAATAAGTTTTTGCGCTTCAATGACTGTCTCAAAATATTTGGAAGAGTATTCATTCTTTAAACACACTGTTTTATATTTGAACAAAATTTTAAGACATGTAGACATCTCAGGCCACCAGAAAGAGTCAGATTCTTTAAGTTGATGTAGATATACAGAGTCTCTAGGGGAGAGAACAGTAGAGCGATGATTGTCGATATCCGTCAATGGATTTTCGTATACTTACCTGCAAATCAGCTGATACAAATCAGCGATCCCTAATCGAACCACATCAAAGAGTATTCTCAATCAATTTTCAGATGATAATGGCCATTCTTGATCATCAAGATTCAATTTAGAGCATTGCTGAAGATATAAATCCTGATATTGCTGAGTGATTTGCCTGATATCAAATAGTGTTTCTATTCTTTGCCTAGCCATTCTTCCTAATGTCATCCTTTCGCTTTCGCTCAAATTTAATACGCTAAGAATTGCTTGCATTAGTTGCATTTCATCATTAGCATCTACTATTTTGCCGGTATTGGCCACAATATACGCAGAATCACCCACGTCAGTTACCACACAAGGTACTGCACAGGCCATTGCTTCTCCAACAACATTAGGAAATGCTTCACCCTCTGATGAGGATAATACAAGCAAATCTAAAGATGCCATCAAGTCAGGTGTATCATCTCGTTCATCGAGTAAGTGAACGATAGCTTTAACCCCAGTTTCATGGATGTATGCCATGAGGCAGAGATTGCCAGAATTTATATTCTTCCCAGCTAGTAAGAGGTGAATTTTTGGAAGCTTGCAGTATACATGACTCATAGCCCTAAAAAAAGCTAAATGATTCTTTTGCGGATGAAAGCGACCGATCATCCCAACTAACATGTTTGAGGAAGAAAGATTTAGCTCTTGCCGTATACGTTTCCTAGCTTGAGGATTTGGATAGAAGCGCTGAAGATCGAACCCGTTAGGAATTACGATGAATTTATCAGCATCATAGCCAAGTTCAATATGGATGTCGCGGGCATTAATTGAACAGCATTGAATGCAGTCGGGAATAAAATAAGACAGTTTTGTGCAAATTTGAATAACTAGTTTAGTAGTTAATTTAGTTTTCTGAGATGCAAAGTTACTATGCCGTATATTCCAAATTACAATAGGAACCTTAGCAAGCCGGGCGGCGAGACCACCAACTAAGTCGGCGTGATACATCCATGTATGGACGATATGAGGGCGCTTAGCCCTAAGCAAACGAACTAATTTAACCAGGGTGATTAGCGTCGATATTCCAAGCTTCATATCAAGTGCTGTAACTGGTATACCTAACGCTTGAATAGAGTGACCTACTTTGCCAAAAGTGGTCAACGACACAACCTCTGGAGAAAATTCTTGAGAGAGATTTTCTAAGATTTTGAGGAGCATCATCTCAGCTCCTCCGATTTCTAACCCAGTGATTACTAGTACTATTTTCATTATTTGCTGTAGAAGCTATCTTCAGAAATATGCATCAGGTATTGTTGGGCAATTAACTCTACAGAAAAAAGTTGAGCTCTTTGGCTTCTTAAAGACTTTTGCTGGAAATCATCTGTCATCATTAAGGCAGATATTATTGCCGAGGCCAGGGCGTCAACATCATTTACTGGTACCAACGTGCCATATTCGCCGTACTCTAGGATCTCTCTTGGCCCACCAGGGCAATCTGTGCTAACTACTGGGGTACCGCAGGCTAGTGCTTCCACTAAGACGTTGCCAAACCCTTCCCAAAGAGAGGTGAGGACAAAAAGATCGGCCTCTCGATAAAAAGGAAATGGGTTTGCTTGAAAGTCTAAAACATCGACATGATCTTGAAGTCCAAAAGCGTGAATTTGTTTATGAATATTCTCTTTTTCATCGCCTTCTCCCAAAATAACTAATCTAGCATTCTTGACGTGTGATATTACTCTTGAAAAAGCGTTGATTAGTAGAGCATGATTCTTTTGAGGATATAGACGTCCCACAGAAAGAACAACTTTCAGGGCTGAGGATACTAACCAAGGATGGTGACACTTTACAGAAATCAACTCTTCAACGTTACTAGGCAGTACTGGGTTGTGTATGACTCGGATTTTACTACTAGAGGAAACAACCTTATATTTTTCCAGATCTGACTTAGTATCTTGAGAATTGCTAATTACAACATCTGCCTTTAAATAGGCTATTTTCATCAGGGTTAAGTAGCATAGCCTCTTTAGCTGTGGCATTTTCAACACCGCATGCATTGTATTGGCTTCTCGAAAAATGAGTCGTGCTGACGAGTGAAACATATAGGTTAGACCCACCAAAATATTTGCATCTCGCGAGACTGACAAAATCACATCTGGCTTAATATCTTTAAGTGCGCGTCTAATTTTGAATAATGAATGTCGAATCCTATAGGTATTAAGATTAATAACCTCAATTTCTCGGACTACATCTTTACGGTATGGTCCTTCATCGGTACAAACTAAAAGAATAGTTTTGAAATCAAGTTTTGAATAATAGTTAGCTAAATTCAATGCGATTTTCTGTGCTCCACCTCCTCGAAATGACTCGACGACAATACATAGCTTTTTCATGGCTACAAATAACTCATTAGTAGTGTATTCTAATCATCTCGTGTTAGTTTTATGGATTTACATAATATTGAGAAGTACTCTTGATCGATGGCCTGTGTTGAAGCGTATTGCAGAACTCTTTTCGAAGCTAATTTCATTGCATCTTGGGGTATTTGGGTAGCTAAGTATATTTTTTCCGCCCAGATATCAGGCTCTAGTGTGCACATATAACCGTTTTCACCATCGTTAATCCACTGATCAAAGACTCCAGGAATACGATTAGTGACAACTGGTATTCCACAGGCCAATGCTTCTAATACTGGAGTACCGAGCCCCTCTTGCACTGATGGTAAGACAAAGACATCGGCATTACGAATAAAATTTTCGGGTTTATCAATAAACTCTGGCTGTAACAGAACTCTGTCTCTAAGCCCTAGCGAGTTGATACTTTCTTGAATACTCTGAAAATAGGCCATATCTCGCTCCGAAAGTGGACCACTACTAACTAATGGACCAGCAAGTATTAGTCGAAAATTATGGGGAAGTTTTGCTAACACATCAACCATAAATAGTTGATTCTTTCTCGGCATGAATTTGGCTAAGTGCAAAATGTGCTTAGGATCGCTACACTTACTACCAAATCCGAAGAATTCTTTTTCGCTCTGGCAAGCTGAAAAATTAAACTTACTCTCATCGATTGGATTAGGTCGACACCAGATCTGACGCGGCGAATATCCACTATTTAAAGCCGCTTGTTCCAGTTGTCTTGAAATAGCAACAATTATTGCGTGAGACGGAAATCCACGACCCAAGCAAAGGCTGATTCCAAAAGGCTCTAGATAGCGAGGGTGCTCATGAAAGTTAACCAACTCAATTAACAAGGGTTTTTTTGTAAGCTTTGCATATGTTATAGCTACGCTAGTTACATTGACATTACCAAATACATGAATAACGTCTATTGAGTTGTGATGAGCATATAAATATCGCAAGGTTGGAATTGCTTCAAGGCAGTAATTTGTTAGAATAATGATTCTTTTCCAGGCCGCTATAACTTTTTTATGTATTTTTCCTTGTTCTGTAAGACCAAGCAGTGAGACAGGAGTTCTCTTATTAGCAATACGTGTAACTTTAATGCCTTGCCATTCATACTTGCAGCATGTGTTCTCTGAGATAGAGCTGCTTAAAACTTCAAAGTTTATATTGAACTTGCTTCTTAAACGCTTGTAAGTGTTATGTGCTCTGAGGCCAGAGCCTGAATACTCTGGAGGATATTTGCTGCTAACCACAAGGACATTCAGGGAAGATGTATCATCTTTTGATGATTTATTAGATCCAATAGCCATAATTTTTTCTTGAGAACTTTTCGACATCTGCGAAAGTTTTTTTTGTGAAAAAATGATTTTTCCAAATTGTGCGATCGCGTCTACCAGGAAATGGAAAAGTTAATGGTCGATCTTCTCGAACCAAGCCAGCATTAGTGATCAAAAAACCTTCATAGCCGAAGCTTTTCATCAAGTCAAAGATCTCGTACTTGTCACGATCATTAATCATAAGCTCAATGATGAAGTCAACATCATGGCGCTTGAGGGTTAAAGTAGCTGATTTGAGTATCGGTAACTCATTGCCTTCACAGTCTAGTTTAATCAGAATACTGCCATCAGCCTCGCACTTTGAGGCAATTACTCGATCTAAAGTTTCAGTCATGATGTCAATGGTTTGATAAGGCAGATCTTTGAAAATTCCGTCAGTGCCACGAAACGAATTAATAATGGAGGCGCTAGCCGATAGTTGTGAGCTATTAATGGCAGTTGGAAAATAAAACTTTTTTTGAAGGTCAGGATACTCATCCAAAGCTTTTTCAATGATAGTGAAATTTAGCTGATTATGCTCTTTTAGTTGTCTAAGATAATGAGCATTTGCCGGAAAAGGCTCGACGGCAAAAACGTGTGCTTCTTGTGGAAAATAGGCTTCTGCCAACACCGAGTAAAAACCAATATTTGCACCAACGTCAAAAAAGTACTTAGGACAAGTGAAATGACTATAGTTTTTGACAAGTTGCGCGACTTCTGGCTCGTAAGATTCTATCCCACCTATGGCTATCTGTTGTAAAATATTGGACTTTTGTAAGTCATGAAACTCAATGAACTGACCACCAATTGAAAAGCTCTTAGTTTTCAGCAGCCCAAGTTTGATGCAGGATATTGTGAAGAGTTGCAGGGCTTTCTGAGATATTCTTTGGCGTCTGGTCAATGAGCTTGAGGCGATGAACATTTGAGTTAAGAGGGGATTTGAATATCGTTTTCTTCACACCACAGCTTAGTGCCTAAAGCCACTAAGCCTCTTCCTTGGGGGGGTATGACTGCTGTTTTGATATTTTTGAGAAAGTAACGCAATCCATACAAAGCATACTGGTCGCTATAGTGACCCCAATAGCTGGCATATTTATACACTCGCTGTTGATCACCCAATAGAGCTCGCTCTAATTGATTGAGAATAATTGTGCCGGCCATTGCTCCCGGCCATCTTCGTGATTCAGACCGATAGTTTTGGAACAAATTGTGGTAGTTGAAATGCTCCAAATATTGAATATAAAGTGACTGCTCTAGTCGAAGATTCAGGGGAACTTGTGACCAAAACCGCACTAATTCAGTATCCCAGAGAGGTAGCTGCCAACCGAGCCCCAAAAACTCATAGATCCTTTGACCATTGACTACCAACTTGGATTGTCTTTCCTGCCACTCCCATTCTTCATAGAAAGCAGCAATCTCTGGCATAGTCATTTCTTGATGCTCTTCAAGGCCAAGTACACTCAAGATTCTTGATTTCGCAAACTCTACATTTTCTGGCGTTTTGAGGTGGTGCCAGAGAGAGTAATGTTTATAGATAACAAAATCAGTTAGTTGCTGAGCGGAGCAAGGCCCTATCAGCATTTTTAGGGGAATGTGCCCGCCGGAAGTAAAGTCGCCACTTTGACCATTGATAACCACCGCATTTTCTGAGAGTTGGCCGCTTTCTCGGAGTGAATGCAGTGCTTGGTAATCATTCATCACTGGGACAGCACTTAAGCTATCAGCGTATTCCCAATAAGCTCGACGTTGTGATGAGTCAAAGATCTGTCGCGCTTTAGAAGCGTTAGGCTGAATAAATTGCCAAGGCACATTCAACGTTTTAGCCACGGCTTGGGCAGCTTTGGCTTCATAGTTTCCGCGTGGGCCATAGGAGAATGTATGCAGGTTGGAGCATCCAAGACTATGCAATTTAGCCAAAATCAACCTGGAATCCAGTCCACCACTAAGAGGCAACCAAATAGGGGCATCACCCACAGCATTGAGTAACCGTTCAAAAGTGCGATCGGTCGCGTTTGCGAGTTCTTCAACATATTCACTAGCGGTGTGTTGAGTGTGAGATGAGGGATGGTAGCGAAAATATCTCTGAACAGTCAGTTGACATTTCATCTTGTCCCAAAGTAAATATTCTCCTGCCCGAAGTTGATACAGATTGTGATAAATAGTCTCCCGATTAGTAACGTAGCCCGCCATCATAAATTCTAAAAGGGCGGTCTGGTCGACTTGAGAAATTTGATACTTTTGTTTGAGCAAATGCGCAGAATTGGAAATCGCCAGATTGTGGTGTTCGTCTGTGGCATAGAAAATCGGATAACTTCTAATGACATCAACAAAGGCAATAATTAGAGTTGATGTTTCAACAATGACGGCGAAATGTCCAATTAAAGAGTTGAGGTGTGTGTTGAGACGGACAAAATCATGATGATGTAGGCAAGCGCTTAGCTGCGGCAGTAGGCTGTCAACCGAATCACCAATGCTTAACACGGTTGTGCCATCATAAGCAGTTTGCCGATATTGCATATGAGCGTTCGAATCAACCAGAATAGAAGCAACAGCCATGAAACCGTATCGACTTAATTAGAGGAGGAAGTGTGTTCGCAAAGTAAGAACCAATGGTAAGGATGATGAGGATTATGAAAATCTTCAATCACATCGAGACCGGCTTGGCTAACTAGGCGTTTTATTTTTTGTTTCGGGTATGATTTTCTGCCAACTTCCCAATAATGTGGCCCATGTTTATCGGTACGTTTGAGTAATTCAGCTTCGTTCTGATCTTGCAATGGAAAGGAAGGAAAAGATGAGAAGAAGTTGAAATTGATCGGAAAACGCCGCAATCCTCGCTCTCGAAACCGCAGTGAAAAATTGAAATGAAGGCTGGAACGTTGGCAAGGCAAACTGATATATACGTAACGCCGTGACACACGGGTGAGCTCTTTCAAGGCGCTGAGCGTTTTGAAACTGGGTAAATGTTCTAAAACCTCGAAGCAACAGACGCAATCAAAAGTTTTATCTGGCCAAGGCAAGGAAAGAATATCACCAATCACATCGGGTTGATAGCGAGCTTCGACATCTAATGTGGTAACGGTGTAGTCGTAGCACTCAAGGAGCGCTTCTAATAAACCAATCCCTTTGCCGACCTCAAGAATCTCTGAGACTCGACTTTTCGGCAACTCTAAAACTTTCTTGAGCTGATGCCAAACGCTCAGAAAGTTGCCCTGCTGCATATAGTGAGCATGAAAATAGGCTTGCCTAAAAATGGTGTCATATAGACCATCACTAATTTCTGCTGGTTGAACTTCTTGTAAATCAAACAAAAATTTTGGCCCACGAACTTGAGCTTTCGTGTCGATCCATTCTCGATACTCAGGAAAGTTTCTATGCAGTTCTTCGAAACCTTTTTGAGTGAATATGGCAAATCCAACGCTGCTCATAGTGTTTTGAAATCGTTATTCATTCTCGACTGGATAGATTAGTTGTGCGGCTACTTATTACTAAACTTAGAACGCATATTGATAAACCACTTCATGATTGACGGAGTGAGGCGATGCGGCGATCGCTCCCATCAGTTCATGGTCACTAAAAGTAAACTCGTCGTCATCGTCGGTTTCTAATTGAACCATACAACAGCGCTTAGCAACCGCGTCGAATGCTAGCGGATACCAAGATACGGAGGTGTGGTTCATCAGGACAAGGGGAGTCTGCGTCAGCATGGCATAGCCAAAAGTGCTGGTGTAAGGGTGGGTGAACACAACGCAATCAGCCATTTGATGGGAGTCTTCGAACGGTTGAGTGATGATTTCATCCACATACGAATCCATCACACCAGCAATCTCAGTTAAGCGATTGGGATGAGCTTTATAGAGCGTGGTAAATCCGTTGGCTTTGAGGCACTTTAGAATACCGATTTCTAGTCGGAGGATTGATAAAGCATGGTAATTGGGCATCGAGGGGTAAAGGACCTGATTCATGGGGAAGCCCAGCAGCATGACACTTTTGACAGAGCTCCTGGTCTGATGCTTGGGCAAGCAGTCAAATATTTCTCGGTATGGGCTGCTTTGTAGCGGAGCAACCTCAGCCATCTGTAACCCTCGGGAGCAAGTTTTTGCTAGCTCTTGCAAGAGTTGGTCTTCTCCTGGTGCACCGGAGTAATACCGATCGACCAAAGATAAACCATCGGCATCAACATACCCCCGGTTAAACGCTGCGGTGGCATAGCTGTTACCGTGGGAGAAGCCGATCGCTTCACCACCTGCAAGTTGCCAAGCCGATACAAACGCTCGATGCAGCGGATAGCCTAATCCCGCCGCAACCAAAGTGTGATTAGTTTGCGCAATTTTCTGCTTGAGTGGCGTCAGGTTGCGAACGATGAAGTCATGAGTTTGGTTAATGGCAAAGTGACTACTTTGCTGGATAAACGAAGCCCAGGGAATATCGCTATCGACCAATTGATAAGTTTTTATGATGTCACTGTGATACTGCTCAATCAAGGCAGAGAGTGACGGGTTATGCAGCCGTGACTCTTGAGAGCGTCGGGTGTGGGCATAGGGATTGAGGTAAGTCAGGCGTCGTTGGGTTTGCTGACAAAACAGCTGAGCTGGGTGACTCAGTGACCCAATAGCTAAATAAGAACTGATTTTGCCCGAGGGGAGGCCTTGCCCCAGTGAATACAGGTTTTTGAGCCGACGTCGAAAGTTATACGTGCGCAAATTGCTGGGTTGAAAGGCATATCTTTGCAGCGCTTGCTTGGGAAAAGACAGCCAGTCAAATTTTGCCAGTGGTTCGGCTTGCTGACCAGCGACATGGGTATATTGATCTGCCTTAAGTTGGGCACAGCACTGCGAGCGAAAAATGGCATAGGCCAGAATCGTGTTGATGCCGATGCCCGCAACTCCAACCTTGTAGATAATTTCGTCGGATGATTGAGCGCAAAAAAGAGCGATATAGCGAGTAATTAGATCTTCGTATATGGCTTGATAGACCTCATGCTTGACCGGAGTATATCGGTAGTCTAACCACGTTGCTGGTCCTTGCCATTTCACGCCGTCAATATTGATTGCATAAGTTTGATGTGTGCCCACTCGCCGTTGCCCTGCATTTAGCCAATCATATCTTGCCGCAATGGCGTGCCTTTAGGGGCAGCGGTGTTGATTCGACGACCTAAGAATCGCTCATAGTATTTGGGCGGTAGTCCGTAGCCGGGGCGAATAGCGCGTAAGTTGTCGGGGGTGAAAACATCGCCAGCTTGCATATCTTGGGCGATGTATAGGCTCCGACGAAAAACTTTAGATCCCTGTTCAGCGTCCGCTGTGCCATATTGAATGCGCCCGATCGCTTGCCAAGCGCGTTCAGATTCGGTCACGAGTTGAGTGATTTCTTCGGGCTCCATGGAAAATGTAGAATCGACACCACCATCGGCTCGTCTGAGGGTGAAATGCTTTTCGATAAAGGTCGCTCCAAACGCAACACTGGCAACGGCGGCCCCAATACCCATCGTGTGGTCTGACAGACCCACTTGAACGTTGAAGAGATCGCGCAAGTGAGGAATCGTTTGCAAATTGGTGTTCTCTGGGGTGGCGGGATAGGTACTGGTGCATTTCAAGAGAATCAGGTCATGGCAACCTGCTTCCCGAGCGGTACGAACAGTTTCGTCGAGTTCGGCGATGGTGGCCATGCCCGTCGAAATGATCATGGGCTTACCTGTGCTGGCGACCTTGCGAATCAAAGGCAGGTCTGTATTTTCGAACGACGCAATTTTGTAACAGGGCACGTCTAGAGTTTCTAAAAAATCGACTGCTGTCGTGTCAAAGGGCGTACTAAAGCCGATGATGCCGAATTCGCGGCAACGTTCAAAAATTGGTTGATGCCACTCCCAAGGGGTATGAGCTTTTTCGTAGAGTTCGTAGAGAGAGTGACCATGCCAAAGGCTCTTAGGATCGTCAATAAAAAATTCCCCTGCAGCCAAATCCAGGGTCATGGTGTCGGCAGTGTAGGTTTGCAGTTTCAGAGCATGGGCTCCAGCCTTGGCGGCAGCCTCAACAATCTCTAAGGCGCGGTCGAGGGATTGATTGTGATTGCCAGACATCTCGGCAACGACAAAGGGTGGATGACTGCGACCAACTGGGCGACCTTGAATGCTAATCACTTCCATCAGACCTTGTACCTAATTACTCACTAAACTTTTGTTGCTTGGGTAATCCCATCAGTCAAGGCAAATCCTCCGCCATGCTGAAAGCCTTGCTATGGGAGATCGCTTAACTCAGGATAGTAACTCGCGACGATCGCATTTTCAGCGCGCAGGCAAGGGATACCTGAAATGATGGGGTACACACATAAGGCTTCCGGGCTAAACAACACCTCACCAAATTGTTGCAGCGTTGCCCCAGTCTTGGGACAAGCCAACACGCTCTCTACGTCCTTCTCCGATTCCGATATAGGTGTTTTTTGAATAACTGTAATAGCAGTAGGGTTGAGTGGGTTGGCCGTTAACGGAAATAACTCATGCTTAATCACGGAATAACCGAGATTTTCGGCAGTCTTGACTAAGTTTTTGCAATAACGGTGAGAATCCATCCGAGCCTTTGCCGCTGCACTAGCCAGTTCATATCCGGGCTCTAATAAAATGAGATATTTTTTTGCTACCCGGTATAGTTCTTGCAGAATGGGTTGTTCGAACCCACCATTTGGCTCGATAGAGTGAGACGTATAAACGACGTCAATCGAATTAGTGCTAAAAGGAATTTGAAATAGGCTACCAGTACATAACGTAGTGTCTGCAATCTTATTTTTATCTAGCCAAAGCTTACCGTAGGCCAATCTAGACCAACACAAGTCAAAACCGTAGGCCTTGGTCTCGCTCGGTAAATTCTTAACGACTTCGGCGAGCGTCGTGGCTTCACCAACGCCAGCTTCCAAAATTGAGGTTGGATGGCATCGAGTCAGCATTTCTTGAGCGATCGCTGCACCATAATTCTGCTTGTGCTCAGCTATTGATGGCTCACTCAAAGCGGAGACGTAGCTGCCAGCTTGCAAATCATAAGAGACTTCAATAATCTCTTCGGTGTTGCCGTTCGTAGTAGCATTTTTCCTTAAGAGGGCCATGATATTTTGGCCTTGCAGATACAACTCCTTAAGCTCTCTAGGATTCGGCTGACTCATTATCAATTTTCCCGACGAAGAAGGTTTTAGAGATTTCATAAGAGACAATGCCAATCTCTACACTCAAGCTACCATCAAAAAGGTAGGCTTAATACGAAAAACGGCTAAGCCTTTTATACAGAAACAGAAGTGTTTTTTGAATAGACCACAAATAAACAATTCCAGCCAAGCAAAAAACAATCAAATATATTTATTTATTAAAAATAAAATAGAAACAACATAATCACTACATAGATGCTTTTAATTCGTTAGAAGAAGCTCTTCAGCAACCTTATACATCCTTGTATTTTCTTCAGGCGGAGTATACGGATCTATTGTATAACCGAACTTATCTTGAAGGCTCCAAACAACATCACAGAAACCCAGGAGATGGCGAAACCTTACTGTGCTTGAGAACCTAGGGTTAACTTCAAAAATAACGGGTCCCCGCTCTGTCAAACGCAACTGTACATTAATGCTTCCAGATAGTTGGAGACTTTTCGCGAGTTCAACTAATAAATCAGAAATAGATGTATCAACTATGACCTGCGCAGATCCCGTTAATCCTCCTACTAGCTTTCGCCTCAAAACGATTTGTCGTACTTCACCTGACTTAGAACTAAATAATCCACAAGTATATTCCTGATTATTTGGTCCAAGGAGCTCTTGCCATATCCAATCTTGATGTTTCTCACCGAAGAAAGCAACATCACTTAAATGATTTATTTGATAAATGTGCTTACTGCCTTGACTACAAGCCTTTTTAAGAATGCATGGAATTTCTCTTGGACTGCCTTCGCTCACAGGGACACTCCAAGGAAAAGGTAAGCCCTGAGATTGCAAATATCTAGCAGTCTTAAGCTTGTCTTTGCCAATTTCAATTGATTTCGAATTAGCCATGAGAATATACTGCTGACTGAAAAGAAAGGCAAACTCAGAGCCAGAGCACCTTAAAGCATCAAATTCATAAATCTCACTTTCGCTGGTTGGAATAATGACATTAACAGCGTAAGTTTCAACTACCTCAGCGATTTTCCTGAAGTAATCTGAATCTGACGCTTTTGGCAATACTAGACACTTATCATATAAAAGCTGACCAGGATGGTCATCATGTATATCTGATCCAAAGATTCGAGATAGGGGAGCGACTTCTCTCAAGATCCTCAAAATGCTGATCGCAATATCACCAGCACAGCCTGTAATTAACACATTTCCAAGCTTCATACTGAATACCAACCTCGTTGTAAAACCTCCCATAGGTAAGGGAGATGTGGATCTCTTGACTTGGCTTCATCAATTATTACTCGTGGATCAAATAGAGTTCTTTTCATTGAAATAGTTTTTGAATTTGTATTTACGAGACACCAGCTAGCAAGATTGCCAACATCACGCGGCTGCCCTACGGATCCTGGATTCAGCAGAACGGTGCCATTCTTAGAGGCATATACAAATGGGTGATGAGTATGACCCATCAATACAAAATCAGCGTTAAATGATGCTATTTTATCTAATTCAGTTTTTGGAGAGTCAGGATATATATATCTATCAGCATCTTGAGGCGAACCATGACTCAGCAAAAAGTTTAGGTCATCGATACTGCACATCAAGCTAGCAGGCAGTTTTTTTAAGATATGAATCTGCTCTCTCGTGAGCTCATCAAAAGCTATTGACAGCCCACTGCCATACTTTCGATGTATCTCGTCTCGCAAACATTGACCTGCCTCAAAATCCAATAAAAATCTTTCATGATTCCCCTGAATCATATCTTTTGGCCAGTCTTCAAGTAACCTGAACACCTCAGCAGGTTGATAGTAATAACCAACATAGTCACCAAGCAATAGTAGCCTCTCGACATTTGCTTGCCTGATTTCTTTAAGAACGGCATTCAACGCAATATGATTGCCATGAATATCAGAAAGAATCGCAATGTTCATAGGAGGTCATATTGCATCAATAAGTCACGAGCCACATCGTTAGGATCCTTAAGCTCTCCTCTTGCTTGTAAATCAGTAAAGTACTCATACATTGGGAAAGAAGGATCGTAGTTATTGCGAATTTCTTGTTGCATCCGAGTATCCATGACGCCAGGATCAACGGAGCAAGCCTCTACGCCTTCTTCAAAAGCGACTTTGTAGAACATATCAATCGCGCTCTTGCTAGAGCAATATAAGCTTAAACCAGCGATCGCACGATGGGCTGCTCCAGTCCCAATATGGATTATCTTAAACTGACAAGACAGTTGACGAGCAGTCCGCATCAACTCATTAGAAATGAGCATAGGAGAAATCACATTGATATTGAAAGTTCTAAGAATAGACTCCTGAGTAAGGGTGCCAATGTCTCCAAGCTGACCAACAACGGCAGCATTATTGATAAAGCATATTTCACTCGTCTCGCCAGGCAAGATTTCCAAGATTTCAAGAAATTTACATTGTTCAATCAGCGCATGTGGTTTAGAGAGATCATGAATAATGAAAGACACATTACTCATATCCACTTGCTCTGCAATAGTTTTTCTAGAAATTGCAATAACATGATTTCTAGTACCGTGTAGAGCTTCAAGCAAGGCTCTTCCTAAGCCTCGTGTCGTTCCGGTAATAACTACAACTCTCATCGATCAGTTATCTAACCTTTAAATCAACATCATCGCCAAAGAGTCAAGAACCAACTTGCAAAAATGCCGTTAGGCTTCTACCTAGGCCAAGCTTTGCTAGCGCTGAATACATAATGTTAGCCGTTTCAGGAGACTGGGAATGCATCAAATTTTCAATTTCGACCCTCACCTTATGGGCTTCTTTACCCACAGTTAAATCACTAACGTAATTTGCTTTTGAATGAAGAAGAAACCAGTCAATAGGAAAGTCTGCCAGTATCTCTTTACAAATCCAGCCCGTAAATTCAACCGTAGCTAGTAAACTTTCATAATTAAAATAGGCGAGGTGCTCAGGAGGCCTAACCCAGAACATTTCACTAATATATTTTTCGTTAATAGCCTTTTCTTGCACAACAGAAAAATCGTTAGGAACGGTGACAACTAGGAGTCCATCTGGCGCCACCAAGTGTCGAAGCGATTTCAATAAATTGACAGGATCAATGACATGCTCCAAAACGTTTTGCAACCAGACTAGTTCATACTGACGATTACTTTTAACCTCCTCTTCTAGTGACTCAAATATATCTCCAGTCACTAAGTAAGGTTCACATTCTGGATTTTGAGTTTGAATTCCATGAGCACTGTAATCAAGTCCTCGCACTTGCCACCCTAAAGACAAAAAGTAGGAGAGGGCGAATCCCTCTCCACATCCCACATCTAGAAACTTCCCAACTTGGTTCGTGCCTAGCAGCTGTTGAGCCAAATTCCAACGTTGAGATAGCTTTGCCAAAAAATACGCTATCTCTTCAGCAGAATATTCGGCTGCATAATGCCCCTTTGAATCTTGATAGTATTTTTTGGCGTAATGTTCACCTAAGGTTTCAGGACTAGGTTTTGGGAATATTTCCCAGAAACCCAGTGGGTTTTGCATTAATCTAGGGTCTTGTGGAAAGTTCATAATTTAGCTTTTTCACTCCTAGCTCTTGAATTTAGGTGATTTCCAAATAGACAAGATGCTGTTTCATGTGCTCCAAATCCACTAACTACACTGGAGTTTTTTCGGCTTTGGAATTCCCTGGGATCCTGTGAACTGCATAGCTCAATCAACACAGATGCTATTTGCTTTGGATTTAAATAATCATGCCAGCCAAGATTATGAAGCGCCTGATTTTCTTGCAGCCTCTTGACCAGTTGAAGTTGATTATCTGCCGTTATGATACTCACGACTGGTAAGCCCATGAAAAAAGCTTCCCAGCAGATACTCCCGCCGCTAATGATGCCAACATCAGCCCAAGCCATCAGCTCCGGCATATTGCTGACATTCCGACACAGGTCAAACTTTATCGATGCAGTATCAGCAGCAGCTTGCAAAGTCTCAAAGTGAGGATTGCTGCCCCCAACGACCACCACGACTTCGAGGTCTGGCACTGTCACCTGCTGTAAGGCTTGCATCACTTTTAACGTGACATTATCAGGGTCACCGCCCCCCAGCGTGACCAATATTTTGCGGGCCACTGGGGCAATCTGCCGTTGCCAGCCTCGCCAGGGCCAAAATTCTTTACGCAACAGCGCAAACCGGGTACCCAGTAAGAGTTGCGTGTAGGGTTCACGGTGGGAATATAACTCTGGATGGGCATGAATATTTTGGTTCAGCACCCAATCGGCAGCATAGTAGTCAGCATGGCCATTATCGTCAATGAAAAGCACCTTCAGACCGGCGGCCTTTAACTGCTGCTGATAAGCCGCCCCAAAGTGATAGCCATCCACAACCACCCTCTCAGTACCCAAGGTTTGAGCGACGGCCACGGTGTGAATACTATCTGCGGCACTCCCATCAGGATGCGGATGGTGGATCACTGAAAAGCCTTCCGCCTTGATCCGAGCTGCCAACGCTGGCGCAGCATCAGCCATCAAAAAAGTCACCATGCCACCTTCGCTTTGCCACGCCTGAGCGAGTGCAAGACATCGCATGATGTGACCTGTCCCAATTGCGGCTGCCGCATCGGCACGGATGAGCAGCCTTAAGGAGTCGTCTTTTCTAGCAGAAACCATGTTGTATCATCCTGAGGAAAATTCGAATCGCGATGATAAACAAAGCCATAATCGATCAACTTCAAATCTGAATATTTGTCGAGCATTTCTCCAGCGAAGTCGCGTTTAAAGAGCTTATTGTGATGGCCTCGATATACAATCTCAACTGGCGAGGGATTGTAATACTCTGCGATACAAATATAGCGACGACTACTGTTAAATAATTTTTCGTAAACTTGGCCTAAGTGCTCGGGATTAATGTGAATTAAAACGCCTTTAATCAATACAAAGTCGGCATTCAAAGGCGGTAATTCCTTGTCTAAAATTGAATTGTGATAGACGTTCACTCGACCGTTCAATAATTGCTGTAGTTTTTGAACGGCATTTTGGTTGATTTCAACCGCAGATAATTCTGATGAGGGTAACAACTGAGCGATCGCCTGCAAGTTCAGTCCAGCATTCGCCCCAAATTCTAAAACCGAACTCACAGCAGTTGTTTTAGACAAAATCCTGGCAAATAGAGCGATGTTGCTGGCCAGATAAGTCTCTGATACATTTCTGCCAATGTAGTTATTGCCAAATTCGCCAGCCCAAAACGCCTCTTGCTCTGTGGCATACGCTTGATTAATGTCATTGCTTTGCATGCTTATTCTCCATACTTTTTTTGCTCAACATGAGCATTGATTAGACGCCACTCGGGATTTTGCTCTAAAAGATTTAAACAGTCTGCCAGGGTGAACTTTGGACAATGAGGGTAGAGGGCTACCAATATTTTTTGGATGAGGGCAAAATCTTCAGGCGTATCCACAGTCCAGCGATGCTGACTCTGGTCATCGTCATATGAGACTGTGGTCATCGCAAATCTTTCGGGCTGCTGGTGAATAAAAGGAGTGACATGCTCTCGATCAGGTTGCGCCGTAGCCTCCTGATGTGCCGCCGTCAGGGCTGACATGGAAAACACTTCTGTATCCATGCCTCGAGGGAGCGATCGCCTGAGGGTATTGGCGGCGTAGTCAGCGGCTGGCTGCTGGTCAAAATAATGCTGAATGACCGTATCAATAATCTGTGGATCAATGAGCGGACAATCAGAAGTCACTCGCACAATGACATCAGCACCGTAAGTGCGGGCAGCTTCGTAATAGCGACTCAAGACATCGGCCTCATCCCCCCGATACACAGCTACGCCCAGGCGATCGCATAAATCGACAATCGGTTGATCGGTCGGGTTAACTGTCGTCGCAATGATCACTTTGTCGGCTAAAGTCACCCGTTGTAATCGCTCGATTTGATACTCCAACAGCGGTTTGCCCAAGACAGGGAGTAAAACCTTGCCAGGTAAACGGGTCGAGGTCATGCGTGCCTGCACGATGATGACCGTTTTCATCGCTGCTGTTGAGTCTGAAAGTTGAAAATCGTTGCTTAGCATGTCAAGGCTGCTTTCAGTGCCAGCACCACTTGTTGCTGATCATCATCCGCCAATCCATAGTACAGAGGAATGCTGATCGCCTCGCGATAATATTGCTCCGCCTCAGGAAAGTCGCCCCAGGTGAAGCCAAGTTGTTGATAGTAAGGTTGAGTATGCACCGGAATGTAATGCAAGTTGACGCCAATATCCTGCTGGCGCAGCGATTCGAACACTTGACGATGAGACTGCTGAATCTTACTTAGCTGCAACCGAATCACATATAAATGCCAGCTCGAAAGGCTATCTGGATGTTGCCAGGGTAACGTGACCGGCAGGTTAGCGAGCAATTCGTCATAGCGGGCGGCAAGTTGGCGGCGACGAGTTACAAACGTATCTAATCGCTGCATTTGGCTATCGCCCAGCGCCGCCTGCAAGTCTGTCATCCGATAGTTCAGTCCCAGTTCGAGCTGCTGATAATACCAGGGACCTTGTGAGGGGGTGGTCATCAATTGCTCGTCTCGGGTTATGCCGTGGGTGCGCAAACGAATCAGGCGCTCATATAAATCCGCTCGATTGGTGAGTACCATTCCCCCCTCACCAGTGGTAATGATTTTCACCGGATGAAAGCTCAACACCGCCATATCGGAGAACTGACAGCTGCCCACCGGGGCGCCCTGATACTGCGCCCCGATCGCATGGGAAGCATCTTCTAACACCGTAAACCCATACTTTTGAGCTAGTGCGCTAATGCGATCCATTTCGCAGGATTGCCCTGCCAGGTGAACCGGAACCACTATCTTGGGCAGTTTTCCTACCCTTTCAGCCGCTATCAGCTTCTGTTCCAGAGCGTCAACACTAAGGTTGTAGGTGTTGGGGTCAATATCGACAAAATCAACTTGAGCCCCACAGTACAGACCACAATTGGCCGAAGCGACAAACGTATTCGGCGAGGTCCACAGCCAATCACCCGGGCCTAAATCAACCGCCAGACAGGCAATATGTAAGGCGGCGGTGGCACTGGTGACGGCGACGGCGTAGGTCACACCACAATAGTCAGCGACAGCCTGCTCAAAGCGAGCGATCGCAGGGCCTTGCGTAATCCAGTCAGATTGCAGCACCGCAATCACAGCATCAATATCCTGCTGATTGATGTCCTGCCGTCCGTAAGGAATCATGCCACGCCTGCCAGTTTATGCATATGTTGAATCTCTTCTACCGAGAGAAACCAGTCATTCGTGCCGGAGTTGTATTCAAACCCATCGGGCACCATGTCTCCCGCTTCGCCTAACCGATTCACCGTATAGTCTCGCTGTAGAGAATATTCGATGGTGGGGCGAATGACATAGTGATCCTCAAACTCTAAGGTGAGATGAGAATCGTCCAGGGGGCACATCACCTCATGGAGCTTTTCGCCCGGTCGAATGCCAACGACTTTGGTAGCTAAGTCCGGAGCCATTGCTAATGCCAAGTCGGGAATGCGGATTGAGGGAATTTTAGGCACAAAGATTTCCCCCCCTTGCATCCGTTGAAAGTTTTTCAGAACGAAGTCAACGCCTTGCTGTAAGGTAATCCAAAAGCGCGTCATGCGGGGATCGGTAATCGGCAGATGGTCACTGCCCTGCTGAATGAGCCGCTGAAAAAAGGGCACCACTGAGCCACGAGAGCCGACAACATTGCCATAACGCACGACGCTAAAGCGAGTTGGCCGATTGCCGGTCAGATTGTTAGCAGCGACAAATAACTTGTCAGAACAGAGTTTGGTCGCACCGTAGAGATTGATGGGGTTGGCTGCTTTATCAGTAGAGAGAGCGATCACTTGCTTAACGCCACAGTCCATGGCTGCTTCAATGACGTTCTCGGCCCCATAGATATTGGTTTTGATGCATTCGGTGGGATTATATTCCGCCGCAGGCACCTGTTTCAAAGCAGCGGCGTGGATCACATAATCAACATCACGAAAGGCTAAATACAGGCGATCGCGATCGCGAACATCACCAATGAAATAGCGCATACAGGGATAAGCCTGAGAAGAAAAAGTCTGCGACATTTCAAACTGCTTCAGCTCATCTCGCGAATAAACGATCAGTCGTTTGGGCTGATAATGCGCTAATAGCGTTTTGACATACTGTTTGCCAAAAGACCCAGTACCACCGGTAATTAAGATCGAAGCGCCATCAAACATTGTCAAACTACTAATCCTTTATTATTCGCGCAACCCTTCACGGCGTTACGGGCTAAACTGAGGCCCTAAAGCGTTGATTTTGAGGCAGCCCTTCAAGGGACTTTCCGCCTACTGATAGGGCAACTCCTCTAGGGCCAAACGTTTGAACGTAGGAGAAGTCTCGAGAAGTTCTTGATAAGTGCCACTTGCCACTAAACGCCCTTGGTGCAATTCAAAAATAACATCACAACGTTCCACCGTACTCAACCGATGCGCAATGAGAATAATGGTTAATTTATGACTGAGTTCGTGGATGGCTTGCATGACTTCTTGCTCAGTCACATTATCCAAGGCACTCGTGGCTTCATCAAAGATGACGACCGAGGCATTACGGTACATGGCCCGAGCGATACCGACCCGCTGGCGTTGTCCTCCACTCAGACGAATACCTCTTTCGCCCACTGTCGTCTCATACTGATCCGGTAAGGACTCAATAAACTCATCGATTTTTGCTAACTTAGCCGATCGGCAAACTTGATGATAGTCGATCAAATTTTTAGGCACACCAAAGGCAATATTTTCGGCCAGTGTCGCATCACTTAAAAAGATACTTTGTGGCACATGAGAGATACTATTTTGCCATGTCTTCACAAGCTCTCCTTCTAAGGGATGACCATCAATTTTAATTTGACCTTTCTGAGGCTGTAACAATCCAAGGATCAAATCAACTGTAGTACTTTTGCCGCTACCGGTGCTGCCGACAAACCCGACCGTTGACCGAGCTGAAATGTGCAAGCTCAAGTCTTGCAAGATCCAGTGCTCATGAGCGTCTAATTGATAGCTAAACCAAACGCGCTGAAACGTGATGGCCTGTTGCAGCGATAGTGAATCATAGGCGGTTGCAGAGATTGAAGCAGCAATCGGTAATTGCAACCCTGCCACCACTCGCTCTAGCGAGGCTCTCGCTCCCTGAAGAGTGGCCAGGGCTGCAAAAGATTGCTGTAAGGCGGGTAAGAGCCGGTTAGCTCCTAAGGCAAAGCCACCTAGGGTCGGGACAGCAGTGCTGAAATCACCTTCCCGGCCTAGGAGTAGCGCCAGCAGAGCGATCGCCAACATCGCCAGGGCTTCAATCAAATAACGGGGGGCTGCACTAATGACCTGATTAGCCGCGATCGCATGGCGTAATGAGTAGTCAGCTTGCTGATATTCATGCTGAAAGAAACTTTGATTGTTAGTCAGTAGCACATCTCGAATACCGCCTAAACTTTCCTGCACAATCTTGATTTGTGATTGTCCGCTTTGTACTCGTATTTGACTATTTTGAGCGAGCAACCGACGTCTGACGTGATAAAGAATCGTATAAGCACTCCCGAGAAAAAAGGCTGAAATCAAAGCCAGCTGGGCATCGATCAAACATAAACCAATGACGAGTGAAACGGCGAGTAAGCTATTAGTGATCACCGCCAAGATAGACATTAAGGCACTAGTCAGCACGGCTGTATCACTCGTGACTGACTGAATTAAGTCGCTGCTATTGCGAGCAATGTGGAAACGATAGGGTTGTAACAGGGTGCGGTGAAAAATCTGACAACTCAGAGCACTGGCAATATCGGCGGCTAGATGGGTCTGTTTACTCAGGGTCACAATTCTTAGGGCATTCGCCACGATGACTGCACAAATAAATGAGAATGCCAGTACGGTAACAAGCTGGTAAGAAGTTTCAATTTGCAATAGGCGCAGCAGCGGCTGGATGCGTGAACTGTTGAACAGGGCATCAATATCGCTGAGTGCGCTTAAGAAAGGTAAAACCAGCCCTAAGCTGACCACTTCGCTAATAGACGAGCAGATCATCAATACTGCCAGCAACAACAGTTGTACACGGTGTGGCCGTGTAATAAACGGATACAGTTTTGCAATTACTGCCGACAGACTGGCTTCTTTACGAGTGTTTGGAGGCTGTTGACGCATCATTGTGCAGCATTGATTTGACTCTTCTGCGTGGGTGTAATGGGTTTGCGACTGGTCAGCGATCGCCCAAAAGACTTCAGATATCGACGTCTTAAGCGAAGAAGACCAAAACAGTACGAGAGCTGCTGAGCGACTTAGATCCCCGGAACAT
The DNA here is from genome assembly GCF_004212215.1 of Leptolyngbya iicbica LK. Classification (NCBI taxonomy): domain Bacteria; kingdom Bacillati; phylum Cyanobacteriota; class Cyanophyceae; order Leptolyngbyales; family Leptolyngbyaceae; genus Leptolyngbya; species Leptolyngbya iicbica. Next base: position 1,215,402 of record NZ_QVFV01000001.1, read on the forward strand.
CAACCCAAGCAAACCATTATCACAGGATATTGCTTCCTGCGTCAGCAACTGAGCCCATTCGAACTGTGGCGATCGCACCTGTCGGATGCCTCTAGGCATAAAGCGAACACGTCGCATCCCTCAGGTTCTTAGCATTTGAGGCTGAGCATTTGACTGATAAGCAGCAATCGCCATAGGCAATTGGCAGCTTTCTCATCTGCTGCTGTCCTTTTAATGGCCTTCTGGTCAGCTCTGGAACTCCAGTGCCGCGAGCCATCGTCGAATAGTCATGCGCCCGCAAGTTACCGTCCTCGATTAACCCGCCGCTGACTATGTCAGCACGACATGGCGGCTGAGAGCTGATATTGAGAGATATCGACAGAAATCTCAGCATCAGAAATCAGACAGCATTATTGATGGTTAAGGTCTGTACATGGACAACTTCTACAGCAAATAGGGGAGGCGATGCTCTATTGTTGCTTAAGAAGTGCTGAAGCTGATGGCTTGAGGACTTTCTTCGTGATAAGACACGTTCCTGGCCTGGCAGGTTGGGAAAAGTTTTTGAGATGCCCTAGATTCACTTATGTCTCGTTTGCCATCTATTTATCGTCTTGCGCAGGTCGCTTTGGACGCGATCGTGGCCATTCTCGCACTATTTTTGGCCTTTTTTGTGCGCTTTGAAGGCACTTTGCCAGCTCAATATTGGCCCTTGGTAGAAGGCATCTTACTCGTAGGAATACCCGCTCGCCTCCTGATTAATTGGGCCTTTGGGGTTTATCGCCAGATTTGGCGGCTATTCAGCCTACGAGACTTTTGGGCACTATTTCAAGCTGGGAGTTTTTACTCTTTATCGCTAATTTTATTAGCCCGCCTCCTGTTGCCAAAAGTCATTGCACTCCCTGTGCTACCGCTAGGAGTAGCCGTGATGGACTGGGGATTCTGTCTGGCTGGCATGACCTGCATTCGATTTTTACGCTCGTGGCAAACCCCATCAACTAAAGGCAAGCATCGCCTATCCACGGCTCAGACCAAACGACTTTTACTCCTGGGGGCAGGGCGAGCCGGAGCCCAAATCGTGCGCGAAACTCGCCAGAACGATCGCTTCAATTTTCAGGTCGTGGGCTTCTTGGATGATGACCGCAGCAAGCTCGGACGCCAGGTCGAAGGCATTCAAGTCCTAGACAAAATCAGCCAGCTAGTGAGTTGGACCAACCGCTTAGCGGTCGATGAGGTTTTGATTACCATGCCCTCAGCCCCCAGCGATCGCATTCAGCGAGCCGTCAACCTGGCCAAACTCGAGGGCATTCCCATTAAAATTGTGCCGCCTATGCAAGAACTGCTGAGCGATCGCAGTCTCACCCGGCAAATTCGTGACATTCGCCTAGAAGATCTGCTCGGGCGCCCGGAAGTTCTGCTGGACTTTAATCAAAAACTCTCCAATGACTTTCCTTCCGCAACCGAACAAATTCAAGACCACGTTGTGCTCGTCACAGGAGCCGGCGGCACCATCGGCTCAGAACTCTGTCGCCAACTAGCCCGACTCCAACCCAGGCAACTGATTCTGGTGGGGCGCGGTGAAAACAGCATCTTTCATATCGATCGCGAACTCCGACAAACTTTCCCAAATTTAGAAGTTGTCCCCGTCATTGCCGACGTCCGCGACACTGCCCGCATTCAGAAGATCTTGCGTCATTTTCAGCCACAGGTGATTTTTCACGCAGCGGCCCATAAACATGTACCGCTCATGGAGCAAAATCCCACAGAAGCCATTGAAAACAACACCATTGCCTCCGCCAAACTTGCTTTATTAGCTGACCAGATGGGTGTGCAGACCTTTGTACTGATCTCCACCGACAAGGCCGTTGCCCCCACCAGTTTTATGGGCCTGAGTAAACGCCTCGCCGAACTTTTGGTTAGCGGCGTTGCGCGGCAAAGCCAAACACGCTTTTTGTCGGTGCGCTTCGGGAATGTGCTCGGTAGCCGAGGCAGCGTGGTGCTTATTTTTCAAGAACAAATTGCGCGCGGTGGTCCAGTGACGGTTACTGATCCCACCATGACTCGCTTCTTCATGACGACACCAGAAGCCACTCGTCTCGTCCTACAAAGCTTAGCCGTCGGCAAAACCGGACAAATACTGGTGCTGGATATGGGAGAACCCATGCGGATTTATACCTTGGCAGAGCAACTCATTCGCTTAGAAGGCTACGTTCCAGAAAGAGATATCAAAATCCAGACCACCGGCATTCGTCCCGGCGAAAAACTCCATGAAGCGCTCGTCGATGAGGATGAAGAGCTGTGCAGCACTCCTCATCCTCGCCTGAATTGTCTCAACAAGAAGCAATTACACTACCTACCCGTAGACTTCACCCTGGAACAAATTGAAACCATTCTCAAGTCTGAACAACTAGAGTGTCTTTGGCAGTTATTATCTCCTAATTTTTCATCCATTGCCCCACACGAAAGAGCCGTGGATAACACCTTAAACTAATCAAAACCAACCGTTCAATACTCTTAAGCTGAAGCAGTAAAACTGCATTAAATCATGCTTCTTTTTCATCCCTCACATTTATTCCTCACCCTGAAATTGCTTTTCTTCATGCTGCATATGATGGGGATCGTATGGGGCATGAGCCACTTCATTCAAAAGCGGTATCCCTTCCCTATATTTACAATTGCCTTTTCCCCTTTCTTCTTGATCTATAAGTTGGGCACAGCCTTAGGCAAAGGTTCCTTATTAGATGAGGCATATACTGTCCTGGTTTTGCTGAGCTGCCTGACCATTGCAATCTTCTTTTTCCGAAAAAAGCAACGACTGTCGACAAGTTTGACCCTGTTAAAGCGATCGCTGCGGCAACATCAGCTAATCATTATTTTTCTTGCTGGAATTTTTACATTTTTCTTCATTCGAGGGCTGTATCTAGAATATCCAGGGGATGGAATTGAGTACTTCATCCGCATTGGCCAAGCTAATCAAGATAGTCCGAGCAATATCCAATCGCTTTGGCGCTACACATCTTCAGATACTTTTTTTAGTAGTTGGCAAAGTTGGTTGGTTGGCACGGAGTATACGATGCGGTTTAACCTTCGGCCAGTTGCAGCATTAAGTGCCTGTTTCCTTGCTATCGCTAGCTATCGACTGACCTTATGGAGCACGCGGCATACCATGAGTGCAGTGCTCTCCGTACTGCTCTTTCTAGGCTTTTACGGCAACTTACAGATCAGCTTTTTTCTATACAAGATTTTGCAGGGAGCTACCCTCGCAATGATTGTTTATTTGGAAGTGATCCCGATCGTTTACGAACTCTTGCAAGCATCAAAGTTCAAACGATATTTCACTCATCAAAGACTGTTAGATATTAGTTTCTTAGTCACTGCTCTTTGGATCTGCCGCGATTGTCATCAAGAAAAAGTCCTCTATATTTTCGCCATTGTTTTGTCATATACGTTTTTGTCTATTGTCAAAGCGATCGCTGAGCGAGAGCGACCGATAATGCTATCAATCGTCGTCTTCTCGCTCACACTAGTCCCCTTATTAGTCATCACTTTGACTAAAGCCGCCCCCAAGTCGGTTGATCCTTTTCTGGTTAAACAATGGTTTGCCATTGGCAACTATGCATTGTTTAGCTACTGGCCAACCGCCCCTAATTCAGGAGTCTTATTGTTGGATATGGTGGTGATTGGCTTAGCCATTATTGTTTTGAGTTGTTACAAGCAAGCTTCCAAAGAATTTTTTATGGCCGCGATCGCGATCGCCGCTTTCCTATTATTTCTCAACCCTATTTTCGCCACGGCTCTACTGAAGTTCACACACGGCATCAACATTTATCGAGTCATGATTGCTGGCTTACCGTGGACTTTTTTACCGCTCGCCTGTCACGCCTTAAAACGCGACAAATTCATTAATCTGCATTACTTGCCGATCGTCTTTATTTGCTTCGGATTTCTTGCGTACTCCCCAATGTATGGCAAGTTTTCCCACATGCTGACTGCCGTGCCCCCCTACGCTGACGGTCGCGACCTGATGCCCATAGTTCAACATTTGCTCGCAGAGGCTGATCACGCTAACCAACCACCACTCAATGTCATGGCTCCGCCTTATGCTGGCAGCTACCTAGCCGCTTGGCCCAACCTGAAATCTGCAGCGAGTAATCGTTGGATTGATAATCGTATTTTTTCAGCCCGCGCTGAGCTGAGTTATCTGTATGGTTCAGAGATTACGGACTCTGAAATTACGGAAAAACTGACTAGCGGCAATTATGACGTGATCATCCTCGATCGCCGCGACGGCCTCACTTACCAAAGCTGGCTCGGACGGATGACCCAACATTGGGCGCCTGATTTGATTGCTAGCCAACAAGCGTTATTAGCGGGCCAATCACTCCGTCGCTATTTAGAAAATCAACCCCAACCTGTGTTTGAAAAAACTTTAGAGCAAGATGGCTTTGAGGTTTATCAACGACGCGCTGGCTAACCGATGCTAGTCGCGTTTAGCCCGCTGACTTAGGAATTAGGATTTTATAAAATTCAAGTTTTGGTGTGCAGACATCTTCTGCACTTGGACAGCCGAGACGGCTGTCCACACATAATTAAATCCCCATTCCTTAGTCGCGATAAGCATCCATCGGCAGGCAAGCGCACATGAGGTTGCGATCGCCATACGCCTGGTCAATTCGGTTAACAGCAGGCCAGAACTTGTTTTCCTGAGTCCAACGGGTGGGGAAGATAGCCTGACGGCGATCGTAGGGTCGCTGCCAAGCGGCGACCAGATCTTCAGCCGTGTGTGGAGCCAACTTCAGGGGATTTTGCTCAGCGTCAATTTGCCCGGTCGCGATCGCCTCAATTTCCCCTCGAATGGCAATCATGGCGTCACAAAAACGGTCTAGTTCTGCTTGCGATTCGCTCTCTGTCGGCTCAATCATCAAAGTCCCCGCCACTGGCCAGGACATCGTTGGGGGATGAAAACCGTAGTCAATCAAGCGTTTGGCCACATCTTCCACCGTGACCCCAGCCGACTTGCGGAAAGGCCGTAAATCAATAATGCATTCGTGCGCAATCAAGCCGTGCTTGCCGGTATAGAGAATGTCGTAATGCTCAGCCAGCCGATGGGCAATGTAATTAGCGTTCAAAATGGCCACTTCTGTCGCGTGTTGCAGACCAGCGGCCCCCATCATGGCAATGTACATCCAAGAAATCGGCAAGATGCTGGCACTGCCCCAAGGGGCAGCGGTAACGGCACCAATCGCCTGTTGTCCCGCCCCGGTCTCCACGAGGCTATGGCCCGGCAGATACGGCACCAGATGGGCTTGAACGCCAATGGGACCTACTCCTGGGCCGCCGCCGCCATGGGGAATGCAGAAGGTTTTGTGTAGATTTAGGTGACAGACGTCAGCGCCAAAGTCTGCGGGACGGCAGAGACCGACCTGAGCATTCATGTTGGCCCCATCCATGTAGACTTGGCCGCCGTGCGTATGCACGATGTCACAAATTTCGCGGATGCCTTCTTCAAAGACGCCGTGGGTCGAGGGATAGGTGACCATGAGGGCAGCGAGTTGGGCGCTGTGCTTCTCAGCCTTCGTCCGCAAATCGACGAGATCAACGTTGCCCTGGCTGTCACATTTCACGCCGACGACTTTCATCCCCGCCATGACAGCGCTGGCCGGATTGGTGCCATGGGCAGATTCGGGGATAAGGCAAACGGTGCGATCGCTCTGTCCCCGTTGTTGATGATATTCCCGAATCACCAAGAGGCCCGCATACTCCCCCTGGGCTCCCGCATTGGGCTGCAAAGAAATACCCGAAAATCCGGTAATTTCACATAGCCAAGCTTCTAGCTGTTGAAATAGCTGCAGATAGCCCTGCGCTTGCGCTAAGGGGGCAAACGGATGGATCTGCCCGAATTCGGGCCAGGTGATGGGCACCATTTCCGCTGTCGCGTTGAGCTTCATCGTGCAAGAGCCCAGGGGAATCATCGCCGCCGTAAGCGACAAATCGCGGGATTGCAGACGATGCATATACCGCAGCATCTCTGTCTCAGAGTGGTACGTGTTGAACACGGGATGGGTCAAAAAGGCACTGGTGCGTTGCAACGGGTGATCAACTAAGGGCGAAACGACTGCTGGCGGCAGCGTCGTTTGCTCTGTAAATACGGCAATCAGGTCCCGCACATCGGCCGCTGTCGTGGTTTCATCGAGGGCAATAACGAGAGTTTCAGCGTCCAGTTGACGAAGATTAATGTGCTGACTGGCGGCGCGGGTGAGGATATCGGCTTGGCGATCGCCCACATGCACTCGCAGGGTATCGAAATAGGGCTCTGTCCCTAGCTCGAACCCAGATTGCTGCAAGGCGGTTGCCAGCGTCACGGTGTGCTGATGAATCCGGGTGGCGATCGCCTGCAAGCCCTGCGGCCCGTGATAGACCGCATACATCCCCGCAATCACCGCTAAGAGCACCTGCGCGGTACAGATATTACTCGTCGCGGCATCCCGCCGAATATGTTGCTCGCGGGTTTGCAGCGCTAATCGCAGTGCGGGCTTGTCGTACTGATCTTTAGAAACCCCAACGAGCCGCCCTGGGAGTTTGCGGGCGTACTGGTTCAGGGTGGCGAAATAGGCCGCATGGGGACCGCCAAACCCTAAGGGCACGCCAAAGCGCTGGGTATTGCCCACCGCAATATCGGCCCCCATTTCCCCGGGTGATTTGAGTAGCGTCAGGCTCAGCAGATCCGCCGCGACGGTCACCAACGCGCGTTGGGCATGAACCTGTTCAATGAAATCGGTGTAGTCGTAAACCGCGCCATCCGTGGCGGGATAAGACACCAGGGCACCAAAAACGGGCGTCGCGCCGTCAAAGTTGCGATGGTCGCCGACGACGACTTCAATGCCCAAGGGCAAAGCGCGGGTTTGCACCACGGCAATGGTTTGGGGATGACAGTCAGCGGAGACCCAAAACGTTTTGACCGCTTTTTGCTTACGAACGTTGAAGCTCAGGGTCATGGCTTCAGCCGCAGCGGTGCCTTCGTCCAGCAGGGAGGCGTTCGCAATTTCCAACCCGGTCAGATCGGTCACCATGGTCTGATAATTCAGCAGGGCTTCTAACCGCCCCTGAGAAATTTCGGGCTGATAAGGGGTGTACTGGGTATACCACCCGGGATTTTCCAACACGTTGCGCTGAATCATCGGAGGCGTGATGGTGTTGGCGTAGCCCAAACCCAGGTAAGACCGCCACACTTGATTTTGGTTAGCGATCGCCCGCAACTTGGCCAACGCTTCAGTTTCCGAGAGGCCCGCTTCTAAACTCAGGCCCTGCGTCAAGCGAATGCTCTCAGGCACGGTGGCCCTCATCAGGTCAGCCAGTGAGTCATACCCCAACGCTGCCAACATCGCCTGAATATTTGCGGGTCGTGGCCCCACATGGCGCGCCACAAACTCACTCATGGCGGTTGTCGCCGATTCGACTGGGGAGGCAGCTGTCGCAGCAGAGCGCGCGATCGCGGCGGTATCTGCCGTATTTTCAGGGGATACAGGAGTCGGGGTTTGGCTAGGCAACAACTTCGGACACTCTCCTCAGCGCTTCACATCAATATCTATAGCAGTGTTTGCAGCCTGCCTGTCATTTAGTAGGCCAGCTCATCACACCCAATATATTGTGTAGCAAACGCTAACGACTTGTCAGAGTTCTGTCTGTTACCGATCAGGCAAAAAGACGCCTCCACCGCTCCTCCTGCCCTCTCGACCGCCCGTGGATTCACTGTTACATCGCTGCTGTAGCGGTCGAAAATTCCGCTAAAACGGTGCCTGCCGCATTCAACAGCGTGAGCTGATTACCAACGATTTCATACTCTGACACGTCTGCCAGCAGCGCTAAAAAGTCTTGTTCCTGAGTCATGGTGCCCTCCGGCACCTGGCAAAGACGGCGCGTGCTGGCAGCTGGCCCAATCTGTAACGTCTCAGTAGTGGCCTCAAAGTGCGCCCGATAGGTGTTACACCCCGCCGTTCCGCTCACTAACCCCGCATCATCAAAGGTCGCGGTAATTGTCGTGTCCAGCAATGGCGTTACCAATCCACCCCGGCCATTGTTGTAGCTGGTCAACATCCAGTCAGTTTGGGTCAATGAGGCCGCGACTTGTGGAGCCAAAGTGAACACAACATCGCCTGCACTATCGAGCAAACGTAGCTCGTCTGCGACGACCTCATAACTGGCCACTGTCGCCATTCCGGCCAAAATCGCCGATTCTTGCTGGGCCAACGCTTCCGGGAAACAGGCCATAAGGGTGCTGCCGCCCGGCGCGATCGCCAGCTCACTGCCCGCCAGGGTGTAAGCACTAAAAAAGCGATTGCAGCCCGTGGTGCCCGTCACTTGCCCCGCTTCAAATTGCATCGTCGCGGCACTATCGACCCACGCCATGACCGTCTCACCAGTCGCATCGCGATAACTCACCAACTGCCAAACTTGTTGTTCTAGGGGATGGGGCATCATCATGCTGACCGTTAACGGTGAAATGGGCAAAACCGGCAGAGACTGCGCCGCGCCAGGGAGCGCGATCGCCGAGACACTACTCCCCAACATGAGGGCTAACGCCATCGAACGCCCCCAACCAGATTTCACTAAACCTTTCATCTCGATCAAACTCCTCACAAACCGATGAAGTGTGAGGAGAGAATTCAGCAATTGTGGAAACTGAAATCCCTCCGAATTTCAATCATAGGGAGCCCACGTCAGGCCACCGGTACGGTTACCAAAATCGATACCAGAGCGATCGCGACCACTGGCGATCGCCGCCTAATCCCCAGACGTCTTCACCAGATCACAGCCCCACATTTGGCAGATAGCAGCCATCAGCCCAGTTCAACAGCATTTTTAATGCCAAACATAAGCAGTCAAACATTTGCTCAGAACGAGTGTCGAGAAAAGCCTGTATTGTTCAGCATTACCAACCCTGCAAGCCATTTCTGACAGACCGATAAGCCCACAAGAGTGCGGCTTTACCGAGGGGGAGTCCATCTTCTATGCTCACAACATCCCCTTTTGAGCAGGTAGCATGGCACGGCAATCCCCCTCATGGTTTCGCAAGCTTCTGCGCAACTGGGAAGACGAAACCTTCCTCAAGCGCTTAAGCCAGGTTGAAGGCATTGTTTCGAAAGTGTTGTCAATCGCGATGGTGATCGTCATCCTCGTAACGGTCACTGATTTGGCGATCGTGCTCTACCAATCGCTCATGGTCACCGACAGCGCTGGCTTTTTTACCACGACCCTGACAGAAATTTTCGGGCTCTTTCTCAGTGTTTTGATTGCCCTAGAGATCCTAGAAAACATCACCGCTTACATTCGACGACACGTTGTACAAGTCGAACTCGTGATCGCCACCGCCCTCACCGCCGTTGGCCGGAAGCTCATAATTTTAGATTTAGAAAAAGTGCCCGGCGTCAGCCTAATTGGACTCGCTCTCGCCTTAATTGCCCTTTCTATCAGCTACTACATTGTCCGCGTTGTTCACCGTTAAATTCCACATTGCCAAACTCATAACAGGGCCTGAAATCTCTCGATAATTGCCCTTATCACTTGTCATTATGGCCAACATCGGGTAAATTCACAGAAATTTACATTTTGTGTGAGGCAGTTGAATCTCATGAATATTCAGTCATTTTCCGCAAAGACGTTAGCACTAGCGGGTGTTTTAGGCCTCGGCTTTGTGGCTCCGGCCTTGGCCGACAATCACACCATGATGGAAATGGAAGCCGAAGAAGCGGTTGAAGAAATGCTGCCGACAGCCAGCATTGTTGACATCGTCAGCAGCGTTGACGAGTTCAGCACCTTGGGCGCAGCTCTAGAAGCAGCAGAGCTGACTGAAGCCCTCATGGGAGATGGCCCATTTACCGTATTTGCTCCCCCCAACGAAGCCTTTGATGCACTGCCTGATGGCATCCTCGACGTGTTGTTGATGCCCGAAAACCAGGACATCTTGACCGACATTCTGACTTACCACGTTGTGCCTGGCGCAGTCATGTCTTCTGACCTTGAAACTGGCCTGGTAGAAACGTTGGAAGGAACTGAACTCCCCGTTGTCATCGAAGACGACATGGTAACCGTTGGCGATATTCCCGTCGTCGCAGTCGATATTCCCGCGACCAATGGCGTCATTCATGTCATTGACGGCGTTTTGGCTCCCGCCGCCACCGTCGCTGAGCTGGAAGCTATCTTGGCAGAAATGGCTGAAGAAGAAGTCGTCGAAGAAGAAGTGATCATCGAAGAAGAGGTCGTTGTCGAGGAAGAGGTGATCGTCGAGGAAGAGACTGTCGAGCCTGTTCCTGGCCTTTGGTAAGATCGTCGTAACAGCCTTTGGAGTTGTGGCGTTCTATTTCGTTAATGGACAGGGAGAAAGCGTGCAGCGATGATTCAACGTCAGCATCGGTGGTATTGGGCAACTGTTATGTTGTTGGCTACTGCCGTCGTCGCCCCGAGCGCTCAAGCAGAAGTTCTGACAGCTTCGCTTGACCCTGTTCATTTAGATCTTGACTACACCACTGAGCGCACCCCCATCGCTGCCGGTACCGAGTATGCTCTCGGTCGCCGTGATGACCATTTGCCAGCCTACATTCCCAAAGCAGACCGCATCATTTTGAAGCTGGGTGAACGGCGAGTATATGTGTACGATGGCGATCGCGTCCTTGACAGTTATCCTGTCGCCATTGGGGCTCCGGGGACACCGACCCCAACGGGACAGTTTGAAATTTTCCAGATGATTGAAAATCCGGTTTGGCAGAGCCCCTGGACAGGAGAAGTCTTTGCCCCTGGTGCCAATAGTGCATTAGGTCTCCGCTGGATTGGCTTTGCCGAAATGTCGAACGGCATTATTGGTTTTCACGGTACGCCAACCGTTTCTTCCATTGGTCGTGCCGCTTCTAACGGCTGCGTACGACTGCGCAACGAAGACGTCTTGGCGCTCTACAGCCACGTGCGCATGGGCATGACTGTAGTCGTTGAGCCATAGCCATGGCAATCCAGAGAGCGAGTATTCACCCAGCCATGATGGCCGCTAATGCGCGACCATCATGGCTTTATCTTGGGATGGGTATCATTAGCACCCTCGTCAGTAGTAGCGGTGCAGCCTGGGCAACGGCACAACCGCTGAATTTGCCCGATACGGCTGCGCCGATGGTGCTGTCTTCGGTCGCTGTGCCTGCAGCCATTGATGACCCTAGTCTGTTTTTACCCACGCCCAGTGAGCGCCTGACATTACTGGTGCTCAAGCTCTCAGAACGACGACTCTATGGATATCAGGGCGATCGCCAAGTCGTGAGCTACCCAGTAGCGGTTGGGCGAGCCGACTGGGAAACCCCTACGGGTAATTTCACCGTGTTGCAACGACAACAACATCCCACCTGGCAACATCCTTTCACCCGAGAGCTAGTCCCCCCCGGGCCAGATAACCCCCTCGGCGCCCGCTGGATTGGCTTTTGGACCGATGGCAATAATGCGATCGGGTTTCACGGCACCCCCGATGAGCATCTCATCGGCCAAGCCGTCTCCCATGGCTGCGTCCGCATGCGCAATGCCGATGTCATTGCGCTGTATGACCGCATTCGCATTGGTACGCGAGTCATCGTTCAACCGTAACTTAGAGCGCTGCCCACAACCTGGCATCATCAGAGTCCGCCGCAGACTTAGCTCGCCTCAACAACCCCAGCATCACACAACAATTAAGACTAAAACATTGCCGCTGGCTTACCCTAGGTTGATGTCGCGCAACCAAGCGGGTATTGGGTAGCATCCATTGACCGCAATCTACAACATACGGTCATTTCAATCTATTTTCTTAGATAAGCAAACCTTTCAACAATTTCGCTCCAACAAGGGTGTGTTTTTTACGCGTAAATTGCGATACGGCCACCAAATCTACTGCGAGAAAAGTTCAGTAGACTACTTGGTGTCAATCAATAGCCTCAAAAGAAAAGTTGATACAAGCTTACCTCTCCAAATGCTCCGAGATTGCGCAGCGTTGTGATCTATTCAGGCGGTTCAATTACGGCAGCTCATTTTTTTTGATTGAATAATGACGCCAACTCAGACCCTTGCTGTAACAGGCGCTACATCAAGTCTCTCCGCACCAATCTCGCTCGGCTCATCAATCAGCGATCGCCCCGCCAGTCATAGCAAACAGGCTTCTATAAAGAGAATGTGTTAATTGAGTGAAGATATCGTGAACACAATAAATCGCCCCACGATCGCAAGTCTCGTCCGTATAAACTCGGATTCATTACTTCCTGATTTTTATCGTGATCACAGATAGATACTCTCAAGAAAGTAGCTGCTGTGCGTCCGCAAAGTCACACTGAGAGAATATATGCTGTTTAACTCTCCAATATTCATATTCTTCTTTCTACCCGCCGTTCTCAGTGTCTTTCTACTGCTTAAGTCATTATCAGCAAGAAGCGACCATCATCTTCAGAAAAGATTGCCCATCATTTGGTTGATCTTTGCCTCGCTGTTTTTCTACGGATGGTGGTATCCCGGCAACTTAGCCATTATTCTGACATCAATAACCCTCAACTATGGTTTGGGCATACTTCTTAACCGTAATGGCTTTAGCGCCATCGTCAGAAAACTCTTACTGGTTGTCGGCATTGGCGGCAATTTACTGGCGATCGCTTACTACAAATATGCTGTTTTTTTAGTCGAAAACGCCAATATATTGCTGGGGCAGAACTTTCAAGTCCCAAGTATAGTTCTACCGATTGCAATCTCTTTTTTCACCTTTCAGCAAATTGCTTACTTGGTTGACGCTTATGCAGTGAGAACTGAGGAAAGGAACTTCATCAATTACGTCTTTTTCATTACATTTTTTCCTCAATTAATTGCAGGGCCTATTGTTCACCACAGTGATGTTTTACCCCAGCTTTCCCAAACTCGCTGGAAGGTTGCGATCCCAGAAGTCATGATCGGGATCACTATTTTCATCATGGGCCTCTTCAAAAAAGTCGTTTTTGCCGATAGCATCGCAGAGTATGCTACGCCTGTTTTCAATGCAGCTTCAGAGAACATCATTCCAACTTTTTCAGAAGCTTGGGTCGGCGCGCTGGCTTATACCTTTCAACTATATTTTGATTTTTCAGGCTATTCCGATATGGCAATCGGCCTAGCGTTTATGTTTGGCATACGTTTACCCATCAACTTTTTCTCGCCTTATCAAGCCATTAGCATCACTGATTTTTGGAGAAGGTGGCATATCACCCTCTCTAACTTCCTACGAGATTATCTTTACATTCCACTTGGGGGAAACCGCAAGGGCAACATCCGACAGGGACTCAACTTGATGACTACCATGTTGTTAGGAGGTCTGTGGCATGGAGCGGGTTGGACATTTATTTTTTGGGGTGGATTGCATGGTTTGGCCCTCGTCATCAACCACCAATACCGCACCATTCGAAAACGATTAGGGCATCAGATTGACCGCGACTCTGCCCTTCTCAAGCTAATGGGTTGGAGCATGACGTTTATATTCGTTGTCATTGCCTGGGTTTATTTCAGGGCCGAAAATTTTACAACTGCCAACATCATCCTGGCCTCAATGTTTGGCTTCAATGGGATTGAACTGCCCTCAACCTTTCAGCCACTTTTAGGCTCTTTCAGTAACTCTGGCATCGGCTTTTCAGGTTTTACAGCCGCGATCGGACTCCGGGAAAAACGAGCACTTTTTTGGCTTTTCTGTCTCGGCATGACAGCCTTCATCATGCCCAACACCCAAGAATGGATGGGACGATATACCCCTGTCCTAAAAATGCCCACCCAGATGGGTAGCCTACTCACCAAAAGATCATGGTTTGAGCTGTTGCGCTGGCATCCCAATAAAGTTTGGTCGATAACTATAGGTTTTGCTGCCGGTATTTGTTTCCTGGCCCTCAACCGCATTAGTGAGTTCTTGTACTTTCAATTCTAGATTTCGCTGTAATCGATATTTTGACTGGCATGTCTTTATGATTCGTCCATAGATCGGGAGCATTTAGCAATGTTTTTGAGATACTCAAACCTACAGGCCGCCAAACTGATTTTCGCTAAGAATTTTCAGAAGCTCCTTCAAAGATCTCAATCAAGCAGCTCGGACCTTGGCTCAGCCCCGAATGTACCAGAGTCAGGCTTTACATTACAGAATCTAGGATTTTTGGGCTTTTCAGCGCTCTTGTTGATGACAGTTGTCGGCGGAATTAATTGGGCTGTCGATCCACTCTGGTTTGGTCGTGGCAATAAAATCACTCGTTATAATTTTGACTTTCCTGACGAAAGAATCCTTAAAACTAATTTATTCTTGAACACAAAAGAGCAAGCAGAATATGATTGTTTGATTTTTGGCAGTTCTCGCACAAATGCTCTGCGGCCCTCGGCCTTTGAAAATGAGCATTGTTTCAATTACTCTTTCAAGTCAGGCCATATCGAGGAGTTTGCCGACTATGCAGAATTTGTAAAGCGACAGGGCGTGAATCCCCAGACAATTTATGTTGGCGTAGATGAATTCAATTTCTTAGAAGAATATGATTATCAAAGTCAACGCATTGAAGAGATGGCTACCAGCTCCCTATTCAGTGCTTACTTTGTCAACGGAGCACTCCTATTTTCTATCAAGACTTTATTGGGTATGTCACCGAATGATGCCACTTACTATGATAAAAACTTTGAGATGCAACGGATTGAAAATCCGCGTACATACATTCCTAATTTAGATGATCCAGTACCTGACAGTTTTGTCACGTGTAACTTATCGAAAGTGCAGTTATATAAGGAACTTCGAGCTCAGTTTCCTAATGCCAAGGTGGTAGCATATGTACCACCGCGTTCCGCCTGGAAAGTTGTGTCAGAAACTTATCAGCCGGGATTTTTAGATTGTGTCCTCGAAGGTTTTCACGCTGTAGCTCAGTCGTATGATGCATTTTATGACTTCACAATTCCTTCAGCAATTACGACTGATCCTCAATATACGTACGACGGAAGCCATTATTACCCAGAAATCACCGATGAAATCGCAACTTTTTTACAGGGGCAACCTTTAGAGTTTGGGGTTGAGGTGTCAGGGTTAAGCATCGAGGAATACTCGGCCATCTATAAGCAAGCAGTACAGGATTTTATTGCCCGAGAAACAGCAAAAGAGTAATTTCCATTGTTAATAGCCTCACCAGCGGTGCTTGATGAAGCCCTCTCAAATCGGCGAAGGTTCCATACGATGGGATATTAGGGAAATTAGTATCGGTACTCCGAGCAACACCAGCTTTGCTAAGTCACAGACATCAAGGGGTTAGCCGCGATCGCATCAGTTAAATAACATGCAGTCCGTTCTCTTATGGACTGTCAACATCCTTAACACTGCCCCTAGGACAGATTAAACACTCCAGGATGCGGAGCTTCATTGCAGATAAGTCTGAGGTGCTTATTTATGAAGCGTTGGTCTGCAAAGATGCTGCAAAACTCTTATGAAGTTGTGGTGAACTTTGGTCGTCAGCATACTGTTCATCAGTTGAGTCCGTATAAACTCGTAGCAATCTGTCAGGATGCCCAGGTCTGCTGCTTATATCTAGTAGTCATCTGACTTCGGCATTCTAGCTGAGGACGTATTTGCCGGTTTTCAGCACTGATTTGCTTGATGAATCCTGCAATTCATCTGAGGAAACAGAGATATCAGCCTTTTGATGCTGCTGAGGCTGCACCAACGAGTCACTCATTGAGCTCAAGCATCCTTATCAAACTAGGTGAGTAGATCGCCCTAAATATTTGATATTTGTTGCTTGCATAGACGGGTTAGCTCAGCGCGTGCATACGGGCTATAGGGTTTGGGCCTTGCCCAAACTTGCGTAGAGGCAAGTTTACTTAGGGCTACATAAAAGCCACCTGGTGTACACCTATGGTAAGTATTGACCAACACAGGTTGACCGCGAAGGGATGGTATCCTCTAGTGCTATAAGTCAACTCGGTAATTTTTACTCAGTAATAATCACGAACTAAATTATTTTCATGACTTATTCTAAATCGGTGGAAATAGAATCACAGCAGCGATTGGTCGAGACACCATCTGGCAAGCTCATTGTGCCATCAGCCCTCGTAACAACGACGTCGGCTGATGGCATAGTTTTGGATGTAGGTCAGGGGACCACTAGTCACAACCGCACTACCCAAAAGGTCTTGTTTTCACTGGTGATTCCCACCTTCAACGAGCGCGACAACCTACAAACATTGGTTGCGCAATTAACTTCTATTTTGGATACAACTGTGCCCGGTCAGTACGAACTGATTGTGGTTGATGACGATAGTCCTGATGAGACTTGGCAAATTGGTTTAGAACTGGCTCAGACCTATCCTCAGGTCAGAGTAATGCGCCGGGTCGGGGAAAAAGGGTTGTCTTCGGCGGTGATTCGAGGTTGGCAAGTAGCTCAAGGAGAAATTCTTGGCGTCATTGATGCAGATTTGCAGCATCCTCCGCAAGTGCTATTGGACTTGATTGCCAAGGTACGTAATGGCGCTGATTTAGCTGTCGGTAGCCGTCATGTTGAAGGGGGCGGAGTTAGTGAATGGAGCATTGTTCGGCGATTTTTGTCTCGGGGGGCACAAGTCCTGGGCCTATTGATTTTGCCTAACGTGGTGGGTCGGGTGAGTGATCCCATGAGTGGTTACTTTGTCTGCCGCCGCGCTGCGATCGCCGATACTGAATTAAATCCAAGGGGATATAAGATCCTGCTGGAAGTCATTGGCCGCGGGAATTTTGAGGTCATTGACGAGGCAGGATATGTCTTCCAGGAACGGACTGCTGGTGCCAGTAAGGTCACGTGGAAGCAGTACGTCGATTACATTCATCATTTACTACGTTTGCGATCTCGAGGTCGCATTGGCAAAATTCGCCGCAACTTTCCGACCAAAGCCTTTTTCCGGTTTGCTCTGGTTGGCTTGAGTGGTGTCTTTATTGATATGGCAGTGTTGTATCTGTTGCACACGGGATTAGGTTTACCTCTCACCAGAAGTAAAATTCTGGCAGCAGAAGTCGCGATTTTGAACAACTTCGTTTGGAATGATTTATGGACTTTTGCGACAATTAGCCGTGGTCAAAAGGGCTGGGGCGCAAGGCTTAAGCGCTTCTTAAAATTCAACATGATTTGCTTGGCAGGCTTGGTGCTTAACGTATTGGTCTTAAACCTGATCTACAACCTGATCTTTGGTCAAAGATGGGCTTATGTCGCCAATTTAATTGCGATTGGTTTAGTCACTGTCTGGAACTTCTGGCTGAACTTGAAACTGAGCTGGCGCGTGACCCAGGTTGACCGCCAACAATAAAGCGATCGCAACCATGTGGTTTCGAAAATTATCTACTGCCAGGAGCCATGATCTAAAGTTCATCTTGCTTCCTGCACCAAAGTACGATGTTCTATAGTTCATCGTCAAATGTCGTAGGACTCTAAATCAGCCTTTTTACGCTTTTAGCCTAATGACATTTACTCATAGAGCTCTCCTTATTCATCATGGAAAAATCAAGCGTTTTTTCACGGAAAAGCACGCTGACTAAAATTGGCAAGTACATCATAGGTATTATTTTAGTCATCGGCATTTTTCTTCGATTTCACAATCTAGATGGCAAAATATACTGGCGAGATGAAGTATTCACGTCATTACAAATATCGGGACAGTTGCTTGATATCGCTGATCATAGTGAACTGTTCACATCAGAACTCGTAACTCAAGATGATATTGCAGAATATCAGTACATTAATGACAGTAATGGCTATGTTGATACCATCAACGGCCTCAAAGAGTTTGAGCCCCAATTAACCCCCTTTTACTTCGTATTAGCTCGCGGCTGGAATGGCTTATTAGGCAACTCGACTTTCATTAATCGACTGTTGACAGCATTGATTAGTTTGCTATGTTTGCCATTCGTTTACTGGCTGAGCCTGCAGCTTTTTGAAAAGCCAGCCATCAGCTGGATGACGACCGCCTTAATCGCCGTCTCCCCATTCCAAATTTTGTATGCGCAAGAAGCCCGGCCTTACAGTCTCTGGGTGCTGATGACTCTAATCTCAAGTGTTTCACTATTGAGAGCTCAGAAGCAGGCAACTGTTAAAAACTGGATTCTCTATTGCATTACAGTCGTGGCCAGCCTTTATACATTCTTATTTGCGATCACGACTTTATTTGCACATGGACTATATATCCTGATATCTGAACGCGATAAACTTAGCCGCGTCGTATTGAGGTTTACAGCGTCAGCAATAGCAAGTTTGATCGCCTTTGCTCCCTGGATACTGATACTCGTTAATGATCCGCCTAGCAATTATGCAGCAGTGCCCCACGGAAGCTTTTTGGCTTATCCCAAGGGTTGGCTGAGAAACCTGAGTTTACCTTTTGCTGACTTTGGCATTAATGACGCGAGTTCTAAGGCGACACTGCTCGCTTTCCTCGTTTACTTGCTATTGCTAATTGTGGCGATCGCTTATTCTTATTTCTATCTACAAAGATTCGCATCTAGAAAAACATTTTGGTTTTTAACTTGTTTGCTTGCTGTGCCTTTTATGATGCTTTTAGTTTATGACTTTGGCAAAGGCGGGCAATTAACAACTCGCGGAAGTTATTTAATTCCATCGCTCTTAAGCTTACAAATCACTTTTGGCTACTTAATGGCAAGTCAATGTTTACAGCGGAAGCAATTTTGGCTTGTGGCATTTCTGTTTTTCCTATCAGTTTCGACCGCATCTTCATTAGTCCTGGCAAATTCGGACACTTGGTGGCACAAGGCGGATGAAAATATTCACCATGAAGTTGCCGCTACAATCAATCAAGCAGATAGTCCCCTAGTCATTAGCGATGTGGAATTTAGTTTGCCGATATCTTTAAGCCATTCTTTAAAGGCAAATACAGAGTTTATTCTGCTACCGCCACCTGACATCGACGAAAACTGGCAGCTCCCGGACATTCCTGCAGAAAACTTCTCTGATATTTTTCTGTACCGTCCTTCCGAACAGCTACAAACTGAGTTGAGCCAAGTCTCTGGTATAAGGCTAGAAACGTTGATTGAACAAACAGAAAACTATTGCAACTGCACCCCCCAGGTATTGGTCAAAGTTTCTCAAATCACCCCCAATAGTTAACCATGTGATGAGAAAAGCGCTGGACTGTCAGGGCTACTTCTAATTGTGTTTAAAGCAGACTCGGACGTCAGTCACAGAGACCTGGTGGTGCATTCAAAAAGTAATGCGTTTAGGGCAAGCCGCAGTTGGGCCTGTCATTGGAGAAGGTTGATCTACAGTTCGCAGCGATCGCTAGCATGACATCCCTGCAACCGAGCTTGTCGCTCAGCCACAAGGGTCGGCAGGCTCGGGCGACCTGTAACTTGCAGCCGCAAATCAGCCCAAAAGTCATACAGCTTATCAACCAAAGGACCGATCACTGGCCAACGGGTGGGAGCATAAATCCAGCCGATGCCTAAAATGCTGTAAATACGTCGGAAAACTTCAACATTTCTAATCACAGTGCCATCAGCCAACACAGCATGAATGCGTCCCATCGCCGTCTCAAAATCGACTCCGCCGTGCTGAGCCGGATCGTAGGCATCATCAGCAATATCGACAAACTGCACCAGACCGCGACCCGCATCTTTTTTTTGCAAAAAGTTGACTTCTCGCAGACAAAGCGGACAGTCGCCGTCGTACAGCAACTTGATTTGCCAGTTTTGGGAGGGTTGATCAACTGGGGTCGGGGTGCGATCGCTCGAAGCAACAGTAGTCATGGGAAGTTGACACTCTAAAAGGCAGTAGGTTGAAGGACCTCTCCCACATTTTAAGAAATATTGCGGTCAAGGGGACAAGATCACGCTCATTGCCTGCCAAGTTAAACGCCATGATTAATCCAAGTCATCTCTACTGCTGCCACCGCGTGGCACACTAGCACTGTTGCTTAGTGGACGACCAAGCCCATGGTGACTGCCGCAGAAAACGAAGCCATTCTCAAGACGCTGTTGCAAGGTGGGCAACAAGCACGTCAGGCAGCCTTAGAAACTTTTGAAGTCTTTGAAAAAGGCCGTGAAGATTACGTCACGACGGTCGATCAGGCATTAGACCAGTTTTTGTCTGCAGCATTTGCTCGTCATTTCCCGACTGACGGCATTGTTACCGAAGAAAATCAAACCTCAGCCACCGCTTTTAGCGGCCACCATCGCCGCATATGGTTTATCGACCCCATCGACGGCACCGAAGACTTTATCCACCGTGGCGAACATTACTCCATCATGGTAGGGCTGTTGCAAAATCACCAACCGCGGGCAGGGTGGGTATATGCCCCGGCGCAGAGTCGTCTGTATTGGGGGGGCGCTGATTGGGGCTTGTTTCAACAAGACGATCAGGGCAAATCTCTACCTTTAGAGCCTAATCCTCAAGTATTGGGAGACAGTGCCACATTACTGCTGGGCGATCGCGACCAGCGCAGATTTGGCGACATGATTGGAGCGCAACTGCCAGAGTTAACCTTCGACTCCATTGGCAGCTTTGGCCTCAAAGTACTGGAAGTCATTAAAGGAGAAGCCGGACTTTACGTCTATCTGAACGGACGGGTAAAACTTTGGGATACCACCGGACCCCTGGCTTTGGCACAGGCTGCAGGCCTCATTTGCTGTGATTTAGATGGTCATCCTATCCGCTTTGACGTGAACAGCATTTATCCGCAAAGCCTCATTCATCGTCAGCCCATCGTCATTGGCTGGCCGGATTATGTCACAGCATACTTGCCCGCATTGCGCCAGGCAGTCTTAGCCGTGCGCCAACAAGAACTCGCGTTAAATGCGCCATAAACGCAATCCCATGGCGGTCAATGTCACCATCTTCTCAACCTAGCTTCATCAATTAATATATTCACCGGGTAATCGCCTTCATTTATCCCGCAAGGATGGATATTGCTAAAGGTTTGTGGGTAGTATGAGGGCAGATTTTGCTCTGTCCCGTGGCGATCGCAGCGACCGTAAACGGCAGTCATCATGTCTCTCTGTTCGTATAGCCCCACTACCTAAACTCCCATGCAGCCAGAAGCCTTTAGTGAGCTTTTCCCTCTCTTTGAAAGTGCGAGTCCTGAAACTGTCGAATGGCTCGTATCGGTATCCACTCAGCATGAATATCCCGCCGATCGTGCGGTGCTCATGGAAGACGCCTGGGGCAATGCCGTTTACTTTATTGAATCGGGGTGGGTAAAGGTGCGCCGCCACGCTGGCGATAGTGCAGTGACGCTAGCCGTTTTGGGCCCAGGAGACTTTTTTGGCGAGATGGCGATCTTAGATGAGTCCCCTCGTTCTACTGATGTGGTGGCCTTGGCCCCCGTTAAGTTGCTCAGCGTATCGGCCCAGCGGTTCATTCAAACACTCTTTAAAGACTCACAGTTGCACCACCGCATGCTGCAACTCATGGTGCAGCGATTGCGGTTGACCAATTTTCGCTTTCAACTGCGGCACCAACCCCCGGCGGTAAAACTGGCCAATACCTTAGCCACCCTGAGCGAGGCCTATGGTCAGCCTGTGGACGGTGGCGTCACGATATTCAATATTCCTATCGCTGATTTGGCTGACGTGACTGACATTTCAGAAGAAGAGACCAGCAAAATTATGGAAAAACTGGTCGAAAAAGGCTGGCTCAAAGTTGACGAGGCCAACGAGACCCTGGTGCTCAGTAACGTGAAACAACTTAGCCAGTTAGCGGGCAAGGGATAGAGATCAAAAATAACCCTGGCTGCCCTGATCGGTAATGCAGACATTTGTAACAGCCTCTGTAGCGATCGGTTACAGCCCGGTCAACTCCTCAGGGTGCCCATGCTACGGTGAAGCCAATTCACCCTGGTTTGGTTGCGGCGATCGCGCATGACCGCCCGGTTTTCACGCGACAATTCTCAGTGCTTTATTCTGGCGTTTGCCTGTCAAAAGCGATGCCAGCATCACCCTCATTTAAGTGATGAGGGCAGGTTTAAACCGCTGAACAACGTCGAGACGCTAGTAACCAATTGGGCGTGGGTTGTTGCAATTTCAGGAGTTTGCGATGGCTCTCCAAGTTCCACCCCCACCTTCGATTTCTCCGCGTCAATTGACTTTGCTGCGCGTTGTGGCATCCATGGCGTGGAGTGATGGCAACCTCGCCCAGGAAGAGGTTGACCTGATGCTCAAGCGATTCAGCAGTTTGTTTGCCCACAATTCTGAACAGCAAGCCGATTTGCAAAAAGAATTGCGTGACTATCTCATGCAAAATATTCCCTTAGAAGAGTCGGTCCCCCATTTGCAGTCTCAAGCAGAGCGGGAATTTGTGCTGCGGCTGGGCTACGAAGTGATCAGCAGTAGCGCCCGCACCCCCGAAGAAGACCTCATCAACTCCGAAGAGGCCGATGCCTACAATCGCCTCGTTGCCCTGCTCAACCTATCGCCCGAACGGGTAGCGGCCCTAGAAAGCGAAGCCCAAACTGCCGATAACACCGACTCGCTGATTGAAAATATGACGCAACAGCTACAGCAATTTTTTGGGCAGAGCTAGCGTTTAGCAACAATCCGTTCACCAGCGATCGCAGCCAGAGCTTCTGGTTGCGATCGCTTTTTGGTGCCTCGATTTATCGCCCCATTACCCTACATTCAGAGCACTTGACCACTCGCAACATCCATCCACCCAAATCAGATGCACTTAAGACGCGGCATTGTTGCGATCGCCGACGCCCCTCAATATCAAGCGCAGCACTTTTATGAAGTTGAGGTAAAGGCTGCTGATCAGCCATTTTGCTACGGCATTGTAAAGTTTCACCCCATGATCATTGAGTCAAGTGGCACTTCATGGCCTCAAACAACGTGGATTCATCCCAAAAGTCATTATCCAAGACAACATCTGAATCACAACCTACGTAAATATACGCATTTATAAGCATCTGAATATAAAGAGTTCGTCAATTTTGCTGGTGTCCACTGACGCGCAAGGATTCGATGGGGTACAAATCAATGTACGTCGTGAAGTCACTAAGACCTATATTTTTCAAGACTAGTGCTCTCTGCACCTGGGCTTGCAGAGGAGCAGTGAGTCGGTAAAGCTAACCTAATTGCGACTCGGTGATGCTTTGTCACTGTAATTTTCAGAACATCTGGTGGCTCTTTTGCTGCCCACCATTTAAGAGATCTAGGGGAAATCACATGGATAACCAAAAAGCATCTCCACTCCGTGAATCTTTTCAGAAAGCTGTCCTGACTTCTCAAGCCAGACAACTGCTGAATTATGAAAAGGGGGCGTTATCAAAACGCATTGAGATCTTAAATGTCGGCATCGATAACCTAGCAGTCGATGAGTTTCTCAACAACTTAAACCGGGGCGTTGTTTTCACCCCTAATGTTGACCACCTGATGCGTCTGCGAGAAGACCAGGAATTCGTCAAGGCTTACGATGTTGCCGACTACCGAGTTTGCGACAGCCAGATTTTAATGTACGCCTCCAAGTTTTTGGGCACACCAATCAAGGCCAAAATCTCTGGTTCTGACTTATTCCCGATGTTTTGCGAGCATCATCGCCATAATCCCAAAATCAAAATTTTCTTGCTCGGCGGAGCTGAGGGCGTGCCCCAACGAGCCCAAAAGCATATCAATCAGCGCATTGGGCGCGAGATTGTAGTCGAGGCTCATTCACCGACCTTTGGATTTGAGAAAGATGAGGCTGAATGCCAACGAATTATCGAGATGATCCGCAACTCGTCCGCTAACGTTCTGATCGTTGGTGTCGGTGCGCCCAAGCAAGAAAAGTGGATTGCCAAATATCAACATCAACTGCCCAATATTGACATCTTTATGGGAGTTGGAGCGGCCATTGATTTTGAAGCTGGCAACAAGCTCCGCTCACCTCGATGGATGAGTGAAGTGGGCCTGGAATGGCTGTACCGCCTACTCTCAGAACCGAAGCGTTTATGGAAGCGTTATCTGTTCCAAGATTTGCCCTTCTTGTGGCTATTGCTCAAAGAAAAGCTGAAGTACACGTTTCAGCAGCCGGTTAACAGCTCTTTGAAAGCTCGATAATCAACCGCGCTTGAACAGATCCAGAGTGAATGCAGGTCGACCAGCAACTGATTGGCGTGGGCTTGCGTTAATCGGTTGACAGTGTTTCCCCATCTGCGGGGTTGCAAGCAGCAACGTCTTTCCTATAGCGATTCTTTGGCCAAAAATCGAGGGGCTGAGGAAGCAGGATTGGATAAACTCCAAGTTTCGTTAGCCAGCAGGCATCTTGCCTGCTCTTGAACAGCCGAGACGGCTGTTCACACTTAATTTAATTCCAATTCCTTAGGTGAAATTCCCATTCTTTAAACCTTTGGGCTCTCGGAACCTGACTGCGGATTGCTATAAACCAGTTCTGAGAGACCAAGAACTCTGGGTACATGCTGCCGAGGACGTTAAGGGTAAGCGCTAAACAGGGGTGCACGTAGTCACTCCTAAGGGGAGAAATGCACCTAACCGCATGAACTCATGAACTCATGGACAATTCAATGATTTCTATGCAGAGGCATCAGTGAGCCTTGCCAAAGCTGGATCCCTCCGTTGTTAACCACCGGACTTTGGTTTGTTTGCCGTGCTTTGATTACTTCTGCTTGGAGGAAGGTAAATCACCAAAGCCCTGAGATTGCAGCAATCGCTTGCGGCGCTGTCGGGCTAAGGCTTGCAAATCGACGTTGACATCGGTTTCATCAACGATCTCTCCGGTCAGTTCTTCAAGGATGTCTTCGAGTGTGACCACGCCGGAAACGCCACCAAATTCATCCACGACCACGGCAATGTGTTCTCGGTTGGTTTGAAACTCTTGCAAGAGTTTGTCGGCCCGTTCGCTTTCGGCAATGAACCGAACTTTGCGTTTGAGGATATGGGCGGGCTGGCCGCCCTGATTTTCGATGAGCGCTGTGAGAAGGTCATCTTTGAGGGCCACACCTTGAATGTGATCCACGTCTTCTTCAATGAGCAAAATCCGGCTGTGGGGGGAGGCGAGGATGTCGTCTTTGAGGTCAGCGATCGCCACATCTCCCGGAAGATAAGTTAACTCGACTCGCGGGGTCATGATGTGAGCGGCCTGAATATCATTGAGGCGAAACACCCGGCGAATCATTTCGGCTTCATCTTCTTCGATAATGCCTTCCTGATAGCCGATGGAAGCGAGCAGCTTGATTTCCGTTTCATTCGTGGTGGGCAAGCGGCGATTGCGAGTAAAGGGCGCGGTAATGCGCTCTAGCATGACGACAAAAGGGGTCATTACCCACGTCACTGCTTTCACCGGAATCGCCATAGTCAAGGCAATGCTTTGGGCATGTTGCTCAGCTAACGTTTTGGGCAAAATTTCAGCGAAGACGATGACCAAAAAGGTCAACATGCCGGAGAAGATGCCCAGTAATGTATCGCCAAACACACTCGCAGCCATGCCGCCGATGACAATACTGCCGACAATATTGAACAGGTTATTGAGAATCACAATGGTGGCGATCGGTCGATTCACCTTTTGACGAATCGATAACAGAGCCAATGCCTGAGGCTTTTGTGATTGGGCCAATTGTCGCGCTTTCAAAATCGGTACGGAGAGCAGGGCCGTTTCGGTACCGGAGCAGATGGCTGAGCCGATCAGCATGACAAGCACGGCGATCGCAAGTTTGAACATCCTGTTTTCGGGAAACCGTTTTCTAGGTAATACCGCTGTTATGATCCAGCTAATCCAACTGTACGCTGTCAGCGCCTGTGTTTGATCCCATGACTGTTCCTGTATTGGATGTTCGCCACCTGTCTGTGCAATTCAAAACCGAGAGTGGTCTGATTCAGGCCGTGCGGGATATTTCATTTCAAGTGCCTCGGGGTCAGACACTGGGGATTGTGGGCGAGTCTGGCTCGGGCAAGTCAGTGACAGCACTCTCCGTAATGGATTTGATTCCGCATCCGCCGGGGGAAATCACCGGGGGGGAAATCTTTTTTCAAGCCGACACCGACACGCCCGCGGTGGATTTGCGATCGCTTGCACCGGAAACCATGCAAAAGCTACGGGGCGATCAGGTTTCCATGATCTTTCAGGAACCGATGAGTTCGTTGAATCCGGTTTACACCTGCGGGTTTCAGCTGACGGAAGCGATTTTGCAACATCAGGAGTTGTCGCAAGAGCAAGCGGTTAAGCAGGCGATCGCCCTGCTCCAAGAAGTCAAACTCTTAGACCAGGACGATGAGTTAGCGACCACCCTAACGGCAGAAAATCCCGGCTGGCAGCCCTCCCAAGTGTCAGACGCGGTGCAGCAGCGCCAGCAAGAACTGCTCAACCGCTATCCTCACGAATTGTCAGGTGGGCAATTGCAGCGGGTAATGATTGCGATGGCGATCGCCTGCGACCCCACCTTGCTGATTGCCGACGAACCCACCACCGCCCTGGATGTGACCGTACAGGCCCGTATTTTGGATTTGCTGCGAGAATTGCGCGATCGCCGGGGCATGGGCATGATTTTTATTACCCATGACTTAGGCATCATCGCCGAAATCGCCGACCAGGTAGCGGTCATGTATCAGGGCGAGATCGTTGAGTACGGCTCTATCTGGGAGATTTTCTCTAATCCCCAACACCCTTACACCAAGGGGTTACTGGCCTGCCGCCCCACGCCGCACCAACGGCTACAGCAACTGCCGACCGTCTCAGACTTTATGGAAGTGGTGCCGGATGCTGAAGGTGCGCTGCAAATTCGCGAAAAACCTCAAGATACGGCGACTATTCAGGCTTATCAAACCGTAGTGACAGCAGAGGAATCGGCCGCTCGGTTGGCGGCCATCACTCAACAAGGCCCACTGCTAAAGGTCGAGAATCTGCAAGTGGGATACCCTGTGCGCGGCGTGCTTGGCAATACCCGGCGCTACGTGATGGCGGTCAACAACGTCTCATTTGAGGTCTTTCAGGGCGAAACTTTTGGCCTAGTGGGGGAATCGGGCTGCGGCAAAACGACCCTGGCGCGATCGCTGTTGCGGCTAGCTCCCGCCATGGGGGGGCATGTGTGGTTTAACGGCCAAGATGCGCTGAGAGCAAAAGGGGCGAACTTAAAAAAGCTCCGGCGCGAGATGCAGTATATCTTTCAGGATCCGTTTAGTGCGCTGGACCCTCGCATGAGCGTGGGAGCCGCGATCGCGGAACCGCTGAAAATTCACAAAGTCGCCCGCAGTCGTCGCAATCGCCAAGAGCGGGTGGCCTACCTTTTGGAGCGAGTAGGCCTGGAGCCTGACTGCATCAATCGCTTTCCCCATGAGTTTTCGGGGGGCCAACGCCAGCGCATCTGCATTGCGCGCGCCCTGGCGCTCAATCCTCAGTTCATCATCTGCGACGAGTCTGTATCGGCCCTGGACGTGTCTGTGCAAGCCCAGGTGTTGAATTTGTTGAAGGAACTGCAAGCAGAATTCAAATTAACTTACATCTTTATCTCCCACGACCTGGCGGTGGTGAAATTTATGAGCGATCGCATCATGGTCATGAACCAAGGCAAACTCGAAGAACTCGGCCCCGCTGACCGCATCTACTTTGAACCGCAGCAAGAATATACTCAGCGCTTGATTCAGGCCATCCCTGTCGGCAATTTAGAGCGCATTCAAGAACTCCAGTCCGCCCGCCAAAATAAGCTTGCCAGTTAACGCCACCGACCTCCAAACCATTCAGTGACAGCCGCCCCGGATGAGTGCGGTTTATTGGGAGCATGTCTGCTTTGCTGTGGAAAACCATTGACCCAGCTCTACACCCATCGTCAAAACGGTTCAAGCTCAGACCATTAACGTGCCACATTAATTTAGTGATTGAAACTAGAGATTCGCTCAGAAAATCGCCTAGCCGCCGCGATCGCGCCCTGACTGAACGTACCGAAAAATTCGTTTCACCGATCAAAAAAAATCTTAAATAACCAATTAAATTGAACCCAATCAATTATTAATCCAAAGCACAAAAGTCCGGAAATCCAGAAAATACTGCGTAAATAGAAGATTTTCCTCAAGAAAAAAGACGTCTCACTTTGAGGTTTCAGCAGCGCAAACCATTGATACAGCGTTTTAGGATTGTCAAGCAAGCAAGGACAGTTATTTTATTGACCTACTTTAGCAAGGAGATTTTCTCCAACCAAGACTACAGAAAACTTCCTGAAATCTATTCCTCAAAAATCTGGAATTCCTTTTTGAACAGTGATGAATAAACCGTGAGTGAACAACTCATTCATTTGTTTTCACTAGAGGAATGCCCCCTATGGAATCACGTCGTACACAAGCTCGAAATATTCGTATCGAAGCGGCTCATGTCGCCTTTAATCGTGCTCCTGTCGTCCATGAATCGAATGGCGAGGAACTACAGTATCGATTTGGCCCTACAGAAAACAACGCGCCCCCCGAAGATGTGGTGCGCAGCGGTCAGCCTTCACATTTGACCAGCTACACCAAAGGGTTGCCTCACCGCGAAGACGATGGTCTAATCGCTCACCCCACAGATTTTCAAACGTTTGTGCGGGGCATTGACTCCGGCGATGTCCGCGACTTTCGCGATACGCCTCTCGGCCCCCTGCAGCGCAGCGGTGGACAAGTTATTGGGCGTGGGGCACAGCCCGGTCAAGCCATTGACTGGAGTTCCGCATTCACTAAGTCTTGTGCGGTACGCGATCGCAAAGGCGGTGCCGTACCTGTCCGAGCTTGGGAAAGTCAGGGCGCGGGCAACACCTTTGACCTGGAAGGGCCGGATGCCCAAGCGGTGACCATGCCCCCCGCGCCCGTCGCCGATAGCCCAGAACTCATTGCCGAAATGGCCGAAGTCTACGAAATGGCCTTGCTGCGAGACGTGCCCTTTGCCAAGTTTGAGCACGATGGTGATGTGCAAGCGGCGATCGCTCGCCTCAATCAACTGGAATGGTTTAACGGTAGCGAGATCGTTGGTCTGTCGGCGGCGGCTCAGGCCCGTCGTCGTGGCGCAGTCACCATCGCCAATGCCTTCCGAGGAACAACCTTTGGCGATTGCGTCGGCCCTTACCTATCCCAGTTTTTGTGCGCGGGCACGCCTGAGTTGGGCAGCGGTGGCCAAACTGCCGAGAGCGCCACGGCGGGCTTCGTACGTTACGGCGCCATGGTGTTCCAAAACAAGGTGCGCTTTGCCACCCCCTACCGGGACTACATGACCACGTGGGAATGGTGGCTTGATGTGCAAAACGGCGCTGACTTGCGCGGCACGGAAACCTATGAAGGCGACTGTGCTAGCGATCGCTATCGGTTTATTGCCAACCCCCGTGACTTGGCCACCTACGTCCACTATGACGCGCTGTACCAGGCATACCTGAATGCCTGCCTGTCGATGCTGGCCCTGGGGATTCCGTTTGATCCGGGCATTCCCTTCCAAGGGGCGGACGTGATGGATCGCCAGCAGGGCTTTGCCCACTTTGGTGGCCCGCACATTTTGTCCCTGGTGACTGAGGTGGCGACCCGTGCGCTGAAGGCCGTACGCTTCCAGAAATTCAACGTGCATCGGCGGTTGCGTCCCGAAGCAGTCGGTGGTCGGCTGCACCGGATGAAGAATTCTCCCGGCAATCCGACCTTTGCACCGTTTGAGCCGATGTGCGATCGCCTCACCGAGATTGGTTTACTCGAAGCCGTGCGCGGGCATAACGCTCGCCAAAACACCATCCACGATGGCCGCCAGTGCGACCAAGAGCGGGATACCAGCTACTTGCTGCCCATGGCGTTTCCCGAAGGCTCGCCGATGCACCCCGCCTATGGCGCGGGTCATGCCACCGTGGCAGGCGCTTGCGTCACCATTCTCAAAGCCTTCTTTGACCATCGCTATGTGTTGCCGGGGCCGTACGTGTATCCGGCACCCTGTGGCACCAAGCTCGAAATTGCGGCAGGCACTCCGGCTTTAACCGTTGAAGGCGAACTGAACAAGCTAGCCTCCAATATCTCCATTGGCCGCAACTGGGCCGGGGTTCACTATTGCACCGATTATTCGGAGTCAGTGCGCCTGGGCGAAGCCATCGCGATCGGCATTCTCGAAGAGCAAAAGCTGACCTACGGCGAAAATTTCTCGATGTCCCTGCCCCGCTTTGATGGCACCACCATCCGCATCTAGTCTCACTGTTGAGTTAGTGCAGTAACCGCTTTGTTTCCTCGTGTGCCGGGCAGGCTTAGGTTTGCCCGGTTTTCTCCTATGGACCAAAACGAGGCTGGAAGAACTGGCAGCACCCGCGAGAACACTAAGTCTTGGAAAATATCTGTGGCTGTACGCTGCAATCGTGGATCGTAATAACAGCGATCGCCATACTTAATACCACGCTTAATTAAGAGGCACCGTTCGTATCAGTCGAACTCGATTTCAGCGCGTCCATCACTTGCGCGTGCAAGGTGGCAATCTTGGGATAATTATCGACCGCGCGTTGATACCGCACTGCTGCCTCGCTGGCTTCATCCGACTGCAGCGGCAGGATGTCATACGCCTCTTCGAGCAAGCCATGAATCACATTCGGCGAGACGGGTTCTTTTGAGGCAATAGATTCATCAATGCGGGCAATGAACCCTGAGATCGGACGTAGCCAGTCAAACCATTCATCGCTAATGACCAGCTGAAACAGCTCCATTTTGGAAGTGATCGGGCCGTGCACCCGCTCGTAGCTATCTTGTTCAGCTTCTAGAAGCGCTTTGTGCAGCCTCAACATCAGCGGTCGCAGCGTCTTGAGCTTTTCGTAGGCAGGCACGGAGGTAGAGGAAGAATCAGTCATGCAATCAGGCAGGCGATCGACGGTCTGTATCATCTTGTCATATCCTGCCGAGATGATTCAGCCAATTCGTAGTGGGAGAAGGGCCGGAAAGTAACATTGAATGGACAGTGGAGACAGTCGCAGCAACATAACTAAATATCTCAAATTCAGAACGGTAAAACTGTAAAGCCACGTAAATGTTACAGGAACTAGATGAAGTTGCTGTTTATCCTGACTTGTTCATGGGGAAGATTTGGTATATCCGGTGATCAGGCAAGCATAGTATCGACTGCTGAGCAATCTTTAGAAACCTCTGCGACTGCGGATCTTTCGCTGAAGATTGCAAATCATCTAGTTGGCTCAACAAATTGTGATTCATCACGTGGGCTTCTATATCACTTCATTTCTATCAGCCGAAGGTAATCCTCATGACTACAAGAGCATCTGCTCAACAAGAGCTTGCTGATCTCCTCTCCCAAATCACTCAGCAAGACATCCGAGCAGGCCACATAAGCCATCGACTTATTTTTATCACTGCGCTAGTCACTCTATTGGCGGGTGTCATGTATGCAGACAAAGAAGTTACCGAAGAAGAAAAACAGAAAATCAAATCTTCAATTCGGCATTTTATTTTGCCTAGCAGCAATATTGGACAACTCATCAAGCCGATTTTCTCAGGAATTAAGCGCCAGAGGATCTATAAGAATTACGGCGTCATTGAGCAATCCTCTGAAAAACTATCAGATCCTGAGAAAATCTTGATACTAGCCTTTTGTTCCAAGATGGCTGCTGCTGATGGTTCTATCGCACTTGAAGAAAAGCAGTATATCAGTAAAGCAGCAGAGTTATTCAAATTTTCTGAGCAATATTTAGATCTAATTTTAAATGATTTTAGACGGCAGGATGAGAATAAGGAAACTGCCATAGAAATCCTCTCACTTCTAGATCCGCATCATTTCAAAGATTTAGATCCGGCTTTCATGAAAGCCGCTGATTCAATCAGGAATCAGCTTTCTCCTGTCGCCTCGAGTACTGCTTTAAGAAGCCATTCGGACACGATCAAGTACGAAAAACTGAAACAATTTCAGCAGTCAAAAGCTCAACTCACCAAAATTGCTAACGAGCTGTTAGAAATCATTCAAAAATGTCATGAGCAAGAAATCCTAAGAAAAGACCTAGAGGATGAAGTGAGGCTAGTTTTAGAAAAAGCCAAATCTCAAAAGTTCAGGGTGGCAGTTGTTGGTGAATTCAGCCAAGGTAAGTCCACACTTTTGAATGCCTTGTTAGGGGAAGAAGTCCAACCAACAAGAGCTATTCCCTGTAGTGGAATAGTAACGGTCTTAAAGCATGGTAATCGGCAAAAGGTTATCTGTCGGTATAAAGATGGAGAAGAGGACGAAGTTCCTGTTGAAAAGTATCAAGAGCTAGCCGCCATCTCCGAAGAAGCTGCACTATATAATATTGCCGAAGAACTGACCAAATCCACGATCAAGGAGATTATTTTTGAGCATCCAGGATTAGAGTTATGCCGTCATCAAGTAGAAATTGTTGATTCTCCAGGTCTGAATGAGCATCCCGAAAGGACAACTATTACTCATCAACTACTACAGAATACTGATGCCGTAATTTTTCTGGCAAACGCCTCTCGTCCTTTTACACAGGGCGAAATGGAACTGTTGAAGTCGTTACGGCAGCAATTACAAGGAAGTGATTCTAATCAACCAGTAGAAAACCTTTTCGTGCTGGTTAACTTCATGGATCTACTGCGACGTGATAAAGATAGAGAACATGTCAAACAGCGAGCGAATAATTTCTTGCAAGGCGAAAGTCCTATCATCTCAGGGAAGAACAGACTGCATTTCATCTCTGCACAGGCTGCCTTAGACGCCATGCTAGAAAATCGAGATGATGAATATTTACAGAGTTTTAGTGAGTTTTCTACTGCTATTCAAATATTTTTAACAGAAGAGCGTGGCTGGTTAACCATGCGTCAAACGATAGCCAGTTTGGAGAAACTTGTTCAAGAAGCTCGCGCTGGTTTGCAGCAAACTATGGGCTTACTGGAGGGGCAGATTAGTTTCTCTGCATCCGAGCAATGTCAAATAGTAGACCAGATGGGAGCAGCTAGTGGACGAGAGGTTAAACTGCGGCTTTTACGTGATGAAATTGTGGATGCGGCTTTAGAAGCTATTAGTGAGGCTTGGGAACAGTGGCTTGAAGGAATAGAAGAACGAATTTCGGAAAAGAGTACTGACTGGTCATCGACAGAAGAAGAGAAGGAAAAAATTCTTCGAGACTTTGCCAACCAGTTCTTACATGATCTCTCAGCTGACTTAGATTCTTGGCTGGAGAAAACCGTGAAAGGCGAGATTTTGCTTCCAGAACTCAGTAAATTTGAGCAAGAAATTTCTAAGAACTTGAACTTGATCTATGAAAACTTAAGATCGATTGACTTGATTTCGGGCTCCAATTTAAGCGAACAGTTTAATCTCTCTTTATCCCATTTTGGGATTAATATCAAATTTGATTCCGCGCTTGATCCAAGCTCAATTGATGATGAAGATGGAATCTTTGGATTGTTTAAGGTGATGGGAGGTGGAGGAATTCTAGGCGGCGGTATTAGTGGAGGTCTTGCATTTTTAGGTGTCAGCTTTTTGCCATTATTGTTGGCTGGACTAGCAACTGGAGCAGTGGTGGGTTGGTTGTTTGGTTCTGATCCAGGCAAAATTATTTTGCAGATGAAACAAGAGGTCTATGATAAGGGCTTTGAAAAATTTAGTGATTCTGTAGAAGAGCTTGGAATTAAGATTGGAGAGGGAGCAATTCAGGCCATTGACTCTAGGTACGAAAAAGCGGCCAAGGCAATTCAATGCTCGATTGGTATTCTCAATGAGATTTTGCTCAAACATGAAAAAATCCATCAAGAAACTGTAAGCTGCCACAATTCCAAGAAGGAATTGATTCAACTAAAAGTGCTGGAACTAGCGAATATTGAGTCTAGTCTTCAGTCTTTATTGCTTACTGCTAATTGATAATTGAGTGTGCTGTTTGGGCTGAAAATTATTATCTGGAATGAATTTCTGATGCTGTATCAATTTTCTCCTCTCATCCAAGCTGGAATAGAAGCTGGAAAATACGTACCAGTATTTTCGGAAACCGGTATTCCCCTTAGTATGGTTCGCCATGCTGCTGGCCCCCATGGCGGACAGTTTGCTGCTCACGCAATAGGTTTGGCTAGTAATAATGCCGGTATGGCAGCAATGGGGCTAAATCCTTTAACTGCTGCTCCACAACTGGCCATGAGCGCTGGGCAGCTTTATCAAGGACAAATGACCTTGAATGCGGTCAAGGCTCTTTCTACATCAGTGGCAACGTTGCAGGCGACAACCGCTGTCATTGGCGTTGGAGTTGCAGTGACAGGTGCGCTTGTCGCCGTTAACCTCTGGCAAACTCTCAAGATCCGGAAAGACGTTAAGCAGATGAGGTTAGAGGTACAAGAAGGCTTTCTGAATCTTCATGAAGCCCTGGCAGACCAGGGAGAAGAGCTTCTCCAACACATTGATCTGGTGGCAAAAGATGTTGAGTTTAGAGCCCATCGTACGATTCTTGTACAAGCCTACGGGAAGTTCAACAAGGCTTTAAATCGATTGCAGACGGCTTCAACCCTAAAAGACATAGGCAGACGGAACGACGAAATCACAGCGGCCAGAGACATGCTCTTTGATGCGCTGGCCGACTACGACAACCATCAGTTAATGGAGGTAATGGAGAGCATCTCTCCACCCGCATATCTTCGTCGTCGCGAGTGTGTTTGGGCAATTGAGCAGGCCATTGCGATGACGTATCAAATGCAAGGCGAGTTTTCGGCAGTGAGCGATCGCCTTGTAGCTCTGGACAAAGCGATCCGCCATGATGCGGTGAAGGTTGTTTCTGATATAGAAGAGCCCGAAGAGCTTGACTTCTTTTTTCCTGAAATCTTGCGTATTCATAATCATGACTTGGCTGCAATTAATGCCTGGCAAGCACATGCAGACTGGTATCAGAGTCTTGACAAGAAAGATTTGCAACAGCTTCAAGAGTTGCCTATTATTCAACCAGACGCGGAAGCTGGTGTTGCTTTGGACGCTGATCTGGAAAAGCCACCTGAGTATACCTATTACGAAACTGCGCAAGAGCAGTCTCATGCCAGGGCAATTCGAGATAGCTTGCTGATTTTGATGGACTCTAATACCAGGGCGGAATCTCAAGAGTACGTGGCTGAGAGAGCTATTCAGGAGGGCTTAAACAGCCTGACTGAGAAAAACTTAGCCGTAGCAACTCCCCTGACTATTGCTAATTTGGAATATTACTTTATTTGCCGTGATGAATCTTTCGAGGAAGAAGCCGAGGAAGCCGAAGCTCTAGAGACTTCAAACCACTAAAGGGGAACACAGAAATATTCAAAAAGATCTTCGACTTAAACGGCGTCTGTTGCCCCCCGCCACTCATAACTGAGTCATAGTAGGCGATCACAATTGGGCAGACGATATCTTCCCAAACGCCACGGAGCTAAAAATCTTTAATCGGGTCGATTGCTACTACGAGCATTCCCCAGACTCCAATTCTGAGTCGATAAGATAGCCTTTAACTCCTCTTAGCCAGCTATGACAACCTTCACCGTTTCTCTGCCCGCAGCCCTAACCGCCTACTTACAAGCCCGCATCGACTCTGGGGAATTCAACACTGCTGACGACTATATCCAGGCACTGATTCAACAAGACAAAGCTCGCCAAGAACATCTGGAACCGCTCCTGCTAGAAGGGCTTGACTCCGGTGAGGCAACACCCATGACTGCCGCTAATTGGGACACTATTCGCGCCGCCGTTCGCCACAATTAAGCTGACCATGCCCAGCATAGTAGAAGTTTTATAAACTCTCTGGTCTTGGCGACCAGAATCTTTCCGCTGCTACATCTAAGCCATGATTGGGAATCGGCAGTTTGCCGATTCCCAATCACAAGGCAACAAATATTTCATGCAAGATTGTCATTGACATTGCTTGTTGTCACTGACTAGAATGGCGGCATGGATACGTTGCAACAATTAGCGCAGCAGCAGCCAGAGTTCGCCTTAGATCGCTTCGTTGAAGTGGTCAATCAGCTTCTGCCCCAGTTTTTGCCGGAAGCGGTGGGCAGTCGGGGTCAAGAATCGGTGAATCCCCGGCTGGTGCGGCACTACACCACCCAAAGGTTGCTCGACAAACCGCTCAAACAAGGGCGGGAAGTGCGGTATACCTATCGGCATCTACTGCAGTTGCTGGTGCTGCGTCGCCTGCTGGCGGAGGGGTATAGCGTGAGTTCGATGCATCAACTCATCGGCGGCCAGCCCAACGCTACCTTGGAGAATCTTCTGCAAGGGGGCGCACAGCTCACCGTCGAAACCGCCAACCCCGCCCTCGCCTTTTTGGCGCAGGTCCGCGATCGCTCAGCGCCACCAACGGCCCAACGTGCGGCCCCAGCTCCCGCCCCTGCGGCTAATTCCCGTGCCGCGGCGAAAAGTCGCCCTCAATCGTTTGGGGCCGCATCACCCGCACCCCCCTCAACCTCCAACTGGACCCGTCTCGAACTTTTAGACGGACTGGAGTTACACGTCCGTGACACCTTTGCCTTGCCCGCTTCTGCCCACGAACGCGAACGTCTACTGCAACTGATTGCCCAATCTCTCACTCAACTCAACTCATCCCGGAGACACCCACCATGACCCGACAAGCCTCTCTGCCCCAACCCACCTTGGAACTCATTCCCCTGCATGGAGCCGTCGTGGCCCAGCAGCCGATGACACTCGATGTCCTGATTCGCATCACCCCACCGACGTTACCCGCAACAACGGAGCGAGCCGCCCTCAATCTCAGTTTGGTGATCGATCACTCTGGCTCTATGAACGGCCCGAAAATTCAACAGGCTCGTGAAGCGGCTTGTTTTGCAGTGGAAAATCTGTTGCCGAGCGATCGCCTCAGTGTAGTGCTCTTCGACGATCGCATTACGACCCTGGTTCCCAGCACCCTGGCAACGGATAAACAGGCGTTACTGGCCCAGATTCGCCAAATTCGTGCTAGAGGTTCCACCGCTTTGCACGACGGCTGGGTGGAAGGCGGCACCCAAGTGAGTCAGTATCTGCACCCCCATCAGCTCAATCGCGTCATTTTGTTTTCGGATGGACAGGCCAATGTGGGCGAAACTCGCCCAGATGCGATCGCCAACGATGTTCACGGCCTCGCACAACGGGGCGTCAGCACCAGCACCTTAGGCATTGGTCAGGGCTACAACGAAGATCTGCTGGCGGCGATGGCCGCGAGTGGCGATGGCAACTTCTTCCATATCGAATCCGCTGACCAACTGGCAGACATTTTTGAAACCGAACTGTCGGGTTTGGCCGCCACGGTGGGGCAGCGGGTCAGTTTGGGCATTGAACCCCAAAACGGCATCAAGGTGCTGGATGTGCTCAACGACTTTGAATTGACCAACACCCAGCGATACAAGCTGCCGAACTTAGCAGTGGGCTCCCCGATTAACGTAGTGGTGCGGTTACAAATTCCGGCGTTGTCGCAAGCGACGGAACTGTTTACCATACGCTTGGCCTGGGACGATCGCCACCAAGCGGGACGACAGACCCTGCGGGCCGGACTCGAACTCCCCACGGTCAGCCCCGAACAGTTCAGCGACTTCCCCGCCGATGCCACGGTACAGCAGCAGGTGGCGTTGCTCATGGCGGCTCGTGCCCGTGCCGAAGCGATCGCGTTTTCTGACCAAGGCGATCTGCGCAATGCTGAGGAAATCTTGAGTACTGCCCGGATTAGGTTCGGCGGCTTACCCGCATCTCCCGCACTGGCCGCTGAGCAAGCCGCACTGCAAGATCTGGAAAACGACTACGCCGCTGGCCGTTCTGCCAGTGCTCGCAAAAAAGCCGTATCGCAGCGATTCAGCCTCAACCGTAGCGGCCAATCCAATCCCCGTCGTGCCATGACAGACGATTAAACCCGATCGCGACTGGGGCGGTTCCACACTCGGTTTTGTAGAAAAATGCCACAATCGGGGCAACTCTATCTGCTGGCGATCGCCCTATGAGCTTCATCCACCTTCCCAAATCCTGGCAACTCCCCGAGCGACTCGTGACGCCCGAAGCCGCCTACTGGAATCGTCGGAAAGTCCTCAAAGGGCTGGTCGGCATGGGGATTGGGGCCTCCGCTGTCTCCTTTGCGTCTTGCCAGCGATCGGACACGACCGTCACTCCCGAGCTGCAAGCCACTTGGGGCCAACCGCTCAGCGACTACACCGTCAATCCAGACTTTCGCGATGCGGGGCGAACCATCACCGAAAAAGCCGATGCCACCAGTTACAACAACTTCTATGAATTCGGCGGCACCAAAAATATTTGGGAAGCGGCGCAAGCGTTGCCGACCGATCCGTGGACCTTGGAAGTGGGCGGCTTAGTCAAAAATCCTCAAAAATTTGACCTGGATGATCTCACTCAGCGCTTCCCGTTGGAAGAGCGGGTCTATCGCTTTCGCTGTGTCGAAGCTTGGGCGATGGTCGTGCCCTGGCTGGGCTTTCCGATGCGATCGCTGATGGCAGCAGTGGAACCTACCAGCGACGCAAAATTTGTCAGCTTTACCTCGTTCTATGACCCGGAAGTCACCCCTGGCCCGTCATGGGGCTTAGGGCGTAATCTTCCCTGGCC
Source organism: Leptolyngbya iicbica LK (assembly GCF_004212215.1). NCBI lineage: Bacteria > Bacillati > Cyanobacteriota > Cyanophyceae > Leptolyngbyales > Leptolyngbyaceae > Leptolyngbya > Leptolyngbya iicbica. Next base: position 1,253,819 of record NZ_QVFV01000001.1, read on the forward strand.
CTATGTCGAAGCGTTAACCATTGAAGAAATGGCGAACGAACTCGCCTTCTTTGCCGTCGGTTTATATGGCCAAACTTTACCCAAACAAAATGGTGCGCCGATTCGCATGGTGCTGCCCTGGAAATATGGGTTCAAAGGCGGCAAATCCATTGTGAAAATCGAGTTCACGCGCGAACAACCTGCCACCTATTGGAATACGATTTCGCCCAATGAATACGGGTTTGAGGCGAATGTGAATCCCGATGTGCCCCATCCCCGCTGGTCACAAAAGACGGAAAAAATCGTTGGCACCAACACCAATCCGTTTGATTGGGAAAAGCAGGACACGGTTATCTATAACGGCTACGGCGACTATGTGGCCGATTTATACGCCTAGCGGAGTCCCTTAAGCTATGGCATCGGAAGTAAAGGAACTGCTGGTGGCACTACGGGCGTGGCACAAAGCCGTCCAACAGTTGAAGCATTCAGGCATGACCGCCACTGAGCGGCAGGCCATCTTAGATGCGGCCCAGCAGCAGGTGTTGACCCAACTCGCTAAGCCCACAGTGGTGACAGAAATTGATGCGTTGATTCAATCGACTGCAACGCGCCCGGGAACAACCGATGAATTGCGATCGCGCCTACGCCAAGATCCGGCCCCCTTTGTCTCAACGGAACTGGACTCGATTCATCCCATGGGGGTCAGCCAAACCACCTTCCAACAAGTGATTGCCGACTATCTGCGATCGCCCGATGCCGCTCAGCCCCTCAATGACAGCCAGCAATTGCTCCACATCTTCACCGCGCTGAACGACGCCGTTCTGGCTGAACACCAGGCGACCATTGCCCTGAGCCGCAAACCCAAAAAGCGACGACGGCGGGATCTCTCGTTAGGCATTCTGCAAACCGCGATCGGCATTGGCTTAGTGGCCGGCAACACGCAAATGGATTCCACAGTTGCCAATTCTTCTTACATTTTGGGCGGTAATGCTCTACTCACAGCCCTGCAAAACTTTGTGGGTCAAATTGAGGAGGGAGTCGATGGCAAACCCCTGAAAAAGTAGGCAAGTTTGAGCAAGCGCGATCGCCTGCTTAAACAGAGCTCGCTAAAGTCCAAAACCTTACCATACTTGGGAAGAAGAATTTTATAGCAGTCCGCAGTAAGGTACCAACAGGCCAGGGGCTTAAGCCCCTTGTTCCGCAGCATGGGGATGTCCGGAGCGATCTACGCGGCGCTATATCGCATCCAAGTTGCGTCGGGCAGACATCTTGTCTGCTCTAGCCCAGCCAAGACGGCTGTCCACACTTAATTAACCTGAGTTCGGGTTAAGCTTCGCGGCCCATCCGCCAGGGAATAAATTTCCCTGGCTCATAGCAAACGTCCGTTAAAACGGACTCAATCGGGTCGCTATCCCCACATCGGCAGTCCGTTTCAACGGACTTGTGACCATGAGCCATGGACTTTGAGTCCTCGGCAGGGTGCCAACGCCAGGAATTTCTTACCCCGAATTGACGTTAATTAAATTCCCATTCTTTAGTTCTCTTTTTTCGACTGGCGCGGATTAGTCACCACGAGTTCAAAAATCCAACCCGGAATTTCTTTAATCTTTTCCGCCATGCGTCGCAGATCTTCTAAGCCGTTGAGGGTCAAACTCTCGCGGGTTCTGACTTCGATCGCAATCACCTTGTCAGCCCCTCGGGCAATCAAATCCAGAGGACATTTTGATAGGGGTTCTGGCAACTCTGCTGCCTGCGGATACACGGTCACGTCATACCCTTCGCTGCGATATTCGCGCGCCAGTTTCAGCACCCGGCGGTGCTCCAAACTCGATTGATGGGTGCGATAGCTCATATCAGTGACAACTCGCAAGAACGCATTAGCTCAAATCGGCAGGATCCGGAGCGTATTCGATCCTAACATGCACAAATTCTACTCCCTGGATAAAGCCCGCCGCTAGTATCGGCGACATGCCCCGCACCCGAAAGGAGCCATTCAAATTTTTACGGCGGCTAATCACATCTGACGCCAGATAATCGTGTTCAAAAATCACCCCCACCAACGCAGCACGCACCGGCTTAATAATGTTGTCGCTATCGGGCACGCTGTCTTCTTTGCCACTCGGCGCGTCGAAATAATAAGTCAGCTTCAGGCGCACATAATCATCGTAGGGGCGATCGCCCTCCCAGCTTTGAGTCGCAACCTTTTGCACCATCGCCATCCACGCGTGGAGCTTTGACTGATCTTTGGTTTGAAACGAAACAGGCCGACCCGGCAGGATGAATTCGCAAGGGAGCACAAGCTTAGACCAAAGGAGACACCAAAGCCGACGATAGGAACTGCAGGTGGCTCAGCCAGCCTGCACCAGTCCATAAATTTTTATAGTAAATCTGTCCTGGTTTTATGGTTGATGACGCTATGTCGATCCCAAAGGTGTCATTGAGTCACAAAGTCGTGCACCTCCACGCAACTTGGCCAATTCAGGCACCTGGATCGATTAGTTAGGAACGTTACCATCACCACCAGACCAGTCGTCTGCCCCCCTGCTCCTCTGCCCCCCTGCTCCTCTGCCCCCCCTGCTCCTCTCCCTCTTGTCCCCAGGCTCCTGCCCCTCCGGCTCCTCTCCCTCTACCCCCCTGCCCTCCTACCCCGCTGCCGCCTAATTAATCCTGAACATCACCATTCTCCCCCTTTTGCCTGGGCGATCGCCGCTACCAATTCCTGAAAGCCCGCCACTTCTGCACTTGGGGTGATCAGCGTGGGACGGTGTTGCAGGCGATCGACATAGTGCTGCACATTTGCCACACCGACCGATAACGGGAAGAGATTGCCATCAAATAATCCTTCATCATTGGGACTATCGCCCACGGTCACCACATCCGTCAAAGCAATGTGGGGAAAATGCTGCTGCAAAACCCGTTGCAGCCCCACACCTTTGTCTTGCTGCTGGGGACGAATGTGGCACTGCACCGTACTGTAAGTGAAGCCCCATCCGGCTTGGCGACAGGTTGCGGCAATGCAGTCCAGCGCTGCCGGAGACAAATCGCCCACCGCAAAGGTCCAGTCCGTCAGGCGAAAGGGATTATCGACCGCCGGGGTGAGGTCAGGAAACTCTCCTTGCAATTGAGCAAACATTGTGGCCAACTGTTGACGATGCTGAGCGATCGCGGGCACCTCCACCAATAGTTCGGTTGCGCCTGTCTGGGGAGCGATAAAGACGCCGCCGTTTTCCGCGATCGCCCCCACCACGGGCAAATAGTGGGTCACCGCCTGCACCCAACCCGCCGAACGCCCCGTCACAATGAGCGTCGCAACCGACAAATCTGCGAGGGTGGTCAGCGCTTGCAGTAAATCGGGCGTAAATTGACCCTGCCGTGTCAACGTACCGTCCATGTCGCTGGCGACCAGTTGCACCCTTTGTAGCTGTGACCACGAAGATTCTTGCCACAGCACCGGAGATTTTTTCATAAACGTCCTAAACTTTGGGGATGTTGGAAGGATTCAGGGCTATGGCACAACGTTCGCCGGATCAACGCAATGATTACTATCTGATCGAAGCAGCTCGTGCAGGTATCCACAAGCCAATTTTGGCGGCTCTGTACGCGACTCAGCGTAAACCACCGTTGGTCGATGGCGAAACGGGCCTCGGCATTGCTCCCGCCAATCGGATCCCCCCCGATCAGGTCAATACTTTTCCCGAGCAGGTGCAATACGCGGCCAACACGATTCGCAGTCTCACCAGTCACCTCACCGCCACGGGCTGGCAGGGTAAGGATCTCTGGGATATGGCCGCCGGTCGCTATACCGATCGCTTTTTGCAAGCGATCGCCGAAGGCTACAATCCTCCTCCCAACGACGCCGCAGCCGCCCATTTAGAACCTGTGGATGCGAGGGAATTGCGGCAAGCTTACCTCGCTGATCTGAAAACTGACTTTAGTGCCGCCACCCTGCCCCAAAACCTCGCCAACCTCGATACGGTACTGATCGCCTTTGTAGAGCGAATCCCCAACAATTACAGTCGGCTGACCTTTCAACGAGAAGCTCTGTTAGAAACCGTGCGGATGTGGCGCAAGCTCGATACCCAAGCCGCCGCGATCGCCGCCCTTGGCTTTGATGAATCGCCCGACCAAGTTGATGAAGCCAAACTCGATCAAGCGCTCCTGCAATTCATTGCCCAAGCCGATCGCTATTTTTCCGGCTATCCCAACCAGCGCGAGGCCCTGATTCGCTTAGTGCAGATTTGGCGAGAGCTGGACTCCCGAGAAGAAGCGATTCAAAGCCTGTCAGCAGAAGATCCGTTCGCCCACGAAAGCAATCCTGAAATTCTCGACCCGGCTTTGGTGGCCTTTGTCCAACGGCTGCCCGCTAACTATCGCGGTCAGGGAGATCAACGATTTGCCCTGACCGAAGGCTATCGCATGTGGCACGGCTTAGACTCGCGCCCGACAGTGCTGCGCCAGTTAGGAATCGATCCCCAAACCTTAGTCAATCAAGCAGGCAATGCTACGGCGATCGCCCAGGTTGCCCAGCAACTCGATCGCGCCCTCCTCGATTTTTGGCTGACGGTGCCCACGATTTACACGGGTGCGGCCAATCAGCGGGAAGCCTTAATTCGCCTGGTCACTATTTGGCGGCGGTTAGATGGCCGCATCCCCGCGATTCAGTCCCTCTTCAATGATTTGCGGCGGATGGAACGCGCCCGCCGCGATGCCCTCGAAGCCATGCCCGCGCCGATGCCGGCCCCGCCGCCCCGCCGCCCGACTCGTTGGACTCCCGACAATCTGCAACTCGCCGCCGCCATTGTGCCGGGCGGTAGCTTTACCTGGGCCGAGGCAACCCGAGGCGGCGCGCGCATGCCCCCCGACCAAGCCACCGTTGACGCGATGATCCGCATTGCCCAGTTAGCTCAAGAAGCCCGCGATCGCATTGGTCGGCCCTTTATCATCACCAGTTGGTACCGGCCCCCAGCGATCAACGCCCAGGCCGGGGGGGCCTCCATGAGTCGGCATATCGTGGGAGATGCGATCGACTTTTATTGTGATGGCTTAACGGGCCGTCAACTTTACTGGGCGCTAGATCCCTGGTGGCCCGGTGGCTTAGGCCGCTATACGCGCTTTCCCTATCTCTGTCACCTAGACGCCCGAGGTTATCGAGCCCGCTGGCTTCACTAAAGTACAAAGCACTTCATGATACGGATCAGAGCCTAAACGGGAATCTTAAAGATATGAGTTGAACAGGTTTTCCTGCCATGTTATTTCCGTCTCCTCAGACCCAGCTGATCGTGGCTCAAGCACCAGCCCCAGAACCACCACCGGCCCCAGCCAAACCCATCAATCTCTGGATGATGACCTCTGGAGTGCTGTTTGTTTTGCTGATCGCTGCCGGTGTCATGAACTACTTGCAGGACAAACGCCTGCGCAAACAAATCAAGTTTGTGGAGTACAAAAATCAGGAACTGCAAAAGCGGGTCAAAATGGCCACCGCCACCATCACGAAGATGGAGAAAAACCCTGACTTGGTGCACTCACGCGAATTCAACCTTGACTATCTGCGAATGCGCATGGAAGAAGAGATGTTCCACTTCCAGATTGTGAACCAGCTAAAAGTCAAGGTGAAACAGCAATTGGCGGCGGCATTGCGACCCCAACAGGCGGAAACTGGCATGGTAGGCATTGCCAGCAAAGCGCGGCAAATCGATCAAATTTTTGATGTGGCCTATAAAACGAGCGAAGCACTGGGCTCTAAAACGCGGATTCTCTTCCGCATTGAAATCAAACTGGCGAAGCTGCCCACCCAGTCTACCTCGACCACCATTAATCAAATTATTGAGTGTATTGAAACCTTCTTAAGTCCCGAGGCGGAAGGTGGAGCCTGGCAACCCACGATTCAAGGACGGCTAGCCAATATGCACTGGGATCAAAAAGCCAAGCCGACCCCCCTCCTGATTTTGGAACAATCGGCAGAAGGCGTTAACGTCACCATTCGCAGTACCTATAAGCCAGCTTAGGCGGCGATGATGGTGGCCTCATCCTGGTTTGCTATCAGGCAAATAAGGACTTAGCACTTCAATCATTTTCCCAAAACCATAAGGGTGTTGTCAGGGTTGGGCAGTGCCAAACCCCAACGATCCCGGAGGCCATTTGCAAACACCTCCTAAGCACCCCGAGCTAGCCCCATTCAAAGATCGCTGCGCCCCAACTCAAGCCAGCCCCAAACCCCGATGACGCCACCACATCACCCGGCTTGATTTGGCCCGCGCGGACAGCTTCATCCAACGCGATCGGAATCGAGGCCGCAGACGTATTGCCATGTCGGCTCATATTGCTAATCACCCGCTCAGCAGGAATGTCTAAGCGACTAGCAACGGCATCCAAAATCCGCTGGTTGGCTTGGTGCAGCAGCAACCAATCAACATCCTGAGTTGTCAAGTTTGCACGGTACAAGGCTTTCTCAACAATTTCTGGCACTCGCTTCACCGCAAATCGATACACTTCCTTCCCATTCATATCGATGGGGGCAAACGTACCTGCTTGGGTCATTTTGTCATCAACCAGAACAGACGATTCGGCTTGATAGGGGAGGGTAAGACAGCCATTCATGCTGCCGTCACTGCGCATTTCAAATCCCAGTAATCGATCGCGATCGCTCGCCTGCAAGACTACCGCCCCAGCCCCGTCGCCAAACAAGACACACGTGCGGCGATCGCTCCAATCAGTCCAGCGCGACAGCACATCGGCCCCTACGACTAAGACCGTTTGATACACCCCCATCCGCAAATATTGAGCCGCCGTGACCAGCGCAAACACAAAGCCCGAGCAAGCCGCTGTGAGATCAAATGCTGCGGCCCGATTTGCACCTAGCTGAGCTTGCACTTGCGCCGCACTACCAAACAAATCATCCGGTGTAGAGGTTGCCAAAATAATCAAATCAACCGCCTCAGCAGTTAGGCCACTCATCTCCAGCGCTGCCGACCCAGCCTGAGCGGCCAGGCTACTCAGGGAATCTTGAGCCGTGGCAATGTGTCGCTGACGAATGCCGGTGCGGGTCGCAATCCATTCATCGGATGTATCGACCATTTGGCTGAGGTCTTCATTGCTGAGGGCCACAGACAATGGGGCCGAGCCACATCCGACCAAAGACACCCCTAGCGTTGTTTGTTGCACAATCTATTCTCCGTCTGCCGCAGGCATCGCCACCTTATGATATTGAGCCTGAATGCGGTCTAATACCTGGTTATCGACTGCCTCTTTTGCTAAACGAATCGCATTAAAGACAGAAGGAGCCTGAGAACTACCGTGGCTAATCACCGCAATTCCGGCTACCCCTAACAGTAACCCACCACCGTGTTCAGCATGGTCAACGCGCTGCTTAATGCGCTTCAAGTTATCTTTCAAAATCAGCGTCCCCGCCTTGCCACGCAAGCCCCTGGGCAACTCTTCTCGCAGAATTTGGAGCACCGATTCACCCACCGCTTCGGCAAACTTCAACAGGACATTGCCGACAAATCCATCGCAGACTACGACATCAAACTGGCCTGATAACACATCCCGACCTTCGGCGTTGCCCACAAACGGCACTGCCGGGTGATCGGTCAAGAGTTGATGCACTTGTACCGCCACGTCATTGCCTTTACTGGCTTCTTCACCAATATTCAGGAGTCCAACTTTAGGATGTTCAATGCCCAAAACATGTTTGGAGTACACCGTGCCCATGACCGCGAACTGCTCTAAAAATTTAGGTCGGCAATCGACATTAGCCCCCACGTCCAAAATCAGCACGGACTTATCAGCCAAGACTGTCGGAAATACCGCCCCGATCGCGGGTCGATCAATGCCCTTGAGACGCCCTAGACGCAACAGCGCCGCCGCCATCGCCGCACCAGAATGTCCCGCCGAGACGACCGCGTCAGCTTCCTGCTGCTTGACCAAATCCATCGACACATTGATGGATGCCTTACGCTTACGACGTAGGGCACTGAGAGGCTCCTCATGCATTTCGATTGTGCCCTCAGCTGGCACAATTTTGAGGTCGCTCAGATTCTCTTCATTGGGAGTGGCGGCCCTAATTTGGTCGGGATCACCAACTAGCAGGATATCCACATCCAGCTCAGCCTTTGCCCGGATGGCACCAGCCACAATTTCGGCGGGTGCGTGGTCACCACCCATAGCATCTACGGCGATTCGAGCGCGAGTCGCTACCATGGACTGAATTCTGTAAAAAACTTAGAAAATTCTAGCAGACTACCCCGTTGCCCAAACCTACAATTCTTCGCCGGGTTCCACAATTCGTTGGAATAGGTAGCCAGTGCCCCGAGCCGTCAAGATGAGTTCAGGGTTACTCGGATCCTCCTCTAACTTTGCGCGCAATCGCGAAATGTGGACATCGACTACACGGGTATCGACGTGCCGCTCTGGCGTGTAACCCCAGACCTCTTGCAAAATTTCAGCCCGAGAGAACGGCTCCCCCGAACGGCTGACCAGCAGCTCTAACAGACTAAATTCCATCCCGGTCAACCGAATCCGCTCGTCCCCTTTATAGACTTGGCGTTTATTCGTATCAATGCGAATGGCATTAATCGAGATCACGCCGGAACTCGGAATGCCGGTGGCTTGGCTTTTATCGACACGCCGCAAAACTGAGCGGATCCGCGCTTCGAGTTCTTTCGGGGAAAAGGGCTTCACCACATAATCATCGGCCCCAAGCTCTAAGCCAGTGATGCGATCGGCCACGTCGCCCAGAGCCGTCAGCATGATGATGGGGATATCTGATTCTTTGCGAAGTTCCTGACAGACACCGTAGCCATCGAGCTTGGGCATCATGACATCCAACACGACGAGATCGGGGCAGGATGCATGAAACGTTTCAATCGCCTCTTCGCCATCAGCAGCAGTCACGACGTCATATCCAATCATGGAGAGGCGGGTTTCTAAAATGCGGCGAATACTCGCTTCGTCGTCCACCACCAAAATTTTTTCTTTCGTACTTTCCAAGGCTATTGCTGCTCCCAACGAACACTGGACTTAGCGATTGGCTCATGCACAATGAATGATGAGCGATACAAAGCTTTTGAAGCTAGTCAGGCACAGAACTCATCACGAGGTCGCGCACTCACAGTCAAGGCAACACCCTACTAGACAAGAAAATGCTGTACGTAAATTTAACTTCGTAAAGAACTTTTGTACATTGCCGTTAAGTCAACAATTATTCTATGACGTTTACAAGCTCTCAGAGCCTTTGCTGTTCTCGTTTCTAGCATTTCTTAAGATTTAATTAGCTAGGTACGGAAAAATAGAACTTTTCAAAAGATGACACGGCGTAATTGTGAGCAGGGTCTGTCAGCAAAGTTTTGTGCCGATGCGCAACAATTGATGAGCTCGTAATGGGCGCGGCTAACGACACTAGAGCACGAGCGCTGAGCAGTCAGAGACCGCTAAATCTTGCACAATGGAGTCAGGCGCAGAATTGAGACAGGAGGGGGATGTTGCGTCACATTGCAGGCTTAGGGGTGGCGATCGCCGCCATTACTGCCATGGCCGCCGTTGCTCGCCAAGCCGACTCATGGTCTGTGCCCGCTGCGGTCACCTCGCTTGAGAGCTGGCGCTCTGATGTCCCGCCACCGTCGCTCGAAACCACATTTCTTGTCGTGGCTGGCGGGGGTGCCCCTAGCTACAACGAAATTGCCCTAGAAAAGAACGTTCGCTACTTTCAGCGCACGCTGGCGCATTTGGGAGAATCCGTCACCGCCGCCAGTATTTTTTTCGCCAATGGTAATGATGGGCAAGCAACGATTCGCTATCTTGACCCACGGGGCACAGAACGCTTCAAAGCACCCAATATTGAGGGGTTAACGGGCTCGGCGACCCAAGCCAATGTGCAAAGTTGGCTGGAGGCTTACCCCCAAACCCTCAAGGGTACAGAGCATTGTCCGGTGTTTATGTATTTCACCGGACATGGCGCGCTTAACTCCGCTAACGACGACAACAACGCCATGATTCTTTGGCAAGAGGCGCTGCTGTCAGTGCAAGACCTGGCAACGACGCTGGATCAATGGCCCACCGACACTCCCTTTGTCACGATGATGGCGCAGTGTTACTCGGGCTCGTTTGCCAACCTGATTTATGAAGGGGGGGAGCCGAGTCAGCCGATCGCGCTCCGGAGTCGCTGTGGCTTTTTTGCCACGGTAAAAACTCGTCCCTCGGTTGGCTGCACACCCTTGGTCAATGAGGCTGATTATCGCGATTACAGCTCTAGCTTTTTTGCGGGCCTGAGCGGTCGCGATCGCTTAGGCGAGTCGGTGCCCAGCGCTGACTATAACGAGGACGGCCAGGTTTCCTATGCCGAAGCCCACGCCTTTGCCAAGGTGGATGGTGAAACCCCTGATTGGCCGATTTCCACATCAGAGGCTTGGCTGCAGCGGCAAGCTTCTGACGTGGATGAAGCGGCTATTTTGGCGGCACCGCTCCAGTCTTGGCTAGGGTCGGCCCGCCCCGAACAGGCGTTTGTCATCACCGCCCTGGCCCGAGAGTTGGGTTATCCCCTCACGGGCTCCTTTAGTGAATTCTCGGTTCCGCAGACCGATTTCACGAGTCCACCGCAGGAAATCCTGACGGCTTACCACCAACGCCTGCGAATGGAACTGCTCAATGTGGGCATGGAGCAAGCTATTCGAGCCGAGGGCGATGCCGTCGCGATCGCTACTCTGGAGCAGTTATTGGCCTGCGAAGGGGGCCATTGGTGATCCTGACGAGCAGAAGTTACATAAATGACGAGAGCGATCGCCGCTGTCGCACATCAGCCGTATTCACGAGACTATCGCTGGGCCAATCTAACCGATGTTGCGTGTCTTCGGAGACCACGGTCACCTCTGAAGCAGCAGTTGCCGTTGGGGCAGCGGCAGGCCGCGATGGCGTCGCATCGGCTGACTTGGCAACCAGGGGTTGGTCAGGATTATACGTCTCCAGTTTGGGCACCGTTGCGGGGGTCGCTGGGTCGTTTTGCTGAGCTGGCAATGCCGCCGATACCGAGGGCCGCTGGCTCGCTGACAAACGATAACGTTTGCGCGATTGAGTCGCCTGAGCTCGCCGGGGACGGCGCTTTTTGGGGCGACGAGGCAGCTTGATGACAATTGAGAGCAGGGCACATCCCGCCGCACAGCTCGCCACCAAAGCCGCGATCGTCCAAACCGATAAGCCATTCACCGTTTGGGTTTTAACAGCGGTGGCGGAGTCTGGGGCTGCCGCATCCGGCGACTGACTCGTTTCCGGCTGAGGAGTAGGCGCTTCATCCCCGCCTTGCAGTCGCTCATGGGGATAAACCGTCGACGGCTCAACCGCTGTGGGCTGATCAGGCGCGTTGTGGGTCAACTGCCCAAACGCCAGGAACGCGATCGCTAATAACCCCAGCCAAATGCCCCCCAGGACCATCAGTGGCCGATAAGCCGTTACCTGCCGCCAAACCCGTTGCTGCCGGAAAAGGCGGCGCTGCAACGGGTTTGACGCGCGGCGCGGCGATGACATCGAAGGGGGGACAGGGGCTGGCATATGGGCTGTCCAAAAAATCGTTACTCGTTATTGTATGGACTCGACCTGGAATCGACCAGTGAACACATGATTCTCTATATGCCCAGTCGGTCATGATCACGGTAGGCAAACACACACAGGAGGTCATCAAAACAGATCTTGAGTCGAGCGATCGCAATTATCCCGGTGGTCGCCTGAAGATGTCGCTAGCGGACACAGTGCTCACCCCCACCCATGCAAGGACACTGTTTGCGGAGGCGACTTCACTACTTAATAGCGGATACGAGGGTCGACATAGGCATTTAAGATGTCGATCGCAATGCTGACCAACGCCACAATCATGGCAAAAAAGACCATCAGCCCCTGAACGACCGGATAATCTCGTTGAGAAATGGCTTCATACAGACGATTGGCCAGACCGGGCCACGAAAAGGTCACCTCCGTCAGCACCGCGCCCCCCAACAACGAAGCAAAGGTCAGGCCCAACACCGTCACCACAGGAATCAGAGCATTTTTCAGCGCATGGGAGACAATGATTCGGACTTCGGGGATGCCCCGAGCTCGGGCGGCTTCCACATAATCAGCGCGGAGCGTCTGCTTGAGATTAACCCGCACGATCCGTTCGAATACGCCGCTGATCAAAATTCCCAACGTCAGACTGGGCAGGGCCAGATAATGCAGGGTGGTGAAAAACAAATCAGCGCGTCCAGTCAATAAACTATCGATTAAATACAAGCCAGTGGGGCCAGCCGGGGGCGTTGCCGAGAGGGGAAAGCGCGTCCCAATGGGAAACCAGCGGAGCTGCACGGCAAACAATAGTTGCAGCAACATGCCAAACCAATACATTGGCACCGCATAGGTCACAATGCCAAACAGGCGTCCCCCTGCATCTAACGGCGAATTGGGCCGAGAGGCCGCGATCGCCCCGACTGTCAGCCCAACGCCAGCCGCCACCACCATGCCGCAAAATGTGAGTTCTACCGTGGCGGGAAAATGGTCGCCGATGATTTCCCAAACGGTTTGTCCTTGACTGGCGATCGACGTGCCCAAATCGAAGGACAGCAACCGCCCGAGATAATTCAAATACTGCACAATCAGCGGCGCATCTAAGCCCAGTTGCGATCGCAGCGCATCTTTGGCCGCATCAGGCGCTCGCGGCCCCAATAACGCATCGACTGGGTCGCCCGGCGTCGCCCGCAGCAATAAAAACACCACCGTCGTGATCGTCCAAATCATCAACGGCGCTAACATCAGCCGCGTGATGATGTAGTACCGCAAAGCATTTGAACGAGCCATACGACCTGTTACCACAACGCCAAATCACGCTCATTACCATACAGCGAAAGCGACATTGACGTCCGGCTGGATGATGTGACCGACGGCTCAGACAAACGCACCCGAGCTGGGGTAAGCCATATCAGGGCTTAATATAAGGACCGCGAAAGGTCAAGTATCTGTAAATACCGTGTTCTGTTCTACACAGAATAGGAAGATTTAAGAGTAATTTAAGTAAATACCCGCTAGACGACCACAGATTTATCCAGGGTGACGTTGGTTGAGGGTCAGCGGATTTTTAGCTATCGCCATTAAACAAACGCAGCCATGAATGAAGTTAAGCGTCCTCCCGTCCAACGGTCTTACATCAACGTGATGGAAAAGATTGTCGTGGATGAAGTGAATCGGCAATTGCATCACGTACCCGGTCGAGTGCGCCGCTACCTCAAAATCGAAGAGATTGTCACCTACGCCCTTAACCGTTTGCCCACGTTGTATGCCTCGAGTGAAAAGGGGTTGGAACATCAACAACAACAGGCAACTCGTAACCTGGGTCGGCAAGTCGAAAGTGCTGTCAGACAAGCGATCGCGGCTGTCCAGGTTGATCCTTTGCGCCTTTCTCAACCCTTATATTTGGGTCATCCGCCAGAGTCAGAAGCCGTTCTACAAGCCCTGCGAGCTCTATTCAACTTGCCAGAGCTCGATTGGCAACAAGCCTTGGTCAAGCTCAGTGATCTCAAAAACGACGCACACACAGCCATGCCACAGACCTATCCTGAGTCTTGGCAGCCCGGCCAATATACGAGCCAGGTCGCCTGGACTCACCGGCGACGGCGGCCCAGGCATTTAGAAAACGAGCCGCTGCAGCCAGCCGCTGAACAAGCTGCTCACGAACCTCGCGGGGGCTGGGACGATCCGCGATATCGCCTCTAGAGATCGGCCTGCAACGGCCCGATTTGGCAGATCGGGATGAACGGAATTTTAGACGCTTGTGCCATCTTGGGAGTTGCTTCCACTGCTGGCAAATATGTCTTTGTGCAGGCTGACCAGGGTATCCCCAGGCAGTGACAGGTTAGCCATCAAGCGTCTTTTTATGTTTCTTATGTTTCACCCTGCAACGATAGGTGGCGATCGCGGCGGCGAGTCACTATCGTTTTCCATCGACTGCATCGCTAGCTTGAGCTGATTCAAGCGTCCCTTTCATCAACTTTCATCAACGGGCTCTCAAGTATTAATAGACTCAGAAAAACTCAGGAAAACTCAGGACATAGGCAATAGACTCGAACTATCATCAGGGTACGCGCAATCAATGTCTGGGTTAATGGGGTTTGACGAGGCGTTTAGAGCAGCAGATTTAGCCGTTCGCTCCGTACGGTCAGAAGGGCTTCGGGATATTGAGCGTCTGGTGTTAGAAGGCTCATGGCACCGAGATACGTACCAAACCATTGCCTCTAAGGCAGGCTACACCGAAGGGTATCTGAGTCGCGATGTCGGCCCGGCTTTGTGGGAGGTGTTGTCCCAGGCGCTGGGGGTGCAAGTTAAAAAAACTAATTTTAGAACGGCGATCGAGCGCTGGTCAGAGGCCACCCAACAACCCGCTGTTGCCACCGTGTCCCCACCCTCAACAGCGGCGACTGCAGCAACCGTCGTAGATGTCCCGGTCGATCCACTTCCCTTTGACGTGACAGATTTTCGGGGGCGTGAGGCCGAACTGGCGACGCTGACCCAGTGGATTGTCGAAGAGCGGGGTCGTCTACTCTGTCTGTCGGGCTTGCCAGGTGTGGGCAAGAGTTGGTTTGCCGTCAAACTCGCCGCACAGGTCAGGGGGCACTTTCGTCGCTTTATTTATGAAGACTTGCGCGATCGCCCGTCACCATCCGCCCTAGTCCACCGCCTTTTGTCGCGGTTGGCAGTATCATCTGCTGAGTCAGCCCCACTGGCAGATTTGCTGGACTTGCTGGTGCAAACCTTGGCTGGGCAGCCGAGTTTGATTGTGTTAGACCGCACCGAGACCTTGTGCTGTCCACAAAACCTCGCTGGCATGTATGCGTCCGAATTTGGCGCGTACCAAGAGGTGTTGAGCGCGCTGGCCAGTCGCGCGCATCACAGCTGTTTGCTATGGGTCGGACGTGAGGTATCGCGGGTGATTAGCGCGATCGCGGGTTCTAGTTGCCGCCGTTACGTATTGACCGGCTTGTCTGCAGATGACATTGCTAGCCTCGCGATCTGGCCAGAAGATATCGAGGCATCGTCAGTCGCGTGGCAACAGCTAAGCCAGGACTATGGCGGCATACCCGCGCTGATTTTGCGGGAACTGGGGCGGCGGTTATCATCCTTTGGCGGGCGGTTAGATCGTTGCTTGGCAGCTTGTCAAAAGGAACCCAGCTTGGTCTATACCTACACCGAGGCTTGGCTCGCCCCGCTGTCGGCTTTAGAGTGGCAAGTGGCGACATGGCTCGCCCTCAGTCGACGCCCCCTCTCTTGGCAGCAATTGGGCGAGTATCTGGGCACGCCCCCGTCGCTGGCCGCCCTGGAATCCCTGTGCGATCGCGGCATTTGTCGCAGCCACGTACAGCAAGACCTGGTTTGGGAACTTGCATTACCAGCCCTGTTACAACCATATTTGTGCGATCGCTGGCTGACTGAGCTACTGGAGGCTAACGCCTCAGACCAACTCCAGTGGCTGAGCCAGTATGCCCTCTTGCAAACCGATGCCCCCGAAGTAGTGCGGCAGTGGCAACGCCAAACGCTATTAACGGCGGTGGCGGAGCACCTCGATACACAATATCCAACCGCGATCGCTAAGCAAGACTTTCTAGCACAGGCATTACAAACCTGCCAATTATCCGCCCCTTCGACTACGCCAGACTATCGGCCCGGCAATCTGATGAATCTCGCCCACCATTGGCAGGTACCGTTGCCTGAGGTCAGCCTGCATGGTTTGCAGCTCCGGGGCGCAGATTTGCAATCCGACTTATTTCAAGGGCTATCCATTGCCGGAGCGGATTTAACCCAGACGCTATTAGCCAAGCCAATGAGCCGCTATCCAGTGATTGCCATAAATCCCCATCGTGAGGAGGTCGCTGTTGGCGACCAAGATGGACGACTGCTGTTGTGGGATCTGCCCACTGGGCGCTTGCGGCGAGCCATGCTGGCGGTACCAGAGGCAATTGATGCGATCGCCTTTAGCCCCGATGGACAATTATTGGCCGAAGCTCGACAAGATGGGACCGTCCGGTTTTGGGACTTAAGCTCCGACTTAGGGCCAGAGCAGTTTGCCTCCGAGTTGGCCTATCCGCTAACGACCTTAGCCTTTAGCCCCGATCAAGAGTCGCTGGTAGGGGGTGATGCCGAGGGCAATCTCCATGTTTGGCGCATTGCCTCCGGCCAAGAGCGTCATTGTCTACCTGCTCATGCCGGTACCATCACCGCGATCGCCTTCAGTCCCAATGGTCACCGTCTCCTCAGTTGCGGCCAAGATTGTGCAGCTGTGGAATGGGATATCGAGACTGGCACCTGCCTCAAGCGATTTCAAGGTCGACTCACCAATGTCTTGGGCACGGTCGCCTATCGCCCATCACTCGCGACCGAGTTAGTACAAGCAGTGGTGGTCGGCCGCGATGACGGCCAACTCATCGTGTGGGATATGGCATCGGCCCGCCCACAGTTCATCATGAACGAGCCGTGTGAGGCATTTATGGCGTTAGCAATGAGTGCCGATGGGCGTTTTCTCGCGGCCAGCGACGTCGATAACACCATTTCAGTTTGGGATGTGGAAGCGCGATCGCGACTATGCCAAATCACAGAACCCTGCGCCCCCGTAGAGTCTTTAGTCTTTAACCCCAACCGTGCCGAACTCATGACCGGCTGTGACTATACCGTCCAGCGTTGGGAAATGCCCTCGGGTCAATGCTTAGGCGTCTGGCGCAGCAACCGTCATCCAGCCCGCCAACTAGCACTCTCGATCGCGCCACTACAGGTACTCAGCAGCCACGATGACCACACCCTAAGGTGCTGGCAGTTTTCGCGCAAGCGGCAGCGCTGGCTCCCCCATAGCCGCCTGCAGTTGCCGACGCTCGGTTCCACCCCAGATTCAGTGCAGACGATCGCCACCAGTTTGCCCCCCCACTACTGGGCGGTGGGCATGGTGAGCGGTCACATTCATCTGTGGGATCGGACGACCCAAGCCTGGGTCGTGTGGACGATGCGTTTGCCCAAAGCCGTCACAGCACTAGCGCTGAGTCCTGATGGCACCCACTTGGCCGCAGGCGACGCCATGGGCACCGTCGCCCTCTGGGACTTATCTAAACGGATTTTTCGTTGGCAAAAGAACCAGGTTCACCTGGATCAGGTGATGGCCCTCACCTTTTCTCCCGACAGTCAATATCTATACAGTGGTAGTCGCGATCGCACAATTCAAGCCTGGGACTTTAAAGGCAACGCTCAATTCACCGCGTCTGGCCATCGGCGGCGTGTCCACGCCCTGCAAGTGTCTGCGGATGGCGACTACCTATACAGTGGCAGCCAAGACGGCACAATCTGTCAGTGGCAAACAACAACGGGCCAATTAAGCCACCGTTGGGAGCCGCCAGATGCCGATTACATTCACAGCATCGTCCTCGATGAGCATCATCACCCTATTGCCATCGTTAGCGATACTCAAACCCTATCGCTATGGGATATTGAACGTCAGACCTATGTGGCGACCTGCCCTCCGGACGACGAGCCATGGTGGCACGTTAGCACCAGCCCTGATGGCCGGTCACTCATCTGTGCTCGCCAAAACGGTGACATCAGCTTGTGGTCAGTGCCCCTGGGCCAACCCCAAGGACAATTGCGCATCGATCGCCCCTACGAGGGGATGCAAATTGGCGGTTGTCTGGGCCTCAGCGAATCGGAGCGCCAAATGCTTTATTCCCTCGGCGCAAGCGACTACTAGGCTCAGAGTTTTCCTGAACCGTGGCCAGCAACGCCGACTCAGCAACCGCCTGGCAGCGGCAGCAAGCAACTTTAGTAGACGCGCGGGACAAAAAATTGCTCATTAATGGGTGGTCGCACGTAATCGTCAGGAGCGGGCTGGCGCGGGGGCAAGTCAAACGGTTCCGGCGTCATATCGATGTAGGGAATCTTAGACAAAATGTGACTAATACAGTTCAAGCGCGCCCGTTTTTTGTCGTCGGCATCCACCGTAAACCAGGGTGCCTCAGGAATATTGGTGTGGGCAAACATCTCGTCCTTCGCCTTGGAGTATTCGACCCAGCGATCGCGCGATTGTAAATCCATCGGGCTCAGCTTCCACCGCCGGGCCGGATCCGTCAGCCGCGACTGAAAGCGCCGCTCTTGCTCATCATCACTGACCGAAAACCAATATTTCAGCAAAATAATGCCTGACCGCACCAGCATTTGCTCAAATTGGGGGCACGTCTGCATAAACTCACGATATTGCCGCTCGGTGCAAAAGCCCATCACATGTTCCACACCTGCCCGGTTATACCAACTCCGGTCAAAGCACACAATCTCCCCCGCTGAAGGCAAATGGGCCACATAGCGCTGAAAATACCATTCCGTTTTTTCGCGATCGCTGGGCGTCCCCAATGCCACCACCCGGCACCCGCGAGGATTCAGGGGGTCGGTGATGCGTTTAATGGTGCCGCCTTTACCCGCCGCGTCGCGACCTTCAAAAATAATGACAATCCGGGCTCCGGCATGCTTCACCCAATACTGCATTTTGACCAGCTCGACCTGCAACCGCGCCAGCTCTTTTTCATACAACTTCTTCGGCAGCTTAGAACTTCCCTCCGACTCTTGAGAGTAATGGAAGACTCGACGATCCGCCGATGCCTGATCAGGCTTATGAGCTTTCACCTGAGATTTATCTTTGGGCGCTTTCTTGCTCTTAGAGGCTTTCTTAACCGACTGCTTTTTCTTTTTCGTCTTTTTAGATTTCTCTTCGGCAGAGGGCTCAGCCTTCGCTAGCGTCTCAGTCAAAGCTTCGGCAGTGCCATTCGCATCCGCCTTGGGGCCGTTCTTAGTCATTGCATTCCTGACAACGAGCTTTTATTACTTGTAAATCATGCCTCTGCTCACTTCATCCATAATCTACAAAACGTAGGACAACATCTGCTCAGAGAAAACGGGCAGAGAACATATCCATGCGCGCAGGGAAAACAGGCAGCGGATCTCTGAGGAATAAGCCTGCTCCTCAGAGACCCGCTCTTCAGCAATGGCTCGAGAAGAGTTTAGGACTCCCCCAAAAGCTGCTCAAATTCGTTACGCAGATTCGCAAAATTAGCGATCCGACCCACAATCAAACTGGTTTCTTCAGCATTTTTGAGTTCTTGTTGCCAGCGTGAGACGCGATCGCCATCCTGCATCCAGAAATTAATCATTTGCGCGACGACAGCATCCCAATCCCAATCGGGCCGACGCTCAATCGTTTCAGTCGCTTCAATAAAGCCATCGAGGGTACATTTGTAGCTCCCGAGATAAGCACAGCCACGATCAGGTGACTGCTCGACTTGTTGCTGGTGCCGAAAAAAATCCCAAACAGTCGTGACGCCGATGATATCAAAGTTGTATTTCATAAACTGAATTCAAAATCTAGACCGAGTAGTGCAATGTCCTAACAGGACTGCTCAGCCCCAAAAAAAGGCACGGAGAATCCCCGTGCCTGAACAACGTGCTTAGAGTTTGAGTCTGAAAGCGCATACGAAACAGAAGCCTGCTGTTAAGTTGCAGAGTCAGAATATCCACCCTGAGAAGCTCGGCCACAACACCTGACGATATTGATACGCGAAGCACTCCTGAGTGGAGAGGGCTGATTAAAGTTAGTGATCATCTTAGCGACTTCCGCCGCTAAGACTGTTCACAATTAACCAGCGGCCATCAGGATTAGCGTTCTAACAGGCCTGACTTCGACCAGGCTCTGCTTTCCATCACCGCCGCCCCTACGCTCGGCGACCGCGCAGCCAATAGGTTTCCATTTCGCCCTTACCCTTAACCTCGATCGCACCGCGTTTATCAAACACGTACTGGTCTTTGAGCTGTTCGTAAACCGTTGCCGTCACCTGCACACAATCCGCCTGCCCTTGCGATTCCATCCGGCTCGCCACGTTGACGGCGTCGCCCCACAGGTCATAGGAAAATTTCTTGAGGCCGATGACGCCTGCGACCACCGGGCCAGTGTCAATGCCAATGCGCAAGCTAAAGCTGGAATGGTCCTGCCGGCGGAACTGCGCGATCGCCGCCTGCATATCGAGGGCCATTTCTGCGATCGCCTGCGTATGGTTCGGCAAGGCGCTGGGCACACCGCCCACCACCATGTAAGCATCCCCAATCGTTTTGATTTTTTCTAGCCGATGGCGCTCGGCCAAATGGTCAAACGCCGAGAAAATTTCATTGAGCAAATCGACCAAATCGGTTGGCGGCAAGGCTCCCGAGAGTTCCGTAAAGTTCACAATATCGGCAAAGAGAATGGTGACCTCATCAAAGCGATAGGCGATAGAACGGCTGCTGCGTTTGAGCTGATCTGCGATCGACGCTGGCAAAATATTCAGCAGCAAGCGTTCTGAGCGTTCTTGCTCCACCCGCAACGCTTCCTCGATTTCTTTACGGTTGGTGATATCCGTCAAAAATCCTTCCACTACGGCAGGCGTCGTATTCGGCCCCGACACAGGAATCCCTTTTTCCAGCACCCATTTTTCCTGTCCTCCTGCCGTGAGAATGCGATAGGTCATTTGAAAAGGCGTGCCCTCTGGTAAGGCCCGTTCAACTTCCCCTTTCACATAGCTGCGATCGTCGGGATGAATTAACTGTTCAAAGGGTAGCGCCTCGCTCCCTAGCAGGTCGCTGGGGGCATAGCCCGTGAGGTCATAACAGCCATCGCTCACAAACGCCAGGCTCCAAGTCGCGTCACAGTGACGCCGATACGCCATACCCGCCAAGTTGCCCAGCAGCGTGGCCAGGGTGCGCTGGCTTTCGCGCAAGTCTTCCTGCGCTTGGCGGCGCTGGGTAATGTCGGCGATCGTCCCCTCGTAATACCGAATGCTGCCGTGATCGTCCCGCACCGCCCGCACGTTTTCCGATACCCAAATGATCTGACCGTCGGCGCGATAAACCTGAGATTCAAAGGCAAATACTGCCCCCTGCTGATGCAACCGCTGCAACATGATGCGGCGGCGCTCTTCACTGACATAAAGGCGATCGATATTGGTGACCTGTCCCATCATTTCAAAGGGACTGTGGTAGCCATACATGCGTGCCAAGGCCGGGTTGACACTCAGATAGCACGCATCGGGACTCGCCTGGAAAATGCCCTCAGCACTGTTTTCAAAAATGCTGCGGTACTTTTCCTCCGCTTTTTGTAATGCCACATCAGAACGGCGTTTTTCCGTGATGTCACGCGCCACCCAGATCACTCGATTGTCTGGCATCGGAGAAATGATCGCACTGTACCAAGCCGTATTATCAAAATCGTCTGGGGCTGCTTGCCCACTAACGTCATCCCGGTGTTGCCAGTCACCGACCGGCAGACTGTATTCCAGACGTACGGGCTTGCGTGTATTCAGCGCCTGCTGAATGTGACGCATAAAGAGACTTGCCTGGTACGGCGGCAATACGTCGTAAACCGTTTGGCCGATGCGCTCCTTGCCGGGGTTGTACAACAGTTGGGAGTTAGTTGCCACCATACTGAGGTAGCGACCATCATTATTGAATACGGTGATCACGTCGGTCATCGCGGCAAAGAGGGCCCGTAGCTCTGCTTCAGACGCTCGCAACGCTTCCTCGACCCGGTGCCGTTCTCGAATTTCCGATAGCAACCGCTGATTCGACTCGGTTAAGGCAGCTGTCCGCCGCTCAACCCGGAGTTCCAGCTCTTCGTTAGCCCGCTGCAGCGCAGCTTCCACTTCCTTGCGCTGGGTAATGTCTTCAACGGTGCCCTCGTAATACAGCAAGTTGCCTTGTGGATCGTGAACGGCACGAGCATTTTCGGAAATCCAAATGATATTGCCGTTGCGCTGATAAATTTGCGACTCAAAGCCGGTGACAGCGCCGTCACGTTGCAAGGTTTGCACAAACTCTTGGCGGCGTTCGGGTTCGACATACAACTGCTGTTGAATGTTGGTCAGCTCAGCCATCATCGTGTCGGCTGAGTCATAACCGTAAATATTGGCCAGGGCCGGGTTAGCACTCAGATAATGGCCATCTGGTGTGGTTTGGAAAATACCCTCGACCGCATGCTCAAAGATATTGCGGTATTTGGCTTCGGCTTCTCGTAGGGCCGTTTCAGCGCGATCGCGCTCGGTAATATCAATGCCAACCGTAAACGCCGCTTTGCCCTGGTTATATTTTTGCGCCACGATAAGAAATCGCCGCTGTTCACCTGCCACCTGGGCCGAGACTTCGCGATAAGCGTCAAGCTGGTGACTTTGAAAGAAATCTTGAACGAATAAATTGAATTCGTTGCTGGTGTGTAGAAAGCCAATATCCTGACCGGTAAAGGCATCTACTGGCATATTGAACGTCTGGGCTAAATGATTGTTGACGCCCAAATACCGCAGGTCGTCACTAATCCACGAAACAATGCCGGGTACAGCGTCCAAAATGGCCTGTAGTTGGTCACGGGCAGTGCGCAAGCTATTTTCCGCCTGGCTCCGTTCCACCACTTCAGCGACCAAGGTGTCATTGGATTCCCTCAGCGCGGCTGTCTGGTCGGCAAAGCGTTGATTGAGATCGGCAATCTCAGCTTGAGCTACCCCCAATTCCTGTGAGCGATCGCGGAGTTCCGTCTTCAGATCGGTGACTTCGCGTTTCAACTTTAAAATTTCTTGTCGTAGCGCTTCTTCGCCCGAGGGTTCAGCCGACTGCGCTTGAGAGATAGCGACTTTATTTGATTGAGACAACGGCGATCGCTCCGTCATAACAGGATTCCGATTCTTTTCCAACAGTCCAGTCAGTTTCTAAAGGAACTGACCACCACACCAGAGGAGGCAGACCCAACATCATGCGGGCCCGCCGAGGCCGCAACGGTCGCCAGCCACTCATCGTGGAGGGCAACTCAATACTTCATCCATGCTGATGCCCCAAGATTCCGGTTAATTTGCTAAATCAAATGGAGACGTCGCGCATTCAAAAAATGCAACAGGATTAGGAGAAGCAGAAATTTGCAAAAATTCTGTCGACATCGAGCAATGACATGGGAAGATGTCATCCTGAGTAGGGCCAATATTGCTGTAGATGCGTGGCGATGGAGCTAGGTTTACAGGATCAGGGGCTCTTCTCTCTCATCATGGATGCTTTTGACTCGAATGACCACCTTTTTCGGTAGAAGTCCGGTCACGTCCGCCCCAGCCCTGGTCAATTCCTTGATGCAATTAGCCTCCTCATTTCAGTCCGCTGTTGAAAAAGGTATCCAAATCTCGTGAAAGCGCTTGTACTTGGTAGTGGTGGCAGAGAACACGCTCTCGCCTGGAAATTATTAGCGTCACCGCAGATTCAAGAGGTGATGTGTGTTCCTGGAAATGGCGGCACGGCAACGTTGCCGGGGTGCCGTAACTTGGGGCTGTCGCTTAATGATTTTGAAGGCATTGCCCGAGTGGCGCTGGTGAATAACCTGAGCCTGGTAGTCGTGGGTCCAGAGCAACCTCTAGCCGACGGCATCACGGATTATTTACAGCAGCAAGGATTAAAGGTCTTTGGTCCCTCACAAGCTGGGGCACAGATTGAGGCCAGCAAAGCGTGGGCCAAAGAGCTCATGATGGAGGCAGGAATTCCCACCGCGACATCTGAGGTGTTTACTGAGTTAGCACCAGCGATCGCCTATCTTGAGCAGCAACCCTTACCCATCGTCATCAAAGCTGACGGGCTGGCTGCAGGCAAAGGCGTCACCGTCGCGCAGACCCGCGAGGAGGCGATCGCAGCAGTCCAAGAAGCGTTTCAAGGCAAATTTGGCACCGCTGGCGATCGTGTTGTCATCGAGGCTTACCTGACTGGACAAGAAGCCTCCGTGCTGGCCGTGACCGATGGCGAAACCATCATCCCCCTCATGCCCGCGCAGGATCATAAGCAAATCGGCGAAGGCGATACCGGCCCCAACACTGGCGGCATGGGAGCCTATGCCCCGACCCCAGTCGTAACGCCAGAAATTTTAGACACGATTCAAACCCAAATTTTAGAGCCGGCGATCGCGGTACTCAAACAGCGAGGCATCGACTATCGAGGCGTGCTCTATGCGGGCTTAATGATTTCACCCAACGGCGATCCCCTCGTTATTGAATTCAACTGTCGATTTGGCGACCCTGAAACGCAGGTTGTGCTGCCCCTACTAGAAACCCCTTTGGATGAGATCTTGCTCGCCTGCGCCGAAAAACGGCTGGCTGATTTACCCCCGCTACGATGGAAACCGGCATCTGCAGCTTGTGTTGTCGCCGCTGCTGAGGGCTACCCTGATCAGTATCTCAAAGGCATGGTGATTGAAGGTCTCGAAGCCGCTGCCGAACAAGGCGCAGTCGTCTTCCACGCTGGGACTCAGCTGCATCAAGGTCAGGTCAAAGCCAGCGGTGGACGCGTGCTAACTGTGACCGCTCTTGGCGAAACCTTTGACCAGGCTCTAGAAACAGCCTATGCCGCGATCGCTAAAATCCAATTTGAATCGATGTACTATCGCCGCGACATCGGCTTTCGTATCCGTTAAGAAATCCCAGATCCGTCCCCCTTAGCAAACAGGAACGAATGAGCAAGCTGCAGATAAAGTAGTTGCTACGTTTTTGCGGTCCTGCCTTGCATGGCTCAGCATCGTTCCTGCGCACTAAACATGAGCCTCAGCCCATCCGTGTGTGTCTATCTTCTGAAGGACATGCTGACTACTGAGGCGAATACGGCACTGCTTAGCCTTGATTCCAAGAAGCATTCCATTCCTCCCAGAGGAGCCTGGTTAACATTGCCGACCTTCCAGGTAAAAATACCCGCCCAGTTGTGGCAGGCAGACGCGAGCTGCCGAGAGAGTGCGGCCCTCTGAGAGTGACTGGCGCAGCACAAAAGACGCTACCAGGGAACACTAACCGCTCATACCTTTGGATCCGACGAACTGGAGTGCAGTATTACGCCCACCCTGAAAAGTAATTCTTCCCTGACATTCCGTTTTTCTTAAGCAAGACTCTAGCGAGTAGTGACAATTGAGAGCAGAATATTGATGCAGATTCCATACAAATTAAAGAGCTTAATAAAACTGACAAAAAATATTAAATTCAAGTCACATACAACCAGATTTTTTACTCCAGAGAACCGCAAATCAAGATGATGGTCAAGTCAGCAACCAACATCAATTTATCAGTGAGACCCAATCAAAAAAGCCAGCTCTAGGCTGGCTCAGATTGACGATTTCAATCAAGAATTGTAATGCTCTTCGGGCTTGTAGACCTTAGCCCAACAGCTTTCAAGATGTCTGAGACGCTGAGAATGCCAGAACCGACCAGGATTCAACCGAAGCTTGTAGTGAGGGCTAAAAACCGGCTGCTTGAGATAGGCCCAAAGAGGAAATTTATGGGGATTATATTGAGATTTCATGATGAGTGAGGACAAAAGTTTACAGTGGAGAAGAAGCGCATTCGCTGACGCATCGACCATCAATGTCAGTGCTGTATCTCACAGTATAAACATGCCCAAAAACTAGAGATTGCCTAACAAACTCTAGTTAAAAAAATATTCAATAAAGAACAATAAAGTTCATAGAAATGGAGCCGACGGGAGTCGAACCCGTGTCCGCTTCAAGTAGTAACACTCCATTCGTTCACAGACTTAGCCTCTCTGACCCTCAAGGCGGGAACCGCTAATTATCCCTAGCGGTGGGATGCTCTGGCGTAGTCTTAGCCTTAGGTACCACCAGAGGAAAACCTAAGGAGCATCCGTTGGGGTTTGGTCCGCAATCCTTAACGGAGTCAAATCGCAGACGCTCGCGAACTAGTTAGTTTCTAAGCAGCAACAGGTGCAGCTTTGCGAGCAAAAGGAACGATGTTGTTCGCAGTTACGTTTGTTTTGAGCCTGGATTAACGAGAGTAGACTCCCTCTCGGTCTGAATCACAGAGTGACTTTCGTTAAAACGTCGAAACCGTTACGGCCCCTTGTTCTTATCTCTACTCTAGCGCATTCATTTCTGAATTTGGGGGTAATGTCCGATCCCACGACAACTCATTGATAACCGGTCTAGCTTTGAGAGGCACCCTGCTGGACATGAGATAGGCGAGCTCATTGAGCGATCGCGATCGTTGCCGTTATCAGACTCATAACCTTTCATAAACTTAATTGTGACCATTTTTACTATAATATTTACTTAACGATTGCTGATTATTTCTGGCCTTGCAGGTTCCCCCTACAGAGTTCAGAGGCATTGGCACGAGCAACGCCTAATCCAGAGCTGATCAGGGCAGGAGGTGAGTCTGTCTTAAGTTGGCTCTTGCCAGGGCAGACTATATTACGCCAAGCAGTAAGAGGTTGACGCATGACCAGCCAAAACGGAACCACCAACGAACAAGAAGCGACTCCCAAAGCATCGAGTAGCACTAAATCAACAACAACGAAATCTTCATCTTCTCGTCGCCAGACCAAAAGCGGCTTAGTCAAGGCTGACGCTAAGGATACCGGTGAAGTGGTATTTGTCCTTGATGACACGACGCGCATCACTCCGACTGAATATTTACCGAACCATCGCCCTATCGCATTGAGTGATTTTGAAGTAGTGGGCAGCCTCGACATGGCAGGCGAACGGCCAATTATGTCGACAGGATTTGAAGTTGCGACTACCGACTTGTTACCGGGGCATCGTCCAGTAGCAGTTAGCACATTACCTATCTCGGATTTGCATTTCTTGCCGGGTAATCGGCCGATTGCTCCCAACGATATCGTCGATCCGACGCCAGCCGTTCTCATGGGCTATTTGGACTAACTCGCGCTGATTGCGCTGACGCACTTCACCTGATTTGTGTATTACCCAATCATTCTGTCTAGGACGTTGAAATCTCTTCAGCGTCCTTTTTGTTACCATAAAAGAAGTTCACGATCGCGTCCGCAATGTCTTCATTCCCGGTTTTGCTAACTCGCTGATCGGTTAATGGTGCTGCCGGATCGGTCAACAAAAAATCCCAATCGCCGGCCGCCAATGCTTGGGGAGACATGACCTGGTGATAACTGTGGCGTTTCATCGCTTCCACCAGTACTGGACCTTCGGCGAAGTTGTCACGGGTAACTGTGACAATTGGCAAATCTAACCGACAAGCTTCAGCAAAGGTGCTGAAACCAGGTTTGGAGACCACACGCCCACAGAAGGGCATGAAATCAACGGGCCGTAGGGTGTGGTCCCGGACAATTCGCAGGTTCGGCAGATTTGGGGCAACTCGATCAAAGGTAATGAACTGCCAATCTGGGAAGCGGGCCAAGTTTTTATAAGGAATGCCGGCAATGCCTAAACCGCCAAAGGTCAGCAAAATGGTTCTCTCTTTCGGTGCTGTGAGTTGAAAGCGAGATCGCGCTTCCGTCTCACTCAGCCGGGGCTCTCCTCCGGTGAGTCCCACGTCAATAATGTGCGGAAAGGCACTCATGGGCTCATGAAAGGGCAGACGAAAGAGGCGATCGCACTGGGCAAAGCAATCGGCAATCCAGTCGGCCATCTGAATAAACTCGCCGCCCCACGGGCGATAAATAAAGTCCCAGCCAAAGTTACTCATCATCCAGCAGGGAATGTTGGCGGCTTTGGCAGCGATCGCCATCAGCGGCGGAATATCCCCCAACACCAAATCAACTCCAGCGGCTTGCAGAAAAGCAGCTTCATGGTCAACGAGTTCTGCCTGGCGATCGCGAATGTTTTTAAGGGCCGCAAGGGTACCTGGTTTATCCATCACGAGGCTATCTTGCTGGAGCACCCCGATATCCACTGCAACCTCGCGTAACTGGTAAAGTCCCTCAAAATAGCTCGACAATAGCCAACGCGGCGCCTTGGTAGCCAGAATGATATTGACTTCAGGATAGTGCTGCTTGACCGTGGCCGCCACCGCCGTGGCGCGAGTTGCATGCCCAAAGCCATGATTGGTAATGGCGACATAAAGCGTTTTGGCGGACATGCCACCTCCTTCCAAAGCAGTTGTGGACTGTTGTATTGAATCATGCCGACCCAGACGCTGGGGCAGCCAAATATGACAAAAGGCCCACCTCTTAGGAGATGAGCCTTTCAACTAGCGCTAGAGGCCACAGAAAACGCGGCTAGATTTGAGTGACTAACTGCTCTTTATCAGGAACAGTCGTGTATTCAGAGACAATTCGACGGAATTCATCACCATCAATGCTTTCTTTCTCAATCAGCAGATCGACGAGCCGATCAATGACAGCTCGGTTTTCTTGAATGAGTTGCTTGGTCTCGGCGTAGCAAGCATCCACAATCTGGCGCACTTGGACATCAATGCGAGACGCGATGTTTTCCGAATACTCGGAGCGATTCATCCAATCACGACCGAGGAAAACTTCGCCCTGAGAACCTTCCAGAGAAAGCGGTCCTAGATCAGACATCCCAAAGCGAGTTACCATCTGACGGGCCATGCCAGTCACCTGCTGCAAGTCATTGCCAGCCCCAGTGGTCACCTCGGCATCACCAAAGATGACATCCTCAGCAGCACGCCCCCCTAATGCACCTTTGATGCGGGCGAGAATTTGTGCCCGAGAAATCAACGTTTGGTCTTCGCTAGGCATAAACCAGGTCAAACCTTGCGCTTGACCGCGAGGGATCAATGTCACTTTTTGAACCGGATCATGAGCTTTGACCAGGGTACCGACGATCGCGTGACCAACTTCGTGATATGCGATCAAGCGCTTGCTCTTGCTATCGACCAGCGGGGTGCCTTCCATCCCGGCAACGACGCGATCAACGGCGTCATCAATTTCCGTCATGGTGATGGCTTCTTTGCGGCGACGAGCGGTGAGAATTGCCGCTTCGTTCAACAGGTTAGCCAGGTCCGCACCAGAGAAGCCCGGCGTCCGACGAGCGATCGCATCCAAAGAAACCTCATCTGAGAGCTTCTTGTTGCGAGCGTGAACATCCAGAATTTCCAAACGACCTTTGACATCGGGCGGATCAACCGTAATCTGACGGTCAAAGCGGCCCGGACGCAATAGGGCCGAATCCAGCACATCAGCTCGGTTCGTGGCGGCAATGACAATAATTCCAGTATTGCCTTCAAAGCCGTCCATTTCGGTCAACAACTGGTTGAGAGTTTGCTCCCGCTCGTCGTTGCCGCCACCAATGCCAGCACCACGCTGTCGTCCCACGGCGTCGATCTCATCGATAAAGATGATGCAAGGTGCGCTTTCCTTAGCTTTTTTGAAGAGGTCACGAACGCGAGATGCGCCAACCCCCACAAACATCTCTACAAACTCAGAACCAGAGATTGAGAAGAAGGGCACTCCGGCTTCACCCGCGATCGCCTTCGCTAAGAGAGTCTTACCCGTTCCAGGAGGACCCACTAGCAGCACCCCTTTGGGAATACGGGCACCGACTGCCGTGAATCGCTCCGGCTTCTTCAAGAAAGTCACGACTTCTTGCAGTTCTTCCTTGGCTTCTTCAATACCAGCGACATCGTCAAACACGACACCGGTTTTAGCTTCCATCATGAAGCGAGCCTTCGATTTGCCAAAGTTCATGGCTTGGCCAGGGCCACCCGGCGCATTGTTGGATCGGCGGAACAGGAAAAACAAACCGCCAATTAATAAGAAGGGGAATAGGAGATTACCTAAAACTCCCCAGATTGCCCCAGTGCTGCGAGGAGGATGGGAATCTAAGCTAACGTTGGCGTCCTTAATCCGAGTGACTAACTCAGGGGTATTACCCGGCAGATCGACGCGCCAGCGCTGCACACGATTGTCGAGTTGCGTATCCATTGCCTCGACGATCGCGGTTCTGCCGCCATCGTAAAGATCAACAGCAATCACTCGGCCCGCATCCAAATAATCTAGGAAGCGGCCATAAGTCATCCGCGTATTAGCGGCATTTTGACCAGAATCCATCATGTTGGTCGAAAATGCCCCCTGCCAGAAGAAAAATCCGACTACCAAGATGGGTAGCGCCCATAACAGGACAACTCTCCAAGAAAGTTTCATAACCAGGTGGCCTCTAATGCATCGTTAAACGACTAGGTCTTGTTGTGTGAACGGTGAAGTTCTCATCAACACGTTTTCTTAAATATGACTCAATTGGACTGTTTATACCGATGGCAACCACTGAGTAGCTACTATCGCAGTCAAAAATATGAGTGTTAGTTAACTAAATTTAACGTAATTTCCACAGAGTGATCAAATGGGGCCTTGCCAGGGCCAGATTAGCGTTGGTAAGGGTACGACCTCAAACGAGACCATACTCAAATGTTGAGCAGTGACAGAACATTCGCGTGAATCAGCGGAGAGTGACGTTACACAATCGGCGATCAGGATGAGGTAGAAGGCACTGAACCCAATACCAGATGCCGGAGCACTTTGGGATCGTAGAAATATTCGCTATGGGACTCGCCGCTGAGTTGCTTCAGCAGGGAGACGCGAAAGGATGCTTGCCGTGATGTGAGTTTGGGGGCGATTTCTCCGGCAGGAATGGGGACGCGGGAGCAAAACCAATCCTGATGAGAATAGAAATCGGCCCAATCCTCGATGAGGGGGTTGTCGAGACACTTTTTGATCTCTGAGGTGACCCAGGTACTCACCGAGGTGGAACTAGCCAGCGCACTACCCCAGGTGACTAAACGGACCGTGCGATCGCTCTGGGGGTGATAATCGGCCAAAAAGTCAGTCGCGATCAGGCAGCCAATGCTGTGAGCCACGACGGTAATGCGATCGTAGGTAGACTCGGCCATCACATTATCGACCGCTTGTTTGAGCCGCGATCGCAGTACCGCCCGACGAGGGGGACGTCCCCGACTCGACTCGTTTTGGATGTAGCGAATGAAAAAATCAATCAGGTCCACAATCAAGCTGATGGATGTGGGCAGGATGGCCAGCAAGGCACTGATCAGCAGCCAGAGTTGCCACCCCCAGCCTTCGGTGGCCCAGGCGGTTAGCCAGTTGAGTCCGCTTTGCAAAAATTCAATCGATTGCAGTGCATTTTGCTCCGCCAAGGAGGCCAATACCAGGATCACAATGCCGTAATACCAGGCCGCCAATAGCACCAAAATCACGCAGGACTGGATGAAGAAAATCGGCGAGATGCGGATGATTTTCCAACCGCTGAGCAGCATGTAGACGAAAAGATTGAGCCCCCTAACCAGTTTTTGACGGGCGTCTTTGGCGCTGAGGTGATCGA
This sequence comes from Leptolyngbya iicbica LK, assembly GCF_004212215.1. Lineage (NCBI taxonomy): Bacteria > Bacillati > Cyanobacteriota > Cyanophyceae > Leptolyngbyales > Leptolyngbyaceae > Leptolyngbya > Leptolyngbya iicbica. Next base: position 1,284,915 of record NZ_QVFV01000001.1, read on the forward strand.
CCAGATCATCCCAATAAACCTCGTAAATATCTAGAGTCTTTTCTAAATCCTCACTGCGACAGTGAAAGCGTTTACCTGCCTGTCCGGGAATTTTGACCGCTTCGGGATCGAGTTTGATCTCAACATCTTCGAGCAGGGTCAAGAGGCCAGGGGTCAAAAAGTGATCAAGGTAGAAGTCTTGGCACTCGCTGCCAAACCCCGGCACAAAGATGATGGCCTCTTTCATAACTCAGAAAAGTTTTAGTGGATTCGTTTTAAGCATACTGACGTTGCTGAACGGTGGGAAATGGTCGCGGTTCGTAATCTTGTGAGCGTTGCACAGAAAATGGATAGCTATAACGAGAAAGCTCAATTCGGTGCGTGATTGGGAGTGAGCATATATAGTAAGAGGACTTTTTAGATCATCAGCACTAATGGTGTCGATGTCGCCTTGCTGACTGCCCATGACTGCCTCTCCCATCAGCACCAACCCCGAAGACCTGAGCAATAACAAATTGCAGGCGAGCGATCGCGCCTTTCATGACTGGTATCGGTTTGTGTTGTCGTATCCGCCGCATTTGGTGCGCCACTATATCGATCGGTTCGGGCTGGGAACTGATGCAACCGTCTTAGACCCGTTTTGTGGCACGGGGACGACCATTGTGGAGGCCAAGAAGCTGGGACTGGCATCGGTGGGGGTGGAAGCGGTGCCGATGTCGCAGTTTGCCTGTCGCACTAAGGTGCAGTGGCAAGTGGATTTAGCTACCGTCGAGTTGGCACGGCAACAGGTCACTCAGGCAGCGGTCTCACGGTTGGACGAGATGCCGTTACTCGGATTTACGCCGGAGCAGCAAGCCATTGTGGTGAAAAATTCCATTTGCGATCGCCCGCTCCATCAATGCCTGGTACTCAAGCAGGCGATCGCCACTGTCCCCGATCCCACCATCAAAAATCTCTTCAATCTGGCGCTGGCATATGTCACCGTTCACGAAGCGAGTAATTTGAAATTTGGGCCAGAAGTCGGTATCCGGCGGCGCAAGCGGGAAGAGGTGCCCGTGCTGGACTGCTGGCAGGAAAAGGTCAACCAGATGGTGCAGGATTTGGCTGATTATCGGCATCTAGCAACCGTGTCTGCTCAGTGTCATCGGGGGGATGCGCGATCGCTGCGATCGCTCCTCGAACCGCAATCCATCGACGCCATCATCACGTCGCCGCCTTATCCCAACGAAAAGGACTACACCCGCACGACCCGCTTGGAGTCCGTCCTGCTGGGCTTTTTGCACAACAAGCAAGACTTACGAGATTTCAAACAGTCGCTGATTCGGTCGAACACGCGCAACGTCTACAAAGTTGACGACGACGATCGGGTGTTGACAGCAGAAAGTCCGGTCACGTATCTGGCGGATGCGATCGAAGCCCGTCGCCTGGAGCTGCAAAAGACTTCGGGCTTTGAGCGGCTATATCACCGCGTCACCAGTCTGTACTTTGGCGGCATGAAGCGGCACTTTCAAGCGTTGCAGCCTGCGTTAAAACCAGGGGCGCAACTGGCCTACGTCGTGGGGGATCAGGCGTCCTTTTTTCAAATCATGATTCGGACGGGGGAACTGTTGGAAGAAATTGCCGCTGAGGTGGGCTATCAAGTACAAGGCCGCGACTTATTTCGGACGCGCGTCGCCACCGCCACGGGAGCACAACTGCGCGAAGAAGTGGTGCTGCTGACCTGGCCAGGTCATCCACAACAGCGGCAGTATTTTACGTGAAGTATCGCTGGGATGCTGGAGCTGGCGGGACGAGATGCAACCTGGCCTTCACACCGTCGGTTTGGCAAAGGATTGAGCTTTCCAATCCAACGGACGCTGGGGAAGGCGTCACGAACCGTTATCCTAGTCAACAGGCAGGCGACCCCCTAGGAGTGGCATGGATACCAAAGCATTTAAGCGATCGCTGAATCAATCTGACAAATATTTCCGCAAGAGTTTGGGCCACGGTGAGCATGTCGCCGACCAGATGAAAACGGAATATCAGAGCAGCCTGATTCAGCGCATCCGTGACAACAACCATGTGCTGACCGAGGGGGACGTGACCATTCACCTGGCCAAATCCTTCGGCTTTTGCTGGGGCGTCGAGCGGGCAGTGGCCATGGCCTACGAAACCCGCCAGCACTTCCCCACTGAGCGGATTTGGATTACGAATGAAATCATCCACAACCCCGGGGTAAATCAGCGCCTGAAGGACATGAACGTTCACTTTATTGAAATGGTGGACGGGCAGAAAGATTTCTCCGTCGTGGGCGATGGCGACGTGGTGATCTTGCCCGCCTTTGGCGCGAGCGTGCAGGAAATGCAGTTATTGAACGATCGCGGTTGCACCATTGTCGATACCACCTGCCCCTGGGTCTCAAAGGTGTGGAATACGGTGGAGAAGCACAAGAAAAAAGACCACACTTCCATCATCCACGGCAAATACAAACATGAGGAAACTGTTGCCACCAGCTCCTTTGCGAAGACGTACCTGGTTGTTTTGAATCTGGATGAGGCCCAGTACGTCGCGGACTATATTTTGCACGGCGGCAATCGCGATGAATTTCTCGCCAAATTCCAAAACGCATATTCTGAGGGGTTTGATCCCGATACGGATCTGGACCGCATTGGCGTAGCCAATCAAACCACCATGCTGAAGGGAGAAACGGAAGCAATCGGCAAGCTGTTCGAGAAAACCATGCTGCAAAAGTATGGCCCCCTCGAACTCAACGATCATTTCCTCGCATTTAACACCATCTGCGATGCTACTCAAGAGCGGCAAGATGCGATGTTTGAGCTGGTGGATGAAACCGTTGACCTGATGCTCGTGATTGGCGGCTACAACTCATCCAACACGACGCATTTGCAAGAGATTGCGATCGAGCGCAACATTCCCTCGTATCACATTGACGGCCCAGAACGGATTGGGGCCGATAATCGCATCGAGCATAAGTTGCTCCACGGTGACCTGACTGTGACAGAAAATTGGTTGCCCGAAGGCCCGATCGCCGTCGGGGTCACGTCCGGTGCTTCGACTCCGGATCGCGCTGTGGAAGCCGCGATCGAGCGGATCTTTCAGCTCAAAGGCAGTGTGCCGCTCGTGGCGGCTGAATAAATCAGTCTGTATCGCGCTGTTGGCTGAATACATCTGCTGAAAAGGTGTCTTGCACTCAGATGTGTCTGAAATGGCTTGGCTTGCAGATCAAGGCTGCAAGGCTTCGGCGACGTTTTTATCTTCAGGTTCGTTGTTTTCTAACAGCGACTCCAACAATGGCTCGATTTCTTCTTTGAGATAACCGGCGCGGATAAATTGCGCGTAGGTATCGGCCTCGATCGCCACCAGGCTCTCATTTAAGCGATCGATCAAAATCTTCGATAATTCTGGATGCTCGCTCTGCATCTCCTGCATCTCTTCTTGGATCTCTTCCAGCTGACCTTCGACCAACGCCATTTGATAGTCACAATATTCCGCATCAACGGAATTGCTCTGTTTCACATCTTTGAGTTCATCCATCACTCGGTTGAGAGCGACCCGTCGAGCAATTTTCTGAATGAACGCTTGTCGCAGCGGTTGGTCGCCCAGCAAATTGAGAAACTGTAACAGCGGTTTAGTAGTCAACCCCTGCACCAGCAGGGTAAAGAGCATGACCCCAAAAATAATCGCGATGATGTCTTCTCGCTCGGCCAAAGACTCGGGCACGCTCAAGGCCAAAGCCACCGAAACCGATCCTCGCAAACCGCCCCACCACAGCACGATTTGATTGGGCCAAGTGATATTCGACTTGCCCCACCAGTTGCTTAGAGCGCTGAGGCCAAAAATACTGACAGCTCGGGCGACACTCATGACCGCAATCGCGATGAGAATCGTATTCAAATTGTCAATCAGTCCGTCGAAGATAACCTGATCGCCAATCAGCAGAAACACAATAGAGTTTACGAAAAAGGCGACAAAGTCCCAAAATTCTGACACCGATAGCCGCGTGCGCGGACTCATGCCAATGCGAGAACCGAAGTTCCCCAAAATCAACCCGGTAGTCACTACTGCGATGACCCCAGACCCGCCCAGTTGCTCAGCCACCAGATACGTGCCATAGGCCGAAACCAGGGTCAGCGACTGCTCTACCAGCGGCAGATCAAATCGCTGGGTCAGGTAGGAGATGCCAAAGCCGATCAGACCGCCGATACTCAGCCCAATGCCCACAAACACGAGGAAGCGGGAAATCGTCACGGGAATATCAAACTGCTCCAGACCCAGCGCAATCCCTAACAGCAAGTTGTACGCAACCACTGCCACCCCGTCGTTAAAGAGGCTTTCCCCTTCCATCAGGGTGGTCAGCCGTTTATCGACCCCCAACTCTCGAAAGAGGGCCACGACCGAAACAGGATCAGTAGCCGAGAGACCGGCCCCAACGAGCAAAGCAGTAGCTAGCGAGGCTCCGGCAAACTGTTGCAGTCCTAAAAACAGGCCACCGACGCAAATAATCACTCCGACGATCGCAAAGAGTCCAATCGGCAACCAGTCCCGCCGCAGGTTCGACCATTTGATATTCCACGCCGCTTCAAACAAGAGCGGGGGTAGAAAGATGAAGAGAATCAGCTCGGGGGAGAGGTTGATCAGCCGCACATCTAAGGTGGCTAAGCCTAGACCCACCAGCAGTAACAGCAGCGTGTAGGGAATGTTGCGCAGCCAGCTCAGCGCTCGGGATAGCGTGGCGACTCCGAGCGAGACTGATAACACGAGCAAAAACTGCCGCAATCCTTCCTCGATTAAAGGATCTTCGAGAGCGGCTTCGACCATCAGTACAGGAAATTGCATAGCGCAGGCGGGGGGATAAAGACTGCCAATCAAGACCTTACCTTACTGCCAATTGCCGTGGCTGTGCCGATCAGTTTGCCAATCAGGTCGCGATCGCTCAAATCGCTAGCCGTTCCGTAATTTCTCTGCTTGCTTTAACAGGGAGTCGGCAAAGGACAGCGCTTCTTGGTGAGTTTGGCCACCTGCGAGTTGGGCCAGTTCATCGCGGCGCATGGTGTCGTCGAGGGGGGTAACCCTGACGACAGTACGGACTTGATCGTTCGTGTCATCGCTACTCTGACTGCGCGATTTACGCTTTTTGCCGCTCCCAGCCAGGGCGGGTTCGATCACTTCCTTACCGACGCGGAAATGGGCATCGGCCATAGCCGCAACCATGGGCTGGTGAGTAACGCAAAGGACTTGCTGCGATCGCCCCAGTTGATGCAGTTTTTCCGCGATCGCTTGGGCTACCCGTCCCGAGACCCCCACATCCACTTCGTCGAATACCAGAGTATTCACTACATCCAGCTGCGACAGACACGCTTTCAACGCCAGCAAAAAGCGACTCATTTCCCCGCCGGACGCCGTTTCGGCTAGCGGTTGCAAAGGCTCACCTGGATTGGGGCTAAACAGAAATTGAATCTTGTCAGCGCCTAAGGCCGTCGGCTCCGCTGGAGCAATCGCGACTTTGAACTGCACCCGCTCCATCGCTAGCGGCTTCAACTCCTCGACTAATTGCTTCTCTAAGGTTTTGGCGGCTTTTTGTCGCAATTTCGTGAGTTGGTCGCAACTTTTGGTCAGCGCAGTTTGGGCTTTTTCATAGGCCGCTTCTAGGGCTTCGATCGATTGCCCCTCACCGTTTAATAGCTCCAAAGAGGCTTGAATTTCCTGCACGTAGTCAATCAGTTCGGGCAGCGTTTTGCCATATTTGCGCGTCAGTTGTTTCAGCTGGCTGATGCGCGTCTGCACGTCTTGCAACCGTTGGGGATCGGTTTCGACATCTTCGCCATAGGCATTGATCTGTCGTCCCGCTTCTTCCACCTGAGCGAGGGCGTCGTTGACCAAATCGAGAATGGGCTCGACGGTGTTGTCGTATTGCAACATGTCTTCCAGGGTCTGCGTCGCCCGGCCCAGCAGGTCAGCGCAGGCGGCACTCTCTTGGTCGCTCTCGTACAACAGCTGGTAGACCTGATAGCTTTGCTGCTGCAATTCCACCGCATGGCTGAGGCGTTGCTGTTCTTGTTCGAGCTGGGTCAACTCTTCCGGATCTTCCAGACCTACAGCACTGAGTTCTTGCCACTGATAGTCAAACAGGTCGAGCTGTTCCTGACGTTGCTGTTCGGCCCGGCGGCGACGGTCCAGTAAGGTTCTGGCCTCAGTCATGGTGGCAAAGTCTGCGGCGACCACCTGACGCTGCTGAGCGATCGCCTCACCGCCCACCCCATCGACCCACAACAACTGCATTTGCGGATCGCCCACTTGCAAGGTTTGCCCCTGAGCAGTGATTTCCACCAGGTGCAGTCGCAGCGCCTCGACTTGGGGCTTGTTGACATTGACGCCGTTCAACCGCGAGCGACTGCGGACGGTATTTTTGCCGGCGGTCAGTTCCCGAACGCAAACGAGGCGATCACCCTCCACCGGCACATCATTTTCGGCTAACCAGGCCCGGGTGCGATCGGTGATCGTAAAAGTGGCTTCAATCACGCCGCGCTTTTCCCCCGAGCGAATCATCCGCTGACTGACCCGTCCCCCCAGCACCGCATCGAGCGCATCCAGCATAATGGATTTGCCCGCCCCGGTTTCCCCCGTCAGCACGTTGAGGCCCGCTTGCAAATCCAAAGCCAAGTGGTCAATCAGGGCAAAATTCTCGATTTTTAGGGCGACCAGCATGGGCGATTTACACAATTCCTAAGTAAGGTCAGGGGATAAAGGCTCGCAAATATTATCCGACGGGATTTGGAAGAACCGCAACGCACCCGGCGTAATTCCTCAGATGCTAACGCGCTGCCGCTGCCTTGCGGCCCCAACGCTTACGGTCATCGCCTTGGCCAGGGACATCTGTAGCGTTACTCAGACCCACCAGTCGAGCCGACAGCCTGGCTCAGCAGACAGCGACCACCGTCGTTCACGCCACTGTCGTTTCACTGATGGCGGCAGATTATGATCACCATCAATCTATCGCAGATGGGTACAAGCGAACCAATCTACCTGGCGGCGGGTTTTTCCCACTCATCGTTCGGGCCGCAACTCATTACAATGATTAAGAAAGGTAAATTGACGCGAGGTAGGGCGGTGACTCAGTCCATCCAATCACCCGATACAACAGCCATTGTCAAAACTGAGAGTGTGGTTGCTCAGCCGGTTGTTGGGTCATCTCCCCCAACGCCAAAGCGATCGCGTCACGACTTCGATCCTTTTGAAGATTTTGCCTACGATCCAGCAGGCATCAACGCTTATTATCAGACGCGCTTTCCCAGTGTCGTGTCGCGCATCTTTACCGTGTTGTGGCCGATGCTGTCATTTGCCCTGGGGGTCTGGCTGACAAACCGGCAAGGCGATACTTCCGAAGCCACCCAACGCCGCCAAGCTCAGCGATTGCGAGAGTTGCTGACAGACCTCGGGCCAGCGTATATCAAGATCGGGCAGGCCCTGTCCACTCGTCCCGACTTGGTGCCCCCCATCTATTTGGATGAATTGACCCAGCTGCAAGATCAGTTGCCGCCCTTCCCCAATGAAGTGGCGTTTCGATACATCGAGGAAGAATTAGGCGCACCGCCGGATGAAATCTACGACGACCTCTCACCTCAGCCCGTGGCAGCAGCTTCGTTAGGCCAGGTGTACAAAGGTCGTTTGAAAACGGGTGAAACAGTCGCCGTCAAGGTACAACGTCCCGGCTTGGCGCAGCGCATTACGCTCGACCTCTACATCTTGCGGAAACTGGCGCAGTGGGCCACGAACAATGTTTCGCAGATTCGCAGCGACCTAGTCGCCATCATGGACGAGTTTGGGGCGCGGATTTTTGAAGAAATGGACTACACCCACGAGGGTGAAAATGCCATCCGCTTTGCCGAGCTGTATGGGCATTTACCTGACATTTACGTGCCCAAAATTTATACGGAATACACTGCCCGTCGCGTCTTAACGATGGAATGGATCGACGGCACCAAGCTGACCAAGCTAACCGAGTTGGCCGAGCAAGGTATCGATGCCACTCACTTGATCGATGTGGGCGTCCAGTGCTCGCTCCGACAATTACTGGAGCATGGCTTTTTCCATGCTGATCCCCATCCGGGCAACCTTTTGGCCATGTCAGACGGCAAATTGGCCTATCTTGACTTTGGCATGATGAGCGAAGTCAAACCTTATCAGCGTTACGGTCTGATCGAGGCCGTGGTCCATATGGTCAATCGCGACTTTGAGGGGTTGGCAGGCGACTATATCAAGCTGGAGTTTTTAACGCCAGATACAGATCTCAGCCCCATTATCCCGGCGTTGGCAGAAGTGTTTAACAACGCTTTGGGTGCCAGTGTGGCAGAGCTGAACTTTAAGAGCATCACGGATGAGTTTTCGGCGCTGATGTATGAGTACCCCTTCCGGGTGCCCGCTTACTATGCTCTGATTATTCGATCGCTGGTCACCCTCGAAGGCATTGCTATCAATGTCGATCCCGAGTTCAAGGTGTTGAGCAAGGCTTATCCCTACGTGGCCAAACGGCTTTTGACCGATCCGTCACCAGAGTTACGAGCGTCCCTCTCCGACCTGCTGTTTAGAGACGGCGACTTCCGCTGGAATCGCCTGGAGAATCTGTTGCGTAATGCCAGCGATAGCGCTGACTACGACATGGAAAAGGTGCTGGATCAAACCCTCGAGTTTCTGTTTTCTGAGCGGGGAGATTTTATTCGCGATCGCATCGCAGATGAGGTCGCCAAAGAGCTGGACTACCTGGGCAATAATTTAGTGCAGACGGTACAGCAAAATATTCGTCAGCGATTGGGGTGGCAGCAGTCCCCCGCGAGTCAGGTCACCGTTCCGACCCAGGCCAACAGCGATGACAGTAATTTAGATCGCATTCTGCGCATTGTTGATATTTTGCGCAAAAACGACGGGTTTGACGCGACGCTGCTAGCACGGCAATTGCCCCAGGTTTTAACCAAACGTGAAACTCGCGACATGGGGCAGCGCATTGTGGGTAATCTCACCCAGCGGGCTGCCGCTCGATTCATTCGTGACGTGCTCTTGGCCAATACCCCCGCAAAATCACCAGAGGTCGCCCCGGCTACCTATCGATAGTCCAGTCGTCAGAGTGTTCACGGCGGCAACTGACCTCATCAACTGCGTTCAGCCCTTGTTGTTAGCGACAACAAGGGCTGATTTTTAGGAATGCGGCAAGCGGCAAGACTGTAGCTGAGTTCAGGGAAATCACCCGACACGACTGTCTTGTTCGGTATCGGCAGCCCAATCGGTCGGCAAATAACCCGTAGGCTCATCCCAACAATCGTCATCATCTTCCGTACCTTGTGGGCTCATTTCGATCGCAACCTGGTCGCGGATCAGGGCCGTATCCGGCAGGGTGACAGGGATCTCTCGCAGAGCGGCCAGAACAGCGGTGGCGGAGTCATAGCGCTGAGAAAAGTCATACCGCACCATTTTGCTAATCACCGCCGCCAGGGTGGGATGCAGATCAGGCACGCAGTATTGCCAAATCACATCGCCGCGATCGTCGTATTGCAGTTTGTAGGGCGAAATCCCGGTCAGCGCTTCGATCGCCGTAATCCCAATCGCGTAAAGGTCACTGCTAAAGCGCGGCATCCCGGCCGACTGCTCACTCGGCATGTAACCTTTGGTCCCAATGCCGATGGTGGAAGTGATGTGGGGCTCAGTTTCGGCCAGTTGGTTGGGCAGTTCTTTCACCGAGCCAAAGTCAATCAGCACCAGACGCCCATCACCGGCCCGCCGAATCAGGTTAGAAGGTTTGATATCGCGGTGAATCACCCCTTGCTGATGCACAAATTCCACCACGGGCAAAATATCCAGCAAAAAGTTCATCACCCAGGCGGCAGATTTAGGGTGCCGCGAGCTGAGTTCTTCCTTCAGCATGTTGCCCTCGATCAATTCTTCCACCAGATAAAAAGACACCCCCGTTTGGAAGTGCGCCAGCAGGCGAGGAATTTGATTGTGATGGCCGAGCCGCTCTAGGGTTTGGGCTTCGGCGACAAACAGGCGGTGAGCGAGTTGGTGGGATTTAGGATCATCACTCAGAATCCGCAGCCGTTTCACCACGCAAAGGGGATTGCCAGGGCGCTGGGTATCGGCAGCAGTATAGGTTTCACTAAAACCCCCCGCCCCGAGGACGGCCTGCACCTGATACCGAGCCGCCAAAATCGTGCCGACGACTTCGGCTTGGCGCGCTTCTAACAGATCTTGAAAGTCCTCTTCCTGGCTAATGATTTCTTGCACGATGGGCGAGGTGGCATATTGCGCCAGGGTTTGGCGGAACCGCTGCTTGCGCATTTGTTCACTAATAAGGCTCGCGACGCTGTAGCAGCCACCCGTGGTAAACAACGCGATGGTGACCCCCGCAATGGGTAAGAACACTCCAAAGGCAGTGAACCCAACAAAGCTAATTGCCAACCAACTAACACCCGCGACCGCCGTCCAGATCAACCGATAGAGGGTGCGATCGCGGCGCACCAGCAACAGTAAAAATCCCGTTCCCACCGCTAGGGTAAAGACCGCTCGCCATCCCGAATGGGGGATCAGAGTCTGAATGGCCGCCCCCGCCTGCAAAGTAGCGATATCGTTGGCCAAAATTTCGACCCCAGGCATCTTCAGCGGATATCCAGCACTTTGGGCAAAGGGCACATTATGAAAGTCTTGGTGCACCTCCGAGGTAGAGCCGATCAGCACAATTTTGTCCTGCAAGGCCGCCCCGGAGTCGAGATAATTTTCCCAGGGATCACTGTCTAAGACATACCAGAAAGGAATGTGCTCAAAGGTTTTGACCGGACCGTGAAACTGAATGCCATCCCCGCGAGCCTGGGGCATAGGCACCTGGGCCGCAGTCAAGGTGGCTTGGGCAAAACTCTGCTGAGCCGATAAGGGCGCCGCCGAGTCATCCCCAAAGTTAGTGACTAAAGGCGATCGCGCCAGCTCCTCAAAATATGTGTGACCCTGACGATGAATGCGACCATCTGCTTCGAGTGGGAAGTTGATGTTGCCCAGATGAATGCCCGTCTGCTGAAACTTGTCGAGGGGCAGCGTTGGCTGAAACATGGTGCCCTGACGGGTTTGACTTTCGTTATACAGCATGGCCAGGGTGACGCGATCGCCATATTTGTCCAGCACTTGGATTAAGCGATCGTCATCCGCTGGTCCATAGGCACTGTCCGTCGACAAAATAATATCGAGAGACACCGATTTGGCCCCGGCGGCCAGTAAGCGCTCAATGACGATCGCATAGGCTTCTCGTTGCCAGGGCCACTGTTGAATCGGCTCTAGGTCGGCGTATTGCACCGGGTCGCTGCGATAATGCTCGACCTGAGACAGTGACTCATCATCAATTGCCAAAATCACAATATCGTCAGGCGCCACCCGAGGCCCCCGCAGTTCAAAAAACAGCGTTTGCAGTTCTCGCTCCCACTGGGCCAAAAGGGGACTATTGATGGCCGTGAAGAGCGCGGCTAGTGACAAACATCCCCCGGCTAGCAGCGTTTGCCACCGGAGATAAAAAGGCCGAGGATGGGTCTGCGTTTTGGACTGAGTAACCGTTGCCGAATGAGTCATAAAGAGTTGTTATCTGAGGGCGGCTGCGCTGACAGGTAGATGCTGATCGACACCCCTTGAGGCCATTTCTGCGGATATTGAGGTCTGCAAGCAGTGATTGACCGTGCATTGGCAGGCGGGCAATTCAACCATTGGCGGCAATTGAGCCAGTCAATCGCAGAAACGCTGTTTCAAATTGTACGTGCTTACCCTGATCTGCATCAGGATGGGTTCGCTTGAATGACCGGACGAATGGTGCCGGATAAAGCGCCCAACGCCTGACTACGGAAGGAGTGTATTCTGAGCAGGGGGAGGGCTGGTCAGGCCCCAATTGGGACAATAGTTAACCCCAGGAGCCCAACCGTCAGCGACCAACGAAGGAACCTTGCATGATGATGGATTATGTCATTGAGAATGCTACGCTCGTCGGACAGCCCGGACGATGGGCGATCGCGTTGCAAGATGGCAAGATTGCCGCCGTCCAACCAACGCTGCAGGTGGCGGCACACCACACCCTCGACGCCCAAGGCCAACTGCTCATTCCCGGTTTAGTCGATGGCCATATCCATTTAGACAAAGCATTTTTGTTGAAACAAGCACCCGCCCAAGCGGGCGATTTTGCGGAGGCGTTAGCAACCACATTGCGACTCAAGCAGCAATACACGCTTGAAGATATTCAACAGCGATCGCGCACGGTGCTAGAGCAGGCGATCGCCTTTGGCATCACGGCCATGCGTAGTCACGTCGAGGTGGACCCGATTTTAGGGCTGAAATCCATGGAAGCCCTGCTGCCGTTGAAAAACGAATATCAAGCGGGCATCACCCTGCAATTAGCCGTGTTTGCCCAAGAGGGCATCACCAACCAACCCGGCACGGCAGCGCTATTGCGAGAGGCAATGGCAATGGGCGGCGACGTGATTGGGTCAGCTCCCTACGTCGATCCCGATCCCCAGCGCAATATTGAGATTATCTTTGACATTGCCGAAGAGTTTGACTGCGACGTTGACTTTCACCTCGATTTTTTGGACAACGATGAACCGTTGCAGCTGCCCCTAGTGATTGCCGAAACCCGCAAGCGCCAGTGGCAAGGCCGCGTCTGTTTGGGGCATATGACCAAGCTCGCGGGGCTACCGCCAAAACGGTTGAGAGCGATCGCGGCGGAGCTACAAGCGGCGGGCATTGCGGTACTGGCTCTCCCCGCTTCGGATCTTTATATGATGTCGCGCCAAGACACTTACAACGTCCGTCGCGGCGTCGCACCCCTGCACCAGCTCGCCGAGTGGGGCGTGACCGTCGGCACCGCCACCAACAATATTCAAAACCTGTTTACGCCCTTTGGCGATGGCGACGTGCTGAAAATCGCGACCTTGCTAGCCAACGTCTTGCAATTGGGCACCACGGCACAGCACGAGGTCTGTCTGGACTGGGTGACGCAGCAGGGAGCCCGCGCGATCGGGATTGACAACTATGGGGTAGAACCCGGCTGTGCCGCAGATTTAGTGTTGCTCGGCGCAACCTCAGCCTCGGAAGCGATCGCCACGGCCCCCCCCAGCCGCACCGTTTTCAAAGCGGGCACAATCGTCGCCCAAACCCAGCTCCAGTCTCAGACCTTTTGGGCAGCGGCAGCAGTCGGGTAACCAGGACAGACAATTTATAACAAGCCTAAATCTCGGAGAGCATTCCGGGCAGCGGCTTTCTCTGCGTCCTGTTTGCGCCGTCCTTGCCCCTGACCATAGACCGTATCGCGAATGCTCACAACAGCGGTGAACTCTTTCGCGTGGTCTGGCCCCGACTCTTCCACAATCTCATAGATGGGAATATCGCCAGTTCGCCCCAGAGACCATTCCTGCAGCGCGCTCTTCTCATTGATGTTGCGGGTGGGATCGGCCAAATCATCCACCACGGCCTCAAATAGCGGAAACACAAACGCGCGCACGGGCGCAATCTGCGATCGCTGATCCAAAAAGTACGCCCCGACCAACGCCTCAAAGGCACTACTTAGCAAGCGGGCATTGGTGCGCCCGCCACTGCCTTCCACGCCTTTGCCTAGCCGTAGGTGGATTTGCAGCGAGAGGTGCTGGGCAAACTTGCCGAGTTGTGTGGCATCCACCAGCGAAGCCCGCAGGGGCGTCAGTTCTCCCTCAGACTTGTCGGGATAGCGGGCAAACAAAAATTCCCCACAGAGAAAGGTGAGAATGGCATCACCCAAAAACTCCAGCCGCTCGTTATCGCCCCCCGCATCGGGATTTTCTCGCGCGTAAGACTTGTGAGTCATCGCCTGGGTCAACAACATCGCATTCTGAAATGATGGCAGACTCGCCATTGCTTTTGTCCTAGTCAATGTCATCCGGGTCGATGCCCAGCGATCGCAATCGTTCCGCCAAGCGTTCGGCTCGTTGTTGAGCCGCCTCTGTATCCGTCAAAAACCAATTGCCGGCGCGATCGCACCAGCGCAACCAAGCACTCGGCACGCCCTCAAAATTTCCCTGCCAGATCCCCAGGCCAATGTCTAAATCCGCTAACCAAATGCGCGGATTCTCCGCCTGCAAAGTCTGTTCTTGAAAACGGCCCGATACCAACTGAAAGTAGCGTAAACGCCGAGTGTAGCGGCTGTAGACAATGTAATGCTTGACGCCCAAGTACTGCTCATACACCTCGACCTTACTCGGTGGCGTATTTACCGGAGCCAACGGCGGTGGAAATTGATCCGCGCGGGGATCAATCACGCGATCTTGAGCGCGATAAAACCGCCCTAAATCCTCCCGTTCGGTCTTTGGCGACAAAAACTCGACGATGACGTGGGGCGGCTGTTGCTCTTGCCACACGACGTAACTCATCCGCAAGTCGTCACCGTTGTACAAGCGGGGGACATTGAGCGCTAAAAACCAGTCAGGGCGCTTATGCCAGAGCACATGGGTCGGGTCGTAGTACACATTCAGGTCAGTGCCCGTAAACCAATTCTCTTGACTGTAGGCAGTCAGTCTCAGGGTGCGGCTGAGTAACTGCGGCTGCAAATCATGAAACTCGTCTGGCAAGCCTGGCTCCTCAGGAAATTCGCTGGGCAAATCATACATGGTCGGTAGCGTCTCTCGAGGAGGGGCAGACGCTAACGCCGGAATGAAGGAACCTTTAACCGAATCCATGGGCAGCTAGTGGGAGTGGTGATGTCTCCATTCTAAGAGGCATCGGTTAGGCACTCACTCTCATCATGGGCGCTGGATGGCCTCAGAGAGCGCCGAGTTGAGCATCAGCCGGGTCATGGCCTCGATGTAATTTTCTTTGCTGAGGGGCATGATGTCGTGGCCATGCAAAATATATTGCGTCAGGCACATGTAAACCGCCGAGCCGAGAATGATTTGGGCGATCGCTTGCGAGTCCGCAAAGCCAAATTCGGGATGCTGCTCGAGATAATCTTGCATCTGTTGCAAACCCGGCCGCACCAGATAGGTCACAAAGGTTCTCGACAGTTCAGGAAACCGCCCCGACTCGCCAATCACCAGTCGCACAAAGTCCTGATAATCATCGTCGTCGGAGATCGTATTGACCATCGAAGCCAGCAGCCGAGGCAACGATTCTTCCAGGGGGCCACTGAGAATTTCGGCCTTGAATTTGATTTGAAACCGTTCTCGCGCAATTTTTTGCACCAGTGCTCGAAACAAGCCTTCTTTATCTTGAAAGTGGTTATAGACCGTAGGCTTGGAAACGCCAGCAGTGGCCGCAACACGATCCATGCTCGTGCCCGCGTACCCATGCGCCAGAAATTCCTGCAACGCCCCGTTCAAAATTTGGGTCGCTTTATCCGTTTTAGTCAAAGCAAGGGTCATGGCCTAGCAACCACCTATGGGTGTGCGTTGATCTTAGTCGCTGTCCAACCATATCAGACAGGTTTGCTCTCTCAGTTTACGAACATGCACCTTCGTGTCGTCGAGCATCCGTCATATTCACATCACTCGACATTGGGCGATCGCGCTAGCAGTGAGTTTGCCAGAACGCTCTTGCAGTGACTGACTCTCCGCTTCAGCAGCCCCCATGCCGCCCTTGAAACGGAGAGTCAATCAATCCACTGTTTAAACTAACAGGCACACAAGATTGCCGTTAGCTACCTCTGCTAATTTGCCACATCAAGAATTGTTGAGTCGGTTGAATCGCGACGCCCTCGATACCGTCATGGGCAAAGACGTAGTCTTTATTTTGCCAAAGCGGAATGTAAGGCACGTCTGCTTGTAACAGCGCTTGAATGTCTTTGATGATGGCCTTACGAGCCTCCGGATCTTGCTCCGACTGTTGGGCACTTACCAATTCATTCGCCCGCTCACTGTAGTAAAACGAGCCGTTGCCCTGGCTCGCCCCTTCTTCGCAGAGGGTGGCTGCCGAGCCTTTTTCACAGCTCAAAAAGGGCTGCACAAAGGTATCGACGTCATAGTAGTCGGGATACCAATTCGCTAAGACAGAGGGATACACACCTTTGTCAACGTTGCCCCAAAGAGTGGCGCTTTCCGCAGTTTGCACGGTCACCGTGACCAACCCTGGCAAGCCCGTCTCAAAGGATTCTTTCAGCGTGTTGGCGACGACGCTGCGAGTGGTGGAAGCGGAGGGATACCAAATTTCGAAGTTGAACGGGTTCTCTTCTGAAAAGCCGGCTTCCCGCAAAAGTTGTTCGGCAAGCTCAAAATCACCATCGCCATAGGCTTCTTGCAGCACGGGTTCGTAAACATCAAAACTGGTGGGAATCAGGCTATAGAGCGGTTCGGCTTGCCCTTGAAACACGCGCTCATTCACCAGATTGCGATCGATCATGGCGGCGATCGCCTGTCGCACCCGCACATCATCCAGCGGCGCAATTTTCTGGTTCAGGCTCATGTAGTTGACCACGGTGGTGCCCGCTTCAATCACCTGCCAATTGCCTTCATCCGCCGTGCGCTCCAGATCGGCAATCTGTTCCGGATCGAGGGTTTGGTAAGCGACATCAATGCCGCCAGTCTTAAAGGTGTTGTAGAGGTTCGCCGGACTACTGAAAATCTGAATGTCGATACCGCCGTTGGCGGGCTTTTCACCCCAATAGTCTTCGTTTACATCCAGCTTGATGGAGTCGCTATTAAAAGCCGCCAGTTTGTACGGACCCGTGCCGATAAAGCTGTCGGGAATAAAGCTGCCCTCCGCGATTTCATAGGACTCCGAGGGCACAGGAGTCACTCCCCAGAAGGTGAGCAGGGCAGTAAAAGCCGCGAAGGGGGAGTTGAGGGTGATGGTGATTTCATAGTCGCCAGTGGCTTCGACTGACGCAATGCGATCGGCTAACAGAAAGGCGGGTCGTCCCCCGTTTTGCATGAAACGCTCTAGCGAAAAGACCATGGCCTCAGCGTCGAACGGGGTGCCATCGTGGAAGACCACATCTTCCCGCAGGGGAATGACGTAGGTCAGACCGTCTTCGCTGATGGTGGGCATTTCGGCTGCTAGCTGGGGAATGAGTTCCGTGCTGCCGGGTTCGTAAGCGTAGAGCTGATCCCCCAGGTTGTGCAGCAAAATGCCGGGGAAAATCTCGTAGGAATCAGCGGGGTCCAGGGTGCGCACCGTCAGCGTGGTGCCAATGGAGATGCGATCGCTCCCCGCTCCGTCAGCCGACTCAGCCGGGGTCTCGGTCTCAGTCGTGGGACTGCTAGTGCAAGCCACCACAAAGGCAAAACAGACGCTCAGCAACAGGCTAAATCGGCCCAGCGATCGCCACTGTCGCCGCGACCAAGCGCGACCCAGTTGTCGCCAACGAGACTGAATCAAAGACACCATAGGTCAAACCCCAACCGCTAGAGAATCCAAATGAGCTTTATTAACCCTTGTCTTGCAACCCCTGTCAATCAGACCTCATACCGCCGACGGTTCGGCGGATGTGCCGTCATCATCTGGGGTAAAAAAGCGCTGGGTAATCGCCGCCGTGAAAAAGTGAATTAACAAACCAAATGGGCCAGCAAACAGGCAAAAAGCCAGGGAATGACGGGTGAAAATACCGTTTTCTTGCCCTTGCAGGTAAATCCACCGTCCCACAAACAAATCCATCACCAAAAAATGCACCCACCCCAGGGCCATCACATGACTGTTGGCAAACATGCCCGCCAGACCAGTAAGTTCCAATTGGGGATCGGAAAACGCTTCGAGAATGCCACCGTCGAGCGTGACGAACAGATAGACGTAAAGACTCGCCAATGCCGCAAACGGAATGTAGGACTGCATCAGGCGGCGCGTTACCGACCAGTTAGGCAGCAACACCATCAGCGCCCAAAATGGCAACACAAACAGATTGGCTACTTGAAAAATATTTTCGAGGTCAGTCGCAGAGGGAATCAGCATAGCGATCGCGCATCAATTACGTCTCCCACTGTAGAAAACTTCTCTGGCGATGGGGAGAAATCGTCTCACCTTGGGGTCTTGGGCACCCGCGCTGCAGCCCCCCTGCTCCCCAGCCCCTCTGGCCTGCAACTACTCTTCTCGCTGATAGCCCAGCTCTGCCAGGCGCGATCGCGACTGTCGCCACTTGGGTTGCACCTTGACGAAAATTTCCAGGTACACCTTGCCCATGATGACTTTCTGCATCTGCTCACGGGCTCCGGAGCCGATCGCTTTCATCATGCTGCCTTTTTTGCCGATGAGAATGCCCTTTTGCGAATCCCGCTCAACGTGGACGGTGGCGAGAATGCGCGTGATTTTTTCGTCTTCCTCAACGCGATCGATGGCAACTGCGACGGAGTGGGGCACCTCTTCGCGGGTGTGATACAACACCTGTTCGCGAATCAGCTCACCCATAATGAACCGTTCCGGCTGGTCGGTGACTAAATCAGGAGGATAGTAGTAGGGGCCAGGCTCCAACGCTTGAATGAGTCGGGTCTGTAAGTCAGAGACCTGATCTCCAGTAACGGCAGAAAATTCCAGCAGCGGCCAGCCATGTTCATCGGCGATCGCTTGATAGCTGCTCACAATCGCCTCGGCATCATCGGTGGAGCGCAGGTCAATTTTGTTCATCCCCAAGTAAACGGGGGTCTCCTGCTGGGTGAGCAGTTCGGCAATGAAGCGATCGCCCCGCCCCGCTGGCACCGAACCATCCACCACAAAGAGGACCAGATCGACGGAAGCGATCGCCATCCGCGCATTATGCACCAGCACTTTGCCGAGTTCGTGGTGGGGTTTATGAATCCCCGGCGTGTCGACAAAGATGATTTGGGCCTGCTCCGTCGTCAAGATGCCCCGCAGGCGATTGCGGGTCGTTTGGGCCACGGGCGACGTAATCGCCACCTTTTGACCGATCAAATAGTTCATCAAGGTCGATTTGCCCACATTGGGGCGACCGACGATGCCCACAAAGCCAGAGCGAAAATCCGCCGGAGCGGCAGGAATCGCCGAAAAAGCCAGACTATCCACCATGGGCTTAGCTCCCCATCAGGTGAACGACGACTTCGCGATGATGGCCGCGATCGCGATGCTCCCACAAATAAATCCCTTGCCAGGTGCCCAGGGCCAAACGACCATTCACGATGGGAATCGTCTCCGACGTGCTGGTCAACACCGACCGAATGTGAGCGGGCATGTCATCCGGCCCCTCGGCGCTGTGAACATAGTGGTAGCCATCGGGTACAAGCTTGGCGAGAAAATTTTCCAGATCGACCAGCACATCCGGATCGGCATTTTCTTGAATGATGAGGCTGGCCGAGGTGTGGCGAATGAAGACCGTACAAAGACCGTACTGAATGCCTGACTCGCTAACGACGCCCTGCACTTGCTGAGTAAAGCGCTGTAACGATTTTCCCCGAGTCGAAAGATCGAGTACCTTTTGATAGTGGTGCGTGATCGCAGTGGCAGGCATATCGCTTGATAAATGTGAACAGCAGCAATGAGACATTCATGTTAACTGACAAGATGGAGCGATCGCGCGAGTCAGATCCCTAAAGCGATCGTCGCCGCCCAGCGGCAGTGGCTGGCTAGCAGCACCGTGCCTTTCCTCATCAGTTGATGAAAAACTTAATCTTGCTTGGGCAGACTAGAAATTATCGCCCCAGGCTGCCTTAACCAATGGCGAAAATCTTCTAATCAGCGGCAATATCCCTGTGCCTCAATCTCTATCAGTTCCTGATTTATCGTTGTTTCACGCTTCGACGCAAATGCCGCAACCCGCATCGGTGCGGCGGTTGGCTCACGGCGTGCAGGCTTGGAATGCGTGGCGATCGCACACGGCTCAGACAGCGATCGCCGACGCCACGCCAGAGCGGATCAATCTACGCGAAGCCTCCCTGAAAAAAGCCCAACTGCAAAACATTAACTTTTCCACAGTTGACTGCTGCATGGCGGATTTGCGTCAGGCGGATTTAAGTCACGCCGATCTGCGCGAAACGCTCTTTTACACTGCCAATCTGAGCTATGCCAATCTCAGCTATGCCAACCTCAGCGGCGCTGATCTGCGCGAAGCCTCGCTACACGATGCCACGCTCCGGGCCGCCACGCTCAATTCGGCCAACCTGACCCATGCCGACCTGACCCGCAGCATATTGCGCGAAGCTCAATTGCGGCACGCCGACTTGCGCCACGCTTCCCTCAACCAAGCCGATGCCTGTATGGTGCAATTTTCAGAGGCGGATCTGTCCTGGGCTGACCTCAGCAGCGCCGCCCTTTACACCGCCGATCTCAGTCGCTGTAACTTATCCAGCGCCACCCTTAATCAGGCTGACTTGCGCGAGGCGAACTTTGCCATGGCCACGTTACAAGACGCCCTCATGCACGAAGTTGATCTAAGTGCAGCCATTTGCAGCGCTGCCAACATGATTGGGGTCGCTCTGCACGGGGCCAATCTCACCATCGCCAACCTCAGCCTGACCAATCTCTGTATGGCGAATCTCAGTCGGGCTTGCTTAGAGGGCACGACTCTGATCGGGGCCAATCTGATTGGGGCCAATTTGCACCAGGCCAAGCTGACCCGAGCCAATTGCGAAAATGCCGATTTGCGTGAAGCCATCATGCGCAAGGCCGATCTACAGGGAGCCAACTTTCGGTTTGCGGACTTGAAGATGGCGAACTTATCGGAGACTAACTTGCAGGGGGCCAACCTGACCGGCGCTGACTTATCCCAAGCGAATGTCTGGAAAGCCAATCTGAAAGACGCTTGTTTAATTGATGCAGTGATGCCTGATGGCAATCTGTATGCGCCCTGATCGACAGGTTTCGGACGCCCGGACTGACGCAAAAACCCGAAGCGAGGATGTTTGCGCTGGGTTCTGGGAACATTTCAGCCCAATTTTGTGTACATTCAATCCGACTGTGTGCATATTTAAGTTAGTGATCAAGCACTTGCGTGCTGCATCTGTTTAGCGTCATCACTTATGCACCGCTGTCAGAACAGAACTTAGGCCCCCATCCCTCGCGATTTTCCTCACTCTGAGGCATGGGAACCAGACTCTTTTCTACCAAGCTGGGGCAGGAGAATGAGTAAGCACCGAAGCTGGCGCTAAATGTAAACTGCGTGCTTGGTCGGCGAATTGTTTTCGGTAAAGCTGCCTGTGCATCCACCCCCTGCTACTTTTCTAGAAACTGGACCCACGGGGCCATTAAGTCTTGATTCGGCCTTTTACATTGAGCGGCCCCCGGTCGAAACGTTTGCCTACGCCGCGATCGCTCGCCCTGGCAGCCTGCTGCGCATCAAAGCCCCTAAACAAATGGGCAAAAGCTCTTTATTGATGCGGGTGATTGAGCAGGCCCATCAGCAAGGCGCTAAAACCGGCAAGATTGACTTTTTGCAAGCTGAAAAAACCTGTTTCGCCAGCTTGGATACGTTGCTGCGCTGGTTTTGTCATTTAACCGCGCGGCAATTGGGTATCGCACCAAACCTCGATGACTGGTGGGATGAAGAGATCGGCAGCAAAGTGAGCTGCACCCTCTATTTTGAAAACCATCTGCTGCGGCGACTAGACACTCCGCTGGTGTTGGTAATTAATGAAATCAACCGGGTCTTTGAGCATGAAGAGGTCGCCGGTGACTTTCTTTCACTATTGCGGTTTTGGCATGAGCAAGGCCAGCGATCGCCCGTCTGGCAAAACTTGCGACTTGTCTTGGCCTACTGCACTGAAGTGTATGTGCCCCTCCAGTTAGAGCAATCGCCCTTTAACGTCGGGCAACAACTAAAGCTGCCCCCTTTTACCACCGCCCAAGTACAAGAGCTAGCGGCACGTTATCAAGTCCCACAGCAATTGGGGGAGGCGTACGTCCCCTTTATCGACGAGCTCATGTCACTGGTCGGTGGCCATCCGTATCTGACCCATGCGGTCCTGGCTCAAGTTCCCGACACAGCGGCTGATCCCCAGGATCTGCTCAATCAGGCCATGCAGCCCAGCGGCGTCTGGGGAGAGTATTTGCGTCGCGGTTATGCATCGGTGCGGCATCAACCCGATTTGATCGACACGCTACAGCAGTTAGTCAAAGCCCCCCATGGGCTCAAATTGCCGCTGCACCTGGCTTACCAGCTTGAGAATGTGGGCTTGGTCCATTACGACGGCGATCGCTATCGGTTGTCGTGTGAGCTGTTTAAGCGGTTTTTGGTCGCCGAGTTGGCAGGACCCGAGGCACCTGCGCCCATCCAATTACAACAAGAAAATCAACGGCTGAAACAACTGGCTCACACCGACGCCCTGACTCAAATTCCCAACCGGCTGGCGTTTGACATCCGGCTCCAGATTGCCTGGCAACGCATGAGCCAAACTCAGGAGCCCCTG
The DNA here is from genome assembly GCF_004212215.1 of Leptolyngbya iicbica LK. NCBI lineage: Bacteria > Bacillati > Cyanobacteriota > Cyanophyceae > Leptolyngbyales > Leptolyngbyaceae > Leptolyngbya > Leptolyngbya iicbica. The sequence continues at coordinate 1,307,213 of NZ_QVFV01000001.1, forward strand.
ACCTTGATGATGTGCGACATTGATTATTTCAAAGCCTATAACGACAATTATGGGCATTTGGCCGGTGACCAATGTTTGCGACAGGTCGCCAGCATTTTGCAGGCTCAGATGGGCACTGCACCAGACTTTGTAGCCCGCTTTGGGGGCGAAGAGTTTGCCGTTATTTTGCCCCGCACTGATCTGCTCACTGCCGAAAAACGGGCTGAAACGCTGCGATCGCAAATCAGTCTGCAAACCGCCCAAGGCGAGATGCCACCCGTCACCATCAGTATTGGGGGCGCCGTGGCCTCCACCCCAACGAATCAAAGCACTCGGCAGCTGATTGAAGCCGCCGATCGCGTCCTGTACGAGTCCAAACGCTTAGGGCGCGATCGCGTCACCATCATCTCGCTCCTGTAGTTTTCTGGGGGGATGGCCATGGCCTCCTTTGTGACTCCGTTTACCGAATCACCGGAGATGCCCTATCAAGTGGGGGGCAGTTTGCGGCCCGCACTGCCAAGTTACGTCACCCGGCAGGCCGACACCCAGTTAACGACCGCCCTGCAGGCAGCGGAATTTTGTTATGTGCTCAACAGCCGCCAAATGGGCAAATCTTCGTTGCTGGTGCAAACCCTCCGCAAGTTAGAGCTCGCGGGCTGTCGGTGCGCCACGGTGGATATTACCAGCTTGGGCAGCCAACAGGTAACGGCCAGTCAGTGGTATCGGGGCCTCGTGGCCGACCTGTGGCGGGGCCTTGGGCTCTTTAGTCAGGGACATTACAAAAAATGGTGGCAAGATCAGGGCGAACTGCCCCCGGTGCAAAAGCTCCAGCGATTTTTTGAGGAAGTGCTACTAGAGCAACATCCCGAAGACGAGTTTGTGATTTTGATCGACGAAATCGACAGCATTTTGGGACTGGAATTTTCGCTGGATGATTTCTTTGCGCTGATTCGCTATTGTTACAACCAGCGGGCAGTCAATCCGGCCTACCGACGCCTCACATTTGGCATTTTTGGAGTGGCCACCCCCAGCGATTTGATTCGCGATCGCCAGCGCACCCCCTTCAACATTGGGCAGGCGATCGCGCTCAATGGTTTCCAACCGCATGAGTGTGAGCCCTTGCTGGTGGGCCTGCGCGACACGATCGCCCAAGCCCCCGTCGTATTGCAAGAGATTCTGTATTGGACGGGGGGACAACCATTTCTGACCCACAAGCTGTGCGCGCTGATTTGGCAACTCGCCCATGAGCAGGGCACCCCGATTTTGGTGTCAGCCGGTAAGGAAGCGGCCTGGGTTCAGCAGTTTGTCCGCGATCGCGTGTTGCATCAGTGGGAATCGCAGGACGAACCAGAGCATTTACGGACGATTCGCGATCGCTTGCTGCGACATCCTCACCGCACCGGTCGCCTATTGGGTCTGTATCAGCAGATATTGCGACAGGGGCCAGTGCCGACCGACGACTCGGAGGAGGCGATCGAACTGCAACTGTCGGGTCTGGTGAAAAAAGCGGGCGATATCTTACAGATCAAAAACCCGATTTATCAAGCGGTGTTTAACGAAAGTTGGACAGCGGATCACCTGGAACATTTGCGCCCTTATTCTCAGGCGTTGACGGCCTGGTTAGCGGCTGATCGCCAAGATGCCTCGCGACTGTTGCGGGGCCAAGCCTTGAGAGATGCCCAGCAGTGGGCCCATAGCAAACGTCTCAGCGATGAAGACTACCAGTTTTTGGCCGAGTCGGCAGAGAGCGATCGCCGCGAAGTGCAAATGGCGTTAGAAGCTGACCGCAGTCAGGCGATCGCGGCCCAACTGCACCAGTCGCGGCGCAATATGCGGCTGCAACGGTGGCTATTGGGAGCCATTACAACGGGGTTCGTACTATCCACAGGGCTGGGGTTTGCGGCTTTTGTGGAGTCACAGCGGGCCAGCCAGAATGAACAAATTGCCCGCCAGAGCGAAATTAAAGCCTTGCTGGCGTCAGCCAGAGGCTGGTTTGACTCAAATCAGCGGCTGGATGCGCTGTTGCAGGCACTGCGGGCACAACGTCAACTTACTGCCCTTGCCCAGCCCAACGCCGAGTTAGCCCAGGACATTGAGGACACGCTGTACACCATCATCCTGGGCGTGAATGAACGCAATCGCCTGGCGGGACACACCGGCGAAGTGCGCGAGGTGGCTTACAGTCCCCAAGGCGATCGCATTGCATCGGCCAGTCTGGATGGCACGGTGAAGCTGTGGGCACCCGATGGCGCCTTGTTGCAAACCCTGGAGAGTGATGCCCAGGGCATCCGGGCGATCGCCTTTAGCCCCGATGGGCAATTACTTGTAGCGGGCAGTGCCGGCACCCTTTACCTGTGGGATGTCGAAACTGGCGAGCAACGGGCAGCCATTATGGCCCACCAGGGGTTGATTACCAAGCTCGTCTTTAGTCCTGATGGCACCCAAGTCGCCTCAGGCAGCACGGACAAAACCATCAAACTGTGGAATCCAGACGATGGCACCCTCTTGCACACCCTGACCGGACATCGGGCGATGGTACGCGGTCTTGCCTTTAGTCCTGATGGTCAGCGATTGGCCTCGGGCAGCGCTGATGCCACCATCAAACTGTGGAATCCAGACGATGGCAGTCTCAGCCAAACGGTAACGGGCCATGCCGCGACCGTGACCGATGTGCAATTTTCGCCCGATGGTGGCCGCTTGGCCTCGGGTAGCACCGACAAAACGCTCAAACTTTGGGATTTATCGGGGCAACTCCTCACCACCTTTGAAGGTCACCAAGCCCAAGTCACGAGTCTGGATTTTAGTCCCGACGGGCAGCAGCTCGCTTCCACTAGCGAAGATGATGAATTGCGGTTTTGGCCGCTCAATGGCGAGCCGGGGCGGGCTTATCCGGGCATGGTTGAGGTGGGGCGATCGCTGGACTTTAGCCCAGATGGGCAGACCTTGGTGACGTCTGGCCGCATTGATGATCCGGCACCCATTGTGTGGCAGCTGGAATCGCCGCTCTACAGTGTTGTGAAAACCCACGCAGCGGCCGTGATTGCGATCGCGGTCAGTCCAGACGGGCAAACGATCGCGTCGGCGGGCACTGATGGTCAGATTCAACTCTGGCAACCCGACGGCACATCGCTCAAGGTCTTTTCCGGGCATCGCGCCCCCATCATTTATCTCGCCTTCAGTCCCGATGGCAGCCAATTCGCTTCATCCAGCTTCGACGGCACCGTCCGCCTGTGGCAAGCCGACGGCACGCCCATTCGCACCATTACCGGCGACACCCGTCTCGGGGGGCTCATTGCCTTTCATCCCACCGCAGCAGAATTTGCCATCAGCGGCGACGACCAAGTTGTCCGCCGCTTTCAACTCGATGGCACTCAAATATCAGCAATTCCGACCCAAAGCCGACTCAACAGTAGTATCGCTTGGCAGCCTCAGGGCACCCAGTTAGCCATTGGCGATGGGGAACCCATTCGCTTAATTGCCATGGAGGAAGACAGCCCCATCCTTAACCTGTCAGGCCACATCGGCCCGTTAAATGACTTGGAGTTTCAAGCTGATGGACAAGTGCTAGCTTCTGCCAGTGACGATCGCACCGCACGCCTCTGGGATGCCACCACTGGCGAAACGCTACAGGTCCTCACCGGCCACACCGATGTCGTTTGGGATGTCACTTTTGCCCCGGAGTCGTCCCTGACGGTGCTCAATGATTTGTATCTAGCCACTGGCAGCGCCGACAACACCATTAAATTGTGGGGCGCTGACGGCACGTTACACACCACCCTCGATCGCCATACGGCTAAAGTCCTGCGGCTTGCCTTTAGTCCCGACGGCCAGTACCTGTTTTCCGCCAGCAATGACAACACAGTCATCCGCTGGGATTTGCCCGCCATCATGACGCTTGACCCAGTCGATTATGCCTGTCGCTGGGTCGCCGATTACTTACAAACCAATGCTGGCCTAAGTGACGACGATCGGCAGCTCTGCGATCGCTAACTTGATCGAGATGCGGCCACAAGTTGCTTGGCGATTACCCACGCCTGTCAAAAACACTCAAACCCAAAACGATTGGGCTCAGGCAGCTCTGCCCCTTTGGAAGCGCGACCCAGCAGATTGTTAATCAACACACATTGCTTGGGGGCAATATCCGCCCGGTCCTCGATCGTGATGATGCTTTGAGTCTCGACATTGCCTTTGAAGTCAAAGGCAATAGAATGAACGCCACTCTCTCCCAGCGTCTGCGTATTCGCCTCATCCAGCCCAATTTTGGGAGACAAACGCTCCCAGGCAGCAATATTCTCAGCGGCGATCGCCGCTGAGTGAATCACCCATTCCACCTGCCCATTCCGCTCGCGAATGCTGAATTGCCAGGGGCTGCGCTGGGCGATCGCTTGGGTCTGCGCTTGTTGAATGGCTTGATAAATCTCGTCTTGGGCAGCTTCTACTTCGCGCTTGGTCAAAAATTGGAGCCACGAGGGAGTCGCGATCGCCGCCAAAATTCCCACAATCACAACAATGACCAAGATTTCTAGCAGCGTAAAGCCAGCCTGACGATGACGAGCAGATCTCACCCCATTGAATTTCTGACTCTCCTTAACCAATTCGCTCTTAGGATGCCCAACCATTGGGACTAACGTTTGCGGGAACATACCATTTAATCGGGATCAGAGTTTTCACGGGGCACAAATCAGGCTAACTGTCGTCACATCAAAGGCAGTCACCAGCTGTCAGCAACCGTTGCACCGGAGATGGCATCGCCGTTGCCCTTGGAAGCAGTAAAGAGTCATGCACCGAGAGGAACGTTGCGACGAAGGTTGCCGCAAAACGATAGGATAATGACGCTTAATCACAGTACATCAGCCTTCAATGTGGACGTGGAGTGTAGGGAAACAATGCAACGACGACGGTTTGTACGGCAATTTGGCATGGGGTTCGCGACAGCACTCGGGTTAGGGCTGACTTCAACTTGGCGATCGGCCCAAGCACAAAGCTCTGGAGTGACGGTGCGCTCCCTCGGTCACACCAGCTTTTTGTTTGAGGGCAACGGTCGCCGCATTTTGACCAATCCCTTCCGTTCCATCGGCTGCACCGCAGGCTATCCCTCACCCGCCGTGGCATCTGACGTAGTTTTGATCAGCAGCCGCCTCTTTGATGAGGGGGGCTTGCTGGAAGGATTACCCGGCAACCCGCCGATTCTCTCCGAACAGGGCGAATATGAGTTACCGCCCATCCGCATGAAGTCGGTAGAAGTAGACCACGATCGCGAAGGCGGACGGCGCTTCGGCTCTAACCTGATCTGGCGCTGGGAGCAAGGCGGTCTCACCTTTGTGCATATGGGCGGGGCGGCGGCTCCGGTTTCTGTCGAAGAGCAGATTCAGCTCGGTCGCCCGGATGTCATGCTCGTGCCCGTGGGCGGTGGCCCCAAAGCCTATGACGCCGAGGAAGCGGTGGCTGCGATTCGGGCCCTCAATCCCCGCATCGTCATTCCCACCCATTACCGCACCGCCGCCGCTGACGATGAAACCTGCGACATTGCTGGCCTCCAGCCATTTTTAGACCGGATGAGCGGCACGCCTACTCGTCAATCTGGTAGCACCGTCTCCCTCTCGACAGGCAGTTTGCCCAGCAGCGGCATGGTTATTCAAATCATGGGCTAAGGCGTGAGCCATAGCGTCGGATCGTCGTGTGGGTGTGCTGAGCACAGACAAGGCGGATGGCAGACGCTATGGTGATTAATCAAAAGAGAATGATCTTGAGATTATCTTCCGGCGATCGCCGCCTGGTGTTGAGGGCAGTAAGGGCTTAGCCCTTAAATCATCTCCCCAAGACCACAAGTTTGGTATCAGCGTTTGGCAGTGCCACACCCCAACCATCGAGGAGGCTATTTTCAAGCACTGACCTAAATGGGCGATCGCGCCCTCTTGTAAAACCTTGTCCACTCAGATGTTCACTATGCAGTCGGTTTATCAGCAGCGTCGTCAAACCCTTATGTCGCGGATTGGTAGCGGCACCGCCATTTTTGCCAGTGCGCCGCTGGCAGTGATGCACAACGATGTTGAGCACAACTTTCGACAAGACAGCGATTTTTACTATCTCACGGGGTTTAATGAGCCCGGTGCCGTGGCCGTGTTTGCCCCACATCATGAAGAACATCGCTTTGTGCTGTTTGTGCGGCCCAAGGACAAAGACAAGGAAATTTGGTCAGGCCGCCGATTAGGTGTTGACGCCGCGAAGGAAGCGTTGGGGGCCGATGCGGTTTTTCCACTGAGCGAACTGGATGAGAAACTGCCCGAGTATTTGAAAGGGGGCGATCGCCTTTATTACCACTTCGGTCATGACGAAACCCTGAACACCAAAATTCTCCGGCATTGGCGGCGACTGCTGGCCAGCTACGTGAAGCGAGGCACCGGGCCAGTCGCCATTGAAGACGCCAAACTCCTGCTGCAAAACCAGCGCCGGGTCAAAGGCCCAGAAGAAATTGAGTTGATGCGGCAGGCGATCGCCGTTTCCGTCAAAGCCCACAACTATGCGCGCGAAATCGCCCAGCCCGGACGCTATGAATACGAAATTCAAGCGGAGATGGAGCACCTGTTCAAACTGGCGGGGGGCGATCCGGCCTATCCTTCCATCGTGGCGTCGGGCGACAACGCCTGCATTTTGCACTATGTGGAAAACAACCGCCAGATGCAGGCGGGGGATCTGCTGCTGATTGATGCCGGGGGCTGCATCGACTACTACAACGCCGACATTACGCGCACCTTTCCCGTCTCAGGCAAATTTAGCGACGAGCAGCGCATTCTCTATGAGTTGGTGCTGGAGGCTCAGTTAAAGGCGATCGCTGAAGTCAAACCCGGCAACCCATTCAACGCCTTCCACGATGCCGCCGTGCGCACCATTACCGAAGGCCTGGTGGAACTTGGCCTCCTCGTGGGCGACATCGACACCCTGATCGAAGAGAAAAAGCACAAAGCCTTTTTCATGCACGGCACGGGCCATTTCCTCGGGTTAGATGTCCACGATACGGGCGTTCTGCGGAATCCTGACAAAACCTGGAAACCCTTTGAAGTCGGCAATGTTGTCACGGTCGAACCCGGCATTTACGTCACCCCTGATTACGAGCCCGAGGAAGGGCAGCCCCAGGTAGACGATCGCTGGCGGGGCATCGGCATCCGCATCGAAGACGATGTGCTAGTGACGGACACGGGTTGCGAAGTCCTCACTGCCGGGGTGCCCAAATCTGTGGCCGACATGGAAAGCTGAGATCAGAACATCACCGCTGGGCGACAGGCACAACTTCAATCCGGCAGGGTGAAATCGCCCACTGATCGCAGCAGCTCGGCGCGGAACGCAGCATCCAATTTGCGATCGCACTTCAACTCTAGTAGCCGAACCCTAGCGGTGGGTAACTCGTGAAGGCGATCGGCGAGCACTGACCAATTAGCGACCAACTCATAATCGATCTGATGCGCAGCGGCCAGCGTGGCGAAATCCACCGCTTGCGGCGTCGCAAAAAACTTCTCGAACGGCGGCTCAAACTGAGCGATCGGTAAGCTCTCAAAAATGCCGCCGCCCTGATTATTCACTAACAAAATCGTCAAGTGTCCCGAGCGAGTGCTAGCGTTCAAAAAGCCATTACTGTCATGTAACAGGGCCAAATCGCCCGTCAGCAAAACGGCTTGTCCGTGATGATGGGCAATTCCCAGAGCAGTAGAAAGCGTGCCATCAATACCGTTAGCACCCCGACTAAAGTAGGGGCGAATGCCGCGATCGCTCAACGGCCAAAACCACTCCACATCGCGCACGGGCATACTGTTGGCAATCATCAACGGTGTTCCAGACGGCAACAACGACGGCAGCAGCCAACTCAGCTTGCCTTCAAACAGGGCGTCCACCGTCTCGAATTTTTCTCGCAGGCGCTGACGAACCCGTTCATTGCGCCGCAACCATTGCTGACAGTACGGTGAAGTTACCTGCACAGACGAGTTGGGGACGGGATATTGAGCGATCAAGGTATCTAGCGTGATGGGCAACACGACCGATCGCCCATGCAGAGGATCGCGATTGCGACCACTGCTATCAATGATCCACCGGTGAGGATTGATCTCCGTGAGCCACTGTCGCAGCACTTTACTCGTGGGTAATGCCCCCAGTTGAATCACTTGCTCCGGGACCAGCGCCTGTGCGTGAGCTTCATGACGCAATAACAGGTCGTAGGTCGTGATCAGATGGGGATTAAGCGAGGCATGGTTTCTCAACGGCGACAATCCATCGGCAAGGACGGGCCAGCCTAGTTTGTGAGCGAGGGTGGCGATCGCTTTGCAATAGGCCCCATCCGCTGCCGAACTGGGAGTAGACTGTGGCCCAGCAATAATCAGGCCCCGTTCGGTGTGTTGCCAAGCGGAGGTGAGGTGAGGAGGCCCGCTAGTGATTGGGGCGATCGCGCCATCCTCCTTCAGATGGGCGAAAAAGTCGGCGTTGAGAGGGTCTGCCAATGTCTGGGCTAAATCCGTCCCCGTTGAAATGGGCGCGAGCGGATCGCGAAAGGGACAATTGACGTGTACTGGTCCGGGTACTGGAAACTGGCTCTGTTGGTAAAGCTGGGCGATCGTCTGGCGCAAATAGCGTAGTTGTGACATCGTCGCCTCGGGCAAGGCGAGTTCCCGATAGCCGCGCACGTAGTCGCCAAAGAGCTTCTGTTGATCAATGGTTTGGCCCGAGGCACAGTCCCGGAGTTCTGGCGGGCGATCGGCGGTCAGCACCATTAACGGAATACCGCTCTCATACGCCTCAATAATGGCAGGGAAATAGTTGGCCCCTGCCGTCCCCGAAGTACACACTAACGCTGTGGGCTGACCACTGGCCTTGGCCACGCCTAACGCAAAAAAGCTCGCCGATCGCTCATCCAACATGGGGATCGCCTGAATGTGCGGATGGTTAGCAAACGCGATCGTTAAGGGAGTGGAGCGCGAGCCGGGTGAAATGACGACCGTTTGCAAACCCAGATGCGCCAGGGTCTCAGCGAGCACCGACGCCCACACCGTGTTGGTATTCCTAAAATCCAGCATCCATCACCCAAATTGGCCTTTGCTACTAAATGTGACCGATTTCCGCCTTCGGAGAAAACGCCGGAAAGGAGCGCCACACACTCATCACACAACAAAAAGGGTGGCTGATATCAGCCACCCTTCGGTAAGACATTAACTGTATCGGCAGTTTATACCGATGCAGCCGCCGGATAAACGCTGACTTTTTTGCGGTTTTTGCCTTTGCGCTCAAACGTGACGATGCCGTCAACTAACGCAAATAGGGTATCGTCACCACCGCGGCCAACATTGTTGCCGGGATGGAACTTGGTGCCCCGCTGACGAATCAAGATGCTGCCTGCAGTGACAGCCTGACCGCCGTAGCGCTTGACGCCCAAGCGTTTGGCGTTTGAGTCGCGACCGTTACGAGTACTACCTGTACCTTTCTTATGAGCCATGATGTGTCTCCGTTCTACTCAATGAATGCAAACCTATTCTTCTTCAGCCGCTGCGGCAGTGATCGCCGGAGTGGCCGCTGCCGAGCTAGTACCCGCTTCACCGGCCAAAACTTTACCGTTGACGCTGATGGAATCAATCATCAAGCGAGTCAGCTCTTGACGATGCCCGCGCTTTTTGCGGGTCTTTTTCTTGGGCTTCATCTTGTAAACGATGAGTTTGGGGCCGCGTAGATGACGCATGACCGTGCCGGAGATGGAAGCACCTTCGACATGGGGTTGGCCGACCATCGTTTCGCCATCATGGGAGACCAGCAGCACTTGGTCAATCTCGACCGTGCCGTCTTCGTCTACAGCCATGCGGTCAAAGTCGTAATACCGACCAGGCTCGACCCGAAACTGCTTGCCACTGGCTTCAATAATTGCGTAAGTCATTGATTGTCCTTGCGATCGCCGTACAGGTAACAGCTGGGCTGTTTTGCCTAAACCTGATCCGAGCGGGTTTACACACGAACCTTCATTATTCTGCACACATCAGGCCAGTGTCAACTTCAGTTTTGTCTTACCAATAGCTCTCGCCGGAGATGGTGGCCCAAAGGGCTAGCAAGCATCGTTCTCCGGGAACCGTCTACTGCCACAGGCGACACGCGCCTGGCTCTTCCCCGCACTGCATCTGTGCGCGATCGCTCAGAACTTTACCGTTCTTGAGCAAAACTGTCCTGAATTTGGGTACACCGGCTTGTCAAAACAGACATGCTGCAAAGGTGTAGATTATGGCTGCTGAAGTTTGTTTATTGCTGATGCAATCGCTGATGGGGGACTGTGACGCTCAGGCTACCGAAGCCATTGACAGTCCCCCCTCGGTGGTGACGCCCGCCGCGCGGGAAGTGACGACCACCAGAATCGCTCATCGCGCCAACGACACCATTACGCCCACCACCGCAAGGGCCTTGCCCCAGTTTGGAGAATTGTGTCAGGGCGAAGCTGCTCAACAGCCCGCCATTTGTGTCTTACCCAAGATTGCTCGCAACCAAGCACCGTCATCGACTGCTGCATCGGCAGCGATCGCCGAACCCATGCCCTTGAACTTGCCGACGACGCCACGTCCGATCGCCACGCCGACCGTCCAGCCCCCTCGTTTTAGCGCCCCGTCAACCGTAGCCACCCGACCGACCGCAGCCCCCCGACCGGCCAACTATCCGGCCCGGCCGAGCAACGGTTCCGAACTCTTTCGCCAGCGGCAAATTGCCCTACAGTCGGGACAGTCTTACACGCGCCTGGCGCCCAGTGCCTATGCCAACCAGTGGCAGGTCGTGGGGCGACAACCCACCTACGAAGACTGGAAACAACTCTTGGCACAAGAGGCCCGCGCCATGGCCAGAGGACAAGGGCAAAATCGTCTGGAAGTGATTGTGGGGGACTCGTTTGGCCTGTGGCTACCGCCGGAACTGTTGCCCCGCGATCGCCTCTGGCTCAATCAGAGCATTTCTGGCGATACCACAGGCGGGATTTTGCAGCGCGTCAGCACCTTTGCGGACACTCGCGCCACCACCATTCACCTCATGGCGGGGGCCAATGATTTGAAGAATGGCGTGCCGGAAGCCCAAATCTTGAGCAATTTGCAGCGCACGGTACGGGTGCTGCAGTGGCAACACCCCCAGGCGAAGATTGTGGTCTATTCGGTGTTGCCGACCCGCCGCGCCGAAATTAGCAATGATCGGGTGCGATCGCTCAATGCCAAAATCGCCCAGATGACCCAGCAGCGGCAGGTAGAATTTCGCGATTTACAGCCTACCTTCCGGGATGAGTGGGGCCACTTGCGCCCCGACCTGACAACGGATGGTCTGCATCTGAATCCGCAAGGATATGCGTTGTGGCGACAGGCGATCGTGGCAAGCGCGATTTAGTGAGTGGAGTGGGTGTGAGGAGTGTGAGGGTAGTTGGGTGGCAGGGTGTAAGGGTGGCAGGGTGAATGGAGTGTGAGTGTGAGTGAGGAGGGTGAGGTAAAACCCACCGACTTTGGATGCTTGGATATCAGAGAAGTCCCGTTGGATAGGCGTCCTCGCCTGTCCAATCGAACCTGAAACTGAATCAACTGTGCAAATTACAGGGCTAACACCTTATCCTGCCACCCAATGACCCAGCTACCCAATCACCCAACCACCCAGCTACCGACCCCAGCGGCTTTCGCCTAAAATCGAGCCAGTCCCCGGCAGGTGTTACCAGTTCATCAGGCCAGGACAGACGCAATGCTGATGAGGATTGGCCAATATGGCGGAGGCGATCGCGGCTGACAGGGCGACAACGTTGACCGAGATTCGGGAGAGTTTGCGGGCGGGGCAGCGATCGCTAGCGGACTGGCAAGGGGGGCCGTTGGCCGTGTCGGCGGTGCCAGGAGCAGGCAAGTCCACAGGCATGGCAGCAGGGGCAGCGATCGCGATCGTGCGTCATGAGCTCAATGCCAAACGGCAGTTGGTGTTGGTGACCTTTACCCGGTCAGCGGCGGCGAATTTGAAAGCGAAGGTGCAGCGACATCTGCGATCGCTGCAATACCCCCTCAACAGCTTTGTGGTCTACACGCTGCATGGGCTGGCGCTGACGATCGCCACTCGCAATCCCGATTTGTCGGGCATTAGTTTAGACACGCTGACGCTCCTGACACCCACGCAAAATAACCGTCTCATTCGCACCTGTGTCGAGCGCTGGCTGGCGGAAAACCCCGACCGATATCAGCGGCTCATCGAGGGACGACAATTTGATGGTGAAGAAACGGAGCGATTGCGGCGGCAGTCCACCTTGCGGACGGAAATCTTGCCCAGCCTTGCCACCACGGTCATTCACGAAGCCAAAAGCTCGGGTATGCCCCCGGCCGAGTTGGCTCAGTTGGCAGCATCTGTGACCCGCACCCTGACCGACGACGTGGAAGATTATGACGTGTTGACGGTGGCGGCGGGGCTCTACGAGCAATATCAAACCCTGTTGTCGCAACGCCATCTAATTGACTATGACGACATGATTTTATCGGCGCTGCGGGTGCTGGCCGACGACGAAGCGCGGCGCTTTTGGCAAAATCGCGTGTTTGCGGTGTTTGAAGACGAGGCCCAAGACTCTTCGCCGCTGCAAACCCAATTATTGGAAACCCTGGCACGGGATGCCGAGGACGCGACGGCTCCCCTGAATTTAGTCCGGGTGGGTGATCCCAACCAAGCAATCAACTCCACATTTACCCCTGCGGATCCGGTCTTTTTTAATCAATTTTGCGATCGCGCTCAGCACCAAAACCGGCTCGTCGTCATGGATCAAGCTGGGCGCAGTAGCGGAGTCATTATGGCCGCGGCCAACACCATGCTGACTTGGGTGAATCAGTCAGGCTTGGCGGGCACGGTGGCCCCGTTCCGGTCGCAGGCGATTCAGCCCGTGCCGGTGGATGATCCCCAGCCGGATGCGAATCCGGCCCCCATCGGCGGCGGGGTGGAATTTTACCGTCCCCCCACGGTGATGGAAACGGTCAGACTGTTGGCCCAGCGATCGCTCGCCCTGCACACCGAAAATCCAACTTTGAGTCAGGCGATTTTGGTGCGCGAACATCGGCAGGGGCGTTTCATCAACCAACTGCTGCATGATCCCGAGACGTTGGGGGTCGATTTGCTGAGCACGGGTTTGCAAATTTACGACGTGGGCGAACAAGAGCGCCAAACCCACGTGCCGTCAGAAATGCTGACCATTTTGCAGTTCATCGAGCGGCCCCATTCGCCCGATCGCCTCAAGTCACTCCTCCGCGTGTTTGTTGATCGCCAACGCATCGCCTCGCAAGACTTGAACCTACTCGCCAAACAACCCGAGCAGTTTATGTATCCGGGGCCGTTGGACTCCCCCCCTACAACCGAAGCGGCCCAACAAGCGCGACGGTTGTGTACGGGCTTACTGCGATCGCGCTTCGAGCTGCCGCCGTATCACCTGATCCCCTTTGCGGGATTGACTCTCGGCTACAACCAGAGTGAACTCGCCACCGCCGACAAATTAGCCGCTCGCTTGTCCCAGCAAAACCGCGAAGACAATACCCTCCGCGCCATGATTCAGACTCTGCAAGAAATCGTCGGCTCCGAGCGCTTTGAAGCGGTAGACACCGAAGACCGCGACGATCGCTACACGCGGCGCGGCCAACTCACGATTCTCACCATGCACAAAGCCAAAGGGTTGGACTGGGATGTGGTATTCCTGCCCTTTCTCCATGAGCGGACGATCCCCGGCAATCTGTGGGTACCTCAGCAACAGACTTTTCTGGGAGATTTCAGCTTGCCCGAAGTCGCCCGCGCCCAAATTCGCGCCCACACCCATGCCGAATCCACGCCCGCCCCGATCCCCGATTTGCTCACCGCCTGGCAGCAGGCCAAAAACCTGAAAACCGCCGAAGAGTTTCGCCTGCTCTACGTCGCCATGACCCGCGCCAAGCGCCTACTGTGGATGTCGGCCGCCCACTCGGCTCCCTTTACCTGGAGCAATCCCGACAATCTGAGCGATCTGCCCCCCTGTCCCGCATTACCCACAGTCATGAGCTATTTAGCCGAAACCCGCTCTCGGCAACCACGCTAAGCGACGCTTGGCATCCCACGGTGGTTCAGGGCTCAGAGACATCCGGTCACGGCTCCCAGACAACTCATCGCAATCCGCAGTCAGGTGCCAAGAGCCCAGAAGCTTAAAGAATGGGAATTGAATATAAGTGTGAACAGCCGTCTCGGCTGTTTCGGGGCAAGCAAGATGCCTGCCCAAAACTTGGATTGCATCAAATCTTGTTTCCTAATCTCATCCCCTCGCTTTTCTGCCAAAGCGATAAACGGAGCTATCTGCGCAGCGCTGTAGTTCTGGCTGTGGCTGGCTCATCCTCGTTTGAGAACGCCAGTGCCCCCTCGCTCAGTCGTTTAGTGCCATGCTAAGAAGACCTGTTCTTGCCCCCCTGCCATGCCGAATACCGAGCTTTACGAGCACCTTTACAACGAAATCGCTCAACTGGTGATGTGTCACTCACCCAGTGGGGCCGAGCGCGAAATCAATGAGTGTCTGTTAGATCGACTGGCAGCGCTGGGCATTGACCACTGGCAAGACGATGCCGACAACATCGTGGCGCGGATACCGGGGACGGGCGAGGGCGCGATCGCCATTACGGCCCACAAAGACGAAATCGGCGGCATTGTGAAGGACATCGAACCCGATGGCCGGATTTTAGTGCGGCGGCTCGGCGGCTCCTATCCCTGGATTTATGGCGAAGGGGTAGTGGATTTCCTCGGGGATCACGAAACCCTTTCTGGCATTTTGTCTTTTGGCTCCCGCCACGTCTCCCACGAGTCGGCCCAAAAGGTGCAGCAAGAAGGGAAAGCGGTGACTTGGGAAACGGCCTGGGTTGAAACCAAGCGATCGCTGTCTGCTCTCGAACAAGCAGGTATTCGCCCTGGCACGCGCATGGTGGTGGGCAAACATCGCAAGCAGCCCTACCGCCTTGGGGATTACATCGCTAGCTACACCCTCGACAACAAGGCGTCTGTAGCCATTTTGCTGGCCCTCGCTGAGGGAATTAACACCCCCGCCAAAACCATTTATCTCGTCTTTTCCGCTAAAGAAGAGGTGGGGGCGATCGGAGCGCTGTACTTCAGCCATCGCAATCGGCTGGATGCCCTGATTGCGTTAGAAATTTGTCCCCTATCGGCGGAATATCCCATCCAAGCCAATGACGCTCCCGTGCTGCTGTCGCAAGACAAATATGGCCTGTATGACGAAGACTTAAACCAGCAACTGCTCCAAGCCGCCCAGGCTCGTGCCTGTCCGATTCAACAGGCCATCATCAGCGGGTTTGGCAGCGACGCCTCCATTGCCATGACCTTTGGCCATGTCCCCAAGGCCGCGTGTCTCAGCTTTCCGACCCACAACACCCACGGCTACGAAATCGCCCATTTGGGGGCGATCGCCCACTGTATCGACATTCTGACCCAATACTGTAACGACCTATAACGGTCAGCCAGTTCACCGAAGGCGCTTCCTTAAAATGAAAGTAATCCATTGGCAGTGCGATCGCCGCTATCGGGATCGTCCATTACAGGACGCTTATCCTGGCTCTCGCAGTGCTCAACGGGGCTGGCTAAACCGGCTCCAGCGAGCCACCCTGCCATGACTGACTTTACCTGGGAGAACTCAGATGACCAAAACGGTCGCCGACGTGATGACCCGTGACCTCTTTACCGTCACCCCCGAAACCCCACTACCAGAGGCGATTCAACTGCTGGCCAACAACCGCATCAGTGGCTTGCCAGTGGTCACCACCGAAGGGGAACTCAAAGGCGTTTTGTCGGAAGCTGACCTGATGTGGCAGGTGACTGGCGCCCCGCTGCCCGCCTATATCATGCTGCTCGACAGCGTGATTTATTTAGAAAATCCGGCCCGGTACAATGAAGAAGTGCACAAGGCGCTCGGCCAAACGGTAGCCGAAGTCATGGGTCACGACAAAGTCACGACGACCACCCCCGGCGCGTCCTTAAAAGCAGCCGCCCAAGTGATGCATCACAAAAAAGTCACCCGCTTGCCAGTGGTCGATGATCAAGGCACCCTGGTCGGCATCTTGACCCAAGGGGATATTGTGCGGGCTTTGGCCGAAAGCTATCAAGATGCAGCGGCTGACGTGGCAGGATAAAACAGGCGATCGCGATCCCCTCGCGATTGATGCTTGCCGACCCTGACTGAGGAACCGCTATGAGCCCCACCCCCGACAGCATTAAACAACTCATCGAATCGTCTGATCTGGGCGATCGCCTGCGCGGCGTCAACCAGGCGCGGGAGCTTGATCCCGCCGATGGCTACCGACTGATCATGCAGGCCAGCCACGACGAAAATGCCCGGGTACGCTACGCCGCCGTGAGCCAACTCGACACCCTGGGCGATCAAAATCGCCAGGAAACCGCCAAACTCTTACGTCACTTGCTGCTGAATGATCCGGAAACTGACGTGCAGTCAGCAGCAGCCGATGCCCTGGGCGGCCTCAAACTGACCGAAGCGTTTGAAGAACTCCAGTCGGTTTACCACGCGACGGATGAATGGCTGCTGAAATTTAGCATTGTGGCCGCCCTGGGAGAACTCGGCGATCCCCGCTCATTTGACCTGTTGGCCGAAGCGCTGGCATCGGACATTACTCTGGTGTCCACCGCGGCGATCGGCTCACTGGGCGAACTGGGCGACCCACGAGCCGTGCCCCTTTTATTGCCCTATGTGCAAGCCGATGATTGGCAAATAAGGCATCGCGTGACCCAAGCCCTCGGCCAATTTGACTCCCCAGAAGTCAAAGCCGCCCTAGACCAACTGAGTCAAGATACATCAGCGACGGTGGCAGATGCCGCCAAACGCCATATCCCTCAGTGATCAACGCCCCAGTGATGGCCTTGGTTATCGGCCTCAGCCCCTCAGGGTCAAGGCATCGACCTTTACCATGGCGTTCAGCAGAGGTGACTTCATGCTCTCTGGCTTGGTCGGGGCTCAACGCCCTTACCGAGCAGCACCGAGCAGCGAATTTTCCACCCTCTAAAGCCCTTGACGATGCCCGGATAAACTTCGGCAGCAGGCGAAAAACGACCGTTAGCCATGAACAATAAAGCGTTCTTTTTTGTAATGTGGGCAACTGTATGAAGAGACTTTTCTCCGTATAAGAATACGTAAATTTCCTTAGGGAAAGTGATTCCATTCCCTTACCTGCTGGCCGTTGTCGGGGGTTCTCTTGATATAATGTGAGAAGAATTTAATTATTTTCTGAATCACCTTTGAATCAACGTAAGTTCTACAGGCTTTTTAGGCATTTTGGATACCTATGTTTTGAGTTGTTCACTTGACGTCAACAGCGATTCTGACAACCTAAACTGTTTTTGTCTGTAAAGTTTTGTTATTTCTCTGGAGGATATCCAGTGGTAGCTCTTTTTCAGCCCTCAGTTCAATCTCATTGGGGCAGTTTGAGCTTTGTTTCGACGCTTTATCTATGTCCGGTATTGGATCGACTCATGGATAAAGTGCCGCAAAAGTGGCAACCAGAGATTCGTCTGGGTTTGCAAGAAGCTTTGGTCAATGCGGTTAAGCATGGCAACCATCTTGACCCGCTCAAGGTTATCTCAGTGCGCTACAAAACCTCTGGGGGCCAGTATTGCTGGATTATTGAAGACCAGGGCGGGGGCTTTGATTTTGAACATTGCTGCTGCGATCGCACCACCGAAGTGAGCGCCGATGCGATCGCGGTTGATGAGTGTGGTCGCGGCTTATACATCCTCAACCAAATTTTTGATGAGGTGAAGTGGAGTCAAGGCGGGCGAGAACTGCACCTTTCAAAGCGGATGCATCGCTGGTTTGGGATGCCACTAGTCTGTTGATTGACGCTTTTCGCCATGGGTGGGGCAGGGCGGTGCCGTCAAGCTTTGATCTAACCAGCCCACAGCCTGTTGCAATCGACTGAGGGCTTCGTCAGGCTGGTCTTTGAGCAAGTACACCAGGGCGGCCGCCGCTTGTTCTTGCGCTCTGACTTTGCGGTTGCGGTTGAGTCGATGCCAGTCGTTGGGCTTAATTGCCAGCTGGGTGGCTAGCTGTTGGGCGAGTTCTAGTTCGCTGGCGGCGGTTTGTGCGCCGGATGGCTTCGGAGAATTCATAGTGGGCGACCAGTAAATGTTCGGTATGATGAGCGCTACGTTCTTCACCCTTCCATTGTGCATATGAATCGCCGATTGAGGCGTCTGCGTCACCACCGACGACGCGATCGCGGGTCCACCCGAGGCATGGTGTCGCTCCCCTCACCCGACCATGACTGGCAAGGCTTTGACGCCGCCCTGACCCAGCTCGAAACCTCCGTCGAGATGTTGCGACAGCGGTTTGAGCGGGTCCGAGAGCTGCAAGCCCAACAGGCGCAAGTCGAAGAACAGTTAAAAGTCCCCGGTCTCAGCGCCGAAGATCTCCGACAGTTGCAGGAGCGTTTGCAGGATTTAGAATTGCAACTCGAAAGTCATTTGTTTGATTGGCGATCGCTGCGTGAACCCTTTTGGCAAGCAGTGCGCTTTGGCGGCTTGGGGATCCTTCTGGGCTGGATTTTGCACGCGATCGCCAACCGCTAAATCCTCCCTTGCTCCCCCCCTCCCCTTGCACCCTCGCCTTTCACCTCCAGCACGACACCGCCATCGCTCTAAACTGTTAACGTAACCTTCACACCTTCGTTCACCACCATCGACTATGGCTGCCACTCGCATTGCTGATTTACTCAAATCGGGACAACCGGGCGACTCCACCACCATCCAAGGCTGGGTGCGTACTAAACGTGCTCAAAAGACCCTGTGCTTCATCAACGTCAACGATGGCTCCTGCATGAGTGGAGTGCAGATTGTGGCGGAGTCTGACATGGCAGGCTACGACAACGTGATCAGCCAAATTGCCACTGGGGCTTCCGTCGAGATTCAGGGCACAGTGGTGGAATCCCCCGCCAAAGGCCAGCGCATTGAGGTCAAGGCCGAGCAGATCAGAGTGTTTGGCGGCGCCGATGAATCCTACCCGCTGCAAAAGAAGCGCCACAGCTTTGAATTTTTGCGGACTCTGGGACATCTGCGATCGCGCACCAATACTCTAGGGGCTGTCTTTCGGGTTCGCAACGCGGCGGCCCAGGCAGTACATGAGTTTTTCCGCGATCGCGGCTTCCTCTGGGTTCACACGCCGATCCTCACCGCCAGCGACTGCGAGGGTGCAGGGGAGATGTTCACTGTCACCAGCTTGAATCTGAACCAGCCACCGCTGACCAAAGGTAATGGAGTTGACGTAGAGCAAGACTTTTTTGGCAAATCAGCCTACCTCACCGTGAGTGGCCAGCTGGAAGCAGAAATCATGGCGATGGCCTTCACCAACGTCTACACCTTTGGCCCCACCTTCCGGGCGGAAAATTCCAACACTTCGCGACACCTGGCGGAATTTTGGATGATCGAACCGGAAATGGCCTTCTGCGATCTGATGGGCAACGCTGATCTCGCCGAAGATTTTCTCAAATACATCTTCAAAGCAGTGCTGGATGCCTGTGAAGATGACATGGCGTTCTTTAACCAGCGGATCGACGACTCGGTGCTGGCGACAGCGGACAATATCATCAACAACGAATTTGCCCGCATCACTTACACTGAAGCGGTGGAACTGTTGCTCAAGACCGACAAAAAGTTTGAGTTTCCCGTCGAGTGGGGCATCGATCTCCAGTCTGAGCACGAACGCTATTTGGCCGAAGACCTATTCAAAAAGCCGGTCATTGTGACGGACTACCCCGCCGCCATCAAAGCCTTTTACATGCGGCTTAACGACGACCAGAAAACGGTCGCAGCGATGGATGTACTCGCGCCCAAAGTCGGTGAGATCATCGGCGGCTCTCAGCGGGAAGAACGGCTGGATATTCTGGAAACTCGCATTGATGAAGCCGGACTACCACGCGATGCCTATTGGTGGTATCTGGATTTGCGCCGCTATGGCACGGTGCCCCACGCGGGCTTTGGCCTTGGCTTTGAGCGCCTGGTGCAGTTCATGACGGGCATGGGCAATATTCGCGATGTCATCCCCTTCCCCCGCACGCCTGACAATATCGAGTTTTAGCCAGCTTTGGACTTTTAAGTCTGGCACGTTTACACGATGGTGGCGGTCACACTGTTGATCGCCGTCACGGTGAGTACCAAATCGTTGAAATCGAAGTCCGTAGCGTCTTCAAACTGCCAGACATTGCCGTCCCGTTGAATGCGATCGCTGCCCAAAAGGCCATCTTCCACAGTGACCAAATCGGCAGGATTACCTTTGACTAAAAGCGCTGGCGCATAATAGGTGCCCCCCGCTAAGACAATAGTTTCCTGGCCCACCGCGCCGTTTGCCACCGACAAGATGGGTTGTGCCAGCAGATTTTGCCGCACGGCGTCCTCGTACCCTGCCTCGCCTGGCAAAATGCCCGCGACCGCACCGAGCGCATCCGTCGCATAGAACTGCAGCAAATTATCAAACGCGGCTTCCCGTTCCAGGGTGATACCCACGGCCAATGCGCCATCCATGCCGGTCAAATCGAGCAGTTCATCCGCCACCGGGGACTGTGGTCCCGATTCACCATCCCCCGTCGGCTCGCCCGCTGTCGATACCTGCCCATCGGCGGGGGAAAGTCCATCGGACAAGTTTTCCACGCTGCCTGTGGCCTCGCCACTCAGCTGTAGCGGTTCGACAATGAGTAGAGGCTGGGGCTGATATTGGGTAATGGTGCCATCTAAGTTAGCGGTGATGATGCCCTCATGGCCCGACGAATTGCCCCCCGGCAACCACCGTCCAATCGTGGAACCAAAGTTGTTGTACACATCATCCGTGTGGGGAGGGATGCCGAAATCGTCGCGATCCAGGTTGAAATAGTTGGCCGCGATCGCAGCATCAAACACCGAAATCACCGCGTTGTGTTTTTCTGCGGGGCCAGCGAAGAAGGGGAAATCCACCAAAAAAGAATCATGGGCCGTCTGGGCAAAGTCATTGTCGCCAGCCAGGCCACCCAGGGGATTCAATTCTTCCATCACAACGAGCGCCAGCGACTCTTGGGCAACCGTATTAAAGTCCTTGACCGTGCGCTTATCGTTCGGCGCAAAAGGATTGCCAGGAAACGGGAAAAAACTGGAGGCAAATTGCCCTTTGCCCCGGCCATCCAGGTCGTAGTCTTTGGCAAACGCCGCCGGATCGAGAGCCACCAACTGCTCTAGGGGATCACTCACCTCCCCATACAGGCGGCCAATTTCTGACGCGACGAGAGAGCCCAAGCTGTGACCGATAACCGTCAGTTCGCTGCCCGTCACATCAAATAGGGTCTGGAGTTGAGTCGTGATGGTTTCCGCGACGTACGAGATGGCTCTGGCGGTGTTGTCTGGTCTGGCCTGAAAGCCGCCAAACTCAAACGCATCGCCAGGTAAATCAGCCAGTGCTGACCAATCTAAACCCACAACCTGCCTGTCGGGATATTGGCTGCCGAGAGTGGTAAACAGGCTGTTGAAGGTTTCATAACTGGACTGCCAACCGTGAATCAGCACAACCACATTCCCCTCCAAGGCGGTGGTGGCGGCATCGATCGCTGAACCATCGGGGGCGACCAATTGAGGTGGAGCGTACTGGCTGAGCAGTTGGTCAAATCCGATCGCATCTGCGAGTGGATCAAACAGGGACTCTGTCACCGCATCTTGGACATCTGCGATCGCCTCCTGTACGGGGTCAATGACCGTGTCCTGAATTGGCTCAATCACGTTGTCACGAAAAAAATCACCGACCGGATCAAAGTTCAACATGGCAGATTCTCCTGATTAGGGGGCTTTTCAAGTGAGAAATCGGCGAGATGCCTCGCACTATCTGTCGTGCTATTGAAATAAACAATTTGTCGGGAGAAAAATCGGATGCCGATGCGTGGTGATCATCAACCCACGTCGTTGTTTGTATCACGACTGGCGGGTGATCTGCCTCATCGATTTCATGCGCGAGTGGCTCCGTGGAAAAGGTTGCCAACGAATGACGGCGCTAACAAATTAACCCTTAAGTTAGCAATTCAGCCAGTAACGCGATGAAGAGCGCGGCTAGGCAGGACTAAACTTTGATCCCAAGAGCGCTGATCTTGTTTAGCAAGCGCTCGGCTTGAGCGGGGTCAGATTGGCGATAGAGCGCGATCGCCCGCTGCAACGCTTCAATGCTTTCGGGCACTTTGCCTAACTTAAACAGGGCAACTCCTAAATTTTGATAAGCCGCAGCATAGTTTGGTTCTCGCTCAATCGCTTGCTCGTAAGCCGCGATCGCTCCCGGCAGATCCCCCATAGCACGCTTGGCAATGCCGAGGTTGAAATAGGGCAGAGCAAAGTCGGGCGTGGCGGCGATCGCTTCCTCGTAAACGGCGATCGCGCTTTTGGAGTTCTGGGCTGCTTGATACAAACTGCCCAAGTTAATCCAAGCGCCGACTTTGAGCGCAGCGGGCACGTCCTGGGCAACGGCTTTTTGATAATGGTCAATGGCGATCGCGTTGAGTCGGGCGTCGCGATAGGCCAACCCCAGGTGATAGTGCAACTCGTACAGGGTAGCGGCGTCGGTGGGTTGAGTCGCCAACCCGCGTTCTAATAAAATGCGACCCCGCTCGGTGTGCCCCACGCTGACAAACAACGCCCCCAACTTATTGCAGATGTAGGCATCATCGGGATGCTCGGCCAAATAAGCCGCCATAATCTTGGCAGCGCGGGCAAATTTGTCGCGCTGGGCAATGACATCCGCCCCGTAGCCGATGTGGGCGATCGCGGGTTGGGGCCACAAAATGACCTGCCAATGGGGCTCTGTCTGCATCAAGCGCATCACGCTGTCGTCAATCGTTTCGTGGTAAGGGCGCTCAAATTGCAGCCCCACACGATTGCGAAAGAGGCGAGACACTTCCGAATAGGGCGACTGATCGGCGTTGATTTCGTAGCGCATGAGGTTGATCGCCAAGATGTTATCCACAGGGCAATCAGCGATCGCTTCTCCAGAGCGCAGCTGTTGCAGCAACTCCCGCCCAGCCGCAGTCAACGTCTCGTCCGCATCCAACACCAAAATCCAATCGCTGGTCACATCAGTGATGGACTGGTTACGGGCCGTCGCGAAGTCATTGCCCCACTCAGCGGTGTCCACCATTGCGCCATAAGATTGGGCGATCGCGATCGTGTCATCCTGCGACCCCGTATCCAACACCAAGATCTCGTCGACGCAGTCTTTCACGCTGTTGAGACAACGCGGCAGGTTCTCAGCCTCGTCTTTGACAATCATGCACAGCGAAATAGTCATGGCGAAGAAGGTGTCAGGATTAGGACAGGGAAGGAAGGGTGCGGGGGTGGCAGGGTGTGAGGGTGGTTGGGTGTGGGGATTGTCCCTGACGCTGTCAGGCGTCGGTACTTTTATTACAGCTATAGCCTAAAGGTGACGACACTCAACGGCTGAGCTGTTCACCCTCATACCCTGCCCCCCAGTGACTCAGCTACTCCGCCACGAGCAACCGCTTTTTGGCCTCACTCAGTGCCATCCGCACTTGCTCAAAGCCGGTGCCGCCATAGCTGTTACGGGCGGCGACGACCTGTTGGGGCGCGATCGCCTCATAAATATCCGACTCAAAAGCGGGATGCAGCGCCTGCCATTCTTCCAGGCTGAGGTCTTTGAGCAGCTTTTGACTGGCGAGGCATTGGCGCACCACTTTGCCCACCAGGTTGTACGCCTCGCGGAAGGGGACGCCCTTGGCCGCCAGATAATCCGCCACATCCGTCGCGTTCGAAAAGTCGGTGGTGACGGTTTGGGCCAAGCGATCAGTTTGAAACTCCAGCCCCTCTTGCAGCAAAATCGTCATCGCTTGCAGACACCCCTGCACAGTTTTCACCGTGTCAAACAGCGGTTCCTTATCCTCTTGCAAGTCTTTGTTGTAGGCCATGGGCAAGCCCTTCATCATCACCAGCAGGCTCTGAAGATGGCCGAATACCCGCCCCGTTTTGCCCCGCACCAGTTCCGGCACATCGGGATTTTTTTTCTGCGGCATGATGCTCGACCCGGTGGAGCAAGTATCCGTCAGCGTGACGAACCCAAACTCCGCTGAGGCCCAGAGAATCACCTCTTCTGCCAGCCGCGAGAGGTGCACATTAATCAGACTGGCCGCAGCGGTGAATTCGATCGCAAAATCGCGATCGCTCACGCCATCTAAACTGTTGCGATACACCCCTTCAAACCGCAGCAACTCAGCCGAGTAAGCCCGATCAATGGGAAAGGGAGTCCCCGCCAACGCACCACACCCCAACGGCGAAACGTTGACCCGATGGCGAATATCACCTAAACGCTCCCAGTCACGTTGAGCCATTTCCACATAGGCCAACAGATGATGGGCCAAACTCAGTGGTTGAGCGCGTTGTAGATGGGTATAGCCCGGAATGACGGTGTCCACATGACGTTCGGCTTGATCTAACAGGGCTTGTTGAAAAACCCGCAACTGCTCACGAATCGTATCGATTTGAGCTCGCAAATATAGCCGAATATCCGTGCCGACTTGGTCGTTGCGCGATCGCGCTGTGTGGAGTTTTTTGCCCACATCGCCCACTAGTTCAATCAGGCGATGCTCAACCGCAAAGTGGACGTCTTCATCATCAATCGTGGGGAGAAATTGACCTTCCCGATATTCCTGCCGAATTTGCGCCAACCCCTGAGTCAACTGCTCCGCTTCGGCAGTCGTAATAATCCCCGTTTTGGCCAACATCTTGGCATGAGCTTCTGACCCCAACAAATCATATTCCAGCAGCTCAATGTCAAACGAAATACTGGCATTAAACGCGGCGATCGCTGGATGCAGAGCCGACTCGAACCTCTGGCTCCAGGTTTTCTTAGGGGTAGCGGAACTCACAACAATACACCTTGTTTCTCAATTGGCATCTCAACAGCATGCCACTAATTAGCTATTTATAGGTTGTCACACTCCGCAGCATGTATCCCAGCACAAACCCAATTAGCAGTGCCCAAATCTGCCCCGATTGGACAAAGTTATTGAGCAAATTGCCAGCATCGCCCAAAACATCTTGATCAAACTGCTGGGCGACGATAGATTGAGAGCCTTGAACTGAACTCGCCGTCGCTACAAAATGTTCACTAGCCTGAACTTCCGGCTGCCGCCAACCACTTTGACTAACGGCTTGCCATAACGATTCCGAATGCATTGTCATACCTCTCATCACTAATGCTAAGCATTGAACCACACCCCATCCGCAATAGCGCATTTTGTCATCTGAGTTGTGATGAAGCCACATCAAACGCAGCTAGCAGCATTGAGCAATCAGACACTGCTAGCGAGCTAAGACGTCGGTGGCGCTTCTTGGCTAAAGATATTGAGCTGCAGCTCTGGCTTGAGCCGCATCACCACCAGAGTGACGTCGTCTTCCGTATGGCGACCGTGCCCCACAAAGCGCTGCAGCATTTCAAAGAGATACGCCAAGATATCTTGCGCAGAATGCTGGTTACGACAGGCCCACTTCAGAGCATTGATCAAGTTATCTTCATCCATGCGCTCGCCTTTAGAGTTGGCGGCATCGGTGAACCCGTCTGTGTAATACAAAATCGTATCGCCCGGCTGTAGTTCGACCTGTTCTTCGTAGTAGTGAGTGTCGATATCAAGCCCCAGTAGCATCCCCACTGTGTCTAGGCGCGTCACGGTATTGGTGGCAGCCCGCCACAGTAATGGGGGATTGTGAGCCGCATTGCTATAAGACAGGGTGCGCGTCTTCGGATCATATTCGCCGTAAAACAACGTCACAAACCGGCTGGAATTTTCCAGATCGGTATGCATGACGTGGTTTAGATGATGCAGGATCTTAGCGGGTGAAAAACTATGGAGCACTTCAGCTCGCAACATGCCGCGCAACATCGTCATGATGAGTCCGGCGGGCACCCCTTTGCCCATGACATCACCGATCGCAAAACTCCAGGGCGCTAACGCTGACGATTGCACATCGGGATGACGAATTTGATCGTAGGTTGTCGGAATAAAGTCGTAATAGTCACCCCCCACTTTGTTTGCAGTGCGACATTGCGCTGCTAGGTCAATCCCGTCAAT
Source organism: Leptolyngbya iicbica LK (assembly GCF_004212215.1). Lineage (NCBI taxonomy): Bacteria > Bacillati > Cyanobacteriota > Cyanophyceae > Leptolyngbyales > Leptolyngbyaceae > Leptolyngbya > Leptolyngbya iicbica. The sequence goes on from NZ_QVFV01000001.1 coordinate 1,333,297, forward strand.
GGTGGGGAAGGTCCGGGGCAGCAACTGTAGCTGGATCTCGGCACCAATTTCCAGCTCGCGGCCCATGCGCTCTTTTTTGCGCAGCGCGACGGTGAGTTCTTCATTTTCGATCGCCACCGCTGTCTGATCCGCCACTAGCCGCACCAGCTTTTGCCGCGTCTCCGACCAGGCGTAGTCCACCTCGCGACTAAAGACATACAGCCGCCCCCGCTCCACATTTTTCACAATGATGGCGGTACCAAAGATTTGAAAATCACTGCCTAAGTAGCGGTGAACGTGGCGATCGAGAGACAGCATCGCTGTACGTGCAATTTCGATCGCACTCCCCGCTGGGGAAAAGGAGGCCGTTACCTGGCGAGTCGCCGCTTCGAGCGCCATCTTGACGTCTTGGCAATGGTCGTCGCTTTGGCAATGCAAGCGCTCTAGCCGCACCTGACCATCAGGGCGAAACAGCACCAGCGCGCCGCCACTCGCATCGGTCACGCGGCTGGCAATCATCGGAATCAGTTCTAAAAACTGATTGAGATTGTTCAAACTCCGCAGCGCAAACCCCAGGGAACTGAGGAGATCCTGAATTTTGAACTGTTCCCGTTGAAGACGAGTGACCAGCTCTTTCATGGCAAATGCAGGCGTTGCTTCTGGGGATGCATTCGACCCAGAGGCGTCTGAAGATGAACCGGATGGCATAGGCAGAGCGGTCATAAAAACTCCGGAAGTGCGGCGACTTCACACCCACTATTTCTCTACGTGAGCTTGTTGGGGATTAAGCATAACACTACTCGTCAAAAGCGATCGCCCGAATCTCTAACCACTTTTCCACGGCACTTCAAGCCGTTTTTTCGCGTTGATATCAGACGGCAAAATCGATGTTTTCGGGCGGGACTGACACACCCCGATTTCGCAAGTTTTAACAATCTGTATGAAGCAATCTCTCAACAAGGGGCTGCAGTGGGTCACCACCCCTCACACCACTAGTTACAGTAACGCAAAGCAAACTGGAGTGCCGTATCAAGGTCATCAGTTTGAGCCGGATAGGCGATCGCTGGCCGTTGAATTTGCAGCAGCCGCACCCCGAGACGGGCAGCCAGTATTTGTTTTTGGTCTTGTCCACCCGGTTGTCCCGACGCCTTGGTCACAATTTGTGTGATCTGCCAGTGCTGCCACAAGGCGGTTTCCAGTTCGGCGCTGATGGGTGGCCGCAAAGCAATCAGGCGCTCGGGCGTAAAGCCCGCGTCAAGCGCAGTCTTGAGGGCAACGGGTGACGGCAAAATGCGGGCGAATAAGGTAGCTTGCGATTGCCACGGCACAAAGGCTGCTAGCTGACGATAGCCCAAGGTGAGTAGCGTGCGATCGCCGCTCAGATATTCCGAGGTAAGCAAAGCTTGCAGGTGAGGTACCCGCACCATACCCAGTCGTTGTTGGCGATCGCGCCAACTGCTCGGAGGGTCATCGACCAAGGTCCGTTCATAACGGAGATAGGGCAATTGGTATCGCTGGGCAAAGGCGATCGCCAATTGAGAAATCGACGTCGCAAACGGATGAGAGAGATCGAGAATGGCCGCAATGTCATGCGTTCGCCAAAAGTCTTCTGCCTCGTCCGGGGTAAGCTGCCCCACTTGAATCTGTAGCTGCGAAGATACCGGATAGAGCGATCGCGCTGGCTCCGTCGTCACAGTGATCACACAGGCAGGCCCCGACGACAGCCCACTCGGCAGTTGCAACACTAATCGCTGCACCAACTGGCGGCTCTCTTGGGTGCCCCCAATCAGCCACAGCCGAGACATTAACTCAGCACCACCTTAAATAAGTGGAATAACTCACCCGGCTGTTCTTTTTTAATCGTGACGCCCACCGCTTTCAGTTGGCGTTTCCAGTCGGCCACAGGCATCAGCTCCACCTCGGCCCCGAGATACATCTCCAAGATGGCCCAATCTTCCGCCAGGGGCTGCTCCGGATCGATGACATCAAAAATAAAGGGACAGCCTGGTTTCAGCACCTTTTTCACCGCTGACAACACATTGTCCCAATAATCCCACTCGTAGTAGCAGCTCACCCCCGTCGCGATCGCCACATCAAACTGATTCGGCTCGTATACATCTAATTGGTGGGCCGCCGCCTGGCGCATTCCTTTAAATAGCTTGGAGTTGAGCTGCGAACCGCGCGCATTCACCAAGTCGCAAATAGCACCGCTAATATCCTGACCGTAAAACCGGGCATCCCATTCGCGCCAGCAAGGATAAAACAGAAAACTGCCCCCGGCTCCGAGGTCAAGACAGTTTTGCAGTTTCTTCGGTTTCACCATTTCCCAAAAGGGTGACGCTAGTCGCGCCGAGAGTTTGCCGGCCACCCAATCCTTAAATATTGGGAGGGCTTCCACCGCCTCGGGCACCTCGACGGACTCACCGCGAAACTCGCGATTGTACCGCTTGGCTACCGCATCTAAACGTTCAGACAAACCAGTTGTCACCATACACCGGGAAACCTTACAGGCTGAGCTCCCACATCCTAGCCTTTGAGGGCCTTATTAAAATTTTCTCGGTAAGACTTATTGGCAATGAAATAAATCGGCCAAAGTAGCGTGAGGTTAACTTTATTTTGACTGAAATTTGTTTTCTGAAAACCGCTCCAAAAGCGCCAAGCGCCAGTGCCATAAGCGATCGCTAGAGCCAGCACAAATAACGTTTCCATGACCTTAATCCAACCTCAATCAGGGGATATGTGACATCACCCTTTAAAATAGCAGCGACACGTCAGTCGTGGCTGAGATGTGATTTTGTGATGGGCCAATGACCTCAAGAGTCTGCGGCCTAGCTATGGGTTAGGCCCAGTCAACAGATGACTTAGTAGGGCTTATGGCAAGCAAAACTTTACTCAATGCCTGTTTATGCTATTCGGTAGATGTGGATATCCCCATCTCGGTAGACGATAACGAGAAAGGATGCGTGAAAGTTGCAATCTGGTACCAATCAACTAGGTTCTTAAACTTTCATCCTTTGCTAGTGAAGTGACACTTTTTAGTTGTCGAAGACAATTCCTTTTAAACATGAGGAGGATCTAATGCGTGCAGTATTAATGGCCGGCGGTTCGGGAACGCGTTTGCGACCGCTTACCTGTGATCTGCCAAAGCCGATGGTGCCAGTGATGAATCGCCCGATCGCTGAGCACATCATCAATCTCCTCAAGCGCAATGGCGTGGATGAGGTCATCGCGACGCTTTATTACCTGCCCGACGTCATGCGGGACTACTTTCAAGACGGCAGTGAGTTTGGCGTGCGCATGACCTACGCGGTGGAAGAAGATCAGCCGCTAGGCACCGCTGGCTGCGTCAAAAACATTGAAGAGCTGTTGGACGACACCTTCATTGTGATTAGTGGCGACGGCATCACCGATTTTGATCTGCAAGAGGCGCTGCGGTTCCACAAAGCTAAAGGCTCCAAAGCCACTTTGGTACTGGCCCACGTG